>CAWFGW010000009.1:0-22596 GCA_963815495.1 uncultured Cytophagales bacterium
AGCTATCTTTTTAGTAATACAGGAGATGGAATAAAAAATTATTACACCTACGCATACCACATTAAACATGGTACTTCTTTTGTGAATCTTGAAGGGATGAACTATCCCTATGGGGAAAATTTCTTTTTTACCGACTGCCAGCCTATTTTAGTACTTATCCAAAAATCATTTTCAGCTTTTATCCCTAATATCTCACACTATAGTATAGGCATTTTACATGAATTATTAATTGGGTCTATCTTCGCCACTTTTTTTGCAATCTATTTTCTTCTTCGTGAATTCAAAATCAATCAATGGACTGCGGTACTATTTTCAATCGGGATAACTTTGTTGTCTCCCCAAATTTATCGTCTACCGGGTCATTTTGGACTTTCTTTTGGTCTTGCAATTCCGTTAGCTTGGTTACTTTACATCCGTAGTATAAAAAATAAACCTAATCTATGGGGTTATTTAGGGCTATTGATTCTTAATATTTGGTGGTTAATGCTTCACGCTTACCTTGGAGTTATTGTCTGCGCATTTATTTCACTTATTATTATAGTTAATTCTATAATAGAGAAACAAAGAAATTCAAATACTCTAAATCATCTCTATTTATTAGTGACAACTCTACTGCCGATTGTTATTTTAAAAACGCTAATAAGTTTAACTGATAACCACCTTAATCGCACAGATAATCCCTCAGGTTTTTTTTTATACAATGCCGAGCCTGATGACACTTTTGTGCCTTATTACGGCCCTATACGAAATTTTTTAGATTTTCTAACGAACGGTATTATCAAGCAAGAATGGGAGGCAAAAAGCTATATAGGGTTTGCCGCCTCACTCATTTTTATTTATTTCATTTTCACACTCATAATCAACAAGTTCAAGAATAAAAAATTTAATTTATCTTATTCTTACCTGAATAACAAACAGTTAAACAGTGGACTAATTGCAGCCTTAATTCTTTACATTTTTTCTTTAGGCGTGCCTTTTAAACAGTTTCCTGATTTGCTTGATATATTCGCTGTACTGAAGCAGTTTCGAGCAACAGGTAGGTTTACCTGGCCTTTTTATTATGTTGCTTCTATTTTCTGCGCATACATTGTCTTCCAATATTATGTAAAGCTTGAAAACAAGAACAAAGCATATTTAGGGATAATAATTTTGATGGTATACGGTGGCTCCATTGCATGGGAAGGCTATTATTTCCACAGTGAGGTGGCTAAATCAATTAATAAATCACCTAACTATTTTAATAAATCCATGCTTCCTCCAGCCTTTCAAAAGGCATTAAATACAATAAACACTTCTAAATATCAAGCCATCATTAGCCTTCCTTTTTACCACTATGGATCGGAGAGTTACGCCCGACCTCGACAAGATGCTGCCGTGCTTAATTCACTTATCTGTTCCTATCACCTAGGATTACCAACAACATCCGCCAGCTTAGTACGAGCTTCCATATCTGAAAGTAAAAAACAAGTTCAGTTAATTTCCCCTAATTATTACCCGAAAGCAATCCAACAGGATGTCACATCAGAACAACCATTGCTGATAATCGTAAGTAACAACACCTCTATTTCAAGCTATGAAACGGATTTAATTAATAAATCAGAGTTACTGAAAAAAACGTCACTTTTTGATATGTACTCCATATCAACCGAAAATATATTTCATGATTCTAACACTAACAAGTACCAAGCAATCAACCAATTGAAAAAAAACTATATAAAAAAGGGTGATTTCTTAGTTTCTGACTCTTCTTCATTTTTATATTACAATGACTTTGAAAAAACAACCTCAGACACCTCTTTTCGAGGGAATGGGGCTTATGTAGGGGATAAAAAGGGAGATAATATACTTGCTTATTTTGAACCAAACTCATTTGCAACTAATACTAACTACCATTTGAGTATTTGGATGTATAATGGGGAAAAAGATGCTTTAAACTTATGGTTTAGATTGATGGTTGAAGAGTATGATGTTTCATCAGATTCATGGCACTCAACAACTATATTTCCAGAACATGCAGAAACCATTTTTGGGAATTGGTCTTTAGTTGAAGCTACTTTTACAATCAAAAATGGAAATAACCCTGTACAAATTGTCACCAAAGGTAAAACAAACTCTAAAGCCACCTTACACGCTGATGATTTATTAATTAAACAATTAGAGACAAACGTGATTAAAATCGACTCATTAAATCATTCAGCTTTCTACAACAACCATTATATCCAAGTTCCATCGCCTCAACAATAATTAGTGGTATAGTTATCGTTATTAAATTTAGACACCCTATAATACTGAAATGCAAAAACAATTAAATTCATACATTACCTTATTTATTTTTAACATCATCTGCATTTCAGTAGCTGGACAAACCACATTTACTACTTATTTCCCACAGTACACCGACTCCACTTCAGGTCAGCTTTCAAAAAAACATATCAATGAGCAATTCGAAGGTTTTTTAACCAATGGTGATACTATAAAAAATGGAGCTTACATTTCTTTTTATTACGAAACGACAGATACACTTACCTCTGGAAATTATTCAAATAACAAAAAAGAAGGCGTTTTTAAAACCTATTATGAAAATGGCCAGTTAAAATGGAAACGCAGCTATGTAGAAGATATACCCATTGGAAACGAATCTTATTTTGATATTCATGGCAAATTACTTTTCAAAAGCACTTACGATACAAAAAAGCAAGTACTCGATGGTGAACCTATTTACAAAACGTTTTCTACACAGTATTACCCCAATGGAAACAAATCCATAATCTCAACATTAATTAATGGTGAAAAAAACGGGAGCGAAATGCAGTTATATGAAGGAGGAGCTATCAAATCTAATACAAATTATGATTTAGGAATAAAAAATGGGCCTTTTGAGGTGTATGCTGAAAACCGAAAATTACTTCAAAAAGGATCATACCTAGATAATCAACTGGATGGTGAATTAGAGTCTTACTACAACTCTGGCGAACTGAAAAATAAAGCTCAGTTTAAAAAAGGACTTCCCCATGGAGAAATGATTGATTATTATAAAAACGGAGTCATTAAAAAGAAAGCTAATTATTTACAAGACACCTTACATGGCGAGTTTAAAACCTACTATGAGCATGAAAACCTCCAATCTGTGGGCATTTACAAAAAAGGAAAGTTGGACGGAGTGTACAAAACTTTTCATGAAAATGGCACCCCCCATCTAAGTCAATTTTTTGTGCATGGTTTAAAAGAAGGGGAAGAAAAAATTCTTGACAAAGAAAATCATTTAATCAGTCATAATCATTACACGAAGGATGTGCTTAATGGGGTTAGTCTCATTTATTACCCATCGGGGGCTATTCACAAAAAACTTAACTTTGATTTAGGTATCAAAACTGGAGAAAACTACACCTATTACGAAAGTGGGCAATTAAAAGAATTAGCGATTTATGACACAAAAGGCCAAAAAATCAGCGTTAAATTATATTACACTTCAGGGGAGCTGGAAGAAGCGATTACATATGACTACAGACCAAGTAATACACAACCAGGAAAAATTGATGTTATAAAAGAAGTAATCAGTTACTATCCTTCTGGAAAAATAGCAGCTAAAAAATCTTTTCTCAATGACTTAAAGCACGAGGAATGGATCACTTTTTATGAAAATAAAAAGATAAAAACCGAAGAAGAGTATAAGTTCAATTTACTCAATGGAACCCAAACCTCCTATTTCAAAAACGGAAAAAAACTGATGGAACGTGAATACGTAAGTGGGAATTTACATGGAGAGACCAACACTTATTTTCCATCAGGAAAATTAGAAGAAACAACTCACTACAAACGCAATAGACTTGATGGTGAATACCTGAAGTTTCATCCAAATAAAACCCCAGCTATAACAGGTCAATATAAAAATGGATATAAAGAAGGTGTATGGCTGTTCTATGATGAACATGGAAATTTAACTTCAAAAAACACGTTCAAACGTGGAAAATTAATCAGCTCTCAAGAGTAATATCTATTTCAATTCCTTTAATTTTGAGCCTTCTAAAAAATACGACACCATGGATGCGGTAAAAGAAACAAACTTCAAATTTGACGGACAAACAGATTTTTATAAAGGTAAAGTAAGAGACGTCTATTCTTTCGGTGACGTTGTTGCCATGGTTGTTTCAGACCGTATTTCTGCGTTTGACGTAGTATTACCTAGAGCTATTCCCTTTAAAGGAGCAGTGTTGAATAAAATTGCTGCTAAGGCTTTAGCTGCTACTAAAGACATCGTTCCAAACTGGGTTATTAGCACGCCAGCACCCAACACCACCATCGGGTTAAAATGTGAAACATACCCTGTAGAAATGGTGATTAGAGGCTATTTAGCTGGCCATGCTTGGCGAGAATATAAATTAGGAAAAAGAATGCTTTGCGGTGTTGTACTTCCTGAAGGTCTTAAAGAAAACGACAAACTCCCTTCGCCTATCATCACGCCCACGACTAAAGCACATGAGGGGCATGATGAGGACATTTCTCGAGAAGCTATATTAAGTCAAGGTTTAGTAACTAAAAAAGAATACGAACAACTAGAAAAATATACCCATGCCTTATTTAAAAGAGGTACAGAAATAGCTGCAAATCAAGGACTAATATTAGTTGACACCAAATACGAATTTGGGAAATTAAAAGATAAAATTTATTTAATAGACGAAATTCATACCCCTGATTCATCACGCTATTTTTATGCTGATACCTATCAAGAGTTACAACATAAAGGAGAGCGACAAAGACAATTATCCAAAGAATTTGTGCGCGAATGGTTAATGGCAAATGGTTTTCAAGGTAAAGAAGGACAGCAAATTCCAGAAATGACTGATGAAGTGGTTCAAGATATTTCTAAAAGATACATTGAATTATATGAGAAGGTGACTGGTGAACGCTTTGAAATATCTACCAATAATCATAACTTAGAGGCTATTATTTCTAAAGAAATAGCATCCTTATAACCCCCTTATTCAACTACACATGAAGTTTTCAATTGAAAAAAAAGAAAGATATACTCATTTTCAATTAAATGAAGAGAAACTTGACACACTAGTAGCGCCAGAATTGAAATCCGAATTTGTAGCATTAGGCAATGAAGGCGTTAAAAGTATGATCTTAAATTTAAGTGAAACTAAATATGTTGATTCATCTGGCTTAAGTTCTATTTTAGTTGCCAACAGACTATGTAACAATGCAGGGGGGAAATTAGTATTGTGCAACGTGAGTGATCATGTAAAAAAACTTTTTAAAATCTCACAACTTGATAGCATCATAACTATCTTACCAACCGTTCAGGAATCTATTGATGATATTTTCTTGGATGAGTTAGAAAAAGATATTTTAAATACACCTGACGAAGAAGAATAAACCACTTGAGTTTTAGTTTAAAAATACTTGGTTCTTCATCAGCAATACCAGCTTATGATAGAAACCACACTGCACAAATACTTCAAGTTTATAATTCAACCTACCTGATCGATTGTGGTGAGGGTACCCAAGTGCAGTTAAGAAAGTACAAGGTTAACTTTAACAAAATTGGCGCTGTTTTTATCTCTCACTTACATGGTGATCATTTTTTTGGTTTAAGTCCTTTAATCTCTACTATGAGTTTATTAGGGAGAGATGCCCCTTTAAAAATTTACGGACCAAAAGGATTAGCTGAAATCATTACCATTCAGCTTAAATACTCAGAAAGCATACTCAGTTTCCATTTAGAGTTTGTTGAAATTAATGCAGAAAACAGCCCTGAGGTGATTTTTGATGAAAACAATTTACAGGTCACAACCCTACCTCTGGAACACAGAATTGCTTGTACTGGTTTTCTCTTTAAAGAAAAGTCAAAGCCACGAAGAATCAATCCTGACTTGGTAGGCAATTTTTCCAACTCACAATTGAAAGCATTAAAAGAAGGAAAAGATATTTTAGCGAATGACGGCTCTATACAATACCGTAATAAAGAGGTTACTTTAGAATCACGAAAATGTCGATCGTATGCCTTTTGTTCCGACACACGATATAACGAAAAACTAGTGCCGCTTTTAGAAAATATTGACCTACTGTACCATGAGTCTACTTTTTTAGAAAAACATGCTGACCGAGCCGCACTCACTTTTCACTCCACAGCAAAACAAGCAGCTAGCATTGCAAAACAAGCTAACGTTAAAAAACTGCTATTAGGTCACTTTTCTACTCGTTACCCTAAACTTGAATACTTCCTCGAGGAGGCCTCCCCTACCTTCCCAAATCTGGAATTAGCGATTGAAGGAAGTGAATTTGAGGTTAAGCATTAAGGCCGTCTTAAATTATCACACAAAATAGCCGCAGCAATAGACACATTTAACGATTCTGCGTTTCCGAATGATGGGATTGTTATTTTTTTATCAATTAAAGACTCTAAATCTCTACTTATACCTCGAGATTCGCTTCCCATGACTAACAATGCGCCTTCTCCTGTGGTTTTAAAATTGTAAATAGATTCACCTTCTAAAAAAGCACCTAAAGTTTCTACCTTTGTTTCTTCTACTAATTTCAATAAATCAGTGTAAAACACTTTTACCCTAGTAAAGGAGCCTTTCGTTGAAGAAATTACTTTCGGACCAAACAAATCTACTGTATCTGTAGAACAGTAAATTTGTTCAATGCCATACCAATCAGCTATTCGGATAATGGTGCCCAAATTTCCTGGGTCATTAACCGACTCTAAGGCTATTGATAATTGATTACTGGGTGGTCTATAAAAATCATTTTCAGTAATATGTACTACCGCCAGCGCTGAGTTATTCGATTTAAACGATGAAACTGCTGTTAATTCTTTTTCAGTCACTTCATTTAAGCATGATTTATCCCATTTATCACTGTGTTTTTCTATAAATTGAGGCGTAGCATAAATCTCTCGTACTTCCCAAGACGAACTAGCTAGTTCGTTGACTGACTTCTCTCCTTCTACAATGAAACAGGCGTGTTCCTTTCGAAACTTTTTTATTTGCAAAGATTTGAGGAATTTAGCTGTCTGTTTAGAAATCATACTCGGGAAAACATTGCGAACACGATATTACATTTTAATATTTTCTTTTTCAATTTTATCCCTCTCATCCTGTGTTAACTTCGAAAAACAACTCTCTGACCCAAAATACAACGGTGAAAATGTTTTATATAAACAAAAGATAAAAGGCAACAAATACACCAGCAAATACGAACTAGAAGAGTTAATAAAACAGAGTCCAAACCGTAAGTTTATTTTTCCTTTTTTAATGCCTTACGTGAAAGCGTATCTCATCGGAGAAAAATACTTTGATGAAGAAAAAGTCATGCAAAAGTACAGTTGGAAGCTTGAAAAGTTGGATCAAAAAATCGCTAAACATGAAGGTGACTCCAGCAAAGTCCAACGACTTGAAAAGCGAAAAGCAAAAGTGAGACTAAAACAACAAACCGTTTTAAATGAGGGTAATTGGCTCATGCGATCTGTCGGAGAACCGCCAGCTTTATATGACACAACACTAGCAAAGCGCGATTTAGAACAACTCAATCTATACATTCAGTCCAAGGGCTTTTTTAATGGTTCTGTGACAAAAGACTCCACTTACAGAAAACGTAAAATTAAACTTACCTACCATGTTGATGAGGGAAGACCACATTTAATTAATAAAGTAGCTTATCACTCGGACGATGAAACCATATTAAAGTTGCTTAAGTCTCGAAAAAAAAACAAACTTATACATGAAAGTAATAACTACGAAGTATCTAAAATATCTCAAGAGCGCGAACGCATCTTTCGACTAATGAGAAACAATGGATACTTTGATTTCCAGCGGCAATACATCTACTTTGAAGTTGACTCATCAATAACTCCATACAAGGTTGATATTGATGTTTATATTGATGGATCCAAAAACTTATCCTATGAGCAATACATGGTCAAAGAAGTATTTGTGCATTTAGATGTTAAAAACTCACTCACTTTAGATACCCTTGACTATAATGGCATAAAATACATCTATGGAGACGACCAATTTTCTAAAAAAATATTGAATGGAAGCATTAAAATTCGACCTAATAGTCTCTACAGCATTTCTGAAACCCAAACTACTCAACAACAACTGGGTAACATCGACATTTTTAAGTTTGTGAATATCAATTATCAAAAAACTGATTCTAACCAACTGGTTGCCTACATCCATTTAAGCTCGTTTAAGAAATTCCAAATTACTACTGAAGGTGGAGCAAATCTCAACGTCAACCAAGGTCAGGGACTACCAGGACCTTTCGTGAATGTCTCTTTCAAAAACAGAAAAGTTTTTAACGGTTTTGAAATTTTTGATCTCAGTGGAAGGTATTCATTAGAAAGTCAAGTGAACGTCACAGATCAAGATCAAGTATTTAGAAGTACTGAATGGGGGATAAATGCTTCGTTTACTTTTCCTAAGCTATTAATCCCAGGTAAGTTCAAATACAACATGAACAACTTTTATCCAAAAACTAGACTTCAAGTTGGATATACCGACATCGCAAGAGTAGAATACCAAAGAACCAACTTAAAGTTTGTGGGAAGTTATGAACTACAAAACAGAAAAAACCAACGACTAATTATATCACCCCTAGACATTAGCCTTGTTAACACAACAAATAAAACTACTCGTTTCCAAAACTACTTAGACACACTTCGATTAAATGGTAACAACTTATTTGCGAGTTTCAACCCCTCAATTATAGAGACTTTTTCAGTAAGTTATATTTTCAATAATAACGATCTCACAAAAAACCGAAAAGCGTATTTTTTAAAGGTGCTTGGTGAATCTGGGGGACAAACATTTAACTTTTTTCAAAACACAATTGGTGGTGCCGATAAAAACACTGTTTTTGACTTACCCTATTTTCAGTTTTATAAATTAGAAACAGATTTAAGATATTACTTGCCAGTATCTAAAACAACAAATCTAGCGTTGCGAGTCAATACAGGTATAGCAAAGCCTTATGGTTTTTCAGACGTACTACCGTATGAAAAGTTTTTCTTCACGGGTGGTTTAAACAGTAACCGTGCATGGAACCCAAGACGACTAGGTCCTGGAAGGTTTGTCGCGCGAGATGAAAACGGGGAAATTACCTATCGATTTGAACAACAAGGAGAAATTGTTTTTGAGTCAAATATAGAATATCGAGGTAAAATAGCTGGTTTTTTACATGGAGCGGCTTTTGTAGACATTGGAAATGTATGGACTATAGACAATGATGAGGCTCGACCTGGCGCACAGTTTGAAGTCGAGAATTTTTTTAAAGAAGTTGCTGTGGGTGCAGGAATAGGACTCCGTTTTGACTTCTCCTTTTTAATTTTCAGATTTGATATTGGAGAAAAAATATGGGATCCGGCACGACAATCAGTAGTTCCCTTTGACGATAAATTTGCACGGGTATATAATATCGGAATTGGTTATCCTTTTTAAGAATAGTATGACAAATAAAGAAACTATAGCAGAAGCATTTAAAAAATTGCAAGACGAAATTTGCATCGCTCTAGAAACAGAAGATGGCCATGGCAAATTTCAAGAAGATATATGGTCACGTCCAGGGGGCGGTGGTGGTCGTACTCGCGTAATTCAAAGTAAAGTGATTGAAAAAGGAGGGGTTAACTTCTCAGCAGTATCAGGAGAGCTTCCTGAAAACATTGTTAATGCACTGAAAGTAAAAGACAATCAATTTTTCGCTACTGGGGTTTCAATAGTCATGCACCCAATAAATCCTTTTGTTCCTATCATACACATGAACATTCGTTATTTCGAATTATCGGATGGTACTTATTGGTTTGGGGGAGGGATCGATTTAACGCCTCATTATGTTATGGAAGAAGACGCAAAATTCTTCCATAAAAAATTAAAAGAGGTGTGCGATGCAACTGATATTCACTATTACCCCAAATTTAAAAAATGGGCTGACGATTATTTTTTTATAAAACACCGAAACGAGACCCGAGGCATTGGTGGCATTTTCTTTGACCGGTTAAATGAAAGCAGTCAAAACAAAAGCAAAGAAATTCTTTTTGATTATGTCCTCAATGTCGGCAAACTATTCGCGTCAACATACACCACTTTAGTCGCAAAACATAAAAACAAAAATTTCACAGAAGAACATCAAAACTGGCAATACATTCGAAGGAGCCGCTATGTTGAATTTAACTTAGTTTATGACAAAGGAACCAAATTTGGACTTGATACAGACGGAAGGATTGAGTCAATATTAATGAGTATGCCGCCACAAGCTTGTTGGCCCTACCAACATGAACCTCAAAAAGGTTCTGAAGAAGAAAAAACACTTGCTCTCCTTAAAAAAGGTATAGAATGGGCTTAATAGAAATATTATTACAACTTGACAAAGACTTATTTCGTTTTTTAAATGGCGTACATTCACCTTTAGGTGATTGGATAATGTTTTTAATATCAAACAAGTTTATCTGGATTCCCCTTTATTGCTATTTTATTTATTTCATCTTTAAATTCACGCACAGAAAATTACTTGTTTTAGTTATTGTTATCTTAATGGTGGCAATCACAGACATTTGCGCTTCACAAATAGCTAAGCCAACCTTCGAACGATTGAGACCATGTCATGACCACACGATTGAGAAAGTACATACCGTCAACAATAAATGTGGCAAACAATACGGCTTCTTTTCCTCCCATGCATCGAATGTATTTGGGGTGGCAACTCTTTTTTTTCTTTTAATTAAGTCAAAAAAAAATAACACCAACTATGTGTGGTTATTATACCTTTGGGCACTTGTTACGGGATATAGTCGCGTTTATTTAGGGGTGCATTTCCCTTTGGATGTTATAGTAGGATTTCTTTGTGGCTATCTTGTTGCTAAATTAGCTTATAGCGTTTTATATAAGCTTAAAGCAATCTAAGCCTACTCATAAACTCATTTTTATAAGACGCTCCTATTGGTATTCTAACATTATCAACCATGGCGTTACCATTTTCAATTGAATCAACCATATCCATGTTGACAATAAATGAGCGGTGGATTCTGACAAACTTATCCGATGGGAATTTTTTTTCCATTCCTTTCATTGTTGAATGTACAATATGTTTCGTATTCCCAATATGAATAACTACATAATCGGCCATGGCTTCAACAAACTTGATTCCTGAAAATCTTATCTTAACATATTTTAAATCTGTTTTGACAAAAACCTCATCATCATTCACTTCTTCTAATTGCTCGTCATCCTCTCGTACTCGATTGACTGCTTTCAAAAAACGTGAATACTTAATGGGCTTTAATAAGTAGTCAACGACATTATGTTCAAATGCGTCAACAGCATATTCGCTTTTTGAGGTTACTAAAATTACGTAAGGCAGGTTAATATCTGATTCTAACAAATCCAAGCCTGTCATATTTGGCATTTCAACATCTAAAAAAATAATATCAATTTTCTTTTCCTTTAATATTTTGGATGCTTCTAAAGCGTCTTCGCAGATGGCTCCTATTTCTAAAAAATCAGTTTGCTCTACGTAATGTTTGATGGTGGCACGCGCCATCTCATCATCGTCAACTATTAGACATTTCAGATTCATACAGAATTCTTATGTAATATTTTTGTAATATACTTACCTAAAATGTCAAATTCAATATTTACTTCATCTCCTTTATTAACATACTTCAAATTTGTATGTGATAACGTATAAGGAATAACTGCTACCGAAAATTGATTATCTGAGACATTAAAAACAGTTAAACTAATCCCATTGAGACAAACTGAACCCTTCTCAACAATTATGCAACCCTCCGTTGGTGAAGAATATTCAAAGGAAAAAATAATACTTCCATTCTGATTATCAATACTGTTACAAACGGCAACAGTATCCACGTGTCCATATACCATATGTCCATCAAAACGACCATTGGCAGACATACATCGTTCAAGATTAACTAAGTCTCCTTTAGCTAATTTATTTAAGTTTGTTTTAAGTAACGTCTCATCTATAGCCGTTACCTTATAAATGTCATTTTGAATACCAACCACTGTTAAACATACGCCATTATGAGCCACACTCTGGTCAATTTTCAATTCTGGCGCTAAAGCAGATTTAACAAAAAAATGTTTATTAGTGCCGTCTTTTTCAATATTGACAACCTCTCCTAACTTTTCAATAATACCCGTAAACATGTTATTTCCCTCTTCGCTGTAAAACAATTAATATGGTATACAAGATAATTCGAAAATCCATAGCCAACGACATATTTTCGATATAAAGAATATCATATTCTAGCCGCTTAACCATCTGTGTGACATTTTCGGCATAACCATATTTAACTTGCCCTAAAGATGTAATACCAGGCTTCACTTTCAACAAATGTCTATATTGTGGTGCAACCTCCACTATTTGGTTTATAAAAAACTGTCTCTCAGGGCGTGGTCCAACTATAGACATCTCGCCTTTAATAACATTAATAAATTGAGGTAGCTCATCAAGCCTAGTCTTACGCATCACTTTACCCCAAGGCGTAATTCTTGGGTCTTGATCAGAAGAAAGTGCTGGCCCCATTTCTTCCGCGTTTACATACATACTCCTAAATTTTATTATTTTAAAAGGCTTTTTATTCTTTCCTACTCGCTCTTGCGTGAAAAAGACTGGTCCCTTAGAAGAAAACTTAGTCATTATAATAAGAAACAGATATACCGGAAAACCAACTATTAAAACCATTAACGAAAAAAAGACATCAAACCCTCTCTTGATGATTTTTTGCCAAATAGGTAATAACTTTTGATCGATTTCAATTAATGGAACTCCTAAAAGATGATTCACTTTAACCGACCCTAATAACACGTGATACATATCTGGAATAACACTTACTTTCACATTATAATCGCGGAGTTCACTCAATATAGATGCAACTTTTTTATGTTCCTCTGGCTCAATTGCAATAATCACATTTGCAATTTTACATCTTCTAATCACTGTACTTAATACGGAGACATCCCCAAAATGTCTTAATTTGTTATTAAAAATACCCGATGTATGGTCTACAACATTCAAGAACCCAACAAACCGCATCCCTAAAGAATAGTTAATCTTAGATAACTCCTCGTAGATTTCATCAGCTTTTTGGTTCGCGCCAATTATTAAGGTATTGAATTGAATTATTCCTCTTTTCAACAAACTTTTAGTATAACTCAAAACTATCATTCTTAAAGTTGTAGCAATTATAAAATGAATCAGAAAATATGCTGTTAATGTCTTATAATAGCTTTTATAATTAACTACACCTTCATCATCGAGCAGAAGAATTAAAAAAATAAACAAAACCCCAGGTACACATACAAAAAACATAATGAAAAGTTCTTTAATTCTGGATTTTCTAAAAACATCCACATAAAAACCACATAAAAAGTATAATAATAGCCAGTAAAGGCTAACGATTGATGCATTAATTAGTAGTTCTGGCTCAAGCTTTGTTATTGATTCGTTTAAGATTGTTTTTCTTTCAAAATAAAAAACCAACCAAGCTACAAAAGCAGCCAGGAAATCATAAAAAGCAAACCAAAATGAATAAATTTTTCTTTTCACCTCCCCAAATCAACAAGTTTGAATTTTAAATATAACACAATTGTCAAAGTGTATACCACACTATCATTTTTTTTTCAATTTTTGCAGTACGATGAACTTAATAGATAACTACAAGCACAAAGGGCAGAGAAAAAAATTAATTGAAATATTAATAAAAAAAGGTATTAAGCAAGAGTCCGTATTAGAAGCTATTAATAGTGTACCACGTCATATCTTTTTTGATCAGGCACTTGAATCACATGCCTATGAGGATAAAGCATTTCCAATCGGAGAAGGACAAACAATTTCCCAGCCCTATACAGTAGCTAGACAAACTGAGTTGTTACAAGTACGGCCAGGTGCAAAAATTCTTGAAATTGGTACTGGTTCTGGTTACCAAGGAGCGGTACTCTGTGCAATGGGAGCAAAATTATTTACTATTGAAAGACATAAGCCACTACACATGAAGGCGAAAGCTTACCTGAACTCCTTAGGTATGCGTCCAACTTTAATCTGTGGTGATGGCACTAAAGGGCTACCCAGTTACATGCCTTTTGACGGGATTATTGTGACTGCTGGTGCGCCTAACGTACCAAACTCCTTAATTAATCAATTAAAAATTGGCGGTGTATTGGTCATACCAGTCGGGGACCAAAAAAGTCAAAAAATGCTTCAAATAATAAGGACTAGTGAAACTGAGGTAATCACCCATAATTATGGTGATTTTGCTTTCGTACCTCTAATAGGAGAAAATGCGTGGTAATTTTCTTTTTTTTAAAGGTGCTATACACTACCTTTGTTCTTAGGATTTGTCATAAGACATCCTATGAGATCACAGAAACTCTGTAAAGTAATTATATAATGAGTTCAATCAGCATAAGTCGTTACACCTTGTTTTTACTTACAATAGCCCTTACTTTTAGCATAGGGGCAGTAAAAGCACAACAAAAACCTAGAAGCAATGTAAGTGCTGTTACCGGTCAAAAATTTAAGCAAAAACGCAAAAAAGCTCAAAGACGAAGAGAAATCAACTACATAAACTCTATCAAGGGTACATTTAGTCTAGGGGTTGCGAATTATGCAGGTGATTTATGTAGTGGATTTGGGTGTACTAAACCTCGACCAAGTATCAGTGCTGGAGTTGAGTATCGCTTAGATGAAAGTATTACTCTCCGATCTGAATTTACATGGGTAAGGATTGCTGGTGATGATGCAGGTGGAGAATATGATTATAGAAATCTAAGCTTTAGAGCTGACAATTTTGAATTTACTGGAGTTGTTCAGTATGACGTTTTTCATTACGAGAAACTTTATAGGAGAAGACATTTTGTTTCTCCTTATGTATTTGTAGGATTAGGTTTTACAACTGTAAGTCCTAAAGCGCAATATCAAGGTGAATGGTATTCTTTGAGACCATTACAGACTGGCGGGCAATCTTATAGCTCAATAGCTATGGTGATACCTTATGGTGCTGGAGCTAAATTCAAAATAAATCCTTCACTTAACATCGGGGTTGAAGCGGGGATAAGATGGGTGTTTTCCGATTACTTAGATGATGCTAGTGGAAAGTATGATCCAAGTATATCAAAAGAAAATGGCGATAGCGACATAAGAGTAGCTTTAGCAGACAGAAGAGAAGAATATTTAAATGAAAATGTGTTCAAAAATGATGGTGTAATAACTTCACAAGAAAAAAGCCAACTCCAAAAAAATCAAAATGAATTGTTTAATCTAGCTTACAAGTCAACAGACCGTGGTAGTCCTGATTCGAATGATGGATATATGATTCTACAAGTAAGAGCTGAGTATACACTTAAAGTGACTAAACAGCACTATAATATTAATTCAAACGTGAACCGTTTCAGGTTATTTAAGAGTATTAAGAAGAAATAAGTAACCTAGTCCAATAAGAGTTATTACTTTTCATTATTTTAGAATATCATAATTATTCTATAAAGTAATATGACTAAAAAATTTCCGAGAGAAACAGTCACAACAATGACTGAGATGGTGTTACCTAATGACACCAATACTTTAAACAATTTAATGGGAGGTCGCTTAATGCACTGGATGGATATTATTGCAGGAGTTTCCGCCCAACGGCATTCTAACTGTGTCGTTGTTACTGCCTCTGTTGATAATATATCCTTCTCTAAGCCCATTAAATTAGGAAACATTGTAACACTAAATGCTATTGTTACCCGCGCCTTCTCGACCTCTATGGAAATTTTTATTGAAGTTTTTGCAGAAGATATTCCTAAAAAAACAAAATTTAAAAGCCACGAAGCTTTTTTAACTTTTGTAGCATTGAATGAAAATGGTAAACCTATAGCTGTACCTGAATTAGAACCAGAAACGATAGAGGAAAAAAAATTATATGATGGAGCTTTAAGAAGACGGCAATTAAGACTTTTAATGGCTGGAAAAATCAAATTTACCGATGCTCCAGAGTTGAAGTCCTTATTTATATAATATGGAAAAAATCAATCCCAACAGTATATCTTTCATTTATACTGAACAGCTTTATTCACTATCACACGAACATTTACTTTCTGCCGAATTACCTGATAACGAAGTTGCAAATTCACTTACTCCAGAAATAAAAATAGACGGATCAGGTGTAAATAAGATATTAATCCTCAACAATGAGTCTGTAGACTTATTTATTAATGCAAATGACAAGGTACTTCTAAATAAAATAATAGGAGCTACTAATAACAAATTAGAAGAATGTAGCCTTGTGAATGTTTGTAAGATTAAACCTTCTTTAGTAAGCTTAATTAAACAGACTAGCGCCACAAAAATAATTTCATTTGGTATTAATCTTTTTGAATTAGAGGTAAGAGATAAAAATCCTCTAAAATATGAACTATCCGATATTGGCGATAACGTAATGATTATCCCTGCTGACTCTTTAAAAGATATTGGTGTGAATAAAGAAAAGAAAACAGCTTTTTGGCTAGCTCTTAAACGTTTATTTAATGTTTAAAAATCGTTTTTAATTTTTCTTCTAAAGCTGCTCCTCTTAAATTCTTTTCTAAAATAACTCCACTTTTATCTACCAAGACGGTGAAAGGTATTCCTGTAACACCGTACAACTGTGCCACATCAGATTGCCAAAATTTCAAATCAGATCCGTGCTTCCACACTAAACCATCTTTCTCTATAGCATTCAACCATCGTTCTTTATCCTTATCAAGAGAAACTCCCAATATCTCAAAACCATCTTTTTTATATTTCTCATATACTTTAACTACATTGGGGTTTTCTGCTCTACATGGACTGCACCACGATGCCCAAAAATCTATTAAAACATACTTACCTCGAAGAGAAGAAAGTGAGATTGTACCTCCTGCAGGGGTTGGTAAGGTGAAATTAGGGGCTACATTACCTTTTGATAAAACTAACTTTGATTCTATATGTTTTACAAACTCCTCTTTATTTGGTACATCAGCGGAAGAGGCCTTGATTTTTTCTAAAGAAGACTTCAAAAAAGCACTATGATTATCGGCATCGTCAAGAAACTCCAACAAACCATTCATCAAAGTCATTGAAGCAGGCATGTTTGATAACAAAGTTTTTAAGGCGTTTAAGCGTTGTGTATTAATTTTAGAAAATTCTTCACTCACTTTTTGAGCTTCTTTTGTATTCCCTGTATTAGCATAATGCTGATAGGACTTATTCAGCTCAGATAAATCAGCGTTATAGTTCATTATAATTTGCATATAGTCATTATAGTACTTTGACTCTTCAGAACCACTAATTACTAAATTTCCAGCTACTTCATTGACATGGATTTCATTTGCATCAAGATAAAGAAACAGTTCTTCTGCATTCGGCAAGACTAATTTATAGGCATAATTCTTCTGTATAGCATCTGATTGGATTTTAAAACCTCCTGAATCATCAATTTCAGAAGAGGCTACTTTTACATTCTTACCTTGCTGATTAGCTTCTAAAAAAACAGTTCCTGAGTTCACTGATTCTAGTTGTCCCTCAATTATTAATCCCTCATTTTCTACTTCAACATCAGTATCCGTTGATGGGGGGCTTATTGTTGATGAATCTTGTGTTAATGGTTTCTTCTCAGTTTTATTAGAATCCGATGCACACGAAAAAAAAAGTACTAACGATAATATTAAAAGGATTTGACGCATTACTTAGATAATTCTTTTGCCATTAATTCATTTGATTTCTTAGGGTCAGCTTTACCTTTTGAGCGCTTCATTACCTCACCTACAAACATTCCTATTAATCCCTTTTTACCTTTCTTATATTCTTCTACCTTATTAGGGAAAGCAGCAATCACCTCTTGAACGATAGGTAATAGTGAATCTTCGTTGCTTTCTTGTATAAGGTTAAGTTTCGCTGCTAATGTTTCTGGTGATGATTTAGTGTCTTTTATCATCTCAGGGAAGAGTTGTTGCGAAGCAGCTGTATACGATACTTTATTAGATTGTACCAGAGCAATTAAGTTTGCTAAACGTTGTTCTTTAATTTCAAAATCAAGAATGGTAATGTTATTTTCTCTTATAAATGATCTCACAGGCCCCATCATCCAGTTAGAAGCTCTTTTATAATCACCCACCAACTCAGCAAGTCGCTCAAAATAAGCTGCAAAATATTTTGTTTCAGTCAACACATATGCATCGAGCTCTGGTAGTTGATATTCTGTGGTATATTTTGCAATTAGTTCTTGCGGAAGCGCGGGCATTTGCGCTTTAATGTCAGCAATGTACTTATCGGTTAATTCTAAAGGCTGTAAGTCTGGATCGGGGAAATAACGGTAATCATTTGCTTCCTCTTTAGAACGCATTCCATGAGTTGTTCCTTTTTCTACATCGAAAAGACGTGTTTCAGAAACAATTTTTTCTGATTTTTCACACATTAAAATCTGTCGTTCAATCTCATATTCAATAGCATTTTGAACATTACGCATGGAATTCATGTTTTTTATCTCCACTTTTTGTCCAAGCTTGGCTTCCCCTTTTAACCGAACAGATACGTTCGCATCGCAACGCATAGAACCTTCTTCCATGTTTCCGTCACTAATTTCGAGGTATCGAATAATTTGGCGCACGCGAGTCAATAATGCACTAGCTTCTTCTGAAGAATACAAATCAGGTTCGGTAACTATTTCTAACAAAGGTACGCCTGCACGGTTAAGATCAATTAACGTATCAGGACTTCCATCGGTATGAATAGATTTACCAGCGTCTTCTTCCATGTGAATTCTATTCAAATTCACGGTTCGCTTCTTTCCACTGGCTGTAACAATAGGTACGACTCCCCCCACACATATAGGTTGATTGTCTTGAGTTAATTGATACCCTTTCGGCAAATCAGGATAAAAGTAATTTTTTCGATCCCAGTAGTTGTACTTGGATATTTTACAACCACAAGCTAGTCCTATTTTCACAGCATACTCTACCGCTTTTTTGTTTCCTTTCGGCAAAGTACCTGGATGAGCTAAAGTGATGGCACTAACATTTACGTTGGGGTCATCTCCAAACGAATTTTTATCTGCAGAAAATGCTTTTGAAGCTGTGCATAGTTGCACATGAATTTCTAAGCCAATTACTACCTGATATTTATCTCTTATCTTTTTGTCCATTCGTCTAGTTTAAAAATGCTTTTGCTTTAGCAATAACAGCATCTAACCCATTAATATCGCTTCCTCCAGCAGTTGCATAAAATGCTTGACCGCCACCGCCCCCTCGTATTTCTTTTGCCAACTCTCGAACAACTTTACCCGCATCTAAGCCTTTTTCAGCTACCAAATTATCTGAAAACATGACGGTAATAGATGGTTTTCCATCAACGTCAGCTGCTAAAACAAGGAAAAGGTTATCGATTGATTTTTTTAAGTCAAATGCAATTTGCTTAACTGAATCAGCTGAATCGATTTGAATTTTTTCAATTAACGCAGATACACCGTTAATTGTCGTCACTTTTGAGTTTAAGTCTTTTTTTAACGAACGCGATTGCTCGATTTGGAACGCTTCAATCTTTTTAAGCAACTGGTTTCTCTCCGTCAATAAATCGTCAACAGCTTTGTTCAGGTCTTTTGGGTTTTTTAATAATTCGTTTAACCCATTGACTAAATTTAATTTGTCATTTACATAGTCAAGTGCTACTCCGCCAGATATGGCTTCAATTCTTCGTACACCAGCAGCTACTGAGCCTTCGGAAACGATTTTAAACAAACCGATTTCACCCGTATTCTTCACATGTGTTCCCCCACATAGTTCTACAGAGTAATTTGCGTCAAACGTAATCACACGAACCGTATCGCCATATTTTTCTCCAAAAAGCGCCATGGCACCCATTTTCATTGCCTCTTCTTTGGGCACACTTCGCTTTTCATCCAAGATGATATTTTCTTGAATTTTATTATTAACGATGCTTTCAATTTCTGCGATTTCTTCCTCACTCAGTTTAGCAAAATGTGCGAAATCAAAACGCAGTAACTTATCATTCACTAGTGATCCTTTTTGTTGGACATGTGAACCGAGCACTTCCTGTAAAGCGGCCTGTAGTAAGTGTGTTGCTGTATGATTCTTTTGAGAAGAAATCCGTTTAGTTTTATTGACTACACATGTAATTGCTGCACTAGTGTCAGCAGGTAATTCACTTACATAATGTATAATTAAATCATTCTCTTTTTTGGTATCAAAAACTGCTATTTTTTGACCTCCAGATTGGATATAACCGGTGTCTCCCACCTGACCTCCACCCTCTGGGTAAAATGGCGTGACATCAAAAACCAATTGATACGATTTTTTCTTCGCATCTTTCACTTCACGGTAGCGAAGAATTTTTGAATTAGTTTCTAATTCATCATAGCCTACAAACTCAACTTTTGAAGCGCTAGAAACAGTAATCCAGTCACCCGACTCGCTTGAAGTAGCCTTTCGTGAACGGTCTTTTTGAAGTTTCATTGCTGCATCAAAACCAGTTTCATCAATTGAGAACCCTTTCTCGCGAGCAATCAACGCAGTTAAATCTACTGGAAAGCCATACGTGTCATACAACTCAAACACCACTTCACCACCAATTACAGTCCCTTGTTTTTCTTGAGCCATAATAGACTCTAATCTTCGAATACCCGTAGTTAATGTTCTTAAAAAAGACAATTCTTCTTCTTCAACCACTTTTGAAATAAATCCTTCTTGAGCTTTTATCTCAGGAAAAACCTCTGCAAACTGGTCTGCTAATAAGGGAACTAGTTTATGGAAAAACGGCTCTTCAAAACCTAAAAAGGTATATCCATAACGTACTGCTCTTCGCAATATTCTTCTAATCACATACCCTGCTCCCGTACTCGCTGGCAGTTGTCCATCAGCAATTGTGCAGGTCACAGCTCTAATGTGGTCCACAATAACCCGAACAGCAATATCAATCTTTTCATTTTTGCCATATTCGACTTTTGCATCTTTTACTACCTGCGCAATAAGTGGTGTAAAGACATCAGAATCATAATTAGACGTATGTCCCTGAATCGCCCTACACAAACGCTCAAAGCCCATCCCTGTATCGATATGTTTAGCGGGTAACTCTACCAATGATCCGTTGGCCATTCGGTTAAATTGGATAAAAACTAAATTCCAAATCTCAATTACTTGAGGATGGTCTTGATTCACTAAATCACGTCCTGGTGTTTGTTTTTTCTCTGCCTCTGATCTTAAATCGATATGAATCTCAGCACATGGACCACAAGGACCTTGCTCGCCCATTTCCCAGAAGTTGTCTTTTTTATTGCATTTTAGAATGCGGTTTTCAGGAATTATTGCTTTCCATAAATCATAGGCCTCACTATCTTCTTCTAAGCCATCTTTTTCATCGCCTTCGAACACTGTTGCATATAAATCTTCTTTATTCAGTTTGTAGACTTCTGTTAATAGTTCCCAAGCCCATTCAATTGCCTCTTTTTTAAAATAATCACCAAATGACCAATTGCCCAGCATCTCAAACATGGTGTGGTGATAAGTATCAATGCCCACTTCTTCCAGGTCATTGTGCTTTCCTGATACCCGCAAACATTTTTGTGTGTCCGTTACACGTGTGCTTTCAGGGTCTTTATTGCCTAGAAAATAATCTTTAAACTGATTCATCCCTGCGTTGGTAAACATTAACGTAGGATCATTCTTTACCACAATTGGAGCTGAAGCGACTAACTGATGTTGCTTTGATTTAAAGAATTCTATAAAGGTTTTTCTTATTTCTGATGCGTTCATGTAAGCACTACTTATGAAGAGAAAGTACGTTTTCTCATCTTTTTTAAATAATTTTTATTATATATTGTGCGTCAATTAAACAATAATGCTTTAAAGCCTTATTTAAAGTCAAATTTCAATTTGTGCAACGGGCGCAAATTTAGCAGAAATAGAAGGAAGAGCAATGGCTCGAATTAAATATTACTACGATACAGAAAAATGTAAATATGTGCGTGTGAGGGTAAAAACCTCCGATGTACTGTTAAGCATTTTAGGTTTTACCTCGTTAGCATTTATTGCGGCAATAGTTGTATTGACCGTCTTATCTAAATATTTCCCTACACCTAACGAAGCTTTTTTAAAAAAAGACAACCTTCAGTTAGAAGAAAACTTTGACATTATGCGCAATCGTGTTAGAGACATGGAGCAAATGTTAGAAGTCTTAATTGATCGAGACGAAAATATATATAGAGCTGTAACAGGTGCTGACTCATTACCTTCAGCACTTAGGAACCCTGGTGTTGGAGGATCTGTAAAATATCTCAATCTACTCAACAATGATTTAGATGGTAGCGAGATTATCGCCAAAAGTTTAACGGATGTTGAACGCTTAAAGCGAAAAATATACGTGCAAACTAAATCTTATGATGAAATTATTGCACTTGCGAAAAGAAAGGAAGAGATGCTCGCGAGTATACCTGCTATTCAACCAATATCTAACAAAGAACTTAAGCGACTTGCTTCAGGGTTTGGATTACGAATCCATCCGATTTACAAAGTAAAAAAAATGCATACGGGTGTCGACTTTTCTGCACCAATTGGTACA
>CAWFGW010000010.1:0-242190 GCA_963815495.1 uncultured Cytophagales bacterium
AATTTACGCCACTGGTGACGGTATAATCTCACTTGCCAGAAATGGTTATAGTGGTTACGGTAATCAAGTAGAGGTAGATCACGGCTTTGGCTATGTAACCAAATATGCCCACATGAAAAAATTCATCGTAAAAACGGGGCAAAAAGTTAAACGTGGCGAACTTATTGGTTATTTAGGTAACTCTGGAACTTCCACCGCACCACACTTACATTACGAAGTAATCAAAAACGGATTAAAAGTTAATCCTGTACATTATTTCTTCAATGATTTAGATTCGGAACAATATGAGCAGATCCTTAAACTCGCATCTATTGAAAACCAATCGTTATCGTAACACGAAAGGGTTATTTTTCATCTCAATTCTATTCATCACTTTATCTGCCACTGGTCAGCAGCTACGAATCAAAGCTGTAGGCGATATTATGATGGGTTCATACACACCAACCACGGTGTTACCACCCCGACTTGGACAAGAGTTTATTGACTCAACTGCTTACTTGTTGGATAGTGCTGACATCACGTTTGGAAACCTTGAAGGGGTGTTTGTTACTAAAGATATAGAACCGCAAAAATGTAGCGATGCGTCAAGAAAGGCAAAACGTTGTTATGAATTCGGCATGCCTGACACACTATCTTACGCGCTAAAAGGAATGCATTTCACCGTGATGAGTATGGATAATAACCATAATTCAGATTATGGATGGAAGGGCGTTAATTTCACAAAAGAACAACTAGATAAACACGGAATTAACTATGCAGCAAAAAAATCACCTGTAATTATTGATGTGGACTCTATTAAAGTTGGGGTGATTGCCTTTGGTCATTCTTCGGAGTCGTATCAAGTGTTTGACTTAAAGACAGCGAAAGAGGTTGTTTTAGCATTAGATTCATTGGTTGATCTCGTTATCGTTTCTTTTCACGGAGGTGCAGAGGGTTTGTCTGCGCAACATGTGAAAGATACGACTGAATTTTTTTATGGCGAAAATAGAGGGAACCTCGTGCAGTTTTCTAAAACAGTGATTGATGCAGGAGCCGATTTAGTTATTGGACACGGTCCTCATGTGCTACGTGCTATTGATGAGTACAAAGGCAAACTGATTTGCTATTCGTTAGGTAACTTCTTAACCCACGGCAATGTCAACATCACAGGAGTGAAAGGTAAAGGTGCAATTATGGATATTATTTTAGATACCAAAACAGGTGACTTTGTATCCGGAGAAATAATTCCTACAGTTCAAGTTGCACGAGGCATTCCTGTCGCTGATGAAGGCAAAGAAGCAATTATTATATTAAAATCATTGACTGAAGAGGACTTTCCTAACTCATTAGTAAAAATTGACCATAAGGGACATATTTCATTAAAGTAATTTTCGTAACTTTCTGCTATGCCTTACCTAGATAAGCCGATCGAAAAAACGTATTACTCCATTGGAGAAGTCGCTAAGTTGTTTGGTGTCGCGACTTCATTGGTGCGCTTTTGGGAATCAGAATTTGATGTAATTAAGCCCCGAAAAAACAAAAAAGGTAATCGCCAATTCACACAAGAAGATGTGAAGAATTTTCAATTGGTATACCACCTCGTAAAAGAAAAAGGGCATACCTTGCAAGGAGCTAAAGAAATTATTAAACAAGGAAAAAACAAAGCTGACGACAAACTTGACGCATTAAGTTCACTAAAAAAAGTGCGTTCTTTTTTGGTTGAATTAAAAAACCATCTTTAACATTTTTTATCTATTATGGACGAATCAAGCCCGGTAGAACCAACTTCTATTTATAAAGTTGGCATTACTTTAATCCCAGGTATTGGAGACAAAACAATCAAACAACTTGTCAGCTATTGCGGCTCAGCCGAAGCTGTTTTCAAAGAAACAAAAGGTAAACTCCTAAAAATCCCAGGCATAGGTCAGAAGGCGGTAAATGCTATTGCCTCTGCAGCTACTTTTAAAGCTGCAGAACAAATAATTACTCGGGTGGAAAAAGAAGGTACTCAACTTTTATTCTTCACCGACCATAATTTCCCTGATCGCTTAAAAATGATTGATGACTCCCCCTGTCTACTTCATTATAATGGCTCAGCTAACCTCAACAACTCTAAAATCATTTCTATTGTTGGCACAAGAAGGGCAACCCTTTATGGACAAGAAATCACACGTCAACTCGTAGAAGACCTTGCGCCTCATCAACCACTTATTGTGAGTGGATTAGCATATGGAATCGATATCGCTGCTCACAATGCTGCCCTCGATTTTGGTTTGGAGACGATAGGTGTTATGGCATCTGGTCTAAATATCATCTACCCCAATGTTCATATAAAACAAGCTCACAAAATGTTAAAAAAAGGAGGTTTGTTAACCGAGTTTAACTTTGACGAAGAGCCTGACCGCCATAATTTCCCATCCAGAAATCGAATAATTGCGGGCATGAGTGATGCCACTATTGTAGTAGAGGCGGCACAAAAGGGTGGCGCATTAATTACTGCGGAAATAGCGCACTCTTATAACAAAGAAGTCTTTGCGGTACCAGGCGAGATCAACAAAACTTATTCTCAAGGGTGTAATGCGCTAATCAAAAACCATAAAGCACAGTTAATCACTTCATACAAAGATATTGAACGTGAGTTGCACTGGAGCTCTACCACTATTCATGAAAGAAAAAAACAACTCCAAGACCTTAATCTCAATGAACACGAGTTAAAACTTGTTCAAGCCTTGTCAGAACAACCTGTCACGTTAGATGAAATTGCACGAAAAGCGCAACTGCCAATCAGTCAATTGAGCTCAGACTTATTAACTTTGGAGTTTCGAGGTGTGGTCAAATCGTTACCTGGAAATCGTTACTTATTGAACAATTAAATTATGATGCGTTATTTATTCCTTTTCTTATGTGTTCACTTTTTAATTCACTCAAGCGCACAACAAACTAGAAGCTACAGGTCTTCTGAAAATCCCTTTTATTGGAAAAACAAAAAACCTTTTGAAGGCTATTGGCAACAAGATGTTCAATACAAAATAAAGGCAACTATTGATGACTCCACAGACATTGTAGACGGCCATTTTTATGAATTAACTTATTGGAACAATTCTCCGCATACGTTAACAGAGCTTTATTTCCATTTGTATCAAAATGCGTTTCAGCCTCAATCACACATGCATGACTTGTATAAAAACAATGATCAAAAAGTGAAGTTTGGTAAATATGAAGAACAGAAAAAAGGAACCGAAGTTTTTGATATCCAGGTAAATGGAGAATCCGTTGACACTACGTTAGACAACACTATTTTAAGATTACAATTAAATAAACCACTCCTACCGAATGATTCTGTGATTGTTACCATGAAATTCAAGACCTATTTCGATACTGGATCCTTGCGCAGACGAATGAAAACCTTTGACAGCTATGGTGAAAAACATTATGATGGGGTTCATTGGTATCCTATCATTACAGTGTATGATCGTAAATTTGCCTGGACAACAGAACAACATTTAGACAAGGAGTTTTATGCTGACTTTGGGTCCTTTGATGTTGAATTAACTTTCCCAAACCATTTTATTGTAGATGCTACGGGTGTGCTACAAAACAAAGAAGAAGTGCTACCCGATTCCCTTCGCAAAAAACTCGATTTATCCAACTTTAAAACGCCCGTTTCCACTCCCTCTGTAATTGTTCCTCGTGAAAAAGGGAAAACCAAAACCTGGAAATTCTATGCGGAAAACGTCCATAATTTTGCATTTACTGCGGATCCCACTTATCGGATTGGTGAAATAACCTGGAAAGGCATTAAGGTCGTGACACTAGCACGTGAACCCAACGCGTCCAACTGGCAGCAGTCAGGTGAGTTCACTAAAAAGGTGATCAAAACCTATTCAGAAGATTTTGGCATGTATGCTTGGCCAAAAATAATTATTGCTGACGCTAATGACGGCATGGAATACCCCATGTTAACCCTGGACAATGGCTCCTACCCTGGTCACCAAAGTCTGTTGGCTCATGAAGTAGGTCACATGTGGTTTTATGGCATGGTAGGTACCAACGAGACTTATCGTGCGATGATGGACGAAGGTTTTACGCAATTTTTAACGATTTGGAGTATGGATAAAATCACAGGGGCATCCAAAAAACGGACGTCAAAAAATAAGTTTGTACAAAAACGATTACGCCCCTATAGAAACAGGTATGAAAGGTTATATTTCCCTTACATCAGAACCGTACACGATGGGTTTGATAAAAACCTCAATACCCACTCTTCCGATTTTAATGGCGCGATAAGACACAGTGGTAACTATGGTTTGGTTTATTACAAAACAGGTGTGATGCTTTATAACCTTCGTTATGTCTTGGGGGACTCGTTATTTCAAGGAGCCATGAAACACTATTTTCATCAGTGGAAAATGGCGCACCCCTACCCTGAAGATTTTAGAAACAGCATTACAGAGTACGCACAAACTGACTTAAACTGGTTTTTTGATCAGTGGATGGAAACGACAAAAACAATTGATTATGCGATAGACGACATCGAACAGGTAGACTCAAGCAGCTATCAGCTCACTTTTAGCAGAAAAGGTGAAATGCAAATGCCCCTGGACTTTCAAGTTATCACTGAAACAGACACCTTAGCTTATCACATTCCGAATACGTGGTTTATCAAACAAACAGATGCCACGGTGCTTCCCAAATGGTACGGGTGGGGCAACATTCATAAAACACATACTGTCACCGTACAGTCCCCCTCACCCATTGTGGATGTAGTTATAGACCCGGAACATTATTTAGCTGATATTAACTTAACTAACAATCAGTATCAAAGAAATGTAATTGAGTTTGACCATCGGGTTAGAAACTACCCTGACTGGGACCAGAGTCATAACTATATACGACCAGATGTCTGGTATAATCACTTTGACGGAATACAAGTTGGCGTACACTTAGAAGGGAATTATTTTCAGGATTTATATCAATACAATTTTACCCTATGGGGAAACACCCGAGTAGGACAATTTGAAATAGATGAAGCGGTAAGAAAAGAAAACAGTCCTATAAGCTTTCAGTTTTCAGCCTCAGAGAAGTTAAAAAACATTTGGACTAACCTCTACTTCAAGCAAAACATCTCATACAATGTTGGGTTATTGAAATCAGGTCTTGGCTTGGAGAAACGTTTCCAAAAAAGAGATACACGGAACACCAACTACAGTACGGCCTTTATCGAACTAGATTTCTTGTATCGCCCCTACCGCAACCAATATGAGTACTTATTGTATGATAACTCGTGGGGATTTGAAAAAAACAATAATACTATCAGCCTCGGTATCAAGCGGAACTACGAAAAAGAAACACTAGAAGGAAACACAACTGTCAAACTGAAAACGCCCGGACTATTTGCTGATTACAATTACTCCAACCTAGATGTTGAATCAAAAAACATACTCCATGGAAAGTACATCACTTTAAACACACGCTTGTTTGGACGATTAGGTTTTGGTGACAATCTCCCTACGGAGTCCATGCTTTATTTAGCTGGTGCCTCACCTTTAGAGATGTATGACAACAAATACACTAGAGCAAGTGGCTTTGTACCAGTAAATCTCACCAACTACTACGCTAATCAAACCAATCACTTTCAACATGGAGGTGGTTTAAATTTAAGAGGCTACGCAGGCTATTTAATCACTGAAGATGGCAACTTGATTTATGCGAGCAAATCAGGTTTATCGGCTTCGTTTGAACTAGACTTTCAAGATTTAATTTATCCATCCACTAAAAAGAAACTTCGTAATTTTAGTTTAAGAACGTATGTATTCTCTGACTTGGGGAGCATTGAATATAATAATAAACTAAGCAGCGTCATTGCTGATGCAGGACTAGGCTCGGTATTGACAATCAAATTTCCAAGCTTCAACATTAACCCTATTGAATTGCGGTTTGATGTGCCGCTTTATTTAAATGCTCCTCCTAGTGGTGAGGACTCGTTTAAGTTCAGGTATTTGGTAGGGGTAAGTAGTTCGTTTTAACTAAAAAGCTTAAGTTCTACTTTAAAAAACTTAAACTAAGCTCTGGTTTTAAAACATAAATCAAAAGGCTTCGTGAGGGTATACCACCATGCAAAGCATCGCGGCAACGCGGGTATTTGGTTGGGGTGAGTAGTTCATTTTAACTAAAAAGCTTAAGTTCTACTTTAGAAAACTTAAACTAAGCTCTGGATTTAAACAGAAAGAAAACTACTTCTCATTACTATCAAGTCCAATTATATACTTCCCTGTAACTGGATTCACATTTAAAACCTTTCCTTTATACTCATTATACATTTCTTTAGAAATAGGATAACAAAAAAGCATGAAACAACGGGTATTAAAAAAAACAGGATATTTCATCACAAAAAACTTATGTTTAGGAAAATTCTCTTCACACTCTAAACTTATTGACGATATACTATTAAACTCTGTTTCTTGAATATAATATTTAACCAATGCTGTAGTATTTATGTGGTCAGTTTGGTATTCCAAACATTCCCCTACTGTGTAATTTACAGGTGTAATATATTGCTCTAAAACTTTAAATAGAAGAAATCCAATTAAAGGAATTAGGAGTAACAATAATTTTACCCTTTCTTTTGTTTTATTGTCCATCCGCAACCTTATATTTCCTACCACTCAGGTACTGTGTTAAAATACAACTGAAAGGATATAAATATTTTATTATTAATTTTAAGAACCGAAAGAAGTCTTCAGTCGATTATCGAACCGAAGTCTATCTAGTGTAGAGCAGGCAATAGCCTGTTCTACTATTTTCTCCTTTGGAGAAATACCGAAAGAAGCCTTAATCTCATAATCACCCGATGTCAAATTAGGATTGTATACTTCTCCTGATTTCCATAATGCATATATTAAGAGTAGTAGTTTGCGTTGTACAGCAACTACACCAATCATTTTAGATTTATTCCTTTCGTTTATTCGGTTATAAAAGGCTCCAAGTCTTTCATCATGTCTAATAGCACTTAGAGCTGGATAGTGTAAAGCCTTCCGGATAAACTTATTTCCCTTTTTAGATATTCTTTTTCTTGCATTAAGAGAAGTTCCAGACTGTCTTTCTACCACATCATAACCACAATAACTCACTAGCTGTTTTCGGTTTTTTATTAATGCAAATCCGTTTGTTTCCGCTAAAATTATTAGAACAGTGAGTTGTCCAACTCCTTTTATAGAGGTTATCTTTTTCACTTTTTCATTCAGCTCACTATCTACTTTTAAGAGTTCATCTATTTCTTGCATTATCTCACCCAATTGTTTTTCAATAAATCTAATTCTCTTTTCTGCCCTTTTCATTGATGATGAATTAAACTGAAAGGCTGCTTTTTTGCTGTGCAGTTGATTATTGATTTGAATTTTTTCTTTTAAGAGTTCCTCACGTTCTCTTAAGAGTTGTTTGATATATCTTAAGTTTTCTGAAGGTGGAGACCACGCGTCTAATTTACGTTCAACGGCAAATTGAGCAATGACTTTTGCATCAATAGCATCGTTTTTGGATTTTACATTAAGTGTTTTAGCAAAGTGGACTACTTTGTTTGGTAATAAGACAGCTACTTTCTTTTTTTCGCTAGATAGAAAATAAGCAAGTTTTTCAAAATAAACTCCTGTTGCTTCCATTGCAAAAAGTGTATCAAGATCCCTTGATAAAAACTTTTCCGTCCATTTGAGAAAGTTGTTAAACCCTAGTTTTTTGTTTGCGAAAGACTTAGAGGATAAAATAACAGAATTTTGATCCTCATCTATGGAACATATAGCAGCCATAAATGAATCTGCGGAAATATCAATTCCCACTGCTTGTCGAATAGTTTTTTTCATGATACTAACAATTAAAGTTCTCTTGCCTTCTCTCGTGTGAATACAGGATTATATCCATAATAAATATTCCTGTGGTACTGTTCTGGCTTTTAGAACTGGTTATCAAATAGGACAAGGAAAAACCTGAGGGACGATATCGGAAACCCGTATCTAGAGTCACCCAATCTCTTGCCCTATTTAAATATCAGAAAATTATATTATTTTTCTTATCACCAAACATACGAGAGTCACTCGAAGAGTACTCTGACTTTAGAACCAATGCCTTTAGTCGTGAATTGCATCGCCACTCTCAACTTCTAGCTTATAATTTTAGGAAGATACTCAACACTCTAGAAAGTCTCAGAGAGACACTAAGAGATGGTCATATTTGCAACTGCTTGATTCTTTCTACTTAAAAATTCCTTTCATACTCATCCAACCGTTTTTTCAAACGCTTGATTTCACGCAAGTTATGTTCTTCTCTTTTTTGAGACTCGTTTTGAGTTTTGGTTAACTCTTTCAATGTTTTTTGAGTTTCATCCTCTTGCTGCCTCATTTTTAAAGCTATCTCTTCAGATTGCGCTAAAAGTCGTTGTGTTTTAGTGTTCACTTTTACAGACGCTAGCGCTGATGAAATACTTTCAGACACCTTTTCTACAAAACCAAGCTCATAATCTTTCAATGGATGGAAAGAGGCCATTTCAATGACCCCATGAATTTCTTCATTAAAAATTAAAGGAACTATTAAAATACATTTAGGGGTAGAATAACCTAAACCAGAAGTGATATTCACATAGTTTTTAGGAACATCAGTCATGTAGATACGCTTCATTTCCTGCCACGACTGCCCAACTAGGCCTTGCCCTTTAACAATTTTCACATCGGCATACTTCTTTTTATTATAGGCGTAACTAGCGATGAGTTCGAGGAATTGGTTTTCTGGATCATCATCATTCACCACAAAAATAGCTCCTTGGTTTGCATCTAAAAACTTCACTAAGTTGAGGATCGTTTCATCCCCAAATCGTTCTAATGAGTTGGTGTTTTTTCCTAAAATCTCTGAGAACTTGGCTAATCCTTCGTTAATGTGATTACGTTGTCTATCCTCCTCAGCCACTTTCATCAAACTCTCTTGCATGTAGCTTAGTGACTCACCTAAAGTTCCGTGGCCACCAAAAAGAAGTGTCTCGTCTTTTTCAAATTTTCCTTCTCCAACTTTTAATGCAAAATCTCTCACTCCATTCAACATTTTTGAAAGGTAATTAATTGAACGAATTATTAATTTATAGTCGGTATTTTCAAACGGTATTTCATAAGGTATATCGCCATCATGAATTACTTTCACGTGTTTTTCAATGATATCTATTGGCTTTAATAAGGATAGTACTAGGTTGTAAACTATAATAAAAATGATAATGATTAAGAAACAGAAAAACCAATAATAGTAGGTGTCATATTCTACATTAATAATATTGTATGACATAATTTGATCTTGCTGTTTGATAGCAACAAAGGCATCATAGTTTTCTGAAACTTTTCTAAAAACTTCGTTTAACTCTTTTACTTTACCCGAAACATTTTCCGAAGTATAAGTGTCTAACACATTTTCTTGGACACTTTTAGATTCGATTACATGATCAATTACAGTATTATACTTTTCTTTTATTTCGTCATTATAACCATACTCAAATTCATCTTCCAATTTATTAATAAGAGGAATCATTCTTTTTTCCCAAATTCGACTACGTTCTGTTTCAAAACGATCCTGACTCTCTAACATGTAGTTTTGGGCTAAAACACACGTGTAGCTTACGTCTTTGACTAATAAGGCGAGATCATTATTGATTTTGGCAAAATTAAGTACACGACTGTTAGCGTTGTCAATTTCAATATTTTGAGAGTTGCTCTCGTCAATATGTAAGTCAATATTTTTATAGACTAAAAAAACAAAGACAATTATCATTGTCAAAATAGTCGAGATTGATAAAACAATCTTCGAAGTAATCCCCCAATTAAGTAACGTTGACTTCATATTACATCACAAACCCTTTGATACAATTTAATAATTAAAAAGTAGTAAAAAAAAGAAATGCTTAAATGGGCGAATTTTCTCTTTTTTTTTAATGCTTTAAAACTATAATCAACGGAGAAAAATTATTTTAGCTTGAAATGTTTAACTGCTAACTCACATACTTGATCGCCAATAGCCAAGCAGGCGGTGGCGGCAGGTGAAGGAGCATTCAACACATGAATCGCATCGTCTTTACATTCAATTTTAAAATCATCTAACATCTCACCATCTGGACCTAAAGCCATGGCTCGCACACCCGCTCTACCTGGTTTCAGATCTTCCATTTCTAAAGAAGGAATCAAACCTCTTAAACGCTGAAGAAATAATTTTTTCGAAAATGCACGTCTATATTCATCCAATCCAAATTGCCAATGCTTAGCAAACAATTTCCAAGTCCCAGAATAGGTTAAAGAATCTAGCGTATCTTTTAAAGAAAAATCTGTTTTCCCATATCCCTCACGTTTAAAGGTAAATACTGCATTCGGACCACATTCGATATCGCCATTAACCATCCGTGTGAAATGAACGCCTAAAAAAGGAAAGGCGGGGTTAGGAACTGGGTAAATCAAATTTTTAACTTTATGTCTCGCTTCATCAGTCAGCTCGTAATAATCCCCTCTGAAACCCACTATTTTCATATCAAGGTCGATTTTATCTTTTTTAGCTAACCGATCCGATTGCAAACCTCCGCAAAAAATCACTTTTCGCGTATTAAATTTACCAAGAGAAGTATACAATGTTGTCACATCACTTTTAACAAATTTAGTCACCTCACATGATGTATATACAGCACTTTCACTGTTTGTTGCTTCAACCAACTCTGCCAGTTTTTTTGTGGTGCCGACAAAATCAATAATTCCGGTACACGGCACCCAAATACCCGCTATACCTTCAACAAAAGGCTCAATTTCCTTTACCTGATCACCAGTTATTTTTTCGATGCCTTCAGTATCATTGGCAATACCATTGTCAAAAATTTTATTTAAAAAGGGCAATTCGCTTTCTTGAGTTGCAACCACTACTTTACCACACACATCGTGATCAATGTGATGTTCTTTGGCAAATTCCACTAGTTGTCTTCTTCCGTCTACACAGTTTTTAGCACGATAAGATCCTGGTCGATAATATAAACCTGAATGAATGACTCCAGAATTATGACCCGTTTGATGAGCAGCTAGTTGTGCTTCTTTTTCAAATAGAGCTATTTTAAGATGAGGAAATCGTTTTTGAATTTTATATGCTGTTGCCGCTCCTACTATTCCGCCACCTACTATGGCTACATCGTAAACTTGTTCGTGAATATCCAATAACTTGAAAATTTAATTCCATTAACAAAACTAGTAAATCGTGCTCGCTGTTCAAAGTGAATACTTTCTAAAACACCTTAGAATAATGCCTTCGCTATTTTATAAGTCGTCTCCGATCGACTCATCGTATAGAAGTGTAAACAAGGCACTCCTTTTTTAATGAGTTCTCTGCATTGTTGAATAGACCATTCGATGCCCACTTCTTTTACTTGTGCATTGTCTTTACACTTCAATACCTCTTTAGTCAACTCTTCTGGAATGTCGATATGAAAGACACTTGGTAACACTTTTAATTGTGCTTTAGTAGCAATCGGTTTTAATCCTGGAATAATAGGCACTTCAATACCTGCAGATTTACAAAGCTCTAAGTATCTAAAATATTTATCGTTATCAAAAAACATCTGTGTAACGGCATACTCTGCTCCTAACTGCACTTTCTTTTTTAGGAAATGAAGTTCCGCATTCATGTTAGGTGCTTCAAAATGTTTCTCTGGATAAGCTGCTACACCAATACTAAAGTTAGTTTTTGCATTACTCACCAACGTTTTATCTTGATAAATTCCCGAGTTCATTTCTTGAATCTGCTCAATCAAATCGGAAGCGTATTCATTTCCTCCTGGTGTAGGAATAAATTTACCTTCTGCTTTAATTGCATCTCCTCGAAGGGCAAGAATATTTTCAATGCCTAAAAAAGCAAGGTCAATCAAGGCATTCTCTGTTTCCTCCTTTGTAAATCCCCCACAGATTAAGTGTGGTACTGCATCAATTTTATATCGATTGATAATAGCTGCACAAATCCCGACCGTTCCTGGTCGCTTACGGGTAGTCACTTTTTCCATTAACCCGTCTGGTCGTTTACGGTATTCGTATTCTTCCCGGTGATAAGTGACATCTATAAACGCGGGATCAAATTCCATTAAAGGATCTATTGATGCAAAAAGTGCTTGAATGTCTTCTCCTTTTTTAGGAGGTAAAATCTCAAAAGAAAATCGTGTTTTGCCTTGAGATTCCTTGATTACATCTATTACTTTCATTGTATTTGTATAATAAGCAATACTGCTTTTTGTTTAAATTTAAATATCGTAGTTCAAGTTTGGAGCCAACCACTTTTCTACTTTTTCGATTTCCCAGCCTTTACTTTTAGCATAGATTTCTACTTGGTCTTTTTCAATTTTTCCTAATCCGAAGTATTTGCTATCAGGGTGGGCAAAGAAATAACCACTGACTGATGAGGCGGGATACATTGCATTACTTTCTGTCAGCATAATCCCTGTTTCTTTTTCTACATCCAATAAGTCCCAAATCACAGGCTTTTCCGTGTGGTCGGGGCAAGCAGGATATCCTGGAGCAGGTCGAATTCCTTTGTATGATTCTTTGATTAATTCCTCATTATCCAAGGTTTCATCAGGCATATACCCCCACAGTTCTTTTCTAACTTTTGCATGCATTAACTCAGTCAAAGCTTCCGCCAATCGATCTGCAATGGCTTTAATCATAATGCTGTTATAGTCATCATGATCCGCTTCAAACTTTGCAATTAATGGTTCAATATTTAATCCCGCTGTCACAGCAAAAAAGCCTATATAATCAGCTACACCGCTTTCTTTTGGTGCTAAGAAATCGGCCAAAGACAAGTTTGGTAAACCAGCACCTTTCTTCCCCTGTTGTCTTAAGAAGTGAAGTTTGGTTAAAACTTTTGTTCTTGAATCATCAGCATATACTTCTGCCGCATCGTCATTCACTACGTTTGCTGGGTATAAGCCCACAATCGCATTGGCTTGAAGCAGCTTTTCTTTAATGACCCAATTGAGCATTTTTTCAGCATCGTCAAACAATTTTTTGGCTTCAACACCAATTACTTCGTTCTCAAATATCTTTGGATATTTTCCTTTCAACTGCCATGTAGCGAAAAAAGGAGTCCAGTCGATGTACGCTTTGATTTCTTCTAATGAATAATCAATAAAGACTCTTTTACCTATGAAAGTTGGTTTAGTTGGTGTGAACTTACTCCAATCAATCTTGAATTTATTGTCCACAGCTGCTTGATATGGAATATAGTCTTTGTCTTTTTTGCGGGACGCATGTGATTCTCTTGCATCCGCATATTCTTGTTTCACTTTCGCTCCATAGGCCACCTTTTCTACACCTAACAATTGTGAAGCTACGGGCACACCTTTTGAAGCATCTAACACATGAACCACGGGACCACTATAAACTGGATCTACCTTTACTGCGGTATGAATGCGTGAAGTAGTTGCCCCACCAATCAACAAAGGGATCTTCATCCCTGCCTTTTCCATGTCTTTGGCTACATCAACCATCTCATCAAGCGAAGGTGTTATCAAGCCACTTAGCCCAATAATATCTACATTATGTTCAATCGCTGCTTGTAGTATTTTTTCTTTTGGAACCATTACCCCTAAGTCAATGATTTCAAAATTATTGCAAGCCAACACAACTCCTACAATATTTTTACCGATATCGTGTACATCACCTTTAACTGTTGCCAGTAATATTTTTCCAGCATTGTCACTATCACCTTCTTGTTTTTCTGCCTCGATAAAAGGAAGTAAATAAGCAACCGCCTTCTTCATTACACGAGCACTTTTTACTACTTGTGGCAAGAACATTTTCCCCTCACCAAACAAGTCTCCAACGATGTTCATACCGTCCATCAAAGGACCTTCAATTACGCGCAGAGGCGGATGATATTTTTGGCGAGCTTCTTCAACATCTTCATCGATGTATTCTACTAAACCTTTTACAAGTGCATGAGAAAGTCGTTCCTCTACCGTTCCTTGTCGCCACGAATCATCACGCACACGCTCTTTCCCTCCTCCTTTTACATTTTCAGCAAAGTCAAGTAACCGTTCTGTCGCATCATCTCTCCGGTTTAAAAGAACATCTTCAATACGTTCCAATAAATCTTTTGGAATGTCATCATAAACTTCCAACATCGCTGGGTTTACAATCCCCATGTCCATTCCTTCCCTTATGGCATGGTATAAAAATGCCGAGTGCATCGCTTCGCGCACTTTGTTGTTCCCTCTAAAGGAAAAAGAAACATTACTTACCCCTCCCGATACATGTGCTCCTGGTAAATTCTCTCGAACCCAACGTGTCGCTCTAAAAAAGTCCAACGCATTTAGGCGATGTTCTTCCATTCCTGTGGCAACAGGGAATATATTTAAATCGAAGATGATGTCTTGTGGTGGGAAGTTGACTTCGTTCACCAAGATATCATACGAACGTTTCACAATCTCAATTCTTCGCTCGTAGTTATCGGCCTGACCATCTTCATCGAAAGCCATCACGATGACTGCAGCACCATATTTTTTAACTTGTCGAGCTTCCCACTTAAAGCGTTCTTCGCCTACTTTCAAAGAAATAGAGTTGACTACCCCTTTACCTTGAATACATTTTAACCCCGCTTCAATGATTTCCCATTTTGAGCTATCAATCATCACCGGTACGCGAGAAATATCAGGTTCAGAAGCTATCAAGTTCAAAAACTTGATCATGCTTTCTGCGCCATCCAACATTCCTTCATCCATGTTGATGTCGATGATTTGTGCACCACCCTCCACTTGATCACGAGCAACTTCTAAGGCCTCATCAAATTGATCCTCTTGAATCAACCGCAAGAATTTCTTAGAACCCGTAACATTCGTTCGCTCACCAACATTTACAAAATTAGTTTCAGGAGTCACAATCAACGGCTCTAACCCACTCAACTTTAGTGGTGGTAAGTTGTGCCATTTGTATTTGTATGTACCTTTGTAATCTTTGTTTATTGACATATTTCGAAGCGATTAGCTATTAGTTTTAAGATTTTAGCTTTCCTATGAATCCGTTTAACATTTTTTGTATTTCTTGAATTTCGGGAAGAAGTGTGTTAAAATTCTCTTCCGAAATTATCTCTAGTTCCTTTGTTATAATCAATTGTGTTTCCAATTCAAAGGCAGAACCTATTGCAATTTCTAAGAATCGTTTAAATTCAATATTAGAATTTCGAGAAGCCCCTTCTGAAATATTGGAAGGTATTGAAACTGCTGCTCTTCGCATTTGAGAAATCAATCCGTATTTTTCAGCATCGGGAAAAGCACCTGTGGCTACATATACTTTTTTAACAAGTATAATTGCTTTCTGCCAAACCAATATTTTTCGAAAATCTCTCATTTACTAACAGCTTAAAGCTAATTGCTAATAGCCCTAGGTTTAAAGTTGGATGCAGCCTCAGCCATTGCTTTAATATGTTCAGGGGTCGTTCCGCAACAACCACCTAAAATATTTAAGTATCCTTCTTTTAGAAACACTTCTATTTGATCACGCATTTGTTCTGCAGTTTCATCGTATTCGCCAAACTCGTTCGGTAAACCCGCATTGGGATGTGCACTTACTCCAAATGGTGCTTTGTTTGCTAACGTTTCTAAATAAGGCTTCATGTCCTTGGCTCCTAAGGCACAGTTTAAACCGATGCTCATGATGGGCATATGGGACATTGAAATTAAGAAAGCCTCCGTTGTTTGACCAGAAAGTGTTCTGCCACTTGCATCAGTGATGGTACCAGAAATCATTATAGGATAATCTTTCCCTATCTCTTCAAATACATTTTGACATGCAAACAGGGCTGCTTTAGCATTTAAAGTATCAAAGATGGTTTCAATTAACAACACATCTACACCTCCTTCAATCAGTGCTTTGATTTGCTCCGAATAGGCTTTTACCAATTCTTCAAAAGTCACCGCGCGGTAACCAGGATCATTTACATCAGGTGATAAGGATAATGTTCTGTTTGTCGGACCAATTGACCCAGCAACAAACCGAGGCTTCTCGGGGTTTCTTTTCGTATACTCATCAGCTACTTCTTTGGCAATTTTTGCTGATTGATAGTTAATGTCATACACCGCATCCTCTAAGTCGTAATCAGCTTGAGCAATGGTTGTTCCTGAAAAAGTATTGGTTTCAATAATATCAGCTCCAGCTTCTAGGTATTCTGCGTGAATAGCTTTGATTACATCGGGTCGAGTAATTGACAATAAATCATTGTTTCCTTTCAATGGTTTATGATGACCAACAAATCGGTCACCAATAAAATCCTCCTCTTCCAACTTATACCGTTGAATCATTGTGCCCATCGCACCATCAAGAATTAAAATTCTTTTTTTAAGTTCTTCCGTAATTTTAGGCATGTTCCCTCCTTTCGTTATTCGCTTAACTCAAGAAAAGTTGTTAAGAGGAAGTATTCCGAAAGAACACTTTCTTATCTTTTCCCGAAAAATAGTTCGAGAAGGGAATTAGCACCTTTCCAAGCGGACGGTTGCTAAGGTTTCATAGGCCCAATCCCTCCACCTTTCTTGATAAGCGACCACAAAGTAAATTCATAGCTATGTGAATAGCAACTTGTTTGCAAATTAGTTTTGGGCTTTTGCGGCATCTTCATAAATTAGAGCGGTCTTAATCACAAATCATGGAAAAGTTTATTGGAATTGACATTGGCGGAACTAATGTAAAAATTGGTTTAGTAGATATGAATGGAACACTTTTGGAAGTTGAAAAATATCCAACGGCTGAACTTTTAGGTACTGGTGATTTTATGAAAGCCTTTGCTGAAATATTAAAAAATCACTTGGTTACACATCCAGATGTTAAAAAAGTAGGGATGGGGGTTCCAGGGCTTGTCTCTAAAGATGGGAAATCCTTAGTAGAACTAGCAAATGTACCTGTACTTAATGGAATTTCTATGGTTCCTTATTTAGAAAAAGAATTTCCTACGGTTAAGTTTTTCTTGGATAATGATGCAAATGCTGCTGCTTTAGGTGAGTATTATTTCTCACAAGAGGAAGTTCCTGAAAGCTATATTTTCATTACTCTGGGTACAGGTGTAGGCGGTGGCTGTGTAATTGATAAAAAAATATTTCGTGGTGCTAACGGAAATGCCATGGAAATTGGACACATACTAACTCATTCTGGAAAAACAGTTGAAACACACATTGGAAAAAAAGGATTAGTCGCATTTACAAAAAAAGAAATTGGCAAAGGAAAAAAATCTAAACTTGAAAAAGTGGATGAAATTGATGCTAAAGCCATTGTGAAAGCTGCTAAAAAAGGAGACCGAGTTGCACTAAAAACATTAGACATGATGGGAAGAGTGCTAGGTGAGTGCATAGTATCAACAATAAGAATACTCGATGTTCACACTATATTAATTGGAGGTGGTGTCGCTAAAGCATACGACTTATTTAACGAGAGCATGATGGATACCATTGAAGAGTGGCTTCCTCCGTATTACACAAATGATTTAGTGATTAAATTAGCTACTTTAGGAAATGATGCTGGAATGATTGGTGCCGCGGCCCTTTGCTTCATGGATGAAACCGAGAAGTATTAATAGCGTAGGATACAATTAATACTAAATACTGAAACCACATTTATGAAAAAACTTGGCTTTTTACTTCTGATATTCACGCTAATACTTTCAACAACTTCATATGCTCAAAACCCAAAGCAGATGAAGAAACATAGAAAAAAAGCGAAAGCTAAACAGAAAGCATATAAAGAACCACTAAACTATGATCCAAAACGAGGTGATAAAGATGGTGATGGGATAGCCGATTATGCTGATCACTGCCCTAATACTCCAACAGGCATGCCTGTTACCCCATTTGGCTGTCCTATTGATCGAGATTTTGATGGAACTGTAGATACGTTAGATGCTTGTATTGATGTACCAGGTCCAAAAACCAATAAAGGGTGTCCATGGCCGGATACTGATGGTGATGGGATTAATGATAATGAAGATGCTTGTCCTAAACTAGCTGGTATTCCTGAATATAAAGGTTGCCCAGATCGTGATGGAGATGGTATTTTGGATACGGAAGATAAATGTCCGGATGACTATGGTATAGCGAAGTTCAAGGGTTGCCCAGACACAGATAATGATGGTATAGCCGATTCAGAAGATAAATGCCCGAAAGTGTGGGGTACCATCGATAACAAAGGTTGCCCTCCAATTAAAGAAGAAGAACAACAAGCTATTCAAGATGCCTTTGACAACTTACTCTTTGAAACAGGAAAAGCAGTTATTAAGACTTCTTCGTATGAATCTCTTGACAAACTTGCCGAGGTCATGAAAAACAATCCTCAAGCAAAACTAAAAATTGAAGGACATACCGATAATGTGGGTGACGAAGAAGACAACCAAGTATTATCAGATGCACGCGCGCATGCTGTAAAAGATTACTTGGAGAGAAAAGGGGCCAATTGGAATCAGATTACTGCAGCAGGCTTTGGTGAAAGTCGACCAGTCGCTGATAACCACACCGACAATGGAAGACGAAAAAATAGACGCGTAGAGTTTATCTTAAGTTACTAAATCGCATAAAAGAATCTTATAAAAAAAGCCCCAATAATTTTACAGTTATTGGGGCTTTCTCATTACTTAAGTTGTTAAAATTAACTCCTATGTATTCTAGAATTCAATAAGCATCTGTTTCACGATAGAAAAGTGTTTGTAAATAACTATAAAAATTGAAGCACCTAGTCTCTAACAATCACAGAAGCTTACTCTCCAGCTTCGTATTTTGTTAATACAGCTTCATAATTATTAACATCTATGATTACTGGCTCAATTTTCATAAAAGGAATTGAGCCAGTCTCATTCTCTATTGAACCAAATTCATCTGGATTGATATCATTCCCCATAGCAAGGTCATAAGCTAAACGAGAAGCTTTTTTCGATAACTCTTGCAAAGGCTTATAAACTGTCACACTCTGAGTCCCTTTTACAATGCGTTTAATTGCTGCTATTTCTCCATCTTGACCTGCTGTGGGAATGCTATCATATCCTAAACCACGGTAAGCATCTATAACACCCTCTGCCATTGCATCATTGCCCACTATAATGGCATCGACTGAATCACCTTTTTCAGCAAAGAAATTGAATGTTTCTGCATATGCTTCAGCGGCTATCCACTCCGACATAAATTTATCGTAAACAATATTCACCTCTCCCTTATCTATAAGAGGTTGTATCACTTTCATTTGTCCTTCTCTGAATAACCACGAATTGTGATCTGATTTTGGACCACTAATTATCATATAATTTCCTTTAGGAACTCTTTCCGTTATATAATTGGCTTGTAACTCACCTACTTTTACACCATCGAAGGAAACATAATAATCAACATCACACCCCAAAATTAAACGTTCGTACGAAATGACTTTCACTCCCTTGCTATGGGCATAATCAACTATTCTACATGCTTTTTGAGCGTCAGTTGGAACAAGTAATAAAACTTTAACCCCATCTTTTATAAGCTCTTTAGCTTGCTCAAATTGTAAGCTATCGCTACTATTTGCAACCCTAATCTTTATATCAGCACCTAATTCTGTTAAATTTTGTTTGAGATAAGAACTATCTATCGTCCACCTTTCTGATAAAAAGTCATCCATAAGAAATCCGATCTTAGGATTTTCTTTCGTACAGCTACTGCAAAAGATTGAAATGCAGATTACTAGTGGGGTAAATACTATTCTCATACTTCAAAGTTAATAACTTTCGAAATAAACATAATAAAATCACAACAATCAATAGGCAAACTTATGCTCGCTTCCCCAGTTCAATAGCTTTCATGTTCTCAATTTTACCTGAATTAATCTCGAAAACAACAATTGTTTTTACCTGATGAAACCCCACTTTTCCTGCTGCGCCAGGGTTTATATGCAACAAATTTTTAATTCGCTTATCGGGCATAACTCTTAAAATATGTGAATGACCACAAATAAAGAGGTCTGGTTTTAATCGGTAAATTTCTTCTCTAATCTTCGGATAATATTTACCAGGATAGCCTCCAATATGAGTCATCCAAACAGTGAGACCTTCCACTCGGAATTTTAAATGTTCAGGATGTACAATTCGAACATCTTGTCCATCAATGTTGCCATAAACCCCTCTCAAAGGAGCAATTTTACGTAACTCATCGGATACGGCAATTGTTCCAAAATCACCCGCATGCCATATTTCATCACAATCAGCAAAATGATTTTTTACTTTTGGGTCGATGTACCCATGTGTATCTGATATTAAACCAATTTTCATACGGCAGCTAGTTAATAAAATTTTATATTTGATAAGCTATAAAACAACTTATCATTATGAACAAATTTCTAATTGGTATTCTCTTACTGGTCATTTCATTAAGTACCTTGGCTCAAACAGACCAACCACCTATTCCTAAAGCTGGGGAAGTGTTAATGAAATTTTGGATAACAGATTGGGATGAAATACCTGAAGCGGATGCACGAGTTGTAGTCAACAGCAGTTCAATGACCTTTAATGCTGAAGGGAATTCCGACATCGATGGCCATTTTAACCTACTAGCTCCTAATGGCGACACTTATGACATTGCCGTTTATAAGTTTGATACGGTTTTCCATTTTAATGGCATTGAAACCCCTAAAGAAGATTTGGCTGGCTATGAATTCGAGATGCATTTGAAAATAAAAGTTGTAACCAACGAATATGTTAGCATAAATAATCTAGCCGTCTATTTTAAAACTAATGACTATAGTTTGGACTCAGAAGATACGAAAGCAATCGATTTAGTATTAACTAAATTAAAAGAAAACCCCACAATGAAAATTGAAATTGCTGCACATACAGATGATGTCGGAGACAATAAAAGTAATTTACGTTTATCACAACAGCGTGCTAATGCAGTGAAAAACTATTTACTAAAAAAAGGGATTAGTGCTAACCGAATCGTGTCAAAAGGATATGGTGAAGAGAAACCCATCGCTTCGAATGATACTGAAGAAGGTAAAGCGAAAAACAGACGAGTAGAATGTCGTGTAATTCAGGAATAATGAATGTAAATATGTGAGTATTTATTATTTAAGATTTTTTGTATAAAAAGTTTACAACACTAAATTTAAATACTTACACCTTCCATTTTTCAGGAGCTTCTCTCCATTCTTTGAGTGATTCTAATTCATTGGCTTGCACATACCCCATTTCGATGGCTTGAGGTATTAATGCATTATAATCACTTAAGCAAACCAATTTTACTGCTGCTTTTTCAAAGTTTTTATCTGCAACAGGAAACCCATAGGTAAAAATGGCTACCATACCCAACACCTGTGCTCCCGCTCTTTTTAATGCTTCCACCGCTTTTAGAGAGCTTCCGCCCGTAGAAATCAAATCTTCCACGACTACTACTTTTTGACCTGGTTTCAAATAACCTTCAATCTGATTAGACATACCATGTTCTTTTGGCTTCGGTCGAACATAACAAAAAGGGATATCAAGCAAATCAGAAATTAAAGCACCTTGAGGAATTCCTGCTGTTGCCACTCCGGCAATGGATTCTGTTTCTGGAAAATTTTCTTTCACGGCTTCGGCAAGCTGCTGTGCAATATATTTCCGTATTTTAGGTGACGACAAAGTAACTCTGTTGTCACAGTAAATAGGTGATTTCCAACCAGAAGCCCAAGTAAAAGGTGATTCGGGTCTTAATTTTACTGCCTCTACCTCAAGAAGAGAAGCGGCTACTTGCTTTGCTGTTGATTGATTATATATTTTAGCCATGATTACAAAAATAGAAATTATCAACGCTTTCCATTTGTTTGGAATGATTAATTTTTAAGATTTGTCCTTCTTAAAAATAACAGATGGTCTTTTTCATAAACGATACAAAAGTTCGAATAACCGAAAACATTGTTGCCCTTACTAAAGAGTACGACATTGTACTTAAAAATGTAAAACATGCTGAACCAGATCACCTGAAAGGCAAAGTACTAATTGTAGGAACTCATAAAAATGTTATCAATGAATTTGTAGATATCATTGAAGGAAATCCGTTAAAGAGGTTAAAGTCCATTACCTTTATCGTTTCAGATAAAGCAGATACTTTTAAAGCTGTTAAATCACACTTTAAATTAGTGAAAGCAGCAGGAGGCATTGTTGAAAAAGGGGATAAAATACTTCTTATTCATCGCCTAGGTGTATGGGATCTACCCAAGGGAAAGTTAGACAAGGGGGAAACTATTCCAAAATGTGCTGTACGAGAAGTAGAAGAGGAAACTGGTGTAAAAGTGAAATTATCCTATCAAATTTGTACTTCTTACCACACTTATGTAAGAAACAAAAAGAGAAACCTCAAGAAAACGTATTGGTACACCATGAAGTGTCTGGATGATAAAAAAATGCAGGCACAGGCAGAGGAAAACATTGATGAAGTACGCTGGTGCTCACGCGAAGAAGTAGATGAGCTAATGAAAGATTCCTATGAGTCGCTAAAGCGTGTATTGAAAAAATACTACAAATCTAAGTCGTAAGGCAAATATTGGGAAACATCCCCTCCCATTTTATGAATCTCTCGAGCGATAGTAGAGCTAATATGTGCTAACGAAGGTGTTGTAATCAAAAATACCGTTTCAAGCTCATTGTTCATTATTTTGTTCGCTTGAGCAATCGTATTTTCATATTCAAAGTCAGTAGTGTTACGTACACCTCTTAAAATATACTTAGCACCAATGTCCTGAGCAAACTTAGCGGTTAACCCTTTAAAAAGTTTTACATTGATATTATCTATCCCTTCAAAAGTCTGACTGATTAAAGCTACCATTTGTTCAATTGGAATGTAGCGTTGCTTACTTGTATTTTCCCCTACTCCAATAATTATCTCATCAAAAACCTTCGCTCCTCTTAGGACTATGTCTTGATGTCCACGAGTAAAGGGGTCAAAAGATCCAGGGAATAGCGCGATTTTTTTCATCTATTTTTGTTGATATGCTGAAAAAAGCTCAAAATATTGGTAATCATATATTTCATCAAAAACAAAGCTAAATCGTAAATGCTGTGGTCGTTTGCCTAATGCAAGGTGACGAAGATATTTTCTTAATTTAGTGAAATGCATTGAAGTCTGATCTATTTCTCCATACAAGCTCACCTTAGCTACTTCTGGGTTAAAGTCAAGTTCATGCATCACTAGCATGATATAATACGCTAAATCTTCTGCTGATGTATAAGAGAAGATATTACAATAATTAAGATGGCCGTCTTTTAAACCTACAATGGTTATTGAGTAGGAATCCGTATGCACAAACAATTCATGACCTGTTTTAATCGACAACTCCCGCGTTACAGCATCACAAAAAATATTACTCGCATGATCTAAAGCAATTGTTTTAGAGGGATATAAACTTTTGACCCACTGATCTAATTCTTGATGGACCGCAAACACACAATGAGCTTCGGTTCCTTTAAAAGCGGATGAAAAAAGCACATCTTTGTCTGAGATTTCTGTACTTAATTTTAGAAAAAAACTTCTTTTATCTTCTGCATAAAGAGAGTGTGGAACAAAAGCAAATTTCTTATTCTTAACCACAAACTTTATTTCCTTCCAGAAGCCTGCTTTCAAAAAATGGTGTTCATCAAACAACAAAGAGAGCTGTTCTAATAAATCGGTAGTTTGATGTAAATCCTGAAATTTAAAATGCTCCAAATACATGGCTTGACTGTGCTCTGTGTCAACTACCAGCACAAAAAAATCCTTTTCACTCAATTCAAATATTAATGAATAAAGTGCTAATCGATCGACATCAAACTTTAAATCTTTAATTCGTTTTGCCTGACTATAAGTGCTTCTAATTGCTTCTGTTATCATTTTTCCCAGTTTCCTTTAGTTGTAGGCGCACTTTGAGAACCAAACTTCAACGGTTTATACAATCCATCTTTTTGGCGTGCAGGGTTAACAGGCTTACTATCTTCAACTTCTATTACTGCGCCTTCCTCATCAAATTTTGCTGCGAAGATGTTAAACACCGTGTCTGCATGAGGTAGCTTATCAATATTATTAATATCGAATTTAGGATATTCTTTTGCATATAAAGAATCCTTAACAGGAACAGATCGTAGAGTATCATAACTCACAATAACACTATCACCACCATAAGGTCGTGTAATAATTTCCTCTTTTCGATTCGTGATATAGAAGTTTGCCGTTTTAAGAAACACTTTAAGTGAATCCCAATTATCCGTATACTCGTTATTAACTGAAAAATAAGCTATCTCGGCTTTTCTTATCAACGTTAATTTCTCGATGACTTGCTCTTCTACTTCTGCTATATATCTTTTCTCCTCATTTTTTTCTTTAATACGCATATACAGCACTGTAGCTAGCACAGCACTTAGCAAGAAAAAACTTATGGTAACGATAGAAATGATTCTTTTTCTCATATAGACTATTACAAAAGTAAGAAATTAACATACAATTGCACATCTCTGTGCAAAACTAGTAATATGTTTATTTTTAAAGAAAAATAATAGCGCCATCTTTGTTTTAAATGAAACTCTTGCACGCCATATGTTTGCTCATAATTTTCTTGCTATCGTATACAGCAAGAAGCCAAACACTACCTGATAGTTTACAAAACCATCAAGTGCGTAATTCTCCTGACTCAACGGTTTCACAAAAGCCACTATTACTACTTGACACAACAAACACAAATAGTTTAATTAGTACAGATAGTGTGCTAACAAAACCGCCAACACCACCATTGATACTTACCCCTGTACAAATCAACAAAACTATTGACACGTCTAAAACAAAAGCGTCACATAAAATACTTTTAGACAGTACCACTCAATCAGCATCCACATCAACTGATACAATAGTAAAAATCGACAAACAAAAAGAAAATTCTATCAAAGTACTCACTCCTGAATTAACAGAAGTTCACTTAGTAGTACACGTTACCGATAGCATTACTAAAGCGCCATTAAAAGCTAGTATCATCATGAGCACGTTAAACCTAAAAGGAAAAGCAAATGGTACGGGTATTTGTAACAGCAATGGATATTTCAACTTCAAACTGACTCCAAATTCGCACTTTGAGATCACGGTAATGTACCCCCAATATATTCCTAAAACAGTAGAAGTAAATTTTGAAGAGACACCTCCTACTTCTTCGATTTTTGAATTAACTTTTCAACTCAATTTATTTGAAGTGGGTGATGTAATCCAGCTACCAAATATTAATTTTAAACAGAGTGACTTTCATTTACAAAGAGAAGCTTTCCCTGTATTGGATAAGTTGGTTACTCTGATGAAAGAAAACCCTAACATGAGTATCAAACTAAAAGGACATACCGACAATACAGGAAGTCCTACCGCTAACTTAAAACTTTCTCAACAGCGTATCAATGAGGTTAGGTATTACCTCATTAGAAAAGGAATTAAACTCAATCGTCTAAAAGGAGAAGGCTATGGTGACACCAAGCCTTTAGTACCAAACAACTCTCCTGAAAATTTGCAAAAGAACAGACGTGTTGAATTTGAAGTATTAAAAATTTAAGCTTCTTCTTAAAAATGAACAAACGCTGCTTACTCAATAAGTAATAACTGCTCGCATAAAAAAGCAACTCGTTGGTTTACTTTTAATTTAGGTACTTCAATTAATTCAAAACCTAGCTTCACATAGGTCTTTTTTATACATTCATAGACATAACAGGCTTCCTTAAACAATTCTTTTCGCTCGTTATCGGTGTTATAAATCTCTTTCCAAGGAGGTAATACAAAAACTTTTTTACTATATGGGACTTGAGCTAACGCCTTATAATACAACTCATTTACGGGGTGATTTCCGACTAAAAAATAGGCCATTAAATCGGGAATTCCACGATCAAAAAAATGCACACCCTCCGCATTAACAGGAAACTCATTTAGCATTATCCCCTTTGCTAATTCGCTAAATGCATGAATATTTTTCCAAGGAACCGCATCTGAACCCAAGCTGAGTTGTTCTTGAATGACTCTGCGGGCTACTTCGGGATGTACTGGATACCCTAATTTTTTTAATTCCTGGATAAGTGTAGTTTTGCCGCTACCAGGACCGCCCGTTATTATTATTCCTTGAAATGTTTTTTTACTTTGCCTCAAAACTAAAGCAATATATAAACAGCAGTAAAAAATAATGGCTTCTCCTTTAATAATTTTTGATTGTGATGGCATTCTTGTCGACTCAGAAGTCATCAACTCTAATGTGTTTTACGAAATGATTTTAGAAGAAGGAATTGACATTCCATATGCTACACTTCATGAAGACATGCTTGGTGGCGCTTTACATGTTACTATGACATTTTTGGAAAAAACTTATAATAAAAAGTTATCTCACGAATTCATTCCAGAATTTAGAAAACGAACCTTTGAACGATTTAAAACTGATTTAAAACCCGTTGATGGAATTCTTCATTCGTTGGGAAATTTATCTCATGCAAAATGTGTTGCCTCGAATGGACCTGTTGAAAAAATCCGCCTAAATTTAGAAGTAACAGGTATTCTACCCCATTTCAACTCCAAACATCTTTTTAGTGCTTACGACATTCAAACATGGAAACCTGAACCTGACTTATTTTTGCATGCCGCCAAAAACATGAATTTTGCTCCTGAAAATTCGATTATTATTGAAGACAGTACCAACGGAATTCAAGCGGCAAAAAACGCTAACATGAAGGTGATTGCTTACGCAGTAAAAGAAAAAAAAGCCCAACTTCAAGCTTTAAACCCAGATATTTTAATAGAAAACATGCACGATTTAGGTGAGGCCATTAAAGCACTATCATGAAAACAATAGCAATAGTAGGTTGTGGATGGTTAGGATTGCCATTAGCAGAAAAATTAATTAACCATGGTTATAAAATAATTGGGACTACTACCTCCAAAGACAAATTGAATAACTTGATCGCTAAAGGTATTGATGCCCATATTCTCGACTTAGATAAGAGAGATTATGAGACTTCTTTTTTGAATGCGTGCGACATCATATTTCTCAATATCCCCCCAGGATTACGAAGCAACCCTAGCGGTTCATTCATTATTAAACTAGAACGGTTTCTAAAAAAACTCCATCCAACTAACATAAAAAAAGCTGTATATATTAACTCCACCGCTGTGTACCCTAGTTCTGGCATTTATAATGAAACTACCTCATTCATACCTGATTCAGATAAAGGCAAAGAACTTTTGGAATCGGAGAAATTAATTTGTGATAGTTTTCAAACTACCACAGTAATCCGTTTAGGCGGTTTGTTTGGTCCTAATAGACATCCCTCACGGTTTGTTCGCTCTGCAAAACAATTAGAAAGCAATTCCAATGCTAACCTCATTCATTTAGAGGATGCTGTCAACTTATCCTTTACAGCTATAATCAATAATGAAGTCAATATTATTAATGGAGTTCACCCCCATCACCCCGATAAATATTCTTTTTATAAAAAAGCATATGAAAGTGAAGGTAAAGATTTCCCATACCCAACACCTGATAAGTTTACTGAAAGAATTATTGAAAGAATAGCTTCTGTTACTGCTTTCAATTTTAAAAACGAGTTATTGTATCACTATTTGTAGTATAACGCCACTACTTTAACATAATGAAAGAGCTAAAGCGACCACTTTGAATACCGTCACGCCTAGCGGAATAAAATCGTGATGAAGTTTTGGTACAAATATTCATCACTTCAATATTTACGTTCTTAACACCCAAAGCAATTAATTGATGAATGTTGGCTTTGACTAAATCCAATAAATATTTTTTATTCCGTTTCTCGTAGAAAAATTCTGAGGAAAACTGCTTAGCTACTTCTGCCCCAACTTCATAGTTTTCAAAACTTATACAGGGACCAATACCTACTAACAGATTTTTAGGATCTATATCATAAACCGATTTCATTTTCAAAATTGTCGCATGGGTAATTTCTCCAAGAGTGCCTTTCCATCCTGCATGAATTACACCAATAACATTTTTAACGGGGTCAAATAACAATATGGGTACGCAGTCTGCAGTGAGCACGTTCAAACAAACACCTTGTTGGTTTGTAACCATAGCGTCTGTATCCATTAAATCTTCATTAACGGAATTTACAACTTTGACATTTACAGAATGTGTTTGGTCAGCAAAAACTAACTGCTCTGGTGCAATAGCTATTTTAGCTGCCAGATTGACGCGGTTATCTGTTACTTTTTGTAAGTTGTCTCCTACATGTGTTGCGAGATTAAAACTGCCATATTTGGAGGTATCTTCATTATTTTTTGAACTTACTCCATGGATAATATTGTCAAAATCAAAAAAGTGAAATTGATAGATCATCATAAAAATCTACTTTGCTAATATTTCAAACTCTACCCTTCGATTCAATTCACTTTCATTATCAGGATATATAGGGTTACTTCCTCCAAAACCTTTTGACTCCAACTGCGTTGATTTGACACCTTGCGCCACTAAGTATGCCATAACAGCCTCAACTCGCTCTTTCGACAACTTAATATTCCAGTCTTGATATCCCTTTGCTTCTGTATGTCCCTCCAGTCTTATGATCATTTTTGGATTCTCTTTTAATAACTCTACTAACCGATTTAATTCTGGCTTCGAATAACTCAATAGTTCTGATTTACCTTGATCAAAACCTACATTCCGAAGTAAAATTTTTTGTCCTACTTTCAATGGCACTAAATATAAATCGCTAGTAATTTCTTCGTATAATTTATGTTCTTCCAACGTTAAATCAAGAAAAGAGCTTTCTCCATAATATCCTTTTTTTGAAGCACGAAACCCAAAAACCAACTCATGAGTTAGTACAATACTATAGTCTCCAGACTGTGGGTCACTTAATGCGGTACCTTCTTGAATTCCTTCAGGTAATATTTCATAATCTATTTCCAGTGATTCATTGATAACTTCACCCGTTGACTTATCTATAATACGACCTGAGATTAAAGACACTGGTGCTGGCTTTATGGCATTGGGTAATTTGACTCTAAAAATATCATTTTTCCCTAAAGACTCTTTACCAGAAACAAAATATGCGTATTCACCAGAAGCTGGAATGGAGTAATAACTTTCATTTTCATCAGAATTAATTACATTACCCAAATTAACAGGTTCAGACCAGTTTGTCCAAGAATCATCCAGTCGGTGTGTTACAAACAAATCACGTTTTCCATAACCACTAAAACCATCGGAAGAGAAATATAATGTTTTATTATCTGCTGCCAAAAACGGAGATGATTCTACTCCTGCTGTGTTAATGATTTCACCTAAGTTTTTAGGTGTTGTCCATGATTTGTCTCTATTAATAAAACTAACATAAACATCATTATCTCCATACCCTTCTTCTCGAACAAGCGTCATGAGTAATATCTTTTTACTTGTACCTAGATAAAACTCACTATATGGACCCGCATTGTAGAAACCATTGATAGTTAGAGGAGTAGGGAAACTCCACCCATTAGTCGTTTTGTAGCTATAAGAAACTCCCTTTTCTGGAGGTGAATTTCTATTATATGCCCCTGCTAAAAGTAGTGAATTCCCATCAGGGGTAATAGTATAAGCTGCATTAGGAAAATTGTTGTTTAATGGCTCTGGTAATTTTTCAGCATGCGTCCATTTATTCCCATCAAATTCTGAAACCCATATATCATCATCTACAAAACCCTGTTCTTCATTTAACGATTTGTAAGCGTGATTTTCAGGATGATATCGTCTTGAGTAATAAAGTTTTTTTCCGTTGGAGGATATCTGAGGTAAAAACTCATAAGCTACCGAATTAACTTCAGCACTTAAGTTTTCTGGTTTTCCATAACTAGAAGCATCCGTTGCCAACTTTATTTGAGGTTCGTAAGTAACCTCTGTTTCCGATATACCGATAGCATCTATTGCATTAAAGCCTTTAATTTCAGAAGTCTGAAGATAAAGCTTCACTCCCTTTACTTTGTACTTCGTTTGTTCTTCTAACACATAACTAAAGACATTCGTAGCTTTTTCTAATGCTTCAACTTTCTCTTTTTTAAAAACTGTAAAAACATCCCCAGAGGTATTTATAAAATCAACCTGAATTATTGAACCAGGATTTCTATTTTCACAGACTAAAATTTGTTTAGTGAATAAGGGGTTTTTAAACCGAACGTAAATAAACTCTCCTTTTCTATCCCCTTCTCTCAAGGGTTCCCAAGCACAAGGGCTTATTCCTCCTTGAGGTAATGCGTTAGGCTTACCCAGAGCTTGTTTCGCAGAAAACTGCTTAACGTCTCTTTGGGAAGAAAACTCTTTTAGTTCATTGGCCCATTCGATATGTTGACTTTTAACTGCTCTGAACACAAACAATAATAAAATCAAAAACAGGCAATGGTATTTCATGAACTAATTATTCTAAGTTTAATTTTTTTACTTTTAAAAACTGTGCTACTTTTTTCTCCAAGTATTCAGCTTCATTTTTGGTTATTTGAATGAATTCATTATCCTCAAACTTACCAATAACAGCATCCATTTCATCATCAGAGTCATAGACCATTTTCCGGTAAGGATTTTCATAATCTTTCTTTCGTGAATCTAAGGTCCTTAATGTCAGTTTATTATTAATTTTCACACCTTCAATAATAAATTCATTAAATGAGTCTTCATTCAATTCAACTCCACGAATTTCCGCTATTCTTACAAGTGTTTTAAACGCATGAGCAGCTTTCTCATACGGATAATGATCGCCAATGTTTTGATATCTTTTATGAACTTCTTCCCATGAAGAAATAACTCCAGTCTTAACGTCCGATTTCAACAAATCTAACGTGTCACGTGGTATTAACTGCCCCCCAACATTTACCCAATCAGTTAGTTTTCTATTCTCAAGTTTCTCTTTAAGTAAGCTAAAACTTAATACGTTTTCTCTCAAACCATATAAAACCAATATCTTTGTAGCGTAGAGTATTGCTGCTTCTACTAAACTTTGGTATCCTCTATATGGCTTTAAAATTATTACTGGCCGATGTGAGGATTCAACGCCATGTGCTCTAAGCATTAATGAAGAAGCTTTCTTTTTATCATTTAAAAGTGATCTACCTAGTTCTATGGTACCTTGCTCTGGAGATGGAAAAGATGTAGATGCCCATTTTTCTAACAACTCTATCCCTTGCAGTATTTCATCCACCGTATCTGGTGCTAAGTAGTCAAACTCTAATTCCTGCACTTTTGAATATCGTTTATCTCGATCTCGGTATTTCCAAGAGTTTCGTGCTAAAGCATACATATTGTATAAAAACCAATAACCTGGAAGAATCTTAAGAGATCCTTCAGACTCATCATTAATTAACAACGAAAAAGGTAGTTGAATATTTAACTCAGATGGGTAATCACCTTTAGAAAGTAAGGTATACGAAGCAAATCGTGAATTATGTTTTAAACTCACACACAAGCCAGGCCAAAAACCTCTACCTGCTACTATTTCACCATCGTTCCCTCTAGAGTTATGATTTGATCCAATGGTTGCACCTGCCGCCATGTTACTTTGCCCCATAATCATAGCCGCACATAAAAAAGAGTTATTATGATGTTGCTCATGACCTGGGAAAATCAATGAATTTAATACTTCGCAGCAAGAAACAGTTGCATTATCAGAGAGGTAAGAGTTGATTAGTCGGGCACCATACTTTAAACTTGAGTTAGTTCCCATGACAAAGCGCACCGCTTTTACTCCGTAAAATACACGACAACCGTAACCAATAATACCATTTACTAACTCAACTCCCTCACCTATTTGTGTTCGTGCTTCATCAGTGCTATTTATCGTGAGATTTTTAAGTTTATTAGCGCCCTTTAAATAAGCATGATCACCTATTTTAACATTCTTAATGACCTTACAATGTTTAATAATTGTTTTTTCACCTACCGATCCAAAATAACCATGCCTATCGTCAAACTCTTTTTCAGTAAACTCCTGAAATTTTTGCATTAAAGAAGTATCGTCTCTATACTTTGACCAGAGGAAAGCATCTCCTGGCAAAAGCCCATCAAACGGGAGTACCTTTCTACCCCCATTTTCATTACAAAGTTCTAACCATATCCGAATACTTTCAGGCTGTCCTTTTTTAACAACACCATTACCAAACTTTGATGTAGGAGAGCAAGCCATCTCATTCACATTTAATACCGTAGTTTCACTGCCTATTTGATAATGTGCCATATAGTTCACATTCTCAATAGCTACATTATCTCCAAAATCACAAGCAACAATTTTTGATTTATAGAGTCCTACTGGCAATTTTAAATCATGATATTCTAAATAAACCTCCTCCAAAGCGCCTATTCTGACCACACCAAAAAACTGGCAATCGCGGACTAACTTGGCGTTGAATTTTTCGGTCACAAAAATATTATTCCAATTATCTGAAGTATTTCGGTTTTTAACGAGTTCTTCTATTTCGGAAGCGGAGAGGTTTCGATAATTTTTTTCTCTAATTGTTAAATCACGTAAATAGTTTTGTGATGCACCCTTAGGAAGATATCGTGGGTCGATAAAAGAATACCCTAAGCTTTCAAGTGGTTTTTTAGTAATCATATAAATTATTCTACAGTGACTGACTTCGCTAAATTTCGAGGTTGGTCAACATTACACCCCCGCATTATTCCAATGTGGTAGGATAATATTTGTAACGGAATAACTGATACTAATGGCATTAACACCTCATCCGTTTCCGGAACTTCAATATAATGATCAACCATGTCTGGTATAATGGCGTCACCTTCAGAAACAATTGCAATAACTATCCCTTTCCTAGCTTTCACTTCTTGAATGTTTGATACTATCTTTTCGTAATAACTGTCTTTAGTAGCTACAATAATTACGGGTAATTTTTCGTCTATTAGGGCAATAGGCCCATGCTTCATTTCTGCCGCTGGATATCCCTCTGCATGAATATATGATATCTCCTTTAATTTTAAAGCCCCTTCTAGTGCAATAGGAAAGTTGTATCCGCGACCTAAGTACAAGCAGCTTTCTACATCCTTTATTTTTGCTGCTATTTTTTTTATTTTTTCTTCTTGCAGAATAGCTAACTCTATTTTTTTCGGAATTGATGCTAATTCTCTTAACAAAGAACCATAACGCTCTTTCGAAATAGTAGCCCTCTCATTGGCAACTTTTAATGCAACCATAGCTAACACACTGAGTTGAGCAGTAAACGCTTTTGTGCTAGCCACACCAATTTCTGGTCCAGCATGTGTATAAACTCCTTCATGGGAAGTTCGTGCTATGGACGAACCAACAACATTACATATCCCAAAAACGATAGCTCCCATTGATTTAGCTTTTTCAATGGCTACCAAAGTATCTGCTGTTTCACCCGATTGTGAAATTGCAATCAATACATCTCCAGGGTTAATTATTGGGTTCCGATATCTAAACTCTGAAGCATATTCAACTTCAACGGGTATCCTACACAACTCTTCAATAATGTATTCCGCAACTAAGCCTGCGTGCCATGAGGTGCCACAAGAAATGATTACTATACGTTTAGCATTAGAAAGATTTTCCGCATACTTGCGAATCCCACCTAGCGTTAAACGTTCGTTGTCAGCATCTAAACGCCCCCGTAAACAGTCTTGCACTGTAGTAGGTTGCTCATGTATTTCTTTTAGCATAAAATGATCATAGCCACCTTTTTCTATTGCGGCAATATCCATGTCTAGCTTCTGAACATATGGAGCATGATATTCATTATCGAGGTTTTTTAGGCTTAATTCGTTATTTTTAATGATTGCTACTTCATAATCATTTACATAAACCACCTCTTTTGTGTACTCAATAATAGGTGTAGCATCTGAAGCTAAAAAATGTTCACCTTTACCAACACCAATTACTAAGGGGCTTCCTTTCCGAGCAGCGTATAAGGTGTTGGGTTCATTTTGAGAGATCAAAACAATGACATAAGCTCCGACAACACGCTGTAGTGCTAAACGTAACGCTTGTTCTAAGTCACATCCTTCATTTTTTTGAATATCTTCAATGAAATGTACAAGTACTTCACTATCTGTTTCGCTCAGAAAAACATGGCCTTTTTTTATCAACTCTTCTTTAATCGAAGCATAATTTTCTATTATACCATTATGAACTAACGCAAACTCACCATTACCTGCAGTATGTGGATGAGCATTTCGGTCACTTGGTTCACCATGCGTTGCCCAGCGCGTGTGACCAATTCCAATATTGCTTGAGAGATTTTCTTTAGCAGCTAATTCTTCTAGAGCAGCAACTTTACCTTGTTTTTTAACAACTTTTAATCCGTTATTCAAAACTGCTATTCCAGCACTGTCGTACCCTCTATACTCTAAACGTTGTAATCCCTTTATAATAATTGGATATGCTTCTCGATGCCCTACATAAGCTACTATTCCACACATATTATTTTTTTATATTGATTTCTATTCATGCAAATATAAATAAGTATAATCTGATGAAAAGTTAAACGCAAAAAAAGAGGCTAATTAAGTATAATTAGCCTCTTTAATTATCCACATTAATATATGTTAATCTAATTTAGTGATCTGATGGGTATAAACCTTATTTTCTTGAATAATTTGAAGAATATATACTCCTTGTTGTAATTGATTACCAAACTTCATTACAGACTGATTAGTAACATGATTTTCAAAAATTAATACACCATTTAAATCTACTATGCGGATAATTCCATCAAAATTATTGGGTAATTCTAACTGAAAACCTTCAACAAATGGATTGGGGAAGAGGCTAAATTCGAGATTAAATAATTCATTATTACTAATTCCATTTAAGCAATTGTCTTTCACATTAAGAGTGACTCTTCCAACAAAACATCCCCCTGCACTTATCTCAGATACAGTTACAAGTCCTCCTGTTGTTCCTGTAAAATCAATTTCAACTTCATTTGTTCCATTACCAGAAATTAGTTTTGCTCCATCTGGGATAGACCAACTGAAAGTAGAACTAACATTACGTGTGTCAACGGAATATTCTGCTTGTGGACCACTCTCAATACAAAGAGTCGTTGGACCAAAAATACTTTCTATTGGCTGAGGCTCAAAAGTAGCTAACTCAATACTATTTGAAGTAACTAATATGTTTTGTGCACAACTTGCCATAGGTAGTACTGTAGCCGATATTGCTTCACCATCTACAATTGACTCTGCAAAATAACTTGAAAACGATTCTCCTACGACTTCAATACCATCTCTGTACCACTTAATTTGAGGATTTATGCCCGCATTATTTATTGTTGCATTAAATCTTAAATCACCACCCTCGCACACTGTAGTTGTATTTGTATTAGTAGAAATAATAACTTCTGGTTGTATTTCATCAACAACAGATACACCATAAGATGCTGACTGGGATACACCGCATTCATTCTCTCCATAAGCTTGAATAACAAAGTCGTTGGTAAAGTTCGATACTTCTACAGAGGTGCTGTTTTGTTTTAATGATAATGATCCACAGCCTGCTACACACTCCCAAACCATTTGGGTTGACCCGGAAATCAAATTAACTGTATAGGTTAAATCTGAACCAGCACAAACTTCATCATTTCCTGAAATTTGTGGTAACTCCGTTTGAGATGGGGGATCTTGGAGAATTACTTCAAACTCCTGAGATTCTAGGTAACAGTTCGCATTTAAAACACTTCCATCACCAATTCTCACTTTGTAATTTCCAGCGGCAGCTACCACTAAGGTGTTCCCATCTACTTGAGTACTTCCACTAATTAATTCCCCATCTTTGTACCACGCATATAAATACCCCTGCTCCAGATTACTGGTTAAAATATTATTACCCGTTGAGCAAAAGACAGTATTTGTTGAGTTTATGGTTGCATTGAATGGCGGTGTACAAGATGACTGACAATTTTCTATAATTGTTACTGTTTGAGAAGTAGCCTCACATCCAGACTTAGTCACCTGTACAGCATATTGCCCAGCAGTAGCGTTTGAAATACTCAAGCCATTCCCACTTACTGGACCTTCCCAAGTATAGGTGGCACCGGTGCCCGCATTTTCAGCGGTTATTGTTACTCCATTTTCATTTGTCGAGCAATATTCTAGCGCTGAAGTTGTGATTTTGGCTACTGGTAACGATACAATTTCTACCACAACTGGTGATGATTCTAAATAACAGTTAGCATCTGTAACTCCTCCATCACCAATTCTTAGGCTATAACTACCCGCTTCACTTACTAATAGCTCATTGCCCTCAATAGCAGTGGAACCAGAAATCAAACTATTGTTTCGGTACCAGACATACGTATACCCCGTCTCTAAATTTGCTATAAGCATTGACGTATTGCCTTCACACAAACTAAGCGATGAAGGTGAAATAGTTGCTGACGTTGGTGGTGTACATGTAGTCTGACAATTTTCTATTACTGCTTTGGTAGCTGATGTTGCTTCACATCCATCTTTAGTTACGGTTACAGAATATTCGCCTTGAGTAGCATTACTTAACGTTTGAGTACTTCCAGTTACTGGACCTGTCCAGTTATACGTAGCACCTATTCCAGCATCAAAAGCGGTGAGTGACACACCATTTTGACTTGTAGCACAATACTCCAGTGCAGTGGACGAAATTGATGCTGTCGGTAACGCTTTTTCCACCACTCTAACATTTGAAGAAATTGCCTCACAACCATTATCTGATACCGTCACAAAATAAGTTCCTGCTGTAGCATTCGTTAGGGTCTGATCGGTACTCATCACGGGACCTGACCATGAATAATTGGCGCTAGCACCTGCATTTTCAGCCACTAAATCTACACCTGTTTCACCTGAACAGTAGGTAAAATCGGTGTCCACAATTGTTGCTACTGGCTTCGTTTTAAAAGTGATAGGAGTTGCTGATGATACCACATAACAACTTTGATCTGAAATACTTCCATCACCAATTCGCACACTATAATCACCAGCTGCTGTAACTTCTAGCTCATTTCCTTCAATTGCCGTTGAGCCACTGATTAACGATCCGTTTTTGTACCATGCATAGATATATCCAGCTTCTAAATTTGCTTCTAAAACTATCGCTTCCCCTTCACATGCTGTTTGCACTGAAGAGGAAATGACTGCATTAGCTGGTGGCGTACAACTTGTTTGGCAGTTTTCTACTACTAATTCAGATGGGGATGTTGAACTACAGCCTTCTTTTGTAACAGTTAAGACATAGGTTCCTGCAATGGCGTTATTCAAAGTCTCTGTTGTGCCTATCACCGGACCAGCCCACGAATAAGTGGCACCAGATACGGATTCTGCTGTTAATGTAACTCCTGATATGTCATCAGAACAATACTCTAATGCTGTTGCGTTAATTTTAGCTACTGGCGGAGTTTTTTCAATCACCTCTTTTGAAGAAGAAGTCGCAATACACCCTCCTTTAGTCACCTTCACCGTATAAGTTCCTGCGGTGGCATTTGATAACGTAGCCGTTGAACCTGTAACCGGACCAGTCCAAGTATATGCTGCTCCTGTTCCTGCGTTTTCTGCAGTTAAGGTTATACCATTTTCACTCGTACAATAGCTTAAGTTTGTAGTGGTGATATTAGCGGTTGGAGCTGGAGTCGCTACAACTGTTTTAGATGAGGATGTTGCTGTACAGCCACCCTTTGTAACCTCTACGGAATAAGTTCCAGCAGTAGCATTTGCTAACGTAGCTGTTGAACCTGTCACTGGACCTGACCATGAATAAGTCGCCCCAGTTCCTGCGTCCTCCGCGATTAAGGTTACCCCATTTTCAATTGAACAGTAGCTTAAATTTGTCGTAGTGATATTGGCGGTTGGGGCTGTGTTTACTGTAACGGTTACAGCTGATGATTCCAGGTAACATGCTTGATCTGCAACACTGCCATCTCCAATTCTCACCGTGTATGAACCAGCTTGGTCTACAGTCAATTTATTATCGTTTATTGCTGCCGTAGTCAATGGGCTACCATTTCGAAACCATTGATAAAGACTACCAGAAACTAAATTCGCTGATAATTCCACACTATTGCCGCTACAAATTACTTGTGGTGTTGCCGGTGTTATGGTTGCCACTGATGGTGGTGTACAAGATCCAACACAATTGGGGTCGTTTGGATCAATTACAGCTAGGACTGGGGTTCTATCACAATCATTGCCCGAAGATACTTTGATATCGAATATTCCTGGGAATGAGGTGGGTTTATCATCTCTTGTGTCACCTGTAATATTGATAACTCCAGGTATTTCATAACTACTGTAGTTGGCACCATTTTCATACCACGCATACTGGTTTCCTCCTGTAGGTTTTAAAATATAATTGCCGGCCGCTGGTATTTTAATTGGATCATTTGAAAAATCCATTTTATAATAGGTCGTAAATGGTCCTTGTTGTGTGCCATTACAAGCAAGTGGTACAGCACTATGTGTGGAAATTGCCGTTCCATTTTCATTCTGTAACTCCACGGTCATTTGTATCATATCCCCTGTGTTGCAGTTATAGACATAAGGGTGCAATTTAAACTCTACCACATCAAACGAAGCTGAAGCTGAGAATTTTATCCCAATGGTTCCCGCATTAGAGGGGGAAGATAAAGCATTTCCTGTCTGTGTAGGACCGACTACCTGTTCAAAAGAACCCGCGTCTTTCAAATAATAAGTCGTTGTGGAAGTAATCGATGGGTTATAAGGGTTGCCCGTAAAAAGCGGTGTGCTACTTCCTTCTGAAGTATACCATTCATATGGTCCTCCCGCACTTGTTACATTTAATGTTGCAGTACCTGGGGCACAAAGCGGGCTTGAGTTCACTTCAGGCAAAGAAGAAGTTACAATAAGCTCATCAGTTTTACTTGGGCAACCAGCAGCACTTATTGTTAATGAATAGGTACCTGCTTCGGTAACATTTAATGACTGGTCACTTCCTACATTTGTTGAACCTTTTTTCCAATCATATGAAATTCCGGATCCAGTTACTCCTGCATCTACAGTCACCTGTGCAGGTGAACATAAGTCGAGGTCGTTACCTAAATCGATATCTGGGAGAGTACCTAATACTTCTATTTCATCCTGCCGTGTACAACCCGACTCATCTGAAACAACGGTGTAACTACCAGCTTGAGTGGCAGTGTAAGTAGCTCCGTCAGCCCCATTTATATTTGTTCCGTTTCTTTTCCAAGTAAATGTTCTACCACTTGCTGACAATCCTGAATTCAATGTAATTGAACTGCTCCCACAAATTGATTTATTAGCTCCAAGCTCGGGGCTGTCGCAGGTTGAACCGTATGGATTCCAAAAATTACCCGATGCAACAAATGAGTACAAAGTTCTTAATGAGTTTTGAAAATAAGGTCTATCATCTAACTTACTTCCAACATCAGAGGTTACCGAGTTATTCACCCACCAGTCATAGAAGTTATTCACCATGGTTTGATTTCCTGTTGCCATTGTACCAATTGCAAAAGCACCAGTAAATGAGGAATTTTTGTACGAAACATTTGGTGAACCATTTGTTTTGTAACCCGCTACAATATTTGATACCCCTACTCCATTTGCCCAAGCACTTACTTTATCTAAATAAGTTTTTGCCGCTGGTGTACCCCACCACAAATACTCGACAACTATTCTCCATGGCGTTCTCGCGGCATCGAATTGATAATCAGTTGGAGCACCACCTCCACCTGCAGCTACTCCTGGGCAACCACCCAAACCAATTGTCAACGACCCGTTATCATCCGTCCAAGCTGGATTCAAACCAGTTGAGGAATTTGTTGCAATCAATAATAATTCTAACCCATCATCCGCAGCTTTATTCCAGAAATCTTTTTGCGAGGGTACATGTTCACCAAATGCTCGGTAGTAACCGGTAGCAAAGTAAGAAGGGTTTGTACATGTACACTCATTTGGAAATTGATCTCCAGGCTTCTGAATAATTCTACCAGATGTACAATCTTCTATAAATTCTGTATTTTTTATAGCTGTGATAATTGTTGTTGCATCACTTGAATAATTATGTGGAGTAGTTGTCCCTGGCCACTGGTGGTTGGCTATCAACAAAGCCATAGCCGCATCTAAATCACCGTCAGTAGCTCCCCCCGATGCAACAGTTCCTGAACATGTAGCTCTCCAATTCATTACACCCAAAGCACTTAAATTATCCTTATAACCCTTTAATAATTTATCAAACAAGGCTTTGTCTCCTTGATAGGCGGCCAACAGCATACCATATCCTTGACCCTCTGAATAAGCTTCAGATCCGTTATAATTATTGATAGCCATGGCTTTCCCACCACCACAATCCTTAATAAAATTTGAACTCCAGTAGTCATACCATGATTGAGTCACCGCATCTGCATCAGAATTACTTTCAACAGTCTGCATCGTTCCAAAAGCATATTCATTATTGGATCCAAAAGGAATAACTTGAGAATTAGCATATACCAAACAACCGAAATAAAACAAAAACAAAAACAAACCTCTTAAACCAATTACCTTTCCCATATATCTTTTCTTAACCTTTAACCAAATTTTTAAATCGAGCGAAACTGTAGTTCAAACCACCTATTGAGGTATAAACAAACCCTACTAGTATACTGTAAATTATCACCATTTACAAGCTTAACTGACTAAGCTTTGAGTATTTTCGACTAGCTTAGTGCCTAAGTATATACGCCTACCTTCAAAGATTAGATTCTTTAAATAACCTAAAGGTAACCGTGAGAGTATTTTAGTTTTTTTGTATGAAACATCTTTTATTTGAAAATTTGATCACCTTTCATGACAGGTTGAGTTTTTTTAAAAGAAAAATTAACCGCCAAAAACTTTAGATCTGATCTATAGATAAAAACTAAATAAAAAAAGAGGGAATCACTATGCGATTCCCTCTTTCGATCAATTATATATGGTGTGTTTTTTTAATTCTTATAAGTAAAAGTTAAAGCCTTTTTATAGGTTCTTGATAAATAACTGGTCCATGGAAATTCTGGATCTTCCAACTCAAATCCATGAGCACCTAACATTACTTTAAACTCACCTTCTTCAATTACTCGTTCGAATTTTCCAGTTTCTAAATTTTGTTTTACGAAACTTAAATCTGATTTATCTAATTCAAATTTTACGGTTTTAGTTTCACCAGCTTTTATAGAAACTCGAGTAAAATCTCTTAATCGTCTTAATGATGGTACTGTAGATGCATACATATCTCTGGTATATATTTCTACTACTTCATCGCCATCTCTTTCTCCTGTATTTGTCACTTTTACAGATACTGTCAATTTACCATCTCCTACAAGTTCTGTTTTATCTAAGGTAAAGTCAGTATATTCAAAAGAAGTGTAACTTAAACCAAACCCAAAAGCCCATTGTGGGTTATAACCTGTGTCCGTGAATGTACCTGGAGTTTGTTCAACGTTCACCTCAGTCCATTTATGATCATACGATACAAAATCTCCAGTATGTCGTGGGTAGCTATAAGGTAATTTACCACCTGGGTTGTAGTCACCAAATACCACATCAGCGATTGCATCTGCACCTTTACTTCCTGGCCAGTAGGCTTGTATTACGCCTTGAACACCGTCTACAAATGAACTAATCACACGTGGTCTACCCTCAACTAATACTAAAACAACAGGTTTCTTTGTAGCAATTGCAGCTTTAGCTAATGCGATTTGTTCAGCGTTTAAAGTTAAATCTGTTATTGATCCCGGTGACTCAGCATAGGCATTTTCTCCTAAACAAAGAACGATTACATCTGCTTTAGCTGCGTCTCTTTTTATGGCTGCAACATCAACATTTGCTGTACTTGAATAATCCTGAACCGATTTACAAATCACATTACCAGCACCTATCTTAGCTTCAAATGCTTCTTTGATTGTTTTAGTGGATTCAGGATATAAATCCAATGTTACTTCTTCGCCTGTTTCTATATGATTCCAAGTTAATTGCTGATCAGCTCCTTGCCATGTATATGACCAACAACCATGTAATGAACCAAGGTTATTAGCATTAGGTCCAGCTAGGAGAACTTTTTTATCTTTTGATAATGGTAAAACATTGTTCTGATTTTTCAACAACGTCATTGTCTGTCTTGCTGCATCAAGAGCAGCTTGAGCATACTCTTCTTTACCAAAGTTTTCTCTTGCAGCAGGTTCTAATCGATCATTTTCAAATAGTCCTACTTTCATTTTCAAAGTAAGAATTCTACGTACAGACTCATCAACACGAGCCATCACTTCTTTTTCGTTTGGATCTTCACATAATTCTTTAAGAAGTTTAGCAAACTTAAAGTCATGAGGAGTCATACTCATATCAACACCAGCTAATACTGCGGTTTTGACAGCCTCTTTCAATGAAGCAGAAACCATATGTCTCTCATATAATCTATTGATGTCTTCCCAATCAGTCACTACTAAACCTTCGAACCCTAATTCATCTCTTAAAACTGTAGTCAATAAATACTTGTTTCCATGAACTGGTATTCCATTAACTTCACCTGAATTAATCATAATCGAAGATGAACCAGCTTCGATTGCTGCTTTAAATTGCGGTAAATAATATTCTCTTAATTCTATTTCTGGAATGTAAGAAGGTGTTCTATCTCTACCTGATCGTGATGCTGAATATCCAATAAAGTGTTTCATACACGATGCAACAGCAGTAGGTTGATCCAACCCATCTTCTTCATATCCAATAACGGTAGCAACCCCCATTTTTTCAATTAAAAGTGGATCTTCACCAAATGTTTCAGGAAATCGTGGCCATAAAGGCATTCTCCCTAAATCAAATACTGGGTCAAAGTTCCAACGAATACCAGAAGCTCTAACTTCCATAGCCGTTATATCAGCTGCTGTTTTAGCTACTTGTGGATTTCTTGAAGCACCAACACCAATATTATGTGGAAACAAGGTTGAGTTTAATGTAAATGTAGTTCCGTGAATTGCATCAATACCGTATAGCACAGGGATAGCGGGCTCATTTTTCTTGGCTGCATCCTGAATTTGATTTATAATATTATCCCATTGGTCTAAAGAATATGCATGGTTAATTGCATTTAATAATGAACCAACTTTATATTTATTAACAGCTGTATCTAGTAAAGCAGGATCAACTAAACCATCGTTATCATCGTAACCACTACCGTTTTTTGTGACTAAAACTTTGTTTAAATTGACTTGTGTCATTTGACCTACTTTGTCAGTGATAGACATCTTAGCCATCAACTCATCAATTTTAGAATCGAACTCATTTGAGTTAGATTCTGCTACTTCTTGTTCAGTCCCTGTATGAGATTTCTCTTGATTACATGCGCTAAACCCAAAAGCAAGAGCAGCTGCTAATCCTAAAACTTTATACTTAATCATATTTAATTAATTATTTAACAACAATTTCTACGGTAGTGCCATCATTTGATAAAGTGGCTTTTTGAGTAACTGTTTTGCCATCATGTTTAACAGACACTAAATAATCACCATTGAATCCTCTAACCTCATATTTACCGTTTGTACCAGTGGTACCATTTTCATCAGTCCACCACTCATCAAAAACCATTTTTTTATGCATTGCTGCAATAGGTTTTTCTTCCCATTTTTTGGTGTACCATGCTGCATCAGGCAACCAGTGATATTTTTCCCAGAACCCCCAGCTAATAATCGCTTCAGCAGCTGGATGGCTAAATATAATCGTATAAAAATCCCTGAGATAATCTGCCTGCAATTCGTTATCCTGTGTATTAATATCTAATTCAGTTATTTTGATTTTCACTCCTAATTTTGCAAATCGATCAAGAATTTCTTTCAATTTATCTGGACTAGTTAAACCAGTTTCGCCAAAGTGACCCTGAAATCCTAAACCATCAATTTGAATGCCTTTGGATTTCAAAAACTCTACCCAATTATACAAATTGTCTTGCACAGCACCATTGACACCTTTATCAACTAAAAATCGTGTCTCATTTATATATAAATCAGGTGCTGGATCTCCTTGCTTAGCTAATTTAAACCATTCAACCATTTCATCTTTCCCTAAGATATCCATGAATTGGTGGTTAACGAAGGGCTCATTGACTACATCCCAATCAATAACTCTTCCTTTTGCAGCTGTAGATCTTTCTAAAACAGATTCTCTTAGCATTTTACGAAGTTCTTCTGGCTTGTCAATATAGGGTGCCGCAGATTTTGTGTATTTGGTGCTAGGCCACACAAGTGCATGCCCTCTTAACTCTATCCCAAATTTATCTAAGCTATCCATGACTTGAAAAATTTGATCTACAGCATCCTCACTCTTATATTGTTCATACATGTCATGTTTCCATGCATTTTCAAAAGTTGTTTGGTTGAAGTTCTCTTTTATGATTTGTCGATATTGAATTCCATCGGGACCAGGGTTTGAGAAAGCAACTCTATTAGTAATGTTACCAAACCCGAATGCGTGTTTTTGCATCTCGACATTTACTTGTGCATTTGGAATAGGTTGACCATTTTTATCTTTAACAACTACTGTTAAATCACCTTTACGTATTTTTTCAATTCGATCATTTGCAGACTTTCTCCATGCAGCGTCCTCTTCACGTCCTTCATAGGTGAATTTTGTTCCTGGCAAATCGTCCTTAGTAAGTGAACTTCCAAAGTTAGTCACCTTAATATCTGCAATTTGAATGGTTTGGTAAGAATACCCTAAAGCAAAAGCCACTGCAGCCTTTCCTACGTCATAGTTTTCAAATTTAGTATGAAAAGGGATTCTGTAATAAGACCAATCGCGACCAGCCACCACACTTATATATGCTGACTTATCCCAGTTTGGGCTATTTTTTTGTAAATAGACTCTTGCAAATCCTTGGTTTGATTCATGACGAGATTCTAAACATCTAATCCAGAAAGTAACATAAACTAAATCATTTTTTAAGACGGGAAATGCTGTCTTACCTCCAATTTCAACGTCCCAGTCATTGTAAAATTTATCATGTGTTTCAATCTCAATAACCTGATCGAATCCCTTAACATCTACCATTTTAGAAGAGGCTTTGCCATCACTAACACCTCCCCCATAGGCTTTCATGTCTTTCATAAAATCTTTATTGAGTACACGAGTAACTGTTCGAAACTTGTCTGGTTCAATCTCCTTGTAATAAGACCTCAACTCATTCACATACTCCTTATCTACTTGCTGTGCAAAAGAAAGAACTGAAGCTAAAAGCGATACTATAATTAATCCTAATCTCATAATTCTAATCTTATTCAAATATTGATCTGATGTTATCTGGAGCATCTTTTAATAGCATAGGTTGTATCTCAGCTATTTCTAATTCACCATCAAATCCTTTAACCATACCTGGATTTATATACATTTTAAATCCAGTCACATTCCCCACATTAACAATTGTATAATTGGGGCTTCTTTGGTAATAATTTGTCGACATATTCACATAATAATCTTTAAACTCATCACCTGTTTTAACAACAAACTCTTGGGGTCTTCCATTTGTTTGGTTCCCTTTTGCATCAACTACATCCAAACGAACTGTTGGATTCATATTACCAGAGGCTTTTGCTTTTACACGTATAACAACCATACTATCTAAGTTAAACGGAGCAACAGTTGCACTTAACTCTTCAAATGAAGGCCCAATATTCTTCCCTGAAAATTTGACACCACCAGCATCACCAGCAGACTTAGTTATGTTCGAACTTTCTGCTTTCCAATTAGAAGGATTAGCATAACCAGAATAGTCTAATTTTTTTGCTTTAGGCCATGAAGGATCTAAAGAAGGTGGTGCTCCCCAAGGACTTCTATCTAGTTTTTGTTTATCAGGAAGTTCACTTACAAAAGCAATTTCTTGTACAAACACATCCCCTGTGAAAGTAGATTCCTTATTCATGTTAAAGAAGATGATAACACGGTTAACTTTTGTTGGATCAAAATCTCCTTGAGAACTATATAAATTGTTCTCATATTTAGTTTTAAAAGCACTATAATAATATTCATAATCTGAACCACCGATAGTAAAATTACTCATGTTTTCACCATCAATTAAATCCGTAGAATTTTCATTTGCGTCTATGAAACGAGCCATTACATTTGTCATCTTCATTTCTGTTCCAGACTCAGCCCTCGCTTTTATTCTGATAATTGGATTATTAGTTATATCTGTTTCGCCAAATATTTTACCAAAACAATCCCATTCACCATTTTCAAAATGAACCTTCATCGCATCTGAACCAGCAGTAATACTTACTTTATCCGGTTTACATGGCCACCACAAATCGACAGCGCCACCATTAGAAAAATCATCTAGGACGATATTATTATCTACAACTCCAGAACCATCTCTATTTGCCATTACGTAGATTTCATCAATGTAGAATGTTCCATAAAACTCCTCCCCACCAGGATTGATAAAAAACTGCAAACGATCAATTTGAGTATTATCCACAGTAGCATTAGATGGGTATGTTTGAGACCATTTGTGGTTAATGTCGAAATAATATTCGTAGTAGTCTTCTCCACTCACTTTCAAAGTATTAGAGGCAGGTGCTGCGTTAGTGAAATTGCCATTAGCATCTCTTAAATCTAAGCGCATAACCGGAGGTTTTTCTCCTTCAGGCAACCTAATTTTAACTTTAAGTACGGGTGTATTTGAAAAATTCATTGGTTCAGCTAAATCCACACCAAAAGGCGCATATTTTGGACCAGCTCCGTTAGACGTAATCTTCATGGCAGTACCTTGTAAAGCCATATTGTATTTTTTATCAGCCCACCAACCATCAAGACCTTCTCTAAAATCAAATAAGATTTGATCTTTTAATACTATTCCTTTATAATCACTAGGTCTGTAATAATGATCTGAGGCATTACTTTGTAGCTCTATAGGCTCAATACCAACACAACTTGACATAAGTGCCAAAAATGTTATTAAAGTAAATCCAAATATGTTATGATATCTCATGGACAATGTTATTCTTATTGTTGTCTAAATGGTTTTCCTATCGTAAATGTTACGTAGTCAATGTTAATTTCCGCAATACTACCAGCAACACCTCCACCTGAGTGAATAGCAAACTTCATACTTTCAAGTAAGGGAGTTAAAATTTCTCCAGTACCAATCGTACCAGAAGTAGTTAACGAAAAATCAGATAGTCTTACACTCACTAAATTCCAACCATCCCAGTTAACAGCAATTTCTTTGGTAAATAAGTCACCACCAAAACCAGCAATCTCTACCACAAGTTTAGTTGTAGTGTTTCCATTAGAGTTTGCATAGAAATTCAAGAAGACTTCGTTGGGAGATATTGAAGGTAACCCATAAACTACAGCGTCATGCCCCATTCCACCTATGAAAAATGGACTGGGTTTAACCGAGTTATCATCGCCTCTTAAATGATAGTAACCCTGACCTTGTATAGATTCAACTGGTTCAGATGCTTTAGAAGGTCGAGCAACAATTATGTTATCAGGTCCAACGCCTCTACTTATTGTTTCATCTTCACCCTCAGTATCAAAGAAATCAAACCAACCATCAGGATCTCCAACTGAACCTTTAACAATAGCTTGACCATCTTCTTCAAAGTCAGCGACTAAGATAGTATTTGGAAATAATTTAGGTCTGTCAAAAGTTAGGAAACGAACCACTTTTTTGTCAATACCAATAAAAGATAACTCTACCTTTAGGTTTTTGGGATTTTGTGGATCAAATTTTGAAAAGAAAGCGATATTATCTGAATCACCTGACCATTTAGCACTTACATTCTTACTAGTTCCAATAATTTTCTTTTCAGCACCAGTTACTAGATCGGATATTGTAAATATCCATGTAACGCTGTCAGAAAGCTCTGCTTTAAAAATCACAGCATTCAGGACAGAGTCTGGATAATCGGGGTCGTAAAAAGTAATTACAGGTAGATCAATATCAAATTCATCTCCATCTTCTACTATTTTAAAAGTATTGTCAACTACCTCTAAATCACTAGGTGCTGATATATACTTAGGCCCAAATATGCTATTATCTTTCTCAGAGCAAGAAGCTAGAGATAAGAGAATTGCTAAAATGATAAGATTAACAGTTTTAAACATGTTATTTAAATTTTATTTCACCAGCATCAAATGCAATATCTGCATTAACGCTAACACTAATATTTTCTTTTGTATCAAATATTACTTCAGAATCTGAATCAGTAGAATCAAAAACCCAGAAATGTTCTGATGGCATCAATTCTTTTGTATCAAACATCAACCTTTTTTGTGCACCTGTAGCTTTTTGCTCTAAGATAATGTCCCAAACAATTTTTTGACTGTTTTCTACTTGGTAACTAAAACGAACAGTATCAGCTTTAGAATCAGTAGTATTAATGGTATCTGGTTCAACTTTAAACTTAGAGGAATCTGTTGTTTGTTGATAATAAACCTGATATAAATCTGGATCTTCATCTGATTGACACTGTAATAACAGCATCATTAAAACAATCAGAGCACTATATAATTTTATAATTTTCATACGATAAGAACTTTTGAAAATTAAAATTTCATTATGTAAGTAATGAATAATTGACTCATGTCATAACTAGCATTTTCAGTAGATAAATCTAACTCAGAGTTTGCTTTATTATTTTTGTAAGAAACCAAATTGTAGTTAGCTGATAATGAAGCATCTTCTGAGAATCTAAATCTTGCACCAAAAGAAGCCATAGTTTCTTCTGTATCTACATTCAATTCATAAGGTAATCCAGAAAATTGATTGAACTCATTTAATACAGGTACATACTCATTTCCTTTTGCTGTTAATGTTTTATATCCTGCCATTAAATCAAAACTAGGAAGTATTTCGAAGGATAAACCAACATCCATAAGTACAGTAGACAAGTCGATATCATCAACACCACCTCGAGTTGTTGTTTCACTTCGATATCCTGCCGTGAATACAATATCACGACTGAAACCTATTGCTTTATCAATATTAAATAAGACCCCCCCCTGGATACCCGTAAAACTTCTTAGGTTACCTTCAAGGTTGTTATCAGGGTCAATTTCTTTAAGTAAATCAACACCAACTGATGCTTGAAGTAAAGAATCTTTATCACCAGCACTTAGGTTTAGCTGTAACCCAGTTCTATTTGGTGTAGCCTTACCATAAGGATTAATGTTTGAGTATTGTGGAGCATAGGTTAATAATTGGTCACTAATACCTTGAATATAAGCGCCTTCGTTAGTGAAACGATCATATAATGTGGTGTATCTTTGAATTGGAGAACCACCTAACGTATCAGGAATTTCATCAAATGTTCTTGGTGTTGATTGTTGGTTGAATCGTGTTGTTTGCGCGCCAGGACTTGAGAAGTTTCTACCTACATACTTGTAACCTCCGCTCAATTTCATCATTAAAGGCTTATACTCTACTCCAAGTTTTCCGTCATAAAAATAGTCAGATTTTGCTACTTCTTTCTGATCTACAAGTCTGAACTGAGAGTAGGAAGAAGACCCTCCTTCACCGTTTAAGAAAACACCAAAATCATCTGTTAAGTCTCTGTTGTAATCTAAGGTTGCAGTTCCAACATGATTAGAATACTCAACTAATGAAGTAGATATAGTCAAATTTTGAATTCCAACATAGTTCAATCCTACTTTTAAATGCTCACTTTGAGTTACTGTTGCATTCAAACCAGCCATGATTCTATCGGATTGACCAATTTGGTCTGCTGGTTGTGTTCTAACTCCAAATCCATACAGACCTAATTTATCAATTCCTTTATCAAATAAGATATTAGCATATGATTTCACCCCTTGTAAACGCCATGAGTTACCTTGAATAAAGTTTTCATACTCGAGAATTTCTCTTCTTTGAGCAAAAATTTGAGACTCATACTCATTAAACATTTGCTCTGAGTTAAATACAGTATATGGTGTCATTTCAACGAAGACATCTCCGACTTCATATTTAACTCCTTTTCCTATAATTCCCTCTAAACGAATCTGACGAAATTCCATGTCTGTTCCTTCTCCCCAGAACAAACCAAACTCATTTCTAGCTCTTAATATGGCATTTACCTTAAAGGTTTTGTCCTTCTCAAGGTTTAACCCTAAATCAAATAAGGTATAACCGCTAACACCTTTATTGGGAATACCAATAGTATCATTTTCAATCAGGTCACCTTTTAATCGGTCCGTTGTTGTCAATGCCCTACCGTAACCATCTAAATAAAATGTAGTTTGGGCTTGTAAGCTTACCGAAGCGAAAACTGCTCCGATTAACAAAATTATATTTATCCTCTTATTCATCATTTTTTTCTATTAAAAGAATACTTTGAGTTCTACAGTTGTTTCTTGTCCTTTAAATTTGTCCTTCACAAAATTGATATCATCATGGTACATCCAACGATGTCTTAGGTATAACCCTGCGAAATCCGCAAAATCGTAATCTAAACCTACCCCAAAACCCTCGCTATACTGATTCATAGGCTTTCTATTATAAAGAGATAATTCAGTTCTAGCGTTAGCAATATTTCTTTCAAATTCAAACATAGCTAAGACAGATACTTTTTTACTTACTTCATAAAAAGCTAGTGTTTGATTATAGAATGTCTTCAAAAAAGGAGTATCGCCAAATGTTGGCATTGCCGAAACACCTTCTTGTACAGTACTGTAATTAGTGAAATTTCGAATAATCAATTGTCTGCGTGCAACTCTCAATTTATATTTAGCTGTAAAATCTAACTGATTAAACCCTTTCAAATAAGTTGGATTTGCATCAGTTATTTCAATCACCTCAAATGTTCTTCTGAAGTTATTTTTAATTCTTTTGTAAGGACCTCCTGTTTGAATCCAAGGAGTAAACCGTGATCTTGAAAATGCATTTGAACGATGCTGAAATGTTATTTCATTATATATATTTTCAATTTCTTGACTAATTCCATAACCAAACTCTAACTTAAACGCCCCTAGTTTTTTTCCTGTAGTTAATGAAGCTCCCCTTCTATTATTTGTGATTTGTCCCACCTCTTGTAAGTTATTAATAAAGACGGTAGTTCTGTAATTAACATCCTGATTAACACCGTTATTAGGCGCTCCGTTGTTTGAGTTCATCACCGTGCTAACGTTACTCACAAACTCATGTTCAATGTTATAAATCTTTGCTTTAATTGGTAGTCCAAAAATCCCCTCCGGTATATTTGATGTTATCAGTATCCCAGGTTTCCAATCACCACTATTTTTTGGGTTTTGTACTCTCCCCACACCAAACTCACCATAGATTTCAACACCATTAATATTGTATCTAATGTCTGATGTGATTATCTGTCTATTATCAGGTACAGAACCTAAATCATAAACTACTGAACCAGATTCGTCTATTTGTGAGTCGAGAATAACATTTCCAGCAGTAGTATCACTAATCTGTCCGTAATAATTTACTCCAATTATAGCATTACCAATTGCATTATCAAGTCTCCCCGCTTGCACCGATGATGGATATGCTTCCACAGCTTTACTCGCATCAACTGAACGATTTGTACGTCCATACATTGCAATGAAACCGAACCCTCCGGGTAAACCAGATCCCTGAAAATCTACCCCTTGAAAAGATTCTGCTCCAAACACCTCACTACCTAATTGTGAAGTTCCTTCATAAATAGCATTATAACGCTGGAATGATTTTGTATACCAATCCCAAGGAAGTCGATCAAAACCATCATTCTGAAACTCGTTTTGAGATATTGTTAATGGTGACAAGGATGTCCATAAAACTCCACCACCCGCTCTTATTTTGAACAATCCGTAATCAGTATTTAATTTACCAGTGAAATTTAAGTTCGAACGAATAACAACTGTTCTAGTGGTATCTCCATTGATAGCACTTGTACCCTGAAAATTATGAGCCAAAGCATACCCTAAATCAACAGAGAAATCTGGGGTTGGATTTGCTATAATATTTAAATTAAGTAATGGTACTGCAGAACCGTTTCCAGAGCCTGCCCCAAGTAATGGGTAGCTTTCGAAAGACAAATCTTTATTAGGAGATGCCTGATCAGCATATGATTCATCCATGACACGATAAATTGCAGCAACACGAGCCTCGCCCTTTACTGTAATTTTTTTGAGGAAATTTTGAACCGTATCAATGGGTTCAAATTTTATAGGTGAACCTGCAACACCAGAAAACTTTGTCTTTTTAAGTAAAGTGACTTCCGATTCGTCATTATCTCCTGTAGCCCATACTAGGGATAGTGATAGGATCAATGAAAGTGAAAGAAAATAACGCATATTTATAATATTATTCATTGAAGAATTCTTATTGAACAGATGGAGCAACACCTCCTTGAGAAATAACAACTTGATCGATGTAAACTTGTACCGGGTCTTTGATAGCAGTAGCACAACAATCGGTAACATTGCCGACACAGCATTTTTGATTGCCAACGTTTGAACTATAATCGTTTTCAAATGAATCTGTAATATCAAAATCAACTTGATTTAACTTTTTAAAATCATCAAACTTCATCCCCGGTCCAAAGCCAAACCCATCCTTAAAAGTATTTAGGGCTATAGAAACCTTTTGCCATCCTGTAACTGGATATTTACTCCCTGGTTTAATCGTAACAGCATATCGTTGATCTTTGGGAAGTTTAGCGCTACCAATAAAAATACGCAACTGACTCTTGGGTGTATTATTAAAATTAACTAAGAAGTTAATATAATATGTTTTTAAATCTTCATTTTCTGGATTTAAAACACTATTAGGATATTCAAAAAAGTTTATTGGCCAATCTGTTACCAAATCATTTTGTAACCCTGACCTTGATGATATGGTTGCGACAAAACCAAATGTCCCAGGTAATATACCTCCACCAGGTACTGTTGCGAATGCATAATTACCTCCCGCTGGACTAGTTTCAACACCATTAACATTATCTCCAATGCCTATAATTGAATTTGCACCTGCATTTCCACTAAATTGACCATTAGTAAAATCTGATGTAGAAATGGCTGCTCGAATACCTCCACCATCAAAGTCACCAATTAATAATTCCTTAACTTGTGTTGAGGTTGCTCCTATTTCTAATTGTGGGGTGAATATAAAACTCTCTTTCTCATTATATTTAACCTCAACCATATATGACGAGCCAATTTCTAACTCACTTGGAACTTTTGCATAAACTACTCTACCATCTGCAGAGATAGAATCTATTGTAGCTTTAATACCACCAATAATTATAGTTGAATTAGATAAAACAGCACCATGTACTTCAATTTGCGAAGAAGGAGCCACTAATGTTGGACTATAATATTCTGCTGCTGGGAAGGATGGTTGTTCTTCAACTTTTCTTCTACAACTAGTGCTTATCAGTAACAATACAGAAAGCATTAATAATGGTATGTGTTTTCCTTTTTTCATAATGTTTAAAATCTTTTAAACCGTAATGAACTTTTGATTCATTTATCAAGACACGATTCCAAATCTATACTTTTCATTTTTTAAATCCTAAATATGTGTCAAGCTTTGAGATGTTTTTTAACAAAAAATGTAACGTAGATCCAAGAACCGCATCACGCTAATTATACCCATAAATTAATTGATATTCTGAAGTTTATAATAAAAAAATATCACAAAAATATTTTATTTTTTTAACACTAAGTTTTCTTTGCAAACTAAGTCGTGAGGCCATCTTCGATTTGGACTGCTCTTCGATACGATGATACCAATTGGCCAGACTAAAAAACTAATAGGTTTTAGTAAATTTCTTACAATAACACATAGTATAGAATGCTTTCTATCATAACCAATTTTAAGAAACTGCTTACCGAAACTCCCTTTTTTTGAGACCCCTTCCATAAGCATAGAATATAACATGTAAATAGCAAATAGTTTTATCTCAAACTCTAGCCAATCATGTCTTAATTTTCCATAGCCACTTTTATTAACTATATCGTCAATATATACCAGAACTTGTGACTTAATTTCACCTCTAAATAAAAAATATAAAAAACCACCCCCAAGTGTGATAATATTAAAAATCATCATATCAAAAAAGAAGGCCAAAAATCGCATCGAATCGTTTGCTACTCCGTACTTTTTTTTCTTGAAATAGAATTTATTCAACAAAGAATAAATCAAAAGAAATGCTATTATGATTATGAATGTTATTGCTGTATTAATCATGAACTTAATTTTAACGCAATTTGGACGCTTTATTGGTTAAATTCAAAACTATTGTGCCTAAAATTAATAGTATAACAAAAAGCAGTAATTCATCCGTTCAAATCCGTATTTTTACATCATGTCTGAAAAATTAAAATTAGATGATGTTGATTTGAAAATTCTTTCATTTTTAATGCAAGATGCTCAAATGTCTTACACTGAAATTGCCAAACATGTGTATGTGTCTGGGGGCACTGTACATGTCCGCATGAAAAAAATGCAGCAATTAGGAGTTGTGGTTGGGTCAGAACTGCGCATTGATTTCACAAAATTAGGTTACGATATCAAAGCTTTTTTAGGTATTTTCTTGGAGAAAAGTGCATTTTACAATGATGTAATCAAACAACTTAAACAAATACCCGAGATTGTAAGTGTAGACTACACCACAGGGAATTATAGCATGTTTGCACTCATGTATTGCAAAGATACTAATCACTTAAGAGATGTGCTACACGATAAAATCCAAAAAGTACAAGGCATAGAACGTACAGAGACCATTATTTCACTTAGTGAAGATATCAAAAGACCTCCAGGACTTTTAAGTCAATAGTTCTATTGGATTTGAAACAGTCCTTACAAAATTATTGTTTACATTTGTGTTAAGATTGATTCTAAACAAGCAAGACAAGGCTCCAAAAACCTTTATTTGATGAAAGAAGCTGAAGAAAACGAATTATTACAAGAGATTACTGGGTCCGAGTACAAGTATGGATTCGTTACCAACATTGAAGCTGATGAAGCTCCAAAAGGACTTAACGAAGACATCATCCGTTTTATCTCTGCCAAGAAAAATGAACCTTTATGGCTATTAGAGTGGCGATTAAAGGCTTTTGCTGTATGGAAAAAAATGGTAGAGCCTACATGGGCTAACCTTCATTACAAACAACCAGACTTTCAGGATATCATCTATTACTCTGCCCCTAAGAAGAAAAAAGTATTAAATAGCTTGGATGAAGTAGATCCAGAGTTATTGGATACCTTCAAAAAACTGGGTATTTCTTTAGAAGAGCAAAAAAGAATGACTGGTGTTGCAGTAGATGCTGTTATTGATAGTGTATCGGTAACCACTACATTCAAGAAAAAATTAGGCGCATTAGGAATCATCTTTTGCTCTATGAGTGAGGCTGTTCAAGATCACCCTGAATTAGTTAAAAAATATTTGGGTTCAGTTGTCCCTTCTACAGATAACTTTTATGCAGCTCTCAATTCTGCCGTATTTACAGATGGTTCTTTCTGCTACATTCCTAAAGGTGTTCGTTGTCCAATGGAGCTTTCTACCTACTTCAGAATTAATGCAGCTGGTACGGGTCAATTTGAAAGAACTTTAATCGTTGCCGATGAAGGTAGCCATGTAAGTTATTTAGAAGGGTGTACTGCTCCACAAAGAGACGAAAATCAATTACACGCTGCTGTAGTAGAAATATTAGCCTTAGATAATGCGGAGGTAAAATATAGTACGGTTCAAAACTGGTACCCTGGTGATAAAGATGGTAAAGGTGGTATTTTTAACTTTGTTACAAAGCGAGGTATCTGTGCTGGAAACAAATCAAAGATTTCGTGGACACAAGTAGAAACGGGTTCTGCCATTACCTGGAAGTATCCAAGTGTTATACTAAAAGGAGATGATTCAATTGGAGAGTTTTATTCCGTAGCAGTAACAAACAATCACCAACAGGCAGATACTGGTACTAAAATGATTCACATTGGAAAAAACACTAAAAGTAGAATCGTATCAAAAGGTATTTCTGCGGGTAAAAGTCAAAACAGTTACCGCGGTGAAGTGAAAGTATTTAAACGTGCTGAAGGTGCTCGTAACTTTTCACAATGCGATTCATTATTGATGGGTGATAAATGTGGAGCACACACATTTCCCTACATCAACATAGAAAATAGCTCAGCTCAAGTAGAACACGAAGCAACAACTTCAAAAATTGGCGAAGACCAAATCTTCTATTGCAACCAACGAGGTATCTCTACTGAGAAAGCGGTTGAATTAATTGTCAATGGGTTTTCAAAGGAAGTTTTAAAACAATTACCAATGGAGTTTGCTGTGGAAGCACAAAAGTTGTTGGCGATTAGTTTAGAAGGCTCAGTAGGTTAATAAAAGTGAATAATTAATAGTGAATCGTGGGTTTCACCTTCCTTCACTAGGATATAAATAAATATAGACATGTTATCAGTAAAAAATCTTAAAGCATCAGTTGAAGGGAAAATAATCTTAGATGGTTTAAACCTGGAAGTAAAACCTGGTGAAGTACACGCTATCATGGGACCAAATGGTGCTGGAAAAAGTACTTTAGCATCTGTGTTAGCTGGTAGAGAAGAATTTGAAGTAGAAAGTGGCTCTATTACATTTGAGGGAAAAGACTTGCTAGACTTATCACCTGAAGATAGAGCTCGTGAAGGTTTATTTTTAGCTTTTCAGTACCCTGTTTCTATTCCTGGTGTAAACACAACTAGTTTTTTAAAAACCTCAGTAAATGAAGTTAGAAAATACAGAGGTCAAGAAGAATTAGATTCAGTGAAGTTTTTACAGTTCATGAAAGAAAAAATGAAAACGGTAGAAATGGAACAATCGCTTTTGAGCCGTTCCCTAAACGAAGGTTTTTCAGGGGGTGAAAAAAAACGAAACGAAATTTTCCAAATGCAATTGCTTCAACCTAAACTAGCTGTTTTAGATGAAACAGATTCAGGTTTGGATATTGATGCATTAAGAATTGTCGCGAATGGTGTAAATAAATACCGTTCGAAAGATAACGGCTTTATCGTGATAACCCACTACCAACGTTTATTAGATTACATCATTCCTGATTTTGTTCATGTCCTTTATAAAGGTCGCATTGTAAAATCAGGCACGAAAGAATTAGCGTTAGAGTTGGAAGAAAAAGGATACGACTGGATTAAAGACGAAGTGGACGCAATTTCTGCCTAATCACTCTCCTCTTTAAATTGATAGTAAAAGTAAGTAGTCATATTGACTAACCCCAAGAACCCCATGAAAGAACACCTATTAGATATAGCAAATAAAAAAGGACTTTTCCAAAGTCCTGAATGGCTTTCTGATATTAAAAACGAGGCTTTAGTAGCAGCATCAAACCTGGATATTCCTACTACAAAAAATGAAGAATGGAAATTCACGAACTTGACTGCGTTAAATAAAATAGCCTTTTCTTTAAATGAAAACCAAGAAATAGACGTTCAGTCCTTTCTAATCGAAGGAATGAATAGCAATTATGCGGTGATTTTAAACGGGCAGTTTTCTGAAAGTCTTTCAAAATTAAATCCTCAGCAAATAGTTGCTAAAAGCTTTAAAAAAGCACTTAGGGAAAACAAAGAAGAGATTCTTTCTTCCTATTCGAAAAATTTGAACACAAAAAATGAAGTTTTTTCTGCTCAGAATACAGCTTTTGCGAATGATGGTATTTTCATATACGTTCCAAAGGGTAAAGTTGAAGAAGCTCCTATCTATGTGTATGTGGTTTCGGATGCTTCACATAGTGATGTATTTTCTTTAACGAGGAATTTAATCATCGCAGAAGAAGGTAGCATGGCTAAAATAGTATTCATCCCAGTGACCATTGGTGAAAACAAAAGTTTTCAAAATATTGTCACTGAAGTAGATGTACTGACTAACACTAATTTTGAGTTAAACATCCTTCAAAATGACACTCCAAATGCTTCTCAAGTTAATACTACACAAGTCCGTCAACACGCTTCCAGTGTATTTACTTCCAATGTTATTTCTTTGAAAGGAGATATCATTCGTAACAATACCAACTTAGTATTGGATGGCGAACACATTGAAGGGCATATGAATGGGTTATACTTACTGGATGGTAAAACTCATGTGGACAACCACACAATCGCAGATCATAAATTCCCAAATTGTGAATCGCACGAGCTTTACAAAGGTATTGTGGCCGACAAGTCAAGAGGAGTTTTCAACGGGAAAATCTTTGTGAGACAAGATGCTCAGAAGACTAATGCATTCCAGCAGAACAATAACATTTTATTATCTGACGAGGCTACCATCAACACAAAACCTCAGTTAGAAATTTGGGCTGATGATGTTAGCTGTTCACACGGTGCTACTATTGGTCAACTTGATAAAGAAGCATTGTTTTTCTTACGATCACGAGGAATTGGATTACAAAAGGCAAAAGCAGTACTAACACAAGCTTTCGCAAATGAAGTAACAAATCGATTGACAATAGAGGCGTTAAAAGAACACGTTCTCCACTTGATTGATAATCGATTGGCTTAACAAACATTGTCTTTCATAACGAAGCAAAAAATCTGTAGAAACATAAGCTGTACCATACAGGATTAAGAAACAAGAATATATGAACGCTGAAATCAGCATCGATATAGAACAAATAAGAAAAAGCTTTCCCATTCTCCAAGAGAAAATAAATGGTAAACCTTTAATCTATTTAGACAATGCTGCTACAACGCAAAAACCCGCTGTAGTCATAAAAGCAGTGTCTGATTATTACACAAACACGAATGCCAATATCCATCGAGGTATTCACTCTTTAGCCGAAAAAGCTACAGCCGCTTTTGAAGCCACACGAACTAGTTTACAAACCTTTCTAGGTGCTGCTGAACGGGAAGAAATCATCTTCACCAAAGGAACTACGGAGAGTATCAATTTAGTAGCTTCTACTTATGGTAGAGCAAATATTAATAAAGGCGATGAAATCATCATCTCACAGTTAGAACATCATTCTAACATTGTGCCTTGGCAACTATTAGCAGAGGAAAAGGGAGCTATCGTTAAGGTGATTCCGATTAATGAAGTGGGTGAACTGGATATGATTGCTTTTGATCAATTGCTTTCCTCTAAAACAAAAATTGTTGCCGTTAATTATGCTTCTAATGCTTTAGGAACCATAAATCCGATTAAAGAAATTACGGATAAAACGCATCAGGTTGGTGGTATTGTGGTCATCGATGGGGCGCAAAGTACTTCGCATATTACTATAAATGTGGAAGAATTGGATATCGACTTCTATACCTTATCTGCACACAAAATGTACGGACCAACAGGTGTTGGGGCTTTGTATGGGAAAAGAGCGTTGCTTGAAGCGATGCCACCTTATCAAGGTGGTGGTGAAATGATAAAAGAAGTTTCGTTTGAAGGAACTACATTTGCTGATCTCCCTTATAAATTTGAAGCAGGAACCCCAAACATTGCGGATGTGGTTGCTTTTAAAGCAGCGATCGACTTTGTAAATGAAATTGGCCGTGAAGCTATTTTGCAACACGAAGTTGAATTGCTTGAGTATGCTACCCAGCAATTAGAACAAATTGAAGGTTTAACCATTATTGGTCGAGCGAAAGAAAAAGTTGGTGTTGCTTCTTTTGTCATCGATGGAGTACACCATCAGGATTTAGCGATATTATTGGATCAAGAAGGTATCGCTGTTCGCACGGGACACCATTGCACTCAACCTTTAATGCATTGTTTGAATATTCTGGGAACTACCAGAGCCTCATTTGCGGTTTATAACACGAAACAAGAAATAGATGCTTTCATTACGGCTTTACACAAAGCCTTGAAAATGCTACGATAAATGCCTACAATTCAAGAAATACAAGAGGAAATAGTAGAAGAATTTGGTTTGTTTGAGGACTGGTCAGACAAATATGCTTATATCATAGAACTGGGGAAAAAGCTGGTTCCTGTGGAAGAACAATATAAAACAGATGAAAATATCATAAAAGGATGCCAAAGTCGCGTATGGCTTCACGCTTACCTTAAAGATGGTAAAATCATCTTTGAAACAGATAGTGATGCAATTATTGTTAAAGGGTTGATTTACCTGTTGGTACGTGTGCTTTCCAACCATACTCCCGAGGAAATCATGAATGCGGACTTATATTTTATAGAAAAAATAAATATGTCGCAACACTTAAGTCCCACACGAGCTAATGGTTTAGCGGCTATGGTAAAACAAATGAAATTATACGGTTTAGCATTTAAAACAAAACAACAATCTCAAGCTTAATGTTATGAGTGAAGTAGAAAACAACAACGTAGCCTTAGAAATGAAGGTCATCGAAAAAATTAAAGAGGTTTATGACCCTGAGATTCCAGTAGATGTATATGAACTAGGGTTAATATACGAAGTCAATATTTTGCCAATGAATAATGTGCAAGTATTAATGACTTTAACTTCCCCTTCCTGCCCATCAGCAGAAGTAATTCCTGGTGAAATTGAAGCAAAAATAAGAGAAATTCCAGAAGTCAACGATGTGCAGATGGATTTGACCTTTGACCCACCCTACCATCAGGATATGATGTCTGAAGCGGCAAAATTGGAATTGGGGTTTATGTAAATAAGATATGAGTAGTTAGTATTGAGACTAACTACTAAAAACTAATAACTAAAAAAGAAAATATGTACCCAGAAGAACTAACATTACCAATGCGTCAAGAATTGACTGCTGTAGGTTTCAAAGAACTAGTATCAGCCGAAGATGTGGATGTAGCATTAGCTCAAAAAGGAACTACTTTGGTTTTAATTAACTCGGTATGTGGTTGTGCCGCTGGTACTGCTCGTCCAGGAGTAAAAGCTTCTTTAAAAGGAGATAAAAAACCTGATAACGTCACCACTGCCTTTGCAGGTGTACATAAAGATGCGGTGAACAAAGCTCGTGAATACATGATGCCTTACCCTCCTTCTTCTCCTTGTGTAGCACTATTTAAAGATGGTGAATTAGTACACATGGTAGAAAGACACCACATTGAAGGTAATCCAGCAGATCGCATTGCTTCGCATTTGCAAGCGGTGTATGAGGAATTTTGTTAATTCCTAAACCTTCAAGTTTTTAGAGGTTAGCAACATCGTCAAGGCTATATTGTAACTTCGAATACAGATAAGAAAAAGTCCTTTAATTTTCGTTAAAGGACTTTTTTGATTATAGACATGTTTATAATAATCTACTGATTAGTTATACCCTAATTTCTTAAAACGACCTTTAATCTTTATGAGAAAGAAGTAATGGCGATCATTTTTATATGAATAATTTGTTGTATGATAATATTCATATTCACCAGTACTATTCATTCAACCCTAATTATGAAGAAAAATTAGGATTCCAGTTCTAAATATAATTAAGAAAATTCACTGTATGAAAAGTCTCCTTTTCAATTAATCAATCATCGGCAAATACTTTTCTTTATTATCCAAAATCGCCCAAAGATTAATCGCAAACATCACCAATGCAATAGCAATTGTCCCTGGGTCATGAACAGCATGGTGAACGACTATACCTACCATCACAGGTAAAATAATAATAGCACCTAATGCTCTAGTTTTAGGAATGACAATTAAGATTCCTCCAAGAATTTCCACAAATGCAACCAGTGGAAATACCCACTGAATTTGAGCAAAGGCTCCAAAAAGAGCCAATTGTTGTTCGGTAAGTTCAGGCATAGGCATATAATTAAAAAACTTATTTAAGCCTGAATTAACCATCATTAACCCAAAAAGAGCAGTAAGCACTAATAATATTTTGTTTTTCATATTGTTTTTATTTAGTACATAAAGTGTTTAGAAATGAAATCTATAAAAAATTCACGAGAGATTTTAGCTTATCAAAATGCTTATTTTTGATTGTTATTTATGCGGCATTTTTGACGTTTTTTTTCTATGCTTATTTCATGTATGTAGATGTGTTTCTTCTAATCATCCTTTTAGTAAGAATAATTCCATTAGATTGTAACTGTACAAATATCATAAACCATGAAGAACTATCATTTCTTTTTACGCGCTTTAACTTTAACGTTAATATATTTCACTTACTATCTGGCTTCCAGTCAAACTGTCGTTAAACTAAGTAACGACCAATTTCAATTTGTCGAAGGTCCCGCATGGGACGGCCATAAAAGCATCTATTTTTCTGATCAAAATGGAAGCAAAACAATAAAGTATAATACCGTAACAAAAGCCTTTAGTGTCATAGTAGAGCAATCCAATGGTTCAAATGGAATGATGTTTAATCTGGACAATAATTTAGTAATATGTGAAGGATATACCAGTAAAGTAATTGAACGGGATACGAATGGAATATACTTACAAACCTATGCAGATAAATATAATGGTACTGTATTTAACCGTCCAAATGATCTTTGTTTAGATGGAAAAGGTGGGATCTACTTTACTGATCCAACTTGGGAAAACTGGGTTCCCCAAGTAGAAAAGCGCCTGTATTATAGAACTCCTCAAAATACCATAATCGCCTTGGTCAATGATTTAGATAAACCCAATGGTGTTATTCTTTCGAAAGATGGAAAAACACTTTACTTAGTGGATTCTTCTACTCCCGATGTGAGAGCATATGATGTCCTTACTGATGGCACACTAACAAACAAAAGGCTTTTTGCTACTCTCAAAACTCCAATTGGTCAAGAAAACACCTCTGGGGGAGATGGGATGACAGTTGACTCAGATGGCAATGTATATATCGCCAATTCTTTAGGCATTCAAATCTTTGATAACATGGGCTTATATATGAAAACAATAAATGTACCTGAATCTTGTACTAATTGTACTTTTGGAGGTTCTGAAATGAAAACTTTATTCATAACTGCAGGAAAAAATTTATACTCAGTTGAATTGAATGTCACAGGTTTAAGATATCCTTTCGACTTAGATGTAGTAACCACTGTACCTTCAGTTATGGAAAGTTACGATGTTTCCATTTCACCAAATCCAGTAATTAACTATACCGCAGAAATAAAAGCTCGAGATTTTGATTTAAAAAATTCCGCCATAGAGCTTTTTTCAACAGATGGAATTAATATGAAGCATTTATTCAAAGTTGAAAATGAAAATATAAAGTTTGATACGACATTGTCTGAGGGTGTTTACTTTTTAATACTAGCTGACAAACAAAAAACGAATACAATTAAAATTATCATCAATTAATAAAGCGTAAGAATCTAAATGCATTCATATTAGAAACTATTTCTAGTTTAGTCTGTTATGCTTATTATGATGAGCAAAAAAATCATAGTAATACTAGCCCTAGTGGTTATTTGCATCGCTTGCGAAAAAGAGGAGGAACCATCATTAAAAAAATCTAGCACTTCAGCAGGAAACACACAAGACACCTCTTCCCTAATTACAAATAGAGATACCTCTATAGTCACAATTAACAAGGATACCTTATACTGGGGTACTTATAAAGGTGTAGCTGTCAACGGTAAAGATAACTCTTGTGCACTGTTAATCCATATTGCCTCTGACACATCTGGTTCATGCTCCGTGATAATTAACAATGAGTTATTCGTGTTATCATTTGATACTTCATTGTTGGTAGGAACCAATCGAATCGTTGAATATGTAGCAGAAAATATTTCACTTTCAATAACGACTACTAAAGATGGTATTCATCCAAAAGTCTCAATTAATTTTAACAACATTGCGTTTGAAGTTTATATAATGAAAGAAAAAGCTACTGAAAAAGTAAATGTATACACAGGAAATTGGGTAGCTACAGTAAAAACGCCCATCAATAGTTTTGAAGAAAAGGGGATTTGGTGTGTGGTGCATAATAATAAAACCATACTTGGCTCAAATGGCGAAGGTCCGGTTATTGGTACTATTTCCTCTTCTGGGATATATTCTGGGACACATAACAACGGGACATTTACTGGCTCAAAAACCAATTCAACTCTTGATGGTACTTTCACTTGGTCTGCTTTCGGTTTAAGTGGCATTGGAGATTGGCAGAGTCAACAAGTGAACTTTTAGTTTTGCTATGATAATATTAATTTTTTATAGCTTCACACTTCTCAATTAACGCAACCACCGCTATCGCATCTAATGGTTTCACAGGGTTAGGTTTACCCTGACGAATAGCTTGAAATAATTCTTCATAAAATTGCGTATATTTTCCTTTTTCTAACTTTAAAGGCTCAATCAGCCCATTAGGTTGGTAATGAAGAATTTCTTCCTCAATAACTTTATCAGGCATAAAACGTACCCCTAGTTCTTTTAAAACACCTTCTTGGACATCTGGGTTTTCCTTAATATAAGTTCCCTTTTCTGTATCTACTTTCAAGCGGTAAGAATGACTGCAGGACATACTTGCCTTCAAAATAATTTTTATACCTTTTGTTTTAAATTGAATCTCGAAGCTATCATCCGCCTTAGCTACTTTCCGTTGTTTTAGTATATCAACATGGGTAAGCTCTAATTTGTCCCCAAAAAGAACCAGCATTTGATCAATGAGGTGACTTCCTAAGTCATATAAAATTCCATTCCCCTTTCCTTCTAGCTCTTTCCAACCTTTTAGATAATCACGAAACCGATCGAATCGGGATTCTATTTCATAGATTTTAACTCCAGAACTCACCAAATTTTTCAGCCAAAGAAAATCACTATCCCACCTACGATTATGGAAAACAGATAAGGTCTTACCTACTTTATCAGCTAAGGCTGTTAACTCTTCAGCTTCCATAACTGAAACTGTGAATGGTTTTTCTACCACCACATGTTTACCTGCTAATAAAGCTGCTTTAGCTTGTGAATAATGCAATTGATTAGGCGTGGTAATAACAACCAATTCTATATTATCATCACTTAAAACCATTTTAAAGTCCCTCAATATTTCAACATTTGGAAAATCCTCCTTGGATTCTGATTTAGTACGCTCATGTACTGCTACAATTTCATACTCGTTTAAACAGTTTAACAGAGGTGCGTGAAATACTTTGGCAGACATGCCATAGCCCACAATAGCAACTTTAATTGGATTAATCATTTAGTTAAATTAAATAAAAACAAAGAGGTCTAAAACTCATGCAAATATAGTTTTCAATAAATTTGAGTACTTTAGATTTCCCAAAAACAAAGTATGAATATTAAATCCGAATTATTAAAACGAAGTGGTGAAAAGTGTGAGCTCTGTGGTGGAACTGATGACTTAACTACTTACGAAGTAGCACCGATAAAAAAAGACGATGTTGATGACCATATTTTAGTTTGTGGAACTTGTTATGATCAAATCGAAAACCCAGAGAAAGCAAATCCTAAGCATTGGCGCTGTTTAAATGACAGCATGTGGAGTGACGTTCCTGCTGTTCAAGTAATGGCATGGCGAATGCTGACCCGTTTACGTGGTGAAGGCTGGCCTGTTGACTTGCTCGAAATGCTCTATTTAGATGAAGAGACCCTGGCATGGGCAAAAGCTACTGGTGAAGGTGTGGAAGAAAATGACAGTGCTAAACACAGAGACAGCAATGGTGTAATACTTCAGTCAGGGGATACTGTAGTTCTTATAAAGGATTTAGATGTGAAAGGAGCTACATTCACAGCAAAAAGAGGTACTGCTGTAAGAAATATTTCTCTTGTTCATGATAACACTGAACATATTGAAGGACGTGTAAATGGGCAACAGATTGTAATATTGACGAAGTTTGTAAAGAAGTCGAATTAACTCGACTTCTTTATCTCTATAAAACATCAGTCTTTAATCACTTCATGTTCTGGATCAAACACATTGATGACAATCATTTCTCCAGCGTCAGCTAATATTTTTTGGCAATCCGGACTTAAGTTTTTAAGATGTACTTTTTTCCCCACCTTCTTGTAGCGTTCAGTAATTGAATTTAATGCTTCAATCGCTGACATATCAACCACTCGGCTTTCTTCAAAATTGATTACAACTTCATTAGGGTCATTTAGCACATCAAACTTATCATTAAAAGCAGTAATAGAACCAAAGAATAAGGGACCGTAAATTTCATAATGTTTCCGCCCCTCTTGATCAATAGACTTTCTAGCACGAATTCGTTTCGCGTTGTCCCAAGCAAAAACTAATGCAGCTATTATCACCCCTATTAAAACAGCTAAAGCTAAATTATGTAAAAACACCGTCACCAAAGTGACAATAACCATTACAAAAATATCCGATTTGGGCATTTTATTAAACGCTTTAAAACTAGCCCATTCGAATGTTCCTATCGAAACCATAATCATCAAACCTGTTAAAGCAGCCATCGGTAATTGCTCAATTAAGCTTGCTCCAAACATGATAAACATCAACAACATTATTGCAGCCACAATACCAGATAAGCGTGCTCTTGCACCATTGGATGTATTAATTAAACTCTGACCAATCATAGCACAACCGCCCATTCCAGAAAAAAGACCTGAAAGTATGTTTGCTGCACCTTGGGCTACTGCTTCTTTATTTCCTCTTCCGCGTGTTTCTGTAATTTGATCAACAATATTAAGTGTCAGCAGACTTTCAATAAGTCCAACTCCTGCGACTATAGCCGCATAGGGAAAAATGATTTGTAAAGTTTCAAATGTCCAGGGAATATTTGGAATATGAAAAGGTGGAAAACCACCTTTAATGGATGCAATATCTCCAACAGTTTTAGTGTCAATATCAAAGAAAACTACTAAACCAAAAATGGTAAGAATAGCTATTAAAGCAGCTGGTAACGATTTATTAATGCGTGGAAGTCCCCATATAATCAACATAGTAATCCCTACCAAGCCTAACATGATATATAAAGGTGTACCCGTTAACCAATTGCCATCATCACTTTTAAACTGCACTAACTGTGAAGAGAAAATGATTACAGCTAAACCATTAACGAACCCAAAAATTACTGGTAATGGTACTAATCGCATCAGTTTACCTAGCTTTAAAAACCCAGCAGCAATTTGTATAAGGCCAGCAAGAATAACTGTTATAAAAACATATTCTACTCCATAGTCTTTTGCCAAAACAACAATCACCACGGCTATGGCTCCTGTTGCTCCCGAAATCATACCTGGTCGACCACCTAATATCGAAGTTACTAACCCCATCACAAAGGCTGCATATAAACCAGTTAAAGGCGACAAGCCCGCTATTAATGCAAAAGCGACTGCTTCAGGTACTAAAGCCAAGGCAACTGTTAACCCTGATAATACTTCTGTTCTGTAGTTTACTTTTTGAGAAAAGTCAAAAAGATTCAAATATTTATGCATCGAAATTTGTGCTAGGTAGTAAGATTATTTTTGAAAATTTCTGGATTTCAAAAAACCAAGTTGCGAAACTAGGGTTTTTGGCTTTCAAATCACATTATCTCAACTAATTAATCCGTATTAGAGGTGATGTTTTTGTTTGATTCGTAATCGGAGTATAGTCTTTGGGCTTCCTCTAAACTCACTTTTCCTAAGTCCATAGTAGCCGCTTCTCTAAAGCTAATCTTTTGATTATTTACTTTTCCTTCTACTATTATTTGAATCAGCTTCAAGGGATTGCCTCCTGCTATTGCATGAGCCTCTAAATAGTGTGGTTTAACTAAAAATTGATGTTTATTTGCCAGCTCTAATGCATTAAGTAAATCTTCAGTCAAGGTTTTCTTTACTGACATCGCACACATTTGCCTAATAGTCAAATTAATTCCACGCTTGATCATTTTATCTTTCCAATAAGCTAGTATTCCTAGTATTAAACCAATACATGAAAAAAAGACGAAAACAATAACTATTGGAATAGGTATCTCTGACATTATTTTAGAAGCGCGTTGATTGCTTGTTCAACTTTTTCAAAATGAAACCCTTTCAACACACTATCAAGTTGTTGTTGAATATTTGCATTGCATAAATTACCTATACTTCCTTCATGGGTGTGATTAATATCCATCTTGGGTTCATAGGTTCCAGCTTCAATGTCCTGACCAATTTTTTTGTAGGCATCTCGGAAAGGAACACCTTGTAGCACCATTTCATTGACTACTTCTACGCTGAATACGTATTTATACTTTTCATCTTTTAAGATATCCTCTTTCACAATGACATTTTCAAGCATGAAACCAGTCATTTCTAAACAATCATTTAAAGTTTTGAATGACGGAAAGAATTGTTCTTTTAACAATTGCATTTCACGATGATAACCAGATGGTAAGTTGTTGGTGAGCGCACTAATATTGGTTGGTAAAACCGTTAACAAGTTGCATTTCCCACGAATTAACTCAAACACATCAGGGTTTTTCTTATGGGGCATAATGCTTGAGCCTGTGGTTAACTCCTTGGGAAAGGTGAGAAATCCAAAGTTTTGATTCATATACAAACACACGTCCATAGCTAATCGTGCTAAAGTTGATGCAATGGATGCAATAGCATAGGCTACCACACGCTCTGTTTTACCCCGACTCATCTGAGCGTAAACCACATTATAATTTAAGTCATCAAAACCTAATAGTTTAGTGGTCATTGTTCGATTTAAAGGAAAAGATGAACCATAACCTGCGGCACTACCTAAAGGATTTTTGTTGGCTACTTTATATGCTGCTTGGAGTAATATAAGATCATCGACTAAACTTTCAGCATAAGCACCAAACCAAAGTCCAAAAGAAGACGGCATAGCTACTTGCAAGTGAGTATAACCTGGAATTAATACCGTTTTATATTTTTCACTTAATGTTAATAGTGTTTCAGTCAAAGCAGAGGTGTTTTCTACCACAGTTTGTATTTGGCTTCGTGTATATAGTTTTAAGTCCACCAACACTTGATCATTACGACTACGTCCACTATGTATTTTTTTTCCTACTTCACCCAAACGAGCAGTCAACAACATTTCTACCTGGCTATGTACATCCTCCACTCCTGCTTCAATCGCAAATTCACCAGACAAAATTTCAGCATGAATATTTTTCAGTTCTTGCTGTAAAATTGTCAACTCATTTTTTTCTAACAAACCAATGGATTCTAACATTTCAATATGAGCCAAAGACCCTTGTACATCAAAAGTAGCTAACTCCATATCGAGCTGTGCATCATTACCCACAGTGAATTCTTCAATTCGTTTTTCTGTACTATATGATTTTTCCCAAAGTTTTGTAGCCATATCGCTGTGTTTATTCTTCTCCCCAGATTTGTGGAATTTATTACTTAACTAAAGTTTAAAGTTAGTCTTAATAGAGAAATAAAGAAAATCAATTATCACCTAAGAATCGCTTAAAAGACATTTTGTCTTAAAAATAGATAATAAATTTATTTTGGTCTCGGCTTTGTTAACCGATCTCGTGGTAATCAATTTAATGTGTTAAATAATTAAATAGCTCGTTGCTTTGATTGTGTCTATTTGAACTACCCAAGACACCACAAAAACCAAGGGCAAGTTATTTTACAATTATTGTTAACCAATATATAATTAAAAGCGTATTAAGAGTCATGTTAGAATTAATGAAAACTGTTTTGAAAAACATGAGCCACGATGCTCAGTATTTCAAGAAAGAATTTACAAAAGCTCAAAAATGGCTTTCTGAAGAAGAATTCTTAGAATTGAAAAACTATCTCAATCAGTGATAGCGAATAATCCAATGCTTGAAATAGAAGAGGTCACTAATAAAAAATAAAAAAATGGCTGTCCAAATTAATTTGGACAGCCATTAATTAACACTAAGCAAATTTACTTACTTAGCAAAGTTAATCGCTCGCATCTCACGTATTACAGTCACTTTTATTTGACCAGGATATTGCATTTCATTTTCAATTTTTTGAGAAATTTCAAATGATAAAGTTCCTGCCTTTTCATCAGTCACATTTTCTGCATCAACCATCACACGTAACTCACGGCCTGCTTGTATAGCATAACACTTACTCACCCCTTCGAACGATAAGGCTGTTTCTTCTAACTCTTTTAAGCGTTTGATGTAAGATTCCATTACCTCTCTTCGAGCACCAGGTCGAGCACCTGAGATGGCATCACACGCCTGCACCACAGGAGCAATCATACACGTCATTTCAATTTCATCGTGGTGAGCACCTATTGCATTACAAATATCTGGGTGTTCGTTGTATTTTTTAGCCAACTCCATACCAGCAATAGCGTGTGGTAATTCTTGATTTTCAGCTACTTTACCAATATCATGTAATAGACCTGCTCTTTTTGCTTGCTTCACATTCAAGCCCATTTCAGCAGCCATTATTGCACACATGTTAGAGACCTCACGGGAGTGTTGCAGCAAGTTTTGACCATACGATGAACGGAAACGCATGCGACCGACCATTCGAATTAATTGTGGGTGCAGTCCGTTGATGTTCATATCAATACAGGTACGCTCACCAATCTCCATAATCTCTTCATCGATATCTTTGAAGGTCTTATTTACGATTTCCTCAATACGGGCAGGGTGAATACGTCCGTCTTGAACTAAACGGTGTAAGGAAAGTCTAGCCACTTCTCTACGAACAGGATCATGTCCTGAGATTACAATTGCCTCTGGTGTGTCATCTACGATAATTTCAACTCCAGTAGCTGCTTCTAAAGCACGAATATTTCGTCCTTCACGACCGATAATCTTTCCTTTAATATCATCACTTTCGATGTTAAAGACAGACACACAGTTTTCAATGGCATGCTCCGTTGCTGTACGTTGAATCGTGTCAATCACAATTTTCTTTGCTTGACGAGTAGCAGTCTGGCGAGCTTCGTCTTCAATGTTTTTGATAACCATAGTCGAACGAGACAAGGCCTCATTCTTCATAATATCCATCAATTGTTCGGTTGCTTCTTCCGCTGTTAAAGATGCGATTTTCTCCAGTTTAGAAGCTGACTCCAGCTTCATCTTCTCAGCATCTTCTTTTCTTTTCTTTACAATTTCTAACTGAGCAGTTAAGTTTTCTTGTAGACTTTCTATTTCTGCTTCTCTTCGGTCTAACTTATCAACTAATACTTTCAAATCAGACTGTTTGTCTTTTAAAGCTTGTTCTGATTTTATAAGTTCTTCTTTACGCTGACTAGTTTCTGCCTCAAAGTCAGCCTTCATTTTAATGAATTTTTCTTTGGCTTCAAGAATTTTCTCTTTTTTAATTCCCTCTTGTTTCCCTTCTGCTTCTCGCACTATAAGCTGCGCTTTTTCTTTTGCATCAGCTTCAATTTTTTTTGCTCGTTCTTGAGCTTCAAGTTCTAGTTTGTTATTTTCTTTATTCCCTAGAAATCGTGCAGCTCCAAACCCTATTGCGAGTCCTATTACCGCGACAATTGCTTCTATCATTTGTGTTAATTTATATGGTGGATACTAAACCCTTCGTAACGAAAAATCGAGATAAAAATCACTGAGGCTTAACCAATAAATTGAATTATTCATCATTAAGGGCAATTGACAATATGGTGTCAATTTCTGTAAGTGATTCACTTACTCCTTCTTCTGATGAAGCACGGTTTTCTTGAAGTTTCAACTGTTCTACACAGGATTCAAAAGCAACCATTGCTAAAAGGTCTTGTTTTTCGTGAATGCCAAAATGACTGCTAAACTCCCTCATTTTTTCATTCACACGTTTTCCTGCCAACCGTACACGTTCTTCGTCATCGGCATCTACCTTCATCGGGTATTCCCTGTCACCAATCTTTATTTTTATGGATAACTGTGGCATTCTATTCGCTTAGATGGGCTATACACCTATCTATTTCCTTTATGTATTCGTTTATTTTCTGTTTAAGCTCCGTAATCTTTTCTCCTCCTTCATCCGCTACGTGAGATACAATTTTATTAATTTTTTCTCGATTTTGAAAATCATGAATAAGATCCTCTTTCTCCTTAATCAAGTTCATTAACTCTTGATTTTCTTCTTTTACGAGACGCAACTCTTCTTTGGTCAACTCATACTTTTTAATGAGTCGATCTAGCTTTTTCTTTAACTGTTTCTAATGTGACTGGTGAGAATTGCATTACTTTAACTATTTACGAATGATTGCTCCTAAATCTGATTCAAAAGCTTTCATCAATCGATCCATCGTTTTATCTATCACTTTATCAGTCAATGTTTGGTTGGCATCTTGAAGCATGAAACTGACTGAATACGACTTTTTTCCTTCTTCAATATGCTCGCCAGCATAAACATCAAACACGTTGATTTCACTTAATATTTTTCGCTCGGTTTTTTGAGCTAATTCCTTAATATCCTGATATTTTATCTTTTTATCTAATACTAGCGATAAATCTCTTCGAACTTTCGGGAATTTTGATAATTCTTCAAACTGAAGTGTTACTGGTTTTTTACCAAATAAAGCTTTCAAATCCAACTCCGCATACAATACAGCTTGTTTTATTCCAACAGCTTTTAATTGTTTTTTGGCAACCAAGCCAGCAAAACCAATTTCTTTATTATTTGCGACAAATGAAACTCCTTCACCAATAATCCCTCCTGAATAAGGTTGGGTTTTCACATCTGTCAAACCTAATTTTTGAAACACGGAAATTACGGCACCATATAAGCTATCAAAGGCTACTTTATTTGACTTCACAGCCCAAGACTCTTGGTGTTTGTTTCCAGTAAGATATATCGCTAATTTTTCAGTCTCTTTATATTTACCTTCTACTTTTCGGTATTCTTTACCAAACTCAAACAAGCGGAGTGATTCTTCCTTTCGGTTGATGTTGAACGCCAACACTTCTAAACCAGTGTGTAATAAGGATTGACGCATAACACCCAAGTCATCACTTAGCTTATTTAGAATTTCAACATTTAATGCTTCGTCAATTCCTTTGGTTGACTCAGCATAAACTGGTTTTGTTAATGAGTTGGTAATAATTTCATTAAAACCACTTGCAGCTAACGACTGACCAATAATTTTCTTTTTATGATCAACATCATTTTCAGGTGCATCTGCTAAATAACCTGCACCAAGGTGTTCGCTCAATGGAATGTTGTCATAACCATAAATCCGAAGTATGTCTTCAATGACGTCAGCTTCGCGTTGCACATCCACACGATAAGACGGAACTACCAACTGCAACACTCCGTCTTTTTCGTCTATTATTTTTATATCTAAAGAAGTCAAAATAGACTTGATTTTTTCTTCACCTATAGACAACACCAATTAGCCGATCAATATTTTTATAAGCAACTGTTAATTGAAAATCTTCAATTGGCTGTGGGTAATTATCTATTAGATCAGTGGTAATTTCACCTCCAGCTAGTTCTTTAATCAACAATGCAGCATATTGAAGTGCTGGCACAACCATGTTAACATCCGTTCCTCGTTCAAAACGAAACGAGGCATCTGTTTTTAACCCGTGTTTTTGAGATGTTTTTCTAACACTATCGGGATTGAAATATGCGCTTTCTAAAAAGATACGTTTTGTACTTTTAGTAACTCCCGAATGCAATCCGCCAAATACACCTGCAATACACATCGGCTCGTCTCCGTTACAAATCATTAAGTCTGTAGCTGACAACTTTCTTTCCACCTCATCTAGTGTAGTAAATGGTGTGCCTTCAGGCAAGGTCTTTATGACTACATTTCCTGTAGTGATTTTGTCGGCATCAAACGCATGCATGGGCTGACCTAAACCGTGTAAAACGTAGTTAGTGATGTCTACAATATTATTGATAGGTGTTAAGCCAATGGATTTTAATCGAGCCTGCAACCAATCAGGCGATGGTTGTACTTGAACACCTTCAATCATTAAGCCTGCATACCGTGGACAAGCTACTGAATCAGCAACTTTCACAGTGATTTTCCCAGTAGTTTTATCAGATTTAAATTGTGATAAATCAGGCAAAGAAACTTTTTCTCCAAACAAAGCTTGAATTTCTCTGGCTACACCATAATGTGAAGTGGCGTCAGCTCGGTTAGGTGTTAAACCTATTTCAATTACCTCATCATTTTCAATTTCAAAATAATTTGCTGCGGGTGTTCCGTTTGGTAAATCTGTTTTAAGCACTAATATCCCATCGTGTGATTTCCCTAGCCCTAATTCATCCTCAGCGCAAATCATCCCAATAGAGACTTCGCCTCGAATTTTTGCTTTTTTAATCACGAAACTATCTCCTTCAGGAGGATAAATAGTAGCACCAACAGTGGCAACCACCACTTTTTGACCAGCAGCAACATTGGGTGCACCACATACTACGGGTACAATTTCTCCACCAATATCCACCGTTGTTTTGCTTAATTTATCCGCATCAGGGTGTTTTTCACACGTAAGCACTTCTCCAATCACGATGCCTTTTAAACCTCCTTTTATTGACTCAAAAGCTTCTATACCTTCTACTTCAAGTCCGCTTTTCGTTAGTTTATCCGTTATCTCTTCACTTGATGCTTCAAGCTTCACAAAATCGCGTACCCAGTTCAGTGATATTTTCATTCTTTTTCTTTTTTGTGTGCCGAACTAACAGCACAACAGATTGATTTTCTTTGCTCTAGATGGAATACCTAGAATCAAAGCATTAAAATTAGTGGTTTCGAGTGATTTATTAATGTTGGGCGTAGTTTTTTTCCCCTGCTTCAACGCTGGAATTGATATAATTTTCCTTTGGAGGCATCGGACATGAATACGCTTCGTTATAAGCACAATAGGGATTAAAAGCTCGATTAAAGTCTAACTCAATTTTTTCTCCTTTCGAAGGTTCAACGGGCAAATAGCGCCCTGCACCATAGGTATCTTCTCCTGATGTTTCATCAATAAATGGCAAAAAGTAATCAGTTGGGTCGTCTAAGTTTTGTAACAATGTTAAGGTATCCACACGGTTATGCAACTCAAAAATGAGTAATGTAGTTTTAACATAATTTCTTTTTTTTCCATCACTGGTGCTCAAAGAAATAATTTCTTTATCAGTAAGCGGGACACTTTTAGCATCTACGCGATAATCTGGATTAGGTGCATAAAAATTTAATCCTTCAAATGCTACTTCTTTAAAAGGAGAATCATCTGTTACACGTAAATTTTCTTCGTACTGTTTACGGAAAATCTCAATGGACTCTACATAGTTATCATCGCTACTACTCAATGTGAAAAAAACAATCGCAGCAAAGGCTACTACAACAAATCCTATTATGTATTTACTTGATATCATGCCTAACAAAGTTAGCATAATAGTTATAATAAATTCTCATCTGCAAAGCTGAAATAGTCTTTATCTGTAAAAATCAGGTGATCGAGTACTGGAATTTCTAAAACAGCCCCTGCTTGTTTCAATTGTTTAGTGATTTTCATATCTGATTGACTTGGTTTCAAATTACCAGAAGGATGGTTGTGTACTAAAATCATACTAGAGGAATTGTTATCTAATGCCTTTTTAAAAATTACTTTAGGATCTGCCACTGTACCCGAAAAGCCACCCGAACTAATATTTTCAGTTTTTATTAATTGATTGGCTCTATTTAAACACAGAATCCAAAACTCTTCATGAGCTAAGTCTAGTAGATATGGAGAGATAATATTATAGGCATCACGTGATGAAGTCACCTTCGGCTTTGTTAACACTTCGTCTTTTTTTCTTCTGCGACCCAATTCCAATGCACTGGCAATGGTAATTGCTTTTGCTTCTCCAATCCCTGAGAATTTTGTCAAATCTTTAATAGAAAGACGTGCCAACTCGTTTAAGTTGTTATTTGCAGAGAATAAAATTTCTTGCGAAAGCTCAATAGCATTTTTTTCTTTATTACCTGACCCTATCAAAATAGCCAAAAGCTCTGCATTAGATAACTGTTGACGACCCCGTGAAAGTAATTTTTCTCTCGGGCGATCTTCTTCTGATAATTGATGAATACTTAACTTATTAGACATAGCACTAAAAAATAAACAAAAAAAGTCCACTAACTGTGTCAGTGGACTATACTCTTATATCAAACAGTTACTCTTATAAAGAGTTAACTAATTTTCTCAATTTTGATTTTTGATTTGAAGCTTTATTCTTATGAATAATGTTTCTCTTCGCTAACTTATCAATCATTGACGCTACTTTTGGAAACAAAGTTTCTGCTTCTGCTTTTTCAGTAGCTTTTCTAAGTTTTTTTACAAAAGTTCTAGTCGTAGTATGTTGATACTTGTTTCTAGCTTTTTTAGCTGCGTTAGCTCTTACTCTTTTTATTGCCGACTTGTGATTCGCCATTCTATTTTCTTGTTTTCTTCAAAAGGACTGCAAATGTAACGCATCACATTTACTTAAACAAAATATTTCAACTAATTTTGAATGGAATTTGAAATGTGCTTTTTTCGAGGCAATTTCCAATTCGAGAGAAAACAATTAGAAAACAAAAAAATAAATAATGAAGCTTTTAGAAGGAAAAAACGCCTTAGTGACTGGCGCATCAAAAGGAATAGGTCGAGCAATTGCTACTCACTATGCGCAACATGGGGCAAATGTAGCCTTTACTTACCTTTCTAGTGTAGAAAAAGGTCAAGCATTGGAAACCGAACTAGCTGCCTTGGGTGTGAAAGCAAAAGGATATCGCTCTGATGCCTCTGACTTTAATGCTGCTCAAGAGTTAGTTGACAACATTGTTACTGACTTTGGCTCAATCGACATTATTGTTAACAATGCTGGAATCACAAAAGATGGTTTATTGATGCGTATGACTGAAGATCAATGGGATGATGTAATCAATGTGAACTTAAAGTCGGTTTTTAATGTGGTTAAAGCCGCCATTAAACCAATGATGAAAGCTAGAAAAGGTTCTATTGTTAACATTTCATCTATTGTTGGTGTACGTGGCAATGCAGGTCAAGCTAACTACTCTGCTTCTAAGGCTGGAATTATCGGCTTTAGTAAATCAGTAGCACTGGAATTAGGTTCAAGAAACATTCGTTCCAACGTTATTGCTCCTGGTTTTATTGAAACTGAAATGACTGCTGTTTTGGATGAAAAACTAATTGAAGAGTGGAAACAAGGCATTCCATTAAAAAGAATCGGTCAAGGAGAAGACATTGCCAACGCAGCTGTTTTCTTAGGTTCTGATATGTCTTCGTACATCACTGGTCAAACGTTGATTGTTGATGGCGGAATGTTAACCTAGTTACAAGAAGCTAGATTGTTAGATGTTAGATGTTAGATGTTAGAAAAAAGCCAATTAGTTGAGCGCCTATAAATTTCTAGGTTCTAAAAATCTAGCATCTAGTATCTTTAATCATTTAACTAGATTTTGAGACTACTAAATAAATCATAATCAAGAGTAGGGTTTTAAGCAAATAACTTCCCCCTACTCTTTTTTATTTACCTATGGATATTTTCCAATTAAAAATCGAAGAAAGTGGCTGGTATATTATACCATGTCTACTTTTAGCTGCTGCATATCCTTATTTTCTCTATCGAAACAAAGAACCTTTCACCAATACTGTACGATCAATTTTAGGAGGGCTTCGGTTTCTTACTATTTTTCTAATTTGCTTTTTATTGCTTTCCCCATATGTCAACTACACAAAAAACACGTATGAAAAACCTGTTGTTGCCTTCGTGGTTGACAATTCTTCATCAGTTACCTTAGAGCAATCTGCTGAATACGAAAACCAACTTCGGAAAGCACTCGCTGAAAGTGCTTCAATCTTAACTCAAAACGAAATAGAAACAGTTTTTTTTGATTTAAATAAAAAAACAACATTGGATTCACTCCAATTTACCCATGATGAAACCAACCTATCCACTGCTTTAAAAGGAACTCAAGAAGCCTTTTACAACCAAAACCTTGCGGCCATTGTGTTGGTTTCCGATGGTATCGCTAACCGAGGATCATCACCTGATTATCTAAATTTACAAACACCAACTTATGCGTTAGGATTAGGCGACACAACTATTCAAAAAGATCTTTTAATCCAAGCAGTCAAAACCAACAAAACGGCTTATATCAACAATAGTTTTCCGATAGAAGCGACCATTCATAATACAGGTTACGCTGGAGAAAAAATCAAGGTCAGCTTGATGAAAAAAGACTCGCTCGTTCATGAAAAAGATCTAACATTAACTAAAGCAGGTTTTCAACAACTGACATTTTATGTTTCTGAAAAACAACCAGGAATTGCTGCTTACACTATAAAAGTCGCTGAATTACAAGACGAAATCACACTGAAAAATAACGTAAAGAAAACCTATATCGAAATTGTCAACAATAAGAAGAAAATCTTACTCTATGCCCTTGCACCGCATCCAGATATCAAATTTATCCGACAGCTTGTCAACAAACTTGACCGTTATGAGTTTGAATTACACCTAGAGGGGATAACAAAAAAAGAAATCAACCCCGCTGATTACAACTTAATTATTGCCTATCAAATTCCTGGAATTGGGAAAAACAACGCTGAGACCAATAAACTTTTAACAGCAAGTGTCCCGAAACTTTTCATTGTTGGAAACCAAACTGATTTACGTGCTTTTTCGAGCAACAACAAAACGCTATCCATTGTAGGAAATAACAACCAAAAAGATGAGGTCAATGCTTATTTGAAAACAACCTTCAATAAATTTAAAACTGACAATAGCTATATCCAAGAGTTATTGGATATGGTTCCACCAATTGCTGTTCCCTTTGCAGACTTTAATGTGAAGGCAAATAGTGAAGGCTTACTCTACCAACAAGTTGGAAGCATTAAAACAGACAAACCCTTATTACTACTACAACAAACCAATGATTTTAAAGAAGGTGTTTTAGTGGGTGAAGGTTATTGGAAATGGGCTTTATTTGAATATGCTGAAAAACAAGAACACAAGTTACTCAACGAACTTCTTTCCAAAAGTATTCAATTTTTAATCACTACAGATGACAAACGTAAATTGTTAGTTACGCCAAACAAAGAAGACTTTTACACCTCAGAAATTGCCGATTTCAACATCCAGACCTTAAACGATTTGTATGAACCTATATCGAACATTCCTGTTACTGTGTCGCTTTCCCAAAACGGAGAGCTCATCGAACAATTCACCTATGTAAGCGATGAGTTTAGTCAATCATTCCCTATGAAACGATTAGAAGAAGGAAATTATCAATATACCGCCCAAGCTACAATTTCTAACAAAACTCACCGAATGAAAGGTGCTTTTACCGTGAAGAAAAAACATTTGGAAGAACTGGATTTACAAGCTAACCACTCACTCTTGAGAAAAACAGCTCAAAATAACCAAGGAAAGTTCTATACTTTTGACCAACATGCTGATTTAGTTGACGAATTGGTTTCTCAAAACTTCAAAAAAGTGATACATTCACAAGAAACAAATAAACCGTTGCGAGAAAACTGGTGGTACCTGTTAATTATCGTCTCATTGCTTACAACGGAATGGATATTAAGAAAAGTTAAAGGAAGCCAGATATGAGCAACCAATACCACACTATAAAAGATGGTAAGATATATCTTTTACCAACTTTAGGACAACCAGAAAGAGAAATTGGTGACGTAAAAAACTCTGAAGAAGAGACTGTTAGTTATTTTTCCAACCGTTTCAGTTTACTCAAATCAAAAATAGACGAACTCAAAAAAAACATTGAAGAAGCCAATAACAAAGGTTCTTTTATGATGAAGTTACTTCACATGAAAGAAAGCATTAAAACCTACAACGGTATTGGTGATTTTGAAGGTCTTCTAAAGGATTTAAATGAAACAGAAACCTTACTCAGTGCTGGAATTGAACAAAACAGAGCAAAGAACGCTACAATAAAAAATGGAATTATTGATCACGCTAAAGAACTAGCTGCCAGTGATAACTGGACTGAGGACATAGAAAAGATCAAAGAACTGCAAAGTCATTGGAATAAAACAGGTAAAGCAGCAGAAGAATTAGAAGCTGGACTGCAAAAAAACTTTAAAGATACCGTTGGTACATTTTTTAATAAATCAGTTGAGCAACTTGATGTTCTTCAAAAAGAATTGGTGTCAGTTCGCGTTCAACAATATGAGTTCTTGATAGACGAAGCAAAAAAATTATTACAAGGCAATTTGAAAGAAAATGCTAATGCATTTAAAGAACTTCAGACGAAATGGCGGGAGTTAAGCGAAATTCCTTCTAACCTTTACGAAAAACTTATTATTGAATTCAAAGAATTAGGCAACTCGTTTTTTACACAATTAAAATTGAAAAGTAAACCATCGAAACAAAAATACAAACCACAAGTTGACCCTAAAGAAGCCTGGGAAAAGATTTCGCAGCAAGCTGAAACACTCTTCACTATGAAAAACATTCATGAAGCTGTGACTCTTGCAAAAAAACTTCAAACTGAATTAAAAGAACTCAAATACACTAGTCGAAAAAAAGGGTTTAGAGGCGAAGGCAAACTACGAGCTGCTTGTGAATATGTGTTTGAAAAACAATATCTAGAGAAAAAGGTTAAAGAAAGAGTCGATAACTTTGACCAATTGAGTGCCGCTGCTCAACGGAAGGAGAAAATTAATTTCTTGCGTTTTATCATCAAAAAAGGTGAAGAAGAAATTAATCAGATGGAACAAAATAAAGATAAAATGGTGTTTGGGGAAAATAATCAGGACTTTGCCCGCATATTTGACTCAAGACTTTCATCTTACTCGAGAAAATTAAAAGCGAAAACACGCATTTTAGACGAATTAAAGGCTATCACCTAATAATAATCAAGCTATTTTCCCACAAGGTATTGACCCACTTTGTATTTATGTTAGCTTTGCAGAAATTTTAACAGTAAAAAAGAGGAGGACAACATGTATTGGACACTAGAACTAGCTTCATATTTAGAGGATGCCCCTTGGCCAGCAACTAAGGATGAATTGATTGATTATGCAATCAGAACAGGTGCACCAAATGAAGTAGTGGAAAATCTTCAAGATCTAGAAGATGACGGACAACCTTACGAAACTATCGAAGAAATATGGCCTGATTATCCTTCTAAAGAGGATTTCCTATTTAACGAAGACGAATATTAATTAACTAAGTTGGCTTACTTCTCAGTAAATAATTTCACTCTGAGAATGAATAAGCATGTCTTGCTACAAGACTTGAACTTTGAAGTGCATCAACCATCACTTGTTGCAATCATTGGTCATAATGGGGCAGGAAAAACAACTTTTTTAAAAGCATTAACAAAACAAGCCCCGTTTGAGGGCTTCTTTTGTTTTAAAGAAACCACTTTTTCAAATTCAAAACCGATCTCACCAAAACTCTACGCCTACCTCGAGCAAAAAAACGAAATTAATTTCGAAATACCTGTACTTGAAACCGTGGTAATGGGGGCTTATGGAAAAAAGAAATTTTTAGAAAGCTATACTGCCGAGGACTATACCCAAGCACGTGAAATACTTCATCATATTGGAATGCAAGATTGCGAACAACGTTCAATTACCGAGCTTATCTGGGGGCGAGTCGCGCTTGGTGTTTCTTGCACAAATGCTAATGCAAAATGCTGAGTTGTTATTGTTGGACGAACCAACAAACGCCTTGGATATTCGCAATAAAACGAAGGTGATGAATGTATTAAAAATGCTTCCTTCAAAAGAAAAAACAGTGTTATTCACCACTCATGACCTGGATTATTTGGAAGGACTTACTGGTTATATGATTAACTTTTCAGAAACTAAACCAGCTCTTGATCCAATTACCACAGAAAACATTCGCAAGCATAAAGCGTTGTTGATGAAATAACACTAAGTGGGTTGGCTATTCTGATTTTAATCTTCATCGAGTAGAAGGCATAGAAAAAGACACACCTATCATTATCCATTGTTCTGTAGGCTACCGCAGTGAGAAAATCGGGAATCAATTATTGGCCCATGGTTTTACAAATGTATTTAATCTTTATGGAGGCATTTTCGAATGGGTTAATCAAAGACAACCCATCTATTCCAACAAATCAAGAACTAATAAAATACACGCTTATGATAAAATTTGGGGTGTCTGGCTCACACGTGGTCAAAAAATCTTTTAATTAATTCTAAAGGCCTCGTGCGTATACCATGTATCAGGATCTATCACGACATTAGATCCAGGACCAACTAATATTTTATAATTTGTCTTCGATTTTAAATCAATTTTTTCTTTCCTAGCTACGGTATTTAAATCAATGAAGTCTTCTGGATTTCCATGATAAATTTTCTCCATGATTACCCCAACTTCTGTCCACTGCTTCATCATATTCGGTGACTAACAAAAAATATTCGAAAATACAAGAAGCACCAGAACAATCCAGCACCACTTCTCTTGCACTTCTATATTCATGAACTTGCTCCTTCTTTTCTCCCCCAATCAAGTGCGGTAAAAACGCATTATACACGGTTATTAAATTACTTTCAGCACTTTGAATTACCCAATCATCTTCTTTATCGCCAGTAACAAAAGCACGAACATTTAATTTTACTTTATATACTCCCGCATAAGGAAAAACATTAAAAAAAGCATCATCGTGGTACCACCATCCTTTAGCTGGTTTATAAGCATCATCAGTCAAAGTATCTATCCCTTTCTCATTTCGATACAAAATCCATTCATTATAAAAATATTTAACGCCTCTATACCCACCTAGAAAAGCTTCATCAACATATGCTTTCACAACAATAACTTGATCACATCCAATATCATATAAATCCTTATTATTTAAGATGTAGTTATAATTTGATGAGAGGTGCAAATTCAAATCATCAATCTCTAAATCATTAGGTTGGTCTTGCGCAAAAAGATTTAACCCGTAAAGTCACAAAAAGAATAACACCCAACAATTTTGCAGTCATGCGACAAATTTAACCTTTAGTAGCTAATTAGTCAAGACTATTTATCTGAAATACTGTCAGCTTGTCACAACAATCTCCAATGGAACAACTATTGATAAAATGGTTTCGGTTTAAAAATTAAAACAAATAAAACGATGCAAGAGAAAGGCAGTATTTCAATTCATTCGGAGAATATATTTCCAATCATTAAAAAATTTCTCTACTCAGACAATGAGATTTTCTTGAGAGAATTAGTTTCAAATGCGGTAGATGCTTCACAAAAGTTAAAGCACTTGGCTTCTATCAACCAATTTAATGGTGAAATAGGTGAGCTAAAGATCAAAGTAGCCTTTGACGAAAAAGCAAAAACAATCACTATTAGCGATAGAGGTATTGGGATGACCGCTGAGGAAATCAAAAAATACATCAACCAAATTGCTTTTTCGGGTGCTACTGAGTTTGTAGAAAAGTATAAAGACAAAGAAAATACTACCAACCAGCAAATTATTGGTCATTTTGGATTAGGTTTTTACTCTGCTTACATGGTGGCTGACAAAGTAGAAATTCAATCGTTATCCTACCAAGAAGGTGCTCAACCTGCGCGCTGGGTTTGTGATGGCTCCACAGAATTTGAAATTTCTGAAGGTAACAAAACAGAAAGAGGCACAGACATTATTCTACATATCTCAGAAGAAGGTGAAGAGTTTTTAAATAAATTTAGACTTCAAGGAATTTTAGATAAATACTGCAAATTTCTTCCTATTGAAATTGAATTTGACGAAAAAATTGTCAACCAACCAAATCCTATTTGGACCAAGTCACCAGCTGATCTTAAAGATGAAGATTACATCAGTTTCTATAAAGAATTATACCCAATGGCAGAGGATCCACTTTTCTGGATTCATCTGAATGTTGATTATCCTTTTAATCTAACAGGGGTGTTGTATTTCCCTAAAGTGAAAAACGACTTCGATTTTCAAAAAAACAAAATTCACTTATACTCACGTCAGGTATTTATCACCGATGAAGTGAAGGATGTTGTCCCTGACTTCTTAATGTTGCTTCATGGTGTCATTGACTCGCCAGACATTCCATTAAACGTGTCACGTAGTTTCTTACAAGCGGATGGTAATGTAAGGAAAATAAATGCCCACATTAGCAAAAAAGTGGCTGACAAACTAAATGAACTTTATAAAGCTGATAGAAAAGCTTACGAAGAAAAATGGGATAGTATCAGTGTGTTTGTACGCTACGGTATTGTAAGTGATGAAAAATTTGCTGACAGAGTATCTAAAAATGCATTATTAAAAACTGTAGACAATACGTTCTTAACTGTTGAAGAAGCGAAAGAAAAACTAAAAGGAAATCAAACTGACAAGGATGATAACTTTGTTTTACTTTATACCAACAACGCTAACGCACAAGACACATACATTCAATCGGCAAAAGACAAAGGTTACGAAGTATTAGTTCTTGATGGACCAGTAGATAGCCATTACGTGGGTCAACTAGAACAAAAGGAAGAAAAGCTACAATTAAAACGAGTGGATGCGGATAGCATTGACAAGTTAATAGATAAAGACGAGAAAATAGAGTCTGTACTTTCTGATGAGGAAAAGAAAAAAGTTCAAGAATTATTTGAGCAAACGGTAAATAATGGCAGTTATACCGTTCAGGTTGAATCGCTTTCTCCTTCAGACATGCCTGTTTCTATTGTTTTGCCTGAATTTATGCGTAGAATGAAAGACATGAGTGCAACATCAGGAATGAGCTTTGGTAACCTACCAGAAAGCTATAATGTGATTGTTAATGCTAACCATGCGTTAACTCAAAAAGTTATAAAAGGTGATGAGGCAAGTAAAGAATTAGCCAAACAAGCACTTGATCTTAGCAAAAATTTCGCAAGGGTTATTGACCGGTAAGGATCTTACTAACTTTGTTAAAAGAAGTATTGAGTTAGCTTCTAACTAAAGTTATCATAACTAATACTACTAAAGCTTTCGTCTCTGTTGAGGCGAAAGCTTTTTTTATGCTCATAGAATTTAACGTTGGGACAAGATTAAAAAAAGTAGCCCCGTCAGGAATCGAACCTGAATCAATCGTTTAGGAAACGACTATTCTATCCGTTGAACTACGGGGCCTTGATTAACTCAGAAGAAAAATTTCAAGGTCATTAAACTAAATTAAGAACTAACTATAACCTTAGGAAATTTCAAAGTAAAAATAGCGCCATGATTTAGTTTTCCTTCTGCAAAAATTTCCCCTGAATGGTTTTCCATTATTTTCTTACATATGGCAAGCCCCAACCCTGTCCCTGAATAATCTGATCTATTGTTCAGTCTTTCAAATAAACCAAATATTTTTTCATTGTATGTAGATTCAAAACCAATTCCATTATCAATGACTTTAATAATTACCCAATCTTGTGTCTCCTGTTTTGTGATTTGTATAACTGGCTTTTCGTTTTCCTTTGTAAATTTGATAGCGTTTTGAATTAAATTTTGGAATAGCCTGCTTACCTGTACTTGATCGGCAAAAATCATCCCCAGTTCATCAATTGTAATTTCGGCTTTAGATTCTTCAATTGTTATTTCAATATTCGACATCAATTCTTTTAACACCTCATCCAAACTCACAAAACTATGAGCCTTTTTTTGAGAACTAATTCTAGAAAAACTCAAAAGATCTTCAATTAAAGCCTGCATACGGTTGGCAGATCTTTTCATTCTATCTAGATAATCTTTGGAAACATCATCTAAATTTGTTGCTCTTTTTTCTAATCGTTCACCAAATGATTGAATTTTCCGTAAAGGTTCTTGAAGATCATGAGAGGCTATGTAGGCAAACTGCTCTAAGTCAGAATTAGATGATTCTAAAGCTTCCATCAGGATATTCGTCTCCGCTTGTAACTTGTTTTTTTGCTCAATCTCTAATTTTAATTCGTGAGTTCTCTCACTTACTTTTGACTCAAGAACTCTATTTTTCTCTTTTAAAAATTCGGAATCTTGTAAAATATAATTCATCAACGTATTTCGAAACCTTAGAATATTATTAAGTTCTCCTTCTTGAAATGACTTTGATTTATTTTTAACATTTTCCTGCCACAATTTAAATGATGATCGAGGCATCAGACGATGACTGCCATCATCAAGAAATTCAATAACTTTCTCTGGCTTGCCTCCCCAGTTTTTTGTTTCATTAACTTCTGGCCTAAACCAGATCATAAACTTTTTTTCTTTTTTTGAAATCGGTAAAAAAAGAACACCACTTGAATTAGCAGCATATGGCGAAAATTCAGGCTCTATTACTGCTAACTGGTTCGTATGATAAATAAAAGATTTACCACTTTTACTGAATAATTTGTCTGCAATTTTTTTTATCCCCTCCGTGGATGGTGTAATACCAAATGCTTCAATGTCTCCATCAAAATCCCATGCCATTCCTATTGAATCAGCTAAATTCAATAATGATGGAATTTGTTTTTTAAGACCTTCTACATAGGTGGTTGACAAAGATAAACTCTCAACAACAGTTGCGTTTAATGTTTGTAACTCTGCTTCTCTCATTCTAATTTTAAGCCTGCATCTAATTGAAATTAAATGAGAAATCATTAAGCTCATAAAAACAGCGGCTTCCCTAATTTTATAAGAAACATGTTTTGGACTATAGTGATGACACGCAATTAAACCCCAAAGTTTATCCTCAACAATAATACTTATAGACATGGTTGCCTTCACTCCCATGTTTTTTAAATATTGAATATGGATTGGTGAAACGCCTCTAAGGTTACTGTTTGTCAAATCTGTTTCAGAATTTGTAGTAGGATTTAAAACAGGAACTAAGGTTCCATTATTAGACTCTGTATTAACTAAAATTCTTATAATATTTTTCAGATATAAGGCTCGAGCTTGAGATGGTATATCTGACTCAGGAAAGTGTTGATGTAAGAATGAATTAATATGATCAACCTTCGACTCAGCGACTACTTGTCCATTATATTCTTCATCAAATTTATAAAACATTACACGGTCATAGTTTGTAATATCTCTAATTCGATTTACTGACATTTCAAAAATGTCTTCTAAACCATCATTTTCAGTAAGGTGATTAACAAAGTTTTTGACATTATTATAAAACCATGAGTGGCTGACATCATCATTTTTATCTTTAAGCTCAAGTTCAACTAAAACACTTTGACCACTGAAGTTTAAAATCACATCAAATAATACATCTTCATTTTTATTGGAAAGAACTTTCAACTCAATCGGATTAACTGTCTTAAAAGAGATATTATTAATGTGTTTTACAAGGTTATCACTGAAGTTCTGACCAAGTAAAGCACCAATCCCTTTCCCTAAATAAAAATCTGGTTCTTGGCCTAATATAGATAGTATATTGTCACTAACTTGTTCGATTATTAAGTCATCACGGTTAATCACTAACAATATTCCATGAGACTGCACAGAACCTAAAAGATGTATAGGTTCTTTATGACAATTATCTAGTGTCACTTGAAAAGTTTCGTTTTTAGACTCAGACATTTTCAAACTTAATTTTTTATTATAATATTATATATATGATTAAATGCTTTATTCGCGCCTATAATATACTCATCTGATTTATTAGAATTTGTTTTGAAATAATCTTCAACAATCTGATTAAACTCAGACCACATTTGCCCTCTTTTAGAACCATAAGAATTAAAAAAAGACGCATATTTTTCTGTCTTCATCCATGGATATCGCTTTAGGTTTTCTAAAATTATTTTACCTCCTAACGTAGCTCCTTCTGTAACATAAAAAACCCCTAAAGCTTCTTCTAAACTTTGTACCTCAATGTCATCCGAATTTTGGCTAGGTATGTCACTAATAAAAAAATCGACAGTAAGATTTTTTAAATCTTTTTCTAAATAAGAAAGTTTTGAACGATTGAATAACAGGTCATTAGTTAAATTAAATTTACTAATATTATTTTCAAACACTTCATAGGCTAAAAGAAAAGACCTCAACAATAAGTAATAATCAGTTGGCTCCAAAGTGGGAGAAAAAAGCTTTTCTCTTAATAACCTCTCTACTTTTTCGTGTTGTTGTTTTGTTTTAGATTTAATTGCAGATGCACTCACAATACAAATATGTATTTTTTAAGTCAAGATGGCTTTTTCAAGCCAATAATTTTTAATTACCCCAACTATCTCTACTAAATCTGAGTATAATCTTGGCTTAGTAAAATACGTGCTTCCACCTTCTTTATAGGTCATTTTAACATCTAGTTCTGAACTGGAGGTAGTTAAAATTATTACCGGAATATGTTTCAAACTCTCATCCATCTTAATTTCGCGAAGAGCCTCTCTACCATCTTTTTTTGGCATATTTAAATCCATGATAATAATAGTCGGATTAAAATTAGTTGATTGTAATTTTATCAATAACTCTTCTCCGTTTTCTGCAAAAACTATATTTGATTCATCAATGAAGTTTTCTGTAAATGCATCAAGTAACAATAGCTTATCATCACCATCATCTTCAGCAATTATTATCTGTAGTTTTTGTTTTAACATCATGTATTATTTATAAACGAAGTTTATTTTATTTTTTATAATCTGCAAACTAAATGAGTAGAACTTATAAGTATACTTATAAAATGTTTGATTAAAATATAAGCATACTTATATTTGAAGCCATAAATAATAATGATATGGTCGAAAAAGACACTAAATCTAGACTAACAGAATTAAGAGAAATACTTCAACTCTCTCAAAAAGACTTTGCAACAAGTATTGGTGTATCCCAAGGAGCGCTTTCTCAGCTTGAAAGCGGAAAATCAAAGTTATCGTTAGATACAATACAAAAAATAAGTGAGGCTTTTAAGGCCGATTGCAACTGGCTAGTAAATGGCAAAGGAGGGATTTTCTTAGATAATACAATAAGGAAACATTCGTTCGTCACCATTGATTTTGATAAGAAAACCACAATACCATTAATTAGTGAAGAGGCACATGCAGGCTATATTAAAAATCATACAAACTCTGATTATATTAAAACACTTGCTGCTTACAAAATACCAGGCTATGAAAATGGTAACTTCCGACTTTTTGAAATTGAAGGAGATAGCATGTTACCCACCATTCATCCCAGAGAAATTGTTGTAACGGAGTTTACTGAGGAGTGGGGAAAACTTGGCAATGGTAAAATTTGTGTAGTAATTACGGAGGAAGGAATAGTTGCAAAAAGAGTTTATTTCGTAGATGATGATCTAAATAACATAATACTTAAAAGTGATAATTCGGAATACAAAACCTACAATATAGACATAAAAGAAGTAAAAGAAATTTGGGAAGTAAAAGCAAAAATCACCTCTATATTTACTGATACACCAGATAACCATTCTGAAAAAATTAAAACTTTAGAGTCCGATATTGATTTACTTAAGAAACAAATGAAGAAGCTCAACAAAGCCCCTAAGTAAATTCTTATTCCTCAAAATTCTGTGTGTAGTCAAAGTAGTGCACATAGTTTGGGAAAATTTCCAAATACCTTTTTTTCACCAATTCAAATACTTTATCTCGTAAAGTGTCAATATTCAGTTTTTCTATTGCCGATATAAAAACCACATTCTCACCTCCTAGGTAGGAAGCTTGTAAGGACTCCCAGGATTCTTCTGGGTGATTTTCTAAATAAGCATCTACTTTATTATAGACAACTAATGTAGGTTTATCCGTTGTTTTAATTTCTATCAACGTTTTTTTCACCACATCCATATGCTCTTCAAAAGAAGGGTGTGATAAATCAACTACATGAAGTAGTACATCTGACTCTCTTACTTCATCCAGTGTAGACTTAAAACATTCTACCAAGGTGTGAGGTAATTTGCGAATAAAACCGACTGTATCTGTCAGTAAAAATGGAATTTCATTGATTGCAGTTTTGCGTACTGTTGAGTCCACTGTGGCAAAAAGCTTATTCTCAGCAAACACATCCGCTTTGGTTAACACTCGCATCAAAGTAGATTTACCTACGTTAGTATAACCTACTAAAGAAACTCGCACCTGTTTATCACGCCCTTTTCGCTGTGTTATACTTTGTATATCAATTTCTTTCAAGCGTTGCTTCAGCTTTGATATTTTATCCCGAATATCTCGTTTATCTGTTTCTATTTCTTTCTCTCCCGCCCCACCTCTGGTGCCAGTGCCTCCGCGTTGTCGTTCCAAGTGAGACCACATGCGTGTCAAACGCGGTAAGAGATATTGGGAACGCGCCAGTTCTACTTGCGTTTTTGCTTGTGCCGTTTTTGCTCTAAACAAGAAAATATCCAGAATCAATAAACTTCTGTCGTAAATTTTAATCTGAAGTTCATTCTCTAAATTACGGACTTGAGATGGCGATAAATCGTCATCAAATATGATAGCATTTGCTTCATTCTGGATAGCACTTGAACGTATTTCCTCCAGTTTCCCTTTGCCTATAAAGGTACGTTTATCTGGCATTTCTAAGGCTTGCACAAACGTGTCAACCGTCTCAATGTTAATTGTACTGGCCAAAAACTCTAACTCCGCTAAATATTCGAGTGTTTTGGTTTTGTTTTGTCTTTGATTGGAAACAGCTACTAAAATAGCTTTCACAGGGATTTGAGAATCTAAGAGAACTTCATTCATAATAATCAAACAAAAATTTAGGCTTTAAATTCCACCGATTGAGAAATATTAGCATTAAACTTTAAGCTTTTTGTTTCTGCCACACCATAGATGTAGATAAAAATAAGACAACCAATGATTGCTAATGCCTTATTCCCTTTTTTCAAGCCAATAATGCTCAAAGGTATCCCAATTAATACTAATACCATTTTTACATTTAACCAGGTCTCATCGTAGATTCCGCGAGTGAAAAATAAGTAGCCTCCAGTCAATAAAATGAGTGGACCTAATATTATTTCTACTATACGCGTTTTATTTCTAACGTTCTCATAAAGAGACATATTCACTAACATTAAAATTGTTTTAACTATGAGCGAGAAAAGAAATAGGGACACAATTGTAATATGAAGGTGTAAAATTCCTGTAAACATTATTTTTTGGTTTAAATTTGAGTTCTGTTAACAATTTGGAAAGGCTAATTTAAGCGTTGAAAGTAGTAATCACTATAAATACAGCATGGAATATTTACAATTTCAGGCGAGGGTTAATCAAAGCACTCCAAGATGAAGGCATTGAGGTAATTGCAGTCTCACCAAAAGATGAATATTCAGCTATGGTGAAATCCTTAGGCTGCAAGCATTATCCCATAAAAATGGAAAACAAAGGCACCAATCCTTTTAATGATTACAAACTTTATCGAACACTACTTAAAATTTACGAACGGATTCAACCTGACTGCATCCTACATTACACTATAAAACCAAACATTTATGGTACGTTAGCTGCTAAAAAACTTGGAATACCAGTAATCAATAATGTCAGTGGCTTGGGCACAATTTTTTTACACAATCATCCATTATTTAAAGTAGCTCGTTCTTTGTATAAGGTAGCATTCAAACACCCCAAAAGAGTGTTTTTTCAAAATTGTGATGATCTTAAACTTTTTTTAGATTATGGATTAATAAAAAAAGAAATTACTGCTGTGTTACCTGGCTCAGGTGTGAATATAAATGAATTGATTTATAATGAGGTAAATAAAAAATCAAGCTTTACTTTCCTAATGCTTGCAAGGGTCTTATTCGATAAAGGAATTCAGGAATATATAGATGCCTGTAAACTATTAAAAGCAAAAAAATATGAGTTCGAGGCACAATTAGCAGGAAGTATAGATGAAATAAGTACTATGGGTGTACCCAAATCAACAATATCAGAATGGCATAAAAAAGGGATAATTAACTATCTAGGAGAAGTGAAAAATGTGTCAGAATTGATTATAAGCTGTCAATGTGTGGTTCTTCCTTCTTACCGTGAAGGTACCCCAAAATCATTACTTGAAGCTGGTGCCATCGGTCGACCTATAATCGCTACAAATGTACCAGGATGCCGAGATGTAGTTATTCACAATGAAAACGGATATCTTTGCGATGTCAAAAGTCCTAATTCCTTAGCGGATATGATGGAAAAAATGTTGCTTGCCGATGAGAATACATTAAAATCATTTGGTGAAAGAAGTAGAAAATTGATTGAAGAAAAATTTGACGAGCGTATCGTTATTAGAAAATATTTAGAAGTAATAAAACAACAATGAAAGTTAATAGATTTGACATAAAAGGCGTTTATGAATTTTTACCACGTGTTTTTGGGGATGAAAGAGGTTTCTTTTTTGAGTCGTATAGCGAGAAAATTTTTGAAGAATATTTACCAGAAATTCACTTTGTTCAAGACAATCAATCCTTCTCTTCAAAGGGAACATTAAGAGGGCTTCATTTCCAGAAAGCGCCTTATGCACAAGGAAAATTGGTAAGGGTTATAACAGGCAGTGCTTTAGATGTAGTGGTGGATATTCGTAAAGAATCTCCTACCTATGGCCAGCATTTAACTTTTGAACTAAACACAAAAGACCATAACATGGTGTATGTTCCAGAAGGTTTTGCTCATGGCTTTGTCGCTTTAGAAGATAAAACAACATTTGTATACAAGTGTACGAATTATTACAATAAAGAATCTGAAGGTGGTATAATTTGGAACGACCCTGAATTAAATATTAATTGGGGAGTAGAAAACCCTATTGTTTCTGAAAAAGATGCAATATTACCTTTCTTTAATACCTTAAAATAACCTCTCCTGACCTCCCAGTATAAGAGTATCTCCTTCAATGAAAAAGCACACTATACCACTATTACTATTTGTCTTTGGATCCATACTTCTTCAATCTTGTGGAATGTACCGCCAAAACATTATGTTCAAAACAAAAAATGAGCAGTTAAAAGATGTTGTTAATAAAACAACACAAAATTATATCATAAAACCCACAGATCAATTGAGTTTGAGTGTTTATTCTAACAGTGGTGAGCTCATTATAGACCCTAACTTTACATTAAGAAAAGAAATTGGGGTAAGTGGAAACATGACGAGAATGATGGAAAAACCTATTTATCTAGTTCGACCAGATGGAACTGTAAAACTTCCTATGCTCGGGTACGTTTCTATCGCAGGTTATACACTTCCTCAGGCAGATAGTATTCTTTCCATCATGTATTCGGAGTTCTATGTTGAGTCATTTGCCACCACAACCTTAGAAAATAGAAGAGTAATAGTTTTAGGTGGAGGAGATGTATCGAATGGACAAGTAGTCCCACTACCGAATGAAAACATGAGTATACTTGAAGTTATTGCAATAGCTGGTGGCATTCCAAATACAGCTAAAGCTCATAATCTTCGCTTGATTCGAGGTGATTTAAACGACCCTCAGGTTGAAATAATTGATTTATCAACAATAAGTGGGATGAAATCTGCTAACATGTATGTCCAACCAAATGATGTCATATATATTGAGCCTGTCAGAAAAGTTGTTGTAGAAAGTGTTCGAGATCTTTCACCTATATTATCATTACTTACAAGCTTATTAACTTTAGCGATAATATTAAATCGAAATTAGATGGGGAAAGTGCCTAGAGAAATAATAGAAGAGGATTTTAATTTTGAGTCTAATAATTCTGAAAGTTCACAATCAGACAATATCGATTTTTCTAAAATCATATTCGTCCTTAAAAAAAACGTGTATGTAGCAGTTATTATCATCCCTATAGTCTTAGCTATCTCTTTTTTATATATCAGGTACACCAAGCCATTATATGAGTCTAGCTCAATTATTCAACTTAAAATTAACTCTGAAGCTGGAGTCTTAGGGATAAATTCTCCGGGAATAACAACCTCAAATAACAATATTGGGTCACTGTCAAGTGAAATTGAAATCATTAAATCTAAATTAATATTTGACTCAGCAATTGAAAAATTAGATCTAGAAAAAAGTTACTATGAATATGGTAAAATTCTAAATGATGAAAAATTCCAAACCAATGCATTTTATATCGAATATACCAAAAAAGACAACCTAATAAATTATGACACACCTATCGACATAACTTTCCTTAACAAACACTCCTTCAAACTTGGTATTAGCGAACAGGACAATGAAAAAACTTATCAAATTGGAAAAGAAGTAAACTTAAAAGGTTTTAAATTTAAAATCAGACGAAACGAAACTTTCAGCAACAGTAATGTTAATGTTCCATATTTCTTTATAGTAAACAGTAACACATCCCTCAATACTTATCTCTCAAGAAATTTACAAGTAAGCATTCTAAACCCAAATGCAAATACAATTAAGATTGCTTTTCAAGATCATAACTCAGCAAAAGCAACAGCTATTGTAAATACAATTGATTCTGCATACCTAGAAAAAACCCTGGAAAATAAACGTTTAGAGCAGGAACAAGTAATCACTTTTATTAATGACCAACTTGATAATACAGCGAAAAGCTTGGAATCTTCAGAAATTCAACTCGAAGATTTCGTTAAAAAAACAGGTACGGAGAATCCTAGCACAGATTTCGCCCTAATAAAAACAAAGTTAGAAACATTAACAGAGGAAAAATCTAAACTTAAAAATGAATCAGATTTATTAGATCACTTAAAAAATGCCATCTTATTAGACTCGGGTGAAAAATTTATTTCCGCTTTTAATTCAAAGGAACAAAACCCTCAATTATTTGAAGAAATAAATACATTAAACTTAGCTTATAAATCCTTAGAAAACATCAAATCAACCACTAATAAGAATACACTGGCTTATCAAACAAAATTGAAGGAAGTTGAAAACTTAGAAAATAGTGTGTTAGAATATGTTTTTGAGAGTAAAAAAATAGTTGCTGAAAAAAACTATGAAATTAATAATGCTATTCAAAAACTGCATGATGAATTCTTGGGCCTTCCTTCACAAAACACAGAATTAACTAGACTAAAACGATTTTATGATTTATGGGAAAAATTCTACTTAATGCTTATCGAAAAACGAGTAGAATATGGTATTTTAAAAGCTGGTACTGTACCAGAATTTGTGATACTATCACCAGCAAGTACCCCAAGCAATTTAATTTACCCGCTAAAGGTAACAAGTTACCTTATTTCAATTGCTATAGGCCTATTTTTGATTGTCAGTTTTGTCGGAGTTAAATACCTACTTCACAATAAAATCATCACACCCAAGGACTTAGAACAAAGGCTAAAAGTTCCCTTGTTAGGAATGATTCCAAGTTATCGAAAAAACAAAATGGAGTTTTCTTCTTTGATAATTGATAAATTTCCGAAATCATCAATTACTGAAGCTCTTAGATCTATTAGAACAAATATTGAGTTTATAGCTCCTAATAAATTAAAAAGAACTATCACTGTAACTTCAACAGTATCTGGAGAAGGTAAAACATTTATTGCTATAAATTTAGCTGGAGTCTTGGCTGTTAGCGGTCAAAAAGTAATTGTAATTGACTTAGACATGAGGAAACCAAAATTGCACTTAGGGTTTAATCTCAATAATGAACTTGGAATGAGTAATTTATTAATCCAACAAAGTAAATTGGAAGATTGCATAAAAAAAACCTCGCTAGAAAACTTAGATATTATAACCGCTGGTGCAATACCACCTAATCCATCTGAGTTAATAATGAACAAACAGTTGGATAGAATCATTAATGAACTGCATTCTATTTATGATATCATAATTATAGACACCCCACCCGTTGGCTTAGTTACTGACGGACTATTAGTTATGCAAAAAGCTGACATTCCTTTATACATAGTAAGATCTGGATACTCTCAAAGAGGAGTGGAAGACAATATAAATAACCTTTACCTATCAAAAAGATTTAAAAACCTTTCTGTGATACTAAATGCTGTTGAAAATTCCACTGTATATGGCTATGGATACGGATATGGTTATGGGTATGGTTATTATGAAGATGAAACTGGAGAAAAGTAAATGAGCATATTCTCTTTTCTAAATAACAAAAAAACAAGTAATAACTTTCTACAAGTTGATATGCACTCACATCTAATTCCAGGAATTGATGATGGGGTAACAACTATGGAAGAGTCGATTTCAACAATAAAATCATTAATAAAACTAGGGTATCATAAAGCAATAACCACACCCCATATTATGGGCGACTTTTTTAAAAACACTCCTGAAATAATTAATAACGGCCTTGAAGAAGTTAAGAATGAACTTAAAAAACAAAAGATTGACTTTACCCTAAAAGCTGCTGCCGAATATTATCTGGACGAGTGGTTTAATGAAAAATTAGTGAGTAATACACCATTACTCACTATAAACGAAAACTATTTATTGGTTGAGACGTCTTATATGAACAAACCTAATAACTTATTTGATACAATTTTTAAAATCAAGTCTAAGGGATATAAACTAATTATTGCTCATCCAGAACGCTACACATATATGTATACTGATTTCAATTCATATAAAGAAATATATGATAAAGGTGTTTTATTTCAAATAAATATAAACTCCCTATCAGGATATTATTCTCCAGCAGCTAAAGCAATTGCTGAGAAACTTATAGAGAATGACATGGTAGATTTTGTAGGGACTGACTGTCATGGGCCTCGCCATATAAAACACTTAGAAAAAAGTTTAAACACTAAAGCCTTTTCCAAGTTAAATCCTAAAAGAATCTTAAACAATCAACTATTTTGATTCTAGTTACAGGAGCAACAGGCTTAATTGGCAGTTATATCACTCATGAGTTAGTGAAGAATAATCTTAAAGTGAGAGTTCTTATTAGACCAACTAGTGACTTATCACCCATTCAAGACCTTATCCACAAGATTGAAATTATTGAAGGAGATATTTTGGATTTGACGGAACTTAACACAGCCTTTTCCGGTGTTAAAACGGTAATTCATGCTGCAGCTTTAATATCATTTAATTGGAAAGATGATAAAAAAGTAATTAAAACAAATGTTGAAGGTACGGCCAACATGGTTAACTTAGCCCTTGCGCATAACATTGAAAGATTCTTATATATAAGTTCCATTTCTGCCATTGGGAATTCTATATCAAACTCAATCCTTGACGAAAACACTAAATGGAATCCTGACTTTAAATACTCTCAGTACAGTATTTCAAAATACCAAGCAGAGTTAGAGGTTTGGAGGGCGTCAGAAGAAGGGCTGAAAACTATCATCATAAATCCTTCAGTCGTTCTTAGTCCAGAGAGAAACCAATTACCACGGGCTAAAATATTTAATCAGGCAATTATTAAAGGAGGGTTTACAATTAACGGTTCACTAAATGTAGTGGACATCAGAGATGTTGTAAGAGCCGTCACACTATTATTAAACTCAAAAATTCATAACCAGCGATTTATATTAAATGCTGGAGAAATTACATACACTGATATAATAACACAGATACGTAGCTATTACAACCTTGAGAAACCAAAATTCACAATCCCTTGGTGGGGTCTAAAATTATATATAAGAATAAGGCTAATTCTCTCTTTTATATTCAGAATAGCCCCATCAATAGTTAGCTTAAGTGCACTTCGAGTTATTGCTGCTAACAATCTCTTTAATGGAAAAAAAATAACTAAGACAACTGGTTTGGAGTATAACCCATTAAGTGAGACAATTAAATGGTGTTGTAGTTCGTTTGTGGATAAAAAAGGAGGAACTTCGTCTCGCCTTTAGATGTTAACATCTAACTTAATAATTGTTAACTAACTTATACGCCTTTGGAAGCATTTGATCAATTCGGTGGAGAAGAAAAGAAAAACATCAAAAACTTTGAGGAGATTTTGAAACGAGGCGAAAGTGAGTTTTTTGAATTAAGTACTTACGAGTTTCTTATTGAGCATTTCTTGGAGATTGGAGACCTTAATAAAGCACTACGATCTTGTCAATTGGGAATTGAACAACACCCTTATTCTTCTGAGTTAAAAGTTGAACTAGCACGTGTTTTATTTCAAAAAGGTGAAATCACTGAATCTTTGTTAGCTCTGGAGGAAGCTGAAATGTATCAACCAGGCGATGAGGAAATTATAATCATTAAAGCTAATATATATTTCCAGCAAGAAAAATTTGAGGAGTGCATAGCGCTATTTGAGTCTCTCAATCCTGTTGGAGAAGATGCTGACATGGTGTTTTTCACCATTGGCATGGCTTATCAGAACATGGGAAACATGGAGAAAGCCATTGAAAACTTAAAAAAAACACTAGAAATTAACATTGAAAATGAAGACGCTCTTTTGGAGCTAACATCATGTCTTGATTTAGTGGGGCAGCTCGAATCTAGCCTTACTTTTTACGAACAATTCATCGATGCAGACCCCTACTCTGCTACGGCATGGTATAATCTAGGAATAGTATATGACAAGCTAGAGCAATTTGAAAAAGCCCTGGGTGCTTACGATTATGCCATCATAATTGAAGACGACTTTTCATCAGCTTACTTCAATATGGGTAATACGCTCATGAACTTAGAAGAGTATGAAAAGGCATTAGAATGCTTTTCAAAAACCCAAGAACTAGAAGCATGGGACGATCCTAATTTATTTTACTGTTTAGGCCAATGTTATTACAAGCTTCGTGATTATGACAAAGCCATTAAACTTTTTAATAAAAGCTTAAACCTTGATAATAAGGCTGATCAATCATGGTTTGGAATAGGTGAATGTTTGGATAGTTTAGAACGATGGTATGAATCATTACACTATTATAAAAAAGCACTCGAATTAGACGATTTTAATGGCGACTATATTCAAGCTGTAGCAGAAGCTGAATATAAAATAGGAAATGTAGTGTCTGCTATAGACATGTATCAGCAACTAGTAGAATTCGAATGTGACAATATTGATGCTTGGTTAGACTACTCTTACATTTATTATGAACAAGGGGATGAAAATCGTGCAATAGAAATCATGAGTCAAGCAATTGAATTCATGCCTAAAGAAGCTGAATTACATTATCGAATCGCTGCTTACCTTATTCAGCAAGGTAATTTCAAAGAAGCCTTTATTAATTTAGAAAATGCATTAATTTTGAACTATGAAAAGCATACGGTGCTATTTGAGTTTTTCCCAGAATTAGAAAAACAAAAAGCACTTATTAAAATCATAGATCAATATAGCCGATAAGAAATGTACGATAATTACTCGTTAAAATTCATTCCTGAAAGAAGTGAAAAACCACGCCAAAAAGGATTGACAATGGTCATGGATAAGGGCCTAAGCATTAGAGAAGTTGAAAATTTAATAGACGCAGGAGGAGACTATATTGATATCGTTAAATTCGGCTGGGCTACTTCTTTCGTAACCAAACGATTAGAAGAAAAAATCGAAGTCTATCGCTCTGCTGGCATACCAGTTTATTTTGGAGGCACGTTGTTTGAAGCTTTTTTAGTTAGAAATCAACTTGATGACTATCGCAGACTTCTTGATAAATATAAATTAGAATATGCTGAAGTGTCTGATGGTTCAATAGAATTAGAACACGATAAAAAATGTGAATTGATTTCATCCTTTGCTAAACAGGTAACTGTGTTATCGGAAGTTGGTTCTAAAGATGCTGAAAAAATAATCCCCCCATATCAATGGATTAAATTAATGAAAGCTGAGCTAGAAGCTGGCGCATGGAAAGTAATTGGTGAATCTAGAGAAGCGGGAAATGTTGGTTTATTTAGATCTTCTGGAGAAGTTAGAATGGGATTAGTTCAGGAAATATTAACGGAAGTTCCCATGGAAAAAATCATCTGGGAAGCTCCTCAAAAAACGCAACAAGTCTTTTTTATTAAACTTTGTGGCGCTGATGTAAACTTAGGAAATATTTCTGCTGAAGAAGTTATCCCATTAGAAACTATTAGATTGGGTTTAAGAAGTGATACTTTTGACCATTTCATGCCTCAAAAATAATGTCTGAAATCATACTTAAATCTTTTCTTTGGAGCATACTACCTATATCTGAATTGAGGGGAGGGATTTTATATGCATTAACCAATGGTGTAGACCCAATAATTGCCTACCTAGTTTGTGTGTGTGCTAATTTACTAGCAATACCTATCGTCTATGTTTTCTTAGGAGTATTTCATAAACAATTCATGAAAATAAAATTTTATGAAATCATCTTTGATAAATTTGTTGCGCGTACAAGAAAAAAAGTAGAGAAAGATATCCAAAAATATGGTTTTTGGGGGTTGATGGTTTTTGTTATGATTCCCTTACCAGTTACAGGTGCTTACACAGGTACTTTTGCAGCTTGGTTATTTGGCTTTAGAAAAAGGCAGGCACTTCTTGCTGTTTCATTAGGTGTGTTGATCGCTGGAGTTATCGTGACCCTTGTCGTGCTTTCAGGAAGCAGCCTCATATCAATTTTCACTAAACAAGTCCACCATTAAGTGAATTTATACGGATTAATAGGCTATCCTCTCTCTCATTCTTTTTCAAAAAAATATTTTACTGAAAAATTTGCTAGAGAGAACATTGCTGATGCAAAATACGAACTGTTTGAAATAGAGACGATAGAATTATTAGAAAACGTTCTCAAAACTCATATAGAAGAGTTAAAAGGGTTTAATATTACAATTCCACATAAAGAAACAATAATCCCTTTCCTAGACGAAATTGATGATGCAGCAAGTCGCATTGGTGCTATTAACGTAGTTAAAGTTTTATCGAACGGAAAGCTAAAGGGATTTAATTCTGATTATTACGGCTTTTTACAATCATTAAAAAAAATGGTTGTTAATTTAGCAAATAAAAAAGCTCTAATTCTTGGGACTGGAGGTGCTTCGAAAGCAGTAAAGGCCGCCCTTGTAGATAGTAATGTTTCGTATCAATGTGTTTCAAGGAAACCCAATAAAACGACACTCTCTTACGATGAATTAACTCCTGATATCATTGCTAACTACCAAATAATAATTAATACTACTCCCCTAGGTATGTTTCCTCATGTAGACAAATCCCCAGATTTACCCTACGAAGCGATAAACTCATCTCATTATTTATTTGATTTAGTTTATAATCCTTTAGAAACTAAATTCATGAAATTAGGAAAGGAAAGAGGTGCTAAAGTAAAAAATGGACTTGAAATGTTAGAACTACAAGCTGAGAAAGCTTGGGAAATTTGGAGTAATTAACTTTTTAATACTTCGAGTAGTTCTTGGATATTTATTGGTTTTGACAAAACAAAAACATTTTCTAAATGAGCGCTTTGCTGTACTGTTTTATTAATATCATTACCTGTTGTAAATATTATTGGAGCAAGCGATTTTAATCGAAACTGCTCAGCTATTTCTATACCTGAAATTTCATCATCAAGTTGAATATCTAACAAAACTGCACAAATATTATCTGAAGTAAGTTTTTCTAATGCCTCCTTACCTGTAGTAAATGGACCAACAATTTGATATCCATTTCTTGTTAAAACTTGCGTATAGACTAATGCTACTAGTAACTCGTCTTCTACCACAAATACTCGATTCATTCAACAAAGGTTAAACAATAATTTTCAAATTGGAAAAGAAACACTAAAAACAGCTCCTTTTTTTGAATTGATAACCACCTTACCGTTAAGTTGTTTAACTAAAGTCTTAACAACTGTTAAACCAAGTGTATTATTAGTAGAAACCTCATCATTAAAACCGACCCCGTTATCTGAAAAAGTTAATTCCACTCCTCCGTTTTCTTTCTTGAAATAAATATTAATGTTAGCTTCAATCAATGTATTAGGAAATGCATGTTTTACCGAATTAGTAAATAATTCATTGAGAATTAAACCACAAGGAATAGCTTGCTCAATATCTAAATCAAAATCTTCTCCAGCAATTGAAATATTTATTTGTTTGTCAGAAATTAAAGATTTTTCTATTTGATTAATAAACTCTTTAACATATTCACTGAATTTTATCTTCGCAATCGAATCATTCTGGTAGAGAAATTGATGTACCAACGCGGTTGATTTAATTCTATTTTGACTTGAAATCAAAATATCCTTTATCTCTTTATTCGAAGTTTTCAACTCCTCTAGCTGTAATAGGCTACTTATTATAGCTAAATTGTTTTTCACTCGATGATGGACCTCATTTAATAAAAGTTCTTTTTCTTCTAATGCTGATTTCAACTTTTTTTCATTATTTTTTCTTGAGGAAATATTTTGTGAAAAAATAGAGATGGCTATAACCTTTCCTCGGTTAACAATTGGATTATAACGTGTTTCATAAACAATGTATCCATTGGATGTCTCATAGCCGTGCTCATCCACTACCGTTTCTCCGTCAAAAACCCTTTTATAAAGAGCTCTTAGATGGTTATGACTCGAGGCCAGTAAATAGTCAAATATAGAAGTCCCCTTTAATTTTTTTACATTAAAGTTTTTCAACGTCATATTTAGGAACGCTTCATTACATTCTATTATATTATATTTCTTATCAATAGAGAGAATCATAGCATCAGTATTATTAATGATGGATGAAATTTCAGACTCTCGCCTAGACAAAGAACTCAAAGCTTCTTTTAATTGATTTTCACTCTCAATTCTCTTAGTTATATTTTCTGAGATGACTGATACCGCATAAATTTCTCCTCTAGAATAAATAGGAGCATATCTTGTTTCATAAGTTCTATATCCTTCTTCTGCTTCGTACTCCCTGATATCAGTTATAGATTCCCCAGAAAAAGCTAAGTTGTATAATGCTTCAATTTCTGTTAACTGACTTTTTGGAATAATATCTTTCACATTAAACCCATCAATTTTTATCCCACCAGCTCCAACACTTTTTTTAAAGGTATTGTTATATCGAATAATTTTAAAGTTTTTATCCACTGAAAAAAAGTAGAAATCATAGGAATTAATTAGTGCTTGAATCTCACTTTCTCTTCTTTCAATTTCTTTTTGTTTATCCAGAATCTCCGAAATATCTAAAAATGCAGAAACTGCGTATTTAATTTTCCCATTCACATAAACGGGCTGTGCTGTGGCGGAAACATGGTAACGTTGGTTTTCTATTAGAATATCCAAATCAGTTTTAGTACTCTTCTCACCTTTTAATGCTCGAGTAATCGGCAGATCTTTAAAAGGGTAGGGTGTGTCAGTATATTGTTTATATACTTTCCATTCATTCATTCCATCCAACTGTTCTACTTTTGTCTCAGGAGTTTTGTGAGCAAGTGCTTTAGTGAAATTATTGGCGTAATAGGGTTTACCTTCATGATTAAGTATAAAAATACCTATTGGCAATGAATCTAACAGCAATTTTAATGTTTCATTATTCTCTTGTATTTTTTTATCTGCTTCTTTTTCTTCCGATAAGTCCTTACTATTACTTACTAACCCATAAGGGTTTCCTTCTTGATCGTTAATAAGCCAAACAGTCAAAAAAGCAGGAAAGTTAGTTCCGTCTTTTTTCCGTTGTATAAGCTCTCCACTCCATCTTCCTTTGCTAAAAATATCATTTACAATTGTTGCGGTATCTAATGAGTCATCTGCATTAAAAATATCAACGTGTTTTCCTATCAGTTCATCATGTTCATATGCATAAAGGTCACATGAAGACTTGTTAGCATATATTATATTACCTTCTAAATCAGCAAAAGTAACCGCCACCCAATTTGTTTCAACTATTTGTTTAAAAAAATGATCTGGAAGAAGATTGGACGTCATAAACTATATATTTGTAAGTACTCTCATCAATATAATTAAATTTATGAAATTTGAGCTTCATTCTGATTTCAAACCTACGGGTGACCAACCTAAAGCAATACAAAAACTTGCTGAAGGAGTTAATGATGGTGAAAACTTTCAAACACTTTTAGGAGTAACTGGATCAGGTAAAACGTTCTCTATAGCCAATGTTATTGAGCGAACGCAACGACCAACATTAGTTCTAAGTCACAACAAAACACTTGCCGCTCAACTTTATGGGGAGTTTAAGCAGTTTTTCCCCAATAACCGAGTAGAGTACTTTGTATCTTATTATGATTACTACCAACCTGAGGCGTATATGCCTACCAGTAATACTTATATCGAAAAAGACCTTTCCATTAATGAAGATATAGAAAAACTTCGTTTGAGTACTACTTCTGCTTTGATGTCAGGTAGAAATGATGTAATTGTCATCGCCTCAGTTTCCTGTATTTACGGTATGGGAAATCCTGAAACATTTGCTCAAAGTGTTATTGTTTTAAAAACAGGAGAGACGATAAGCAGAAATCAACTACTATACGAGTTTGTTGAAATTATGTACAGCCGCACAGAAGCGGAATTTAAACGAGGCAATTTTAGAGTAAAAGGAGACACCGTTGATATTTACCCAGCCTATTTAGACCATGCATACCGAATTAGTTTTTGGGGAGATGAAATTGAAGAAATTCATAGTATTGATCCCATTTCAGGTAAAAAAATTAGTTCGGAGCCCAGTCTTTCAATATTTCCAGCTAACATCTTTGTCACTGGTAAGGATACGCTACATGAAGTAATAAAAGAAATCCAAAATGACTTAATGAAACATGTGAGCCTCTTGGAGTCCGAAGGAAAATTCCCCGAAGCAAAACGTGTATTGGAGCGAACAGAATTCGATTTAGAAATGATGCGGGAGTTAGGTTATTGTAGTGGCATAGAAAACTATTCGCGGTATTTTGATAAACGAAGACCAGGCCAACGACCATTCTGTCTGTTAGATTATTTCCCTAAAGATTTCCTCTTAGTGGTGGACGAAAGTCATGTAACCCTTCCGCAAATCAGAGCGATGTGGGGAGGCGATCGAGCTCGAAAAGTAAATTTAGTTGAGTATGGCTTTCGCCTGCCAGCAGCTATGGATAACCGCCCGCTCACTTTTCAAGAGTTTGAAGACATCATCGGACAAACTATTTATGTGAGTGCTACGCCTAGTGATTATGAATTAGAAAAAACAGATGGAGTCGTAGTTGAACAGATCATTCGTCCTACTGGATTGCTAGACCCATTAATTGAAGTAAGGCCAAGTTTAAATCAAATTGATGATTTATTGGAAGAAATAGACTTAACTGTCAAGAAAAACGAACGCGTTTTAATTACAACACTAACCAAACGTATGGCGGAAGAATTGACCACTTATTTAGTCAATATTGATGTGAAGACACGATACATTCATTCGGAAGTGGACACCTTAGACCGGGTAGAAATATTAAGACAGCTTCGCCTAGGTGAGTTTGATGTTTTGGTCGGAGTTAACTTATTAAGAGAGGGGCTTGATTTACCTGAGGTTTCGCTTGTTGTTATTTTTGATGCAGACAAAGAAGGGTTCTTACGAAATATGAAATCCATGATTCAAACCATTGGTCGTGCAGCAAGAAACTCTAATGGACACGTCATCATGTATGCAGATAAAATGACCGGATCTATGCAACAGGCTATTGATGAAACACACCGAAGAAGGATGATTCAGATTGAATATAACACCAAACATGGTATCACTCCGACTACTGTAATCAAATCAAAAGATGCTATTCTTATGCAAACTAGTGCAGCAGATTCCAGCAGAAAGGCTAAGGATTATTATCTAGAAGAAAAACCCTCTATCGCTGCAGATCCAGTTGTTCAATATATGAATAAGGATCAACTACAAAAGTTAGCGGACAAGCTTAAAAAAGACATGGAGAAAGCTGCAAAAGAAATGGATTTCATGGAAGCTGCCAGATTAAGAGATGAATTCTTTGAAATAATGGACAAGTTAAAATAACTCAACTGTCATAGTGATTATAAAATTTTTTAAGCCTCATTTCTTTCCCAGACCTACCATTTGCTGATATGCCAAACTAAGAGCACAAGTAATTTGAGAAAAATGCAAAATTATTGTAAATTGCAACCTCTAGACTACCCTAGTTGGTGCTAATCACTCTTATCACCTAATTAGGCAATCCGAAAATTAAATTATAAAAGACCACCCATCGGCAGCAATTGCCTCTGAATCGTTCACTAATACTGGTCTTTATCTTCTTAATTTTTAGACTAAGTAAAGTGAAACAATTCTAATCTTAAAAAAGTAAAAATAGTATTTATGGGGAGATCGCAAGAAACATTCAACAAAAAGGAAGTAAGAAATAAGAAGGAAAAGAAGCGGAAAGAAAAAGAAGCTAGAAAAATAGCTAAAAAAGACATTGAGAAAAAAGGTAGTCTTGATGACATGATTGCCTATGTCGATGAAGATGGAAACATCACGGATACTCCCCCAGATCCAACTAAGAAAAAGAAAGAAATTAAGAAAGAAAACATTCAAATATTCACTCCTAAACAAGAGAATATTGAACTTGACCCCATCAGAAAGGGAATTGTTACTTTTTTCAATGACTCTAAGGGATATGGTTTTATCAAGGATACTGAAACTCAAGAAAGTCTTTTTGTACACATCAATAATACCATTGATGAAATAAAAGATAATAACGCTGTTACTTTTGAAGTAGAGATGGGACCTAAAGGACCTACTGCTGTCAAAGTAAAGCTTTCCAAATAATCTGATTTTAGGCTTGAGTACCACTCAAGCCTTTCTTTTTTTCTCAGAATAACAAATCAACTAAAAACATCTTAGGCAAACTCATCACATAGCATATGAGCATAAAACCTAAGATCCAAGTTTTATTTTTTTCAAAAAAATCTGGCTGCTGTGATTTTGAAATTGACCCAAAAACCGCTACAAAAAACAAAGTCGAAAAAGGAGCTAAAATGCGGTAGTCAAAATAGGAACAGGCGTGTAACCGTTGTAAAACACCTACAAAAACTAAATACCCAATACTCATACTCACCATTATCCATGAAGCTTGATTGAATAACGGTTGTAGAATTAACTTCCTACTGCGCCATAGTCTAACATATAACACGAACTGTAACGATGTAAACAATATAAAAATCCAAGTTAAGTTGTTTTTCAAAACAAAATAATGGCTTACAAATAGAAACTCGTTTCCCAACCCAACTATGGATGATTTAATAGCAAACCAATTAGACATCTCGTCAGGGGTGAAACGATCTAACCCAGAGTAATAACCATTATTCATTTGATTATTCCACAAATACAACAAACAGGGAACGCCCGCAACACATACGCTCAATACTAATACCAATGCTTTTTTCTTATTTCCTATATACCATTGGTAAATACCAAATACCCCCACATACAAAAAGAAAATAACTCCTGCATAACGCAGTAAAAACAACGCAATTAAACAAAATACCACTTTTACAAATAAAAACTTCTTCTCCAAATTTGATAGCCAATAGCATAACAAAAGAATAAAAAACAAAAAAGCACCTTCAGACCAGGTATAAGAGAATACTTCCATTTTAGCGTATGAAAAAAAATAAAGCGCAGGAAACCACGCATCTTTTTTAAACCAATGGTGAAATAAATAAAAAATAAGCCCCAAAAAAATCAAATTAACCACCTTGGAAGACACCAATAAGCTTAATCCTGAAAATTTACTTATCAACGCTATCATTGCAGGATAACCAATAGGCCAGACCGCAAAATGTACTTCGGGTGTTTGTTCATCAAAAGGATATACATCGGGGGCTATTATCCCTTTTCCGTTATTAATATTTTCAGCGACACGTAGATAAAATTCTGAATCAGGTGTTACAAAATGAGTACTTTCAACATAACTCCGCAATACTATTGAGCAGACAATTGCAACATATAATGCAAGTAACCAGAATTTATTGTCAACAGTCTTCGTCTTCACTTACTCTAGTATTATTAGATCGGTACGTCTATTCAGCTTTCGACCTTCCTCAGTGGCGTTATCTGCGAGGGGTTCGCTACTTCCGTAACCTTTTGCAACCATCATTGAAACAGGAATTCCTTTTGCGATTAAATAATCAACTACTACTTGGGCACGATTTTGTGACAAAAGATGATTGGATTCATCATTGCCCACATTATCTGTATGACCACCAATTTCAACCTTAGCATTGGGATATTTTAATAACAGCTCTGCCACCATATCCAGTTCTAAATTTGATTCCTCATCTAAAACAGCAGCACCTGTTTCAAAGAACACATTATTTAAAGTGACTTTAGCACCTTTTTGAAGAGGTGAAAGTAAAATATGTTTTTCAACCACCTGATATCCCTCCCCAACAGGCAAGAATACATTTTCAGAATGAAATAGGGAGGTACTATCGTTAATTCGTATGGCATAATTTTTCCCAGCAGGGAGCGTAATGAGGTATTCTCCAGTTTCGCCATTCGAACGAAATTGTGCTATTTCTTTTTCAGATTCATTGTCCCAAATTTCAATTGCTGCTTCCATCGGGTTCCCAGTCAACCTGTTTTTCACCGTCCCTTTTAACAGTGTTAGCTCAGGTAATTTGTCTTGTGTTTTAAAAGTCAACTCATAAATATCTTGTCCACCAAAACCTTCTTTTCGTTGTGATGAATAATACCCTTTTTGACCATCAGCAGAAAGCACAAAACAAAAATCGTCTCCTGTAGTATTTACTGGATAACCTAAGTTTACTGGTGTTGACCATTCGCCATTCACTAATGAGGATTTAAAAATATCAAAACCTCCCATCGTAGTATGCCCTTTTGAACTGAAGTAAAGTGTTTTTCCATCTGGGTGGAGAAAAGGTGATTCCTCATCATAAGAAGTGTTAATTGTTTTTGATAGTGGTCGCGGAGTCGACCAAGTGTCACCTGATTGTTTAACACTCTCATAAATATTGCTATTGCCACCAATAGATTTTCGTACAAACAATAAGGTTTTACCATCAGGAGAAATTGTAATCGAAGATTCTTTTCCTACTGTGTTAAAAGACATTTGTGTAGGTTCATTCCAAGTACCATTAACAACTTCAGACACCAAAATATCACCTCCATTTGAACCTCGAAATAAAAACATGGTATGCCCATCAGGTGAGACACCAACAACTGCATCATTATTTTCAGGATCACTGATTGGCGGAGCTACTTTCTTTGGATTTGACCAGGTTCCGTTTATGTTAACGGATTTATAAATATCCTGTAAATTATTCAGATGTGATTCGTCTTCTGGTGGATATGAGGTGAAAAACATGTATTTCCCATCAGCCGTTATTTTTGGTAATAAATCATGATGTTTGGTATTTATCACATCCCCAATGTTTGTAATGGTCACATCTACCGGTCGCTTTAAATATGATTTTCCATACTCACATTCTTTAATGTATTTTGGCACATACTTTCGATCCATTTTTTGCGGATCTGATTTACGATAAAGTTTAATCGCCTCGTCAAAACGGTACAACAGCTGCATAGAAAAGCCTTTGATGCGATGCATTTCTAAGGAAGGATGTTTTGTTTCGTTCAAAGCTTTATCAATGTATTTCAAACCACTATCACCTAATGCTAATGAATTATAACACAGAGCCATTCGCATAAAAATATAATCCTGCTTTTTATCTTCTTTCAGTGCCTCTTCATACACTTTTATTGCCGTACCATACCGTCCATCATTTAACAGCATGTCACCCGTCATAGTCATTTTGCTTTGGGCAAAAACTTGTACAATTACTCCAAAAAATAAGGCGATAAAAATCAACAAGGTATTTTTCATTACCACGAATATAAGCATTAAAGACAAGTTATGAAGGTTGGTATGATTTTGGAAATCTAAATTGGGTATGAACTCAACAATCAAAAAACATTTAATCCTTTTGCTATTGTATTTTTCAATTGCTATTACTAGTCAGAGCGAACGATTCACGATAGAGTTCACTAATGCACAAACTAATTTATGTGTTGTATATTTAGAGGATAGCTTTTTAGGAAAGATTGAACAAGGAGAAGTGTTTTCCACCAAACTCCAAGGAGGAGTTCATCACTTGAGTTTTGTGGTTTTTGAACCTAATGGTGGATATTACACTTATCTTAAAGATTTAAATGTAAAAGATTCTCATCATTTTTTATTGCTTGAGAATGATAACGGCTACATTCACTTAGAAAAAAATCCAGGTATTACCCCTTTTAGTCTAGAAGCAATTAGTCATTTACCCATTCTGACGGCAGATAACTTTAATTTAATTCAATTGAAGTTAGAAAACAGTGAGTTTGAGAATTCGCGATTTGAATTAATTAAAAGAGAAATTGTAAAGAGTCGAATTACAACAAGCCAATTACTTCAATTGATGAACTTTATACAATCCTCTTCGATGAAATCAGAAATTGCGCTTTTAGCACAGAATCACTTAATTGACAGCGAAAATCTTTATTTAATTTTAAACGAATTAGATAAAAATACTGTAGAAAAACTGACTCAAGCTGCTGAAGGACTTAATCATTTGTTATAAGTCACTCTTTACCTAATTACCGCATTCTGTCCATTGAGCGCACCAAGTTTTCGTCTTTCTTAATCAATTTGTTTGAAATAAAGTTAGCAACTAATGCTCCCAGCGGTAGAAAGTAAGCAACGGAAAAAGCCCCTTCTTTTTGAGCTCCTGATAACTCAATCGCTTTTGGTAAAGCCACAAAGGTTACCAATAATAAGAAAGAGGTTATAATTAAGTTATTAATCGCTCCGATAATCATTTGTAGTTTTCTGTTTTTATATTGGAAAATAGAAAATAAAGCCACAATTGCACTTCCTAAAGTTACTACCGCTAAATATATGGTTGAGTAAGTAGCACCTTCAGGGTTCACTGTGATTTTTCTCGTATTCAGAATCACTGACATCGACTCCGTTTCTAATGTCCACACATTGCTAAATGCAGTTATACTCATTAAAGCAACTACGACAATCAAAAGAAGGGTTTGTGGTCTTTGTATCATTTTTATTTAATTAGTTTTATACTTCCGTATTTTAGAAGCACAAAACTAACAAGAATTTCTACACTCCAAATGCGTTATTTACTTGAATTAGCTTATGATGGTACCAACTACCACGGTTGGCAACTACAACCCAATGCTAACACGGTGCAAGCCGAGGTCAATAAAGCTTTATCGACTGTTCTTCGAGAGGAAATCACAACACTGGGAAGTGGTCGAACAGATACTGGAGTACATGCGGAACAACAATTTGTTCATTTTGATACCGAACAGCTGCTAACTGACAAATTGATCCAACAGCTCAACGGGGTTTCTCCCAACGACCTTGCATTCTATACTATCAAGGAAGTGTCTGCTGGCTTTAACGTGCGCTTTGATGCCATCTCACGCGCTTATCGCTATCGAATAGAAAGCGCTAAAAACCCTTTTTTATTAAATCAATATTATCGCTATCACAAACCTGTGAATGTGGAATCAATGAATCAAGCTGCGAAAATTTTATTAGAGCACACCGATTTTGAATGTTTTAGCAAAGTACACACTGAAGTAAAAACGTTTCAATGCAACATCATGCAAGCGGAATGGAAACAGGAAGGAAACAAATTAGAATTTTATATTAAAGCCAATCGTTTTTTGCGTGGCATGGTACGTGCAATTGTAGGCACTTTGTTAGAGGTAGGTTTAGGTAAAATTTCCGCGCAACAATTTCGTGAAATTATTGAAAGTAAAAACCGTAATAATGCAGGAAGAGCTGTGCCCGCAGCGGGATTATACTTAGTGGAGGTGAACTATTAAAAGGATAAACTTTTCCGTTCAATAATCAGTTTGTAGAAAACTATCATTCGCTAATTTCCCATTAAGATTGATAAAATAGTTATTACATTTACAATTCAAATGAAAGGACAGCAAGAAAGTACGAATACTAAAGGAAACAAATTTGACTACGCAGTCCTCAAGCGACTTTATTCATTTGTAACTCCTTACAATTTTCATTTCTATTTTTTAGTAATCACCACTATTTTAGCTGCTATTTTAGCTCCAGCACTTCCTTTTCTTGTGGGTAAAACCATTGACGGACCAATCACTAATGGCGATGTCAACGCTATCACCAAAATGTTTTTTATCATGTTGGCTGTTTTAGTTGGGCAAAGTATTCTTCAATTTGGTAACACCTATTTAGCAGGCTGGTTGGGACAACATGTGATTCGCGATATTCGGATTTCACTTTTCAAACACCTTGTCCGCTTAAGGTTAAAGTTTTTTGATAAAACCCCTATTGGCCAACTGGTCACTAGAAATATTTCTGACATCGAAACGTTGGCGGATGTTTTCAGTCAAGGCTTAGCATCTGTTATCGCTGAAATTTTACAACTCGTTGTCATTCTTTCGGTGATGTTTTATTTCAACTGGCGACTAACATTTATCAGTTTAAGCATGCTTCCACTACTATTAATTAGCACCTACATATTCAAAGAAAAGATAAAAGAATCATTTGATGGCGTAAGAACTGCTGTTTCTCGTCTCAACACGTTTGTGCAAGAACATGTGACAGGAATGAGTGTTGTGCAAATTTTCAATACGGAAAAATTGCAGATGGTAAAGTTTGAAAAAATTAATCGAGAGCACCGTAAAGAGAACTTGAAATCAGTGAAATATTACTCCATCTATTTTCCTGTGGCGGAAGTAATCGGTGCAATTGGTACAGGGTTATTAGTATGGTATGGGGCACGTGGAATTATACAGGGCTATGTGACTGAGGTGGGTGATTTGATTATGTTTATTATGTATATCAGTATGTTTTTTAGACCTATCCGAATGATTGCTGACCGATTCAACACTATCCAGATGGGCATCATTAGCACTTCTCGGATCATGAAACTAATTGATGACAATAATATGATGCCCGATGAAGGCGATGTGGTTGAGAACAATTTGAGAGGAGATATAAGTTTAAAAAACGTGTGGTTCGCTTATAATGATGAGGATTACGTGTTGAAAGACATTTCATTCGAAGTAAAACAAGGAGAAACTATTGCTTTCGTAGGTGCTACTGGTGCAGGGAAATCATCTATCATCAATTTATTAAACCGTTACTACGAAATCAACAAAGGCTCCATTGAAATTGATGGAAAAGATATCAACCAATATCAATTGAGCAATTTGAGAAAGAATATTGGTGTGGTGCTTCAAGATGTATTTCTTTTTTCTAACAGTATCCGTGAAAATATTCGTTTGGGTGATGAAGCCATTACTGATGAACAAATTATGCGTGCAGCAGAAATGGTTGGTGCACGTAAGTTTATTAGTAAACTACCTGGTGGTTTAGACTATAATGTGCAAGAGCGTGGGGTAAGTTTATCCGTAGGCCAACGTCAGCTCATCTCCTTTGTTAGAGCAATGGTTTACAACCCAAGAATCATTGTGTTGGATGAAGCGACATCTTCGGTTGATACTGAAACAGAAATCATGATTCAGGAAGCCATTGAGAAAATGATGAAAGGCAGAACAGCGCTAGTGATTGCACATCGCTTATCGACCATACAACACGCTCATAAAATTATTGTCTTAGACAAAGGTGAAATCAAAGAAATGGGCTCGCACGAAGAATTGTTGAAACAAGATTCTTTTTACGCAGAGCTTTATAATATGCAGTATCGGGATTTGAGTACTGAGACTAAAAGTAGAAAGACACAAGATCAAAGAGTAAAGTAGAAAGATAGTATTATAAAGTATGAAGTTGAAAGTTTTAAGTTATAAGTGTTTTTGAGAAAAATTAAATAACATAAAACCATTCAATCTGTAACTCTACACTCCAATCTAACTACTCATATCTAACAATCTAATATCTCCCAAATGAAAAAATGGATTATCGTTTTAGCTATTTTTATTGTAACCATGAGCATTTACATCTACTTAGGTGGTTGGAATGAGGTAATGGTTCAAGAGCTAAAAAGTAAAGAATTCACTTTACAAGGAAAAGTTTATGAGGGCAATGCAAAAGACACCCGCATGGGTAAATACTTTAGTGACATGGATGCCTTAATACAATCAAAAAACTCAACCGAAAAACTGACTGCGTATTATTACACAGCTCCTTCAAAAGAGAACAAACACTACGTGAAAGTTTTTGTGGGAGCTACTTACACTGGCGGTAAAAAACTCGGTGATGACTTAACCATTGAGACCTTCCGATTAGAAAATTGTTTGCAAGCACAACATAAATCGCACCCGCTTCTAACTGCTACTTATCGTGAAATTTTCACTTATGCCAAAGAACACCAAATGGTATTAGACTCTGCAATTGCTGTGGAGCAATATCCTAAATCAGATAGTTTGGTGTTGTGGATTCCAGTTGCGGAGAGAAAGTAAATAAAAGAGGAGTTTATATTTTACCGTCATTCCAGAATTACGAAATGTAATGAAGTAATGTCGGGAATCTTTTTGGAATGGAATAGAATGTTGTGGTTTCTAGGGAAAGATTCCTGACATTATATGAGAAACAAAATTCTGGGATGACTATTATTTCAAACCAGATTTATAAGAAAAATCAATAGGGTTTTCTTTAAAAGAAACACCAATGTTACTAAGGTAAAATCCCTCGTCAACATCATAACAAAATAACATTGATGCTTTAGAGGGAAATACTCTTGAATATTTGACTATGAAAAAATCATGTTTACGATGACTGAACAAACAGTCTTCAATTAAATATCCTCCATTTTTATATTCTTTACCGTTAACCGAATATTTGATATCAATTGAAGTATTTATATGTATTGTATATACACGCATATATTCCCTACTGTATATTCTACAGGTGTTAAAAAATTCATAAACAACACCCATGAAATAAAGCCAAGAATCAGTGTTAGGACAATAATTATTTCAATTCACTTTCTCACCTTGATTTAATGATTTTAATACTTCGAAAAAAACCTCTTACTCAACAACCTCCTCTAATTGCGACTCATACAAACTCTTATAGGATCCGTTTTTGAACATCAACTCTTCGTGTGTGCCCATTTCAGTTATCTTCCCATCTTCTAGAAAAGCAATTTTATCCGCTAGTTTTACTGAAGAAACTCGATGAGAAACAATCACTGTAGTCCTGTTTTGCATGATACGCTTGAGGTTTGATAAAATCTCATCTTCGGTTTTGGTATCCACCGCTGAAAGGCTATCGTCTAAAATTAAAATCTTCGGGTTTCTGATTAAGGCGCGTGCCAACGTAACACGTTGTTTTTGTCCACCCGACAAGGTAATTCCACGTTCTCCTAACACGGTGTCAAATTGATTAGGGAAGTCCATAATGTTTTTATAAACCCCTGCATCTTTCGCAGCTTGTTCAATTTGTTGTTGCTCTACATCGGCTAAACCAAATCCGATATTATTACCGATTGAATCCGAAAACAAAAACACGTCTTGCGGCACGTAGCCAATTTGCTCACGCAATTTTGGAATGCTATAATCCTTGACGTCTATACCATCAATTTTCACAACACCTTCTGAAGGGTCATATAATCTGGTAATCAGGTTAGCAATACTACTTTTTCCAGACCCCGTCCCCCCTACTATGGCAATGCTTTCCCCTTGTTTAATTTCAAACGATAAATCTTCAACCGCTGTGATGTCAGAATCGGGATAGGTCAACTTTACTTTTTCAAAGGTGATTGCTCCAGCAATTTCTTTCTCCAATTTTTTCTCTGAAACAATGGTTGCTTTAGTGTTTAAAAACTCACTTATTCGTCTTTGTGAGGCAGCAGCACTTTGAATAATGCTGGTCACCCAACCTAATGATGCTACGGGCCAAGTCAGCATATTGACATACATCACAAACTCAGCAATATTGCCTACAGAGGCATTCCCAGCAATTACTTCCAATCCCCCAATATATACGACTGAAATGGTACTTAGCCCAATTAATCCCAAAATAACAGGAAAAAACAAGGCATTTATCATCGCCAGTTTCAACGACTCATCTTTATAAGCATCACTTTTTACTAAAAACTGTTTTTCAAATTCTTTTTCTTTAGAAAATGCTTTTAAAACTCTAATTCCCGAAAATGCTTCCTGCACAAAGGTAGAGAGTCCTGATAGGTTTTGCTGAATTTTAGTAGACTGCTTGTCCATTTTTGAACTCACATAATAAATACAAATAGACAGCACTGGTAGTGGTAATAATGTATAGGTAGCTAACGTACTATTTACAGAATACATTTTAGAAATCGTTAAGGCAAACAACACAATCAAATTAAGGCCATACATGATAGCAGGTCCTATGTACATCCGTACTTTGCTTACATCTTCTGAAATTCGATTCATTAAGTCACCAGTATTATGACTTCGGTAAAAACTAATAGGCAACTGTTGGTAATGACTAAAAATTTCATTTTTCATGTCGTATTCAATAAAGCGTGACATGACAATTATAGTTTGTCGGGTGAGGTATAAAAAAACACCACGCAATAAGGCGCTACCTAGGATGAGCGCTCCAATAAGAATAATGCTGCTGATAAATTGACCTTCAAAGGAAGATGTTTCACTTACCCCTTTAATCACCGTGTACAGTGAAGCATTTTCTTTAATTAAATCGATTGCTTGACCAGTCAAATGAGGGATAAAAACAGAAAAAATATTGGAAGCAGTAATAAAGAATACACCTAATATTAAGCGATATTTGTACTTAATAAAGAATTTATTTAATCGCTTTAGCTCCTTCACTTGCTTTTCCTTCTTTGAATTTTATGTTTTCTAGTCAGTTTACAACCCTATTTTTCTTACCTTTGAAACTGAATAAAAAGGTCGCACAAAGATACGATAAATATCTAGTTCTTTAACATAACTAAAATGCTCAATAGAAGGTTTCTAAGAATTAAAGCAATGCAAGGCGTGTTTGCATTTAGAAAAAAAGAAGAGTCTAATTTCAATCTTGCTATTGAGCAAATTGATGAAGACTTTGCTCCTGACTTAAACTCAATGATTCCTCCCGATCATCAGTCGTTAGCACGAAACAAAAAAGACGCTAAAGAACTATTTAAGCGATACTTTGTTCAGAAACACCTTCCAACCTTACCTGAATTTGAAGAGGAAGTAACTGATTCGGCACAAAGTGCCATGAATTATTACAGAACGGAGCGCGACAAGGACATCAAAAAAATACAACAACAATTATTAGAGGATACGGATAATATATTAAACCACTATTATTCCACCTTACTCTTTTTAACGGAGTTATATCACCTTGATGTAAAACATAGCAAAACTGCTTTTCATACCTTTCAAACACTTCAGGTAATTGAGGATGATGATGAATTTCATGCTGCTGTAGCTAAAAGAAAATTGAGTTGGGACAAAGAAAATTCCTTAGCTCGTAAAATTTATAGAGAAAACATCAGTGAAGACGAGCGTTTTATTGAATATTTAAAAAAGCCTCAAAAAACATTGAATGATGAAAAGGAAATTTTAAAAATCATCATCAAAAAACACATTTTCAAAAACCCTATTATTAAAAACCAATTTGAGGAAAGTGATGCTCAGTGGGATGAAAACGGTGAAATAGCATTAAGCTTAATATTAAAATCAATCAAAAAGATTGAACCAGGACAGTTTGTACATTATTCACTGTCAGAGAACTGGGATGAGGACAAAGATTTTTTGTTAACACTCTTTAATGAAACAGTGAAACAAAATGATGAGCTAAGAGAAAAAATTGCTTCATCTTTATCAAATTGGAAATTAGAACGTGTAGCACTTACTGACCAAATTATTTTGGAAATGGCTTGCAATGAAATGATTCATTTTCCATATATCCCTACAAAGGTAACTATTAATGAGTTTATTGAACTATCAAAAAAGTATAGTACTCCAAAAAGCAAACAGTTTATTAACGGGGTGTTAGACGTGCTTTCTGCTCAACTTATAAAAGAAGGTATCATTAAAAAAAGCGGAAGAGGCTTGATAGATAACCGTTAATATTTGCCTTAAAATGAATGATTGTTAACTTTGTTATAATTATTTGAATTAAATTACAAACCAACAATAAATATGAACATGAAGAAGAGATCTATTTTCGCGTTATCAACACTATTTGTTGCTTCCTCGCTGTTGACATCATGTAGTGGTGATGCCAAAGTTGAAGAAGCAGAATCGATAATGGAAGAATATAACGAAACTGCTCCAGTTGAAGAAGCAACAGCTATTGAAGAGGCTACTCCTATTAATGCTGTTGATTTAAAAGAACCTACAGTTGACAGTGTTGAAATGCCCGTAAAAAAAACGGAAATTGAATTAACTACAGATAAAAAGAAAGGGGCTACTCCTAAGGAAGAAGTTAAAAAAACAGACAAGAAGGTTGAAGCGAAAGTAGAAGAAGTGAAAGACGCTACTGCTGGAGCTCCTGAAATGACGTTTGAAACTACTGAATTTGAGTTTGGCGAAATCAATCAAGGTGATAAAGTAGAACACACTTTCAGTTTCAAAAACACTGGAACAGCTCCATTATTAATCACGAATGCTAGAGCTTCTTGCGGATGTACTGTTCCAGAATGGCCAAAAGAACCTATTGCACCAGGTAAATCAGGTAAAATTGATGTCGTATTCAATTCAAGAGGAAAAAGTGGTAATCAAAACAAAGCAGTAACTATCACAACAAACATTACTGACCAACCACAACAAGTTGTATATTTGAAAGGTAAAGTAAACGTGCCTCAGCCTGAAACAACTCCAGCTGAATAATTAATAAACTATGAATATAATATTATTACAAGCCAGCAGTGGTGGTGGCCCAATGCAGATAATCATGCTAGTGGGTATCTTTGTGGTGTTTTATTTCTTTATGATAAGACCACAACAGAAAAAACAAAAAGAAGCTAAAAAGTTTAGAGAAGCACTTAAAAAAGGTGATTCAGTAATTACACTAGGTGGCTTACACGGAAAAGTAACTAGTGTAGATGATACTATTGTTACTCTTGATGTAGACAGAGGTACTAAATTAACGTTTGATAAATCTGCAATTGCATCAATAAGCGACAAAATTTAACTCACCATTCCTATAGGAATTATGGCCAACAAGTTTAAAGTTAACTTAAAGGCAGCTGTACTATGTTTAGTAATATCAGCTGCCTTTTGGTTTTTTAGAGCAATGAATAAACATTACACAGACTCTGTTTATGTGCCTTTAAACATTATTGCTACTCCAAATAAACATATTAAACAATACTGGGTCCCGGGTAAAATAAAAGTAAATACAACTGCAGATGGATGGTACTTACTAAGTAGAAAGTTAGGTTTGGGCTTAGAGCCACTTGATATTGAACTTGAAAAACTTCCCAACTGTACTAAAATTCAAGCAAGTCTATTACTTAACCTTCTTAATACTCAATATGAAGATTTAGAAGTTAACTACATTTATGATGATTTTTTTGATACTGGCTATGATCAGATAAGTCAAAAAAAGGTCAATGTAAAAATCAATAGAAAAAAAGTCAAGCGAGACACCTACATTGTCTTAAGTCAAATACGGCCAAATCAACTTACATTATCTGGACCGTCTGTTGTACTAGACTCTCTCCCTAACACTATTTTTATCGATTTAAAAGAAATGGAATTAGGGTTGTCAGTAAAACAGAAACAAGTTGATATACAATCTTATTTTAATCCGAAAATAAGTGCTTCCGAACAATACATCATAGTTGATGTTGAACTTCAAGAAATACACCGATGATAAAAATTGGCATTACTGGAGGAATTGGATCAGGAAAGACAAGTGTCTGCGAAATTTTTAGTCATTTGGGCATACCAGTGTATGAAGCCGACAAAAAAGCTAAATCAATTATTGTTACTCCAAACGTCAAAAACGAGGTAATACAACATTTTGGAAACGAAGCTTATCTAGAAGGTAAACTTAATAGAGATTATATTGCAAAAATCATATTTGACGACTTCAATAAACGCGAATTGTTAAATAGTATTATTCACCCTGCTGTCGCTAGTGATTTTAAAACATGGTGCTATGAAAACAAACAGGCACCATACCTCATTAAAGAAGCAGCGCTTTTTTTTGAAACAGGTTCTTATTTAGAAATGGACAAAATGATTCTTGTCACTGCTAATCACCAATTAAAAATTGATCGTATAAAAAAAAGAGATCCGTTTCGAAATGAGGAAGAAATAAGCAATATAATGGCTTCACAACTCCCAGATGAAGAAAAAATACGTCAAGCTGACTACGTTATATCAAATAATGAAAACGAGCTACTTTTACCCCAAGTCAACAGAATTCATTCTGAAATACTTAAACTAGTCAATCAAAATTGAGACCCCAGTCATAAAAGTTGATAACTCTGCTCCTCTGTTCTTTTGAAAAACAGGAGATAGGTTATGCATGAAAAAGAAATTAAAACCACTATACATTATACGAGCAGACAATCCATAACGCATGCGTTGAATGTTAAAATCTGCTTTTGTTTTTTCAGTTAATTTTGATCCATTGACTTCCGACACTCGTTTTGTATGCACATCAAACACCCATCCCACACGCACTCCTAAAGCCATTTTAAATGCTCCAGATCCATTTCTTGTTTGAAAAACCACTTCTACAGGAATATCAAAATGATTAATAGATATTTTCGATTTAATAAACTTAATAGTATCATTTCCAATTGAATTACCCTTAACAAAATAAGTAGAGTCAGTTAATGCAACTGGATATATATCATTTTTGAAAGAGTAATTATCCAATCCTAGACCAAATCCTATTCTAAACTGTACATGTTCTGATTGGGGATTAATCTTGTGGAACAAATAAATATTAGCTCCTCTACTTCCTAAAGTTTTTAAATTTAATTCATCCTGATTTTGGTAAAAATTATTGAGACCTAAATCAATAATCAATCCCTTGTTTCTAAAAGCTGTCTCTGTCTCCACTTTCAAAGAGTCCTGAGCAAAAAGATTGCTTACTACAATTAAACATATAAAAGCGCCTAATATTAACTTCATTGAATGCTTAATTTACAATAAAAACTCAAAAAGAAAGCAGATAGAGTTTCCAGAGATTAAAAAATAATGTTATTTTTGCATTCCTAATGGCTTCGTAGCTCAATTGAATAGAGCACCTGATTACGGCTCAGGAGGTTTTAGGTTTGAATCCTAACGAGGTCACTAAGACCAGTCTGATGATGGCTGGTCTTTTTTTATTACCTACACTTTTATGTTTTACCTATACATCCTTTACTCTTCTCAAATTGATCGCTTCTATGTCGGGCACACTTCTCTCTCTCCTGAATGTAGATTACAAAAACATTTATCACTTCATAAAGGATTTACTGCCAAAGCTAAGGATTGGGAAATCGTCTATACCGAAATCTTTCAAACTAAAACTGAGGCTATTAATCGAGAACTAATGATAAAAAAGTGGAAAAGCAAAGTCAGAATTAAACAGCTAATTAGTTCAACTCTATAGAGCATCCCGACTTAAGTCGGGAAGGTTTTAGGTTTGAATCCTAACGAGGTCACTAAGACCAGTCTGATGATGGCTGGTCTTTTTTTATTACCTACACTTTTATGTTTTACCTATACATCCTTTACTCTTCTCAAATTGATCGCTTCTATGTCGGGCACACTTCTCTCTCTCCTGAATGTAGATTACAAAAACATTTATCACTTCATAAAGGATTTACTGCCAAAGCTAAGGATTGGGAAATCGTCTATACCGAAATCTTTCAAACTAAAACTGAGGCTATTAATCGAGAACTAATGATAAAAAAGTGGAAAAGCAAAGTCAGAATTAAACAGCTAATTAGTTCAACTCTATAGAGCATCCCGACTTAAGTCGGGAAGGTTTTAGGTTTGAATCCTAACGAGGTCACTAAGACCAGTCTGATGATGGCTGGTCTTTTTTTATTACCTACACTTTTATGTTTTACCTATACATCCTTTACTCTTCTCAAATTGATCGCTTCTATGTCGGGCACACTTCTCTCTCTCCTGAATGTAGATTACAAAAACATTTATCACTTCATAAAGGATTTACTGCCAAAGCTAAGGATTGGGAAATCGTCTATACCGAAATCTTTCAAACAAAAACAGAGGCTATTAATCGAGAGCTAATGATAAAAAAGTGGAAAAGCAAAGTCAGAATTAAACAACTCATTAGCTGCCTTTTCCTTATCTAGAAACACCAGCTAATATTTTATCCATAACTTCTTTTTTTTCACTTGAGTGAAGAACCGACATATCTCCTGTAGACTCCAATACAACTGCTAAAACTTCATCAAAATGAATCACATTTGCTTCTCTGAGTTTTGCCATCAAATCTTCCTCCCCTATATTAGTTTTAGATAAATTCTTGTGTAATATTTTTCCATCAAGCATAAGTAATTTGGGTTTGTTAGTCAAAATTGATTTCAAGATTGATGATTTACGAACCGCATAAGCAAACAACATTTGAAATAACACAATACCACCTAAAGCAACTGCTCCTTTTGTTAATGATTGTCCGGTATTCATCACTACTGCTGCAAGGATAGAACCTATTGCTATTGTTGAAGCAAAATCGAAACTAGACATTTTTGCAAAAGTCCTTAATCCAAAAAAACGAGTAATAACAATGATAATAGAGAAAATCATTATTATCGAAACAAAGACTTTAAGCAATACTTCTACATTCGCATACATCCAGTTTTCCATACCATTCATTTTTTTAAGGCAATATAGGGAATCGTTCTTAGCTTAAATTCTAATAAATGAAAAAAGCCACTATTTATATTTTAGTGAAGTAAGTACAGCTCTTTTAATATTAAACCATTATCTCTATATTCCTTTTTGAACCTTGTGAAAAAGACTATATGGCTCGTTTAGTGAAGAAAATAAAGAAAGAGGTTGGAGTTTCTCCTTATGAATTGCTATTCAGAGGTGAACAAAAAACAGATAACATTCTGATACGAATTATTGACTTCGATGCCGATCACTTAGAAGAAAAACCCGTTGACGATATAAAAAAAACGTTTGACTATCAAAATAAAGAAACCGTATCGTGGCTTAACATAGACGGCCTTCATAACATTCAGTTAATGGAAGAAATCGCTAATGGTTTTAACCTTGACAAAACAATATTAAGCGATGTCATGAATACCGACTCCAGACCTAAAGTTCAAGAACATGATAACTGTATTTATATTTCTATTAAAATGCTACAACATGATGAGCAATCGAAAACTATTAATGTTGAAAACCTCAGTTTGGTGATTGCGAAAACCATGGTCATTTCATTTCAAGAAAGAAAAGGGGATGTTTTTGAACCCATTCGAGAACGCATACGAGGACAAAAAAGGCGTTTACGCACATCAGGAACAGACTACCTTGCTTTTGCATTACTCGACATTGTGGTAGATAATTACATTTACATCCTAAGTATTTTAGGTGAAAAAATTGAAGCCTTAGAAGATATCCTGTTAACAAATCCACAACAAAATATCATAGATGAAATTAATGGACTGAAGCGTGAACTTAATTTCCTTCGCAAAAACATTAACCCAGCTAAAGAGATGATTACTGCATTATCAAAAATGGAATCTGAGTTTATTGATGAAGCTAATGATATGCATTATAAAGAGTTAGTCAATAACATTAGCCAGGCTATTGAAACTTCTGATAGCTATCGTGAAATTTTATCTGATCAATTAAACATCTACCATACAACTATCAGCTCGAAGTTGAATGATATCATGAAATTCCTTACAATCTTTTCTGTCATTTTTATACCATTAACATTTATTGCTGGTATATATGGGACCAATTTCGATGTTGTCCCAGAACTCCATTATGAGTACAGCTACTTTATCATGTGGGGAATAATGATACTAGTTGCCATTTCGATGCTCATTTATTTTAAAAAGAAAAAATGGTATTAAACCTGACAAAAATCATATTTTAACACCGTATTATCACATGTTTCATCAGCTGGACTTTAACTACCTTGGGTTAAAATTCTTAATGTATGATAAAAAAAGATACGTTACTCAAAGACGCCATTTCTCTGAATGCTGCATTGGCTAATGTTACCCATCAGTTTGACATTGAAAACCTCAACGAAGAGGCGCAACTTGAGGAAATTTGTAAGGAGAAAGGTATTGACGCAGATTTTTTTATAGAAATTCTCAATATTTTTAACAACACCAATTATTTCCCTAAACTTCAGTTAGGCTCTTTCCCAATTCCAATTATCATTGATTATTTAAAAAAAACGCACAAATATTACTTAAACAAACGTTTACTTGAAATTGAACAATCCATTACACTGTCCTACACTAATGAAGCCATAAGGGAGTTTTTACAAAATTTCTTCCTGAAAATGAAAATGGATTTGATTGAACACATCCGATATGAAGAAGGTACACTTTTCCCCTACATCAACAACCTATATCAATCATTTTCTAAAGGTGAAAAACTAGAGCTCAGCGATAAACTTAAAGATTATTCTATAGCCTCATTTGAAGCTAGTCATGATGATGATGTAGAGAACAATATTCTGCAAGTTAAAAAATACATCATTCATAGCAGCTCAACAGTAGTAGATCTATCACCTTATCGTGTGTTATTAAATCAACTGGATTCGTTTGAAAATGAACTGCGTATTCATGCTTTGGTAGAAGATGAAATTCTTATCCCCAAAGCGAAAGTATTAGAACAGGAAATTCGTAAATAAACTTTTTAATCATCTACAAACCCTGATTCAAAAAAAGAAAGTAGATTTACTTTATGAATATCAGGGTTTTATTTCTTTTCCTTCTTACTGCTGTTTCTCAGCCTACCTTTGCTGAACCTGACACCGTTAAAATTGGTGCTTATGTCATGAGTATCCATGACATTAATTTCCGTGATAAAGAGTATACTATGCGTTACTGGCTTTGGATGCTTCACCACATGGAAAATCTTGATGCGGTAAAACAAACAGAAATTCCTAATGCAAAATCGGTTGAAAGGAGTGAAGTTTTCGAGGACAGCTTAGAAAATAAAGCATGGGTGATCATGAAAATGAAATCGGTCATGAAGCAATCATGGAAAGTAAATGACTACCCCTTTGATAAACAGTTTTTAAGTGTTCATTTTGAAAATACTGAGTACGACAAGGACGACTTAATTTTTGTTGCAGACTCCATTGGAAGTACTTATGATAAAGAATTAACTGTAGATGGTTGGAGTGTGGCTGACTTTAATGTATCCACTGGAGTTAACAACTATGAAACTACCTTTGGTGACTATACTAACTCCGAAAGCTATTGTGAATATGCGACCTTCAACATTAACATGAAGTTAGAGAGAAATGCTTTTGGACTATTTTTAAAACTCTTTGTTGGTATGTATATTTCTTTTCTAATCGCTATGGTGAGTTTCTTAATACATCCTAAAGATGTAGAGCCTCGATTTGGCTTACCTGTGGGAGCATTATTTGCAGCAGTCGGTAATAAATATATTATTGATTCTTTATTACCCGAAACTGCTTCTTTTACTTTAGTCGATTCCTTACATACGTTTACCTTCATATCTATTTTCTTAACAATTTTCGTCTCAGCTTTTGCTTTAAGTGCCTATAGGAAAAAAAATGTATATAAATACAGAAAAATAAATCGAGTAGGTGGTTTATGTGTTTTAATTACCTTTATTGTGCTTAATCTACTCATGATTGGGTTAGCAATTTATGCTTAAGCTTACACTATAATATAGAATAGCATGGAATATAATACCGAACAAATAAATCATCTCATAAGAAATAGACGTTCGCTCTATCCTCAAACTTTTAATGGTGAAATAATACCTCAATCAATTATTGAAAATATCCTTGAAAATGCGAATTGGGCCCCAACTCACGGCCTCACTCAACCCTGGCACTTTACTGTATTTGAAGGGGTAGGATTAAAAAAATTAGCTGATTTTCAAGCAGAATTATATAAAAAGCTAACTCCTTCCGATCAATTTTCTGACTTGAAATATGAAAAATTAATAACTAATCCATTACTATGCTCCCACATAATTTCAATAGGAATGAAAAGGAGTGAAAATGGAAAAATACCAGAGATCGAGGAGATAGAAGCTGTGGCTTGTGCTGTACAAAACATGTACTTAACCTGCACCGCCTACGGTATAGGTGCCTACTGGGGTTCTGGGGGCATTACTTATATGGACGAAGCTAAGCCATTTTTTGATTTGGAAGAAGATGATAAACTTCTGGGCTTTTTCTTTATGGGTTATCCAAAAATTGCATGGCCAGAAGGTAAAAGAAAACCCATTCAAGATCGTGTGAAATGGGTTAATAATTAGAAATAATGGTTTTCTGGTTTAGTAATTCTAGTTTTATATTTTCAGTTATTCATGTGTGGCATCAACTTCATTTACTCAAAAAAACAACCGATTGAAAAAAAGGTAATTGAGCAAATGATGTGGGCTACGGCTCATCGGGGACCGGATTTTTCAACTTTTATCCATATTAATACCAATTCAAGCATTGCCCACAACCGACTATCAGTTATCGATTTATCAGGCTATGCCAATCAACCTATTGTAGTTAACAACAGATATTTCATTTCCTTTAATGGGGAGATTTACAATTATAAGACACTTAGAATACTTCTTGAAAAGGAGGGGGTAGAATTCAAAACATATTCAGACACAGAAGTTTTAGCACAACTATTAATTATTAAAGGTGAAGAAACAATAAATCTTTTAAAAGGCATGTTTGCCTTCGTTTTTTTTGATTGTCAAACGAATCATATCATAGCTGCGCGAGACAGTTATGGCATAAAACCCCTGTTCTATTATGAAAATAATGAGGTCCTTATTTTTTCATCTGAAATTAAAGGAATAATTGCTTCCAGTTATTACAACCCGAAAATCAATAAACAGGGAATAAATGATTATTTAAACTTTAAATATGTCACTGGAAACACAACCATCTATAGCAATATTATTTCACTTCATCCAAATGAAGTTTTCACTTATAAAAATAACCGTTCTAAAAAATACTATACTTCACCTGAAAAACTATTCTTTGATAGCGAATCCATTCCAAAATTAAAAACTACTGTTACAGACGGAATTATAGCGTCATTGGCTAGCGATGTTCCTTTAGGAATTTTATTAAGTGGTGGAATTGATTCCAACTTAATTTACAAAACATTAAAAAAACATTCTTCAGAGAAAACTACTTGTTTTTATATCAATATAGATAATGATTTTAAGGAACAAGAAAAACTTGAAAAACTGACTCAAAGCTTCAAAGATGAACTTATCAAAATTGATTACTTAGAAAATTTTGAGATTAATTTTTATAAGTACATCAGTAACTTGGACTATCCGATAGCAGATAGTGGTGGTTTTCTCACATGGCTTTTGACAAAATGTGCCCATGAAAAGGGTTTAAAAGTTGTGCTATCAGGCGCAGGGGGTGATGAACTATTTTGTGGTTATAATAGACATCTAGCTTTTCATTATTATCTAAAAATGAGAACAATTATTCCTTTTAAACTTCTCAAGCATTTTCCTTTTACTTACTTATTCTCCAAAAACAACAACCGTTTAATAAAAAAAGTGATTGGTGATTTAGATTCTAACCCAACTGCCACATGGGCAAACTTTGTACGACTTTCCTTACCACAAAAACATCAAATAGTATTAACTGAAGAAATAAGCTCCTTAGATCACGCTTTGCTTCATGATCAGGAAAACTACTTAACCAAAGATGTACTATCAATTACCGATATGGCCTCCATGGCTAATGGTGTGGAAGTACGCGTTCCTTTGCTTTACAATCAGTACAACATCTCTGCTAACATCTTGCTCAAAAAAGGAAAGAAATGGATTTTAAAAGAAATCTTAAATTGTCGCACTAAATCAAAAAAAGGGTTTGGCATCCATCTAACACATAAATTATTAGAAACTCCATTAATTGCTAATCTAATTAGTGCATTAGAAAGCCCCCAGCACTATATTTACAGCTATTTAGAATACGATGAAACCCAATCTTTAATTCAGCAGCATCGAAATGAAAAAAATGATTATTCACCCGAACTTTGGTCATTGATTATTTTAATTTGCTGGTTAGAAAGTCGTTCACTTTCCGTATAATCAACCTGTAAACCGTGAAGATTCTTTATTTGCATCAGTATTTTAAAACTCCAGAAGAGGGAGGTGCAATTCGTTCTTATCACATTGCAAAAGCACTTGTGAAAGCGGGTCATGAAGTTACACTCATTACTACCCACAACCATCCACAAAAGAGTATTAAATTTATTGAAGGCATTGAAGTAATCTATTTACCCATAAATTATAAAAACAGTTACTCGTTTTATAAACGAATTCAATCTTATTACAACTACTCAAGCCAGGTAGTTAAGGAAACTCGACTTATTAAAAACATTGATTTAGTATACGCCACCTCAACCCCACTCACGGTTGGGTTAGCTGCTTTAAAACTTAAGCTTCCTTTTGTATTTGAAGTGCGTGATCTTTGGCCTAAAATACCTATTGATTTGGGTTATCTAAATCCAATAATTGGTCACTACTTCTACTGGCAAGAACGCAAAATATATAAAAAAGCTAAAGCAATAATTAGTCTTTCTCCAGCGTCAAAAAAGTATATTGATGAGTTGGATTTTGAAGATAAAAATCACCTTATAACCAATATGTCCGACTGTGAATTTTTTACTCCGCATCTTTCAATTGAAAAAAAATTCACCATTTGTTATACAGGTACATTTGGTCGTGCAAACCATTTGGAATACATCATTAATATTGCAAAACTTGCTCATCAACAAGAACATCCGATTCAATTTATTTTAATTGGAGAAGGTGGTGAGTATAACTCTATCCGATTTCTTACTCGAAACCTACCCAATATCAGTATAGAATCGTTCACAAATAAAGAAGAGGTACGAAAAATCTTGAACAAAAGTCACGCAAGTATCATTTCTTTTTTAGAACATACCGCTCTAGAAGGAATGAGTCCAAACAAATTTTTTGATGGACTAGCCGCTGGAAAATTAATTATAGTCAACACAAAAGGCTGGCTAAAAGATTATGTCGAAACTAACGACTGTGGTTTTTATTATTCACCTAATCAACCTCAAGAGTTTATTAATAAAATAGCTACATACCTTACTGATGAGGCAAAGCTACTATCCGTTCAACAAAACGCAAGAACTTGTGCTGAACGCGATTTTTCTGTTCAAAAATTAACCCAAAAAATCACAGCAATAGTAGCGCAAATTATCCCCCCGACTTCGGGTGATAGTGTGATTCATTAAAAATCTTTTTAGCATCGGTTTCCACCATTAACTCTTGTAAGGTTACGTCTGGATTTTCTTTCATATAACTTTTAACTAGTTCGTAACCTAACCAACGCCCTACTCGACCGGGACTATTTTCACCTATTTCAAATGTCTTTGGTCGGTCATCGATATATTTTTGAATTGCCGCTCTATCTGTATTATAGAAAAGTTTATTACTGACAAAATGCTGCCAAACAAAGGCAGGATCGTCATTTAATAATTTAAATTCCTGTGGCGAATATTCAGTAATTATAGAATCATGAATACATGGCAACATTTGTTTTGTGAAATAAAATGCTTTCCCATAATAAATCATATGAGCTAACACAGTATTGTCCTCACGGTCAAATTTATTGAATTGGCTTGAGGTAGACATGCTGATTTTGACAGGCAATTGATCTTTCGTATAATATTTTAGAATATAGCTCGGAAAGTTGTTGTCGTAGTATCTAGGTTGAGGTCCTAAAAAATAATCTAACCCAATAAGAATCATTTTCTCTGTTTGAATTAAATCATAACCTCCAAATGCAGAAACAAACCCTTTTACTGTCGGCTGATGAAATGAGGGGTAATAATGTTTCACTCGTGCAAACATATCAGCCAATTCATTTTCTAAATTCGAAGGATCACCATACACCTTATCTACTTCCTGATATAATGAATCTAAAATCGAGTCAGAACTCAAACGGTAAATTTTATAAGCAAATTCTTCAAAAGGTGCACCCTCTGGTATAATTATCTTTGAAAATTGCTGATCTTTATTCAAAAGTTCTTTAACATCATTCAATGTTGTTGAATTTCGCAATTGTTGATCAATTCGCTCCAAATCAACTTTTTCCCGTGTTAAGGATAAGTCTATTCCATCGTCACAGCTATCACCACATGAGATAAGACACAAAAGAGACACAAAAAGGATAAAGACGTTTTTCATTTTTATATATTTACACCAGCAATTACAAAAATATATCATTAGAATGAAAAAGACTTTAATATTTTTCCTTGCATTGACTGCGACATTTTCAACCTTCGCACAAGGACTTAAGATAGGAATTCAATTTTCACCCGACATTAGCTACAATAGAATTAATGATCAAGTTGAAAATTTCACTGTATCAAAAGAAGGAGCAGGATTCCGATTTACAGCTGGACCTGTTGTGGATTGGTTTATACTAGATAATGTGGCTCTATCAACTGGCCTATGGTTTTCGAATAAAAGAGCTGGTGTTAGTTTTGTTGATGATAGCACTGGTGCTAATGGTCAACCAGAGTATACTTTACACTATTTACAAATCCCACTTTCTATCAAGATGTTTGTAAATGAAATTGCTGGTGTGTGGAGACCATACGTTCAAGTAGGTACTACTTTAGAATTAAAAGTTTCTGAAAAACTTAGTAACGAACTAGCTAAGGAATTTGAAAAAGCAAAAGATCAAGGGTTTGCAAAGATTTATGATTTGGGATTATTTATAGCTCTTGGTACAGAAATGAAAATCTTTAATAGCAACAGTTTATTTGCTGCGATTACTTATCAAAGAGGTTTATTAAACGTAATGAAAAAATCTTATCAAGAAGAGATGACAAGCTACGTTGCTGAGAGCAAATCATCACTGCAAGATGATGATGAATTAAAATATAAAAATGATGCGGTAGGACTAATGTTAGGATTTAAGTTCTAAAGAGTATCCCCAAAAAATCTTCCTTCAAAAGAGACTTTCTCAAAAGCTTTTGAGAAAGTCTCTTTTTTTTAACATTTACTATTTGAGGAAATTTTTAAAAAGTAACATCTATTATTGTTTCTGATTGACCTTGAGTTTATAGGAAAGCTTGGTTTTTGTATGATTTTTGAGTTTCACGTGACGATTTCGGTAGGTGAAAAGGAAATAAAAAATGTGCGTCCTAATGCTGTTAACACTAGTCGACCTAAAAGAAAAGCCTAGGCGGCTTGAGCCAAAAGCTTCAAAGATATAAACTATCGCGATTGAACAAGGGTAACTATTTTTATGATAAACACATTTGTAAACTAAAAGTCAATCATTTAGTTAATCTCATGCTTTACTAAAGGAAATTCAAAAAGAAATATACTTAACAAATAAAAAAAGTCATTGAGAGTTACCCCTCAACAACTTTTCAATACACTCCTCTAAAGCTTATCGCACAATGTTTACCGCACCTGTAAGTGGCACCTTGATGACTTCACTTTGGAGGTTGATAATATAATAGTAGGTGCCAACTGGAGAACCGTTTCCATCCCACGGACCAACCTTATTTACTTTTCGTTCATCAATTAAATTTCCCCATCGGTTAAATACTTTTACTACCGCCTCTGGGTATCTCCCAATTCCCGGTATCTCCCAAGTATCATTTACATCATCGCCATTCGGGCTAAAAGCGTTAGGGATACTTAAAGACACTGCTGCGAGTATTTGAAAAGATGCTTCATCAAAACACGCAAGGAAATTATTGTTTGACACCAGAAGTGAATAATCAAAATAACCTTCTTGATTAGGAGCATAAGTAATAGTTAAATCTTTTTTAGTCGGGTCATCTATCCCAATCCCTTTCCAATCATAAATCATCGGGTCGTTAGTTACACCTAGAACTGAAACTGGGAAAGTTGTAGTCGTAGGTACTTTGGTATCTACTTGCACATTATACGGTTCTTCCACTAAGAAACCTGAAAAGTCAATGATTGGTTGCTCCCAAATGGTTACATCAATATCATCTGTTTCCTGATCGACATTACAAATGCTACTCTTATAAGTGGCTTTATAGGTGTAATTACCTGTTTTAGTGAGTGTAAATTCTGGTTTACCTTGTTTATCTAGTTCTTCCACGTCATTGTTAAACCACTTAATTGTAGCATTTGGATCTCTGGAAGGTTGTACTTGTAAAGCAACTGTAATAGGTTCTCCATAACAAACCTCATCTTTTTGAGTGAGATTGATAATAGCTGGAACCACCTCACGCATTTCAATCGTTGCTATAGCCTCATCTTGACTTCTACAACTAGCATCCGAATACATGATTACTTGAACTTGTGTTTTGTCCTGGGATAAAGTGGTTGTAAACTCATTATTTGAACTTATAACTGGAGGTAATCCTGATCCAACCACTGTAAATTCATATTGAGGTGAGGTTCCTGCTCCCGATAGTGGATTAGCTGTAAACTTCACCGTTCCATCTTCGATACAGAATAAATTATTGGTTTTGTCGGATACTAACTCCACTGCTGGAGTAACTATTGAATTAATGGTCACCGTAAACGTACCAGCTCTATTGGCATTGACACCACAGCTGTTTACTGGGAGTACGGTAATAATACCACTTGTTTTCCCTGCAAAATCACTTGCAACCAACTCTAAGCTGTCCGCCACATCCACTTGTGTTAATTTATTGATGCTGCCCCAATTCCATGTGTAAGAATCAGCATCAGCACTACTGGCACCATACTTGGTGCTTAGTGTATTTTCACAGACTGGGCTCAATCCATCAATTACAGGAGTGTCTTGAGGTTTTAAACGAATATCGTTTATAGTCAAGGCAACTGGGGTAGTATTTTCACCGCAGACCTCATTTGAGGCATATATTCTCACTGTCCCTGGGGTTGTTCCAGAAAAAATAAGGCTATCTGATGCTTTTGTGTTATTAAGTGTTTTTGCTGTAAATCCACTAGGGATATCCCAACGGTAACTGTCAGCATTGGCAACACCCGTTATTTCATAAAACTTCGTAGTGTCTTGACATCCAAAATCATCTCCTACAAGTTGAGCGGAGGAAATATTTGGTATACTATCTACCACTATAACAATATCAATCGAATCACTAGCATTCACACTTGTATTCGATATTTTATACCTATAGGTATATTCACCACGTTCTGTAAACGTAGTTTGTAGCGCATAGGTAGTCGTGTTCATAGATGCTGCTGGTGAACTACCAACCGCTATCCATTCCGCAGTTTCTCCATTAGTCGTGTTTGGTTGGCTTAATGGTACTAAAGTGAAGACTCCATTTGTGGGTGTTAAACACAAAGTATCGTTTTCCGCATTTGGTCGCGTTAATTTTCTTCTGACAATATCTACAGTATCTGTTGCAGATGGACATACACCATCAGCGTCATCTACTTTCCACACAACTACTGAGGTAGCTGCTGTTTTTCCGTCATCTTCTACAGTTTGGTTGAGGTTAGTAAGATCTCCGTTTCCAGCGACTACGGCAAAGTCTCCCATACCAGCAGCACTCCATGAACCTACGTAAGCAGGTGCAACTGGAGGGGTTGCCGTAACAGTATAAGCGGTTGTTGCCTCACTAATAGATAACTCACGAACTGACGGATCAGTAATAGTTGCCGTTGGCGGGGTTACGGTTGTAATAGTTGTTGTGCTAGACAAATCTGCTGCTACAGTTATACATCCGTTTGCATCGGTTAAATTATCTAATGTATAAGTTCCGGCTATGGTCACACTTACCGTATCACTGTTGAACGGTGCTTCATCAGCACTATTTAAACTATGGGATTCTGCTCCGGCAACATCAATTGTAAACGGTGATTTACCTGCGGTCAATGTTACTGTCAATAGAGCAGATGAATCAACTGCACAGATGGATTTACCTCCAGATATAGTGGCTAAAGGTTGATCAAAATGGTTTAAGTCAATTTCAGCTGACACAGAGCAGTTATCATCAATACCTGCCACTTCTACGCTGTACCTGCCTTTTTCTGATACTGGCGTGAAAACCGTGCTTGGACCTGACTGTCCATTCTCTGTTAAAACAGCCGTTAGTGGATCGGTTAGCGTAAGGTTATAATTACCTGAAGTGGCTCCTTTGTAATACACATTCAATGCTGTGCTACCTTCAGCACAGATACTGTCTGCATCGAAGGCTACACTATCTATTCTCACTGGGCAGGAACACAATCTTGTAATGTCGGCTATTGTGTCGCCTCCGTTACAGCCATCTTTATCAAACACACGCAAGTCTATTGTATCTGTTTCTGATATCGCAGTACTTAACCATACACCTGAACCTTGCGGATTAAAGCTTACTCCTGTACTACTATTTAATTCCTCAAAATCTATACTTGATAAATCTCCTTGCGAGACTGTCAGTCGAATTTTAAACTGGGAATTGGTTAAATCAGAGTGTATATCGTCACACTCGGTGGCTGCCAGAGCTACAACATCTTCGTAGTAGTCTAAGCTTACTACATCCATTGCCTGTCCTACATACTTACAACCATTATCATCTACAATACTATCCAAGCTTATCACTCCAGCTGTTGAAGTCGTGAATAAATCACCTGATGATGTATTAATAACTGTATTACCTTGTGTACCTAATGAGTCATAATAAAAGGTGAATGGTGCTAGCCCTGTTGCTGTTCCAGAAACTGTTGCAAACGATACCCCGTCATCACAAATCGAATCGGTGTCAATGGATATCGACCCGGTTGGCAAGGCGTTTACTACCACATTAATTGCTGTGGTATCGGCACATACTCCTGAGGTTACTATTACACGATAAAGTCCTGAATCTGATACAGCACCAGCACCTGACGTTACGTCTAAATAGGTTGCTGGTGGTGTGGTTAAAAACTCATATTTTACAGTTGGTGTTGGTGCTGAAGCAGCATCCGTCCATACGCTTGTTAAATCTACTGGAGTACCCGAACAAACTTTTGTAGGGTCAATAACCGAAACATCTGGTGTTACATTTTCTACGACTTCTACTGGGCTTGAAACTACGACACACAATCCATTTTCTACTACTACCACATACTCTTGGGTTCCTGTAAATAAATCTGTCGGGGTTTGGCTTGTTACACCAACCCCACCTGCTGTTGTGTCTGTTCCATTCCATTCATACCAACTGTAAGTTGCTCCACTAAATGCTGCCCCTGAACCTGCACTGGCGGCTGCTAAGGTTACACCTGTTCCGCCTGAACAATAAGCTAGGGCTGTTCCGCTGGTGGTAATACTAGCTGTTGGCAAAGCGTCTAATGTTAAGGTTACCTCCTCCGATATTGCGGGGCAAGTACTTCCAATTAATATTTCTACACGGTATTGATTGGCATCTAATGTACTAGTTGCACCTGTGATAGTAAGTGTGTTTGTCGAAACACCAGAGTAAACACCTACATTCGTCAAATCAGTCCAATTTAATCCACCATCGGTACTTACTTGCCATTGATAAGCTAAGCTTGTTCCCGTTGCTTCTACGGTGAACGTTGCATTATTTCCCTCACATACGGTTGAATCTTTTGGCTGAGTAGTTATTGTAGCTGGAGTGCAGCAGGGTTCGATTGTTATTGTTTCAAATAATTGATTATCAAGTGCAGTTGTTAATCGAAAGTCATCAATTAAAAAATCATTTCCTCCACCAGTGGTCTGACCTGCTTCATTCACACCCTGTTCTGTGACTAATGTAGCGTCCCCTTTTGCAAATATTTCTAAAGTTACGGCCCCAGTAACATTTGAAGTCCAGACTGAAGATAACTCTACCCAATCATTATTTTCTTCTAATTGTATGGCTGCGATTTCTTGTCCCCCAATTAAAAAACTTACGTTTGCTTCTGCTGGATTATAGTTAACTATATTAGGATTTACAATCGGGTCATATTCCACAGCATTTGCTATCCATAATGAAAATATATAATCCTTTCCTGATTCTGCATTAAAAGTGTAGCCAATAACATTTCCATCAGCATTAGTTGGATCTACAAAAAGCATCGAGCCAGAACCCGTTGTATGATCACCCTGTGGAGTACAACCAGTTCCACATGCAGTTGTTGTAGCGTCTGATAATACAGTAAAACTACCCGGACTATTACCTTGTTCATAATAGCCATTCGCCCCACCATATGTAAAGCCATTCACACCTAGTTCGTAATCACCATTTTGGATTAAGCTACTTCCTGGAAAAGACACGTATGCTGTGTATGTTGTACTTTGAGTTGGAGAAACATATACACTAGCTGTTTTACCTACAATATTTGCAGATGGTGTTGCATCATCCTCCCAGCGATCTACAGTTCCTATCGTATCTCCTGTCACTGTATTGATACCTGCAGCAGTTATTCTAACAGAATCTCCATCACACAACTCTCTTGAAACTAATACATCAAAACAGTTTTCAATAGGACCAACAGTCACAGTAGCTGACTGAGAAGCAGGTCCACCAAAACGGATGTTATCAATGGCAAAATCTGCACCTCTGTTACCTGAAGGTGCAGCTAATATTTTAATGTTTGCTGTAGTATTAGAACCAGAATTCCAATTAATTTCTTCTGTATGCCAAGTAGTAGGATCTAATGCATCACAAACACCATCAACGGCAGCTTGCGTAGTAAAAGTTTTCAAAGGTGATCCATTTATCAATACAGTGAATTCTGCTGCTGGTCCAAGTGGACGAGGTGTAGCAAATTTTCCATCAGCCCATCCAATTTGAGTGTGATCCATAGAAAACACAAAGTCTTTATTTTGATCAATACCAGATAGTGTATATTCCCAAACAATTGGTTCAGCAGAAAAACCACCTCCAAAACCATCTGCAATCAAAAAATTTCCATCACCCTTACATTGATTAGCTGGGTTTATATTTTCCCAATCTGACTGTGATGCAGGAACAATATCTCCAATCAGATATTGAGCAGGACTTGGTGTACCTGTTACTGCAGTCATGCTTGAAGTTGCAATTGGCCCTATATTTCCTGTTTCAAAATCTCCGTTTTGTATCAAATTACCCTGAATTACATCTGCTATTACTTCAAAACTAAATTCTGGACCAACCATGGCATCGGTAATTACAACATCTACAATTCGTGAAGATGGATTTGAGACTAAACTACTTTGAACCCAGTTCAATGAAGTAACGTCCCCAGTAGCCTCAAGTGTTAATTCATCACCAACACAATACGTTGAAGGTTGAGGACTTGGTGAGATTAAATCTGCAAAAAGCACTCGTTCTTGTATGGTGAAACTTTTTGACGCATAACAACTAAATTCATTTAAGTCAGCACTTGTCTCAACTTCTCTTACAGTATAAACGGCAGCTTCGTTTACAGTTAATTGCTGTCCGTTTTCACCTGTCATAGCTACACCGTCTTTATACCATTGAAAGTAATTGCTGGCACTTTCAAAAGCTGTAAGCGTAATAGTACTGGATTCTGATAATGATACAATAGTAGGTTCCGTTATTGAACCTTCAACATTACCTAAAACTGGAACACAACAATCAACTGTAGTTAAAGTCGCAGGGGGAGTTACCTCAAAATCGCAATATGCTGTCATCTTCCAATCAAAAACCATCGCTCTATTGCCTGAACTTGATGCTGATCCAGTAATATCAAAGCCTTCTGATTCTCGAGCTGTATAATTATATTGACCTGTACTAAACCACGCAAGGTTGGCTATTTGGGTCGTGCCTGCTTGTGGTGCGGCAGGGTTCGTGATAACCTCTAACTCCTGATTATCACCAATAGCCACATCTATTCCAACAGGGACAGTGAGATAATAAACATTACCTTGAACAGTTAAGTCTGTATTCTTAAAATAAAAAATTTCAGAAAAATCAGTCCCGATTCTTATTTGAACATAAAATGTACTATTAGGATCAACATAATATGAATGTATTGGGATAGTTACTTCTTCAAGCAAAAATTGTTGATCAGCATTGAAATTTACAAGATAACCAGAATTTACACCTTGGTTTCCAATGGAAGTCGTTGGTTCTGCCATCCCCTGAACCTTGTTTGCTTCTTTTTGATACCAAAAAAATCGATCATTAGAAGCTGGACTACTATCTTGATATCTAAAAGGCGATGTAAATGTAATTCCGTCTGGATCGTTAAAACCATACCCCCTGTCAATAGTATCGACTATGACACCTCCGGCATAAACTTGTTCATACCAGTGGTATTTTGTATTGGTCTCTGGATTTGTAATTTCCCATTCAGCGTATTGGTTATCACACCAATCCTTCGCTACAACAACTTCATTCCCACACTGAGCATTAACCGAATAACCACCCACAACTAACACTAGAAATAAAACCAGACTTCTCAACTTCATCTTTGTAATTTTAATAACTATTCTAACTCACTTATATAGGAATAGTAACGCTTTAGTAACCACAAATATACTTTTTTCTTACGCTCATTTAATTAAAGTTGCTACGATTATAACAGATTAAATTAACAAACCTACACAATGTTTTATTGTGTAGGTTAACATACTGTTTTTTGATGACTACTTTTAGATAAAAAATCATATTATGAATTCAAATAACAAGCACCTTAATCATTTTTTAGTCCATATATATTGTATGCTCGCAATAAAACCAATAAATTGACTAGCTCAAATAAATTGACCTTCTCACGTTATTATTACAATGTTATAAGCATAAAATATGAAATCAATCCTAACCCTAAGCATTTTTATTACTGCAACCTTAATATCATTTGGTCAAGAAAAAGTTCCTTTTTGGGAAAAATATTGGCATAATCAGGCAAACAAAGATTCTACTGAAATTTCAGCTTGGGAAAAACTAAATCTAGAAACGGCTAAATGGAATGAAGTAAAACATATTTTCATCCCTGCTGACTTAAAAAACGATACGCTTATCATTGAAAATTTGAGCATCAAACAACACCGTGCAGATTTTAAACGGGCTCAAAAAGTTTATTATGATAGTGTCCATGTAGACACCATGCGTGCACGATTCAGACCAGAAATACCCGACTTTTTAGTTACTCAAGAAACAGAATCAAACTATGTTATTAATAACTACAATGGTGAAGCGAAAGCTGTTATGAAATCTAATATTTCTAAATACCCTGTGAATGGTCACCGATATGTTTTAAAGAAAATTTTAAAAATCCACCATCTTAATCCACGGAATGGACATGGTGATGCTTATATAGAGTACTATTTCTACGATCGCAAAAACAAAAAAGAATACCCCCACATGAGTGCTACTATTGATTGGTTAGTAGAACACATGAATAATTAATACTATTCAAAACGGATGGCAATCTCTGGGAACTCAGGGATGCCTCCCTTTTCTACGATCACTTTTGATTGACGTCCTTTCCAGTAAAAATTAGATACTACACCTTCAATTTTTTCTCGCTCTGAATAATATTTTCTCAAATCATCAAAAACACTATCTCTAGCAGTTGCTTCTGCAAAATAAATAGTCATGTCCATTTGCTGCAACAAGGAGTCCTGAGAAAAGCGGTATTCTATCTCGACATTTTTATCAATGCCATCTTCAAAATCATACCTCACTGTTAATGAATCTGTTTCTTCGTGATGGGCATTTTCAATCGCGCGCACTTCAGCCATTGGCATTCCTATTACTACACCCCGAAAATCCCCTACATCTTTTCCAATAATATGTTGAAAGAAAAGAGGGTAATCAGTTAATGGTTTTCGAAATAACGATTGATGATCAATCGTTTCTGTAGCATGTTCTGAGGTATCAACCGAAGAACATGCCATGATTGAAAGTAAACTAGTAACCAATACAATGCTTCTCATGTTCATATATTCTATGATGGAAGTTACATTTTTTCTTCTACTTTGAGTAAGTTGAAGATTTAAATCTTGAAGATGAAATATGCAGCTTAAAAAAAACCTTATCGCATTAAGCCTTTGTTTATGCCTTTCTTTTCTTTCATTTGCGCAACGTTACAAAACCATTCAGTTTCAAGCACTTCAAGTCGATTCTATGGTTTATGCCTCGGTTCAAGGTAAGGAGTTAAAACTTGATTTGATTCAACCTCAAAACGATTCCATAAAAACACCTCGACCACTCCTCATTTTTATGCATGGAGGTAGCTTTCAAAACGGCATTAGAAATAAGGCAGATGTACTTCAATATTGTAAAGAGTGGGCTAAACGAGGTTATGTGGTGGCGACTATCTCTTACCGATTAACTTTGAAAGGTAAATCTTTTCATTGTGATCTACCTGTTGATGACAAAATCAACACCTTTAAAAATGCGGTGCTTGACTTACACCACGCCACTCAGTTTTTACTAGAAAGAAAAAAGGAATATAATATTGATCCTTCCCTGATAATCGTTTCAGGTAACAGCGCAGGAGCTGAAGCAATATTACAAGGCGTGTTTTTTAGAAAAGATCAATTGATTGAAGATTTATTACCAAAAAACTTTAGTTATGCCGCTGCAATTAGTCATGCTGGAGCCATGACCGACACTAATTTAATTAACACTACTACCTTAATTCCCTTAGCTCTTTTACATGGTACATGCGATCAATGGGTTCCTTACGCTACTGCTTACCACCATTATTGTGAAGAAAACACGCCTGGTGCTCTACTGCTCCATGGTGCTCTATCAATCAAGAATAGAATAGACCATCTGGATGGATCTTATTTCCTCTACTCAGAGTGTGGTGCTGACCACAGTGTAAACAAAACTTCATTAATTAGTCAACTCGACAACGTTGTTGATTTTATTTTTGAATCAGTCATTAACAAACGAAAAGTGCAACGCGAATTAGTGGATAAAGCCCTTCAAAAAAAATGTCGCTTTGGGAATTATGATTTTTGTAATTAGAACTAAAAAACTATCCTTATTTTAGTGTCTTGTTATGATAAAAAAACTCTTTCTTTTATTCTTCCCGCTCTTTTTTATTTGTGCTACAAGCAAAGCGATAGATTTATCTATTGATTCAGTCTTTAAAAAATCACACATCATCACATTAAAAACCGAATATCCTGACATTAACTGGTCAAAAAAAAATGACTACCCCTTAAAAGATGGTTTTTCCTCTAAAAAATCAAAGTTATTAAGCCCTGAACTCTTCACTGTTTCTCAAGGGATATCCGCCTCGTATGCTTTAGGCAATAATTATTTCCCATATATAGAAGAACAACTTAAGAAAAACAACCTACCTCAAAGCTATAAATGGATTCCCTTTACCTTGTCAGGAATGATTGCTGATCACTATGGTTATGCAGGCAGAGCTGGGCTTTGGCAAATTCCATATGTTATAGGTATTAAATATCAATTAACACAAACACCACTTTTTGATGAACGTCTTAATTATAAGAAAAGCACCGATATAGCTATTCGCTACATTAAAGATCTTATCGTAGAATTTGGTGATACCTCGAAAGCACTATCTGCTTATTTCAATGGCGAGGGATCCGTAAAGCATGCGTATACACAAACTCAAACAATACGCTTTAAAGATCAAGAAGCTATTAGTCACTTTATCTATGAACGACTCCCTGAGCCGACTAGAGACCATATTTACCTTTGGAATGAATTAGCAGCTATTCTTTCTCATCCAAAAAATCACATGCGTGAAAAATTTACACCAGAATCAATGACAGCCTCAGAACGCATGTTGCTGGATCGAAAAACAAACTTAATGGCAGTAGCAAAAGTATTAGATATACCAAGTCCAACGCTCAAAGCTAAAAACCCGACCCTTGTGAGTGATTTTGCTCCCCAAAATTATTACTTATTATTGCCTTTAGGACAAGAAAAAGCTTTTACAAAAAATAAAGAAGCGATATATACTTACCAAGATTCGATTAAAAACAATCCAAAACCCCGCATCGTAAAAAGCAGCTATGTAGCACCTCCTACCAATGCCGAAAAGATATACTACAGGGTGCGTTCAGGTGATAATTTAGGTGCCATAGCCACCAAATATCATGTAGGCTTAAGCCAATTAAAAGGATGGAATGGGTTAAGGAATGATATGATTTATGCTGGTCAAAAATTGGTGATTTACGGTCCTAAGAATTCAAACTATAAAACAAATACAGCTTCAACCACACATTCTACCACAACCACTTCTGAAGGCACTTTCATCAACTACACCGTAAAATCTGGTGACTCTCTCTGGGGAATTGCTCAAAAACACCCTGGTGTTTCACCCGAAGACATCCAAAAGTGGAATAACATCGGTGAACGAATTGACATCGGACAGGTTCTAAAAATTAAAAAATAGTGCGTCTTTATCACATCGTATTCTTTGGATTACTAGTCGCTCTACTAGGGTTGAGTGTGCAGTTTCTTCAACCTAAAAACGGTCTCCAATTATGGGATGGAGTTCGCTTTGAGTTTCCCACCTTTAAAGACACTTTTTTAGCAAAAGAGAACATTAAAAAAAAGAAAACATTAGCCGCTATCATTGCTGAGGATATTGAAGATTTAGAGGATCAAGAGGAAGAAAAGCTCACCCCAGAGGAACAACGCAAGATAGACTCTACGCGCGCCATTGCCGTGAAAGATTCTATTCGTGCTTGGCAGTTACAGTTTCATTACCCTGAGGGAGATAAATCAATCCTATATCCTTTTTTTGAAACATTGAATGGTGCAAAGAATGCTTCACGACCAATTCACATTCTACATTATGGCGATAGCCAAATAGAAGGGGATCGCATGACCGCGTACATCAGACACAAAATGCAAAGTCGTTTTGGAGGCTCAGGTCCAGGATGGTTACCTTCTGTTCCTTTGGTTTTTCCGAAGTCATACTCGATTAAACACTCAGACAATTGGCGGAAAGCACACTTTTATGGTCTGCGTGACTCCTCCATTACGCATAGACGATACGGTGCAATGGCTATCTTTGGACGTTTTTGCCCCTATCCTAACGATAGCATTCCAAACGACACGTTAGAACACGAAGCCTGGATCACTTATAAAAGTGCTAGTAAAGCTTATGAGAACACTAAATCATTCCGTGATTTCAGACTATTTTATGGACAAAACACCCGACCTGTTCATATTCAATTGTTTGAAGGTGACTCATTAATTAAAACCGATACGCTGCGACCAACTTCTACTACGAAAGTGTTTAGGTATCGCTTTAATCATGAAGTCAAAAACATTCGATTGAAATTTAAGGGATATGACAGTCCTGATATTTATGGTGTTTCACTGGATGGCACTTCAGGCGTAGAAGTAAGCAACATTGCCATGCGCGGAAATTCAGGCACAGACTTTAGACGTCTAGTTAGGGAACCACTTACAGTGACTTATTCGCAATTTGATATTCGATTGGTTATTCTTCAGTTTGGTGGTAATGTGCTGCCTTTTGCCAAAACCGATAAAGGAATTGAAAATTACGCCCACCGTTTTGAGCAAAATATTAACTATTTAAAAAATTTATTACCTAACGCCTCTTTCATAGTCATTGGACCATCGGACATGAGTTTATTGGAAGGCACCGAGTGGATCACTTATCCAAAGCTGACTAAGGTACGGGATGAATTAAAAGAAGCTGCATTGAATGCTGGTGTGGTATATTGGGATTTGTATGAAGCTATGGGGGGAAATGGCGCGATGAAAGCATGGGTGGATGCCGAACAACCTTTAGCCATAAAAGATCATGTACACTTTACGAACCGAGGTGCTCGAAAAACAGGACAATGGTTCTTCAACGCGCTAATTAAAGACTTCCAGGAATGGGAGAATGGAGTAGTGAGTACAGAGTAGTGAGTAGTGAGTACAGAGTATTGAGTACTAAGTAGAAAGATGAAAGTAGAAGAATGGAAAGGTTAAAAGTATTAAGTACTAAGTTTTAAGTAAGTATTAAGATAAAGTGTACAGTATTAAGAATGAATTTGAGCTAAATGAGTACTAAGTAGAAAGATGAAAGTAGAAGGTAGAAGGATGGTAAAGTATAAAGTATTTTGACTGAATTTTAAGCTAAAATCTAACTGTCAACAGCTTATCGATTTAAAAAAATCTGAGAACATAGAACTAAATACTAGCTACTCTTTACTAATGACTAAAGACTAACAATGAGAATAAACATTATATACATAGTATTACTTTTGATAGCGTTTCATTCAGGTAACGCCCAGTTTTTCCATCAATATCCCTATCATGATTTCATCAATTATGACAGTAATCGCATTGTTTTCAAAGGTGACAGCATGGCGTTTGAAGGTGTGTTTAACAAACTAGATAATGCTATTTTTGAAGGTAAAGGTCAGGTTAACATAATGCATATTGGTGGCTCTCATATTCAGGCTGGTATTTGGTCGGGAACCGTACGTAAAAACTTACAATCACTTTACCCGAATATTATTGCCGGTCGTGGCCTTGTTTTTCCGTACCGTGCAGCAAGAACTACCAACCCAACTGATTACAGTACCCGATACAGCGGATATTGGGTGGGCTGTAGAAATGTTGAGAGAAGTAAAGGTTGCCTTTTAGGATTAATGGGGATTTCTGTACGAACTACAGACCCTAATGCGTGGATCCGTTTGAATGACAACCCGCACAGAGGTTTGGATTATAGTTTTACCAAAGCCACTGTTTTTCATTCTTTTGACAATAATGAATTCGACTTTAGTTTTAAAAATGATAGTAATGCGACTGTCACACATTTTCCTGAATTTGGCTATTCTGAAGTCATATTTTCTAAAAAGATGGATACACTCTATCTCCAATTAGATAAAACATCTGAAAATCAAACCCACTTTACCTGTTATGGTTTTAAGTTAGAGACTGAACAACCGGGCATTTATTATAACGCGATAGGAAATAATGGTGCCGATGTGCCTGCCTATTTGCGGTGTGATCTTTTGGCGAAACACCTCAATGCCTGTAAGCCTGATTTAGTGATTTTCTCAATCGGTATAAACGATGCTTATTACCCCAGTTTTAACCCAGAAGAATATAAAACGAATTATCGTGAACTCATCAAGCGAATTAGAAGCGTGTCTCCCGACTGTGCAGTTCTTTTTACCACCAACAACGACAGTTATTTTAAAAAGCGGTATGCAAATAAAAATGCCTTTAAAGTAAAACAAGCTATGGAAGAGTTGTCCAAAGAACTTAATGCAGGTGTATGGGATATGTTTACCGTAATGGGAGGATATAAAAGTATTGACTCATGGGTATATGAAGACATTGCCAAAACGGATAAAATACATTTCAACAGAGAAGGATATGTTATAGTTGGTGATTTGCTTTCCAGTGCCCTCATCCAGTGTTATGACAAACATTTGCAACGAAAATTTAGCCACTGATGGAGCAGCTGATGCATAACATTTTCTTCTTCACAGAAGACCGAATTGGTTCAGGTATGTCAGATGGACTATTTTTTACTAAAGTCTATTTTTGGATTTTCCTGATTGTCGTACTTGGTTTTCAGTCACTTATTGAAGATACTAACCGATGGATTAAATCAACAGTCATAGCATTAGTCACGGGTGCTTTTGGTTTTCTTTATTTCTTACAGCCTGACCTCAATTTCACTTTTTTCAGTTGGTCGCTTTTTGCTTTTTTTATTATCTTTTATTCGCTAAGAAACAAAGAACTAGCCGCACGGAACACCTTTCTATTTGCTGCAAGTTTATTCTTTTATTACAAAACCAGTGGTTTCTTCTTTTTTATTCTAGTATTCTCAACATTAGTTGATTACCTCAATGGTATGGGCGTGTATCACGCAAAAAAACAATGGATTAAAAAAACACTAGTTGTCATTAGCATCACCATCAACTTACTATTGCTATTCTATTTCAAATACGCCTATTTTTTCACCGATTCATACAATCAATTCGCGCTGTCGGTCAACCAGTTTTTTGGAACAATGTGGGCAACGGATACGGGAGTGGTCAACCTGTTAGGCGTATGGGCTAATACTAATTTTGACGCAGGTTTTAGTGTAGATAAAATATTACTGCCTGTCGGTATTTCCTTTTACACCTTTCAAACGATTAGTTACTCAGTAGACATTTATCGAAAAGAATTAAAGCCTGTTTATAATTTACTCGATTTTGGGTTTTACGTTTCCTTTTTCCCACAATTAGTGGCGGGGCCAATTGTGCGAGCTCGCGATTTTATTCCTCAACTTTACGAAAGACATCAACTCAGCAAAGAAGAATTCGGCATAGCTATCTTCTGGATTTTAAACGGATTACTGAAGAAAGCTTTTTTAGCCGATTTTATTGCTAATGGTTTCATCGATGGTGTGTTTAATGACCCACTTCGCTTTACGGGGTTCGAAAATCTGATGGCTATCATTGGTTATTCTTTACAAGTGTATGCCGATTTTTCTGGTTATACAGATATGGCTATCGGTATTGCATTGCTAATGGGATTTCGCTTAAACACTAATTTCAATTCACCATACAAAGCCTTAAATGTGGGTGAATTTTGGCAACGATGGCACATTTCTTTATCCACCTGGTTAAAAGATTATCTCTACATTCCTTTAGGGGGAAACAGAAAAGGTACTATTGGAACCTATATCTGCCTAGCAATCATTCTATTTTTTGTGTTGTTGCTCAGTGGAAATAGCTGGATAGTGATTATCATTCCAATGATAACTACCGTGGTAGCTATTGGTGTATTAGCACACTATTCGCCTAACTTCAAAAACTGGTTGAACACGAACATCAACATTATGATTACCATGTTATTTGGTGGTTTGTGGCATGGCTCTAGTTGGAACTTTGTGATTTGGGGAGGGCTAAATGGATTAAGCATCGTCACCTACAAACTCTGGCGTAAAATCAGTCCTTGGGAACCCTACAACAACATAGCGATGCGTGTGTGGAAAATAGCACTAACACTAGCATTCATCTCTTTTACACGGATTTTTTTTCGAGCTGCCAACATGGATATCGCCACCAACATGATGCACCAAATTGGCAACCAGTTTCATGCTTCCATCATTCCGCAGGCAATAGAGGCCTATTGGTTTTATTATTTGATTATGGTGTTGGGATACATCATTCATTGGTTAAGCAGTGATGTTAAAAATTGGTACAGACAGTTATTCATCGACCTCCATTGGAGCCTTAAAGCGATAGTGTGTGTGTTTGCGATTTATTTATCCTACCAATCGTTACAAGGAGCACAACCATTTATTTATTTTCAATTTTAATAAAGCTTAAAGCTATTAGCAATTAGCCTTTAGCGTAAAATCTTGATCTTTCTTTCTTGGTGTCTTGACTCTGGCTTTTTCATTTCAAACTTCATATTTTGAGTTTTTTTCAACTTTTCTATTTTAGCTTTCAAACTTCACATTTCAAAGTTTCGAGTTTTTCAGTCCTTCTTCTTGAGTCCTGAGTAGCTAGATATGAGTATTGAGAAGGTAAAATTTTAAGTGTAGCACAATTAGCTTTTTCACTTCAACTTTCACATTTCAAAGTTTCGAGTTTTTCAGTCCTTCTACTTTACTCTTTCTACCTTTTGTCTTCACTCTTGGGTTTTGATTCTAAGAAAAAGTGAAGGGTCAGACTCGATCAAATTCTTGCCTTCGGTCTGAATGACAAAATTATTTTATAAAAGCGATAAGCTTAAAGCCTTTAACAGTTAGCTTATTCACTGACTACAAACATAATACTGAGTCTCTTGACTGAAAATCAGACGGATAAGGGTTTACTGACATTTCTCCCTTCAGTTCACATTGCGGTAAAGTGGACATAATTGACTTAAACATTAAAAAAGCTTCAAGCTTATAGCTAAAGGCTTTAGGCTTACCGCTTTTTTTATTATCTTATACTGCTTTTAATATTACCAACTAGCAAATTATGGCTTCAATACAACCCTATGCTCCTGTTTTAGACAGACAAAAAGCTGCGCACCTATTGAGAAGAGTAACTTTTGGACCAACCAAAGAACTCATCGACCTTTACACGGGACAAACCGTAAGCGATGCATTGCAAACCTTAATTCCGACAGATACCACCACCTTACCTGATGATCCAATAGACCCCAAAACTGGAATCACGTGGCTCCCTAAAGGAGTGGAAGACGTAAATTCTGGTGACAACACCTTAATAGATGTGGTGAAAGGTTGGTGGCTCGATAGAATGTTTACTAGCAATGACTTGTGGGAGCGTATGGTGTTTTTCTATCATACACATTTTACTACCATAGCTTCTGTTGTCAATTCATCTTCTGCCTTATATTATCAAAATCAATTGATTCGTTACTATGCCCTAGGTAACTACAAACAATTAGCATTAAAAATGTGTATCGACAATTCGATGCTTATTTTCTTAGATGGTAGAGACAATATTGTAGGAAGACCCCAAGAGAATTTTGCCCGTGAATTTCTAGAATTATTTACGATTGGTAAAGGCCCACAAGATGGTCCAGACAGTTACACCAATTACACGGAACAAGACGTGCAAGCAGCAGCAAAAGTATTGTCAGGCTATACTAATGACGAAGATTTTTTAACCCTTGACCCTGATACCAACTTACCTACTGGTATTTTAAAAGGTGATGGTTTATATGCTACGCAACATGATGCTAGTCCGAAACAGTTTAGTGATAAATTTCAGAACACCATTATCCAACCAGCTACAGTCATAGACGAAAGAACTACTAAGGTTGAAGCGTTACAAGAAATATCGGATATGGTGGACATGATTTTTGCACAACCTGAAACCGCTAAATTCATTTGTCGAAGATTATATCGCCACTTTTGTTATTATGAAATCACAACAGATATTGAAAATGATATTATCATACCTCTAGCAAATACACTCACGACAAATAATTTTGAAATTCTTCCGGTAATACAACAACTACTCTCATGTCAACATTTCTTTGATGCAGACAACACAGAAGATAAAGATGATGTGAATGGTTCAATTATTAAGTCGCCTTTAGAAATTACGTTAGGCACAATGCGCCATTTTCAAGTACAAATCCCAACAGATCCCTCTGAAAAATTCCTTAATATATATCGAAAAGTACTCGGGAAATTAGAAGATCAGGGAATGGCTTTTCTCGAACCCTATGATGTAGCGGGTTATGATGCTTATCATCAGTTCCCCGACTATAGCCGAAACTGGATTAGCGCTAACTATTTAGGTAATCGTTATTTGTTTATTTCCGACTTAATTGATGGAATTGGGGATGAAGAGGATTACACCGAAAAAATATATCTCGATGTGATGGACTTTGTCAATAAACTAGTGACCAATCCGAGCAATGCCACTGAAATTGTTCAAACTTTTGTCGATTATCTTTTACCAGAAATTATTACCCAAGAACGTTTCGATTACTTCCTTAAAGATATTTTACTGGATGATTTATCATTGATCAATTGGTCAAATGAGTGGCAAGACTATCAAGATACAGGTGTGGACATGGGCGTTCGCACACAATTAAACAACCTATGCATCGGCATGATGCAGTCACCGGAATACCAACTTTATTAATATCACCGCTATGAAAAGAAGATCGTTTTTAAGAAAACTTGGTATCGGGGCTGCTGCACCAATGATGCTAAACAATATACCTGTAAATGCCTTAGGTCAATCAAATGCGCTAGCTCGTTTAGCTGCCAGCGTTCCTGAAGACAACGACCGGGTGATGGTCTTGATTCAATTGCATGGTGGTAATGATGGTTTAAACATGGTTATCCCAGCTAATCAATACCAAGAATACAATAGAATCCGACCAAATATTGCCATTTCAGATAGTGGTGCACACAAATACCTAGACTTAGACAGTAGTCTAGTAGAAAAGACAGGACTTCACCCAGAAATGACAGGGATAAAATCCTTGTATGAAAATGGTCGTGCAGCGATTATTCAAGGTGTAGCTTATGAAAACATGAACCAGTCTCATTTTAGAAGCCGAGATATATGGTTTATGGGAGGGGATTCAGATGAATACATTAGTTCTGGTTGGATGGGCCGTTACTTGGATCACCTATACCCTGGTTACCCTCAGGATTATCCCACTACAGAAATGCCCGATCCGTTGGGTTTAGAAATTGGAAACTCAGTTTCTCTCGCATTTCATAGAGCAGAAGGAATTCCAACAGCAATCTCTGTTCAAAACCCCAATCAGTTTTACAACCTAATCAATAATGTGGGTGGTCAACCTCCAGAGTCAGTTGAAGACACTTATTATGGTAAAGAACTTCAATGGATTATGGACATTGAGGAAAAATCGAATGAATATGCAGGACGTTTACGCGAAGTCTATGAAGAAGGGGTAAAAAAAGCCTCGTCTGTTGTATACCCTGAAAAATATCATCAAGCAGTTCCTGCTGGTCGATTTAGTACCAATAGTCTAGGTGCTCAATTAAAAGTAGTCTCTCGATTAATTGCTGGTGGTTGCAAAACAAAGATTTACATGGTTCGCTTAGGTGGGTTTGACACTCACGCCAATCAGGTGCGTGATGACGCTACTCACTTGGGTTCACATGCCGTATTGATGTATTACCTTTCTGCAAGTATCAATGCGTTTATGGAAGACTTGACAAAACAAAATTTAGACGATCGTGTGATGGGAGCTACCTTTTCAGAATTTGGAAGAAGAGCAGCATCAAATGGAAGCTATGGTACGGATCATGGTACCGCCTCACCAATGATTGTCTTTGGAAAATCGGTGCAGCCAGGTGTTTATGGTACTAACCCAGATTTATCAAACCTATATCGCGGAAACATCACACAACAACACGACTATCGTGATGTATTTACAACCCTTTTAAAAGATTGGATGGGAGCCTCTGATGAAGCCATAGAAAAATCACGTTTTCAGGATTATGTAGAAAACCGAGTCCGATTTGTAGAGGGTGCTTTGGGTTTTGATGATAGTTTCAAGTCCACTCGAGCGACCTTAGACAGCCCCTACCCTAACCCAGTGGTGAATCATGTGACCTATTCCTATTCCCTCAGCCGTGCGATGGAAGTGCAAATAAGTTTATATGCTTCCAACGGGATGAAAATAAAAGACATCCAACAACCCGATTACCAATTACCAGGCAGGTACGAACTTGTAGATGACTTAAGTAGTCTACCAAAAGGAATGTATATTTTGAGACTAACCGGTTCTGGTGGCTTTGAACGAGCAAAGCAGGTGGTGAAGATGTAACTGTCATTTCCGCGAATCCAGCCTTTCGGCTAGGTAAAGCGGGAATCTTTGAATAAATTATGATTTGATTCCTCTTTCCTATCTAAACAAGATAAACACCACACCCTCGTCACTACCAGTAATTAAGAAACGAAGTGGAATAATTACGTGGTAGTCCCCCCTATCCGTGCTTCGATAATGAGATAACACACGCCTCATCCTTCGGCTGGTTATGACAGTAATAACTAATACAATACGTCACTACCAGTAAGTACGAAACGTAGTGAAGTAATTACGTGGTAGTCTCCAAATCCGTGCTCCAACAGTTAGATAACACACGCTTCATCCTTCAGCTGGTTATGACGGTAAAAAACATAACACTTCGTCACTACCAGTAAGTACGAAACGTAGTGAAGTAATTACGTGGTAGTCTCCAAATCCGTGCTCCAACAGTTAGATAACACACGCTTCATCCTTCAGCTGGTTATGACGGTAATAAACATAACACTTCGTCACTACCAGTAAGTACGAAACGTAGTGAAGTAATTACGTGGTAGTCCCCCTATCCGTGCTCCGACAATTAGATAACCACGCCTCATGATTCGGCTGGTTATGACGTTAAACTCAGTCACTACCATTTTAAAACACCAATAGATAAATCATTCCATTCAGGATTCATTTTTTCAATACATTTTTCTTTATACTTGCGGGTGCCTTTTTTAAATCTTTTTTCTCTGTCAATCGCTTCCTCAATTCTAGAAAACACTTCAAAATATACTAGCTTATCTAAATTGTATCGAGCAGTAAAACTCCGTGAATCAGTCTTTAGTTGATGCTGTTGAATTCTTGCAGCTAAATCAGATGTAACACCTACATAAAGAGTCGTGTTATGTATGTTAGTCATAATGTAAACTACTCCTCCTCTTTTCATATTAAAAGTTTATAAAAATATTGGCTTTAAAATTTTTAGGCAAAATAATAAAAACATTGTACATGAAAATTTCGTGCTCCGATAATGAGAGAACCACGCCTCATGTTTCGGCTGGTTATGACGTTAAAAAATACAATACCGTACGTCACTACCAGTAATTAAGAAACGAAGTGGAATAATTACGTGGTAGTCCCCCAATCCGTTCTCCGACAGTTAGCTACCTCCCCTTTCTTTCGCTATTTAGGATGGTAAATGAGATATCAATAAAACCTTAACTTATTCAAAATTAATCCCGAAGCTGGAGCTACATAACCTGGCTTCTCTCCTATTCCTTTAAGAGCTGTTTCTATTTGTTCTAAAGTGATTAAATGCATGCCCAAATTAAACAAGCGTTCCCATCATATAGCGAATTTGATAGCGGATAAATCCACTGCCGACTACACGCAGCATGTAACTTTTCTCTGGAAAGAAGTTAGCCGTAAAAAGTGAATTTTCGGTAATCTCACATTCATCTATCACCCGCACAAAATTCACATTTTCCTTTATAGTTTTTGAAAATAAGGTGAAGTCGTGTTCGCCAACAAACAATTTTGCTCCTTCTTTCATCAACTCCAAGTCTAACTCTTCCACATAAAAAGTCATATAAGGTGCCGCAAAAGGGTGAGATCGTGCGCCAAAGGCAAATAGATAAAGATATTCTTTCTGCTTGGCTGATTGAATGATATTAAAGGAGGCATCTGTTTCTTCAATTCGCAAAATGCGAATGTCTGAAGGTAAGTTTTTGTTTAGCCCTACTTCTAAAGCCTCTAGATCCAAAGGTTCACGCGTAAACAACTCAAAAGCGGATTCATTAGCTGAAACCATGGAATCAGTTCGACTAGCACATAAAATTTTAAAACGATTGTGATCCAACACAAAATTGATGGACTTTTCAATCATCAGCTGCACCGTTTTTACTTCGGGTTGTTTTTGCCAACCGTGGTAACGAAAACCGAGGTATTGAAAGTAAAAAAGGTAGTAATATTTTTTGATGCCTGACATGTTATAACCTATATGTCATCCAGAGCAGAGCGAAGGATCTAATATGAAAACAGCAGCTAATTGACAGATTCTTCGCTCCGCTCTGAATGACAAACGAGCCTAAAGATACCTCTTTTGTAAAACTTTTGAACTTTCTACAAGCCTATTTCCGTATATTGAAATCAAACAGTGAATTAGCATATGGACAAACAAACTTTTACTCCTAAACATAAAATACGAATCGTTTCTGCTACCTCTTTGTTTGATGGTCATGATGCTGCCATCAACATCATGAGGCGAATTTTTCAGTCGTTTGGGGCTGAGGTTATTCATTTAGGCCACAACCGTTCTGCGGCAGAAATAGTCCAGTGTGCCATTCAAGAAGATGTTCAGGGTATTGCCATCACCTCGTATCAAGGTGGGCATATCGAATTTTTTAAATACATCCATGATTTATTAAAAGAAGCTGGTGCTCAACATCAAAATAATCGGTGGCGGTGGTGGCACAATTCACCCTGCGGAAATTGAAGAACTGCATGCATATGGCATCGACAAAATATATTCGCCAGACGATGGTCGACAATTGGGTTTGCAAGGAATGATTATCGATGCTTTAAAGCGTCTCGACTTTGATACCTTAGCGACAGAAACTGAAGTCGACATCCTTCAAAAAATCCCTAAATTAATTACCCTGGCGGAAAATAAACCTGATATTTTTAAAACTAGCTTTACCCCTCTTGATAAACCTGTGCCAGTTATTGGAGTTACGGGTACTGGTGGTGCTGGAAAATCCTCATTAGTTGATGAATTGATTAGACGCTTTGCTGAGTTTAACCCTACAAAAAAAGTAGCGATTGTTTCTATTGATCCTAGTCGTAAAAAAACTGGAGGCGCATTATTAGGTGATCGCATTCGCATGAATAGTGTGTTTCAACCCAACATCTACATGCGTTCCATGGCTACCCGAGCTGCCAATGTTGCCTTAACGCAACACCTTTCTGATGTATTAGCCATCCTAAAATCCAGTGATTTTGATTTAATTCTTTTAGAATCTTCAGGTATTGGGCAGTCGGACTCAGCAATGAGTGAATATGCCGATCTGAGTTTGTACGTAATGACCTCCGAATATGGCGCTGCAACACAATTAGAAAAAATAGACATGCTCGACTTTGCTGATTTTATTGCCGTCAACAAATTTGAAAAAGGTGGTTCCTTAGATGCCTATCGCGATGTAGTAAAACAATATAGACGTAACCACGAATTGTGGGATGAAAAAGAAGAAAACATTCCTGTATTCGGTACCATTGCAGCACAATTCAACGACTCTGGGGTAAATGGGTTATATAATGCTTTAGTTAACCGGATCAACTTGTTTAAAAACGGTGAGTTTATGACTACTCCCCAACTCAGCACCCTGACTTCTACAAAATCAGCCATCATTCCAGCAGAACGTACCCGCTATTTGGATGAGATAGTAGGCATATATAAGGAATATAATGAGTATCTCGAAAAACAATCGAGGTTGGCCACCCAAGCCTATCAATTGAATGGTACGTTGAATCTTGTTACCGAAGAAACCACAAAAAAAGCCATTGAACTACTTTACCACAAAAAGCTGAAGGAACTGGATGAAAAAAGCCGTTCAGTAATTAAAAACTGGTATAAAGTACAAGAAATTTATAAAGAAGAAACCTACACCTACGAAGTGCGGGGAAAGAAAATTGTTTCTCCAATGCACTACGAAACACTTGCTGGCACTAAAATTCCTAAAATCGTATTACCCACCTACCAAGACTGGGGTGATGTGATTCGTTGGCGGTACAAAGAAAATTTCCCTGGTCGCTTTCCTTATACTGCCGGTGTTTTTCCAATTAAACGAAAAGGAGAAAACCCTACCCGAATGTTTGCTGGTGAGGGTGGACCAGCGCGAACTAACAAACGTTTTCATTACCTATCTTACGGACAAGAAGCTGCACGCTTATCTACTGCATTTGATTCGGTCACACTTTACGGAGAAGATCCTGACCATCGTCCCGATATCTATGGTAAAATTGGTAACTCAGGAGTTAGTGTTGCTACCTTGGACGATGCTAAAATTCTCTATTCAGGTTTTGATTTGTGTTCACCGAGCACTTCGGTATCAATGACTATTAATGGTCCCGCACCCATGGTTTTGGGATTTTTCTTAAATGCTGCCATTGACCAACAATGTGAAATCTATATCAAACAAAACGGTTTAGAAGAAGAAGTCAAGAAACGTCTGAAAGCTTTTTTTGTGCTTAAACAAGGACAACAACCCACTTACCGTGGCGACTTACCCGAAGGGCATGATGGACTGGGCTTGATGTTATTAGGAGTAAGTGGTGAATCAGTTTTAGATGCCGAGGTCTATAAAAAAATTAAAGCAGAAACGCTGAGTAAAGTTCGTGGAACAGTACAAGCAGATATTTTAAAAGAAGATCAAGCTCAAAACACCTGCATCTTTAACACGGAATTTGCCTTGAAAATGATGGGTGATATTCAGGAGTATTTCATTGAGCAAAATGTCCGAAACTTCTATTCGGTTTCTATTTCAGGCTATCATATTGCTGAGGCAGGCGCGAACCCAATTACACAATTAGCCTTTACCCTTTCCAATGGATTTACCATTGTTGAATATTACCTCTCAAGAGGAATGAACATAGATGACTTTGCACCCAACCTATCCTTCTTTTTTTCCAACGGAGTGGATGCAGAATATGCCGTTATTGGTCGAGTAGCACGAAGAATTTGGGCAAAAGCTATTCGCTTTATTTACAAAGGAAATGAACGTTCTCAAAAACTGAAATACCACATCCAAACCAGTGGAAGGTCATTACACAGCTCAGAAATTGCTTTTAATGACATTCGCACAACGCTTCAAGCTTTATATGCGATTTATGATAACTGTAACTCGTTACATACCAATGCTTATGATGAAGCAATCACCACTCCGACTGAGGAATCCGTTCGTAGAGCGGTTGCTATTCAAATGATTATTAATGAAGAATTAGGCTTAGCCAAAAACGAAAACCCTACACAAGGCTCTTTCATTACTGAAGAACTAACCGATTTAGTAGAGGAAGCTGTAATGGAAGAGTTTAAACGTCTCAACGAACGAGGTGGTGTACTTGGAGCAATGGAACGAATGTATCAACGCTCTAAAATTCAGGAAGAAAGTATGTACTACGAACAAAAGAAAATTAACGGAGAGCTTCCACTAATTGGTGTGAATACTTTTCTTTCTAAAACTGGTTCGCCTACCATTATCCCTGAAGAAGTTATTCGTTCAACGGATGAAGAAAAAAATGCTGCTATTGATGCTTTAAATAACTTTAAAGCAGTACATGAATCTGAAAAAACAGCTGCTTTAAAACAGCTCAAAGATACCGCTTTAGCCAATAAAAACATCTTTGAAGCACTGATGGAAGCCAGCAAGTATTGTACCTTGGGCGAAATGACGCATACGCTGTATCATGTTGGAGGAAGCTATAGGAGAAATATGTAGTAAAGTTTTTGTTATAAAATAGTTGTGTAACTATAAAGGGTTAAATAGTTAAGTGATTGTGAAAAGTTAATTTTAACAACTGATTTTCAATAATATTTTATTATATTTTAATCATAAAATCAAAATCCGAATAAAATGAAAAAAGCTTTATTCATCCTCACCCTATTTTTCACGTCAATTAGTACTGAAATAAAAGCACAAACTCCAATTTTTCCTACTTGCTCTGATTTAGAAGTAACTCATCTTGCCTTCAATATAAATCGGGATTCAGTATATGTTACGATTTTCAATAACTGTCTCGACTGTGAAACACATGTTTATACTGGCGTAATTATACATAAAGATGATGACACATTAGCAGCTAATAGATATAGTAATAGCTCACCAAACCCTCCAAATAAAGATATCCTTACCTATAAAATTCAAGTGCGAAAACCTTTCAATATAGCGGATGATATTCGGATTCAGTTAACAGGTGGTTTATGTGACTCTTTAAACATATCTGATGGAATATTGGGAATCAATGAGTTTGATTTAGAGGAAGTAGAAATAAATATCTTTCCAAACCCAACACATGAATTTATATCAATTAGTCAACCTAACAACACACAAATTCTAAGCGTATCCATATTAAATCTCTACGGGGAAACATTAAAATACGTAGAGAATAATTTTTCAACCATCTCCATTAATGATCTAAGTAAAGGAACATACAATTTATCCATCAAAACAAATAAAGGTGTACTTATAAAAAAACTCATACTCAACTAATCACCTTTTTATCCATTTTTTATTATTATAGCACTAAGGAGCTTAGTGACTTAATTAGTCATGTTACTTTAAGGTAATTCTGGAATTACATGCTTTTAATTCAGGAAAACAAAAGCTTTTAATTGTTTTAAAAACAACACCTATTTATCAAAACAATCTTTTCATTACTAAGCATACAGTACAATGAACAGTTATTATTTACTAGTCACCATCATCACCCTTTCTGCGGCCTTTGCTTATATCAACCATCGATTTATAAAAATGCCTTTTGTCATTGGCCTCTTTTTTTTATCTACAATTCTCTCTTTAATAGTATTGAGCAGTAAATATTGGGACTTAAAAGATTACTTACTGATTAAAGAGACCATTGCGCACACCAACATAAGTCAATTGATTCTGGAAATTATGTTAGGTTTTTTACTGTTTGCAGGTTCATTACATACTAAGTGGGGAGATATTAGAAAACAAGTTCGACCTATTTCACTTTTCGCTATTGGAGGCGTTATTCTCTCTACGCTTTCTGTAGGTGGTCTTTTGTATTTAGTATGTGGCTTTTTTGAAATTCCCGTCAGTTTCTTGCATTGTCTATTGTTTGGATCATTAATTTCCCCAACAGATCCTATTGCAGTATTAGGCATATTAACAAAAGCTAACGTTTCAAAAAAAATAGAATCTACAATTGTAGGGGAATCATTATTCAATGATGGCGTGGGAGTGGTAATTTTTATTTCACTTTTAGAAACCTTAAAACTTGGAAATAATGAGATAGATTTTGGCCATTTTGGAATCATGTTTTTACAAGAAGCAGTGGGGGGAGCTTTTTTCGGATTAGTGTTGGGTTATATTTTGCATTGGCTTTTAAAATCGATTGACAATTACGAAACAGAAGTATTACTCACCATCGCATTTGTAATGTTTGGTTACTCATTATGTTATTATTTCCATATATCAGGTGCTTTGGCCATGGTCATTATGGGTTTATTCGTAGGGAATTTCAAACGCCACAAAGCGATGAGTGACCATACTGAGGAATATGTATTAAAGTTTTGGGAATTGCTTGATGTAGTATTAAATGCTATTTTATTCATTAGCATTGCCTTTATTTTAGTCGTGATAGAATTTAAAACTGCATATGTGATTGTAGGTATTTTATCTATTTTCATTGTCTTAATTTCTCGAATTTTAGTGCTTTATTTTCCTTATCTACTATTCCCAAAATTCACTAATCTTAAAAACAATGAGGTAAAGCTACTTATTTGGGGTGGTTTACGGGGAGGGCTTTCACTTGCTTTAGTGTTATCATTACCCGATAGTGATGCCAAAGAATTGTTGATGATTGCAACATATATCTGTGTGGTGTTTAGCATCTTAGTCCAAGGTCTAACAATTGAAAAAGTTGCCAGAAAGTTAACCAAAAGTTAGAGTACCTCAGAACATTCAATCAATTCATTATAACCCAGAAAACTACTACTAATGTACAACACAGGAATAGCCTTAGGTGGTGGAGGCGCACGAGGGTTTGCTCACTTAGGAGTATTACATGCTTTATTAGAAAAAGGAATTAAACCTGATGTGATTTCAGGAGTAAGCTCTGGGGCTATTATTGGAGCATTTATCTGTTCTGGAAAAACGCCATTGGAAACCATGCTTATACTTAAAAAACATAAAATAACCAGTTTAGCTGGTTTTAACTTTCACAAAAACGGTTTATTTAGCTTGTCAAAATTAAGGCGTATTTTAGAAGATAACATTCCCGAAAAAAACATTCAAGATTTAAAAATACCCCTGTATATCGCAGCTACTAATTTACAGAAAGGTCACATATTTTATTTTCATGCTGGCCCCTTAGTTACAACCATTGAGGCATCCTCGTCTATTCCTATTTTATTTGCTCCCGTCAACCTTGATGGAGATTTATATGTAGATGGAGGTTTGTTAGACAACATTCCTGTGCGACCATTGGAAGGCAAATGCCAACGTATAATCTCTATTAATATTAGCCCCATGCACAAAACGGAAGAGGTAAAAAACATTATAGATATTGCCATCCGTACATTTCATATAAATGTAAATTCAAACCTCGATTATGTAAAACAAGTGAGTGATTTTTATATTGAACCTACCGATGTGAGAAACTATGCGCTGCTAGACACTTCCAAGGCACAAGAATTGTATGACATAGGGTATAATTACACTAAAAAATTAGACTTATAGATGAAAACTGCTTGTATACTTGGTGCTACTGGACTGGTTGGGAGTGAACTGTTGAAACAACTACTTTCCAATGATGATTATGAAAAAATCCACATTTTTCTTCGAAGAGAAATTGATTTAACCCACCCTAAATTAGAAAAACACCTGATTAACTTTGACAACCCTGATTCATGGAACAACTTAGTTACTGGTGATGTATTATTCTCCGCTTTTGGCACAACCATTAGTAAAGCGGGGTCCAAAGAAGCACAGTATAAAATTGACTACACCTACCAATATGAATTTGCAAAAGCTGCTGCAGATAATGGTGTAAATAGCTATGTTTTAATTTCTTCAGCGGGTGCAGATGCTGATTCCCAAATTTTTTATTCCAGAATTAAAGGCGAGCTAGAGGAAGCAGTGAAACAACTCTCTTTTAAACATATCACAATCCTCAGACCTTCCATATTAGACGGGGAACGAAAAGAAGTTCGAATTGGAGAAACTATCGGAATAGCTGTAACTAAAGCCTTATCTTTTATTCCCTTTGTAAAAAAATATGCTCCTATTCATGTTTCCAATGTAGCTAAAGCGATGGTGAAAGCAGAAAAAATAAATCAACTGCCTTATCAAGTTTGGGAGCTGAATGAACTTATGGATTTAGTTACTAATTAAAGCTGTACGCCCAACACCAAAACATCATCTATTTGATCGGTTCCAGCTTTATAAGATTGAAAATGATGATTAAGAAGTTTTTCTTGTTCGCTGATAGTGTATTTTTTTAAGCTTGATAAATAGTGTAAAAACCTGCGTTTACCCATTTTTTCATCTCTTTCATTAAATTGATCCTTATATCCATCAGTAAACAAGTATAAAAAATCACCTTTTTCAAAGGTGTACTGATATTCTAAAAAATTTTTTTCTCCTCTACTTTTATACTCTTTACCCATTGACGTTCTTGTAGCCTTTAACAATACAGGCTCACCATTTCTTTTTAATAACAAACCCTCATTCATGGCCCCAGAAAAGCGAATAGTCATTAAATCGTAGTCTATCAAGGCAACACTCACATCCATTCCATCATTAATGGCATTTTCTCTACCCTGATTTAACCGCTGAATTAATAGTTCATTCGTACGAGTTAATATATCATGAGGTGAACTTACCTTTTTCATTGCCCGAACAATCAAATCATTACACAAAATAGACATAAATGCACCTGGCACTCCATGTCCGGTACAATCACCAACTACTAGATAGGTTTGATTATCCCTTTTTTCCGCATAATAAAAATCACCACTTACAATATCTTTCGGTTCATATACAATAGAAAAATCATGAAATATCTCTTTAAACTCCTCCCGATTAATTAAAATGGCATCTTGAATTCTTCTAGCGTAATGAATACTTGCAAGGGTATTTTCTTGCTCTTCCTTTACTTTATCTAATTCTTTTCGTTCGCTAGTCACTTGGTTTAAAAAAGCCACTCTTTTAATTGGGCTCTCCGTCTTTGGTTTGCGTATCATTTTAATCTAAAATCTAAAACTTGGTGATTAATCGGTAGTAATACGTAAAACACAAAAAAAAGTCAATAATAATTATACTATTAGACGTATGAGCCATTATCTAAGCTAGAGGGTATTATCTTGTAGATTAATCCATCAACAAGACGTTTAGAATAATACACCTTCATTGTATTCCAATCAGATTTAGCCATCTTACAACATGTAAGTCAGCCATTTTTTTAGTAAACTTGAATGAATTCGATTTAAATAGTTATCCAGTGAAAGGAAGGGAATTGTTCATCATATTGATGATAGTTAGTATAAGTAGTTTTGGTCAACTGTATCAAAAAGAAAAAGGGTATGGTGGATCAGTCATCTACAATTTACCTATTGGAGAATTTGGTTTTGGTGCACGCATGCATTACCACTACTCTGATTATTTTATTATTTCTCCCCAAATCAGTTTTTTCCCCGGTTTTAATCAACTTCAAGAATTAAACGGAGGACTTAACCTGATGTTAAATATAAACCCATATAATGATTTAGGCTTTTACCTCACCGGTGGTGCCCATCTTAATTGGTGGATGAATTATGAAGACTCTCCCCAACCTGATGCCAAAGCATTCAATTTTAATCCGGACTTTGGTGCAGGTTTAATGTGGAATTACAACTGTATCCGCCCATTTGCCGAATACCGTGTAAGTGCAAAATATTGGGAAAGCAATGTGCGATTGGGAATTATGTGGTACCCCTTCTCTTGTGGTGACGGAATTATTTGTCCAGCTTATTATCCTTAACAACTATGAAAAAATCACTATTATATCTTTTCTCGTCTTTATTACTACTCGGGTCTTGTAATAATGACCGTGTAGATCCTGACTTTAGTTATTCTTCACTGAATGATTTTTACAAAAATAATCGTGAGCAAGAACAATCAATCACCATTAGAACTGACTCTGGTGATGTCCCTATAATCGGTAAGAAAGGAACTGAACTTTACGGCACTCGTTCCATTTTAGAATACCCCAACGGTGATTCTGTAGGCTTACCTTGGACTGTAAAATTAATTGAGCTTTACACCATAAAAGATTATCTGTTGTATCAACTGCCAACATTAGGTAGTGCCGTACCGCTTGAATCTGGTGGAATAATTAAAGTAAGTGTATGTGATTCTATAGGAAAATCTCTTCAAGTAAAAGATGGTTTTTTTTATCAGGTTAAGCTATCTACAACTCCAACAATTACTGATATGAGTATTTACCAAGGAGGCTCGTCTGAAGAGAGTTTTATTAATTGGGCAGAAGCGTTAGACGGTTCATTAATTGATATAAACACAAAATACGACTTACAATTAGCCTCTTTAGGATGGCAGCATGTCGCGCAACCTTTTTCTGAAACTACTACAACACTAACTTTTTCAATTGATGGCTCTGGCGGAGAAAATATTGATATATGGGTTATACCTGCTGATAAACATGCCCTATTTTATGGGAATAATTTAAAAGTAGAAGCTATACCTGTTAATAATGAGGTGAGGATACTAGCTATGGCCTTAAATCAGGATAATGATTTTGTGCTTTTTGATAAGACTGTTGTTACAAGTGAAAATTCAGAAATCCCTATTGAATTTGAGCTCAGTTCAGAGGAGACTATTTTAAAAACAATTAACGAGCTATAAAAAAAAGAGGCTAAGTCAGTGACTTAACCTCTTGAGGTTACATTTAGACTATTATTATAAGTTCAATGCTACGAAAATTTGCGCAACTGAATTTTTTGAATCTCCTAACAATACTTTAGCAGCATCACTACTAGCTATCGATTTTAGTCCATAGTTGTAACGTGCCCCTATTGATATAACATCTATATTAACAGTAGCACCAACCGCTAGACCGTAATCAAATGAATTAAAGTTATCTTTATCTAACTTTTGATAATCTTCTCCCAAGTCTCCATCAGTAGATGTGGATGCACCTAAAAGATAACTTCCATAACCACCGGCTTGTAAATCTACCACATCACCAAGCTTAACTACTAATAAAACTGGTAAATCGAGATAAAGCGTATTAAAGCTAACTCTTCCATCTATTCCTAAAAAATCATATTTAGCAGATGATCCTTTCGTTGACAATAACAATTCAGTTTGTAGTCCAACCATAGCATCCTCTCCCATCATTTGGGCAAATACACCACCATGAAGACCAAGACGCATATTCTCATCATCAACATCTTCTTGATCGATATAAAGATTACTTGCATTTAAACCTGCCTTAACTCCCACTCGCGGAGACTGTGCAAATAAATGTGTATTGATTGCTAAAACAGCTAGGCATAGAAAGCATATATTTAACTTTTTCATATTTTAATTAATTTATAGTTTAACATTTTTTCAAAGCCAAATGAAAAACTTATACCAAGTCATAAAACATTAAATACTAGACAAATAGAAATCATACAACAGACTAATACGAGCAAATAAAACCCCACCATTCGGACTATATTCCACAACAAATAAACTCACTTCATACGCACTCTAAATAAAAGATTAAATAAATAGTTTTGAGGTTATTATATTCGCTTTTTGCTCTATTATATATTGAATCATTTTTGGGTACTTCCTTCCACACTTTGTGCAAGAAATTATATTTTAAAACAAAAAAACATGCTCAATTAAGAAGTAAACCCATAATTCTCTCTTGGCAATATATTAGTATCAAGGTAAATAAGGCTTAATTAAAAAGTCGAGTTAAATTTTAAAACTTAAATATTAAAAAAATGAGTGCAACATCAGATAAAATATCAGGAAATTGGAATGTAATCAAAGGTAAACTTAAACAACAATATGGTGAGCTTACTGACGATGATCTAACTTACACAGAAGGACAAGAAGATGAACTTCTTGGCAACATTCAGAAAAAGACAGGGAAATCTAAAAGCGAAGTAAAAGATTTTATTGATAATCTTTAATTTCCCAATCTCCCCAAAACAAAACTGTATCTCCTAGGAGATACAGTTTTGTTTTATAACTTGAATACATATGATGAACTTACAAAATATTAAAATACATCTTGACAGTATTAGTGCAGATGTTAAAGATATCAGCCAACTCGAACTCGAGCTTATAAAAGTTAGAGCTGTTAAATATGCTAGCACAAAGTATAGTGATATTGTAGGGGCATTAGTTATTTATATACTTGTAGGAATAACTTTTTTTCTATCTACGATTACCGTAGCACTTTATTTAGGCTATATGCTAGGTAAAATCTATTTAGGCTTTGGAATTATTAGCCTTTTTTATCTCTTCATTTTATTACTGTTAGTTCTTTTCAAAAAACCATTATTAAGAAGACCAATTCGGAATTCATTTATTAAAAACATATTCGAATAACATCATGAAAATAACTAATATAGAATCTTTAGAGCAATACGAATATTTATTGATTGAGAAATCTGAAATGAGGAAATTAGCTTTAAAAAAAGATATTTTAGCACTTCAAAAGTCAATCAATCCCCTTCATCTTATCTTAAATCAATTTAGGTCTATCTTCCCTATATTGAATAAAGCAGAATTGAAAACTTATTCCATAATTGAACTACTTAACTGGGGTTATAAAACTGTCACTAAAAATAAAGAGACTCCATCTATTGTGCGTTTGATAAGACTATTTCTCCCTAAATTTTTTGCTGCGAAAAGTTCATTCTAAAAAGTAAATGGTTGCCCAACACGAAAAAAAACTTGAACTACTGTTTAAAACAGTAGTTGTTTTATATATAGTAGGATATGTTTTTCATGTAGGTGTTTTTATTTTATCACCTTTATTATTTTCGTTTTTTATTTCCCTTTTACTTTATCCCTTTGCGACTAAATTAGAAAAAAAAGGGATGGGGCGTATAGCTTCATCAACTATACTCATTTTAATTTTTATAATAGTAGTAATACTTACTTTTTACTTAGTTACTCTAGCCTTTAAAAGTTTTTGGTCTGATTTACCAAGCATCACAGAACAATTTGAAACTCAAACTTCTAAATTAATTGAGTGGACCGAAGACACGTTTAATTATAACAGAAATGAAATTGCAGATAAAATCAAGGATCATTCAGGAAGTATTTATAAGCAAGTAGGAGTCGTGATTGGATCCGCCTATAACTCAACAACTACTATTATCAACTTCGTTTCTTTATGTCCTATATACACTTTTTTAATGTTGCTTTATCGCAATAACCTAAAATGTTTCATACACGAAATATCAAATAAAAATAATCAGACCAACATTTTTCATGCATTTCATAAAATTATAGAAGTAACTAAAAGCTACATTTACGGGATGGGGTTAGTTATAATTGTGATCGCTACATTAAATACTATCCTATTATTTTCTTTAGGTGTAAAGCATGCTTTGGTAATAGGATTTTTGACTGCACTCCTCACTGTAATCCCTTACATAGGAACTCTAATGGGAGGAATAATCACTGTGATTATCACCTTAGTTACAAAAGATTCAATCATATATCCAGTATTGGTCTTTGGTGGCTATACCTTTATTCAATTTTTAGAAGGGAATTTTATTTCACCAAAAATCATTGGGGAACAAGTAAATATCAATCCTTTAGTAGCTATTATAAGCCTAATTATTGGTGGAAGTATATGGGGTATTATAGGTATGGTCCTAGCTTTACCCGTAGCAGCTACAATTAGAATTACTCTTAACCATGTAGAAATTTTAAAACCTTATGCCCACCTGATGGAAACCCATCCAGAACCTTATAAAAAAACAAGTAAGTAAACCTCATCCATACGCGTAAGGATTATCCTCAATTTGTGGACATATGTACACACTTTTATTTATTTATACTTTAAGAAATACCTTTAAATTTAATTATATAAGCCATAACCGTTTGCGGAACAACAATTGTAGCGATTATACTAGTTAAAATATACTAACACTTAAACTTTAAAATTATGAAATCAGGAATGAAAATATTCGGAGCAGTAGCATTCGGAGCAGCAGTAGGAACAATAGCAGGTATTTTGTTAGCACCAAGAAGTGGTAAAGAAACAAGAGAGATAATCTCTGAAAAAAGCGGAGAAGTTAAAGATACACTTTCAAAAACCGTTGAATCAGTATTAGATGAAGTAAAATCTAGTTATGCTGCATTAGCATCAAAAGCTGAAGAAAAAGCTGAAGAAAGCAGCAATAAAATTAAGCATAATATCAACTAGTCTAACGGTTAGATTATAGTGTATTTATTCACTTAATTATTATTAAATGATTTTTAAGTGAATAAATACACTAACTTTTATTACCAATATATTTACGGATATGCAAAGTAAAGTAGGAATAACATCAGTAATAGCAGTAGCAACTGCTTTAGCATTTATTATATCATGTTCAGACAACACTAATAAAGTACACAATGAACATGACTATGAAGTAACTGATACAATTAACACCCCAAATTTTGATCATACACGTGATTCATTAATGAATGATTTTGAGTATGAAATCGAAAAGCTTGAAAGTGAAATAGATTCGTTGGATGAAAAAATTAAGGCTGTTGGAGGAAATGTGGATGAAACAATTGTACAGTCAAAGGAAAAACTTATTGCTTACAAAGAAAGTTTAGAAGATCAAACGGACAAACTAGCAGCTGCCACTGAAGACAATTGGGAAAAAGTGAAGAAAGAAGCTAAAGAAGAGTGGAAAGACTTCAAGTCAAATGTAGCTGCCACTGAAAAGGATATTGAAGAATACTTCAATACTCGGACTAATAATCAACCAAAATATTAACAATGGAAAATAACACTGAGAGAGTATATAGCAGAATTGGATTTAGTAAAGAAGAAACTGAGAAAATTGTTAAGCAACTAAACATTGTATTATCAAACTACCAGTTATTTTATCAAAAATTAAGAAATTTTCACTGGAACGTTACTGGTGAAAGTTTTTTTGTGTTACATAATTTATTCGAGGACGAGTATAATGCGGCACATTCAACAATTGATGAAATTGCAGAAAGAATCCGTATTTTCAATCATACCCCATATAGCAACTATAGTGACTATCTTAATGTTTCCACTATCAAAGAATCACCTGATAACTTGAAAACTGACAAAATGGTGGACGTGATTTTATCGGATTACGAAACACTCATTAATATCTTAAACAAAGCTGCTAATGTTGCTGCCGATGAATCTGATTCAGCTACTGAAGACATGTTAATTGGATTTATTTTCTCACTTGAAAAAACTCACTGGATGATTTCTTCATTTAAAGGGGAATAATTTCTACAAAAATATTAGTGCTCACAACTTGAGCACTAATTATTATATTCATAACGTATGGTGTCGTGAAAAAATCATTTAAGATATTAATTCTATTTATTGTAATACTTGTCGCAGTTAGGATAGCGCTCCCCTTTATTGCGAAGTCGTATTTAAACAAGACGCTATCTAACCTAGAAGAATATTCTGGTCATGTATATGATGTGGATATTAGCTTAATAAGAGGTGCTTACGTAATTGATTCATTGGTAATTTCAAAAAGAAATTCTTCAATTGAAAAACCGTTTTTTACTTCCAATAAAATTGACATCTCATTGGAATGGAAATCATTGTTTAATGGGGCTATTGTAGGTGAGTTTATATTTACAGAACCTACGCTTAATTTTATAATGTCTAAGAAGGAAAGTGAAGAGCAATATGGAGATGATGAAAATTGGGTTGAACCCTTAAAATCATTAATGCCCATCCAAATCAATAATCTGAAAATAGTAAACGGTGAAATAAATCTCTTTGATTACAACCCTGATAAGCCCTCATTAATATATTTAAAAGAATTCTATGCTGATTTTGCTAATATGAGCAATGTAGTTTCAACCGAAGAATTACTACCTTCAAATTTCAAAATCACAGCGACATCCATTGGAGGAGGGAAATTAAATACTAATGGTAAAATAAATTTTTTAAAGCAAGTTCCTGACCTCGATTACAGTTTTAAATTTGAAAATGTTGATATTGTAGCTCTTAATGATTTTTTAAGAAGTAGTGCTAATATTGACGCAGAGAGTGGAAATTTCAATCTCTATCATGAATTGGCAATTAATGATTCAAAAATTAAGGGATATATTAAACCTATTATAAAAAATCTAAAAATTTTTAAATGGAAAGAAGAAGATCGATCGTTTGCAAGCTCTCTTAAAGAAGCAGGTGCTGACTTAATAGCTGATATTTTCAAAAATCATCAAAAAAATCAATTTGCAACTAAAGTTCCCTTAAATGGATCGATAGAAAATCCAAAAACAAATAGCTTTAAAGCATTATTAGCTATTCTTGAAAACACTTTTATTGAAGCGCTTGAAAATGACACAGATAATAGCATAATCTTTTCAGATATCAATAAGTAAAAAAGTTTATGACAACATACTCTACAAATAATAAAGCGCTTATCATTGATGATGAAAAAGAAATCGGTTTGCTGTTAGGATATCAACTCAACCGATTAAAAGTTGACAACCAATATGCATCTTCTCTTACCGAAGGCATAAGAATGTTTTCAGAAAATCATTATGATATCGTGTTCTTGGACATCAACTTACCAGACGGTAATGGACTTGATGCTATTCATCACTTGATAAAACAAAACAATAATGCAAATATTGTTGTAATGAGTGCCTATAATACAAAGGAATACAATGAAAAAGCCTTGAAATTAGGTGCTTATACGTTCATTGGAAAACCCTTTGATTCGTCCACTATTAGGAATATAATTGTTGAATGCTGTTAAACCACCACAGAATTGATTAAAAAATTACATTATGGAAAAGATATTAATAATTGATGATGATAAAGACATTTGTTTGACTCTTAGTAGATTTTTAAACAAAAAGGGATTCGAAACTCAAGCGGTTAATAATGGCACTGATGCTGTATCTCTTCTAAAGTCTGAAAAATTTGATGGTATCTTATGCGATTATAAATTACCAGACACTACAGGGTTAGAACTCATTCAACGAATTAATATATTAAACCCTGAAGCTGCAACCATAATCATTACAGGTTACTCTGATTTAAAAACCGCTGTAGAAATATTAAAACATGGTGCTTCCGACTATGTTACAAAACCTCTTTTCCCCGATGAAATACTTGCATCAATTAAGCAAGCAATTGAAGATAAAAAAACTAAAAACTACATTCCGGATGAATCAAATCATTCTTCATCAACGAAAGCAAAAATTGCACTACCTCAAAATATTGAATTTGGACCGAGTCCACAGTCAAAAACTATTCAAAAACATATAGATATCATTGCTCCAACCGATATGTCTGTAATTATTACTGGAGAAACAGGTACAGGAAAAGAATTTGTAGCGAAAGCAATTCATCAAAAAAGCAATAGAAAAGACAAACCCTTTATTGCTATAGATTGTGGTGCTTTACCAAAAGACTTAGCTGGCTCTGAATTGTTCGGTCATCTTAAAGGTTCTTTTACGGGAGCTATAAATGATAAAAAAGGTAGTTTTGAGGTTGCAAATGGAGGGACAATTTTTTTAGACGAAATTGGAAATCTCTCCTATGATAATCAAATAAAGCTTCTTAGAGTATTACAAGAACGAAAAATCAAACGAATTGGTGATAACAAAGAAATCAATATCGATGTTCGGGTTATTGTGGCTACTAATGAAAACCTGAAAAAAGCTGCTCAAGAAGGTTCATTTAGAGAAGATATTTTCCATAGACTTAATGAATTTAGTATTGAGATGTCTCCTTTGCGTGAACGAGCAGAAGATATCACATTCTTTGCTCATGTTTTTTTACAAAATGCTAACCGGACTTTAAACAAAAATATTACAGGGTTTAAAGAAGACGTGAAAAATAAACTTGAAAATTATCAGTGGCATGGTAATTTAAGAGAATTACAAAACGTAATTAAAAGAGCTGTGTTATTGTCACAAGAAGACTTAATTTCGCTTTCATGTTTACCTTCAGAAATCATCCATCCAGCTTTAAATATGAACGAAGGAATCACTTCAAACATTGATAACAATAACTTGAAAAAAGCCTCAATCAATGCTGAGAGGCTAGCAATAATTGAAGTTTTAAAAAAGGTGAATTATAATAAGACAAAAGCTGCACAGACACTTAACATAGACCGAAAAACTTTATATAATAAGTTAAAGGCATATGAAATCGAATTATAATAACATGTCACGTAGAACTTACTTTTTATTATTATCATTCGCTATTTTCTTCTTAATAGGTTCTGCTTTCTTCTCTTATAAAAACTTTAAAGATTATAAGTATTACGATAATTGGGTAACACACACTGAAGGAGTAAAATTAAAAATACAAAAGATTGGATTACTTGTTAAAGACCTAAAAATCAGCTCTATAAAAATACTTGCAAGTAAGAACCCTGCTGACATTGTTATGTACAACAATGAAGTTAGCATGCTCGAAATTCAAAAAAAAGATTTAAAGAAAGCAATTTCTGATAACCCAACACAACTAAAAAATTTAGAGCAATTATCTAAGTATATCAAGGTTTACACCAATCTTTCTGATTCACTTTTTCAAGACGGCCGAATGACAGCCACTGATAGTAATGATTTATTTGACCATTTAAATAGCAAATCTTTTACCCACGATTCTGTTACAATTATCATTAATAAAATGATGGATGAAGAAATTAGATTACTCAAAATTAGAAAAAGTAAAAAAGAGAGTTCTGATTTTTTCACACCAGTATCTTTTTTATTTTCGACAATCATTAGTGTTATTATAGTAGCTATCTTGTTTTTGAAAATCACAGGTTTATTAAATCAAAGCACAGAAGTTAATTTACTTTTTAAAGGTGTTTTAGACTCTTCACCAAATGGTATTATAAGTTTAAATTCTGTAAGAAATAAATCTGCTGAAATTGAAGATTTTTTAATCAATACCATAAATCAACAATCATTAATTCTATTAAAAAAAGAAGGCGCCAATGTCACGCAAAAAAAATTGTCGATCACACTTCCATATTTAATGACCAGCGACTTATTTGACATTTACTGCGCTATAATAAATAATGAGACATCAATAAATGAACACACTATTTATCTGAGAACCTCTAACTCACATGCCTTTTGGTGTCATTTAATATTTAAAAAACTAGGTGATGGATTAGTGATTACTTTCTCAGATATTACAGAAGAAAAAGATAAACAACGTGAAATTGACTTAAGAAATTTAGAACTAAAAAAATCAAATGAAGAGTTAGAGCAGTTTGCGTATGTGGCAAGTCATGATTTACAAGAACCATTAAGGAAAGTAAGAGCGTTTGGCGATCGTTTAGCTACAAAATACAGTCAAAGTATAGATGATACAGGACGAGATTATATATTTCGGATGCAAAATGCTGCTGAAAGAATGCAAAAATTGATAGATGACCTATTACAATATTCTCGCGTATCAAGGAATAAAAGAGAGTTTGAAATTATTGATCTAAATGATGTAATAAAGGAAATTACAGAAGATTTATCTGTGAGTATAGAAGAAAAAAGAGCAGTTATTTCTTACCAAACACTACCCAAAATTAAAGGTGATTTTTTCCAACTAAAACAGCTGTTCCAAAATTTAATTAGTAATTCAATAAAATTTGCAAAACCAAACACACCTCCAGAAATTACTATCTCGTTTAAAGCAATAAAAGCTAAGAAAACCTCTCTAAAAAAGCCAATGTATAATAATTATTGGCAAATTAATGTCGAAGATAATGGGATTGGGTTTGACAGTCAGTTTAAAGATAAAATATTTACCATTTTTCAGCGTCTTCACGGACGTCATGAATACAAAGGAACAGGCATTGGGTTAGCAATATGTGCTCGAATTGCTGAAAACCATTTCGGAATTATTACAGCAGAATCGCAACTAGGAATTGGCTCTGTTTTTACTATATTATTCCCCAAACTTTAATTTAATGAATCCTATAACCATATTGATGGCTGATGACGATGAGGATGATCGTTTAATGGCAAAAGAAGCTTTTGAGGAAAACAAATTATTTAATACCATACAGTTTGTAAAAGATGGAGAAGAATTGTTGGATTATCTAAATCAGAAAGGAAAATATAATAAGGAGAATGCACCAACTCCTGGGCTAATCCTGTTAGACCTGAACATGCCTAAAAAAGATGGCAGAACAGCTCTTAAAGAGATAAAAGACACACCAGAATTGAAAAGAATTCCCATTGTAGTAATGACCACCAGTAAGTCTGATGAAGATATTATTAAGACTTATGACCTTGGAGTTTCTTCATTTATATCTAAACCCGTAACTTTCGAAAGTTTAGTTGATGTAATCAAAACAATTACTAGCTACTGGTTTGGGATTGTAATCTTACCAAAATAAATTATCTACTGATGTTCAAGGGAAATAATACAATAAAAGTTTTAATAATAGACGATGATGAGGATGATTACATCTTAACAAATGAAGTTATTTCTGAAATTCAAAACACGAAATATCAGGTTGACTGGGAATTTCAATATGATTTTGGAATAGAAAGCATCTGTAAACTCGAACATGATGTTTATATAGTAGACTATAATCTCGGATCTAAAACTGCCCTAAATATTTTAGAGGAAATTAGAGATAAATGTCCTTCAGTACCTATCATCATTCTTACAGGGAAGGAAAACAAAGAATTAGATCTCTTATTAATGGAAGGAGGAGCCAGCGACTACTTAGTTAAATCCGAACTTACCCCTACTATTATTGAGAGGAGCATTCGCTATGCGATTAGTAACATTAATCAATTGAGAAAACTTCAAGAAGAAAAACAAAAATTCAGAGGTATTTTCGAGCAATCTGTAGACCCTATCTTCCTATGTTCATGCGACTTACAAGTTACAGAAGTCAACAATTCCTTTTTAGAATTATTTAATTGTACGAAAGAAAAAATTATTAATCGGTCTGCTGAAGTCATATTCAGTGATCAATTTGATTATATTGAGTTTGAACGTAATATAAAATCAAATAAAACTTTACAGTACAAAGAGGTGATTCTTTTAGATTGTAAAGGAAAAGAATTAGAATGCCAAATTGCGACATCCCCTATTCTTGATGTCAGCAAAAATACACAAAGTTATCAGGTTATTATTCATGATCTTTCTATTCAGAAAAGAGCTCAAAGAGAATTATTACAAGCAGAACTCTTAAGTGTTACTGGAAAAATGGCTAGAAGCATGGCACATGAAGTAAGAAACCCATTAACCAACCTCTCTCTTGCTTTAAACGAACTCGAAGACATTGTAGAGGAAACAGAGGAAACTTTAATTTTTACAGATATTATTAAAAGAAACTCAAAAAGAATTGATCAAATCATTAGTGAAATGCTCAACTCTTCCCGAGAAAGTGTAATTCAAAAAAAACCTGTTAACATTAATGAAGTTTTGAATGAATGTGTTTCAATAGTGATTGACCGGATTACTTTACATAACATGAAACTTGAATTAGACATAAAGCATATGCCTTTAGAAATAGAATTAGATGAGGCTCAAATGAAAATTGCTTTAAACAACATTCTAATAAATGCAGTAGAAGCTATGGAACCATCTATTGGCGTTTTAAAGATAACAAGTGAACAAACCGATAATAATATAGTCATAACCATTGAGGATAATGGCTATGGAATGGAAAGAAGTACAATCAATAAACTTTTTAATCCTTTCTTCACCAGTAAAAAAGGAGGAATGGGATTAGGTCTTACAACAGTTTCTAATATTATTAAAGGGCATCAAGGTCATATTGATATTGAAAGCTCTTTAGGAAAGGGGTCGAAGTTTATCATTGAATTACCATTACAGCAGTAGGCTGCTCCCCAAAACGGGAATTAATATTCCCACCAAAAAGTAAAACAATGTCAATTTAGCGAGTAGTTACACTTTTTAGGGTTGGTACATTTTTTTCTTTGATTCAACTAAATATAAATAAATGTTGAATTAAAATCCCACAGATATGTTACGATTAGCTTTAAGTTTCTTTGTTGTGGCTTTGATAGCCGCAGTATTCGGCTTTGGAGGTATTGCCGCTGGAGCTGCCTCAATTGCACAAATAGTCTTCTACATCTTCATAGTCTTGTTATTAATATCGCTTATAGCAAGTGCTGTTCGAAAAGTATAAAAACTAAAACAAACCGTTGGGGTTTTGTAATAACACCTCAACACTACATAAATCAAAAATTTTCTTTTAACTAAATAAATATAAATTATGTTACGTTACGCTTTAATTTTCTTAATAGTTGCAATAGTTGCAGCTCTATTCGGTTTTGGTGGAATTGCTGCTGGTGCAGCTGGAATTGCTAAAATAATATTCTACATCTTCTTAATCTTACTGGTAGTGTCATTAATCATGAACTTTGTAAGAAAAACCTAACACAAAAATAAGTTAGAAAAAAAGCCCTAGTAGTTACTTGGGCTTTTTTTTGATACAAATAAATATTATTATTTTTTCTGATTAGGCTTTGGTAAATCATTAAGAATACGCTGAGAAATTTTCCCAACGTTGTCAGCAACTATCTTCATTACGTCATTTGAATTAGAAGGATAATATACCTTAAATTTATTACCGGCAAACTGTTCTCCCTTTTTATCAAAAATAGAATAATGAACCACAAACTCTCTCTGATAGTTTTGTGCTGACCGATCTAAGCAATGTTCGTAATCTGTCATAACTTCAAATTCATTAATGAAAATGTAATAATCAACACTATACTTATTAGAGAAATAATCAAAAAAGTTTGGATTGCGTATCTCTACTCCAAAATATTTACCCTCAAACTTCTCGTGTTTACCAGCTGCAACAGTTTCCTCTTGAGTTAAACGTACTTTTTGCTTATTTACCCATCCTTTTATCCCTGTACTACCTTCTTTTTCTTCAGGCTCTTCCACATCTATTTCTGCATGATTTTCTAAGGGACTATAATATTCACTCTCTAAAATTTCTTTATAATTATAAGTGACAGAACTATAAATTTTATTTAAATCAAGTAGCGAATCCACTGAACGACCTCCCATTAAATGTATTACTTCATAGCCAGGTGGGTCAAGTAAAGCATCTAACCTTCTTCTAAAAACCTCTCTTACTTTTACACGAGGAATATTCGATGCTTTTGCAATTTCATCGTCTGCATCAGAAAAATAAAGGTGGGGGTCAAAAGGTATAATTAAGACTTGTTGCAAAGTTGTGTCAAATCGATAACGATACGTTTGTTTAACAACTTCTGCTTCTTGAACTATTGATTGGTTTTCTACAATTGGTTTTCTTTCAGCGTCCGTAGGTTTTACTTCTTTGGAAGTTTCCGTAGGCGATGTTACTGGCACATCTTTTTTTGTATTTTCTATTACTTTGGGTACAGCTGTTGAAGAAGCGCTGTCAGCATTTTTTTTAACAATTAACTTCTGACCAGCCTTTAGTTCCATGCCATTCCAGCGGAGTAAGTCCCCAACACTTACATTATATTTTCGAGAAAGACTATATAAGGTTTCGCCACTTTGCACCTCATGAACAACGTCTCCTTCACCAATCTCTAAGGACTCTTCCTTATGCTGCATTTTGGGCCGAAAAGGAATTAAAATTTCCTGACCAACTTTTAACCCATTTTCAAGATCTGGATTTAGTTCTAATAATTCAGATATTGAGATACCATAAGTTGTGGAAAGCCGGTAGATAGTTTCGCCAGGGGAAACAACATATTGAATGAATGTTTTACCGCCCTCTTTCAAAACACCGACTGAGTCTTGCACTCCCAACGAACCAGCCAACATTGACAGATTACAAAAACAAACGATAAAAAATAGTGTTAAGTGACGAATAAATAAATACATAATTAGTTAAATAGTTTGAATAAATCATTTCCATTGGCAAACAACATCAACAACAACAGCAAGCCCATTCCACCCATCTGCGCATACTCCATAAACTTATCCGAAGGTTTCTTACCTACAATTAATTCATATATTAGAAACATTGCATGACCACCATCTAAAGCTGGGATAGGTAAAATATTCATGAAAGCTAATATCACTGACAACATCGCTGTTAGTGCCCAGAACGAATGCCAATGCCACTGCGGAGCAAACATTCCTCCCATTGAACCAAAGCCTCCTAGTTGAGAGATCCCTGCTTTGCTAAATAACAAAGGTAACTGATCCACATAATCACTCAATTGCGTTTTGGTTTCTTCATATCCTTCACCTATTGACTCGATGAATGTGTAATCTTCTTTTACAACATCAAAAAATTCAGTATCTCTAACACGAGAAACTCCAATTAAACCTGCTTCGTTACTAGCTAATTTTACTTGTATGATTTTCTCTCCCCTTTCAACACCTAAGGTGATTTCTTGCCCTTTTTTATGCTGTATTTCATTATAGAAATCTCCGTAATATGGGGTAGCCACACTATCGATGGCCACAATTTTATCACCTTTTTGAAGTGAGCTTTTCGCTGCGGTACCCTCAGGCAATATAGAATCAACTACAAACGGAGAACGATAATTAAAAATCCCTTGACGGCTAGCTTTATCCCCACTTGCAAGAATTAACTCCCCATAGTTAACAGGTACATCAACAACAACATTTTCATTTCCTCGCTTGACAGTTACCGATGAAAGTCGACCAAACAAAGCGTCTTTAGTTAAGTCCATATAGTCATAACGAGGAGTAATTGCTTTACCATCAACTTCAACGGGGATATCTCCATCTTCAAATCCAACCCGTTGCATTAATGAATCAGCATGTAATCCGTAAACGGCATTTTGAATGGGAATATACGTTCTACCCCATGTATACATTACTCCAATATAAATGAGAACAGCTAAAATTATATTTACAGTTACTCCTCCTAGCATAATAATTAAACGTTGCCATGCTGGTTTTGCTCGAAACTCCCATGGCTCTGCTGGTTTATCCATCTGATCCTTATCCATGGATTCATCAATCATTCCCGATATTTTCACATAACCTCCCAAAGGAAGCCATCCAATTCCGTATTCAGTTTCGCCTATTTTTTTCTTGAAAAGAGAAAAATAAGGGTTAAAGAAAAGATAAAATTTCTCTACGCGTGTCTTGAATAATTTCGCAGGTATAAAATGTCCCATTTCGTGTAAGACAATCAAAATTGAAAGGCTTAAGATAAACTGGGATGCTTTGATTATTATTTCCATTATTTAACTAATTCTAGTGCTTTAGCACGTGTTTCTTTATCTGTATTTATATAATCGTCTAAACTTGGTTCAGCAATATATATTGCCCGTGCTAAAGATTCCTCTATAATATCTGATATTTCCAAGAATCCGATTTCTTCTTTAAGGAACTTCTCCACAGCTATCTCATTAGCAGCATTTAACACACAAGGAATGTTACCTCCTCTTTCCATAGCTTCGTAAGCCAAGGCCAAGTTTCTGAATGTTTTTGTATCCGCTTGTTCAAACGTCAAGTTAGGATAATCCATAAATGAAAATCGCGGTGAACAAGAAGTCAATCGGTCAGGATAACTCATTGCATACTGAATTGGAAGCTTCATATCGGGCAGCCCCATTTGTGCTTTCATTGAGCCATCTTGAAACTGTACCAGCGAATGAATAATTGATTGAGGGTGTACGATGACTTCAATTTGTTTACTTTTTAGCCCAAAAAGCCATTTTGCTTCAATCACTTCCAACCCTTTATTCATTAAAGTGGCTGAATCAATAGTGATTTTTGCCCCCATTGTCCAATTGGGATGTTTTAAAGCCTGTGCTTTAGTGACCGAGGACAAAAACGTACTGTTTTTACCTCTAAACGGCCCACCAGAAGCCGTTAATATTATTTTTTCAATTGGATTCTCAAACTCTCCTACCAAACATTGGAAAATGGCAGAATGTTCCGAATCCACGGGATATATATTTACTCCATATTGAGCTGACAGTTGGGTAATTAAGGCACCAGCTACTACTAAGGTTTCTTTATTGGCCAAAGCAATGGGTTTCTTTGCTTCAATTGCTTTCACTGTAGGTATAAGACCAGCGTAACCCACTAAAGCTGTTAAAACCATATCAACGGTTTCCATTTGCACTACCGAGTTCAAAGCTTTTGCGCCTGCATACACTTTGATATCTAATGGATCAAGAGCTGTAAAAACCTGATCATACAACAGCTCGTTGCCAATTACAACTACATTTGGTTGAAAAGCCACCGCTTGATCTATTAAAAGTTGTGCGTTGTTTTGCGCAGTAAGTACTTCTACTGTAAACTTATCGTGGTGTTCACGAATCACTTCTAATGCTTGTGTGCCAATTGACCCTGTGGATCCTAGAATGGCTATATTTTTTTTCTTGACTTCCAACTAGATTGTATATTTCACTAATTCGTCCACTAATTTTCTATCATTCGATAATCGAGGGACCTTGTTTTGTCCACCCAACTTACCTACTGATTTCATGTAATTTATAAAACTACCCTTTTGAAGGGAATAAACTGTTAGTCTTTGTAAAATATTACCTACTATCAAATCATCATAATAGCCATTCAATTGACAAAGTTTTGTATCCAAATCAAACATAAATTGATTTAAATTCTGAGGAGGATTTGCAAATTCAACAAACCATTCATGTCGCGATTGTCCTTTCTCAGGGTTTATACTAGGAGCAACTGTAAACTCTGTCACTTCCACGTCTGCTTGTTGTTGCACAGCATACTCTAAAGACTTTTCCACTTCTTCAGCAATTACGTGTTCGCCAAAGGCGGATATAAAGTGTTTGATTCGACCAGTGACCAATATACGGTAAGGGTTAGTCGACACAAACTTTACTGTGTCCCCAATTGAGTAGCCCCACAAACCAGCATTTGTATTAAGTATTACTGCATAGTTAATCCCAACTTTTACTTCTCCAATGGTCAATCGTGTAGGATTGTCATTGAAGTATTCCTCTACAGGTACAAACTCGTAAAATATACCGTGATTAAGGAGTAATAATAAACCTTCTTGGGTTTGTGTGTCTTGGTAAGCAATAAATCCTTCGGAAGCAGGATAAGTTTCTACACTATCAATAGTTTTTCCTATGCTTTCAAACAATTTTTTTCGATACGGATCAAAATTGACTCCACCATATACAAATACAGAGAAGTCGGGAAAAACATCTTTAATATGTTTTCCAGTCCTGCTCATAATTTTATCAAAATACATCTGTACCCAAGGTGGGATGCCCGAGATGAGCCCCATTGGTTGATCTATAGTCTCATCAATAATTGCATCTAACTTAGTTTCCCAATCTTCCAGGCAATTGGTCTGATAACTTGGTAGTTGATTTCCCTTCAGATAAGCAGGTACATGATGATTCACAATTCCTGAAAGACGTCCATAATGAATCCCTCCTTTTGTTTCTAAAATTGGACTCCCCGACAGAAAAATAATTTTTTTATCTAAAAATTGGCTTTTACCTGTTTCATGTACGTAACTCATCATGGCATCACGAGCACTGTTAACATGAAATGGAACTGACTCCTTGCTTATTGGAATATATTTCATCCCAGAAGTTGTTCCTGATGTTTTGGCAAAGTACAAGGGCTTTCCCGGCCAAAGCACATCATTTTGTCCCGCAATAATCAAATCTACATATTTTTTCAAATCCTCGTAATCAGCTAATGCCACTGAATCCTGAAAATCTTTAATAGAGGAAGAGGAAACAATATCGCGCTCTTTTCCAAAAACTGTTTTTGATAGGTTAGAAGTTAGATTATGAAACACTTTTTGCTGTGTTTCTACAGGACTAGATGACCACTTCACAGTCTGCTTGTGAATGTAGGCGGCAAATGGTTTACTTAATACTGAACGGATTCCCATATTTCAATTCAAAAATACAAAAAGTAACTTAGTTAAACGGGTAGATAGATGAAGAAATACTCACACAGGCAAACAAAAAAGCCTTGATTTATATAAAGAAATCAAGGCTTTAAAGGATAATAAATAATGTAATTAACTAGCTTTCGCTCTCATCTTTACTTTTTTCAAAACATCCTGCATGGTATTGTAAAACTGCTGATCAGTATCCATCATATCATTTACGGTAGTAATTGCATGAATTACGGTGCTGTGGTCTCTTCCACCAAAATGTGCTCCAATAGACTTTAAAGACATATTAGTGTATTCTTTCGCCAAATACATAGACACCTGACGAGCAACAACCACTTCACGCTTACGGGTTTTTGCTTTCATTAGTTCAATAGATATATCGAAGTAATTTTGCACAAATTTTTGAATATAGTCCATATTGACTTCTACATCAATGTTCTGAACAATGCTTTGTAGTGCTTGTTTGGCTAAGTCTAAATCAATTTCTTTTCTCGCTAAAGACGACTGAGCAATTAATGAAACAATTACACCTTCTAACTCTCTGACGTTGGTATCAACACTGTAAGCGATATACTCTACCACTTCTTTAGGCATCACTATACCATCATTATCCAACTTCTGATGAATGATAGCCATACGTGTTTCAAAATCGGGTTGCTGCAAATCAGCTGTCAACCCCCATTTAAAACGAGAAATCAAACGTTCTTGTAATCCCTTTAACTCTTTGGGTGGGCAATCACTAGTCATAATGATTTGCTTTCCACTTTGATGGAGATGATTAAAGATATGAAAGAAAATTTCTTGTGTTTTTTCTTTGCCTGAAAGAAATTGAATATCGTCTACGATGAGTACATCTACTTGTAAATAGTAATTCGCAAACTCTTGTATTTTATTGTTCTTAAATGCTTCGATAACTTGGTTAGCAAATTTCTCAGAAGAAACATATAAGACAAACTTACCAGACTTATCTGACTCGAGTTTATTACCAATTGCTTGAACTAAATGGGTTTTCCCTAAACCAACACCACTATAAATAAACAGTGGATTAAAAGAAGTAATGCCAGGTTTGTTAGTTACTGCCAAACCAGCAGAACGTGCCAAACGATTACAATCACCTTCAATATAAGAATCAAAGGTATATTGTGAATTTAAATGAGAATCTGTAGAAAGACCGTTTAAACCGCCTTGAATATCAAATGGATTGGCAACTTGGGATTTAAATTGTTCATTTTTTGGAGAAATCTTACTCGTAGGAATATTAACTACATAAGGTTTATTTGTTTCAGAACCCTTATCTACCACAATAGAATATTCCAATTTTGCTGATATTCCCAATTCATTATGAATTGCTTTCCTCAAAATGCTCACATAGTGTTCTTCAAGCCACTCATAAAAGAACTGACTAGGCACCTGTATTGTAAGCACATTATCCTCAAGTTTAACTGGAGAGATGGGTTTGAACCAAGTATCAAAACTTTGTTGACCTACATTCTCACGAATGTAGCTTAATATGCCATTCCAAGCAGTTACACAATCTTTAATCATAAGTTCTAGCGGTTAAAAAAGTTTTCTTAGAAAAGAAACTTTCAACAATTATTTACAACTCTCGAAAACCAAAATTGTAGAAAAAAAAAATAACATAAAAACGCATTTGCTATTGACTTTTTAGTTCAAATATTTAGAACTAACAGAAGCCCTATTATTGGAAATATTTCTTCGAAAATTACAATTTATTATTTGTTTTGACATACTACCTGTTAGTTATACACATCCTTAAATATCTTTTTTTTATATTAAAATAAACTTGGAAATTACATTACTTTAAATTCATAGATAAATCTCTGCTCATGCAGCTACTACATATACCTATATTTTAGTTAGATTTATTCTATCACTTAACATGCGATTATGAAATATTTACTGTTTGCTTTTTCATTAATTCTATTATTAAGGACCTCGGGTCAAGAATTGCCAAAAAAATTAATCAAAGAATCAAAAAAACTAGAAGGCTACTATATCGGTGGAGAGTATAAGGATTATATCAACAGTATAGATAAATTCATTGACTTTCATCAATCTCAAGCAGGAGATGAGGCTAGACTCAATGAAGGACATTACCATGTACTGAAAGGCAAAGGACTGTTAGGCATGGGTAATCCCTTAAACATAGCTAATGGAGAGATAAAAAAAGGGTTGCAGCTGATTTCAAGTGTGAATAAAGAATCTCCTGAATTAATCATTAGCAACCTTGAAGCAGCTAACACTTTAATTCAATTTAGTTATATTAACGAAGCTTTAAATTATTATAATGATGCTATCAACTTAATTAAAAGTACTGGTAAGACTAAGTTCTTACCTGAAACGCAAAAGACAGAAAGCAAATTACTTTTTGAACAGGGTTTTTACTCAGAAGCGTATACCATAGCTCGATCGCTAACTGGTTATTATAAAGAAAAGATCACTCCTTATTATGAATATACTGACCCAAAGTCAGGAAAAGTAAAAAAGAAAAAATACAAAAAAGATGAATTAATAAACCTCAAACGAGGTCTTGGTAATCACCTTAACTTTATAGCACAAATATTACTAGAGAAAGGTGAGTATAAAAAATTTGATTCTGCACAAACTGTAGCAAATAACTGGATTGAAAGTGAAATAGGTAAGAAAGATATTAGCTATGTAGATAATCTTTATTTAAAAAGTTTGCAGTTATACTATATAGAAATATATGACGAAGCATTAAAGTCATTTCTAGAGACATATAGTTACATGTTTAAAACCAAATATGGATACAAGTATGAAATAACAAGTCCTAAACATTACCAAATATTGAGTAAGGTAATGGAGTGTAGTTGGATTGAAAATCAAGATGATGAAGTAAGAGGTAAACGCAACTATTTTTATTCTGAAATAAAAAAATACTTTGATAAAGGCAATGTTAATCGGGCTAGAATATACTTTGTTGATATTAAAAAACAACTAATTAAAACAAATTTTCTAGAGGCTAAGCAACTATTGCAAGAACTTGTTGTAGAAGATTTAATCCCTCGAGACCACCCCTACTACCTCACTTATCTTGAATTATCATTAGAGACACACGCCAAATTAGAAGAGTTAAAAATTGCACTTGAGGCGAAAAACAAGTCATTAACCTTATTGAAAAAATTATACCCTGAAACTTCAAATACATTTCATTTAGCTAACATTAATAAAGCGGAATTATTAGTTGAATACAGTAATGATTTTACAGAGGCTGAATCAATTTTTAATTCGAGTTATAAAATAAATTACATAAGTGAATTCAGTCAAACACATGTTGATTACTTAAGATATTCTAATTTATACGCCAAATTCCTAACACTACAGGAGAAATACACTGAAGCAATCAAACAACTCGAATCAGGTTATGGCATTGCTGAAAGATATTATGATTTTTCCAAAACTGATCGATTAGCAATTCAAGCAACGCTTCTTGCAGAAGCACATTTTCATATTGGACAAATGGCTGAAGCTGAAAAATATAACCGAATATGTAAAAAAGTTTATTTTATAACTGCAAATAAAAAAAGAACAAGTAAAGCTGACTACCTTTTATTTTTAGGGAAATATAATTTAATGATTGGTAACATTAAAGAAGCGGAAAACAACTTTAAAGAGGCCCATGACTTATTAAATGAGGTAGAAAAAGACAAGAAAAGAAAATACAGAAAAGACATTGATGTTAGTGAGTTCACCAGCCTTTATTTAGCAAAAGGGGAATATTCAAAACTTGAACAAGAATTACTAAAGTCAATTAAATATAAAGAAGATATTTATGGTAAAAATCACCGTGTATTACTTAACACAATCAACAATTTAACCGATTTATACATCAGAATAGGAGAATTTACTCAAGCAGGAAAAACCTCTCAACGAGGACTGGCGCTAGCAAAAGAAAGTTTTGGTGAGAACTCACTCGCTTACATGGAAGCCTTAATTCTTCAAGCTAAACTATATTCTTCTCTTGGCAATTATCCTGAAGCAATTAAACAGTTTGAAAAAATATTAGCCAAACAAGAGCGCTTTTATGGTTCAAACAACAACATCTATGTTGCTAAGACAATGACTGAATTAGCAATAAGCCGTTTATTAGATGGAGATAAGGGAGATGAAGTATACAATTACTTAATCCATGCTGCGAAAGTAGCTCAAGAATTTAACCAAGGTGATGTATCAGGTAAAGTTCGAGAATCACCTCGTTATGCTCAAGCACTTAAAAATTTGGCGTATTATCATATCGAAACAAACAACCTCGATAAAGCTCTTGAGTTAATTAATAAAGCAGAGTCAATTTATCTTGCATTAGAAATAGATAAAAACAATGAAAGTGTAGCGACTATTGAAATTCTGAAAGGAGAAATCTATAAAAAGCAAGGCAAATATGATCAAGCTATCAAACAATATGAATCAGCAGGAGATAAGTACAAAAATAAGTTCAGTAAAGATCACCCAGAATATGTATATGCATTAAGTAAGTTAGGTCAAATCTATTATATCAAAAAAGACTACAATAAAGCAATTAGCATACTCGATGAAACTACTACTTATTATCTTTCATTTATCGACAACTATTTCACGTGGTTGAGTGAAAGCGAAAAAAGTAAATTTTGGCGTAAAATCAAAAGTGATTTTGAATTCTATAACACTCTCGCTTTTAAGTTTAGAAATAACAAAGAAGAGTTAGTTGAAAATGTATACAACTTTACTTTGGACACGAAAGCACTACTATTAAATTCCTCCATACAGCTCCGACAAGCTATAGTCAATAGCAATGATCAAGATCTCATTGATAAATTCACCCTTTGGATTTTTCTACGAGAACAGCTAACTGCTAAACTTTCCTACACAGACGAACAACTCAAAGAATTAGGTGAAGCAACTAAAGATGAACTAGAAAAAGAGATTAATATCTTAGAAAAAGAACTAAGCGAAAAATCTGTAGCTTTTTCAGAAAGCAACAAAAAAAGAAAAAAGAAAAAAGAAAAAATCACGTGGGAAACTGTACGTGATCAATTAAAGCCAAATGAATATGCTGTTGAAATGATTCGCTATAGGTACTACGATAAATCATTTTCAGATTCTATTATCTATGCAGCACTCATTATTTCTCCAGAAACAACAAAAACACCTGAAGTTGTCATCATTCCAAATGGGACTGATTTAGAAAAAAAATATGTTAAGTATTATAGAAATACAACTAAACTTGGTTTAGATGACAAAATCTCTTACAAACATTTTTGGAAACCAATAAGTGAAAAAATACCTAAGGGAGCTACTATATATTTCTCCTCCGAAGGTGTTTACAATGAAATCAATATTGAGTCATTACGAAACGCGAATGGTAACTACGTATTAGATGAGAATAATATTGTTTTAGTGAGTAATACGAAGGATTTGTTAAACACTACTAGTAGCTCAAACATACAATTGTCGGACAGGGCAGCGTTTGTGGGCAACCCAGCATTTTATGACAATAACTTAACTAGAACTGACCATAACAATGCAACTGTTGCTCAAACGGTTAAACAACTACCTGGCGCAGAAAAAGAAGTATACCTTGTTAATGAGTTCCTAAAGAAAAAAGGTTGGAAAACTGAGGTATATTTATACGAAAATGCTACGGAGGATACCATCAAAAAAATTGTCAGTCCGAGAGTATTACATTTCGCCACGCATGGCTTTTTCATAGAAGACAATGCACAAAGAGATGCTTCAGTAAATACAGGTTTAGATGAACAACGTGCAATAATCAACCCGCTGTTGAAATCAGGTTTATTGATGACACATGCTGGTGAAATAATGGAGAGTAAAGATGTGTATGACTTTAATCAAGAAAGCGGTGTCCTAACTGCTTATGAAGCGATGAATTTAGACCTAAGCAATACCGAAATGGTGGTGTTATCTGCTTGTGAAACTGGTTTAGGTGATGTTCAAATTGGAGAAGGTGTATTTGGTTTACAACGTGCGTTTATTGTTGCTGGCGCAAAATCAGTGATTATGAGTTTATTTAAGGTTTCTGATGAGGTCACCATGCAGTTGATGGATACCTTTTATCAAAAATGGATTGAATTAGGAGACAAAAGACAAGCCTTTATCGAAGCTAAAAAGGAAATCAGAAAGAAAAACCCGGAACGAATTTATTGGGGTGCATTTGTAATGGTAGGGAATAACTAAATTATTTTTGTTTTTTCCTGTACAATAAGATACATAGCATCAAGCATTAAAACTGAGTTGACTGGAATCCCCATTCTTTTGACTTTTCTATCATTTGGCTATACCACTCATCATTTGATTTTATATTATTCATTATAATTTGAACATGGGAAATCAGGCCAAGTTCATCCATCATTTTTTGATTAGGATTATAGTTTTTATTTCCACAAGTCATTTTTATTATCTGCGAGTACAATATAAATAATATGTTTATAAAGGTTATCAGACATTATTGTAACACCCTCAAATGATTCTCGGCTATAATAACACATAAAAACACTTGCCATATCACGGCTTTGAACTATGATTAATATTCTATTATTCTTATATATTCTTATTTTCTGAACTAATTTCTCATGATCCATTCCCTTATCAATAGCAAAGTTCATATTAAAAACTCCAACTAGCGATATAAGAAAAATCAGTCCAATATTGACTCTATTGTTTTTAGGGATATAAGAGTAAAAAATCCTACCAGAACAAAAAAACTTGGCAAAATAAAAAATAAATAGTGGGTAACATATACACTACTCTTTTGACCTGCCAGATGCGTTATTTTAAGGATTACAAAAGACCACAGCAAAAGATAGAATAACTTAAAGATGTTATTCCCCCTAAAATCTTTCTGTTTAAACAACATATAGAAGATACCTAATAACGTAATAATTATCATCAGACTAATAGGCCACCACCTATCAAGTAATTCTAATAACAGTTTAGATGGCTCATACGATTGAAAGGAAGAATTCACCTGATATAACGACTTCAAACATACGGTTTAGCCAGTCTCACAACATAAAAGACTCAGAATACCTGACACACAAAACAAAAGTAAGGTCTTTCGATTACAAATAAATATAACAAGAACAAATTGTATGAATGGAATTAAAATAAAGAGGCAATGAGAATATATGCCACAGAAATTAAAAACCGCTAAAGGAATGAAAGCCCACCAACGTTTAGAAAAAACTAACTCAAAAAAACTCCATGTTGATACAATTCCCAAGAAAACCAAAAAAGAATAAACACAAACTTTCTGAGTATATTAAGATAACGAATTGGAAGTAATAAACTATACACACCCTATTACAGCGGCTTGAAGATTGATATGTTTATTAACAAATACATAAAGAGACAAAACAGCCAATAAATTAAATAAAACACTTAAAAATCGTAATGGAAATTCTCCTATACCAAAAAAACTCAACCCAATAGTGAACAATGAAATAAGAAAAGGCAGCGCCAACATCTTGATTACACATATATTCAATATCTAAAATACTCAGTAAAGCAGTATGTAACGTATATACCTCATCGTACCACAAAGGGTAATCAGAAAAAAAAACCAGTTTGGAAAGAAGGTTTACAAAAAAAAATCACTGCACCAATTACCTATATCTGATATTTTTAAAAAAAAAGACTAAAATTCATCGTGCATGTTATTTTTAATAAACTTCAGTCAACTTATTCGCTGAATAAACTATTCTGCGAGCATCTGCCTCTCTTAGCTTCATTTTGACATCAGTAATAAGGCCCATTTTAGCCTCTTTATCAATTTTAAGCACCACCTTTATTTGACTTGCTTTGGGACCTAATTTGGTTTTTTCTTGTTGAATAAACTGAAGTATTTCATTTGGAGTCACAAAGGCATCATTTACCTGAATTCTAGGTTCGCTACCATAAACATCTTCTTTTTTAGGTTTACCGATGTAAATAAAGCTAACCGTGTTTTTTTGTTCTAGTTTTTGAAGTTGTGTCACTTGGGGTCGTGTATTTTCCACCAAGAGGTTTTCTTTACGCATCTTAGTGGTAACCATGAAGAAAAACAACAATATAAAAATGATGTCAGGCAACGCTGAAGTTGGTATTTCTTGAGAGGTTTTTGTTTTACGTTTAAATCCCATAGTTAATAGGTGCCCACGTTTGTTGGTTCTGCCTCCGATAATTGCATTGGATAAGCATCTTGGGCTTTACTTAACAAGCGATTATCATTGCGGTCTTCTGAATTTAGTTTTAAATAATCTTCTACTGAAATACCCAAAAACTCTGCTCTTACTGTATGATATGCTGCTTTAAGTTCATCTAACACACGAATATACATTTCATAAGATGTACCTCTATCGGTTTTAAAGGAAACAATGGCATCTTGAGGACTATCTGACAAATCAGGGTTTTTTCCATTATTTTTTAAAAACGCTATAGCATTCTCTTTAATGTTTTCTAACTCCATTACCTCTCCTTCTACCAAGAGATTATCTTGTGAATTAACGAGGACTTTGAATACATTTCGATCAATAATATCAACCTCTACATTTTCATCAACTTTTTGAGGCAAAGTAATAGGCAAACCTCTTTCGTTGACAATGGTAGTAGTCACTAAAAAGAAAATCAACAGTAGAAAGGCAATATCTGCCATTGAACTACTGTTCACTTCTACTACGGCTCTATCTTTCTTTTTTATCACTTCTTGAAGAGATTGTAAACTTCAGTTACTATTACAGACCCAATAGCTAAGGCGATCATTACCATCATCATAGTAATCATAGCGCCAGAAAACTGGGCTTCTCCAGATGTTACTCCTTGTGCAACATATTGAGGCAATAATTCACCTGAACTAACACCATAAATGATAGCAAAAATCAATGCTACAATGCCAACACTTATACCTGTGCGCACAAGACTTTTAGGGTTATCCAATGCAAATATGAGAGGTAAACCTATCGCAGCAATTGCAGCAATGGCCATTAATACATATCCACCGATCAGAGCAAAATCTACGCTTGAAGCAATTAATGCTATTGCCAAAAGGACAACGCCAACCGCTGTTGCGATAAATAAACCTGATTTATTAAATTTTTTATACATTACTTATTTTTGATAATGTCGTGAGCAATTAAGGTATCTACAAAAGAAATTGATGCTTCTTCCATTCCATTCACAATTGCATCAATTTTATGGATACAGTAGTTGTACAGTATCTGAAGAATAACAGCTACAATCAAACCAGCCACTGTTGTCAATAATGCTACTTTAATGCCGTCAGCCACAATACTTGCAGAAATATCGTCAGCAATAGCAATTTTATCAAATGCTGTAATCATACCTAAAACAGTACCCATAAAACCAAACATTGGTGCTAATGCTATGAATAAGGAAACCCAAGAAAGCCCTTTTTCCAATTTACCCATTTCAACTGAACCATATTGTAATATTGATTTCTCAACAGCCTCAGGTCCTTCTTTTGCTCTCAACAAACCTTGTGCGAAAATGGATGCCACTGGACCTGGTACGGTTGCACACAACTGACGTGCTTTTTCTACCCCCCCATTCAATAAAGCTACTTTTACATCCTCGAGTAATTTATCTGTATTTGTTGAAGCTAAGTTTAAAGCGATAATGCGCTCAATGGCTACTGCTAAACCTAAAATTAAACAAGTAAGCACGATAGACATAAAACCTACACCACCTTCTATAAAACGATCCTTAATTATTTGATGATAACTCGTTGTTTCCTTGGGAGTTACGGACACATCTTCAACAACTTCAGCAGAAACTTCTTTCTCAATTGCTGCATTTTGTGCACTATCCGATTTTACTTTAGACGAATCTACTTTTTCAGTTTCTACTTTCTCTTCAGCTAACACTACTGAAGGAGTCCCAAATGATATTGCTACTAATGTAAGTGCAAACAATGTTTTTTTCATGTCTTGTGTTTTCGGTATTTAACCTCTAGTGTAAAGTAGTATAAAAGGAATAAGTTAACAACTAACTCCTTCTTTTGCAGAGAGGAAGGGATTCGAACCCCCGATAAGTTGCCCTATACACGCTTTCCAGGCGTGCGCCTTAAACCACTCGGCCACCTCTCTAATTCCAGTTTTAAAGGTATAATTTTTAGTTTAAACTTCAATGATTAATAGTTAAAGCAATTCAACTATAATTAAATTTACACATAAACACCATTACCTATATCCGTTAATATTATTCGATAGTAATTCTTTTTACCACTTCACCAATTTGCAAAAAATAAATTCCAGATGCTTCATTAGATATATTTATTGTTTCTGTAGTTCCGTTAGCAATTCTTTTACCCATCACATCTATCAATGACCATTGTTCATTTTTGAATCCTTCAATCGTTATTATTTCGTGCACAGGATTGGGGAAAATTTCAAAGCTATTTGCAGAAAGATTGTCAGAAACTAAAGTAATAACGTCTTGACCATAAATCTTAAGTATAGGAGGGTTATTTGCATTTTCTTTTGCATTAAACCGAAAAGCCGTTTCTTCTTCCTTTTCATTTCCTAATAACACCCATCCATAATTGGCTATTGTACCGTTAACCCAAGCTTGCACATCGTTAACCATGCCTGATGCGTTTATTATATTTGTTTTATTATCGAGAACTGTAGCACCCCATGTAGACGGTAAGAAGTCACTCCCTGGTGTCTGCCAAAACGATTCATCATAAAAACCATGTATCCAAGTAGCGCTTGGTGAAGTCGTTACAGCGCCACTACCTTCGTTGGCACTTGCATTAGAAGTTCCTTCTCCCCAATCACTGGTTAAAACGTGTCCAGTCATATTTTGTGGAGTTCCTGTCTTACTTTTTGAAGATGTCATTATTAAAACAACACTATCAATGACAGCCATGTTGGGTATCGTGCTTAGATCAAATTTAATCAATGTTCTTCGGGTGTTCCCTGTAGCTGTATTCCCAATAAAAAAAAAGGAACCTGCACCATTACTGTTAGTCCCTTCTTCATAAATCGTATTATCCATTTGAGGGTTTAAGATTAAGGAATCCTTTTGAGCAAAGGTGAATAAAGATAGCGATGTGCATACGACTAGTAATATTTTTTTCATCATTTCATATTTAGTTACAACAAAGATAAGTGAGATCAAGATAAGACATATTACTTTTCATTCAACGAAATGCATCTCACTCCCCATGTCCATAAAATCAATAAAGGATGAACTAGGATGAGACGAATCCAAGACATCAACTCACCAAAGCATAATATCTCTCCAACACAGCCTTCCAATTGGATAAAATAAATATGTGATGGATAAATGTTATCAGCATTAAAATTAATCCATAAGCAGCTATTTTCCCTGGTCTTTGTAAATAACAAACCCGTGTCCAACACCAATTCTAAAAACTCACTTGTGTAGTTTATCAATTGAGGAAAAGACAAATTCGATGGTATAAGTGGGAAGTAAAATGTTGGCTGCAGGAAATGATTCATGCCAGCAATGTAATAAAACACACCCTGTCTATAGACATTTATTTTTTGGGCTAAAACCATTTAATCCTTTGCGTCTTCTGAGCTTTATATAAAATTAGAATAAAAGGAATCCACCAAATAAAATCATTGGTAAACATGGTATATATAAATTCAAAAGGGATTTTTCCTGAAAAATAATTTATAAAAAATCCTACTGGACCAAACACCTTCCCTAAAAATCCTACTGCCACTATAGGCCAATGGTTGAGTGGATCTGCTGCCGCCCACCAATAACCGAGGCCATAAACTCCGATAACCATACCCATTCCTTGCCATATGACGATATGATTGACGGGTTCCATGCCTACTAATTCAAAAAAATGTTGCGGAAATATGACCACCCAAGCTCCCCACAGTAAGTTATAAATCCCAGCGGCTTTGAGCACATATTTCATCCACATATTCGATTCCATTTTCTGATTATTTAATTATTGATATTCAGCATAACTTGTAAAACACTTTCTTGTTGGATAAATAACCACAGGTTAAAAAGAAAAATTATCGTCCATAAGAAAGTCCGATACCAGTTTACCCGTACCAAATGTCGTGCAGAGCGTAGCACCTCTTTTCCTTCTGTTATTTTCCCATGAAGCGGTATGGCATAAAAAAAGGTGTTTATCCATACAGCAACTAATAAAACTAGAATAAATAAGTCTAGCCACTCAAAATTAAACACAAATCGGTATGCATAAAGAACTGCTTGAATAAGCATTAGTGGTAGTACTAATAAACTTATTTTTGAAGTATAGATTTTATGCCATCGCCTCAAGTCCACTTCCTGAAAATATTCAAAACTTGGATAGACAATTAATTGAGTCATCCAGATCAATACTACCAATCCAAAATCAATTATAAGTGTTCCCATCTTTATAAAAGCTAATTAACCCTCTATTGTTTAAAAATTAACTCATTTCTCCGCGTAAGGAAACAGTTAGTTTGCTTGAAATCTCCTCTCCCTCAAAATTCCCTAACACAAACATTAATTTTGCTAAAGCCGCTTCAGCAGTCATGTCTTTGCCAGAAATCACGCCTATTTTATCCAGCTTGTTGCCTGTTTGATACAACTTTTGCACCACCTGTCCTCCGTCACATTGAGAAACATTAATAATCACACCGCCTCTTTTTATAAATTTATCCAACTCTGCGATAAGACTATCATTAGTAGAAGCATTGCCAGCGCCAAATGTTTCAATTACAAGCCCTTTTAAGTTCGGGCGTGATAATGTAGCAGAGATATCCACTCCATTGATACCTGGATAAAACTTTATTAAGGATACCTCGCGACAAAGTTTTGAATAAGACCGAAACACGCCCGAGGACTTTCTTAGTGCTAATTCATTAAACTCTAAAAAAACACCTGCATGAGCTAACTCCGGATAATTCTCCGATTGAAAGGCATCTAAGTGATTACTTTGTACTTTCCGTGAACGGGTGCCTCGTATAAGTATTTCATCAAAAAAGATGGTCACTTCCTGCACGCGTGGTTCTCCGTTTAAACGCTGTGCCGCAATATCTATTGAGCTAATTAAATTTTTTCGGGCATCATTTCTTATCGCCCCAATTGGTAGTTGAGCGCCAGTAAAGATGATGGGCTTTTTTACATTTTCTAATAGAAAACTTACTCCAGAGGCAGCATAAGCCATGGTGTCTGTGCCCTGAAGTACGATAAACCCATCAAAAAAATTATAATTATCAGATATACAATCTGCAATTGCCACCCAATGGTCAGGTGTCATGTCAGCAGAATCAATCAATTCGTTGAATGAAAATATGGTGAAGTTATGTTTGAACTGTTTTAATTCAGGAACTAAATCAACAAACTGTTCAAAATTGAAGGGAACGAGCTGTCCTTCATCATTCACACGCATTCCAATGGTTCCTCCTGTGTAGATGATCAGAAATTGCTGTTCTGGATTTTTATGAAAATCCAGCTTTAGTTTTGAGTAGGTGACCATAGTTTTTTAATCTGCTTATTGAAATTATTTTACTTGAAACACTTTCTCAGCATTTATTGAGGTGATTTCAGCAACTTTACCAACCGAGATTTGATGTAAGTCCCCTATTTTTTCCGCAATAAGGTTTAAGTAGGATGTTTCATTGCGTTTACCGCGATGTGGTGTAGGTGGCAAATAAGGACAATCGGTCTCCAAGACAATTTTCTCTAGCGGAATATGAGGAACTACTTTATCCAAACCTCCATTTTTATACGTTACCACACCGCCAATACCAATATAAAAACCCAACTCAATAATTTGATTCGCTTCTTCAATTGACCCAGAAAAACAATGAAAAATGCCTCGTAGCTTTTCGTCCCCAAAAGATGCAATAATATCTAATACTTCTTTTGTTGATTCACGCGAGTGAATAATAATCGGGATGTCTTTTTCAATTGCCCATTGCGATTGAATTCGAAAAGCATCTTCTTGCTCGGCTTGATAGGTTTTTTCCCAATATAAATCCATCCCAATTTCGCCAACGGCTACAAAATCACGTTTTGAAAACCAAGCTTCCGCAATAGCTAGTTCTTTTTTATAATCTACATTGATGGAACAGGGGTGTACGCCCATCATTGGAATACAATAGTCAGGATAAGTCTCTTCCATTTTCAACATCCGATCGATGGATTGATTGTCCACATTGGGCATATAGATTCGTTCAACACCAGCATTTTTCGCTCTTTTGATGCATTCATCAAGATCTTGTTCAAATTTTTCAGCGTAAATATGTGCGTGTGTTTCGATTAGTTTCATGTTGATATAGCAATGAGTTTTTTAGATATGAGAAGTTAGACTATTTGGATGTTAGTGCAAAACAGTAAGTTTTAAGTACTGAGTTTTGAGTGGGGAGGTATGGAATGATACTTTTATAAAACTTGGCGCTTAGAAAAACCAAATTCATAATTCATAATTCATAATTCATAATTCATAATTCATAATTCATAATTCATAATTCATAATTCATAATTTACATTAATACTTCCGACCTTTCCATTTGACTTTTATCGGAGTAAAATAAAACAACAACATTAACATGGAAAGAAAAGAGCTGTAGAACTCAAACAATAAAATTGATAAAACTGGAATTGAAAGGTGAAGTTTACGATAAGCTTTGATGATAAAAGCAGTTTGAATAATAGCTTTCAGTATAATAATATTGATAGTCCAATCTACATCCACAAAAAACAATAACAACATAAGCGGATAAAACAACGCTTGCAAAAACAACAATAATAAAAAGTGAAAAGGTAATTGCATGGCTCCCACCATCCATCGTTTTCGCTGATACAACAAACCTGTTAAGTGTTTTACTGGCAAAGAAAAAGCTAATACCTGTCTATGAAACAAGTTTTTATACCCCCACCCTTTATCAATTATTTTTTTAAACAACTGAAAATCTTCCGTAATAGAAAAGGGTAAATTTTCATATCCTCCCGTCTGCCAATACGCTTCTTTTTTCACTGCCATATTATTCCCCATACTCGTGACTGGAAATCCAATATCACTGACTACCTTCACTAGCGACAAAGCATACAGCCAATCAATCTGTTGAAAAACATGGAACCAATTTGTGGTGCTTAACGTGGTTACACCAGTTACAATACCAATATCATCATCAAAGCCCTCAAACATGTTTTCAATCCAGCTGGGAGGCACTTGCGTATCGGCATCGGTAATAAAAAAATAATCTCCTTCAGCTTTATGGGATAATTGAGCAAGTACATTTGATTTACCTCGAGCCTCTCCTAATTGATCTTCAATTGTAAAAACAGAAAAATGAGGTTTATCCTGAATAAATTGTTGGATGATAGCTAATGTGTTGTCTTCTGAATGATCATTTCCGATTAACACTTCATAATTCGAATAAGTCAACAAATTAATTGCTTCTAAGCATTTTAAAATGGTATGCTCCTCATTTCTGGCAGCTACTAAAACAGACACTTTGGGGAAATCTTTGTCTATAACAGTTGTAATCCGCTTTTTATCATATGAAAAGAAGGAAAAAAAGAATAAAATAAAGCATAGTACCAACGGCAATATGAAGAGATACATTAACATGAAAGTGCTTTGAATTTAAATCCGAGATCATTAAAATGTTCCATATAACGTGGTAAAATGAAGGTTAAGTTATTGAAATGTTTGGGGTTGTCGTGCATTAGCACAATACTTCCATGAGTGGTTGCATCAATCGTTTTTTGCAAAGCCTTTTTTTGGTCAAGATGAGGGTCGAAGTCGCCAGATAACACATCCCACATCACTATTTTATAGTTTAGTTTTTTAAGGGCTTTTATATGGGGTGATTTCAATCGTCCATAGGGTGGACGAAACAGTTTATCTCCTACTTCTCCTATAACAGCTTGTGCTTTTTCGATGTTGGAAAAATATTCTTCTGTTTGTACTTTTCGTGCATTAAGGTGATTGTAGGTATGATTTCCAATTGAATGACCCTCTGCTTTTAAGCGATGGTAGATTTGAGGGTGCTTTGTGATGTTTTCACCTACACAAAAAAATGTTGCCTTAGCATCATATTTTACTAACGTATCCAACACAAACTCTGTAACCTCTGGCACAGGACCATCATCAAAGGTTAAGTAAATTTCTTGTGCACACGTGTTTACCTTCCACTGGTAACTAGGAAATAATTTTCTAAAGACAGCACCGTATTTATGGAAGTACATTTTTTAGATATATGTAGTGAGATTATTAGATTGGAGATTTAGACCACTAGGAAAACATAATTCATAATTCATAATTCATAATTCATAATTCATAATTCATAATTCATAATTCATTAATCCCTCCCACACTTTTTCCGCAGTTTTTTCCCATGAGAATCGAAGCACATTATTTTTTCCTTTTTGTATCAACGTTTGGCGAAATACATCATCTGAATCTATCTTCTTTAACGCTTCTTTAATCGAACTCACATCATACGGATCCACCAGAAGAGCTCCTTCCCCTGCCACTTCAGGCATCGAGGTAATATTCGAGGTAATTACTCCTGTTTCGCACTTTTGTGCTTCAATTATCGGAATGCCAAAACCCTCAAAATATGGAATGTAAGTGAGTGCTTTTGAAGCCGCAATCACATCTCGAAGGATTTCAGAATCAAGTCTTCCTGTAAAGACGACATCATCTTTAAAGCTCATAGCTTGGTAAGTATCCTCAATTGCTTTCACGCTCCACGCTTTTCTACCAACAATAACCAATTTTGTATTCGATTTTGTTTCCTGCTTAAAGTGCTCAAAAGCATCAAATAATCGCTTAATATTTTTTCTAGGATGCAGAGCGCCTACATAAACGAAAAATTCTTCTCCGTGGGTAAATTCAGTTTTTATTTGTTCTTTTCTTTTCTGGTTTACAGGGCCAAAAAGTTCATTAACCCCATTATAAACTACATCCACTTTTTGAGGGGATATAGCATACTGTTTACAGATATCTGCTTTGGTGAACTCACTCACTGTTAAAATTCGATGTGCTTTTTTTGCGTAACGTGGCGTAAAATAGTGATAGAATTTACTCACTAAACCACCCACATCTTCTGGATGATGTTCAAAAGCTAAGTCGTGTAGCACAACCACACTTGGAACATTTGTTTTTAACGACAAATAGCCATCAGGGGAAAAAAACAAATCAATTTTATGTTTTTTAAGGGCGTAGGGTACACTCCACTCAAACCACCAATACCACAATAAAGGATGGCGCGCTGGGGGATTAATTACTACAGGAGTTACATTATCAGCGAAAACATAGGATTTATCAAAAGGCCGATCAAACAAAAGTATAAACTGGTGTTCAGGGTGATTTATAACTAACTGTTTTACAACCTCAAAAGTAAACCAACCGATACCCTCAAGCTTATTTTTAAGTAAAAACCGTGTATTAATAGCTATTTTCACAAAGTAAAGTTACCAGTATTTTTTTACTGCTGTGTCGCTAAAAATATTTTTTTAGCGACTAGACACAATAAATTAAGCTTATCTTGCGTATTAAACGAAACGCGAAGATCAGGGGGTTTTTCAAAAATATCGGATTTACATTAATACTTACAATTCTAGTTAAACCAATTAGTTTGTTAGTAGAATCATTTGCTCATAGCAGAGTTGGAAATGAGGATTGGGCTACCTATGCCTCACTTTTTTCCTTTGGCTTTCTTTTCTGTGCAGCCTCAGACTTAGGAATAAATCAATATCTGACTAAAATTATTGCTGAAGAACCACGCAATTTCAAACAAGTTTTTCCGAAATTCTTCACTATAAAGTTGGTGCTGATGATTTTATACCCCTTTGCAATGATTTTCGCTGGAATGTTCATTGGGTACGAAGGAGTTCAATTAGTTTATCTTTTTTGGTTAGCATTTTGTAATTCCCTAATCCAATTTTCTCAATTTTTCAGAGCTAATCTACAAGGCTTTCAGCTGTTCAAACAAGACGCTATTGCCTCCAATCTTGACAAGCTATTTTTCATTTTCTTTATCTCCACACTCTTATTTATTAATAAAGAAAGTTTAAGTACAGTCATAATCGCTCGCTTTGCCTCAATTGCGTTATCTGTAATTGCTATTGCATTTATCTTGTTAAAAAATAACAGTTGGATATTTCCTGAAAAAATCAACCAACACAATACGTTAGATTTATTAAAAAAAACATTTCCATTTGCCTTGATGACCATTTTATACAGTGTTAATGAACGAACGGATATCGTGATGATTGAACGAATAGCGGTAGATCGCGTAGAAGCAGGTATCTATGCTGCCTCTTATCGATGGCTAGATGCTGCTATGATGTATTTATGGACTATTCTACCACTCTTTTTTGCTCGTTTTGCTTTTCACGAAATTAAAATTTCTGAAAAACAAGATTTATTAAAATCAGGAATTGGAATTACTGCCATACCATTATTAATCATTTCAATTTTCAGTTTTTTCCATAGTGAAATATTCTTTACTATGTTTTCAAAAAGCCCCGTCAGCGAAGTGGCACTTATGGAAAAATGTTTTCAAATATTAGCACTTTCACTCTTCTTCCAAGGTTCTTTTGCAATTCTGAGTACCTACCTTACCTCTAATGGTTATACCAAACAAGTGAGTTGGTCATTAGTGATAAGTATTGCAATAAATGTACTTTTAAACAGTATCTTCATTCCTAAATATGGCGCTTTGGCCGCTGCCTATTCAACACTAGCGAGTACTTGCATACTTTCTGTGTCTTACATTTATATTTTCGTTCGAAAGCAAATATTTGATTTACCTTGGATGACCTGGGGAAAAGTACTATTCATAGCTGGAGCAACATTCGCAGGCGCGTACTTGATTGACACCAACTTATCCAATTGGGTAATTACTTTTTTAACCATTTCATGTATAAGTATTATATTGAGCCTTTTGCTAAAAGTATTGGATTTGAAATCGATTTTAAAACACTAATAACTGAACATGCAAACAGCGGTAAAGTTTGAGAAAATTATTGAAGTACTACTGATAGTACTCTTATTTTCTGTCCCGCTATCAATTGACAGTCATCTGTATGGCGATTCACTCGGTATCACCTTAGTAACTGAGCCTTTATGCTTAGTCTTATCTTTTTTTATCTTCTTTTCTTATTTGTCAGTCATCAGAAGCATTAAACTCAATTACTTAGATGTCATCATACTGCTACACCTAGTTGCTATGCTTATGAGTAGTTTTTTTTCATGGAATTTTGTCATCTCCTTTAAGTTTAGTGTAATAATTAGTTCCTATGTTTTTTCTACTTATTTTGGCTTTAAACTCATTACTGACAAAGACTCATTAATAGAAAAACTAACCTATTCCTTTCTTATTGGACACTTTCTTTTAGCGGCATATTGTTTTTATAATTTTATTAAACTGGGTATTTTTTATGAAACATCCTATATCGTTGCCCAGCCATTTGTGGAACAGGGACATTCCAATTTAAGTATTATGTTAGAGGCTCCTGCGATTATTTCAACGGTACTTCTACTAAAAAAGGACTTGAACAAAAGAACAAAAGCTTTATTGTTAGTCGCAGTTTTCACTTTTATAGCCGTAATCAGTTTTAGCTGTTCCCGAACCTCGTACATCACACTTTTCTTATCTTTTGCGGTCTTGTTTTTCTTCAGCTTGACAGGTGACACAAAAAGAAAGCTGTTGATATATGTTGGTGGTCCCTTCATCTTAATGTTAGGCATTTGGAAAGCAAATGACCTTTTTCACTATTACCAATATAAAGATGACCCCACAAGCTACTACAATAGTGAAAGCTTAAATTATGACAGTAATGATATACGTACCTACAAACAAACCAATATGTGGGACGAAATGTGGGATATTTCTGAGACGGAAAACCGAGCAGGAAAATCAAGTGCTGAACGGGTATACAGATGGGTCAAAGGCTGGCAATTATGGGAAGAACAGCCCATGACTGGTATAGGGCCTGGTACTTTTGCTGATCGCTATTTAGAGGTTTATAAAAATTCAACCAATGAATACGAGCGGTTTTTAGCAGAACGAAAAATGAATATTCACAACCTGTATCTGTCTTGGCTGTTTGAAGGGGGGGTGTTTGTTTTCATTACTGGAATAGGAATCATTCTGTTTATTGCAAACACTGGCTTTCGGTTCACCATTAAAAACGCACCAAGTATTTACAAAGCTTTAACAGTAAGTTTACTGCCCTTTATTATCCACAGCTTAGTGCAGGACTACTGGAATGAACCACGAGTAGCAATTTCTTTTTGGTTTGGTTTAGCAGTGCTTAATTATTTTGCTGCTAAAAAGAACACACCATCAACGTAAGGTCATCAGAATAACCACATCTTCCTCTGAAATTATCTACACCTTTTAAAACTTTATCAACCACTGATAAATCGTCATCGGGTGAATATCTAAATAAACATTCTTTGAGATTCTCCTCCCCCCACTCTTCTTCCTCTGCATTTTTTATCTCCGTTACCCCATCAGTATAACACAGTAAGATGGCATCTTTTTCTATGGTAGTCTCTCCAATTTCTAATGAGGGTAAGCGATCAAACGCTCCTAAAATTGTAGAACCTGTTTTCAACTCCTCTATTTCACCTTTTCTTCTGTAATAAATGGGGTTATGTCCCGCATTGACATATTCCATTACTCCTGTTTTAAAATTAAGCTCGGCAATGAAAAAAGTTACAAAATATTCTCCTTGGGAGTTGTATAGAAGTTGTCTGTTTAATTCCGTAATGATTTTCTTTAAATCGTCTGTCTGACTTACCATGGTACGTAAGCAGGCTTGAAAGTTAGACATTAACAAAGCGGCAGGCATCCCCTTTCCTGACACATCAGCAATGCAAACATAATTAAGTGAATCCGATACCTGAATATAATCATAATAATCACCCCCAATTGATTTATAGGGTAGATAGAATGCTTCAATTGATATGTATTCACTTTTTGGAAAATCTTTTAACACCAGCATGCTTTGCACGGTGCTTGCTATTTCCATTTCCTTATTAAAAGCTTGTTGTTCTATTTGTTTTCTAGCCAATCGTTTATTTTCGATCGCCACCATAATGATGTTAGCAAGTGTTTTAATAAAGGAGATATAGTCTTTCCGGTCATCAAGATGCTCACCACCTGCAACCAAAATGTAAGCTAAAATTGTTTTTTTATGTGTAATAGGTAAAATATCATCAATCCCGTTCAATCTAATCGCATCATGTTTTGCTTGAAGTCGATCTAAATTTGTTTCTGAAACTTTAAATCCATGTTCAACTTTAACTTTTAACTCTGCGTTTTCAAAAACCACTAAAGCATATTTATCAAATTTCATGGTTGAAATACAGATAAAGTAAAAAATACGGTACAAATCCTCTTCAGGCATGTTGGAATTAATTGCCTGAGTTACTTCTAGTAATGAATTAAGTTTAATCTGTTTGATGTCCATATCAATTATTTTTAGGATCAAAAGCATCTCTCAGCCCGTTGCCAAACAAGTTAAAAGCAAATACCAAAAAGCTAATCGCTAACCCGGGGAATAAAATCAAATGAATGGTAGAAACCCCATTTACTAACTTAAACCCTTCGTGTACCATCAACCCCCAAGAAGGTGTGGGTGGCTGAACACCCATTCCTAAAAAGCTTAACCCTGCCTCCACTAAAATAGCCGAAGCAAAGTTGGAAGTGGCCACTACGATGATTGGGCCTACTAAGTTAGGGAGAATATGCTTGAACATAATACTAACATTTGATACCCCTAACACTTTAGCCGCTTCTACATATTGCATTTCTCTTACTTCAAGTAATTGCCCACGCACGACACGAGCAACCTCAACCCACATGGTTAATCCTACCGCTACAAAAGCCACCCAGGCACCTTTACTTTGCAAAGCAATGCTGATGGCGATTACTAACATAATTCCTGGAATTGACCAGACTACTGTTAATAACCACAAAATTATTTTCTCTATCCAACCACCAAAATAACCTGCCACAATGCCTAACGTCACTCCAACTGTTAAGGAGATGATTACCGCAATAAACCCAACCATTAATGAAATTCGAGTGCCTAATATTAAACGACTAAACAAATCACGTCCAGCACCATCGGTTCCCAAGAAATAATAGCGATGATCTATCACTTCTTGCTCAAAATTTTCTCGTGAAGTACCTAATTGTTGAAAGGTATATTGCTCGTGGATGTTGCCATTACCACCAAACACAGCGACTTCTATGCCTTGGTAGGTCAGCGAATAACCTTCTATTGGTCGAATACTGTATTTTGGTTCCGAACCAAAAAACCACGATGAAAACATTGTCCGTTCTGCGTTATAGCTTTGTCTTTTTATTTTGAGTACCTGCACAGAAAATCCTGGAGGCTTTTTTCTTATTTCAATGGCACCATCATTCGCGTTTTCAGTGGAGTCGGGAACTACCAAATAACCAAAAATAGAAATTAGAATGGTCAAAAAAATCACCACAGCTCCACCAATGGCTATCTTATCTTTTTTTAGTCGTCTTAAAACTAATTCTGTGGGAGTATAATATCGTACGTCTTCCTGCAACTCAGTTACTTCTAACTCGTGTCTTTTAATCGGTCACTTGCCTATCTTTCCAAGTGTATTTGCCTAGACTGCCCAATATACCAAATAGTGGCACATAAAACACATATAGCACACCGAGAACTAAAAAATGGAACAGCAAAATTGGCTTATTAAGAAAGTGAAGCACTCGTGAAAGAAACACAAAGTCCAACGTAAATTTGGCCGCAAAAGCCGTTATAAGTAATTCTAAGGAAAGAAAACCAGATAAATATAATACGGGGGCTATCATAAAACTCAAGTTGAAAAAGAAGACCAACGGGGCGATTAATCGCGAACTCCTACTTTGATAGTGCTTCCATTTACTGGCCCACCGCTTTCGCTGATTAAAAAATTGTGCAAGTGACTGTGCTGCCTTAGTAGTCACTATTCCTGCTTTCGATTTATTAAAAACTAACTGACGAGGATTTTCCTGAAACAATTTATGCATTAAAAATTCATCATCACCTGAGGGGACACTGAGCAAGTCATCATAACCTCCAACTGCTGTAAATGCCGACTTTTTAAAACTCAAATTTGCACCATTGCACATTGTTGCTTTTCCATTCCCAAAGGTAGCTGCACCTGCCCCCACCAACGAAGCAAATTCAATCGTTTGAATTTTTTCAAAAAACCGGCTTTCTCCATAAAAAGTAACCGGACCAAACACAAACTTCACTTCCGATTGCGCATAACAATCATTCACGCTGTTTAACCAGTTTCTATGAACTAAACAGTCGGCATCGGTAGTAATAATTGTGTCATATTTTGCGGAAGCGATACCCGCTTTTAATGCTTGTTTTTTTCCAAAAGTATTCGTTAAGTGAATTAATTTTAGGGTGACATCAAGCATACACTCTTCAACTAATCTTCTTGTATTATCTGTTGAATGATCATCAACTACAATAACTTCAAAGCGTTCTTTGGGGTAGTTTTGTTGAGAAAGGCTTCCTAGTAAATTCAAAATAGTAGCCGCTTCATTTCTAGCTGCTATTACGATTGAAAAACATTCTTTTTCATTCCGTACAGGAAAATAGGGTAAGTGATTCCACCCCCAAATGAGCCACAACACAAACAGCACATAAGCCACCGCTATGAAAGCTAAAATCACCATTTCAATTTAAGTTGAAGCCAACAATATAATCCAATGATGGCTGGGAATAAAATGTTAATGGACCAAAGCCCAAAACTTGCTAACACCGCACTGGACTCTGAGATTCCAATCACCGCCATCACACTTACTACAGTGATTTGACGCATGCCCATATCGGCAATAAAGTTGATTGAAAATAAAAGTGATTTTATTAAATAGACCACAGAAATAACCATAAACAACTCAAGCGTGCTGTAATTAACCTGAAGTAATTTTAACATAATAATAAACTGAAAGGTGAACGTCAAATAACGCGCAACCGAAAAAAGCAGCACTTGAAACAACTCCGCTTTGCTATATTCTTTTACCACTACCAAATAGGATTTCAAACGAAGGCCTAAGGATGTGTTAAATAGTAGAGATAAAATAGACTTTCGGAAAACAATTCCGAGTACTGATAAAATAAAGAATAGAAGTCCTAAGCTTAGGCTCACTCTCAAGTCGCTGTCTACTTTTTGTACGTAATACCATGCCGCTGGCACACCAAACAACAAGGTTGCAGACAATTGAAAAGCCTGCCCTAACAACAAAGAGCCAATCAAACGAAATTTCTTAAACGACCTTAACATCAAAAATCGCCCAACACATTCTCCAACACTCTTAGGTGCGACTATACCAAAACTAACTCCAATAAACACTGCTTTTAAGGCTTGAGAAAAATTGATTGTTTCTACTTTGGCTGCTAACAACTTCCACTTTTGGGCTTCAAAACCCCAATTTAAAAACATCAAAAAGACTAATAACACTAACGTACTGGTGTTTTGAGGTATAAAAACCTCGTTAATTAGCTCTTGATATTGATTTTGATTGGAGTAGTATACAAACAACAAATAACCCGAAATCAATAAAGTCACAAAAACTTTAAGCCCCCACTTCACTTCTTTTGTCACTTTAATTGGCATACTGGCTCAATATACATAATTTGATTATCAGAATTTGAACTTTAGTTCATCCTTTCAAGCTAAAGGTGACACTTCATTAATTTTAATCTATGTCCACAAGTCCTGTTTCAAAAGAAAAAATAATATTAGGTATTGATCCTGGAACAGTGATTATGGGATATGGCATCGTTAAAATCACAAAAAACAAGTTGGAGTTAGTACAGTTTGGCGTTATTCACCTGAGCAAATATGACAACCATGCATTGAAGCTGAAGAAAATATTTGAACGCGTGTCATCGCTGATTCGAGATTATGCCCCAGACGAAGTGGCTTTGGAAGCTCCCTTTTTCGGAAAAAATGTGCAATCGATGCTTAAACTAGGTCGAGCACAAGGAGTGGCTATGGCTGCGGCATTACATCATGAAATTCCTATTACCGAATATGCTCCATTAAAAGTGAAACAATCGGTCACTGGCAAAGGAAAAGCGTCTAAAGAACAAGTAGCTGGCATGATTATGAAGTTGCTGAACATCCAAGAAATGCCAAAACTACTGGATGCTACCGATGCACTCGCTGTTGCACTTTGTCATCATTTTCAAGGCGGTGCTATGGCAAAAAAATCAACTAGCTGGAAAGCATTTTTAAGTGATAATCCTGGGAGGGTTAAGTGAGATTTGAGTAGTGAGATGTTAGTACAAAGTATTAAGTACAAAGACGAAAAGTAGAAGGTAGAAAGATTTTTTGATTGGAAACTTACAGATTGAAGAATTTGAAAAGTTAATCGTTTAAGAAAAAACATTATTCATTATTCATTATTCATTATTCATTATTCATTATTCATTATTCATTATTCATTATTCATTATTCATTATTCATTATTCATTATTCATTATTCATTATTCATTATTCATTAACACCTCGGCAACCATTCATACACCAAATAGAATCTTCAATACAAGCAAGGGTTGTTAATTACAAAATGAGTAGTTTAGTATAATCAACCAAACCAAAACTGTAAATGCAGGAAGTGCTAGTAATAGTCGAACAGTGTAAACAGAATAACCCTGAAGCGCAGCATCAATTATATAAGCTGTTGGCTTCAAAGCTTATGGGGATTTGTATGCGTTATACTAAATCGCGACCGTTAGCGGAAGATTATTTACAAGATTCATTCATAAAGATCTTCACTAACATCTCAAAATTTGAAAACAAAGGATCCTTTGAAGGGTGGGCTAAGCGAGTCACCATCAACACGATTTTGAAGGGGTTTAGTAAGAAAAACGTACTAGACAAAAGTGCCGATATCGATGACATGATCGAACAACCATTTGAGAAAAAAGCGGATGTGATTTCTGGAATGGCCTATCAAGAATTACTTTCCTTTCTTCAATATTTACCCGAAGGGAAGCGAGTCATCTTTAACCTGTATGTAATCGAAGGTTATACGCATAAAGAAATAGCTGAACTATTAGATATAAACGAAGGAACTTCAAAATCGCAATTAGCAAAAGCAAAAGAAATATTAAGAGACTTACATGTTAAATACAACAGGGTTTATGCAACAGAAACTACCTGAAAATATCGACCAAATGGAAGACTTCTATAAGGAGCAATTCCAAGATTTCTCTCCAGAAGTTAACAACGCTGTTTGGGAAAACATCAGTCACAACATCCCTACTTCCACTGGTTTAGGCACAAGTGTATCCACTTCCTATCTACTCAAAGTTGTTGGTTTAATGCTGGGAGGAATTGGTACCATAGCAGTAGTGACAGATTCTTTGAGTACCAAAAGAAAAACAGTCCCAGAAAAACAGGAAATTATAACCCCTATAGTGGCGCCAACGGAAGCACCTGTTAGCAACGAGACTGTTGAAACACCAATAACTGAAAAAGTAGACGAAACTACCACTGCCGAAGAAAACGAACAAGTTGAAGCTACTAAGTCAAAACAATCAGTCACAAACGAAAAAGCTACAACTCAAAAAGCAGCTAAGGAAGGAACTTCTAAAAAAGAAGAGAAAGATACTGAGAAGACAGAAAAAACGGACTTTCAGTTTGTGGAAGAAATTGAGTTTGAATAGGCATTTAAATCTCGATAATGTAAAAAGCTGACATAAAACTGTCAGCTTTTTTTATGCAATAGTTTCTCTAAATCTGCAGGTGTGTCAATGCCAACCGTTTCAAAAGTGGTTTCACTAGTCATGATAGCGAATCCATTTTCTAACCATCGTAGCTGTTCAAGTTTTTCTAAATCTTCCAGTTTACCTGGTTTCAACAGCACTAACTTTTTCAAAACAGCGGACTGGTACCCATAAATTCCTATGTGTTTATAAAAAGCGGTTGTGTTTAACCACTCTGATTTTGGCACATCCCTTAAAAAAGGAATCGTCTGTCTTGAGAAGTATAATGCCCGTCCTGTTTCACCAATGACTACTTTGGGTTTGTTGGTATCATTCAAAGTGGCTTCGTCTTCAATTTTTTTCACCAAAGTAGCTATTTCAGCACCTTGTTTTAGCAAATCAATCATCTGATTAATTTGTTCGGGTTCGATGAATGGTTCATCACCTTGAACATTCACCACGGCATCGTAAGCTACATCGAGTTGATTTAAGGCCTCTTCACAACGACAGGTTCCATTAGGGTGACTCTCATCAGTCATAATCACTTTTCCACCAAAACCTTTCACACAGTCTGCAATCTGAACATCATCTGTTGCTACAACCACTTCATCCAAGTTGGATTTAGCTGCTTGTTCACAGACGCGCTGAATCATTGTTTTACCAGCGATTTCGACTAATGGTTTTCCCGGAAAACGAGTAGAAGCATATCGTGCTGGAATAATTCCTACAACTTTCATTTTTTTACTTTCACTTTTATTGATACCCCATTGTCAGCGACAACGACTACGGGTGTTCCTATTTCTAAATAAGCAGACTCCGTATAGGCGTCATAAATATCATCATCGAGCTGCACTCTACCGCTCGGCCGCATCACCGAATAAACGACCCCTTCTTTTCCTATAATTTCACGTTTTTTGTTTCCTTGCGCGTTTTCATTCAAGCTTGTCATCAAAGCTATTTTTTGAAACCCTTTCGTTTTAAAGATTAAAGGAACTCCCACAAATGTTAAAAAGGCTAGACCGACAAAACTAACCATCATAACGATATAAACACTTTCCCAAGCAGCCGCAGAGACAAAAGTGAAATCAAACACGTCATTTTTTACCATGGATAAAATAAGGGCGGAAAACACAAAAATAAAACCCGAAATACCTGCAACACCAAACCCAGGAATCACAGCTACCTCCAACACAATGAGTACCACACCAATAATAAAAATAAAGAACTCCCAGTTGGCTAACAGACCATGTAAATAATCAGGCAGAAAATAAAGAATTAAAGCAATCGTAGCTGCCAAGATGGGAAAACCTACGCCTGGTGTTTTGAGCTCGTAAAAGATGCCGCCAACAATAACTAATATAAGTATAGACTTCAGGGCAGGGTTTAAAAAAACCGCAATAATTTTTTCTGTTTGACTGGTTTCAAACGTGGTTTTAGAATAATCGGTGATACCAGCTCGCTTTAATAATGAATCAATGGAGGTGACTTGCGCTTCACAAAATCCTTTTTCTATCGCTTCATCCGTAGTAAATGAAACAACTTGCGCACTATCAGTTTGTAAATAAAGCCCGACCATCGCAGCGGCAATTTCAGGATCTCTGCCAGTAGCTTGTGCTGCTGCTCGCATTTTTGTTCGCATAAAACTTTGGTACTTTTCAGGTACTACTTGTCCTTGCTGGTCAACAACGGTGGATGCGCCAAAGCTTGAAGCCGGTGCCATGTAGATACTATCACATGAAATAGACAACAGTGAACCTGCTGAACCTGCATTCGTATTGATATAGACATAAATGGGTTTCTCAAAAGCCAAAAATCGCTGACTGATTTCGTCTGCATCCAATACCCCACCACCATAGGTATCCATATCTATAATTACTACATCTGCATTGGTGTCCTTGGCAAACTCAAGGCCTAATTCGACATAACGGTTCATGATGGGGTCAATTCCCCCACGAACTTCCAATACGACTACATTAGTTTGTTGAGCAAACGCACTACTCACTACCACTAACAAAACCGACAACAACAGGAAGCGTAACTTCATAAGATTATTTTTCATCTAAATTAAGAAAACTTTTGGGTCTTTCGTTTTTAAAAATATGTACTGAACAATAAACCTTGCGGGTTAAACAGTAAACTCACCACCTTTACCCTATATTTGAAGTATGGAAGTGGCTTTTGAAATAGAATTTGACGGGAGAATTTGGGATTCAGCTTATGAAGACAATATTATTTGTTTGGAAACTAAAAACACCGAAGCGAAGAAAACTACCTTTCACCTTGTTGATTTAAAACAGGTAGATATCATTAGCTCTTTTCACAGCCCGCTCGATGAATTTTTCTGTGGGTTAGACACCTATCAAAACAAACAAACCATTGTACACGGGTTTGACCAGGATCAAAATATATTAACAAAAGGTGTCTCTATTCATGATTTGCACGGTGAAGTGCTTTTCACTAGTCCTGATTATTTATTTGAACTGGCGACACCAGAAGTAGTTTTACTTACCGATAAAGACCAGCAATTACTCAAACTGGAACATAACATACCTACCCCCTTGACATCGCCCATTGAATTGGATGAAGCACTCTCTAACGGAACAATAACCCCCATCCACTACACTGCTGAGGACCCTCATTTTCAAACGATACATACTTTTTTAGTACAAAAATTTCAACACATGCCATTAAAAGGCTTGGATTATCTCGAACATGACGGCAAAATCATCATTTCTTTTTATCTTTCGGATGGTAATGCGCTTCGCAATTTAATCTACGTGCTCAATGAACATGGTGAGTTAATTTTTGAAGACATTCTAGACGAAAAACTAACAGGAATAGGTATTAATACTTTCTTTGTGATTGAAAACAGACTCTACTACATTAAATCAAAAAATTTATTTGTAGGAGTTGACCTTATTTAATGAACCAAATTTCAATGAAAAATATCATCATCATCGCGATTGCTTTTGTTACATCAACATTCAGCTTTGCAAATTTCCCAGCAGATTCCGTAGGCACGACTACAAAAAGTGGTTTAGTATATACTATTCACGAAATCACTGCAGGCGAAACCTTTTATGCTTTATCAAAAAAATATGATTTAACGGTGGAGGAGCTTCAAAAAGCCAATCCTGATGCTACCACACTTGCTGTGGGACAAAAAATTTTAGTACCGACTAAAGCTCAGCCCGCGAAAGCACAAACTCAAGCTACCACACAAAACACAAAAACGCATACCGTAGTTGCTGGGGAAGGTTTATTTAGCATTTCTAAAAAATACGGGGTAACAGTAGATAATATCGTTACCTGGAATAACCTGACCAGCAGTGCTATTAACGTGGGACAAACCTTAATAGTATCAGCACCTGTTAATAACAAACCTGCTTCGCAGTTGCCAACTTCAGCCAATGCAACTACGCATACCGTAGTAGCAGGAGAAGGTTTATACAGCATCTCTAAGAACTATGGCGTAACGGTCGAAGAAATCAAACAATGGAACAACCTGAGTTCCAACGCAATTGATGTAGGGCAAGTGTTGGTGGTGAAAAAAGGCGATGCAGCGAAGTCTGCCCCTAATAAAAAATCGACTCCAAAATCTGCGGTAACTATGAACGCCAAAACACCACCATCGACTGCAGTTAACCATCCTAAAAAAATAATTACTCCTTCAACAACTACTCCGCATAGCCGGAAAGAAGAAGCGGGTGTGGTTTCATTAACCGTTTTACCACAATACAACGCCAAATTTTCCTATGGATTACATAAAACTGCTCCGGTGGGTACGATAGTGAAAGTTACCAACAAAACCACCGGTAAAATTCATTGGGTTCGTATCATGGGAATATTGGATGCCTCAGAAACATCCCTCATGAAAGTGAACCAAACGGTGTTAGATAAATTGGGTGAAGGCGCCACCAGCTTCGAAGCGGACATCTCTTACGCCCTATAAACGTCCATCAGCTTTGAAAACTGGTCACACGTATTACAAACACCTTGCACTTATTAGTGGACCAGCTCTTTTTTTCATCTTTCATCATTTCATTTCTTTTGGAGCATCCTCTCAGGTGTCAACGATGGCTGGCATTATGTTATGGATGGCTGTGTGGTGGGTTGCGGAAGCCGTTCCTTTAGGTATTACCGCGTTATTGCCAATAGTGTTATTCCCGATGACTGGAATCATGGACTCGAAGGAAGTAACGCCTCATTATGGCAACCATATCATTTTCTTATTTCTAGGTGGTTTTTTAGTGGCGTACGCCATGGAAAAGTGGGATTTACATAAACGTATTGCCCTTGGTATTATTAAAAAAACAGGTACAAGTCCAGACCGTATTTTATTAGGCTTTATGCTGTCAAGCTATTTACTCTCGATGTGGATTTCTAACACAGCCACTACAATGATGTTGATCCCACCTGCCATTGCCACAGCATCACAGCTTGAAAACCTCGAGTCGAAAAACACGAAGCTTTTCAATGTTTTTTTATTTTTAGGCATTGCCTATTCTTCTTCCATTGGTGGCATTACCACTTTAGTGGGTACACCCCCCAATCTTATCTTCTATAACTTTTACAGCACTTATTTGACTGATCAATTCAACATTACTTTTTTTAACTGGATGCTGTTTGCCTTACCCACCTCCCTCCTGTTTTTTGTGGTGTTATACTGGTATTTCAAATTTCAATTACGTGGCACCAAATTAAACATCAACCCACAAGTAATTCATCAGGCATATAAAGACTTGGGCCCAACTTCGTGGGAAGAAAAAATTGTTTCTTATGTGTTTGGTTTGCTAGCTCTCGCGTGGATGACCCGCAGTGATATTGACTTCAATAGCTTTGTAATTTCAGGGTGGAACAACTTCTTTCCTTCCAAAATAGAAGATAGTTCGGTAGCAGTTTTTTTTGCTGTGATCCTCTTTGTCATTCCTTCAAAAAACAAAAAAGGGAGTTACTTACTCAGTATTACGGAGCTAAAGAAAATTCCGATAAACATTTTGCTCTTGTTTGGTGGTGGTTTTGCCTTGGCTCAGGGTGTGGTGTCTTCAGGTTTGGGTAATTTCCTGGCTTCGCTGATGGGTGGCTTTCAAACGCTTCCAAGTGTGTTGTTTGTAGGGATCATCTGTTTTATACTGCTGTTCTTTACCGAAGTCTCTTCCAACTCTGCGGCCTTGCAGTTGGCATTACCTATTTTATTCCCGTTATCGCAAGGCTTAGATATTCCTTCATGGATGGTGTTAATCCCCGCCACTATTGCTTGTTCGTTTGCCTTTATGTTGCCCATTTCTACACCACCCAATGCTATCATTTTCGAAAGCGGACGTGTGGAAGTAAAAGATATGGTACGATACGGTTTTGTACTTAACTTGATTGGCATTGTCGTTTTGCTAATTGCAACATTTGGTTGGGGAGGATTTGTGTTTGGAGGGTAAGCGGTTAGCTGTTAGCTTAGTTTTTCCAGATTTTGTATTAAACAATATTTAGCGAAATAATACACATCGTTATCTTGAATGGTACTTATTGTATAGTCAAGTTTATTATTTGAATAAATTATCATTAACCAAACAAAAGAAGAAAGCCTTGCTTGAATTATAAAACACCTCACCAAAAAACCTTTTAACTTTACAACATTCAAACCTCATAACCACTCTAAATTACAACCACATTATAATTTGGACACAAAATACATCCACAACCTCCTCGAAGAAAAGCTAGCTTATTACAACCATCCTCGGTTTATTGTGGATGATCCTATTTGTATTCCTCGTTCGTTTGCATTGCAGCAAGACAAAGAAATTATGGGTTTTTGGGCGGCAGTATTGGCTTGGGGGCAGCGGAAAACCATCATCAATAAATGTAAGGAGTTAGTCAACCGAATGGATGGTTCACCTTATGACTTTATCATCAATCATACAGCAAATGATTTAAAGGCGATTGAAGGTTTCAAACACCGCACCTTTAATGATACCGATGCGCTGTACTTCATTTCGTTTTTTAAAAACCACTACTCCAAACACCCCTCATTAGAGAGTGCCTTTGTATCCACATCACAAACTGCGCAAGAATCACTTAGCAATTTCTACCATTACTTTTTTAGTTTTGAAGATGCCCCACACCGTACCCACAAACATATCGCTTCACCTACCAAAAAAAGTGCTTGCAAACGTATTAACATGTACCTACGGTGGATGGTCAGGCAAGATAATCTCGGGGTAGATCTAGGACTTTGGAAAAACATTTCTGCTTCACAACTAGTCTGCCCACTAGATGTGCACGTAGATCGCGTAGCACGAAAACTGGGCTTATTGAAACGACCCCAAAGTGATTGGTTAGCAGCTACAGAATTAACAAACAACCTCAAAAAGCTGGATCCGAATGATCCCGTAAAATATGATTTTGCTTTATTTGGTTTAGGATTAGAGGGGTTTGGAAAATAACAATTGTGATTCACCAACTCTTTAAATAAAAAAAATACATTTACATAAAAAATGTAAGGAAACATCAGTAGTTTTACTGCTAAACAATAAACCTATAACCATGTCTAAAAAATTATTAAAACCGCTATTCATTGGATTACTTATTGGAGTAATCAGCTTGAGTTGTGAAAAAAAAGATGAAGAAGACAACAAGCCTTCGACTACAAGTTCAACTTCATCTACAAGCACGACTGCTAGCACCGCTTCTACTTCAAGCACTGGAACAACTTCGTCTACGAGTACCACATCCACTTCGAGCACAACTTCTAGTACAAGCAGTACTTCTAGCACTTCCACAACAGGTAGTGTGGTTACTAGCCCAGGGGTCATCCCAGGCAAAGACAAGTTAGTCATTGGAAAAACAACTGTATCTCTTTCTGATATTACGTGTTATAGCATAAGTAGCGGTGGGGTTACTTCACTTACCATTACAGGTAGCAATGAAGGCGTAGATGATGCAACTTTCAAAGATTTAAGTATTAGTGTAATAAGTTCAGGGGCTATATCAGCTGGAAACATTAATTTAAGTTTTCAATCCACACCATCTGCGACTATTTCTGTAACTTCAAATAATGAAAGTTATAGCTCTAGCATTTTCAGCTCTGGAACCATTAATTTGTCTATTGCTAATGACACGAAAACATTTACTGGCAAATCTTTAGAGCTATCAAATGATAGTGAAAAAATTATGGTTGATTTTAATTTCACCTGTGTGGGTGAAACGGTTATCCAATAAAAACCGATCTAGTAGAGAATACACTCTTGTCTATTAAATACATATTTGATCTAAGAAGCCTTGCAGCATCCCGTATCTGCTTGGCTTTTTTGTTTATTGTTGACATAGTGATTCGATTAACTGATTTATCAGCACACTATACAGATGCCGGAGTCCTGCCAACTTCTGAACTTTATATTCACCATTGGCACCCACTTTACTTTTCTTTTCACAATATTCATTCAGGTAGTTGGTTTCAAATTATCGTTTTCAGCATCGGTATTATTATTGGATTAGGACTTTTAGCTGGCTACAAAACTTCTTTGGCTAGTTTTCTTTGTTGGGTCTTTCTCATTTCCTTACACAACAGAAATTTCTATATTCTTCAAGGAGGAGATGATTTACTACGCATGGCTATGTTTTGGGGTATATTTTTACCGTGGGGTCAGCGATTTTCTTTGTTCAAAAATAAACCTACACTATTAAGTGATCAAATATATTCTTTTGCTGGCCTCGCGCTAATGATTCAATTGGCTTCTGTCTATTTCTTCAGTGCTTTAATGAAAACCGGACCTGAATGGCACCAAGAGGGAACAGCACTCTACTATGCATTAAATTTGGACCAAGTGTCTCTCCCTGGCGGAATATGGCTAAGACAGTTTGAAAACGTATTGCCTTATCTAACTTGGCTAACTTACTATATAGAATTGTTATCTCCCATCCTTCTTTTTATACCTTTTTCAAATCAATGGTTTCGACTAATCAGTATTTCTACTCTGATTGTATTTCATGTGCTTAGCGGAGTAACTCTTTTCATTGGTTTATTTCCCTATATCGGAATTGCTTGTTTAACCGCTCTTGTCCCAAGTATGGTGTGGAATAAATTCAATCAACGGTCAGAATCACCTACCTTCCAAAAATTCAGCCTTTTACAACAAATGATAATGAGTTTAGTCGTTTTGTTTTGTTTTGCATGGAACGTAGGTAATTTATCTCAATTTCCTTATCGAATGAATTCAACAATGAGGTTACCAGCTAGTTTGTTACGTTTTGATCAAAGTTGGGGAATGTTTGCACCTGGTGTTTTCAAAGATGATGGATGGTATGTGATGAAAGGCATTACTTTAAGTAAAAAAGAAATCGATATTAACCGAGAAGGAAAACCCATTGACCCTTCAAAACCTGATTACGTCTTAGCTCACATAAAAAATGATCGATGGAGAAAATTTCAAGAGTTTATTATTATGATTCAGCATGCTCATTTGAGAAGTAATTACTGTAAATTTCTCAAATCTGAATGGAACAATACTCATCCGACTCAACAAATTAACACGCTTGAAATTATATATTTTATGGAATTTACTACTCCTCCACAAACAAAATCTACCATTGAACCTCGTAAACTTTGCAATTGTTAAGCACTTTTATTTTTCATTTATGGTTTAGTTATTAGAATTCAAAATGTATTTCAATGAACCGGATAGATTTCATTAAGTCTCTCGCATTATTTCCTTTAATTGGCACATCCATGAAAGTTCAAGCTCTAAACAAACTCGTTGAAAACCACGATAGCACACCACTAATGCCCGTCTTGTTTGTGGGGCATGGCAATCCAATGAATGCTATTGAAGACAATGCTTTCACCCGTGAAATGAAAATTGTAGGAGCAAAACTACCCAAGCCGAAAGCTATTTTAATGGTTTCAGCCCACTGGGAAACAAAAGGCACCTTCGTAACTGCTCAAGAAAAACCACCTACCATTCACGATTTTGGTGGTTTTCCAAAAGCATTGTATGATATTCAATACCGTGCATCAGGAAATCCAGACTTAGCAGAACAAACCACTCAACTCATTACAAAAAGTCATGTGAGCTTAGACGATACCTGGGGGTATGATCATGGCGCTTGGAGTGTGGCAATCAACTTGTTTCCCCATGCTGATATTCCCATGATTCAATTGAGTCTGGATAAAACAAAGCCGGCAAGCTACCATTATGAGTTAGCAAAAGAACTCTATGCACTGCGCTCTAAAGGAGTGTTAATAATTGGCAGTGGTAACATGGTCCACAATTTTCAATACGCACAAGTTAATGGTCGGCATTTCAATGCCCCTTTCGGTCATGATTGGGCTTTAGAAGCGAACGAAACATTCAAAAAATTAATCCTTGAAAATGATTATAAATCATTAACAAATTACACCAGTTTAGGAAAACCAGTCCAACTCGCAATACCAACACCAGAACATTATTTACCAATGATCTATAGTTTGGCATTGAAAAATAAAAAAGAAGAGGTCACCTTTTTTAACGACTCAGCCGTAGCTGGTTCGTTTACGATGACCTCTTTTATACTTCAATAATTATTTAACGATTGTGAAAGTTTTCACCTCATTTTCAGTCTTTACAACTAAATGGTAAATACCTGTATTCAACTCATCTAAACCGTCTAACTCTACGCTCCCGTGGTTAAAATTGGCCGAAACAGGGATTGAAACACCCATCTGATTTATTAACTCTACAGATAAAATATTCTCCATATCATTACTAGAAATTAAAAGCTGATTTTGAAACGGATTAGGAAATACTTCCAAACCTAATTCTGCATCCTGCTCAAAAGCACTAGTTCTTTGCGAAGAATTACCTATTTCCTCAATAATAATAGCCGACAGATAGGCTTTATTTACATTAGGATAATCATTATATCCAGCAACAAACACACTTACTTCACCTCCAATTGCATCCACATTGTTTGCTATAACCTCTCTGTTGTACACCACATTGTTAAATACATTAGTCGGTTTTCCAACTGGATTTCCATTCACTTCTACTTTCATCACCGATTGATCTGAGTAGGGAGAATTTCCAAAGACTGTGATAAGATATTGTTTGGATTCATCTAAACCAGATATTACAATTTCACCGCCCCATTTATCTACCCAACCAATTCTATTTACTGCATCTGGGTATTCTGAATTGGTAGCCACGGGCCAAAACTCTGTGGTGGGAGTACTATTAAACTTTTCAGTAATTTCTAATTGCCACCCTAAAGATTGGCCCTCTTGATCTGACAACTCCCAATTTGCCCCTTCATTGGGTTGATTGTCAAAAATACTGTTCCAGCCTTCAATTGCTTCACTATCTATTCGTCCAAAATTAAGGCGAGCAGTCTTAGTAACACTTGTTTCAACAGTATCTATTGGCTCGTCAGCTACAATTACTTTCACAGAAACTTGGAATGTTTTTTCAATTTCACCCCCTGAATTAAAGACTTTTATACTTACAGGTATCGTTGCATTAGCATCTAAATTTCCTATGTAATACAATGTCTTACTATTAAGTTCGAACAAATCTGACCCTTCAACTAATTGGTATGTTTTAGGTAAATCACCATCACTTGTTACTATCCCCACTTTATTATCAGTACTAATTTCTAAATCTAAATCGGTGCTACTGAGATTTAAATATGTTGGTGCTACAACTTCTGGTTCAGTAGTGGTGTCTTCTTCCATTTTTTCTCTTACTTGACTAAACATCCAATTCCACATGGCATTGTTGTTATAGGTTTCTGTCCAAGCATCATGTCCGCTACTATTATATAAAGTAAAAGCATGATATTTTTGAGGGGACACTATCCCTCTATCCAAACTCATTGAAGTAGAATAGCTATTCTCTTTCTCTTCATAGTCCATTTGAAAAGTATAATCATCATTGGCTACAGAATAGTTATTTCCAAATGGATAAATACCATAATCATTTTTGGCCGTTGGATTTAAACCACCAGAAATATACTTGAAATTATCTCTAGTCATTTCATAACTAACCACATTATCACCAAAATTGTGAAACGACCAACAAGGCATGTCTAGTAAGTATTCTGCTGAATATGAAACTTTTCCTGCTCCACATATGGGCACTATTGCTGCTGGAATATCTGGAAAAGCATCGGCAAACTGCCATGTCGCTTTTCCTCCGGCACTATACCCTGTCACATAAATCCGATTAATATCAATTTTATATTTATCAATAATATTATCGTATATCCATTTAGCATTATCAGCTGAGAACCAGCCATTAGAACTTTGAGGAGCGATAATCACTGCTTCAAATGATTTCCCTTCATTGACTAACTTCACAGGTCCATTGTTCATCAATACATCTAAACTTGATGATGTACCTTCACCCAATTCTCCTAAACCATGGAAATATAATATCAATGGGAATTTTTCACTTTGAAAATAAGATTCAGGCAGGTATTCAATATACCCATGACTTCCCAAATATGATTGTGATTTTGTAACTTTAGTTAGTATTCCTGCCGAGCCGTATGGCTGGGCATAGCAAAAACTTACACAAAGCAATGCTATACAATATAAAATTGTAATTTTTTTCATTTCCCCCTGATTTTAATTATTTATTACTTAAAACAACGGAGCTGATAACTTAAAGGTTATGATTTTATAAGTAATCGTTTCATTAAACGATGCATTTATATGCTTTCAAAAACCTTTTTATTCACTTTTGTAGCATTGATTATTACAAAGCAAAAGTTAATAATAGTCCGCAACAAACTTTCTTATTCTTATCTTCAGAAAACCAATATTTGTGCCAATGTATTTTTTCTGATTACCCTCCTATACCCCTCAATAATAATGACTTAATAATTGGTCATTCATGCTTAAACCCCTTATATGTGTCAGATAAAAAGGATTTGAAAAATTATTTTTGTGGATTTTCTCTAATAAAGGTTTGACTTTTTTGTGGTTGTGTTGGGCTGGAAGTGTAAAAATTTTACCCCAAAAAAAATTACTATTATATGTAAGTTATTGGATATGAAACAAATTATTAAAAATATCTTTATTAAAAAAAGTTAATCTTAAACACTATTCATTTAATCCAATAACTCTTTTAAAGAATCTTTTGAAAATTTATAAATAACCAACTTAAAAAACCGATCTTCTATTGCCGCTTGGGCAATAATCGCCAAGCCCCCATCATTAGTTTGAGCAAACTTGGCATGTCCAGTAAAATAGTCTGATCCAAAAAACTCACTCCCTCTAAAGCTGCCATCTGCTTGACTATACAACCGCAACTCGACTTTACCACTTTGGGTATTCCCAACAAAACCAATATACTCTGCTCCTGAAATAGTGAGCTTGCCACAAAACACAGGACTCCGATCTTCCCAGTTCACTACACGATCACCCATCAGCTCTGTACCTTGTGTATAGTTTGATTTATTGACATCAGCGCGACCTACTAAGAAGGTTGTTCCATCTTGTTCAAATCGCGAAAAAGCAAACACACCATCACTGATTATACACGCTCCACTCAATAAAGCCTCGTATCTATTTCCCAACACCGCCCCTGTTTCTTCACCTTTCTTATCAATAAAGGTATTTGCAAATGTATAATTTGAAAATCCATTGAAATAATGATACAGCTCCTCGCCATTTGTATTGGTTACTGTGCCATTAAAAAATGGTAGTGGCTGCGTATTTCTGTTAATATGATTATAAATAGCTGGATCTTCCAAATCTTCATAAATATCAAATCGCTTTCGCCATACTTGATCAAATGAAGCATTAAATTTTTGTAACACGGTTCTTCTTCCTTCAGCATCATAACTTTGTAACAACATTCCACCTGAAGGCACTTCTGAGATAGCCAAAGGATATTGCACTTCCTCAATCTCTTTTATCATGGAAACATTTCCGCTTCCATCATCCACCTTAAAAAGAAAGCTTGACTCTGCTCCCACATTATTCGAAGTCACAAAATAATAACTTGCGCCAACTTTAATTAGCTCCGGAATGGGGCGAACATAGGGTGAAGCTACAGCATACTCCCATACCTTTTCTCCAAATTGATTCAATTTAATCACATAGGGCTGTTTCTGATTTAAAAATCCTAACACTAAAAACCCACCATCGTCAGTGATTGCCATACTTAAAGGTAGTATTTCATCATCGCCCGTTTGCACATCCACATAGTTCACAAACCGACTCACAGGTTCCACCTCGTTTTCTTTGTAGTCACAAGAAAACAACGCAAGCAATGTCACTAATAAAATTGTTTTACAGTTTTTTAAAACTTCCACCATATACAAATTTGAAAGGAAACAAGACATGGAAACTTACTTCCCAATTAGATAACTTAATGTTGTCAGGCACATCGTAATATTCATTGACAAGTACACTGTTTTCATAACGCGTCATTTCCCGGGTGAGGTTATGAACCCCTTTTCGATAAACCACATCCATCGTTACCCTTACAGATTGAAAATCATAACCCACACCTAAACCAGCTAACCAACCATAACTTGAGTTGATAAAGGCATTGTTAATATTTTGTTGGAATAAGGACTCAGTCTCCTCGCCCATATTATTCACTGTTTGTGTCACTTTTTTATCGGCTGACAATAACCGATTATAAAAGGCACCTCCTTCAACAAAAGCGATTAAACCACCACTTGAGGTAATTTTAATATCTTTTTTTTCCTTGCCTTTAATCGAAATTTTTCCTTGCCCGCTGGAGATAAAATTAAATTTAAATACTAAAGGTAAATCCAGGTAAGTTAACGACTGGTGATGCAAGTTGGTCAGTTCATAAGCCAATTGACCTGTGGAATCCATCCACGACCACTTATTTTCATACCCATATTTTAGAACCCGAAGTCCTGGTTGAAAGGAAATATCAACCACCCCAAAAATATCAAAATCTGTTTGGATAGCTACTTGATAGCCTAAGCGATCAAAACTACTTTGGTACTCTTTTTTACCATCATTCACGTCAGAGGTTAATACAGTAAACGGCTCCGGAACAGTCACTGAGGTTGCATTCATACCCGCTTTTAACCCTAACCACCACTGGGTTTTATCCATTGTCGTGCCACGTTGAGCGACTGCTGAGGTAAAAAAAAGGACAACAGAGAAAAGAAATATAAGCCTTAACACAAAATAGCCAGTTTGTTAAGTTACTAATCTAAAGATATTCGTTCAGTTATCAAAGCAGTCTTCACTACTAAAATCTTAATGTGACTGATCGTTAGTTTACTACTGATCTTGTTATTACAAATAATCAGTTTTATTCACTATTGATAGAGTAAGTCTACTAGAAACTTTCGGCTCAAGCCGCCTGATCTTTTCCTTTTTCATTGATAAAAAGGAAACAAAAATCCAGGCGATTAGGTCGACTAGTGTTCACTGCTCTGGGACGCAAAAGTTATATTCCTTTCCCCCACCCAAATCGCCTTATAAAACGCGAAAAAAGTAATCAATCATGCATATTGATGTGTAACCTCCATTTTTATTATCACGAGCATCGGAAAAATGACAAACCTTAAACCGAGCGATTGTGCAATTAAACCCTGCTAATTTTAACTTTTAGAAGGTTTCCTGCAAACCATTGTTATAATCAGATATCTTAAAATTAAATTCGATGTTTTTTAACAATATGCCATTAATTTGTTTTGGTATATCGTCTCGATATTGCTATTTTTACCCGCCTTTTAAAGAAAAGAGACAATGAGAGAAATACAATTTAGAGAAGCCCTTAGAGAAGCGATGAATGAGGAGATGAGAAGAGATGAGAATGTCTTCTTGATGGGTGAAGAGGTTGCAGAGTACAATGGTGCTTATAAAGTAAGTTTAGGAATGCTGGATGAATTTGGCCCTAAACGTGTGATTGATACCCCAATTGCCGAACTAGGTTTTACGGGTATTGGAATCGGTGCTAGCATGAATGGACTTCGTCCAATTGTAGAATTCATGACTTTTAACTTTTCTTTAGTAGCCATAGATCAGATTATTAATAGTGCAGCAAAAATGAGTGCCATGTCTGGTGGTCAATATACTTGCCCGATTGTATTTAGAGGTGCAACGGGTAATGCAGGTCAGTTAGCAGCTCAACACTCTCAAAACTTTGATAGCTGGTACGCGAACACACCTGGCTTGAAAGTTATTGTTCCTTCTAACCCAGCTGATGCGAAAGGATTGTTAAAATCATCTATTCGAGACAACAACCCAGTAGTGTTTATGGAGTCAGAGGTAATGTATGGAGACAAAGGTCCAGTGCCTGAAGGTGAGTTCTTAATTCCAATTGGTGTTGCCGATGTAACAAAACAAGGTTCTGATGTAACGTTAGTCTGTTATGGTAAATATGTCAACATGGTAAAAGAAGTAGCCAATGAAATGGAAGGTCAAGGTATCTCTTGCGAAGTGATCGATCTTCGAACTATCCGTCCATTGGATTATGCAACTGTAGTTGAATCTGTAAAGAAAACAAATCGTCTGGTAGTAGTTGAAGAAGCGTGGCCATTAGGAGCTATCTCTTCGGAATTGGCTTACCATGTTTCAAAATATGCGTTTGATTATCTTGATGCTCCTGTGCATCGCGTAAACAACCTGGATACTCCTGTAGCTTATGCTCCTACTCTATTAGCCGAAATGGTTCCAAACAAAAAAAGAACCGTTGAAGCAATTAAAGCGGTGATGTACCAAAACTAATTGATTCAATCATTACAAAAATTAAAGCCTCTGATTACTCAGAGGCTTTTTTGTTGATTAGAAATTAAAACATTTTTCTTTAACGCATAAAAACCCTATTTTTTCATTCTTTTAACTGCTCATTAGAAAAATGAAAAAATTACTCTTTTTAATTATCACATTCTGTGCTACTTCTGTTGTTGCTCAAAATGTTGAATTCAGTAAATCAAACTTCCCTGAAGATAAAAACAAACTTAAAGATGCTGTTAGCGCTTTGAAAGAGGGCGACTTCCATTTTTATGAAGGGCCTTCTCACTACTCGTATGCTTTACCTGAATATCAGAAAGCATATGAACTCAACCCTAACAATGCCGATTTAAATTATAAAATAGGTGTGTGTTATTTAAACACCTTATATAAAATACGGTCTGAAGAGTATTTAGAAAAAGCCTACCAATTAGACTCTAATGTAGCGGGTGACATTTTCTACCAACTTGCGCAAGCTTATCATGTAAATGAACACTGGGATGATGCAAAAGCCCATTACCTCAAACACAAAGCTTATTTACAATCACCTGCTTCAGAAAAAAATGTAGACGACAGACCAGGCGAGTTAAAAAAGACCAGTAAGCACATTGCTGAATGTGACTTTGGAAAAAAATACACCAAACAGCCTTTGAATGTTACGGTCACCAATATCGGTGATGAAGTCAACACATCTTTCCCTGAATATAATGTCATCGTGAATGCTGACGAATCAGTAATGATGTTTACTTCGCAACGCACAGGAAGTACTGGTGAAACGGATGAACAAGCCCATGATGAGTTTGCCGTCCATATGGAAGATATTTACGTGACAACTTCCACAGACGGAACCGATTGGGGCAACCTGAAAAACATAGGTGCGCCTGTAAACACAAAAATCAATGACGCCACCATAGCCATTGCCCCTGATGGACACACCGTACTTACTTATTCGGATGCGGATCCTGATGGTGGAGGTGATTTGTTTGAATGTACTCTTGAAGGTGCTGAATGGACAAAACCTATGCGCATGAATAATAACATTAACTCTCCACACCACGAGTCTTCTGCAAGTTTTTCGTATGATGGCAAGTCATTATACTTTACAAGTAATCGTCCAGAAGATAATTTGGGGGATCATGATATTTATGTCTCTCATTGGGATGAAGCAAAACAAGATTGGGGGAAAGCAATTAACCTCGGACCTAACATAAATACCGAATACAGTGAACACGGTGTGTTTGCGCATCCTGATGGACACTCTCTATATTTTAGCTCTAAAGGTCATGAAACGATGGGTGGATTTGACATCTTCAAATCAGAGTGGGATGAAAAGACGAATAGTTGGGGGAAACCGACCAACATTGGTTATCCCATTAATGGACCTGACAATGATGTGGGTTTTGTAATGTCGGCCTCTGGAAAACATGGCTACATTGCTGCCTACCATAGCGACAGTAAAGGAAAAGAAGACATTTACCGCATTGATTTTCCTTCTGGAACAATCGAACATCTAACACTTCTCAAAGGACATGTGTTCGATGCAAAAACTAAACAACCTGTACTCGCCAAAATTGAAATTATCGACTTAGAGAAACACAAAATGATTGCTGTATTTAAATCGAACTCGGCTACTGGTCATTATTTGGTTTCTTTGCCCGCAGGTAAAAATTATGCGTTAGAAATAGAGGCGGATGGATATATTTTTCATTCAGAGAATTTCAACCTACCAAAAACTGATGGCTACCATGAAGAAAAGTTAGATGTTTACCTGGATAAGATTGAGATTGGAAAGAAAATGGTGCTTAAAAATATTTTCTTCGACTACGACAAATCCACCTTACGTCCTGAATCAAAAGATGAACTCGAGATCTTAAAAAAATTCATGCTGGAAAATCCCACTATCCGCATAGAAATCTCAGGTCACACAGATAACAGAGGTTCTGACGAGTACAATAAAAAACTTTCTGAGGATCGTGCGCACGTGGTTGTTGACGACCTTGTCGCTCATGGTATTGCCAAATCCCGTTTGGAATATAAAGGTTATGGAGAAGAACAACCTATTGCTCCTAACGATACGGAAGCCAACATGCAATTGAATAGACGTACTGAACTAAAAATAATTGGGAAATAAACGCGTATTGCTCTATGTAAAAGTTAAGAAAACGATGAACTAATTCATTAGTTACTTTTTTAATCTTCCCACTTTGTTGTGCGTATAAATTAGTTTTATACGCACTTATTTTTTTAAAATTTTAGACTACTTGAAGTCTTCTACTCCCTTCATTACATCCAGATGGTTCAATTTATGCGCTACCTACTACAAATAGGCAGTGAGGTAAAACAGTCACCATGGGGTTTTGAGGTAAAATCCTACGCTATACACTCAAGAGAGTAAATAACTACTGAAAAGCATTCAACCTCAGACAGAGAGTATTGGATGAATGATAGAACAACCCTCACAGTTTGGGGATGGATTTCACCATCGGTTAATATGCAACCATCGCCTAACAAAGAAGTTTAACAAGTTAAAATAAGCTGACATGCAATCTACTTTACGACTAAAAACGCTAACCCTAATTACTTTGTCGCTATTTGTGCCACTGCATTTTTTAAGCGCCCAAAATATAGCACCTACCATGGGTACCATCGAACATGAGGACAAAGAACGACCTTGTTGGGTGGCGCAACTGGATCCTGAACCAAAAACCTTGAAAGAAGCATGGAAGGATTACATCAACGATAACTATGATGTTAAACTAAAGGGGCTGGGGTTATTTCAAAACAAAGATTTATTATCCGCTGAAGAAGTAAACATGCCAGAGCTTTCTACCAAAAAAATTAACTTCTATACCCATGTGGTAGAAGATGAAAATGGTTCTGAAATGAAAGTATTTGCTTCTTATGGTTACGACATCTACATGGGTAAAGAGAAATACAACACGGAGTTTTCTATCATTAAAAATATCTTTGCAAATTTTATCCAGGAATATTTGCCGAAATACTACAATGAACAAATTGACGACACAAAAGATCGCATGGAAGAATTAGCAGATGAAATTGATGATTTAAAAGGTGATATCGAAGACGATAAGGAAGACATTGCAGATCTTCAAGACGATATTAAGGAGCTTCATCAGCGGATTGAAGACCACCAAAAAGTACTTTCTGCTACAGAAATAAAACTATCCAAGCGACAAGAAAAACTGCAACGCATCGAGTCGGAATTTAAGAAGTGGTAAAATGAAGTCCTTGAATGATCGCTAATTTCACTGCTTCATGGGGTTTATGCGAATGTGTTTTGGTGTGGCAATGGGCCCTATGGGGGATCTGCTGCAACTCCATACGCAAAAGGCAACATGGTATAAAAAAAGAAACACATTCCTAACAGATTTACCACTATGCAGAGCATAGCGGCAACGGGGCTAAACAAGTGACAAGCTAAACAGGATTGCAGTTTTCTTGCACAACTATTTCTTTAATTTTAAATCCTTATAAATCTCCTCGAACATCTCTCCCGGAACGATGTCAATTGCCAAAGCTATCAGGTATAATTCATCTGCACGGAGTTTGGTTGATTCATTCGAACACAATTGAGATAGCCGTGCCTGACTAATTCCAGTTCGTCTTGAAACCATTGCTCTATTCACAGATTTTTTGGTCAAATAAAGTCCTAAAGAAGTCATAAACCTTTCGAATTCGTTGAGATAAATATAACTCTTGAAGAGAGTAATATAGAATATCTAAAGTTATATTTTGAAATTCGATAGATAATAAATAGATTTGTTTAGAAAATCTAAAGAATACTTTTTAAAAATTACATATATGAGCAGAAGATATACTAAAGCCGATTTAGAAGAAATCGTTTCCGTTCAATTAGAAAACCTCAATGCCATGCACGACCTCCTGAGCATCATGAAGCATCAAAATGAACTATTGGATAGTGCCAATAAGAAATTGAAAGATGAAATCACAGATTTTAAACAGAAGTTATATCCCACTCGAAAACGAAATTCAAATTCTTAAATCTGCGGGTGGGAAGGTAAGCCTATATGGCGCTCGTTGCATAGCTGAATGAGTGACAAGCTAAACCTACGAACGGGTTTTGCTATCGCAACGCGCGATTGGGGGTTTAATATTTATCAATAGGAATTGAACCACTATCAGTAAATGTTATTTCACATTTTGAAATTCTATTTAGATGTAAACATATTCTTCTAATAGCTTCTTTAAATATAATAGAATCATCACTGTAAGCTTCTTGATAAATCATTAACTCCCTACTAAGAACAGAGCCTTTTCGAGCTGATTTGTGCTCTTTGTGTTTAACGGAAAAAAACCAAGCATCACACTGCTTTTTAAGGATTTTGGATATTTCTAAGCAAGAATCATGGTTTTCACTTTTTATGGTGATCGTTAATCTCTGTCGAAATTTTTTATTATGAATCGGTAGATTTTCAGTTAACATTCTGTCCAAATTTAAGGTGTTTTGAAAAATTAAAAATAACCAATTGTACCGTAACTGAAAGATTCGTTATAAAAACAATCTAGGATTTTATTCGGGAATCTCTGCATGGCGCTCGTTGCGTAGCTAAACGAGTGACAAGCTAAACATACGAACGCGTTTTGCTATCGCAACGCGCTCCATTGAGAGGTGTTATTATCGGTTATTATAATAAGTATCTTTTCTCCTGTTTCACTATTTCGTTTACTAATATGTCCCAAGATTTTGAAAGTTGAAGTATTATTGATGGTTCACTCATAATGGAAGAAGCCTCTTTTGCATATATATAAAAATTACGCTTTCTGCCCTTAGTACCTAAGTGACTGTATTTTGAAAAAAGTTTGCCACGATAAACTCTATTGTGAGTCGTTACTCTTCTTTTTTTACTAGCTACTGATTTGTTATGGCATGCCATTCTAGCAGATGCTCTGATACTCCTTTTCATCTGTCTATAATATTTAGCTACGCTTTGATTTCTTATCAATATTTTTTTCCCATCAAATTCGAACCCTAAATATTGAAGTGGAGAATTGGCTTCTAATTGTCCATTTGTAGTATTAAATATTGATACATCAACTTTGTCTGGGTTGATTTTTAATTTGAAGTCATTAACTAATGAATCAGTTACCATTTTTTTAACTTCTTCTTCCTCTTCTTTTTGACAAACAACTATTATATCATCTGAGTATCGTCTATAGAATCCTTTTCGGTTTTGCTGTATTTCTTTGAGCATGAGTTCATCGAACTTAAGCATGTATAAATTTGATATAAAAGCACTAATAGGTGTTCCTTGAGGGATTCCACAAAACTTCCCATTTTTAAGTTTGTCTTTGAATGGGTGGTGTCGTATTAGTTTCTTTTCAACGATTCGTTTTCTGAAATCTTCTGGTGTGTCACAAAAACTAGTTAACTGAGAGTCTTTTAGTCTGTGTATGTTTTTAATCCCAAATTCATTTAACACATGTTGAAATTCTACAAATGAAAATTTCGTCAGTGATTTGTAAACATTGTAGTGGTCTTCTGGGAGATTAAACTGGTCTAATAAATTACACCAAGCTTTTTTTAATAGACTATGATTAAGAGAGTCGAAGAATTTTGAAATATCAAAGCTTAATGCAACACATTCATTTTGTGTCTTTATATATTGGAATACATCATTTGCAAAATGAATATTACATTTGTTCCTATCACTATCTGGTTCTACAGGTATTTTACGGTATGAGGAAACACAGTCAGATAACCCTTTAACGGAAGTTAAATAACGCTCATATTTAGGTGCTAAAAGTTCTTCAGTGTAATAAGAATATATGACAGCATCTTTGTGTGTGGAATAGAATATTTGACGTGCCTTTGCATTACTTTTTTTGAATCCGTCTTTCTCTATATAACTGTGTTTTCTTCCTAAGTATATACCTTCGGAGTTGTAACTTTTTTTGAATCTTCTTTGTACAATTTCTTTATGGATGAGGGGGTAAAAGCTGTGAGATTTAATAGCTTTTGGGTTAGTTACATAGCTGATTAAATGTTTTTGTTCACTACTAAAGGCTTTTGTTTGCTTTTTTGTGAAGTGAATATATCCTCTTGGTCGTAACCAGTTTTTTTTGATAATAACAGTCATAATAAAAAGCAGAACGGCTTCGAGGCTTTCCTTTAAAGATAACTCTTTACAAGACGCTTTAACGTACAAATTCCGTGGTTGTTTGCAGTCGCTTACGCAACCACCTCTTAGCCAATATTATTAGTATATTACCTTATACAGCATCTAATGAAAGAGCAACCGTGTTTAACAATAATAACTAACGTGACCGAAACCTTATTAGACCAGTTACAATCGCTATCAGTTGATAACTTTGTAATCGAAATGTCTTGTAGATTTCTAATACACTACCTGATAATCCATATATCGCTATCAGTATTATCTATTCCACGAGCAATCGTCAAAGTGTAAGGAACTTAAGCCGTTCTGCTATACCTTTTTTAGCAATATTTAAGCCATCTATTAATTACTGACAGGTTGTCTGTAATTGTGTTGTATTACTCGTTGTTATGTTGGATTGTACGACTTGAAAAACAAAAGGTATAGTGCACAACAACTGGATAAACCACATATGTATCATATCCAGCTTATATATATTAAATCTAATTAAATATTTATCAAAAAACCGTCATTGTTATCGAACCAACAACGTAACCTTATCGTAAAAACAAAACCCCAAAAGCGTTAGCTCATGGGGTTTATCATTACTGATTTTTAGAAGGAACTAATCAATCCACGTTATCATGCAAAAACTTGTTGTTTCCCATGATGTCGTTGTCATCGTTTAAGTTGTAGCGTGAGATGTTCTCTTCCGAAGAATGAGGTGCATCTTTTAAGCTGATGTTTCTTCTTAGGTAAGCAGGCACTTCCAACTTCTCTTTGAATGTTTTTAAGTCCGCTGATTGATCTGAAGAAAGCTCTTTTAATCGCTTAATACGCTCTTCGGATTGTTTGATGAGCATTTGGCGTTTGTACTCGGCTTCTTCTCGCTCAAGTTCTTTTTGCGACTTCGGAGCTTCTTCCTGTACCTCTTTGCTTTCGTATTGATCACTCAATTGAAACAGTGGTGCATCACCATAGTTGTTCTTCTGAGTTGGTCGCTCTTCTTCTTGTGGTTTTTCCGGTTGATTAAAATCAAAGGTATACACCACTTTATCTGCATTGCCTTCCGGCTTTGGCGTCTCTTTTTGCGGAGCTGCGGATGCTTGAGGTTGTTGTGGCGCAAACGTGAAGCGGGTTGGTTCCGGTTGTTTCGCTTCCGGCTGTGCCTGAGGTATTTCTTTTGCTGAATCTAAATCGTAAACGGTTCTACGTTTTACTTCTGAACCAATTTCTTTGGTTGAAAACCCTGTTGCAATCACGGTTACTCGTAACGACTCACCCAACGTTACATCTAACCCTTGTCCAAAGATTACGTCTGCATCAAGACCTGCCTTCATCTCGATGAAATCGGTAATTTCTGTCAATTCGTCCATGGTCAATTCTGCCTCTTCACCATATGCGATTGATAGTAATATTTTTTGTGCGCCTTTAATATCGGTGTTATCCAACAAAGGCGATGATAATGCAGCATCTACTGCGCGTTCTGCACGGTTATCTCCCGCTGCTTGTCCTGATCCCATTACTGCAGGTCCGGAATCTTTCATCACCGTTTTCACATCCTGAAAATCGACATTGACTTCACTGGTTACGGTAATGATTTCCGCAATACTCTTAGCGGCCGTAGACAAAATATCATCTGCATGGGCAAACGCCTGGCGAATAGACAGGTTGCCGTGAATTTCTCTTAGTTTATCATTTGAAATCACTAAGACCGTATCACAGTTGGCTCGCATTTGAGCAATACCATGCTCCGCAGCCCCTGTTTTTCTTTTTCCCTCAAACGAGAAGGGAGAAGTAACTATACCTACGGTCAGAATGTTCAATTCTTTTGCAATACCTGCAATCACAGGTGCTGCACCGGTACCGGTTCCCCCACCCATTCCAGCAGTGATGAAGACCATTTTGGTGTTGTTGCTCAACATTTCCCGTATGTCTTCTTTGCTTTCCATGGCGGCTTTTTCACCAACCTGAGGGTTAGCTCCCGCACCTAGTCCTTCGGTTAGGTTTACGCCTAACTGCAGTTTATTAGGAATGGAATTGCTTTTTAACGCTTGTGCATCGGTGTTAGCGATGATGAACTCAACGTCTTTTATTCCTTGGTTGTACATGTGGCCGACAGCATTGCTACCGCCTCCTCCTACACCAATTACCTTGATGATGGATTTGTGATGGTCTGGTAAATCAAATTGAAACATAATGGGCAGATTTATATTGGGTGATTGATTTATTTTAATTTAATATTCATCGTTCTCGCTTAAGTCATCGTCCAACAACAAACCTTTGACTTTCATCATCATGTTTTTGAACGATTCGCGACCGACATCTTTTCTTACTACTTTATTTCCTGCTTGTGGTTTTTCAAATTCAGCATAAAGGTTATCTCTATCGTCTAAGGCTCTGAAGCCAGCCAACACTAACCCCACACCGGTGGAGTACATAGGGCTTTTTACTTCTTCCACTTTACACTTCCCTAAGTGTTCGTTTGGAATGCCTACGTGAGCATCTATGCCTGTTTTATATTCAAACAGTTGTTTTACATGTTGCAGTTGAGAACCACCTCCTGTGATAATCATGCCTGCAGCAAGTCTTCTATCATATCCTGAACGCACAATTTCATCGTACACCAACTCAATGATGTCTTCCATGCGCGCCTGAATGATGGAAGCTAAATTCTTGACCGAAATTTCTCTTGGTGGTCTGTTTCTCAAACCAGGTATCGAGATAATTTCGTTGTCCTTGGCTTCATCAGCAATGGCTTTTCCAAAACGTACTTTTAACGCTTCGGCCTGCGATTGCATGACCGCCAACCCTTCTTTGATATCTGAGGTAATGATGTTACCTCCAAATGGGATCACGGCTGTGTGTCTGATAATGCCATCGTAAAAGATCGCCACATCAGTAGTACCGCCACCAATGTCTACTAAGACTACACCAGCTTCTTTATCTTCTTCACTTAGCACGGATAAACTAGACGCTATTGGTTCTAGAATCAGATTATCAATGTGTAAACCGTCTCGAACAGATACTCCCGAACGTTTCACACATTTGTTGATATTCGCTATGGCTGAGGTGTTTGCAGTGATGACGTGAAAGTCAGCTTCTAACCTTCTTCCCACCATACCAACCGGATCTTTGATCCCTGGTTCGTAGTCCACGGTATAATCCAACGGCATCACGTGAATAATGTCATTACCCGGAGGTGTGACAATTTTATACATGTCGTTGACCAATCGGTTCACATCTTCCACAGAAATTTCCCCATCGTTGGCATCTTTCATCATGCTACCATGATGGGTGCTGCTCTTGATGTGGTGGCCAGCGATACCGACATTTACCTGTCCAATATCGATGCCCGCCTGATTTTCTGCTTCTGCTAGCGCGTGGTTGATTGCTGTTACTGTTTTGTCAATATTCATGACCATGCCGCGAACGACACCGTCTGAAACGGCTTTACCGATACCTAAAATCTCTAATTTGTTGTATTCGTTTTTCTTTCCAACAATTACACAAATCTTGGTTGTACCGATATCAAGTCCTACTATAATTTTTTCCTGTTGCATCACTTACAAATAATTTGGCCCTGGTATTTAAGATTTACTGATTCATAGTCGTTCCAACCTTTAGCTGGAAGAATTTTATCATAAAACACTCGAAGCTTTTTGAACTTATCAACATGTTTTTCACATGTTCCAAACAAGATGGGCTGTTTGGTAATTTGTGGATACATGGTGAGTTCGCCTCTTTTATTCACTTCGATTTCAGCAATTTGTGCTTTTAAAAATTCATCTTCGCTGATAAAATCGATGACTTGAAATAAATCTTTTTCTTCTTTCGTAACTACATTTCCTTCTTTAAAAAAACCCCTTACTCCTGCACCAGAAACAAGCATTACACGCGCAGTATAGCGATTTGACAAAGGCAACACATTCCCTTCTTCTCCTAAATAAAAAGAAGAATCAGCTCGTAGAAATCGAGCGATTGGTCTGCGCTGGGTCACATTGATAGACAAGGTTCCTTTTAAGTTTTTTGTAATTTGAACGTCCTTAACAAATTTATCCTTTTTAAGCCGTGTTTCTAGGGTTTTCAACTCGATGTGGATAAGTTTCCCACCAATTAATGGACTTTTTCCACGGGCTGTTACAAGGTCGATAACTGCCTCTTTATCTAAGAAATAATTTCCTTCTGTGTTGTCAATATTTACCTCGATTCCTGTGCAGGTCGTTTCCGTATTTTGCCGTTCAGTAAAGGCAATGGAGAAAAAGACCAGTAGGGTAAGTACTGCCATTTTTAATTTGGACGCTATTTTTATTCGCTTAAGCATTTACTTTCGCTGACAACGTTTGTTTAATGGGTTCAACTAATCGGTCTACATCGCCTGCTCCTACGGTAAGCAACACGCCTTTCACATCGGGTACCGCTTTTAATACTTCTTGCTTCGTGACTTTTTCCTTTTTCTTGGCTGTAATTTTTTCTAACAACACCTCAGAGGTAATGCCTTCAATAGGCAATTCGCGTGCGGGGTAAATATCCAACAACAGGACTTCATCGGCTTTACTTAAGCTTACAGCAAAGTCCTCCATAAAATCACGGGTACGGCTGAATAAGTGGGGTTGGAAAATTATCGTCACAGGTCGGTCTGGCCAAAACGCCTTCACGCCTTGCAACAAAGCACTGATTTCTACGGGGTGATGTGCATAGTCATCGACATACACCACTTCCTCAGACTGATAAATAAATTCAAACCTGCGTTTCACGCCCCTAAATGAGGCAATGCCAGCTTTAATTTTTTCTGGTGCTATTCCAATTTCCAATGCGATGGAAATGGCTGCAACAGCATTGGAAACGTTGTGATTGCCTGGTAATTTTAATTCGAGCCCAGCAATAAGCTGTTCCTCGTTTTTATAATAATCGAACACTACACATCCATCAGCATAGTACACGTTCCTAGCTGCACGATTAGCTGCTTCTAACCCGTACGTTTCTTTGTTTTTAGCCTTTAATTCGTGAATATGCGCACATACAAAAAGATGACCTTCTGGTTTGATTTGCCCTACAAACTCGTTGAAGGCTCCAATAACCGAGTCAGCGGTACCATAAATGTCTAAATGGTCTGCATCCACATTGGTGACCGCTGCGAGGTAGGGATGAAGCGTTAAAAACGAACGATCAAACTCATCGGCCTCTACAACTACATAGGTCGGTTCATCGGCTTTGATGTTGGAGATGAAGTTACTGTTATAATTCTGTGCTAACCCACCTAAAAACCCGACCATCGAAACATCAGCACTATAAAGTAAGTGTGCTAATAAACTGGAGGTAGTGGTTTTACCATGCGTGCCAGCAATGGCTAAGGTTTTGTACTGTTGACTGATTAGGCCTAAGACCTGAGAGCGTTTAAGTAGGGTTGCACCACTAGTTTGAAAATAACGAAGCTGAGGATGACTACCTGGAATAGCAGGTGTATAAATAATAAGGTTTTCATAAGCTGTTGATTTATAGTTGGTATTTATTGATTCAACTTGATCATCAAAAGTAACTTCTGCACCTAAAGCTATTAGCTGATCGGTTACTACAGATGGACTGCGGTCGTAGCCCGCAACTTGGCAACCATTGGCTAAAAAATATTTAGCTAATGCGCTCATACCAATCCCTCCGATTCCGATAAAATAGACGCTATGTACTTTGCTTAAATTCACTTATTTCTCTTACTTTTTTCTCTCTCTTCTTTTTTGGTTGGTCGGTGAGGACACCAACCAATGCTAATTAGCCGTGGTAAGTGTCCTCACTGACCACTGTTATGTTTTTAATAACTTTTCAATCTCATTGACTATTTCATCTGTCGCATTTGGCTTTGCCATTTGCTTGATATTTTCACTCAACGCGAGTTGTTTTTCTTCATCGGCCAGCAACTTCAAAAGTGCTGTAACCAATTGTTCTTTTGCCTCAGTATCTTTCACTAAAACGGCCGCATCTTTTTTCACCAATGCCATCGCATTTTTAGTTTGATGATCTTCCGCTACATTGGGAGACGGCACCAATATGATCGGTTTACCTACCAAACATAACTCGGACACCGACAACGCTCCGGCTCTGGATACCACCACATCCGCAGCGGCATAGGCTTGATCCATTTCATAAATGAAATCGCGAACCACTACCCCTTCACCATTTAAGTTTTTAAGGCTCTCATAATAAAAAGCGCCTGTTTGCCACAGCAATTGATAACCTGCTGCGACCAATTGATCCACACCATGCTGAATGCTTTCGTTAATGGTTCTCGCACCTAAACTTCCACCGATAACTAAAACGGTTTTCTTTGCTGGCGAAAGGTTGAAATGTGCTAAAGCCTCCGATTTTGGAATGACACTTTCACTAATATCTTTTCTCACAGGGTTACCGGTGATCACGAGCTTATTTTTTGGGAAATAAGTTTCCATGTTATCGTAAGCCACACAGACTTTTGCGACATCGGTTGCCAACAATTTATTGGTTAAGCCGGCATACGAATTTTGTTCCTGAATTAACGTTGGCACACCCGCATTCACCGCTGACTTTAACAAGGGTCCACTGGCATATCCTCCTACCCCAATGACCACATCGGGTTGAAAGGATTTAATGAGTTTTTTTGCGATGAGTAAACTTTGAAGCAGTTTGAATGGCACCGCTAAGTTTTTTAATGTCAATCGTCTTTGAATCCCCATGATAGGCAGTCCAACAATTTCGTAACCTGCCTTAGGTACTTTTTCCATTTCCATGCGACCCAATGCCCCCACAAATTTTATTGCTGCTTGTGGAAAGCGGTGTTTCAGCTCATTTGCAATGGCTATCGCAGGATAGATGTGCCCCCCAGTGCCACCACCACTTATTATAAATCGATATGGTGTACTATTAGGCTGCATCTTCTTCTATAGTTGTATTTGTTGATGTCGTTAAACTTTGTTCCTCGGACATATCACCGCGGCTTACGCTAAGAATAATTCCGATACTAAAACCTGTAAAGACTAATGATGTACCTCCTAAACTCAGCATCGGTAAGGGCAAACCCGTTACGGGACCTAAGCCCACCACTACCGCCATGTTAATCATCGCTTGGGTCACTAATGCAAAGGACAATCCGGTAGATAACAACCCACCAAAGGCTTTTTCACTTTTAGAAGCCACGACCATCCCCCGATAAAAAATTCCGAGATAGAGCACGATAATGATGACCCCTGCCACCAAACCATATTCTTCATTGATGATGGCATAGATGTAATCGGAAAAGGCTTCCGGTAAGAAGTACCGCTGCATACTGTCGCCTGGACCTACGCCAAACATGCCGCCATTGGCTATCGCGATATAGGCTTGTTCTACTTGATAAGGAACTTCTGTCAAGACATCTTCCTCTCCAGAACCAAAGGTACTCGCAACAAAGTTTTTAATCCGTGACACTACTGTTGCCCCCCGTGAACCAAACATTAAAGCCATTCCTATTGCAGGAATACCTGCTGCCACTAAACCTACAAGGTAACGCATAGGCACCCGGCCGATAAACATAATAATCATGCAAGTCGCAAAGAGCATTACGGCTGTGGAGAAATCGGACAAGGCTATTAAACCACATATAAGAGCACACCACCCCACAATTGGGAATACCGTGTTTCTAAAGTCATCTATTGATTTTTGACGTTTTGCTAACATGCTCGCCAAATTGGAAATTAGAGCCAGCTTGGCTAAATCGGAGGTTTGGAAGGTTTGGTTGATAATAGGAATTACAATCCACCGGGATGCACCGTTGATATTAATTCCTCTGAAATAGGTATACAACAACAAAGGCACGGAGAGAATCAAGAGAAACCGCGAGATTTTACTGTAATACAAATAGTTGATGTTATGGGCTACCCAAATAGAAAAGAAGCCTATCCCAATAAGAATAAGGTGCTTGATGAGGTAATATTCGGTATTACCTTCCATGTGTTTGTACGCCTGAGCACTAACCGCACTGTAGACGACCAACACACTAAAAACGGAAAGAAAAAACACTATCATCCAAATGATAGGATCTCCTTTCAGGTTTTTCTTGAGCCATATTTCTATTTGTTCGAACATTGTTTAAAAGAAAGTTGACAACATCATACTTAAGATGGGGCTACCTTTCTGCATTCCTTTTACTGCTTCTTTAAATTTATTTCCACGGTCTTCGTAGTTTCTGAACAAGTCAAAGCTGGCACATGCAGGTGATAACAAAACAATATCTTCCGCTGCAGCTAATTCGTTGGCTAGCCTCACTGCATCGTCCATGTTTTTTGCTTCTATCACCGTTTGTACCTGATGACCAAATGCTTTAATTAACTTTGAATTATCTTTCCCTAGGCAAATGAGGGCACGTACTTTTTCGTTTACTAGCTCTTCAATGACCTTATAATCGTTTCCTTTATCTACACCACCAGCAATCCAGATGATAGGTTTTTCGAAACTGTCTAAGGCATATTTTACAGAGTCAACATTAGTCGCTTTGGAATCGTTGATATAGCGAATACGGTTGATAATCGCTACATCTTCTAAACGGTGAGGGGCATTTTCAAACGTTTGTAACGCTCGCCCAATTTGTTTTTCAGTTACCCCTGCTGCCAATGCCGCCATAGTTGCTGACATCACATTGATGTAATTGTGTTTACCCGTTAATGGCAAAGCATTAATATCATGACTAAACACATGCGTCATGTGGTTATGGATATTGAAGACCAATTTATCCTGAGCGGTATAAGCACCGTTCAACACTCTATTCTGCAGAGAAACCGATAATTTAAACGCATCAATTTTTCTATGTAGCATTTCTCTTTTCAATACAGGATCGTCCGTAAATGCTATAAAATAATCTTCGTTGGTCTGGTTTTGAGCAATTCTGAATTTGGAATCGATGTAGTTTTGAAAGTTGTAATCATATCGGTCTAAGTGATCAGGTGTAATGTTCAACAACACCGCGATATCCGCTTTGAACTCATACATGTCATCCAATTGAAAGCTACTCAACTCAACAACATAATAGTCCATATCAACATCTTTAGCCACTTGCTTAGCTAAGCTTTGACCAACATTACCTGCTAGACCAACATTGAAGCCCGAATTTTCAATCAGGTGATAAGTCAATAGCGTTGTGGTTGTTTTACCATTACTACCCGTAATGCAAATAAATTTCGCATCCGTATAGCGCGCTGCAAATTCAATTTCTGAGATGATAGGAATGTGTTTTTCCTTCGCTAACATTAATAAAGGAATGTTACCGGGGATTCCTGGGCTCTTAATGATTTCATCGGCATCCAACACCACCCCTTCAGAATGACCTCCTTCTTCGAAAAGAATTCCCTTCTTTCTTAAAGTTGTTTGGTGGGCAGCATCAATTTTTCCAGCTTCAGACACAAACACTGCATGACCATGTTTGTGCGCTAGAATGGCTGCTCCCATTCCACTTTCACCAGCACCTAAAATGACAACTTTCTTTTTCATTATCTTATCTCAATTTCAATGTTGCTAAAGTCAATACCGCGAGCAGGATTCCTATGATCCAAAACCGGTTGACAATTTTTGCCTCGTGCATTCCTAATTTTTGGTAATGATGGTGTAGTGGAGACATCAAAAACACACGTCTTCCTTCACCATATTTTTTCTTGGTATACTTGAAATAAGCTACCTGAATCATGACTGATAAATTTTCCATCAAGAAAATTCCACATAATATTGGAATCAATAATTCTTTTCGAATAGAAAGAGCAATCACCGCGATTACTCCACCAATGCACAAGCTCCCCGTATCACCCATAAAAACTTTTGCTGGGTAGGAGTTATACCATAAGAAGCCAATACATGCACCCACAAAGGCAGCAGCAAAAACTACAATTTCACCCGTGTGAGGTAAATACATAATATTTAAATAATCTGCGAAAATGGTGTTACCCGACACATAAGCCAATACTGCCAAGGTTACCCCAATAATCGCAGAAGTCCCTGCCGCCAAACCGTCAATTCCATCTGTAATATTTGCGCCATTTGACACAGCCGTCACAATAAAGATCACTACCAAAATGTAGACTAACCAAGTGAAGTCCATATCTAAAAAACTCAAAATAGTGCCGTAGTCAAACTCATTGTTTTTTAAAAATGGGATGGTCGTCACCATGGATTTCACATCAGTATATTTACTCGTTTTGTTTACAAATTGAGTAATTTGATCGGCTTGATCGCCTCTGGACACCTGATCCACTAAACTCTCTCTGGATCCCGATTCATATTCATGATAATCTCTTACCACCACATGTTCGTTGAAGTAGAGCGTGGTGCCGACAATAATGCCTAAGCCAATTTGTCCGACAATTTTAAATCGACCCGCTAACCCTTCTTTGTTTTTTCTAAATACCTTGATGTAGTCATCCAAAAATCCAATCAAGCCCATCCAAACGGTGGAAATAATTAATAGGATCACATAGACATTATCTAATCGAGCAAACAACAAGGTTGGAATCAAAATACAGGTAATGATGATCACCCCACCCATCGTTGGTGTTCCTGTTTTCTCTAATTGTCCTTCCAAACCAAGGTCACGGATGCTTTCCCCCACTTGTTGACGTTGAAGCATTCGGATAAATTTCTTCCCAAAAATAACAGCGATCAACAAGCTTAAGATAACCGCAGCGCCAGAGCGAAACGAAATGTATTGAAACAAGCCTGCTCCTACTAGGTCAAATTGTTTGTCGAGATAGTCAAATAGGTAATAAAGCATCTTATTTCTCTAACTGTTTAAACTTTTGGATTAATTCTTCTCTATCGTTAAAATGATGTTTCACACCATTAATTTCCTGGTAATTTTCATGTCCTTTTCCAGCAACAAGAATAATGTCATTTGATTCAGCGAGATGGCAACCAAAGGATATCGCCTCCGCTCTATCAGCCACGGTGATCACTTTCTTTTTCATCGTTGGGCCCACTCCTGCCTGCATTTCTTTCAAAATATCATCAGGGTTTTCCGTCCGTGGGTTATCGCTCGTTAAAATCACTTTGTCACTATAGCGACAAGCAATTTCTGCCATCATCGGTCGTTTGGTGCGATCGCGATCGCCACCGCAGCCAACTACGGTAATCACTTTTGAGTTACCTTCTTTTAACTCATCAATCGTTGTTAACACGTTTTCTAAGGCATCAGGGGTGTGGGCGTAATCCACTATTCCAATCACACCAGTTGGAGAAATCACGCGTTCAAAACGACCACGAGCGGTATCTAAGATGGATAAATCGGTTAATACTTCATCCGCATCCTCACCCATAAGCACGGCAACACCATAGACAGCCAATAAGTTGTAAGCATTGAACTTGCCGATTAATCGAAACCAAACGGCTTTGTTATCAATTTCAAGTTCCAGACCTTGGAGGGTGTTGGAAATAATTTTTCCTTTAAATTCTGCTGGTGTCTTTAAGGCGAAGTAATTTTTTGAAGCTTTGGTATTTTGCATCATTACAGAACCTCGTCTATCGTCTCCGTTGACCAAAGCAAAAGATCCTTTCGGTAGTTGATCAAAAAAGGCCTTTTTCGCTTTGATGTATTCATCAAATGTTTTGTGATAATCGAGGTGGTCGTGCGAGATGTTGGTGAAAACTGCTCCCTTGAAGTGTAAGCCTGCAATACGTTCTTGTACTACGGCATGCGAACTTACCTCCATAAAACAGTGTGTACAACCCTCCTTCACCATTTTTGCTAATAGCTCATTTAATGCGATGGGATCGGGTGTGGTATGCGTGGATGGAATAACGACATCATTGATAATATTTTCTACCGTGGAAAGTACCCCTGCATTATAACCCATTGCTCGAAACAACTTATAAAGCATGGTCACAGTGGTCGTTTTTCCGTTGGTACCCGTCACCCCTACTAAGGATAATTTTTTAGAAGGAACCCCATAAAAATTTGAAGCGATAATGCCTAATGCTTTAGCGGAGTTTTCCACCTTCACAGCTGTTACATGTTCAGGCTTATCCTGAGGAAGCTCCTCACAGATAATGATGGTGGCACCCATCTCAATTACTTGAGCGATATATTGATGCCCATCTACTTGCGTACCACGGACTGCCACAAACAAATCGCCTTCTTTCACTTTACGCGAATCGAAGATGAGCTTGTTGACTTCCACATCCGTTCGTCCAGCTACTTCAAGCAGCGAAACACCATACAATATGTCTTTCAGTTGTGACATTTACCCCAGTATCAATTTAATTTTATTTCCTACAAGCAGTTTGGTACCAGGCAATTCCGATTGGGATTGCACACGCCCTCGTCCTTCATACATCACTCGTAGTCCAGCATTTTCTAACACATACAAGGCATCGCGTAAAGTCATCCCTGACACATCTGGAACAACCCCTTTTACCCTGTTTTTTTCTTTCCACTGAATGATTTTCATTTCATCATTCCGCTGCGCTTGTACAAATTTGTTTTTAAAGCTTTCGCCTCCCCAGGCATTTATTTTTGCAGAAGACAACCCGTCTAGTATCACCATTAAGTCATCATAATAACCTGATTGAATCACTGGAAAAACCCCTTTTTCAGCTACTACTTTTTGTAACACGGGAGAATGCAATTCCAAATCACGGGCATAGACTTTATCAGCGATCTCCTTAAACACTGGCCCTGCGACTTGATTACCATAATACAATCCTGTTTTAGGATAATCAACCCCCACTATGATACTGTATTTTGGGTTTTCGGCTGGAAAATAACCCGCAAAAGAAGCATAGTAGACCCGATCATAATGTCCCGCAATCAATTTTTGGGCAGTACCTGTCTTACCAGCTATTTTATAATTATCGTTTCTGACATTCGTTGCTGTACCTCGCTCTACCACACCCTCCAGCATCGCTTTTAATTTCACCAGCGTTTCTTTTGAACACACTTGTTTGCTGAGCACCTCGGTTTCATATTCCTCAATTATTTTATCGGCATATCGAATCCGTTTCACAATCATTGGCTTCACCATTTTACCATTATTAGCAACAGCATTATAGAGCATCAACATTTGCAAGGGCGACATCTCCACCTCATACCCGTGACTCATCCAAGGCAGGGTGACACCACTCCACGTTTTATCTTGCGGGTTTTTCACTTTAGGTATTGCTCCACCTTTAATTTGAAATCCTACGGGCTCTTTCAAATGAAAATCTTCTAAATAGTCTACAAAGCGTTGTTGCGTAGCGGAAGATTTTCCGAACGTTTCCATGACTAGTTTAGCAGTGCCCACGTTCGATGATTTTTCAAATACTTCCTGCACGGTTATTTTACCATACCCTCCCTCTTTTGAGTCGGTAATGGTTCGTTCATACACTTTAAAACGACCATCTCCAGTTTCCACTGAATCGGTTAATTTCAGGTTAGTCTCTTCAAAAAGCGCCATCATTGAAGCGAGTTTCATGGTGGAACCTGGCTCTACGGCTTTACCAACAGCATAATTATAGTTTTCAGCATATCGGGGTTCTAGATCAGGTCGATTTTTATTGACATCTTCTAAATTAGCAATCGCTTTAATTTGCCCTGTAGCTACTTCCATCACGATTACACAACCATTATCCGCTCGGTGTGCTTCCAACGTTTTTAATAAGGCGTGCTCTGCTACGTCTTGCAAGTTGACATCAATAGTGGTTTCGATATCATAGCCATGGCGCGGTTTTACTTCTTTGGCATCCGGAATCATTCGCCATTGTCCACCAGAGATTTTGGTAAACAATGCTTTCCCATTTTTACCTGCCAAGGTACTATCAAAGCTGAATTCTAAACCTGCACCAAAACGACCTTTTTCACCACTTCTAGATTGGTTTTTAATATAACCTACCGTACGTCTTGCCAATTGACCAAAAGGAATAAAGCGTTTGTCAACACGTTCAAAGATCACCCCACCACGCATTTTCCCTTCACGGAAAATTGGCCATTCAGACATAATTTTCTTCTCATGGTGATTAATCATTTTGGAGTTTAACAAAACATAGCGTCTGTTTCTCACGCGCGCATCGTTGATCAATCTTCTGTACTCTAATTCCGATCGGTCACCAAAAAAATTGCTTAGGTGCCTACTCAACGAATCAATGCCCTTTGTATAGATTGGTTGTAAGTTTTCTGCTTTAGTAATCCCTGGATCAAACGCCACGCGATAAAAAGGCAACGAAGTTGCCATTAAACTTCCGTTATCCGAATATATATTGCCGCGAGTCGCTTTTACATCCATCAAACGGACGTTTTGCTGTTGCGACTTAGCAATCCAACGTTCGTTGTCAATAAATTTAATATTGATAAGCTTCCCTATAATCAAT
>CAWFGW010000011.1:0-202315 GCA_963815495.1 uncultured Cytophagales bacterium
TTGGAATGACACTTTCACTAATATCTTTTCTCACAGGGTTACCGGTGATCACGAGCTTATTTTTTGGGAAATAAGTTTCCATGTTATCGTAAGCCACACAGACTTTTGCGACATCGGTTGCCAACAATTTATTGGTTAAGCCGGCATACGAATTTTGTTCCTGAATTAACGTTGGCACACCCGCATTCACCGCTGACTTTAACAAGGGTCCACTGGCATATCCTCCTACCCCAATGACCACATCGGGTTTAAAGGATTTAATGAGTTTTTTTGCGATGAGTAAACTTTGAAGCAGTTTGAATGGCACCGCTAAGTTTTTTAATGTCAATCGTCTTTGAATCCCCATGATAGGCAGTCCAACAATTTCGTAACCTGCCTTAGGTACTTTTTCCATTTCCATGCGACCCAATGCCCCCACAAATTTTATTGCTGCTTGTGGAAAGCGGTGTTTCAGCTCATTTGCAATGGCTATCGCAGGATAGATGTGCCCCCCAGTGCCACCACCACTTATTATAAATCGATATGGTGTACTATTAGGCTGCATCTTCTTCTATAGTTGTATTTGTTGATGTCGTTAAACTTTGTTCCTCGGACATATCACCGCGGCTTACGCTAAGAATAATTCCGATACTAAAACCTGTAAAGACTAATGATGTACCTCCTAAACTCAGCATCGGTAAGGGCAAACCCGTTACGGGACCTAAGCCCACCACTACCGCCATGTTAATCATCGCTTGGGTCACTAATGCAAAGGACAATCCGGTAGATAACAACCCACCAAAGGCTTTTTCACTTTTAGAAGCCACGACCATCCCCCGATAAAAAATTCCGAGATAGAGCACGATAATGATGACCCCTGCCACCAAACCATATTCTTCATTGATGATGGCATAGATGTAATCGGAAAAGGCTTCCGGTAAGAAGTACCGCTGCATACTGTCGCCTGGACCTACGCCAAACATGCCGCCATTGGCTATCGCGATATAGGCTTGTTCTACTTGATAAGGAACTTCTGTCAAGACATCTTCCTCTCCAGAACCAAAGGTACTCGCAACAAAGTTTTTAATCCGTGACACTACTGTTGCCCCCCGTGAACCAAACATTAAAGCCATTCCTATTGCAGGAATACCTGCTGCCACTAAACCTACAAGGTAACGCATAGGCACCCGGCCGATAAACATAATAATCATGCAAGTCGCAAAGAGCATTACGGCTGTGGAGAAATCGGACAAGGCTATTAAACCACATATAAGAGCACACCACCCCACAATTGGGAATACCGTGTTTCTAAAGTCATCTATTGATTTTTGACGTTTTGCTAACATGCTCGCCAAATTGGAAATTAGAGCCAGCTTGGCTAAATCGGAGGTTTGGAAGGTTTGGTTGATAATAGGAATTACAATCCACCGGGATGCACCGTTGATATTAATTCCTCTGAAATAGGTATACAACAACAAAGGCACGGAGAGAATCAAGAGAAACCGCGAGATTTTACTGTAATACAAATAGTTGATGTTATGGGCTACCCAAATAGAAAAGAAGCCTATCCCAATAAGAATAAGGTGCTTGATGAGGTAATATTCGGTATTACCTTCCATGTGTTTGTACGCCTGAGCACTAACCGCACTGTAGACGACCAACACACTAAAAACGGAAAGAAAAAACACTATCATCCAAATGATAGGATCTCCTTTCAGGTTTTTCTTGAGCCATATTTCTATTTGTTCGAACATTGTTTAAAAGAAAGTTGACAACATCATACTTAAGATGGGGCTACCTTTCTGCATTCCTTTTACTGCTTCTTTAAATTTATTTCCACGGTCTTCGTAGTTTCTGAACAAGTCAAAGCTGGCACATGCAGGTGATAACAAAACAATATCTTCCGCTGCAGCTAATTCGTTGGCTAGCCTCACTGCATCGTCCATGTTTTTTGCTTCTATCACCGTTTGTACCTGATGACCAAATGCTTTAATTAACTTTGAATTATCTTTCCCTAGGCAAATGAGGGCACGTACTTTTTCGTTTACTAGCTCTTCAATGACCTTATAATCGTTTCCTTTATCTACACCACCAGCAATCCAGATGATAGGTTTTTCGAAACTGTCTAAGGCATATTTTACAGAGTCAACATTAGTCGCTTTGGAATCGTTGATATAGCGAATACGGTTGATAATCGCTACATCTTCTAAACGGTGAGGGGCATTTTCAAACGTTTGTAACGCTCGCCCAATTTGTTTTTCAGTTACCCCTGCTGCCAATGCCGCCATAGTTGCTGACATCACATTGATGTAATTGTGTTTACCCGTTAATGGCAAAGCATTAATATCATGACTAAACACATGCGTCATGTGGTTATGGATATTGAAGACCAATTTATCCTGAGCGGTATAAGCACCGTTCAACACTCTATTCTGCAGAGAAACCGATAATTTAAACGCATCAATTTTTCTATGTAGCATTTCTCTTTTCAATACAGGATCGTCCGTAAATGCTATAAAATAATCTTCGTTGGTCTGGTTTTGAGCAATTCTGAATTTGGAATCGATGTAGTTTTGAAAGTTGTAATCATATCGGTCTAAGTGATCAGGTGTAATGTTCAACAACACCGCGATATCCGCTTTGAACTCATACATGTCATCCAATTGAAAGCTACTCAACTCAACAACATAATAGTCCATATCAACATCTTTAGCCACTTGCTTAGCTAAGCTTTGACCAACATTACCTGCTAGACCAACATTGAAGCCCGAATTTTCAATCAGGTGATAAGTCAATAGCGTTGTGGTTGTTTTACCATTACTACCCGTAATGCAAATAAATTTCGCATCCGTATAGCGCGCTGCAAATTCAATTTCTGAGATGATAGGAATGTGTTTTTCCTTCGCTAACATTAATAAAGGAATGTTACCGGGGATTCCTGGGCTCTTAATGATTTCATCGGCATCCAACACCACCCCTTCAGAATGACCTCCTTCTTCGAAAAGAATTCCCTTCTTTCTTAAAGTTGTTTGGTGGGCAGCATCAATTTTTCCAGCTTCAGACACAAACACTGCATGACCATGTTTGTGCGCTAGAATGGCTGCTCCCATTCCACTTTCACCAGCACCTAAAATGACAACTTTCTTTTTCATTATCTTATCTCAATTTCAATGTTGCTAAAGTCAATACCGCGAGCAGGATTCCTATGATCCAAAACCGGTTGACAATTTTTGCCTCGTGCATTCCTAATTTTTGGTAATGATGGTGTAGTGGGGACATCAAAAACACACGTCTTCCTTCACCATATTTTTTCTTGGTATACTTGAAATAAGCTACCTGAATCATGACTGATAAATTTTCCATCAAGAAAATTCCACATAATATTGGAATCAATAATTCTTTTCGAATAGAAAGAGCAATCACCGCGATTACTCCACCAATGCACAAGCTCCCCGTATCACCCATAAAAACTTTTGCTGGGTAGGAGTTATACCATAAGAAGCCAATACATGCACCCACAAAGGCAGCAGCAAAAACTACAATTTCACCCGTGTGAGGTAAATACATAATATTTAAATAATCTGCGAAAATGGTGTTACCCGACACATAAGCCAATACTGCCAAGGTTACCCCAATAATCGCAGAAGTCCCTGCCGCCAAACCGTCAATTCCATCTGTAATATTTGCGCCATTTGACACAGCCGTCACAATAAAGATCACTACCAAAATGTAGACTAACCAAGTGAAGTCCATATCTAAAAAACTCAAAATAGTGCCGTAGTCAAACTCATTGTTTTTTAAAAATGGGATGGTCGTCACCATGGATTTCACATCAGTATATTTACTCGTTTTGTTTACAAATTGAGTAATTTGATCGGCTTGATCGCCTCTGGACACCTGATCCACTAAACTCTCTCTGGATCCCGATTCATATTCATGATAATCTCTTACCACCACATGCTCGTTGAAGTAGAGCGTGGTGCCGACAATAATGCCTAAGCCAATTTGTCCGACAATTTTAAATCGACCCGCTAACCCTTCTTTGTTTTTTCTAAATACCTTGATGTAGTCATCCAAAAATCCAATCAAGCCCATCCAAACGGTGGAAATAATTAATAGGATCACATAGACATTATCTAATCGAGCAAACAACAAGGTTGGAATCAAAATACAGGTAATGATGATCACCCCACCCATCGTTGGTGTTCCTGTTTTCTCTAATTGTCCTTCCAAACCAAGGTCACGGATGCTTTCCCCCACTTGTTGACGTTGAAGCATTCGGATAAATTTCTTCCCAAAAATAACAGCGATCAACAAGCTTAAGATAACCGCAGCGCCAGAGCGAAACGAAATGTATTGAAACAAGCCTGCTCCTGCTAAATCAAATTGTCGGTCGAGATAATCAAATAGGTAATAAAGCATCTTATTTCTCTAACTGTTTAAACTTTTGGATTAATTCTTCTCTATCGTTAAAATGATGTTTCACACCATTGATTTCCTGGTAATTTTCATGCCCTTTTCCAGCAACAAGAATAATGTCATTCGATTCAGCAAGGTGGCAGCTAAAGGATATAGCCTCTGCTCTATCAGCTACTGTCATTACCTTCTTTTTCATCGTTGGTCCCACTCCTGCCTGCATTTCTTTCAAAATATCATCAGGGTTTTCTGTTCGGGGGTTATCGCTCGTTAAAATTACTTTATCGCTATACCGGCAAGCAATTTCTGCCATCATCGGACGTTTGGTGCGATCGCGATCGCCACCGCAGCCAACTACGGTAATCACTTTTGAGTTGCCTTCTTTTAACTCATCAATTGTGGTCAGCACGTTTTCCAAGGCGTCAGGTGTGTGGGCATAATCCACAATTCCAATCACACCAGTTGGAGAAATCACGCGCTCAAAACGGCCACGAGCGGTATCTAAGATGGATAAATCGGTTAATACTTCATCCGCATCCTCACCCATGAGCACGGCAACACCATACACCGCCAACAAGTTGTAAGCATTGAACTTGCCGATTAACCGAAACCAAACGGCTTTGTTATCAATCTCAAGCTCCAGACCTTGAAGGGTGTTGGAAATAATTTTTCCTTTAAATTCAGCTGGTGTCTTTAAGGCGAAGTAATTTTTTGAAGCTTTGGTATTTTGCATCATTACAGAACCTCGTCTATCGTCTCCGTTGACCAAAGCAAAAGATCCTTTCGGTAGTTGATCAAAAAAGGCCTTTTTCGCTTTGATGTATTCATCAAATGTTTTGTGATAATCGAGGTGGTCGTGCGAGATGTTGGTGAAAACTGCTCCTTTAAAGTGCAAGCCTGCAATACGATCTTGCACTACGGCATGTGAACTGACCTCCATGAAACAGTGTGTACAACCCTCCTTCACCATTTTTGCTAATAGCTCATTTAATGCGATGGGATCAGGTGTAGTATGCGTGGACGGAATAACGACATCATTGATAATATTTTCTACCGTGGAAAGTACCCCTGCATTATAACCCATTGCTCGAAACAACTTATAAAGCATGGTCACAGTGGTCGTTTTTCCGTTGGTACCCGTCACCCCTACTAAGGATAATTTTTTAGAAGGAACCCCATAAAAATTTGAAGCGATAATGCCTAATGCTTTAGCGGAGTTTTCCACCTTCACAGCTGTTACATGTTCAGGCTTATCCTGAGGAAGCTCCTCACAGATAATGATGGTGGCACCCATCTCAATTACTTGAGCGATATATTGATGCCCATCTACTTGCGTACCACGGACTGCCACAAACAAATCGCCTTCTTTCACTTTACGCGAATCGAAGATGAGCTTGTTGACTTCCACATCCGTTCGTCCAGCTACTTCAAGCAGCGAAACACCATACAATATGTCTTTCAGTTGTGACATTTACCCCAGTATCAATTTAATTTTATTTCCTACAAGCAGTTTGGTACCAGGCAATTCCGATTGGGATTGCACACGCCCTCGTCCTTCATACATCACTCGTAGTCCAGCATTTTCCAATACATACAAGGCATCGCGTAAAGTCATCCCTGACACATCTGGAACAACCCCTTTTACCCTGTTTTTTTCTTTCCACTGAATGATTTTCATTTCATCATTCCGCTGCGCTTGTACAAATTTGTTTTTAAAGCTTTCGCCTCCCCAGGCATTTATTTTTGCAGAAGACAACCCGTCTAGTATCACCATTAAGTCATCATAATAACCTGATTGAATCACTGGAAAAACCCCTTTTTCAGCTACTACTTTTTGTAACACCGGGGAATGCAGTTCCAAATCACGGGCATAGACTTTATCAGCGATCTCCTTAAACACTGGTCCTGCGACTTGATTACCATAATACAATCCTGTTTTAGGATAATCAACCCCCACTATGATACTGTATTTTGGGTTTTCTGCTGGAAAATAACCCGCAAAAGAAGCATAGTAGACCCGGTCATAATGTCCCGCAATCAATTTTTGGGCAGTACCTGTCTTACCAGCTATTTTATAATTATCGTTTCTGACATTCGTTGCTGTACCTCGCTCTACCACACCCTCCAGCATCGCTTTTAATTTCACCAGCGTTTCTTTTGAACACACTTGTTTGCTGAGTACCTCGGTTTCATATTCCTCAATTATTTTATCGGCATATCGAATCCGTTTCACAATCATTGGCTTCACCATTTTACCATTATTAGCAACAGCATTATAGAGCATCAGCATTTGCAAGGGCGACATCTCCACCTCATACCCGTGACTCATCCAAGGCAGGGTGACACCACTCCACGTTTTATCTTGCGGGTTTTTCACTTTAGGTATTGCTCCACCTTTAATTTGAAATCCTACGGGCTCTTTCAAATGAAAATCTTCTAAATAGTCTACAAAGCGTTGTTGCGTAGCGGAAGATTTTCCGAACGTTTCCATGACTAGTTTAGCAGTGCCCACGTTCGATGATTTTTCAAATACTTCCTGCACGGTTATTTTACCATACCCTCCCTCTTTTGAGTCGGTAATGGTTCGTTCATACACTTTAAAACGACCATTTCCAGTTTCCACTGAATCGGTTAATTTCAGGTTAGTCTCTTCAAAAAGTGCCATCATTGAAGCGAGTTTCATGGTGGAACCTGGCTCTACGGCTTTACCGACAGCATAATTATAGTTTTCAGCATATCGGGGTTCTAGATCAGGTCGATTTTTATTGACATCTTCTAAATTAGCAATCGCTTTAATTTGCCCTGTAGCTACTTCCATCACGATTACACAACCATTATCCGCTCGGTGTGCTTCCAACGTTTTTAATAAGGCGTGCTCTGCTACGTCTTGCAAGTTGACATCAATAGTGGTTTCGATATCATAGCCATGGCGCGGTTTTACTTCTTTGGCATCCGGAATCATTCGCCATTGTCCACCAGAGATTTTGGTAAACAATGCTTTCCCATTTTTACCTGCCAAGGTACTATCAAAGCTGAATTCTAAACCTGCACCAAAACGACCTTTTTCACCACTTCTAGATTGGTTTTTAATATAACCTACCGTACGTCTTGCCAATTGACCAAAAGGAATAAAGCGTTTGTCAACACGTTCAAAGATCACCCCACCACGCATTTTCCCTTCACGGAAAATTGGCCATTCAGACATAATTTTCTTCTCATGGTGATTAATCATTTTGGAGTTTAACAAAACATAGCGTCTGTTTCTCACGCGCGCATCGTTGATCAATCTTCTGTACTCTAATTCCGATCGGTCACCAAAAAAATTGCTTAGGTGCATACTCAACGAATCAATGCCCTTTGTATAGATTGGTTGTAAGTTTTCTGCTTTAGTAATCCCTGGATCAAACGCCACGCGATAAAAAGGCAACGAAGTTGCCATTAAACTTCCGTTATCCGAATATATATTGCCGCGAGTCGCTTTTACATCCATCAAACGGACGTTTTGCTGTTGCGACTTAGCAATCCAACGTTCGTTGTCAATAAATTTAATATTGATAAGCTTCCCTATAATCAATAGGGCAAAGAAAGCCATCCCAAGGAAGGCTATTCTTATTCTTAACAATATTTCTTTTTTGATGCTCAACTAGTTATTACTTTTTGGATCTGTTTCTATTTTATAAGGAGGCACTACACCTTCCTCTAACCCCATTCTTGCCACCTTACGCTCTACCTCCGACTGTTTGCTTTCGAACATATAATCAGCCTTAATGGTCGTATAATCTGCTCTCAAATCTTCTACTTCTTTTTTAAGCGAATCATAATTTCGGCTTATTCTATCTGCATAATGGGTGTTACCGATATACAACACTCCGATGAACGCGATATAAAGCACATAAGGCACATAGTGTATGGGCAAACCTTCCTGCAAGGTTTTTTCTAAGCTGAAGGTTTCATCAAAAAGCGTGAAAATGGATTTTCCACCGCCACGCGAATTTGACTTTTTCTTTGTCTCTTTTTTGAATGAGTTTTCCATAATTAGTTGTTGTAATTATTTCTAATCGCCACTCGTAACTTAGCACTTCTCGCCCTTGGGTTTTCCGCCTTCTCTTCCTCCGAAGCTTCAATTGGTTTTCTGTTTTCTGCCTCAAAAGGCTTTAACATATTCCCGTACATATCTTTTTCTACCTCGCCAAAAAACTTTCCTTTTTGAATAAAATTTTTCACGATACGGTCTTCCAAACTATGATAAGACATGACAACCAACCGTCCACCCTCCTTCATCACTTCTGCACACTGCATCAAGGCATCTTCCAATGCTTTCAATTCATCATTCACTTCAATGCGAAGCGCCTGAAACACTTGTGCATAATATTTATACTCACGATGTCGTGGCGCATGCTTTTCCAGAACAGCGACCAACTCTTGTGTTGTTTCTATTTCTTTAGTTGCTCGTTCACGCACAATTGCCTGAGCCAATGTTTTAGCATTTCTGACTTCACCATAAATGCCAAAAATCTTGTGCAACTGGGTTTCCGAATAGTTATTCACGACCTCAAAAGCCGATAATTCCTGCGATTGATTCATCCGCATATCGAGCTTTGCATCTCCTTGAAAAGAAAAACCGCGTCCCGCTTCATCAAATTGATGAGAAGAAACACCTAAATCAGCCAATACCCCATCTACCGATTTAACTCCGTATAACTTTAAGTATTTTTTGAGGTAACGGAAGTTTGACTTGACAAAAGTGAAATTCTCAAACGGGATAGTTTTTGCATTGGCAGCTGCTTCATCATCCTGATCAAAAGAATAAAGCTTACCTGATTGAATTTTTTCTGAAATAGCATAACTGTGACCGCCACCTCCAAAAGTTAAGTCGACATAAGTGCCAGCGGGGTCAATTTTCAGTCCGCTTAGACACTCGTTCAACATAACTGGGATATGGTATTTCATGATTCTTCGGGTGCTAGATATTTTTCTGCGAGCTTCGAAAACTCGTCTTCATCTTTTATTAAATACTCTTCGTAACGGTCAGGATCCCACAACTCTATTCGGTTCCCCATCCCTACTACGATTAATTCTTTATCGATTCCAGCAAACTTGGCCATCGACTTAGGAATCAGTAAACGTCCGGTTGAATCTAACTCTACCTCGGTGCTTCCACGCAGAAAATTCCGTTGAAAAGCACGGTACTCTTTATTAAACTCATTCAACCCTGCGACCTTTGAAAACACTTTTCTCCACTCCACCATCGGATATATCACCAAACAAGGCTCAAAGCCCCGCTTGACAACCACCTCGTTGGTAGCTACTTCTGGAAGATTAGCTTTAATCTTGGATGGCAAAACCATCCTCCCTTTAGCATCTATCTTACATTCGTATTCTCCTGAGAAATAAGACATTTAGATCTATTAACGTTTACCGGTGATACAAAAGTAAAACAATTTTTACCACTTTCTACCACCTTCCCCCACTTTATACCACTAAACGAGTTCAAAGTTTTCCACAAATGCAAATTTTCTGGTAATAAAATGTAGACAACGATGTGAATTAGTTGTTAACTACCTAAAAGTCAATCAAAATACAAATCAACATAATTTGTGGGAGTAAATCCCATTATTTTTGAATTTAGGCTAAAACTCCTCAAAAAAGATAGGCGGGATTATATTTCCCACTCCTACCTTAATAAAAAAACAATTCGTGCTGATTTATTAATCGTTGAAATAGCTGAAAAACAAGTATTAAACAGAAGCTTATACAACGCAGCGACAACCTTCTAGAGTAGTGTTTAGGTTAATAACCTAGGTTCGAGATAAGAATTCTAATTTTCTGTAAACTAAGACGTCTTTGCGCCTGTCCCGTTTCCGAACGGGAAGGAAGGAGACCCGAAAACTATTGGGACGACTGACGTGGTAATCTGTTGAACAATGTACTCTCTTAGTTTATCAATAATTCGTTGCTTCGATGGGAAGATTGCCGCGCTTCATTTCATTCCGCTCGCAATGACGTTCGTTTTTTTCTATCGAACTCAGGTTGAAAGTAAAAAGTAATTTGTGGGAGCAGTAACAGTGTCTAAAAATGATATTAAAATTTGTCTAAAATCCATGATTTAAGGTTACGTCTCGAAGCTCGCTAGTTTTTGTCACGACAGTTTACCAATACCTAAGTGAAGTGCGGCAATCTTTCCACTGTAAAAAAGAATCTTGGCTTACGACAGGAGATTCTGCATCGGGGTGCGGATGCTTAAAAAAATCAACTTGCTTGCTTAATATCCATTCCATTTTCAGCACTCATCGAATGCACAACCTCCGATGAGTCATTTTTAACTTTATATTTTAAAATAGTACTTGAACCTGCACCACATCCAAAAATTGAACGCATCGTATCTTCTACACTTGCATCAATTTTAGTTAGTTGGTCTTGTTCTACATGGTAAATATTCCCTGATGCAGGATTAGGTCCAGTCGGTACAAATACGGTATAACTCCCATTATCGTGTTCATCCGTAATAAAAGCAGTCATCAAAGTTTCATTGTTATATAAACGAACTACAGCTACTGATGAAAAAGGTGTTCTTTTGCTTCCCCGAAATTGCATAATGGTTTGTTTAATCATTTTATAACCTGGAATTCTCATCAATAACTTTAATTCTAATTTTTCATACATCTCTTTACCAATTTTAGTTTTGGTATAGTAACCAACTAAGAAACAAATAGTTAAAAAACAAGTGACAACAATTACATGAGCAACAATAACAGAGACACTTGTGTGATTTATTAAAGAATTAGTGAAATGGTCTTAATATCTTTACTATAAAAGCAGCTATCCAGTTAAATACAGTGAAGATAATTAATAAAGGGAGGAGAATTGTTAAGCCAGTTAACAATGTGGATTGCATAAATTTTAGTGTGTTTTTCATATAAAGAGATTTAGCTGTGTATAGACAAGATACACGCCAACTTATAAAAAAATGGATCTTAACATTTTAAAAATAATTCAACTGGTGATTTTCAACCATTTGATAAAAAACCCACTCATACATACTCGCGAATATTTGTAGACAAAAATCTACAAATATTCACACCCACTTCTTTATTACCTGGTCACGGTAACCGCCCCAGTCATAATTTTGGTAAACACTTCTTCGGGATCTCTCAGGTCTATCATGTAGTAGTATGTTCCTACTGGCACTGGCTCGGAGTCATACATCCCATCCCATTCGTTGCCTGTATAGTTACCGTTCTTTTCGTACAACAGCGCTCCCCATCGATTGAAGATTTGTACATACGCATCCGGATACTTAATCAACGCTGCTATCTCCCACTTATCATTGATTTGGTCGCCATTCGGACTAAAGGCATTTGGTATTAAAAACGGCTCTAACGAACGAATCAACAAACTATCCGTGTATTCACAGTCTGCCAGGGTGCTGTTCACATCTCGCATGGTAGCTACCAGCTGATAGTTGCCTTTCTCGGGGGCCACTCCTATCATTTGATAGCCTGTTTGACTGATGATATCTATCCCTCTGAATGGATCATAACTGACCGCATAATCGCCTTGTTCGTTGGGTGTGATTTGCACTGCAAATGGCTTGGTTTTATATACAATATATTCTTCAGCATTGAAGCTAAAACCGGTAGTGCCATATACGGTCACATCTACGGTGTTGGTGGCTGTAGCAGCCCCACATGCATCGTTGTTGTTTACCTCTAAACTGTATCGACCTGCCACAGCTTTACTTGCAACCAGATTTAAAGGATTGGTATTGTTCGGGAGTACTTTCCCATCCCGTTTCCAAATATAGTTCGCCCGTATACTATCACTCGATAAGGAAAGAGGGGCTCCTGCACAGAGCTCAATCGTAGTGACTCCGTTGTTAATGGACGTTACTGGAACCTTGTTGATGGTAATCGTTTTTCTGGTTTCTTCACTTCGCTTTTCACCACAACTTCCTCCTGTGATACCTGCCGAGAGTCTAATTTCTACCGTGTCAGCTGTTTGGGTAGAAAAGTCGATGGTAAGTTCACCAGTGGTATTGGTTAACTCTTGTCCGTTTACTTTCCAGTAGTAGTTGTCTACTGATTCTGTACTGCTTGCCTTAAAGGTGATTTGTTCATCTTCACAATAGGCTAAATCGCCATCAATACTTACTGTGAAGTCATCTTGTTGATTGGAAACTGTGATGGTTAACGCTTCGGAACTAACCTCTACCAGTGTCACACACGCTTTGTCAGAGGTTAGTAGTACAGAAACTTTATCATTATTAGTTAAGCTTGTGGTTTTGAAGGTGGTGCCTGTTTCACCAGCTACATCACTCCCGTTAATTTGCCATTGGTAGCTTGGGTTATCTCCCTGGTTTATTTCGGAGGTGATGTTATAGGTCACCTCATCGCCTGCACAGATGGTGCTTTCGCTTGCATTAATTGTGATGTTTGGAGTGGTGGATGGGGTGATGGTGACATCCACTTCGGTAGACTGTCCTCCTGTTGGGAAACAGCTGTTTACTGGCGTTACTTTTACTTTTGTACTGGTGGTAAAGTTATTTATCACCACTTGGCTTCCGTCTGCGGGGGTGGCTACCGTAGCGCCTGTGACTTCCCAAAAGTAACTACTTGCTCCTGTTACAGGGTCTATTTTATACCCACCACTCGCTCCTTCGCACAATTCGGTGTCTGCTTGGGTGAATGGACCTGCTACGGGTGCTTTGGTGGTCGTGATTTCCACTTCGGCTTGAGCTTGATCATTACTTGGGTTTTTACAACTCGCATTCGAAATCACTTCTACACGGTAGGTTTTGGTGCCCTCAAAGGTGAAGCTTGGTGTCTTATTACCACTCTGGGCTGGTTGTTCTACATCGTCTACAAACCAGGTAATTTGTGGGCTTGGACCAGCGTCTACTACTTTGGCAGTGAGTGTTTGAATAGCCCCTTCACACACTTCTGTTAGTGGTTCAATTGTTACTTTTGGCTCGATGTTGTCTTGAATTTCTACAAGTGATTCGGTTGGGAGTCCTGCCCCACAGTCGTTGCTTGGGGTGACTTTTACGGTGTAGTCTGTGGTACCTGGGTTCACATCTATCTGCGTGACACCTATAAAGCTTCCACTGACTGGTGCGCCCGTAACGGACCAAAAGAAACTGGTGGCTGCAGGTTGGATGTCTACACTATCCACTTCATACGTCTCCGCAGTTGGACTATTCGCACACACCGAACCGGAGCCATTTATGTCTACTTGACCCGGTTTGTCGGAAACGGTTACAGGTAAGGTTACTGGTGTTCCTGCACCGCAGTTAGCATTTACTGGAGTTACCGCTAGTGTATAGTCGCCTGTTGCTGTCCACGCTACGACCACTTGATTAGCGATTTCGCTTTTCAAGATAGCCCCTGTTGGTATAGTCCACTGGTAAGTGTTTGCACCTGTTACATTGTTGAGGGTGTAAGTAATGTCTTCGCCCAGGCATATTGTCCTCCTGATTGGTCATCGGTCAAGGTAGCGGTGTTTTGGGCTGGTTTATCGGAGACGATGATCGCTAGTTTTTGGGTGCTTGTACCACAGTCGCTATTCGCAGTCACGCGAATGGTGTCTTCTACTAGTCCTGTGGCTGTCACTTCGATGGTTTCGGTGGTGCTTGTACCGGTTAGTCCTGACGGCAATGTCCAGGTATAATTGGTGGCTCCGGCTAAGGCTGGAACACTATAGGTGGTGGACGTGCCTACGCAAATCACTTGACTTCCGGTAATAGTTCCCAAGTCACCTATACCTTGGGTAATGGTGATGGGATAGGTGTTTGTCGCAGTACAACCGTCTTGATTGACTTCTACTGTTATATCGCCTGATTGGGCACTACTACTGTAGGTAATGGTAGTTTGATCGGTGGTACTGCCATCGGTAGTAGCGCCTGTTGGGACGGTCCAGGTATAAGTGGCTCCTAGCTATTGGAGTGGTGATTTTGTAGGTTTCGGAGGTATTGCTACACACGGTTTGCAGTCCTGTAAGGGTTGGGGTTGGTGGCTGTGGTTTTACTGTCACACTTATGGTGGTGTCATCACTTAGTGCGCCATCGGTTACCGTTAAAGTAATGTCGTGGATGCCTTCGGGTAAGGTGATATCATGAGGACCTTCAGTGGTTTCGGTTTGTTGACCTGCAAAGTCCCAAGTGTAACTGTGCCACCAGTACTGATGTTCGTGAAGTTATCGCTTCTCCTTCACACACCGTACTAGCGGAGATTTTAATAATTGCCTTTAGCGCACAGCCCTGAAGTAAATTCTAAAGGTGTTAATGGAGTTGTGCAACCGTTTAAAGTGCAATTGCTTCTATTTGTCCGTTAAGCACTCCAAAGTCTACCGTGTAGTAGCACCTGTATGGGTTTGCGGGGTCGCATCGGTGGCGGTGGTGCTCCAGTTAAAGGTTGTCGTATTGCCGCCTGTCACGGTATATTCCTCCCTGTCGCCTGGCAGTCTCGGGGTTTGGTTTCCGGTGATGGTGCCTGCTTCTACTGTCGTTATTGCAATGCTATGAGCTTACTTCAGGGCTTTCACACCCTTGCGCATCGTTGCCTTTAGTGTATCGTCACATCTTCGGTAGTCGTGAAGTACGTTAACCTGGTTTTGATCTACTCCTTCACTGGTGGTAGTGCTGTGCCTTCAAAGTGGCGCCCGACTGTGAAGTCCAACTCTACGTGCTTCCTGTGGTGGGTGGGGTGGTCATGTCACCGTACTTGCCGCCAGGTTGTCGGTTGTCCGTGATTACGGGGGTGGATGGGGCGCTGGGTCCATCCACTAAAGTTAAAGCCGTAAGGTTATCGGGACAGATCCGTGTGACCACAATCACCTTCTGCAATACCAGAGCCACAGTTGCCTGATAAGATTATTGAAGCTGTAGAAGTGTTGCTCACAATTATCGATGCTGTAGGCAACGATAGGTAGTGGAAGCGGTAAACCTGGAGTTTGACTGTCTTCCGAATAGCGCTCCAAAACCGTCTTCAGTCACTATCTAATGTACCATGACCACAGGTGTAGTGATTGTTACTGGTAACCTCTTCTGACTGTTTTACACGTTGCGCATCTGCTGGGTCGCTGATGACTACATAATAGGGTCCTGTAGCGCTTGCTTCAAAGGTATGATCGTCAGACGCAGCTTGAACGCTGCCCGTCTGCATCAAAAAATTCGTATTGCCAGCCGCCTGTTGGTGCGGTGCCTGTGGCTACAGCGGTTAATAACACCTTGTCTGGGGAGCAGGCTGTGCCTGTGCTTGGGTTGGGGGTTAGGGTGGCTGTGGTTGGGGTAAGGCAGGTGGGGATTGATCCGCAGGTGATTTCATAACAATCACCGTATAAATTCTCTTCAACCCCTAGCGTATTGACGTAGGCGATATTGGTGATAGCAGAACAATTATCATAAACTCCTTCCCAAGTTAAAGTTGCTGTTTGACCATAAAGCATGGCATTTGAAGCTCCACTTCCTGAATTGAACTGCCATTTAATTTCTCCAGCGTTTAAAACACCTGAGTTAGATATTGCTGTTGGGTTTATAATTCCATCTGGTATTGAATCACTTATTACAACATTGAAAGCGGCATCTAGGTGCGTTCGCCAATTGGTAACTGTATGAGAAGCATAAGCATTATCAGTAAATAATCCATGTGAGACGCCAGCATAACCTGCTTTAACTGGAATCCCTGTTTGAACAATGGATGGGGCGCCTGAAATTGGGTCTCCAGTAGTCACCAACCACATACTTAATGTCTCCCCTGCTAATTGTATCCTAAAATCAAAATAAGAAGCAAAAAAGGGGATTGAAAATGGAGAAGCATTCAATTTTGTATTTCCATCATAAATATCAACGGTTGTAGGGTTTGAACCACCATCTGAATTTAACCTGATATAAATATCATCACGTACTATAAAGGCAAAATCTCCTTCACTCGGAGATAATTGAATTGTACCTTCTATCCCATTTCCTAAGGTATTTGTTCCATAGGAGTAATTGTAAAAAGCTTTTCCTACTGAAAATCCTTGTGTGATTAATTGTCCATTTTCAATTAAAAAATTACCATTTTCCAAATCCAAAGCCCAGTCATCTGAATCGTTCAGCGTTGCACTAGCAATACTGCCTAAAGTCTGGGTAAATTCCATTGAATAGTTAACTATTTCACCAACGGTATAGCTGTTTTTATCGGATGTTTTAATAAATGTAGTCGGTTCAGGACAAACAGACACAGGTTTGCAGGTAACTGATATGGATGTAGAACTGTTAATTGGAGACTCGGCACTACCCTGCATCCAAGCTTTATTTGTAATTTCACCTTCACTACCAGGACAACTACCCTCCACTGTTGCAGTATATATAATAGAGTCTTTTTGATTAATCAACATTTTAGGAATTGCCCATCGTATGACTGTTCTTCCTCCAGTAATTGTTGTAGTTGTGGCACTTATACCCAAAGGATTGTTTCGTATAAAATTTTTAAAAACAACCCCTTCAGGCAAGGTGTCTGTAATCGTCACATTTTCAATATCACGTCCTGGAGCAGGGCCATTCCCCATTACTCTACGCCAAACATACCCATCCCACTCTTCTACTAAAATATTGGTAACAAGCTTATCTGAAGTTTCGCAAGCACTCTGATGCCAACTATCAATCGGAACATCTAAATTGTTGGGATCGGAGTAATCTGGTGTAATGGGGAAAAACAGCCCTTTATCATCATCTACAAAATCACCATCCCAACTCCAATCATCGGTCCAATCTACAGCTGAATTGTTACTGGTAAACATCCGCCAAACATTTTTAAAGGAGGCTAATCCCCCTTTATGAATTTTATCAGGACTACCCAGAATACTGTTGTAAATGTTGTGTTATTGTTCCCAACTGAGGTGAAAACTGAAGCATCATTCTTTGGTTCCATTTTCCATCAACATTACTTCCTGGCACTATGTTCTCGTGGGAAATTACAGCCCCCCCAACTTGCGAACCTTGAACTATTGTATTTTGTAAATCCCACCCTACTGCGCAGCTACCATCCCCAACATAACAGTCAAAACTAGGGTCATTCAAGAAGTAGGAAACTCGGTAGTTTCCATAGTCTATGTATGGTTCAACTGCATCATTATAAATACGGTATTTGAATTCATTTTCATCATCAGCTTCGGGTGTTTCGAAGACTCCTTGTGCAAAAGCAAAGCGTACGCCTGATCTACCTCCATTGATCCAACCAGCATCACTTGAGTTTTCAAAAACCAATTTAAATTTCACATCTTGTCCAGGATTGTATTCCTCACGGTCGGCAGTTTTTAAAATTTTTAATGCCCTTTTTATTACATCCACACAGTTTCTCTCCATTACTGCAGTTACATTGTTGGGATATTCATTAGAAATAGCTCCAAAACCATTAGTACATGAGATGCGAGCAGTTGTACAATACCGTCCACTAGCTTCAGGTCCTATTTTTAAAGTAACTTTTAAACTATCAATTGTGGCTGCTAACCCACCTGTTTGAAACCCAGGTACATTACCAATATTCCAACTCACAGAATCGCCATTCACTACCCCTCCTTTATCTGCTCTAACAAACTCAAACCCTTCGGGAATCCCAAAGGTAACTTTAGAATCGTCTGCGTTGACCGAACCATAGTTTCTGTAAGAAACAGTAAAAGTCACCTCATCATTAGTGAATGCTACAGTCTTATCTACTTTATGATAAACTTTTAAGTTGGGTTTAGGAACCATTTTTGAAGGAGTATGAAAATTGCCCGAAAGCGTTAACATGGCAGCTAAACGAAACCATTCATGAAAATAATAAGAGGTAGAATCTTCTACTGATCCTCCGTCCCATGCTATTTCGGCATTTCTGAACATCTCTCCCATTAAGTCAATATCTTTACTTATAATGCCACTGGCCGCACCCGCGCCAAAAATCCAATTAAGTGGGAATGCGCCAGTTACATCTCCATCCATTGATATTTTATCTCGTAACGTATAGGTACCTTTAAAATGTAATCCTTGTGCTGCCAAATCCCCTGTATTTTTACATCCATTATTCCATGGTGCATCTTGATTATTTTTCAAAAACTGAGAAAATCTCAACGCTACATCATATTCAAACTGATTTGGAGTTTCGTCAATTTGATGAGTTTCAGGATTCCATGTATAATCGGGGTTGCCATACCAAACATAATTCATAACAGTTCGCCAAGAAGCTCTAAAATCCTCCGCAAATCTACCATCTAAAGAGAAGATAAAATCGTTTCCAGCACCAGAAACAACTTGCCCCATAATTGGAATATTTTTTTCATTTTTCGAATACTGAAGACCCATAAGCCAATCTGAAGAGGCTTCAGCTCTTTTAAATTGGTTGATACAAAAAGGTTTTTCGTTTTCTTCTTCTAAAAAAAGCCAAAAACTTTTATACCAAGCTGGCCCTAGATAATCGACATATAGTGACCCTGTACCTACCTGTCTATCTATTCCCAAATATCCACCAGACGCCCAGTCTGTCAGCTCCTGACCAAAATCACCATCTTTAATATAGCCGTCTAATCCTATATCACCCGATAAGTACTTAGGAACATTGCCTGACAGGGCATAATAGGAAGTATCCGACATTGCTTTAATATAATTCAAAGCTTCTTCTTTGTAATTTATTTCCTTCCCCCCCCATCCATTATTATTTAGAATAATCCCCGAATTTTCACCCCATTGTTTGTAAGCAATTAACAAAGCTAACGCAAGATCCTCATCCCCATCCATAGCAGAATTATCTCCCGTGACAGCGCCCCCCCTTACTTCTAAAGGGTATGTATATCCTTTTCCGGCTGTTGAAAGTCCTCTAGCTGCACCTGAATAGGGGTTTTCCACACCATCTAAAAAGCGTTTCACACCATTAAACCCTCTATCATGAGCCCACATGAAATAACCATCAAAGTAGGTTTTGTCACCCATTAGTGCCGCCCCCAACAAATAATACCCGTCTCCTTCAACACATGCACAATGATTCGGTGTGTTAGGATTAGGATACAAGTACTGAACTCCTCCTGCCTCTGCATTAGGATATTCGCTAGTGTTGTTACAAACAATTTGCCAAGCACCTTTCATCAATTCTTCCATGTCTGCGTGTGTAAAACCAGTAGCATTTTTAGTACCTAAATTCCCTAACTTTTCCTGACCATTGTCATAAGGCAAAAACTGAGGAAACGGAAACTTCGGGTTACCAGAATTTACATAAGGTGTGACCTGCGCAGACAACACCATTGTACAAGCCACAAAAAGAGAAAATAATAAGGTTTTTAACGACATTTGAATTTGATTTCAACTACACCTGTTTGCCAATAAAGCATAACATACCATTAGTAATACAGTTTAGAATCAAAAAAGTAATCAAAAAAATGAATATTTATTTTTTAAAAACCACCCGTTAAAAAGAAAAAATGCATTCTGACTGCCTTATCAAAAAGTACACATTTCCATTTAAAATGATGTGTGCGTTAACAGGTGAGGTTGGGGGTTCGTAAAAACTTTCAGCTTCGGACCATTGAGATACCGGATAAATAAAGGTTTAAGAAAATATAAACCTATATTTTGAGCATGACGGCAATATTTATTAATCGAACTCAGGTTTTTAGTCAGAAATTATTCTTATACTAAACAATCCGTTGCTTCGATAGGGAGATTCCTCCACTACGTGTCCGTCTGTTGCCGCAGGCAGGTTATGACGGTTGAGGAATTGTCGTTTATGTTAAAATAGTAACTCCTGTACAATAGTGTCCTATTTAATGCTGAAAATCTGCGAAGCCCGACTGTCATTCAGAAAGGAGCGTAGTCGAGTAAAAATCTGTAGAAACACTAAGATTCGTTTCCACAACAGACTCCTCCTAAGTCGGAGTGACATTGAGGGTAGAGCCCTCGGGATAGGAGGTTCAACACAAACGCTCGTACATCACATTTTACGCAATGACGATTTGTGATAAAAGGATCCCTCTCTTTGAGAGCTATCGGGGGTGGAGTAAAAGAGTTGTCATTCAGACCGCAGGGAAGAATCTGTCGAAGCCCGCCTATCATCCAGAAAGGAACATAGTCGAGTGAAAAATCTTTCGAAGCATTAAAACGTTGTTTCCACAAAGACTCCTCTCCTCAATAGCCATCGGGATCGGAGTGACAGTGAGGGTAGAACCCGCAGGATACGGATGATGGTAACATTATAATCTTATGCTTTTAAAGCTTAATCACTTTTCGCATCTCTATGAACTTTTCATTCTCTAAAATCCTCAAATAATAAACCCCTGCAGAAAGCTCAACGGGTATAGTAATATCGAAATTCTTTAAATAGGTTTCTTCAAAATGAATTACTCCGTTCAAATCAACTAACTGTAGTTCAATTGTGGATCCTGACTTTGAATTGATTTTCACATTTAAGTATTCTTCAAACGGGTTGGGAGAGCACTTCTATGTGGAAACCTTCCTTTTAGCTTATTGATTCCCGAGTTCCAGAAAGTGGGTTGGTGTCAAAAAACTCGTTCGAAGACCTCATACCTGCTTTATCTACACAAGAAGCTCGCTACAGACCATTTATACCTCGTATCTGGTAGCAATAAGCTCCCAGATACCTCATAATTAATAGCTGATGTTACTCTATATTTCCAATTGGTGTTGATACCTCTGTATATCGAATTTTATAGGTTACAGCACCATCGACTGGATTCCATGAGAATGTTGTATTGTTATCCAATGCTACATTTTCCTGTCTATTCACAGGTATTTCACAGATATCACCTACAGTAGTAAACCATGCATTAAGTGTTGCGAAACTTACCGGCACATAGGAACCATTATCACACACCGTGACTATTTGCCATCGGTAATGTGTTCCTGACACCAACCCATTAGTTGGTATGAAAGTGCTTGATTTACTATTCTATAGTGCCAATTATCTGGCTCAATAGTTTTCATGTATCGGATTCTATATATTTTATCCGGGCTACCATTCCAACTTAATACTGCCGAAGTCTCAGTAATTTGGTTGGCAGTCAAATTGCTCGGAGCACCACAAATGGGGTTTGCATTTGTAACAAAAGCCTCAGTTGCTGGAAATGAAGAACGATTATGTTCACATTCAGAAAATACAGTCCATTCATAGGTGGTTGCTGGATTTAAATTAGAACCCGAAAGCACTAAATAATTTTCCGTTAAGGTTTCTACGGACCAAGTTGTTTCGTTTGCCTCTTTATATCGCACTTCATAGGATATCACATCAGCCTCATTCTCCCACATTAGTTCCACCGCATTATCACTGTACACTCGGGAAGTTAAATTAACGGGTTGCTCACACACTTTTCCTAAAGTAGTGTATGTTTGAGTTGCGCTCCAATCAGAATACGATACCGCTTCCTCACAAACTAGTCGAACCTCCCATTCGTACAAAGTACCTTCAATTAAATTGGATATGGCTACTTTTGTTTGATTGGCCACACTTAAAGCACTCCACGTTTCGGTACCTTGTTCACGGTAGCGTAATTGATAATTATCATACGTAGAACCCTCCCAACCAAGAGTCGCTGTGGTTTTGGTTAGATCTACTTGCTCTAACTCGCTAACTTGCTCACATTGTGGCTCACAACCAATATCAAATGCGGGGTCTTGTGTTTCTACACTCGTAGTTTTACCTACAATTGCGTGATTGGCATAAGGCGAATAATCTGTGATGGTTTGTGAGCCATCTGCCTCATTAAATTTCCAGTAGCCTACTAAACCTTCTTCAGCACCATCTAAAGGGAATTCGTAATTATTTTTAATTTGCTCAGCACTACGTTCAACATTCCACAATCTTGCTTCTTTTATGTAGCCTTCAAGGGAATACCCTCCGTATGTATGATTTGTTCAAATCCAAAAAACAAATCACCATTCTCTAAATCAAAATTGTTGTTCCACTTGTCCCGATCGATTAGACAATCCTCTATCTTTAGAGCCAATAAATTCACCATCTACATATAAGTAAAATCGTGTACATTTAATAATAATTTGTAGGGCTTGGAACAAGCGGAACATAAATCCAATGGTCTTCTTACTATTGCTATATGGTGACATTTACCGTCCTTCAGATTAGAAAAACAGATGAAATTTGTTTGATTATAATATATTGAGTTAGGGATTTGCGGAATTCCGTCTTCATTAATTCCAAAACTATACCCTTTGATTATAATTATTATCTAACCATAGTTTATTCTCATTTTCAATGGATCAAAGTATGTCTGAGTACCAAAAATTGTCATGATAATTTCATTTGACCACCACCATTGATACAAAATTGTCGGATTTACTAAATACCCCTCCGGAATCTGAATCCACGCCTCAAACGTATAAGACCCTTGGTGAAAATCATACGCATCGATATGTGGTGCGTATACGCGATCTGCTTCGTAAAAGAAAAATAGCGCCCTTCTTTTGCGACTTCTTTGCGGTCTATGGTTACTTCTTTTGCTACTTCACACACCCCAAAGTCATTTTTATTTTTTACTAGCACCGTATAATTCCCATATCCCTCTACCTCAAAAACCTGGGTTGCTTGTGACTGGGTGATCTCATTAATCGTTATTTCTTGCTGTAACGCGCCATTTTTTAAGAGTTTAACTTCATAATTATGACCTAACTGCACGGTTTCAATGTTAACAGTTATGATTTCTTCACAATCTGCATCGCAAACAAACGTGCTTGGAATGGCTGAAAAAATGGGCTGGATATTTAATTCTGGTGTTATTTCTTGTGAACGGCTACCACATGCATTGGTCATTTCTAAGGTATAAGTAGCGACATCTGTTATGTTAATGGCTTGTGAGGTTTCTCCTGCAACTCAACGCTATCTACGGTACCATTTGAAGGTTTCACCTTGAGGGTTCAAGACATTGGCGAAGAGCTGGTATTGACTATTTTCTTCGTAACAACTTCCTCGTAATCGGGAAATATCAAAATAAGCAACGGGAGGCACTTGCACATTCATGTACACGGTTTCCGAATTTTCACACGCATGCACATCAGTCGTGGTGTAACGAAGTGTTTTTACTCCACCTGTCTCTGGATTAAAGACATAATCATCACCCACTTGAGTTACTCCTTCTCCTGACCACACGCCCGTAGCGGGGGTAGCGGAAAGTAGTAAGGGCAATTGTGATTCACAGACCGTTGTTGGGTGGTTAATCGTAATTTCTTCTTTATCTAAAATTGATAAGATGATATTGGACGTAACAGTACATTCGTCTATGGTAACCGTCAAATCATAGGTGCCTTCTATCTCCTCCTTTTCACCCACCACCAAAGGTGAGGGATTAGTTGACGTGAAATTATTAGGCCCTGTCCAGCTGTAAGTCGCATCCTCAAACAACGTTGCGGTTAGCCTTGGAAAATCATCGGCACAAACAGGAATCCCTGGACCCATATCGAGATATAAGGGACCACGATTTACTTTAATTTTTACATTCAACCGCGCTGAACACCCCTCTTCTTCATAGTCAAAATTAAGTGTTCTGGTGCTTACCCCCGCAACATCCGGCACAAACACTTGTGACACCAGACCAGGCCCACTCCAGTTAGAAGAGTTTGGAATAAATTCAGGCAAATAGAGCGCAGTGGCTGTGATACACATTTCATGACCTTCTGGCATTGGGTGCAAAGGACCCACGGTGATTTCTTTACTATCACTATACTCACAATTGTTCGCATCTACATACGTATAAGTTACTTCATGCTTTCCTGTAGACACTAACGATGGGTCAAACATATTGGTGGTCACATTTTCTCCTGACCATACCCCTCCTACTGGGCTTCCGCCAGTTAATGCATGACTACTTTCCGGAAATCACACAAACGCAAGATCACTGCCTGCATCTACCAGCGTTTTTTCAAATATTCCTACCGAAAATGGGTGCGGACAAAGCACCTTCACAACCATCTACATAAATGGAGGCATGATAGTCGCCGACATTCTCACTAGAAAAATCATCTAAAGAAAAAGAAGAGGTGCTTGTCGCTAACCGTTCGCCATCCGGCAACGTCCACACATAGGTGACATCTTCCATGGCTGTCGCATGAAAGTTAATACGGCTTCTTCACATACATTAGCATCACTGGTTATAGAAACTACTGGCACTTGTGGTTTCATGGTCACTATTAAATCATCACTCACTGGTACAACTCCACTGATCCGTTACACTATAGGTCACCACATAATTAACTCCCACTTGTACATCGGCATAATTGATTTCACCTCCTGAGGTAATGGGTAAATCGTTGGAACTCCATACGCCTCCTGATTCAGGTGTCTTTAGGCTTTAGTATTTTTGACCCAGAAGTCTGATAACATAAAGCTACATCTTCACCCGCATCTACTTCCGGAGAAGTATTAATGGTTTTTGTTTTTGAGATCGGCCATTCAAAGTTGTTACATCCCATCTCCAGTGTGACTTCATATTCTGCACAAGCATCTATTGGATAGCCGTTAAAAAGGTCGACTCCTACATTTATGACTTCTGGCATAACTTCACAAATTGGTCGTGTTGGATTACTGTTGGTGGTTGTATTCAATAAACTGATGTGCAGTGACTCACTATAAGTTGAGTTAGGGGTTAGCAACAGTTGCGGGGTGGCTTGCTGTCCGGTCAATTTCCAGTTCAAAATCAAACTGTGGTGAACGTGCTTCCATCACTTCACAAGGTGATTTACAAGCAGCATTGGCATATTCGGGAATACTACTCGGGTGAACCCCTAAATAATACTCTGTAGCCAAGATCAAATGATGATGATGGTTTTCTTGAGTAATATCAAAGGTGGTTCGATCCACATTCAAACAAATATATCCATTGTCTTTTACCTCAATAGCGCTGCCTTCTCCAAAAGAAAAATTGTCCAACGGATCATATCCAGGGCTTTCATTGTAAAGTGTGTTGTAGCCATTTACTGTTAAAGTACACAAAGGCATAAAAACAACGTACGACCTACCCCATAAAAACTAGCCGTGCTCTCTAGAGAAATGTCCTTGTATATAAAATCTATTTTCTCATTGTTAATCGTACTGTATAAATTTAATTGCCAATTATTATTAGCAAAAGGACCCCCTGCTTGTGCCGCAGCATTATAGTTCGTTGGCAACCAATAAAAGTCAATCGCCTTTTTTACAACTTCAGGATTACCATCTTTTTTGAAAATAGTCACATTCACTTCTGCGGTATTCCAACCTCGCCTAAGCGAAGTAATCGCTGAAGGGTTCAACAAAACTTCATTGATTTTATCATTTAACTGATCACCAGGATTTTCTACCGTTCCGGGAATAATTTGGGTGTTCCAGAGGTTTTCACTTATGGCTTGTCCGTTTATTTTTATTCCACTAAAGGTTAACCCAGTTCCTTTTTCAACATGTTGCCATTTTCCTGAGGTAGTAAAGGTAAAAGTAAGTTCATTGTTGTTTAAGTTTTCAAATACCTCAAAGTCGGGAATGATGACTTTCGGAGCAAACAAGTTTAAAACCTGTTTCCCAACCATAGGTATTCGCCACAATGTAACGGTAACGGTAATCGTTGGTGGGGTCATCTATTTTGTTGGGGGTGATGGCTTTGGGGTAATATAATTCGCCGCCCCATTCAGCGTCACCAAAGATACCACCGTGCTGATATATTTACCGTTTTTATTAAAAGTATGGATTTTACCTGTATTATCGGTTATATACCATTTTTCTTCAAATCGCATATAAGCTAAGTTTGTAGGACTATACGTTACATCTAGATAAGACCTGTAGCTCAATTGAATTTCTCCAGTAGAATTGGAGAAATCTATCTCACTATTTGAAAAAGGACACAAGGTTGTTTCTAAATGTGATTATCATCGTCGACCCACTGCTTCTATCTGAAGCAATTTTAAATGCCGTATTAAACTCTACAGTTTTTTCTGAATTATTAGGATCCGTTCCAGTTGTATATGTATTCTTTAAACCAGTCGGTAAACCTGTTCCTTTATTTATTTCTATAGCATGTAATCCGTTTAAGTCTGACACGTAAAGAACATTAGTTGAAACTCTTTCAAAACCACCAATATCCGTTGGATCTTCAAAACTGATAAAATCTATGGTTCCCAAATGTTCTACACTAAAATCACCTTCATTTGAATGATTAACTTTAAACACTAGCACAACAGGCTCCTGAGAATTATCTAAAACATATAAAAATTGATCAATTTCTTCTACAGCTACCGGCTCACTTGAAAATCAAACTCATTTTTACCATACACCCATGGCTCTAAGCCATCCCTGACGAAAGTTAATTGCTTTTTTAATTTATCAACGACCACTGCCGTGATTGTATAGTTACCAAATTGCAAGTAATCCGCGTTCATTGGAGTACAAAATGCTGTCATATCAGTAATATCTCTAAAATAAGTTTTTGTATTAGCTATTTGATTTTCAGGCATATCTTTATCCGATATCACATTGCCTAAATTGTATTTAAATACTCCTTCTTTGCATAAGCGCCCTCCAAAACTACATGCTTTATACTGAAACTTTAATGGTTCAAATTCGATTTGACCAAACGCGGGTTCTTCTTCTGAGCTAGGTTTATTTACATTTTTATTGTCAGAATACAACTCCATGTAATCATCAAAATATTCTGGTGCTTCTTCAGCTGATTTTGCCAACTTCACAAAATTCCATGTTTCACCACCGCTGCCTGTTTTTTGAGCAGTACGAGAAAATTGAACACTCACTTGGGTGATTTTTTCATTTGAAACACTAAAATATATGGTAGCACTTTCTTTACCGTTGACAGTTTCTAGTTGAAATTCCGCTCCATTTATCTGCTTTATCTTCCAGGGTTTTATTGTGTTTAAAACAGATTGATTACTTGGGGTTCTTTCCAATTTTTTCAAGTTCAGATTTGCTGTATAGTAATTTGTCAATGAAAGAAAAATAAGCTTTAGCGTTAGAAAAAAGAGGTGCTAATAACTGCCAATCTCTATTTTGAATATACTGCTCAACCAATTGTAAAGTGGATTTCTCTTCGATAACAGTTGAAGTATAAACCCCTGTGGAGTTCCAAGCTGGTTCTGTACCTGTAAATTCTACTTTACCCAAAAGTCCTTTTTTAATCTCTATTGGACTTTGTGCATATATATTCACAAAATGTAAAACAACAAATGACAAAAGTAAGAACAACCTTAACGAAGGTTTGAAATTATTTTCTTTCTGCATAATTAGTTAGACCCTGTTATACTATGATATGTACCCGCATTTGAAATTATTTCTTCAGAAATAAGGGGGTGATGTTCTTTTACTGCTTTTAACAAATTATCTACAAAATCAAATGTGTTAGATGGATTCATATATATAAAGTCTTGCATTTTCCCATGAAATAATTCCCATAAAAACGAATCATTAAAAATATTTGGTTGTGTTAGTATCAAATCCTGTAAATAAGCTAACACAATCTTATTATCTCTATTCCTTACTTCTTGAGAGAGAGGGAAAAGCATTTTCGTAAAAGCTTCATTAATGTAAAATCGACTTGGGTCTTGAACATAGTTCCACAAACTAGTTGGCATTAAATTCCCCTCACTATTTTCTATTAATCCCATGTTTTTCTTTATTTCAATTTCTACACCTTTTAAATAATCAATATAGTCTTGTTTAATTCTTTCACTTGGAAATGATTTCACCTCTAAAAAAGCTCAAAACTAATTGGTATTTTTTCAATCCCGAGATAACATGAAATTTCAGCATAGTATTTTCCAGAAGAAAAGTACCATGGGTAATCATTACTTTTCAAGGTCTCGATATTCGGGTAATAAACGGAGGGATTACTGTCGTAAAAAAGAAAAAACTTATTATGGACTTTTGTTTTAGATTGATAAGGTTGTAAAGCATTTTCTTCGTTATAAAAAATTTCTATTAGTCTTTTTTCTCGTTCTTCATATTTCTTAATAGTCTCTTCGTCTAGTTTTTGTTTTGTTTTTTTAGTAGCTACATATTCTTTCCCAGTATCTAAATTCTTCAATCTAGTGAAGGGTAAATAATTTAAATTGCGACCAACACTTATCCATTTTTTTGGCAAATTGTCGGTGTTTTTTACCGTTATAAAAAAGTATATCTCTTCCCCTTCAATAAATGTATTTTTTCTATTAATTGAATCTTGATATATAACGACTCCATCATATCGGCTTTGAGAATTACCATGTATCGACATGAAAACAAATAAAAAACAGGATATAAATTTTCATAGTTATTGTTTTCTTACTAGTTGATTTAAAATAGTGTTTTGTAATGATTCAGGTAATAATAATCCTTTTGTCATTGCATTTCTAATATAGGTAAGTTGCTTAGATGGAGAGTCGAAATAAAAAGAAAAGAGTTTGAGTATGAATTTGAACCCGTTATATATGAATTATGCGCTAATGCAGAAGAACTTTCATTGGAGTTAGAAATATAGGGTTGAGCCCACGCATGCAAAATTTCATGACTAGCTTCATAAATCATTGCAAAATCTACCTCATTATTATTATCTAATTTAAATCGAGGATCTGTAAGGTATCCGTTATGAAAAACTCCCACTACGCTACGCCTCATAATATCAGGTATATTTGGTCCAATACAGAGACCAACATTACCATAATCGTTACATAAACTTGGTCCTGGAAACGTTTTCCCAAATAGTCCTCCGTAATATGATTTTACTATCCGATTGAAGGTTCTTCCCCTACAGAAGCTGTAGAAATATAATCTTTGTAAAAAGAAAAGTGGTTTGCTCTGAAACAAACGACTTGATTCGTATTAAGAGAAGCAGATGAGTAATAATCTTCTGGTATCGCATTACATGCATTGTAATAGGTTTCCATAATATTTTGGTAAGCTTTATTAGTTGCGTATTGTAACGCACCATCAATAACTTCAACTTCCCAGTTTGGAAATTGATTTAGATCTTTAAAATCTATAAGCTTATCATACCAATACTGGTAATCTGAAGCAATCAATTTCAAGTTCCCATTTTGATCAAAAAACTTATCAACTCCAACCGTACAGGGTTTAACTATGATATCAAACGAGTTAGAGACAGGGTCGGACTTAACCCAATCTAAATCTGTTGTTTTTTTATTGCTGTAAGCGTCTTCTAAAAATTTTTTCAAAACTCCCATAAGCGCCCGCTGTGATTTTGTTTAAAGAAGTAAAATTAGCATCAGAGGGTACTTCAAGCACGTTCAATTTTAATTGTCTAACTCCTTTTGGTGCCGTGGCTTCTAATTTTATATTATCGGAATCAACGTATGCATCATTTTCTGTAACAATCACTACTTGCGATGAGCGAAATTGCCCCCCTGTAGAACCCTTATCATCAACTGTTAGTAATAACGTATAATTGCCACTATTGTAAATCTTAAACTTAAAAACAAAGCTATGATAGTCTCCCAATTCATCGCAGTATTTAATCACAGGAGGATCTTCACTAGTTCCTTGCCTAATCACCTCACCCGTTTGGGTTTCATAAATTAATGATTGTACCTTTTTACTCTCTTCATTGTTGCCCAAATAATCATCATTTCTCAAATGAACCCCTATTTTATGTCCATTACTCTCTGCTAGAGCTTTTCTTAAATACTTGTTTAGGTTCACTTTGTACAAGCATGTATCTCACGCCATCCCTACCGCTATATACATAGTCGCCACTTTCTGACGTAGATTTATACAAAGGATAAATAAATTCGCTTTCATATTGACCTACACCAACTAGCGGAGGCATCTTTTTTAAATCAATATTATACTCATTTTGAACTAATGGACACTCTACCCCTCGTCTGGTCAACCCATCACTACAACCAAAACTAGACGGACATTCAATCGGGTAGGACAATTCACCACCACAATCGCCCACGTTTTCATCATATTCAAAAACAAAATCTTCTCGAATATTAACATTTTGATATTTAGGTTTTTTATACTCTTCAACATAACCTGGGTCAGTCAACATAGCATCCTGAGGATCACTTTTAGCATTACCATAATTTCCAGCTTCGTAGTTTTTTTTACTGATAAACATTGTACCAGAATAGAGGTTAGGAACTGTATGGTCTTTAATAGTTACTCCGCTTGCAATGTCATACTGATTCGTCTCCTCTTACTTTCGGAACTGATCCTCTGTAAATATTTAACCCATCTTCTACATCTATCCATTCCCCTACACCTTTATTTGAGTACACATCATCCTGTTTAGTGGAGTTAAATCTAAAAAAACAATCACACTCTAATTCCTCCCAATCTTTAGCAAAGCGCTTTTTATCCTTGCCAGAACCAGATTGGTTATCACAATTTGGAGTACTACCTCTAGTCCAGTACCAGTTCCCATTTATTCTCATCGGTCTATAACAAATAAAATGTTCATGAGAATCAAAAGTAAACGCATTTTGCCCTGTAAGATTACAATAAACACTTTCGCTACAACTTGACAACATCATCAATAAAAAGACAAAAAAAACAATTGTCGTATTTCGTAAAATTTTCATAAACAAATTATCAAATCACTAAATATGTTTTTCATAATAATTATTTAAAAACAACCCCAGAAGGAAAGTATGCTACGGTCTCAATCACTACCTTAGCCATTTATAACCACTGACTACACAGCCCCAAAATCCCAAACAAACACTCCAAAAATCCTCCGCTACTAAAACACCTTCACGGGCTACTTTTAAAATCCAACAAAACTTTTAACGCTAATGCTTTCTTTCATTATCCCCATCCCAATTGTTAAATCGGGACATAAAATGGATAGCGGATAATGACCTACTCAATCAGCTTCTCCAGTTACACACCGTAAAAGTAAATTTTGTAGTTGTATTGTCAACCTTTTATTTGCTTTTTTTACCTTAGTATAAAAAACTAAAACGCGATTTACCCATTAATCATTTTTACCACCCCAAACTAGTTAATCACACAACTTTTTATGTATTTTGGCGTAATGTCAGGTTTAATAATCATAGGAGAGTTTTGAGTTGTTTTACTTAAATGTCGATTAACGCATATATTTATCGTAAAACATTAAATTATTCAAAAACCTTTCCAACCAGTTTTACTTAAAACCCGATATTGTTTTGAAGGAACGATACATTAACATTTCATCTCTGTGATTAAGCATATTAAATTCTTAAAAATTTGTATTGGCGCAATTTTATTTTTTGCGGTTTATACTAATTCACATGCAGCTCCCTACACAACTTTAGTGGATAGCACTATTACTGATGCTAATTGTAGTGTTGTAAACACAGTAGGTGGGTGTATTGGTGGGACTGGATCAGCAGTCTTAACGTTTACTGTAAACGCCCCAGCTAATAACTTACAGAGAATTCGAGTTCTCGGAACAAAAGAAATACAAATTGACACTGTTTTAACCGCTGGAAGCACCATTTATTCCATAACGCTTGATAGTTTATGCAAAGGGTCTTATATAGTTATTGCCTCTGTTTTCATACCTGGTTTAGGTATATTTCCAGACGTCATTACATCCTTTACTGTAGGTGGGTCTGACGCCATTGAAACCACCAATAATTTCTCTGATGAAACATGTAACAACAATAAAGACGGACAAATAAGTGTGATTCCTGATGGAGGAACACCTCCATTTAGTATAACTTGGAATGATGGAAATACAGATTTTGATCGATTTAACCTTTCCCCAACAATGTATTCCTATACAGTCACTGACCAAGTCAATTGTTCTTATGAAGATTCGGTCATAATCGAACAAGGAGAGGTAATAATATCTGACTTCACATTTTCAAATGTTTGCCAAAACCTCCCCACCACATTTACCGATGCGTCCACGAATTCCTCTGCTTCACCGCTAAGTTATGATTGGCTTTTTCCAGACGGCAGCCCTGCTTCGGCAAGTGCTCAAGGACCTCACGATGTGGCTTTTTCTAGTTCTGGAGCTAAGAACATTCAATTAGTAGTCGATAACGGAACTTGTTCGGATACCAGTAATCAGACCTTGACCGTTTTTCCACGCCCTACTTTTACACCTATTCCCGATGTGGCTATTTGTGCGGGTGAATCGGTGCAGTTATCAGCAACACTAGGTACCGACTATACCTACTCTTGGTCACCTAACAACGGTTCTTTAAGTGGCACGAACATTAGAAACCCACTAGCAACACCAGACACTACCACTACTTATGTTGTAGCTATAACTACTCCCAATGGTTGTACCGCCAATGATACCGTAACTGTTACTGTTAACCCATTACCTGTTATAAATCCCCTATTCACGGATTCCACTATTTGTGAAGGTGAGTCAATACAATTGCAAGTAAATTCTGGAGGCAGTTACTCCTGGACTCCGGCAGACTCATTAAATAACCCTTCCATTTTCAACCCAACCACTTCTCCAAAAGCGACTACTCTCTATAAAGTGGTGATGAGCACAGGGGCAGGATGTAGCGACTCGACAACGATTACGCTGAATGTGAATCCCCGTCCATCCTTAACGCCTCCATCAAACAAAACTATTTGTGAAAATGACTCGGTCCAGCTTATACCAACTGGGCCTACTATTGTTAATTATCAATGGTCTCCTGGAAATTCGCTCAGCGACTCTACAATAGCTTCGCCTTATGCAAAGCCTTTAATCTTAACTCAATATGAAGTAAGAGGTTTTGATAATAATGGGTGTTATGACTCGGCATTTGTAACGGTAACTGTAAATACTGCTCCTGTTGTGGTAGCCTCTGAAAATGATTCTATTTGTTTTGGTGAATCTATTATATTGACCGCTACAGGAGCAAATTCATATCTATGGTCTCCTGGTGATTCCTTAAGCTCTACTACTTCACCTTCTCCTATTGCCAACCCAAGCACCACTACTGATTATATTGTGCGGGGACAAAATTTGGCTGGTTGTTTTGCCTATGATACCGTTAATATTAAAGTTAACTCCTTACCCAGTTTAACTGTGACTAATGATACGGCTATTTGCCAAGGAGAGAACATTTTGTTAAATGCTACAGGGGCCGGAAGTTATAGTTGGTCTCCTGACTCCACGTTAAGTGCTGGCAATGTAGCATCGCCTACCGCGCAACCAAGTCAAACCACTACTTATGTAGTAGTTGGTGAAAATGCTTTCAATTGTCAAACGTCCGATTCGGTTTTAATAACCGTAAATTCATTGCCAAACTTAACAGTAACTGCGGATACAGCAATTTGTGAAACTTTATCTCTACCATTATCCGCTTCAGGAGCTGACAGCTATGTATGGTCACCAAATGATGGTTCTTTGAATGATATCACTTTGGCTAACCCGATTGCCACCCCAGATAATACGACTACTTACACGGTTATTGGAACGGATGGAAATAATTGTTCAAGTAGTGTTAACGTAACCATTACTATAAATTCTCGACCAACAATTACCGCAGAAAAAGACACTACGCTCTGTGCCGTTCAACCCGTATCATTAGCTGCTTCAGGAGGAAATACCTACACTTGGTCACCCTCTCAATTCTTAAATGACAGTACTTCTGCAACACCTATAGCCACTCCGCTTTCTAATGTATCCTATGAGGTTACTGGTACGGATGCAAATGGCTGCGTGGGCAAAGACACGGTAACCATTAATGTATTCTCTTTACCAACTGTTGTTGCTTCTAATGACACGGCATTATGTATTGGAGAAAGTGTTTCACTAAATGCTACTGGGGCTGATAATTATTCTTGGACGCCAAACACTACTTTAAATCAAGATGACATTCCAAACCCAGTTGCTACACCAAACTCCACTAGTAAATATTATGTCACCGGTACCGATGGTAACAGTTGTTCAAACACCGATTCAGTAACAGTAACCATCAACCCGCTTCCTTTAATAAACATTTCACCAGACGATACCATTTGTAGAGGTGAATCAACTTTATTAACAGCTTCAAACCCTACTGGAGGTACTTTTGTATGGTCAGATGCAAGCACACTTTCTGCATCAACAGGGGCGTCAGTAACCGCTTCACCGTTAATCGATACACGTTATAAAGTGGAAGTCACTACTCCTCAAGGATGTATTGACTCCGCCTTTGTTGATGTATTCATTGATCCTATCATTACCATCAACATTGCGGATAATGACACCGTATGTTCTGGAGATACGATTACACTTTCTGCGGTAGTGACTAATGGGGTGAATTTTCAATGGAGCTCTACTACAGGAAATATACTCACTCCCAATCAAGCCACTTCAGTAGCGATCCCTACGGTGTCTGATTATTACAAATTAACGGTGACGAATAGCATTGGATGTACCAATGAAGACTCTACCTTATTAGTGGTTGAAACTGCGGATGTGTTAAATGCCGTAGCGCTAGAAGATTCCATTTGTTTTGGCGAAAGCACCCAACTCATTGCCTCAGGAGCAAGTTCAAATGTGGTGTGGCAGCAAAACGGTTTTGTTGCTTCTCCAAATAATGATACCACCACGGTTACCCCTACTTCTACCACCACCTTTTATTTATCTGCCACTACCACGGGTGGCTGTAATGCTTCTGATTCCGTTGCTGTAAATGTCATTCCGCTTCCAAACGGCACATTGACGAGTGATACATCACTTTGTTTGGGAGACACCATTCAATTAATAGCCTCAGGTGGCACTGCTTACAACTGGGGTACACCTTACCGAGGCAACTTATTAGCTGCTAATGTTTTGGAGGTGTTCACAGATAAAGACACGACTTATGCTGTAAAAATAGCCAATGCATTTGGTTGTGAAGACTCACTCGTTGTTGCTGTAGCCGTAAATACACCTGAGGCCATTACCATCAACCCGATTGACACTATTTGTTTGGGACAAACAGATACCCTAACGGCTGTGGCGAATAATGTCACTGCCGTCAACTGGTCAGCTGCTAGTGGTGTGATTTCAACACCCAATCAACTAATCACACCTATCACACCTACGGTGGATGAATATTACTTCATTGACATCACGGACAACAATGGTTGTGAAAACAGTGACTCCATTTTAGTGATTACAGAAACAGCACCCCCTGTCACAATCTCCGCTGCAGATGATAGCATCTGTGCGGGCGAAAACACCCTATTAATTGCGAATAGTTTATCATCCAACTTCACCTGGTTTCAAAATGGATTTGTAGCAACTCCAAACAATGATTCGACCATTGTGAACCCAACGACAACTTCAATTTTTAGTGTAATTGCTATTTCCTCCAATGGGTGTAATTCATTCGACACCATCACAATTTTTGTTGATCCAATTCCAACTGGAACACTGTCCAATGACACGACTATTTGTTTGAATGATACGATCACCCTTACGGCTGGTGGAGGTGTTTCGTATGATTGGGGAACACCTTACCGAGCGAACTTATTAGCTCCTAACCAACTGCAAGTATTTTCTGACAGAGATACCACGTACATCGTAAAAATCTTTAATTCTTTGGGTTGTTATGATTCGCTTTCAGTGAATGTGTCACTTAACCCTGTTACTCCAATTAGCATCACTCCATTAGATACCGTTTGTTTGGGTGATACCGTTTCTTTATCTGCTACAGCTAACAACATTAATTCCAGCAACTGGACCACTGGTGCGGGGACTATCTTTTCTCCAACACAACTGACTACGGACATCACTCCAACCACCGATGGTTATTATTTCTTGAACATTCTTGATAATAACGGGTGTAAAAACAGCGACTCCCTCCTAGTCATTACAGAAACCGCCCCTGCAGTTTCAATCACTGCTTCAACGGATAGCATTTGTGAGGGAGATAATGTTTTATTAGTAGCCTCAAGTTTGTCTTCGACCTTTACCTGGATTCAGAATGGTTTTGTGGCAACTCCTAACAATGATTCCACCATTGTGAACCCAACTACAACTTCCGATTTCAGTGTAATCGCTACTTCCTCCAATGGTTGTAATTCATTTGATACCACCACAATTTTTGTAGATCCAATTCCGACCGGAACGCTGTCCAAGGACACAACTATTTGTTTGAATGACACAATCACCCTTACTGCTGGCGGAGGTGTTTCTTATGACTGGGGAACGCCTTACCGAGCGAACTTATTAGCACCGAACCAACTGCAAGTATTTTCTGATAGAGATACCACGTACAGCGTAAAAATCTTTAACACCTTAGGTTGTTATGATTCGCTTTCAGTGAGTGTGTCACTTAACCCAATTACACCGATTAGCATTACTCCATTAGATACGGTTTGTTTGGGTGATACCGTTTCGTTAACTGCTACGGCTAACAACATTGTTTCAAGCAACTGGACCACTGGTGCGGGAACGATCTTCACACCTACACAGCTCACTACTGATATTGAGCCTTTCACTAGCGAATTTTATACCTTGACCATCATAGATCTAAATGGTTGTAGCAATTCAGACTCTACACTTGTGATTGTCGAATCCTCTCCAAACATAACTATCGTAGCGTCATTGGATAGTATTTGTGCAGGAGATAGTTCATTGCTTGTCGCAACGGGTGCAGCCACTAATATCACTTGGTTTCAAAATGGTTTCGTGAGCACTCCTACTAGTGCTACTACTTATGTTACCCCTACGAGCACTACACAATTTATGGTGAGAGGAAAAACTTCTGATGGCTGCGATGCCTTGGATAGCACAACAATTTTTGTTGATCCATTACCTGTGGTTGGACTTCCTAACGATACTTCTCTTTGTATCAATGACTCCCTTATTTTAGTTGCACAAGGTGGAACTACTTATGATTGGGGAACGCCTTATCGTGCTAATTTACTTGCTCCCGATTCCTTACAAATATTCCCGGATCGAGACACATCTTATACCGTAACTACTAGCAACTCATTAGGCTGTACGATTAGTACAACCGTCAACGTAACGATCAATGCACTTCCAGGCATTCAAGCCTCTGGCGACACGGCAATCTGTGAAAACCAACCCGTACAATTACTTGCTACAGGCGGAATGTCATATAGCTGGTCTCCTGCGCAATTCTTAAATGATAGTAGCATTGCTAATCCAACCGCTACACCATCAAATACCATCAATTATGTGGTTGCCGGCACGGATGCCAATGGCTGTACAAATCGAGACTCGGTTCAACTTGATGTGACCCCAGCTCCAATTTTGACCATTACGCCTAACGATACCTCTATATGTATTGGAGAATCAGTCTCATTAAATGTAACAGGTGCAACTACTTATGTCTGGTCGCCATCTGCCTCATTAAGTGACACGACAACGGCTAACCCAACTGCGACTCCTACCACGACTACCTCTTATGTAGTGGAAGGTACTTCAGGAAACAACTGTACTGCTACAGACTTTATTACCGTTACGGTTAGCAGTGTTCCTACCATTACTGTTTCAGCTATTGCAGATACCATTTGTCGAGGAGATTCAACTCAGCTTACTGCCACTGGTGGGGCTATTTATTCGTGGTCAGGTGGCCCGGCTTCGACTCCAAATTCAGCTTCCACTTTTGTGAATCCAACGGTAGATACCCGTTACAAAGTTGAAGTGACTACTCTATCCGGCTGTTTTGACTCTGCTTTTGTAGATGTCTTCATTGATCCAATTATTACCATCAATGTGGTGAAAGATGACACCGTGTGTCTTGGAGACACGATTACGTTATCGGCCGCAGTGGCTAACGGGGTTGCTTATCAATGGACAACAGGTGCTGGTGAAATATTTAATCCAGATTCATTGACAACGAAAGCGGTACCTTTTATGTCAGAAAATTATGTGTTAACCGTAACCAATGTTATTGGCTGTACAAACTCCGATACCGTAGCGATTTTCACGCAAACCTCACCAGGATTAACGATTGCTCCACCATTAAGTGATAGCTTGTGTTTAGGCGACAGTACGTTGTTGATTGCCTCTGGTGCTCCAAATATAACGTGGTTTCAAAATGGTTTTGTGGTTTCACCGAATAACGATTCAACGTATGTAAAACCTACTAGTCCAACTACCTTCATTGCTCGTGGATCATCGTCTATTGGTTGTGATGCTCTGGATAGCATTCGCATATTTGTCGATCAAATTCCTTCAGTGGCCATCACCAATGACACCTCCATCTGTGAAGGCGACTCTTTAGTTATTGTAGTAAGTGGCGGCACAAATTATTCTTGGAGTCCAATTTACCAAGGTGTTCAGTTAAGTACCGATTCCATTTTAGTTTCACCAGACGTAGACACGGTTTACACGGTGACTGTCTCGAATAGCACGGGTTGTACAATTCCTGCTAGCACACGGATAACTGTTAATCAAAAACCATCGGTGACAATATCGGGTGATACAACAACCTGTTTAGGGAAATCCATTCAATTGATTGCCAATGCACCAGCTGCGACTTCTTTTGCTTGGAGGGAGGTAACTAACCTTCCTGTAATTGGAACGAACGATACACTTTCTATTACTCCTTCGGCTTCTCTCTCCTACTTGGTTGAGGTCACAGCAGCGAACGGTTGTTTGGATAGGGATACCGCATCTATCACTATTACCTCATTACAAAACACAGGCATTTCCAATGACACAAGCATTTGTGTTGGCGACTCGGTGAACCTTTCAGCTTTTGGTGGCGATAATTATTTATGGTCTCCAAGCAGATTCTTAAATGATTCTACGGCACAAAACCCAATTGCTAAACCTGATACAAGCATTATCTACAGTGTCACTATCCGTACAAATGATGGTTGTTCAGCCATACAAACAGTAACAATTAACACGAATGTGATTCCAACTGGTCAGTTGGTGTTAAGCCAAGATACGTCTTGTTTTGGCAGTTCGTTCACGGCAACAGCTTCTTTATCAGCCCCTTCACAAGCCAATGCTTCTGGAACCTATTCTTTTGATAATGGTGCAACTTTCTCAAATTCAAATCAACTCAATGTGACACAATTCACAGCAGGTGATACAACTATCCGCTTAGTCTTAAAAGATAACATCGGGTGTATATCTGTTATGCCCATCAATGAAACACATACGATGTTAACTGCTCTGGCTATGAAGATTGACACCCTTGTGGTACCTTCCTGTACACCTCCTCCAGGCGAATTTAGAGCCTATGATTTCTCGGGTGGAATTTCTCCATACAAGTTTAGCTTAAATGGTGACACGGCAATTCAAACCTCGGACACCACCATAACCAATGTGCTTCCAGGTTCTTATATTGTGAGTATAGAAGATGCTTTTGGTTGTAAATTCGATAACAACATCAATTTTAATAGCTCTATCACTTTTGATACCTCTGTTGTGCATCCTGTATGTTTTGGTGACAGTACAGGCTCCATTACTTTCTCCAACATTCAAGGGGGGCTTACGCCTTACCAGTTAAGTTTTGGTGATACGCTTGATTTTGGCTCAGATACGGTCTTTAATAACCTGAGCAGTGGCATAAAAACCATTTTCTTAAAAGATGCTTCGGGTTGTCTGTTACAGACTAACATCAGCATAAATGGTTCTCCTGAAATTAGTCCTCAAATTACTGCTCAGCAAAACATAACGTGTTTTGGAGATAATAATGGCGAAATCACCTTTAACATTGTAGGAGGAACTGCTCCTTTTAGATCAATTTTATCTGGAAACTTACAAATTGGAAATGGACCATTTACCTACACTAATTTACCAGCCGCAAAAGACACTTTATTTGTAATTGATGATCGCTCATGTTTGGACAGCATCATCTTCGAAATTACTCAGCCCTTGCCAATCGAAACGTCAGCATCGGTAGTCTCCTCGCCAACAGGTTGTAATTCTGACGATGGTGAAATACGCATCACCTCTACTACGGGTGGTTCAGGGTTCTATGAGTTCAGTACCGATTCTTCAACAATATTTACGGATAGTGTAACGGTTGCTGCTAATTTGATTAACATACCAAGTGGCGTGTATACGATAATCACCAAAGACAGTCTCCATGGCTGCTTAGACACGACTATAGTTTTCCTAAATGCTTCGAATGGTTTATTGCTTGACAGCATTAATAACAACAGCCAAAACCCGAACTGTCAGAACTTAAACGGATCAATTGCATTAGCTAACCTAAAAGGTGCACCACGACCTTACGAACTAAAACTAGTGGACAACATTAATAACAGCATTGTTGAGGATTATCAATCCGATTCTGCATTTGCACCACTGGTTGCAGGAAACTATACTGTAGTGATTAAGGATGCGGTCTCGTGTGAATATTTCTATGATGTGCCTTTAGCGAAATATACGCCTATCACGATTAACTTAACTACCATTGAAGCGTCATGTGGATTGGACAATGGTCAAGTCTTAGTTGATGCTGACAATGGTTCTGGAAATTACCAATACAGTTTACAAGAACTGGACTTATCTTCCCCTGAAATCGTACAGCCAGATTCAGCTTTTAAAGAATTAGCGGACAATACCTATCTCATCAATGTACTCGACACCGAAGACCCAACCTGTTCTTCCACAGACACGGCAATAGTAACAACTAGCAGCATTGGTTTAGTATTAAAAACAGATACTACGTCTTGTTTTGGTGCTGCTGATGCACGTATCACTATTTTAGATATCATCAATGCCAACAACAGCCTATACCTATTTGAATTTAGCGTAGATGACACACTTGGATTTACTACTGACACCATCTTTAACAACTTAACGGGTGGTGCACATACGGTATTCATCAAACAAATTGATCGTCTAACAGACGAAGTATGCGTGTATGAAGATCTTGACGAAACAGCGTCAACGGCTAGAGTAAGTGCCAATGGTGGAAAAAGTGTAGAGGTGCCGGAACGTGAAGAGTTAACTGCAAACATCACCACACTCCCGAGCGATTACGGTAAAGCAACAGGTTCCATCTTCTTACATGAAATTCGTGGCGGTAGCAAGCCTTATGCCTTTAGCATTAATGACAAAGAAGACTTCGTAGCTCTTGCTAACCTTGATGGGGTAAGCGAAGAGTCTCGAGGGTATGCCGAAGGGTTACACACCATTTATATTAAAGACAAAAATGGCTGTCTTCTAGAGCTGGAGGCTGAAATTGGGCGTACCTTGTATATACCGAATATTTTCACGCCAAATGGTGATGGTAAAAATGACTTCTTCTATATCAGTAACTTACCAGAATCTGGTGCTAAATTAAGAATCTACGACCGATGGGGTATCTTATCCTACAAGAGCTTCTACTACCAAAACGATTGGGACGGTAAAAATCAACCTGATGGGTTATACTACTATGAATTAGATACGCCAACGCAACTTTATAAAGGTTGGGTTCAGATTGTCAGGAAGTAAGAGTCACAAAAAAAAACATGAGAGTTCTCTTCGAATACCTGATTGGGGTTAATCTTCCAACTACGTCATTGCGAGCGGAATGAAATGAAGCGCGGCAATCTCCCTATCGAAGCAACGGATTTTTTTGTCTACTGATGACATAATAACTTACCACGTCCATCCCATAGCGCAAGGTTAAGCGGAGCGGTCCTTGCGCTTACAACGGTAGAAAGATCTAGGTTAGGTTCATCCTATTGCTAGCGTTGATACTTATTCCAATCTAGAAAGCCTGCTAATTATACGTTCCAATTCAGGATAACGCTCAATCAAGTTATTCCTTTCGGCAATTTCAAAATCCTGAAAATCAAAACCTGGAGAGACTGTACAGCCAACCAATCCAAACCCTTCTTTTGTTTTTAATTCAGAAGCAAACCAAGCGCCTGCTGGCACCATCGCTTGAGGTTTTTCACCGTGCTGTAAGTTTTTCCCTAATAGAATTTCTTCAAAACTTCCATCTTCAAGAATGACGGAAATCAAAAACGATTCTCCCAAATAATGATGCCACAACTCATCGGATTTGATCCGATGAAAGGTTGAGAAATCGGTCTTTTCTAACAAATAATAAATCGCTGTAGAATGATTGCGAGTAGCAGGAAATACGTCACCGTGTTCAAAAGTAGTTTTACTGCGGTAGGTCTCAATATAAAAACCTCCTTCAGGGTGAGGTTGTAAGCCTAAGCATTCAACTACTTGTTGAGCAGTTAATTCTTCCATTCCAACGTTTGGATTAAATGTTGGGCATCTTGTTTGACAAAGTCAATTACAGGAGCCAACGAATCATTTTTATTTGCGGTAGAAAAGTAGATTACACCACGTAAGAAATTGGTGGTTGAATCGTGTACAAAAAACTGATATTGACTAGGCACATCACCTTCTAAAGTGATTGTGGTTAAGTGGTTACCATTCGGTAGTGTTCCTACTTCTGGTGTAATGCCATAGGCTTTTACATCGTGACCATAAGCCAAACGGTAAGCTTCATTGATGTAACTATCCAATGAATCTGAATTGTCGTTAATCGCCTTATAGGTAATGTGAATCGAAGAATTCAATTCAGGGTATTTTAAAATTTTATATAATTTCTTTTTATCACTGTAAGAAGAAGCTGTGTCATCCCATGCCAAAGCATGAACAGAATATTCAAAGGAGTAAGGCTTGTCCGATTCGTTAAGAAGTTGATATTTTTGCTCTGGTAATTCAATAAAATTTAATCCTTTTGGTTTTGGTTTATAATCACCACCACAACCAATTACCAAAACGAGTATTGTTAATAATAATGCGTACTTAGTCTTCAAAATCAAGTTCTTTATTTTCATTAATTTCTATTCTAACTCGCTTAATTCGTTTTGTATTTACCGACTCAATGATGAAGTCAAACTTACCAAAAGGAATACTTTCGCCCACATTAGGCATACTTGAATTTAACTCCAGCAGCAAACCACCTATTGACTCGCTTTCTCCTCTGGCTTCATCAAACTCATCCGGACGCAAGTTAAGAACTTTTATCACATCATGAAGTTGCGTTTTGCCTTCAAACACATACACATTATCGCTTATCTTTTTGTATTCGATTTCATCCTCATCAAACTCATCGTTGATTTCTCCAACGATCTGTTCAATAACATCTTCTAAGGTTATTAAGCCTGAGGTGCCTCCGTACTCATCCACCACAATTGCCATATGCACGCGCTTCTCTTGAAAGTTTCGAAGTAAATCATCTATCTTTTTACTTTCTGGGATAAAATACGCTTCTCTTAAAAGATTTTGCCAATTAAAATTTTCGTCTTGATTGACATAAGGAAGTAAATCTTTCACATATAAAATACCTTTAATGTTGTCTATTGTTTCCTCATAAACAGGAATCCGTGAGAATCCTGACTTATTAATTTTATCCATCAATTGGTGAAAATCAATCGTATTATCAACGCCCATCACATCAATTCTGGCAATCATCACTTGAGTTACTGAAATGGTTCCGAAGTTGATGATTCCTTTTAAAATACCTCTCTCTTCTTCTGAAGTTTCCTTGTTATCAGAAGTTGCTATTTCTATTGCTTCATTCAAATCCTGCACAGAAACTTGATACCCTTTTCGGACAATTCTCGATTCGATAATATTAGAACTGGCAATTAAAAACCAACTTATAGGACTAAATACCTTATTTGCTATTGTAAATGGATAAGCCATTGCTCGTGCAAACACCATCCCTTTTTGATTCGCATAAATTTTAGGAATCACTTCTCCATAGAAAACAATAAGAAAGGTGATGATGATAGGTCCCGATATATTAAGCAGGTTAGCAGGATCTTTAGTGCCTGCGATTTCCCAAATCACAAAAGTAGCTAATGTGACAAAAGCAACATTGACCAAATTGTTGAAAATCAATATTGAAGCTAATAACTTCCTAGGGTTTTGCAAAAGTTTATAAATCCGCTGGTCGCTGCTTTTTTCGCTTGTAGCACAGTCCGCAATTTGCGAACCTGTAATAGAAAAAAAAGCTACTTCAGAGCCAGAAATTAAGGCTGACAACAACAACAATATTGCCATTATACCACCACTTATCGCTAAATAAGTTGTATCTATGGTGTCCAGCAACATTAAAAAACTAAAGGGGTCGGGATCTATCGGGGTTTCCAATTAATAGAAATTAAGTTCAACTTAAAACGGCAAATCATTGGTTTCATCATCCTCTGCTGCCACTTTTGTATTGATGTTTTTAGGCTCCTCCGATGGTGCTGATGACGGTGAACTATCACCACCTTTTCCACCAAGCATTGTCATGGTTTGTCCAACAATTTCTGTTGAATATTTTGTTACACCATCTTTATCTTCGTAGGATCGTGTTTGTAGTTTTCCTTCAATGTAGACTTGACTTCCTTTTTTTAGGTATCGTTCGGAAACCTCTGCTAAACCTCTCCAAAGCACTATATTGTGCCATTCGGTTTGGTCAACACGTTCACCAGTGTTTCGATCTTTGTAAGACTCAGTAGTGGCTAAAGAAAATCGAGCTACTTTCACCCCAGTCTCTAAAGCGCGAACTTCGGGATCTTTACCTAGATTGCCTACTAAAATTACTTTGTTTACTCCTGCCATAGCTTAAATTACTTTGTAAAAGATAAAATTAGTCAAAAATAAAATTGGACCAAAAAGTTATCGATTAAAACAGACTTAGGAAGTTCTTTTATTTTATCTAGCCCATAAAACTGATACTCAGCGGATGATTTATTATCCAACTCAATTTCCCAAAAAGTACAATAAAGACGTTGATGTGATAAAATATGTTTTGCCTCCGCCACATGTTTTATACTTTTAATTTCACCACTTTTGAAAGAAGTTACTAACTCATCAGAGGAAAGCGCTTGCATTGATTCGAGTAGAGGAAACTCATAAAGTGAAGCCCATATTTCACTTCTATCCCTCTTTTGAAGCGCTAACCTATTCCCTTTCTTAATTATTAAATAATTAAAATAGCGGTTGGTGATTTTTATCTTTTTTAGTTTTACTGGTAATTGCCCTTGCATCTCATGGGCTCTGGCAAAACAAGTTGTTGACAAAGGACATGATGAACAGTTGGGCTTATTTGGAGTACACTGTAATGACCCAAACTCCATCATCGCCTGATTATGTAAAGCGGGTGTTTCTTTATTCAGAAGCTTGTTAGCAATGGTTGTAAACTCTTTTTTTGCGATACTCGATGAAATATCTGTTTCGACACCAAATACTCTTGCCAACACGCGAAAAACATTTCCATCCACAACTGCATAGGGTAAATTAAAAGCAAATGATGCAATAGCAGCTGCAGTATAATCCCCCACCCCTTTCAATTTTTTAATAGCTTCATAGTCAGCTGGAAAAACGCCCTTATACTCATCTCTAATCACTTTAGCGGTTGTATGCAAATTTCTAGCACGCGAATAATAACCTAAGCCTTGCCAATCCCTTAGTATTTGTTCTTCATGAGCATTGGCCAAATCGATAATTGTCGGATAATTGTTAACAAACTTATGGTAATACGCCATACCCTGATTAACTCGAGTTTGTTGTAACATGATTTCAGACAACCATATATTATACGGATTTATAGTATGTCGCCACGGTAAATCGCGTTTATGGCTTTGATACCATGCTATAATTGTTGTTGAAATATCTTCAAGTCTGACTTTTGAAATATGTTTCATTCCGTAAAGTTGAATATTTTTTTAGTCATTTGTTTTTTATTTAGTCCTAGGGGTACTAATTTCGCAGCTTATTTGTTGTGTTAGATATTAAAATTGAAAGAAAGTGACTAAAGCAGAGGTAATTGCAGAGATTTCAGACAAAACAGGAATAGAAAAAACAGATGTGTCAGCAACTGTTGAAGCATTCTTTTCTGTAGTTAAGAGTTCATTGGCTGAAGGTGAAAATATTTACGTGAGAGGATTCGGAAGTTTCGTCAACAAAAAAAGAGCTAAGAAAGTAGCTCGAAACATTTCAAAAAACACGGCAATCATAATTGATGAACATTTCATCCCAAGTTTTAAGCCTTCAAAAGTTTTCGTAGAGAAAATTAAAGGAAGCTCAAAAATTAAAGACTTGAACTAATCAGAGCTTACAAAAAATACTAATTCCCGAAAATGAGAAAAAGTACAATCATCAAGATAGTCCTCTCGTTGTCGGGAATTTTTATTGTAGCTTTATTATTTCGTCAACCAAAATTTATTGTTGAAGACGAAAAAAACGCGAGTTTAAGTGACTCATCTTCATCACAAAAAGAAGTTAAAAGCGACCCAACTCATCAATCTCCATTAGACGAAGCGGATCAACGGGCAATTAAAACCCTTACCTCCAAGTATTTAATTGAGACAGATTTAGAAAAAAAGTCTATATTTGCAGACTCAATTGGCGTGTACTATCGAAAATCACTTGTTTTTGATAGCTCAGCTAAATATTTCGAAGTTGCAGCGGAACTAAATACTACCGCCAAAACGTTAGAAAAAGCAGCGTTGGGAATCTTTGAAGCATTCCAAAACAGTGGAACAGCTGAAAAAAGAAAACAACTAGGTCAAAAAGCGATCGGCTTTTTGGATAAATTATTGGATTCAAATTCGGAAAGAGCCGATTTACGAATAAAAAAGGCAGTGGTACAAGTATATACTGAACCTATGCCGATGGCTGGAATTAATGCCTTGAAGGAAATAATTGAACAAAACCCTTCAAATGTAGAAGCAAGACTTTTCCTTGGTGAGTTTCAATTTACCGTAGGAAAATATGATAAAGCTATTGAACAATTTACAGCCGTAATCGAAATCGACCCAACTGAGTTGAAAGCACTGTTGTACTTAACAGATTGCTACTTAGCCTTAGGGCAAAAAGAAAAAGCTGAAAAGTACATCATGATATTAAAAGAACTAGAGGTATCTGACCCATACGTGAAGTCAGTTATTGAAAAGTTCGAAGCAGAGTTAAAAAAATTATAAACATTAAACATTAAAAGTTATGCCTTGCGGTAAAAAAAGAAAAAGACATAAGATCGCTACTCACAAGAGAAAGAAAAGACTTAGAAAAAACAGACATAAGAAGAAGTAATTCTTCCGTCTTTTCAATTTTTACCCGAACCTAATACGTAGGTTCGGTTTTCTTGTATATACATAAACCCCACTGTTGTGAACGAGTTAGTAATTAACGCGAACAAAGACGGGGTACGAATCGCATTATTAAAAGATAAAGACTTGGTGGAATGCCATGTCGAAGGAAATGATGTTAACTACGCTGTAGGTGATTTGTACCTTGGGACTATACAAAAAGTAGTTCCTGGTCTTAATGCGGCATTTGTGGATGTAGGTTATGAAAAAGATGCGTTCTTACATTACCTCGATTTGGGTCCACAATTCCGTTCACTTACCAAGTATACTAAGTCTGTTTTAAGTAAAAAACAAAACAACTATAGCCTTAAAGACTTCACGCTAGAGCCTGAAATCGAAAAACTTGGTAAGATTTCACAAGTACTCAATAAGAATCAAAAAGTACTTGTCCAAATTTCAAAAGAACCAATCTCATCCAAAGGTCCTCGTATCTCCTGTGATATTTCTATCCCGGGTAGATTCATTGTATTAGTGCCCTTTTCAAATACCATTAACGTATCTCGAAAAATAGCTGATAACGAGGAAAGAAAAAGATTAAAACGATTAGTTACCTCTATAAAGCCAGAAAATTTTGGTGTAATTATTCGAACTGTTGCTGACGGAAAAAGTGTTCAAGAGCTTGATAAAGACTTGAAAAACTGCCTTCAAAAATGGCAAGACGCAAGCAAAAATTTGCGTACCGCTGAAGCACCAGAAAAAGTATTAGGCGAAGCCAACCGCATTTCCACTATTCTAAGAGATGTATTAAACGAATCATTCGACAGCATTGTGTTAGATAGTGAAGAAGCATACGAAGAAACCAAAACATACATTCAGCAAATAGCTCCTGACAAGGAAAAAATTGTAAAACTCCATAATGGAAAAGCAAAACTTTTTGAAGTCAAGGGGATTGAAAAACAGATTAAGACCCTTTTTGGAAAATCTGTAAGTATGCCATCGGGAGGTTATTTAATTATTGAACACACCGAAGCATTGCACGTTGTTGATGTAAACAGTGGAAACAAATCTGCCCAGCAAAAAGATCAAGAAAACACGGCATTAAGCACCAACTTATCAGCTGTACAAGAAGTAGCTAGACAATTACGCCTTCGAGATATGGGTGGAATTATTGTGGTTGACTTCATTGATATGAAAAGTGCTGAAAATCGTAAAACTGTCTATGATGCAATGCGTGAAGCTATGCAGGAGGACAAAGCGAAGTCAGTCGTTCTTCCGCTCTCAAAATTTGGTTTATTACAAATCACACGTCAGCGAGTTCGCCCTGAACTAAACATCACCACGAAAGAAACATGTCCTTCTTGTAACGGCACTGGATCCATATCAGCAAGTATAGCTGTATCCAGTATTATTGAAGAAAACATTGAATATGTGTTAACAAAGCAAAACGAAAAAAGTCTTACTGTGAGTATGCATCCTTTCTTACATGCTTACTTCACAAAAGGGATTCTTTCAAAGCAGGTGAAGTGGTTCTTAAAGTATAAAAAATGGATCTCAATTCTTCCAGATACTTCTTTGGGTTTGGTTGAATTTCATATACACAACCAACTCGGTGAAGAAATAGAAATATTATAAAACTAAATAGGTCTCAAATAATTTTGAGACCTATTATATTATAAACTTTTTACTCTTTTAATTAACTCTACACACACTTCATAATTTTCTTCTGCCTCATAGTGTTCTAGTAAAGTTGTTAAAAATTCTTTGTCAGTTCTGAACGGATTCGTTTCAGAAATTTTTCCTTGGTTCATAATTGTTAAGTACAAATTGAACTTGTAAGGATCTGGATCTTGGTGAATAGAATCCGAAAGCTGTTTGATATCTAATCTTGCCATACCCAAATGTACGCAAGGTTATACTCAGATTTTCACAAATTCGACTAGATTTCTAAATTGGACGACCAACATATGTTTTAACTACTTGAATCAGGGGAAATCAACCTTCGATTCGTTCCAGATTTTGTCCATTTCTCGTAAAGTCATGTCTTGCAACTCTTTACCTTGCTCTTTTACTTGCTTTTCGAGATAATTAAATCGGTTTATGAATTTCTTATTTGTTTTTTCCAAAGCCTGTTCAGGATCAATATTCATAAATCGCGAGTAGTTAATTAGTGAAAATAATAAGTCTCCAAATTCTTTTTCCTTCTCAGGTCCTTCAGCCGCCTCTTTAAACTCTTGCAATTCCTCCTGAACCTTTTCCCATACTTGACTTTTATCATCCCAGTCAAACCCCGCTCCTCGTGCCTTAGATTGCACGCGTACTGCTTTAGTCATCGCAGGTAACGATTTTGGCACCCCACCTAAAACCGTTTTATTACCTTCTTTCTTCTTTAACTGTTCCCAGTTTTTCTTCACATCTTCTTCATTTTGCACGTCTACATCACCATAAATATGCGGGTGACGGTGAATCATCTTTTCACAAATGCCATTCAACACATCACCAATATGAAATTGGTTTGTTTCAGAAGCTATGCGAGAATAAAAAACAAGGTGTAACAAAATATCCCCCAACTCTTTTTTTACTTCTTGAACATTGCCTTCAATTATAGCATCGGAAAGTTCATAGACTTCTTCAATAGTTAAATGTCGAATGGATTCCAACGTCTGTTTTTGATCCCACGGACAATTTAACCGTAGTTCATCCATGATGGTTAATAAACGATCAAACGCTATTAATTTCTCTTCTCGTAGCTTATCTTTTTCTGGAATTATTTTTGGCATCGTGCAGTGTTTCCTTAAAAATGATAAATCTTCGAATAGATGAAAAGGAAACAAACTATTAATCGTTAAACAACTTCCCTCTAGATGATTTTAATCAAATGAAACTTATCCGTTGACCGATTAGTTATTCATTAAATATACTTAAATTTACGCCATGCAAAGTACGCTACTTATTACTATCGGTTTATCCATCGCCCTAGTTGCGCTGTATTTCATTTTCATGTCTGTGCGGATTTTAATTCTGAAAAATGGACAGTTCAAAGGTACCTGCGCATCACAAAGTCCTTTTTTGAGAAATGAAGGCACAACTTGTGGGTTTTGCGGTAAAGATATTGGCAGCTGTGAAAACGAAGATGAAAACGAACCAGAAGTCACTAAAGTGCTTTCTAAATTTTAAAGTTTAACTACTCGCTTCCCTTGACACTTATTAAATCTATATCAGGTATCCGCGGCACCATTGGTGGCAAACCTGGAGAGAACCTTACTCCCATTGACGCTGTAAAATTTGCTTGTGCTTATGGCACATGGCTCCTAAACGCTGGAAAAACTCCAAAAGTGGTCATCGGTAGAGATGCCCGTCTTTCGGGAAAAATGATTTCAGACTTAGTATGCAGTTCGCTAATCGGCTTAGGAATTGATGTCGTTGATTTAGGTTTATCAACCACTCCTACGGTTGAAATAGCCGTACCGATAGAAAATGCTGGTGGCGGAATTATTCTCACCGCCAGTCATAACCCTGCTCAGTGGAATGCCTTAAAGTTGCTGAATGAAAAAGGGGAATTTATTTCTGGTGCTGAAGGTGAGGCGCTTTTAGAAATCGCAGAAAAAGAAGCCTTTAATTTCATTGATGTCCACCACTTGGGTACCGTGACCAATGACGACTCATACATTCAAAAACACATCGACTTAATTTTACAATTAGATTTAGTAGATATTGAAGCCATAAAATCCTGCAAATTTAAAGTAGTAGTAGATGCCGTAAATTCATCTGGAGGAATCGCAGTACCCGCATTACTTGAGCAATTGGGAGTAGAAGTAGAAAAACTCTACTGTGATCCAACCGGTAAATTCCCTCACAACCCCGAACCACTTCCTGAACACCTCACCGAGATAAGTAACATCCTCAAAAAAGGCAGCTATGATTTGGGCATCGTAGTAGACCCCGATGTGGATCGCCTGGCTTTTGTAAGTGAAGATGGCGAATTGTTTGGTGAGGAATACACGCTTGTCGCTATTGCTGACTACGTATTAAAACACACTCCATCAGCTACCGTTTCTAACCTTTCTTCTACCCGTGCTTTACGAGACGTGACTCAAAAAGCAGGACAAGTATACGAACCATCAGCCGTAGGAGAAGTGAATGTCGTTACTAAAATGAAGGAACTAGGTGCTAAAATTGGCGGTGAAGGTAATGGCGGAATTATTTATCCTGAATTGCATTATGGAAGAGATTCTTTAGTAGGTATTGCACTTTTCTTAACTCACCTGGCTAAAGAAGGAAAAACAGTTTCTCAGTTGAGGGCTACATATCCTTCTTATCACATGTCAAAAAACAAAATTGAACTCACGCCAGAAATCGATGTAGATGAGGTGTTAGTACAAATTCAAAAAAAATATAAAAACGAACAGATAAATAGTGTTGACGGAGTTAAAATTGACTTTGAAAACCAATGGGTTCACTTGCGAAAATCGAATACGGAACCCATTATTCGTATTTATTCAGAATCTGATTCGGTAGCAACAGCGGATTATCTGGCTCAAAAAATTATTCAAGACATCAAGGAAATAATCACTTCGAAAGCCTAATGCGAATTTACCTCGACAACGCTGCCACCACCCCTGTTGACAAAGAAGTGAAAGAGGCTATGATGCCTTTTCTTGCCGATACCTTCGGAAATCCTTCTTCCATACATCGGTTTGGTAGAGAAGCCAAGGCAGCCGTTGAACGGGCTCGAAGAACGGTGTCAGATTTGCTCAACACTTCTCCATCGGAGTTATTTTTTACCTCGTGCGGTACTGAAGCTGATAACACTGCACTGATTTCAACCATAGAGACCTACGGCATTAAAACGCTTATTACGTCACCAATTGAGCATCATGCTGTTTTACATACAGCTCAGTATTTAGAAAAATATCGAGGCATTCAAGTCATTTACACCAAACACCTCCGAGATGGACAAATTGATTTGGACGACTTAGAAGCAAAGATAAAATCCTACCCAAATTCATTGGTGTCACTTATGCATGGTAACAATGAAATTGGCAACATCAACCCAATTGAGCTAATTGCCACTTGGTGTAATGAAACTGATGCAATTTTTCATTCAGATACCGTGCAAACTATCGGGCATTATTGCTTCGACTTACAAACTTTAGGACCAAAACTCATTGCCGCTTCGGCACATAAATTCCATGGTCCAAAAGGTGTAGGGTTACTTCATATCAATGCCGACTTATCTATCCATCCATTTTTACACGGTGGTGCGCAAGAGCGCAACATGCGAGGCGGCACGGAGAACGTGGCTGGAATTGTGGGCATGGCCAAAGCCTTAGAGCTGGCTTATGAGAATTTGGAAGGGGATAACAGCCACATTTTAGGCTTAAAAAGCTATATGATTAAAGAACTGAAACAAGCAGTTCCACAAGTAAAATTTAATGGATTAAGTGAATCACTAGAAGACAGCTTACCCACCGTACTTAATGTAGCCATACCCGACTCCGAAATGGGCGACATGCTGCTGTTTTCGTTAGATATTCACAACGTTGCAGTATCTGGAGGAAGTGCTTGTTCCAGTGGCACCAACATTGGCTCACACGTCTTAGAGGCGATTGGAGCTACTGCCGATGAATCCGCTATTCGGTTTTCATTTAGTAAATACAACACAAAAGATGAAATCGATACTGTGGTCGCCAAAATGAAAGAAACACTTTCCAACTAATGTTTTTCTTTTTATCTAAAGCGCTGCATTTTTTAATTTCACCACTGGTGTGGGTGTTGACTATATTAGTAATTGCCTTTTTTATTAAAAGCGAAAAAACGAGAAAAAAACTTATCTTAACTGCATTTACTTTGCTTTACCTCCTATCCACACCACTTGTACATAACTTTTTGTTGAGCACTTGGGAAATAAAAGCCACAGAACCACAAGGTAGCTATGAAGTAGCGATTGTGCTACTAGGCTTTACTTCGCTTGACCAAACACCTGCCGAACGGATTCATGTCACCCAATCCGTTAACCGGATAACGCAACTGATTCCAATATACCGAGCTGGGAGAGTGAAAAAAATCTTGTTAACAGGTGGTAGTTCTGCCATCACCCCTGATGAAAAATCGGAAGCAGAAGAAACAAAAAAACTATTACTACAATGGAAAGTACCTGAGGCAGACATTCTCGTAGAACCAAACGCTCGAAATACTTATGAAAATTTATTTTTTGCTAAGCAACTACTTGAATACAAACAAATTACTGGGAAGTTGCTATTGGTCAGCTCAGGCTATCACCTTAAACGTGGAATTGCTTGTGCTGAAGAACTTGGATTGGAGGTAACGCCTTATGCAACTGATTTTAGAAGTACTAATACCGACAATTGGTTAAAGCTAATTACCCCATCCACTGGAGCAATAGGTGGCATTGAAAAGTTAATTCACGAATGGGTGGGTTTTGTGATGTATAAAGTGAGGGGCTACTGTTAGTTCTATGTCGTTAAGTAAAGGAAATTATCATTCTGACGAAGGAAGAATCTTTTTATAGAAAACTAAATCATGGATGAATGGATCCCTCACTATCCCTATATTGCTGTCTGGCAGATTCTGAATGACACTTTTATTCGCTTAACTTTTCAATATGGGCAGATTCAATTAAATCCAAACGGGTGTTTGAACAAGAGTAATAAACAAAAAATATTTTGAAAAAATGTACATGCTTCATTTACAATCTCAGTGACAGAAACATTACTTCATAACACTTCCTTAGCCACGCTTTGCTAAACTGAGGATAGTTAATAAATTACATGAATAAAAGACTACAATTGAAATGTCACTGGTTCCCCGACTCTTGTTTCTATTATCTTTTTTAAACTCACTCGGACAAGAATGGACAGCCCTCAATCAAGAAAGTATGCTTTCTTACCAAAGCGGGAATTACAAACAAGCCATTGTTTATGCCGATTCAGCACTCCAATTAGCAGAAGATATTTATGGAAAAGTTAGTGATCAATACCTGTCTAGCTTATCAAACAGAGCGTATGCAGAAGCGGGGTTAGGTGAAAATTCACATGCTTTGGCTGACTTCAAAACAGTTACCAATCTTAGCTTTGAGTTATATTCACTGCCTCATGTTTCACAGGTAGAGTCGCTGCTGGAAGTTGCTAAACAATTTTTATCCCTTTCTGAATACGATAGTTGTGCCTATTTTATCAATAAATCACGTTACCTGTACACTACAATTCCGGAAAAAAACAAACACCACTCCGATACTTCTTTCTACCCTCTAATGGATGTTTACTTTAAAATCACCAGTCTGGAAGCGATGATGTTTCACCATCTTGGTCAAGTTTCCGCTGCAATCAATCTACTAGAGCAATTAATCCCAGTTATCAAACAAGTATATGGAAAAGACTATCTACAGATGCGCGATTACCAAATTAGTATAAACAATCTAGCCAACTTATACCTCGAAAAAAATGAATTTAATAAAGCCAAATCCTACGCCCTTGAGGCTTATCGTCTTACTTCTAACACCAACAACACCCTAGATAAAGTCAATAGTTTACAAAACTTAGGAAGTATTTATCGTCTTGCCTACATGGACGACTCAGCTTCTTTTTTTTGGCACACAGCCTTACATTTATTGGCCTCAGAACACCATCAAAACACGTATATCAAAACAGCGATCTTCAATAATTTGGGTGAAATGTATATTTACGATGAACAGTATGACTCAGCCATCCATTATTTAACCGCTTCCCTTTCTATCCAAGAATCACACGAATCTTTCAATCCTCCCTTGCATCAAACCACTTTATACAACCTAGCTGAAGCCTACCATTGGTCAGGTGATTATCCGAATGCAGATAAAGTTTACCAGGAATTGATTGATGATTTGTTACACGAAATCAAACACAACTTTTCGTACCTCAGCGACAATGAAAAAATGACCTTTTATAAAAACCAACTGGACATTCTGGAAAGTTATGTCGCGTTTGCTTTAGAAGTATCTGGAATGCTTCCCATGCAAGGCACTGACGATCCATTTATTAATCCAGAAATCATGGGGCTTTTATACGACTTGCAACTCACCACAAAGGGCATTATTCTAAATACAAGTAGAAGAAACAAAGCATCTATTCTAACAAGTGGCGACACCACACTTGTACACATTTACACGTTATGGGAACAACGAAAAAATCAATTAGCTCAGTTGCTACTCACGGGAACTACTCCTGCCGCAGAAATCCAGCATTTAAAAACAAAAATTGAAGAAAATGAGAAATGGCTCATTGCCAACTCAACCAATTTCCGTTCAGGTTTTAAGATGGAACAAGTCTCGTGGAAACAGATTCAAAAATCACTTCAACCGAATGAAGCCGCAGTAGAAATCATTCGGTTAACTGGCGGTTTGATTTATGGCGCACTGATTATTACTGCCCAAACAACAGAACAACCCAAGCTATCTTTAATTATGAGTACGCGTTCAAAATACTTGGAAAAAGAGGCGATTGCTTTTTATCAGAATGCTATCCTGCAACAACTAAACGACCCCTACTCTTACGGTACTTTTTGGAAGCCCATTATCGATACCGTTCAATTTTATATGCCATCAAAGCAACTACCCAAACGTATTTATCTTTCTAATGATGGTATTTATAATCAAATCAACGTAAACACTTTGTTTGATACATTAAATAAAACCTATGTAATCGATCAGACAGAAATAATTCCGGTAACGAATACCAAAGAGCTGTTAAAAGATTTCCAAAAATCGAGTCATTCAAAACAAGCCGTACTTTTTGGTCAGCCTACTTTTTCGAGTTATAAAAGCTCAAATGAAACATATGAAGATTTACCCGGTACAGGAAAAGAAGTACAGTTAATCAATCAATTATTAGTGACAAAAAAATGGAACACAACAGTCTATCAACAAAAAGAAGCGACTGAAACCAATCTGAAAAAAATATCCAATGCCACCGTACTGCACCTGGCTAGTCATGGCTTTTTTCAATCAAAATCAGAGACTGATGAATTTTCAATGGCAGAAACAATGATTCAATCAGGAATAGTATTGGCTGGCGTTAATGACACTTCGCATACTTTTGAAGATGGCGTATTGACCGCTTATGAGGTCACAAACCTACACTTGGACGCGACTGATTTAGTTGTGTTATCAGCTTGTGAAACAGCCAAAGGAGTCAATAACTATGGGGAAGGAATATATGGATTACAACATGCATTTAAAGCTGCGGGCGCTAACCACATTATTATGAGTTTATGGAAAGTGGATGATAGTGCCACTCAAAAGCTCATGGTTGAATTTTATAAAAACTGGATGAAATCAGATAACATGAGAAATGCCTTTATTAAAGCACAAAAAAACTTGCGAGAAGCATATACTAACCCGTATTACTGGGGTGCGTTTGTTCTTACTGGAAAGTAGACTTTGATAGATTCTACTATAATCACTCTTTTTAAGCATTTTATTTTTTACCTTTTGAATATCAATGGGAGTTAAAACTGCAAATACTACTTCACGAACATTAGGGGCCTTCTCGCTATGGGCTATTGGGGTTGGATTGGTCATCTCTGGAGAGTCCTTTGGTTGGAATTTGGGTTGGGCCATTACAGGGCCTATCGTGTTTTTTATCCCTGTTGTCATTACAGCTATTTTATATTATTCTTTGGTTCAATGTCTTATTGAGCTTGCTTGTGTTTATCCCGATGCTAGTGGACCACATATCTATGTTAAGAATGCCTTTGGGAAACATTGGGGCAACTTTATAGCGCTGGCAATCTTATTCGAATTTCTGTTTGCCACTCCGGCAGTAGCCACCTCCATTGGTGAGTATATTGGTTTTTTAACCGATGATATGGCTGCAACTCGTTGGATTGCAACTGGTTTTATTGGTGTTTTTTGTATCATTAATCTATTTGATATTAGTATTAGTGTATTGTTTGCTATCGGATTAACCCTTTTAGCCATTGCTGAATTATTCATCTATCAAAGTGCGGTGGTTACGGAGTTTAAACCGACCAACTTGTTGACCAACACCTACGGTTCGTTTACCATAACGTCCATTGTCGAAGCCTTGCCTTTTGCCATTTGGCTATTATTAGCGATTGAAGGCATTTCCTTAATGACCCAAAACATTAAAAAAGAAAACTTTAGGTTAACCATCACTCGAGGATACAATTACTCTTTCTGGACCTTATTTTTATTAGCTCTTTCGGTCTTACTATTAGCAGGTGGTGGCATTTACTGGAATGATGTTAATTGGGCCATCATTAGTACTGACAACCACCCCATGCCTGCTTCTTTGGCCATTATACTGTCAAAAGAACATCTCTTGGTTCAACTCTTTACTTTCATTGGGTTGTTTGGTTTGATAGCATCACTACAAGGAGTAGCTCTTGCCACGACTACCCAACTAGAACAATTTATTCCAATTGAGTCAATCACTAAAAAGAAGAAAAGAGCACTTACCTCATCGCTTGTTTTTGTCATCAGTGCTATTGCCATTTGGGGAAGCCATACGTCCTTTTTAATCGAATTATCCGTTTATGGTGCAGTCTGTATGTATTTTGGCGTAAGTATAAGTCTTATTCGCTTACGCTTACTGAAAGAAAAACAAGCCAACTTAGTTTATGAAGGAGAGTCGAAAGACCCAGATTTAGCTTATAGCCATTCGGATTTTAAGTCAAATAAATCAAAAATATTTTCCTATACCGCAGCACTTTTTTCATTCTTTTGCATTGTTTCACTCAGTTACCTTTTACCCTATGGTTTTCTATCTTTTTTGGTTTTAGCACTCGTTTTCATCCTTCTAAATAAGTATAAAAAGCAAAAATCATTAGGTTTAAAATAAGATGGCTTATAGGTTTACCATAGCGCAGCAGACCTATGTATTTGATGACCTCAACATGCTGTTGGCCAAAGCTACGCCTTTTCGAACGGGCGATGCGTTAGCAGGATTAACCGCTGATTCAAACGAAGAACGAGTAGCCGCTCAATTTGCCTTGAGCGATGTGCCGTTAAAGGAATTCTTAATGGAAGCCATCATTCCATATGAACATGATGAAGTCACTCGATTAATTTTTGATGAGCATGATGAACAAGCTTTTAAAATTGTAGCATCCTACACCGTTGGAGAATTTCGGGATTGGCTTTTTACCGAAGCTGCTGATGTACATACTTTGAAAAGCCTGGCACCTGGTCTAACTCCTGAAATGGTAGCAGCCGTCTCCAAATTAATGCGTAATCAGGATTTGATTTTGATTGCTCAAAAGTGTGAAGTGGTGAGTAAATTCAGGAATACGATTGGTCTAAATGGACATTTATCGGTACGACTCCAGCCTAACAACCCAATTGATGACGCCAAAGGAATAGCCGCAAGCATTATCGATGGAATCATGTACGGTTGTGGTGATGCCGTTATTGGAATAAACCCTGCAACGGACAGTCCAGAAGTAGTTTCCAAGCTACTCCATATGCTGAATAATATCCGTACAAAATATGAAATACCAACTCAAAGCTGCATTCTCAGCCATGTGACTACCACTTTAAAAATCATAGATAAAGCTCCAGTCGATTTAGTGTTTCAATCAATAGGTGGAACAGAAAAAACAAACACTTCTTTTGGCATCAATCTTAGTTTATTGCAAGAAGCGTACGATGCAGCATCTTCCTTAAACCGAGGTACAATCGGCAACCAAGTAATGTATTTCGAGACTGGCCAAGGTTCTTCTTTATCAGCCAATGCACACCATGGGGTGGATCAACAAACTTGCGAAGCGAGAGCCTATGCGGTAGCTAGAAAGTTTAATCCGTTTTTGGTGAATAGTGTGGTGGGTTTTATAGATCCAGAATATTTATATGATGGTAAACAAATTACGAGAGCTGCTTTGGAAGACCATTTTTGTGCTAAATTAATGGGTTTACCTATGGGGGTTGATATCTGCTACACCAATCATGCAGAAGCTGACCAAGATGACATGGACAACTTGATGACTTTACTCGGAGTTGCTGGCTGCAACTTTATGATGGGTGTTCCAGGTGCTGATGATATTATGCTTAACTACCAATCCACTTCATTTCATGATGCCATGTATCTCAGAAAAGTCTTACAGAAAAAACCAGCTCCTGAATTTGAAGCATGGCTGCTAAAAATGGGAATAATGAATCAGGATGGAAAACGTCTTCCAATCACTCCTTCTCACCAACTTTTAAAAGGGATTTCTTGATGGACAACGCACCCAAAATACCGTTGGTTCAAGAAGATGCCTGGAGTGATTTAAAAGTACACTCCAATGCTCGAATCGCTTTAGGTAATGTAGGTGGTAGTCTACCCCTTCGCGAGGTATTGAATTTTAAGTTAGCGCATGCAAATGCCAAAGATGCTATTTATACACCTTTAGATACTCAACGGTTAAGTGAGGAATGTGACCAACTTGGCTTGCCTTTCTTTCAGTTAAAAAGTAAAATCACCGATAGAACCGAATACCTCAAACGTCCAGATCTAGGTAGACGCTTAAACCAAGCTTCGGTGGAAGAGTTAAAAAAAGCAAAAAGAACTTATGACTTGGTTTTTATATTAGTTGATGGCTTGTCAGCCAATGCCATAAATACACATGCTTTAATTATTTTGAATTTGATATTACCTCAATTAACCCACTTCTCAATAGCCATTTGTCTTGTCTCAGAAGGCCGTGTGGCAATTGGTGATGAAATAGGCATGCTGCTTAAAGCAAAATTTACCTCAGTATTAATTGGGGAAAGACCAGGTCTTTCATCACCTAAAAGTATGGGTATCTATACTACATACACTCCTCAATTAGGTTTCACAGACGAACGAAGAAATTGTATCTCCAACATTCATGAAAATGGGTTAAGTTATGAACAAGCTATTCAACTACTTAATTATTTGATTGAGCAATCTTTCTTGAGAAAAATGAGCGGTGTTGATTTAAAAATTGAGTTGGATAAATTAATTCGCTAACCCCATCGCATAATAAAAGAGGAAGAGAAGTAATCCTTGAGAATTATTTATATAAATTGTCACTACACTACATCCTCCTTTTTATATGAGTAAATTATCAAAATTTAAGTTTAGCAAAACCGTCATTTACATTATCATTGCGATTAGTGGTATTGCGATATTTTTAATTGTACATCATCAAACTCATCGCCTCGTTTCGTCTTTTTTAGAAAGGAAACTTCCAAAACACATTGTTCTTGACTATGATAATATTCAAGCTGACTTAGTTTCAGGAGATATTGCTTTAACTAATATCAAGATTCAAGTATATAACCGTGATTGTATAGAATCATACACCCATATTTCATTAGATAAATTGTATATCAAGGGATTTAGTTATTGGGGTATTTGGTTTCAAAATGAATTAAAAGCAAAAAAACTCGGATTGGAAAACCCAAAACTTACGCTTTATTCTGACAAAAAAAAACAGGCGAATGATAAGCAAAAATCTGGTGTCGTAGATTTAAAAAGAGAAATTAAAATAGATGAATTTGAATTAACCAACGGCTTCTTCTATCTCTATGAAAGCAGTCAAGATAGTTCAAAAATATCGATAGACAGTATAAATTTCAACTTACAAAACGCAAGAATCGATTCTAAAATCATATCACAAAAGATTCCAATAGCATATAGTGGTTACCAGTTACAAGCTAGTAACATCGGTGTAGCCCTCGGCCAATATGAAAAATTATATGTGAGTAATATTGCTATTAACAACCGCGCCATTGACTTCAAAGACTTTAGGCTGCTATCCAAATACTCTAAAGAAGAACTTTCCAATCACCTTGAAGAAGAGCATGAACATATTACTTTGAATATTCCTAATATTCACATTGACGAAGTAGATTATGGGTATCGAGATGAAAAATTTTATTTTCAAAGTAAAAAAATAGTACTGGACTCCACCCATTTTGCTCTTTATCTAGACAAGTTACAAAAAGACCGGACGGGCGATAAAAAATTATATAGCGCACAACTTCGATCATTACCCTTTGATTTAAGTATCGATTCTATTAAAATCAATAATTCCTATATCAGTTACTCTGAAAAAAAAGTTAAAGACTTAGAAGCAGGAAAGGTGTTTTTCGATAACGTCAACGCTACCATTACTAAGTTATCCAACACATATGAAGAAGGGAATGAAACCCGCATTTATGCTTCTTCAAAATTTATGGGTAGTACCCCTTTATCGTTAGATTGGCGGTTTGATGTCAATAATAAAAACGACTATTTTACAGCAAAGGGTGCCGCCTCCAATTTTAACACTACCACAGTGAACCAATTTTTAATTCCAAACCAACAAATGAAAATTAAGGGAGAAATCGAACAACTCTATTTTAATTTTCATGGAGATAAAAATACTGCGTCTGGCGATTTAAAAATGAAGTATGACAATGTGAAATTGAAATTGTTAAAAGAAGACAGAACGCATGTCAAAAAAATAAGGTCAGCTGTCGGGAATATGATCATCAAAGATGGAGATAATGCTAATGAAGCAGGTTTTAGGTATGGTGAAATCGCTTTTGACAGAGGGGGAGGTAAGTCTTTCTTCGGTTACCTATGGAAAAGTGTCAATAGCGGGATTAAAAATGCACTCACAGGAAAAGCTGAAAAAGAAGAGGATTAAATTAATAGTCCCCTTCATCTATTTATTCATTAATCGGAGGTTTTTCCTCCTCCAGCTTTCGGTCTAAAACGGCTTGGTCTGTTGTTATTTGATCGACCTCGATCTCCACTTGGTTTTGGTTTTCTAATATTTGATTTTCGTGAGATGTCTTTTATTGGATCAGGATTGGTGCTTGGCTCAAAACCTTCAATCACATCACTTTCCAATTTCATACCTAACAGTTTTTCAATACCTCTAACATATTCAACTTCATCGTGTGCGACCAATGAAATTGCTAAACCACTTGCTCCAGCTCTACCTGTCCTACCTATTCGGTGCACATAATCCTCAGGAACATTCGGTAACTCAAAATTAATCACGTGAGGAAGCAATGGAATATCCAGTCCACGAGCAGCGATATCAGTTGCGACTAATACACGGATTTTACCTTTCTTAAAACCTTCTAAGGCATTTGTTCTTGCATTCTGTGTCTTATTTCCATGAATAGCCGCGGAAGTAATTCCACTTTTACCAAGTTTTTCACTCAGCTTATTTGCCCCGTGTTTAGTTCTTGTAAAAATTAATACTTGATGCCAATTGCCTTCGGAAACTAGCTTAGTGACAACCGCTTGTTTTTTACTTTGGTCTACTCTATATACTTTTTGATCTACTTTTTCAGCAGTGGTATTTTCAGGAGTTGCTTCCACTAAAATAGGGTTGTTCATCATGCCATTGGCAAGTTGTTTTATCTCCTTTGAAAAGGTAGCTGAAAAAAGAAGGTTTTGTCTTTTAACAGGCATTAAACTCAATATCTTTCTAATATCACGTAAAAAGCCCATATCCAACATTCTGTCAGCCTCATCCAGCACCAATATTTGAATATCAGCAAGTGTGAACACTTTTTGATTATATAAATCCAACAAACGACCAGGGGTCGCTATTAAAATATCTACACCACTTCTTAAGGTTCTTATTTGGGGATTGGCATTTACACCTCCAAAAACTACGGTGGATTTAATATCTAAAAACTCGCTATAGGACTCTACATTAGCTGAAACTTGAGCAGCTAGTTCACGGGTAGGTGTTAATACTAATGCTCTGATATTTCTTCTTTTTGAAGTGGGTCTTTCAGACAAGAGTTGCAGCATAGGTAAAGTAAAGCCTGCCGTTTTTCCAGTTCCCGTTTGAGCGGAAGCTAGAATATCTTTACCAGCCAAAATTTGTGGTATTGCTTTTTCCTGAATGGGTGAAGGTTGTGTGTACCCTTGTTTGTCGATTGCTTTCAACAGGGCTTGAGATAAGCCTAATTCGGTAAATAACATATAAATTGTTTATGAAATGACAATTTATAATTGATGTCATTTCGAAATGAAGTACAAAGGTAAGGCTAATTTTTGCCACTACCATTGTTATTCGCATAAATGCCTGATTTAAAAAAGATTCTCGTGAAAAAAAATATTCGCAAATGCTATAGTTTGTTAGGGAATTATAAAAATATACTTTACTTTTCCACCTTAATTATATTATTACAATTACAATGAAAAAAGGAACAGTAAAATTCTTCAACGAGACTAAAGGTTTTGGTTTTGTATGTGAAGAAGATTCAAAAAAAGAGTACTTCGTACACGTATCAGGTTTAATTGACGAAATCAGAGAAGGTGACGAAGTTGAATTCGAATTAGCAGAAGGTAGAAAAGGATTAAACGCAGTCAACGTAAAAGTTGTTCAATAATATTCTTCACTTTTATTAGTCAAAAAAGCCTGTTGATCGATCGACAGGCTTTTTTTATGCCCCAAAATTTTGTAACTTTTAAATAGTCAAATTGTAACGTTATGAAATTAAACACCTATGTACCCTTAATTGCCTTGCTTTTTTTGCTTGGTTGTAAAGCAGTTGACAAGTTAACTCAGTTTAATTTAGACTATAATGAGACGATAACCATACCTGCCTCATCAATAATTGATGTACCACTTACCATTTTGACACCTGAAGTTGAAACCAATACAGAATCGGAATTTGCATCGAATGATACTCGGAAAGACAAAATTGAAGAGATTAAACTTACCGCTATGACACTATCCGTTCTATCCCCAGAAAATGGAGACTTTGGATTTTTGAAATCGGTTTCTGTATCCCTTGTTGCTGACGGATTGGATGAAATTCAAATTGCTTGGAAAGATGCGGTACCCGAAGACGCTGGTAACATACTTGATTTGGAAACTACTGATAAAGACTTAAAAGAATACATTAAAAAAGATGCGTTTAAACTGCGAGTCAGCGTAACCACAGATGAAGTAACGACCTCAGAATATAAAATCGATGTATATTCTAACTTTTTTGTGGATGCAAAGGTGTTAGGTATTTGAATTAACACAACTCAAACAATATCGCCATCACCAATTGTGATCACAGCTCAGTTTGCAATTTCAGTTTAGTTACTTTTTTAACTGTAAGCCCGGGAGCTAGAATTTTCGAAAAACTCTATTAACCATTTTTTCTGGTTATATGGAGATTAGTATCGCAAGAGAGCATTCATTTCAAATCCTTCTAGAGGCATATCGTCTGAATTTGCTATATATATTTCCCCTCCTTGAAGAAACGTTTTTATTGCTGCTAAATTTATCAGTTCTGCGTTAGCAACACCTTGCGCTTCTTCTACGACCACTTGTCTTTTGTCTATATCATAAAATCCATATAACTCAGCGGATTCATTGATGAATAAAGTGTCTACTCTACCATCAACTGTTTCTGGAATTATTCTTTCTAATTCAGTGCGAACTTGATCAGAGTTCTGCAAATCTTGTAGTTGTTCAATTTTAGTTTTTTTCTGCTCTTGAAAAGTATCTGCTACAAGATTCCAAGCCTTCTCATGTAAATCAGCATCATCTTCAGCCTCGGGATTTCCATTTACAAAATCAGGATATAAGTTAAAATAAGAACAGGTGTCCTTATAAAGCGGGAAGTAATGATTTTGGCAAGCTAAAACCAAGGGTTCTCCTCCCTCATTTATTAGCTTAGTAACACCTTTGTCCACTTCATTAAAAAACTTTTTTACCTGTTTATAAGGGTCATCTTTACCAGCACCATGTCCATGAAAAATAACACTTTCATTTCTTCCACTATTAACAACCTTTCCTTGAAGACTTTTATCCTTATCTGGTATCGCCACATCTTCAGGTACTAAATCTTTTATAAAAATGGAAGTTAAGGTATGTCTATTAGCTTCGAAAAGACTAACGTTATCCTGACTAAGTTTTAAAAGATAAAACAACCCATTACCATTAAAAAAAGGGAACAGGGGTAATAAATAAAAGTGATTACTAATGTAGGTTTTGAATTCAAAGTTAAGGGGCAACGAATAATGTTCCATTCCTTTTTTGTGTAAAAAAATTGCTAGACCATCCGACAGATTTCTCCAAAAATGAACATCATCTAATAAAGCTGTAACAGGTTTTAAGTATGCTTCAATTTCGTCATCTGTTCGTTTATAATTAGTGCTTAAATTCTGACGAATATTTTTTAAGGCATTTTTCAGTTTTAATTGACCTTGTTTCTCATCGACTTCAATCCCTGCACGTTTGGTTGGAATATATATTGAAATACATTCGGTGCTTTGAACTTCAGCTAAGTTCTTTAAATTTTTCCTAGAAAAAAATGTATAGTTTATCGTTTGAGTTTTCATACTGTATTATTTTTTATTTTGGAGCGTAGCTTATCTCACCTTTTTTTAAAGTATCTAATTTTGTTTCCATAGCCACTCGTTACTTTATTTACAACTGCAGTTATAAATCAAAACTTTGTTCCCAATATTTAAGATTAAAACGTGCTCTAATTGATAACCAAAGAAATTTTACATCCAATATAATGACCCAAACACAAGCATTGAAATCACCATAATCCAGAAAAACAACCCGAAACCAACTGCTACAGCTTGTTCATTTATCGCTTTGTTTTCTAAGTTTTCTGTAGGCGTAATGTCTTTTCGTTTAGGATTACTTTTAGGTAGAGTTGCCGTGAGCAGTAACATTATAAACAAACCAATAAAAAAATAAGATAACCAAGGATAACTTATATGCAAAGGATGTGTAGGTGTTATCCAGCTACCAATCCCCCAAGAAAATATAAAGATTATGGCAAAAAAGAATAACAACCCATTCCCTGGACCAGGCCCTGTTTTCTTAAAAGTTAGCGATATAATAAGACCAAAAACTGCTGCGACTAGCAAAGCTGTAATTATTGAAGTATACATAGTGATATCTTTTATTTTAAAAACTTACATTCATTCTTATTAACTCGATAATGAATTTTATTTCGCACTCATAGTCGATGTTTTTGCATGGTTTAAATCATAATGGTCGTGAAGCATTTTTTCGTATTCATCATTTAAATCACCGCGTTCAAATTCGGGAGCAGTCTCAATTGCTTTAGTAGAGATTACCACGGTAATTTCATGATTGACATAACTAATGTTTTTCATCCAATCCACCGCCACTAATACTTTTTTGCTCCATGGCATCCAATTGCTCGTATCCACAACTGCATAAACAATTTGCCAGTTGGTGTCATCAATAATTAAATCATCAATGTGTCCGATTGTCCCATCAGTAGTCTTTATTTTATACCCTTTAATTTCATTAAGACTACGTATAGAAGTATCAATATCTTTTTCGTCTACAATTTTTGATGGAATAGCTAACGGATTAATTGGATAAGTAATCATAGGCGCAACATTGGTATTCATCCAATAGTAATCAGCTCTATGATAGCTATGCAGTTCTTCCTCATACTTTCTTGAGACAGGAAGCTCAGCAGTTATTAACGGGGAGTTTTCAATTTCTTCTTTTGATAATTCTACTGGAAAACGCTCCCCCTCCCAATCAGGAGCTTGCAAAAAAGCGTAAGGAATAAGCACTTGTTTACCAGAAAAAAAGTTTCCCAAGTCTGCTTCCATATACCTTATGACCCAATTATCTTCATCAAATAAAAAATTCTTTACAGATCCCTTTTCTCCATCTTTGGCTATTATCGTATAACCTTCTAAATCGCTTAGTTTTCGTTTCATAGTTTTAAAATTTTGGTACTACTTTGTACAATTTCCTCAAAAACTGATCTACACGAAAAACCTTGCTTAAAAAGTATTATTGAAACTAGCTGCGTTTAATTGACTCAACATCTTGTTGAAATTTTGCCTCAAGCAGTAGGATTCAATGCGTGTTAAAAGAAGTCTTACGCCATTGAGTCATAGGTAGTATTCCTTTTAAATTTATTCTGATATTCAATAGGCGACATACCTACCATTTTTTTAAATAACTCCCGAAAAGCCTTGGAGTCAATATATCCAACTTCGTATTGTACTTCATTTACAGTTTTTCTACCGTACTCTAATTGTTTTTTTGCAGACTCAATACGCACCCGTTGAATATATTCAATTACGGTATTGGAAGTTGCTTTTTTAAATTTCCGTTCGAATGTTCTTCGTCCCACTCCAATCCGACTGGCTAAATCTTCTACCGTCAATTTTTCTGAAAAATGTTTTTCGATGTATTCTTGGGTGGAAATTATTGTTTCATCTCCATGTTCCTTTTGCCCTCTAAATATACTGAATGGCAGTTGACTATCTTTTCCAATATCTAACAAGAAAAATTTAGAAGCCATCACTGCCATTTCTCGATTGGTGTATTTTTCTACTAAATAGAGTAGTAAATTCCAATAAGACATGGCCCCACCACTGGAATACAACCCATTTTGTTCTGTAATAACACGATCATCAGTAAGCTTTATCTTTGGAAACATCTCCCTGAATTCACTAGCATAAAGCCAATGTGTTGAACACAATTTTCCGTTCAACAAACCAGTAGATGCTAATAAAAAAGCTCCGATACAAAGGCTTGCCACTTCAGAGCCTTTCTTGTATTGCTCGATAATCCATGGTACGAGTGTTTCATTTTGAGATAGCGCTTTATTCACATCTCCACTTATCGCGGGAATTATTATTAAGTCGCTCGCTTTTACTTCGTGTAATAAAAAGTCTGGACGAATAACTACTAACCCATTATTCAAACTCACTTCTTTGGATGCTCCCACTAACTGTACTTTAAAAAAAGGGGCGTGACCAGTGTTCTGAAAAAAACCATTTACGGCACTAAACATATATTGTGGATCCACAATAGCCGCTGGTATGGCAGTCTCTGGAACAAGAATATTAATTGTTTTCATGAAACAAAATTACCCAATGAAATTGTCGCAATCAACCCGATAGTTTGTCGTTTTACCACATTGTTTTATTAGTATTTGCCTATAATTTTGTCTATATCAAACTAAGCTATGCAAAAGATAACAACCTGTCTCTGGTTTGACAATAACATTGAGGAAGCCGTGTCTTTTTACACATCTGTTTTCAAAAACTCTAAAATTACAGGAAAAACCTATTATGGAGAGAACATGCCATTACCCAAAGGGTCAATCCTTACTATGAATTTTGAATTAGAAGGCAGAGAGTTTCTAGCTTTAAATGGAGGACCGGTTTTTAAATTTACCGAGGCTATTTCTCTAGTAGTTAACTGCGAAAATCAAGAAGAGGTTGATGCGCTATGGAACAAACTTGTAGAAGGAGGACAACCACAACAATGTGGGTGGTTAAAAGATAAGTTCGGTTTGTCCTGGCAAATTATTCCAACAGAATTGTTTAAACTCCAATCAAGTAATGAACCTGAGAAAATAAAACGCATGATGCTGGCAATGATGCAGATGGTGAAACTTGATATGAATGTTCTTAAAAAAGCATACGATGGAGAAGTTTAATATTCAAAGCGATATAGTAGTATTCTGTATTCAAGCAGCTTCTTTTCCTGAAGAAGTAAAAGCAGCGCATGAGAAACTACATTCACTAGCACCTTACTCAACTGAAAGAAATTATTTTGGTATTTCCTTTCCTAATAGAAATGGAAAGATTCAATATTATGCTGCTGTGACGGAGCTAACAAAAGATGAATTGGCACCACATTCACTCGAAAAATTTATAATTCCTAAAGGAAAGTATAATTGTGAAATCATTGAAAATCATATGAAAGATATTCCTGCGATAGGCAACACCTTCCAAAAAATGATTCAAAAGCCTGAAATTGACCCAAAAGGATTTTGTCTCGAATGGTATATTTCTGAAACTGCAGTACGCTGTATGGTAAAGTTGAAATAAAATGGTGATTCCGGTTGAAATCTTTAAGACCAATGTACATGAAGTGGCCACTGCAAATCGTGTATTAAAGCAACTTCATAATCAGTTTCCACAAGCTGCGTTCAATTTTGATTTAACAGACCGTGATCATATTTTAAGGGTTGAAACCAATGAAATCAACACAAAAGAAATTATAAATATTGTAGAAACTCTGGGGTTTCTATGCCAACTAATTGATTAACTAAAACGCTAAAATGATGTCTCGAAAAGTTTTTATTAAGCTACCTGTAACTGACCTGAAAAAATCTATGCATTATTTCACAGAATTAGGGTTCAGTTTTAATATGCAATTCTCTAATGACGAAGCAGCTTGCATGATTATTAATGAAGAAAGTTATGCAATGCTACTCACTCATCCTTTTTTTAAAGGATTCATCAAAAATGAAATAGCCGATGCGAACAAAACAACTGAAGTCTTAATAGCGCTCTCCTACGATAGCAAAGAAGAGGTAGATCAAATAACTGAAAAAGCGCTAACTTTAGGTGCCAGAGAAGCACGAGAGATACAAGATCTAGGTTTTATGTACAGCAGGTCAATTCACGACCTTGACGGACATATTTGGGAAATTTTTTATATGGATATGAGTCAAGCTCCTCAGGAATAATTCGAAAAACTATGAGAAAATTAAAACTGCAAGTGCAAATAACCCTCGATGGTTTCATTGCCGGTTCCAATGGTGAAATGGATTTTATGGAAATGAATTGGGGTAATGATCTTCAAAACTATGTTAAAGAAATCACTGACCCTGTCGGTACAATTGTACTAGGCAGAAAATTAGCAGAAGGGTTTATTCCATATTGGGCTAGTGTAGCTAGTAATACAGACAACCCAGAAGTTGAAGCCGGTAAAAAATTTACCAACACCCAAAAAGTAGTGTTCACTAACACACTTGAAGCTTCAAATTCTAAAGTGGTTGAGTGGAGCAACACAGTAATAGCTAGTGATTTGGTAAAGGCAATTACTGCTCTTAAAAATGAGTCCGAATCAAAGGGTGACATCATCGCATACGGAGGGGCCAACTTTGTTTCTTCACTAATAAAAAATGGACTTATTGATGAATTTCATTTATTTGTAAACCCAACGGCTCTTGGAAATGGGTTGCCTATTTTTAAAGAATTAGAGGATAAACAAAACTTGAAATTAATTAAATCAATGTCTTTTGATTGTGGAATTGTAGTTCTAAACTATAAACTTGCTTCCAAAAAATAACCAATCGTGACAAAAATCACCGTACCTTCTGATTGTGGGAATTCACCCAAAAAAAAATTGATTATTGATTTTAATCGTGCTTTTGGAGAAGGGGATATTTCCACATTAGCAGAAAGTTTAAGTGAACAAGTAACCTGGGATCTCATAGGAAAAAAGACGATTACAGGCAAAGAAAAAGTGGTTGAGATAATGGAAGAAATGAAAGCTGAAGAGGTTTCTGAAGTCATCATCCACTCCATAATTACACACGGAAAAGAAGCTGCGGCTAATGGCGTAATGCTTATGAAAGATGGTAAACACTATGCGTTTGCTGACATCTACGAATTTACTAGTGCAGCAGGGAATTTATTTCAAAAGATTACTTCTTATGCTATTAAAACTAACTAGGCGATGAAAGCTAATAGTACACCAATCTCTATTGATCAATATATTGCCAGCTTCCCTGAAAACGTTCAGATAATACTTCAAGAAATCCGCTTAACGATACAAGAGGCTGCGCCAGAAGCTAAGGAGAAAATAAGCTATGCGATCCCTACATTTTACTTAAAAGGTAACTTGGTTCACTTCGCTGCTTTCAAAAACCATATCGGTTTTTACCCAGTACCCTCGGGTTTAAAAGCTTTTGAGAAAGAACTCTCTAAATACAAACAAGGTAAAGGCTCTGTACAATTTCCTTTAACAGACCCCATGCCTCTGAAGTTGATTAGCAAAATCACCAAGTTTAGAGTGGAGGAGAATTTGAAGAAAATTAAAAAATAAAAGTATATGTCATTTCAAGCTTATTTAGACAACATTAAAGCCAAAACAGGAAAATCCCCTGAAGACTTTAAAAATCAACTGGAAAAAGAAGGATTACTTCAAGCCGATATGAAAGCCTCTGCTTTAGTGAATTGGTTAAAAGAAAATTATGAGTTAGGTCATGGTCATTCGATGGCAATTTGGGCTGTGTTTAAATCCGAAGGTTGGGTTAATAAAAACAATTAAAATATCATGGCAAATGGTTACCACTGACAACCTTAGCATAAGGTAAATTATTGTCAGTAATTTACACTGGTTAAATTGAATCAAAAATTCATACTGAATTTACATCTCAAGCACTCCTAAGACTTAAAAGCATGGAGGAATGACTTCATTTATTTCGGTCTTTCCTGTCCATCATCTGTATTATTTAACCAAAATTAAATAACTTCGAAACTCAATAGGGAATATGCTGAAAGCAAATACCACAAATTATGAAACATGCTATTTACTAGTTTTTCTTTCGTTGGATTAGTCATTTTCACACTAATAATTTATTACATTCCTCGATTACATAAGTTTCAAATTCAAACGCTTATAATTGCTAGTTTCACTTTTTATACTTGGAATAACCCTATCCTTACTTTATTATTATTTTTTTCTTGTAGCATTAATATTATAACAAGTTATTCCGTGGTTCACGGTCCAGCTTCAAGAAGAAGGCTAACGGCCACTTTAGGAGTGTTAGCAAACCTTTTTACACTTTGTTTTTTTAAATACAGTGGACTAATTGCGGTAACGTTTAATAGTACAAATTCCATCACTCAGATATTAACGCATATACCTTTGCCTGTAGGTATTTCTTTTTTCACTTTTCAAGGAATTAGTTTAATGGTAGATGCTTTTAAAGACACAGAAGCAAATAGAAATACTCATATACCGAAGTCTTTGATTTCACACTCAAAAAGAGTTTTTCTATTTATTTCATTTTTCCCGCAATTAGTTGCTGGACCAATTGTAAAATCGCACCATTTCCTCCCTCAAATAAAAACAAAGTTATTTAGAAACATACAGTGGGAAAAATGTTTTAAAGACATTTTAATCGGATACTTTTTAAAAATGGTTGTCGCTGACAATCTAAAAGATTACACGTTTTGGATATCTTATCCTCAATTTATCAGCAAAGATACTACCACCTTAATCATGATGATTTTCGGCTATTCCTGCCAAATTTTCGCTGATTTTTCTGGCTATTCACTCATAGCAATTGGCATCTCCAGGCTTTTCGGTTACAACCTTATTGACAATTTTAACTTTCCCTATATTGCTTCTTCCTTTAAAGAATTTTGGAAAAGATGGCATATTTCTCTTTCATCTTTTTTACAAGAGTATTTATACATTCCTTTAGGGGGAAATAGAAAAGGTCCGATAAGAACTTATATCAATTTAATTATCACCATGATATTAGGAGGTCTCTGGCACGGAGCCGCATGGAGCTATGCGGTTTGGGGGGGCTATCATGGTGTTTTACTTGCCGTTGAAAGATTTTTCTTGTTAAACATCCATATTAATGAAAACAATAGTCTAATTAAGGTATTAAGAATATTATTCGTATTTACCATGGTTTCATTTGCTTGGCTATTATTTAAATTACCAGATTTTAATCATGTTATTCAGTATTTAAGCTCAATCAAAAACAATACAACACTTCCTATAGAAGTATCAATTTGCACGCGAATATTAATATATTCCACACCTATAGTACTTTACCATTTACTTTATCTAACGAAAGAATCCACTTTCTATTTAATGTTTAAAAAAATTGAGTTCGTATACTATGGTTTAATGATTTTCCTTATTGCAACAAACAGCGGAACTTCAGGAACTTTTATTTATTTCCAATTTTAATGCCTTGTCATGATTAAAAAGAGTATTATTTTTTTCGTGATCCTTTTTTCTTTATGGTCTGTCTATCTTAGTAGACAAACAAACTTTAGTTATACAGAGCATCTATGGCAAAGAAATCTATCCAAAATCGAACATTTTCAATTTGACAAAACGTTGCATAAAGACCGAATCATCATTGGTACTTCTTTATCTAAAAAAATTCACACAGATAGCATTCATGATATTTATAATTTAGCTCTAAGTGGTCAAAGCATATTAGATGGATTAGAACTCTTAAAATACAGCAAGGTTCTTCCGAAAGAAGTGTTAATTGAAACTAACTTACTACTCTTGAAAAAAGATAAAGACTTTTTAAATTTAGTTAAATCTCCAACCTCCTATTTTTTGAAAAAGCATTTTTTAGCACTTAGAACTGACAAACATCCATTAGCATTAGTAGGTAACGAATATTTAATTCCTTCACTAACTAATGTAGTAGATAATGAAGAGACGCAAGAAGTAGTACCTAAAGATTCATTTTTTCAGCAAATCATAGCACTTAGAACAAAAAGATCCAATAGACCAGTTGCACCTAGTCTTATGAAAAAAAGGATTAATGCTTTAAAAGATTATATAACCTATTTACAAAAAAACAATGTAAAAGTGATTTTTTTTGAAATGCCTATTAACCCAAATCTTATAAATCTTTATAGGCCTACAATAACACGAAAAGAGATTAAAAAAGCGTTTCCAGACATACAATATATTGATTACCCAGATGATGTTAATAGCTATAAAACTACAGATGGAGTTCACCTAACAAACCAGGAATCAATCCGCTATTCGAAATATTTTCATCAAATGCTCGAACGTGATGATTCTTCTAAGGAATCAAAATGAGAAAAACACTCAAAAATTCTATGATAATATTCATCTCCGTTTTTCTACTAATAGTAGTTCTGGTTTATCTGTTTCTACAACAAGATCAATTTGGTAGACAACCAAGTGGAGAACGTTTAGAACGAATAAAAAATTCACCTAACTACCGAGATGGTGCTTTTCAAAACCAACATCATACTCCTGATTTATCGGAAGACGCTACTTATTTCAGTGTGTTGAAAGAGTTTTTCTTTACTAAAAAAGAACGCCAAAAACCTGTTGATAGCATTCCATCAATGAAAACGAATCTACTTACCTTACAACAAGATGAAAACATATTGGTCTGGTTTGGACATTCTTCTTATTTCATGCAGATTGATGGTAAAACCCTCCTAGTTGACCCCGTATTCAGCGGATCAGCTTCGCCAATCTCATTTACCACACCTGCTTTTAAAGGCACGGATGTATATGATGTACAAGACTTCCCCGCCATTGATTATCTCTTTATTTCGCATGATCATTGGGACCATTTGGACTATAAAACAATTTTAAAGCTAAAGTCCATAGTGAAGAACATCATCACTGGATTAGGCACTGGCGAACATTTTGAAGCTTGGGGCTTTGATAAAAGTAGCATAATAGAAGAAGATTGGAATACGAAAATTCAACTTGACAGCGGATTTGTGGTTACTACAGCCCCAGCAAGACACTTTTCTGGTAGAGGGTTCAAACGCAATCAATCCCTGTGGACTTCTTTTGTATTGCAAACACCTTCTCTCAACATATATTTAGGTGGCGATAGCGGCTATGATACCCACTTTGCTGAAATCGGAAAACAACACGGTCCCTTTGATCTTGCTATCCTTGAAAATGGCCAATACAATACCAGCTGGAAATACATCCACATGATGCCTGAAGAAGTGGTAAAAGCTACGCAGGATTTAAGAGCAACCCGTTTATTCCCTGTACACTCTTCAAAATTTTCACTTGCTCTTCACGCGTGGGACGAGCCTTTGAAAAGAATTACAAAAGCCGCAAATAAAAATAGAGTACCGCTCGTAACTCCTATGATTGGGGAGAAAGTCAATTTAAAAGACACGACCCAAACATTCTCCGCTTGGTGGACCGAAGTAAATTGATTGAATTTTCCAGTTGTTAACTTATCGTTTTAAATTGCTTTATATTAAAACCATATATGAATAACACAAACTACTCGATCATCTATCGCATCATGCATTGGTCTATCGCTATATGCCTGTTTTTATTACTCATTACTATATTTTTACGCTTAGGCTGGATGAATAAAGGTGAGATGGCTACTATTATTGAAAATTCAGCAACTAAAAACCACCCGTCCTTTACTTCTGGTGAAGCAAGTGCTATTGCAAAAAGCATTCGTAACCCGATGTGGATTTGGCATATTTATATTGGATATGTGTTAGTAGGTTTGTTCAGCATTCGTTTTTTACTTCCTCTATTTGGGAAAATGAAGTACAAAAATCCCTTAAAAAAAGACTTATCTTTTAAACAACGTTTTCAATCGTGGATGTATTTGGTGTTTTATGTGTGTATCGCCATTTCACTTATCACTGGTTTGTTTTTAGAGTTTGGACCAGAAAGTTTAGAACATACCATGGAAGACATCCATGTACTGTCTATTTATTACTTAATCACTTACATTCTGTTACATATTGGTGGGGTACTTATCGCGGAACTCACTGATGATCAAGGATTAGTTTCTAGAATAATTAGTGGCGAAAAAAAAGAGATTTAATCCCTCTTTATTTGATCAGTATAAACTAATTTTTTCACTCTAAAGTAAAGCAATAAGGCCAAAACCGTAAGCCCTAGGGTTAACCCAAACCAAAACCCCTGGATCCCAAAACCTAACTTAATGGACAACAAATAGCCTATCGGAACGCCAAACACCCAATAAGCAATTACAGAAAACAAGGTTGGAATTTTGACATCTTTTATTCCACGAAGCACCCCATGTCCCGCCACTTGTAGTCCGTCCGACAACTGAAAAATGGCCGCAATAATAAGTAACGATGAAGCGGTTTCTATAATTTCTACTTCAGTATCTTTAACAAAAAACAAGGGCACCAAATCTCTTGAAAAGAAAAGGCACAAGGCCGTGAAGCCCATAAAGGCTATAATCATCAAAAAAGCCGTAGTGCTTACTTCTTTCAAAGCGGATTGATCATTTAACGCGGCTGCTTCACCTACTTTTACCGTTGCTGCAGCGCCTATGCCTGTAGAAATTAAATAAGTGGTTGCGGCAATGGTAATAGCTATTTGATGTGCTGCCAAAGCAGTTGTGCCTAACCAACCAATCATAATTGCGGAAAAGGCAAAGGCTGTCACTTCCATGGCAAATTGCATCGAAATGGGGAAACTTACTTTGGCTAGCTTTTTAATTGTAGCAAATGAGTACCGCACAAACGGATTGTTCCACAAACATTTTCTATAAAGCGGATTATTTAGAATATAAATTAACGAAAACACCACTAAACTACTCCGGGCAATCAAGGTAGCAATACCAGCTCCAACGATCCCCATGGGCTCAAAACCCAACTTTCCGTAGATTAATATATAATTAAGAATAATATTTAACCCATTACTCGCAAAGCTAATGATCATCGCTGGCTTGGTAAACGACAACCCTTCGGTAGTTTGCTTAAAGAGATTTGAAAAAATAACTGGAACCATCGAGAAGCAAAGCAAAAAATAATATGGTTTCGCTAATGTTACCACTTTTTCGGGCTGGTTCATGTTATCCAAAAATAAACCACTGGAAAGACCAATAAGTAGCAAGGCTATTCCTAAAATGCTAAACAGAATTAGCCCGTTGGAGGTCGTTGTTTTTAATTCCTCATCTTCCTTTTTCACATGCGCAAAAGTCACAAAGGGTGTAATTCCCATTGAAAACCCAATGTTAAAAACTAATAAAGGAATAAACACATTGAAAGCAAAGGTTGCACCAGCTAAGTGGTCAGCATTATAATTCCCTAACATGACGGTGTCCGCAATGTTGGTCATCACATGACTTACCTGACCCAAACTTACTGGATATGCCAAGAGGAAAAGTTCTTTGGCATATCGCAGCCTGTTGGTTTGTTTCATAGAGCACTCCGCAGAGCTGGTGGAATTAATTAGAAATGGAAACGGCCTTTAAAATTGCTGCCACAATCTCTTTAGTAGTTATTCCATCTGCCTCTGCTTCATAGTTTAAAATGATTCGGTGCCCCAGCACATCATAAGCAATCTCTTTAATATCTTCGGGTAACACGTAATTTCTACCATCCATAAAAGCCAATGCCTTAGCTCCTAAATTTAAGCCGATGCTTGCGCGGGGAGAAACACCAAACTGAATGTAATCTGCTTCTTTTTTTAAGCCGTAGTCTTTTGGCGTTCGGGTTGCAAAAATTAACTCAATGATGTACTTCTCTAATGATTCAGAGATTTCTACCGAATTCACTGCTTGTCGGACTGCAAAGATATCTTCTACCGAAAGAACTTGTTCAGCTTTCGCTGCGAAATTCATATTAGCCATTCTACGCATCACCTCAAGCTCTGCCTCTTTACCTGGGTAATCCACCGTTACTTTCATCATAAAACGGTCAACTTGTGCTTCGGGTAAGGGATAGGTTCCTTCCTGATCCACCGGATTTTGAGTTGCCAACACTAAAAATGGTCGGTCCAGCGGGTACGTTGTTTCACCAATAGTTACTTGTTTTTCTTGCATACATTCGAGCAATGCTGCTTGTACTTTGGCTGGTGATCTGTTTACCTCATCAGCTAAAATGATGTTGGCGAAGATAGGCCCTTTTTTTACTTCAAATTCCGCTTTCTTTTGATTATAGATCATGGTTCCAACTAAATCGGCTGGAAGCAAGTCTGGGGTAAACTGGATACGTTTAAAATTCAAATCCAATACCTTGGAAAGTGTATTCACCGTTAAAGTTTTTGCTAACCCTGGTACACCTTCTAACAAAATGTGTCCGTTCGTAAACAAACCAATTAACAAACGGTTGATCATATATTGTTGACCAACAACGACTTTCTCAACTTCTTTTTTGACAAGGGCAATTTTATCCTGCAACTGAGTTGAATGTTCTATTTGTGCTACTGCTTCTTCCATAGTTCTTAGGTTTATTGCTTTATTCTCAGTTTCAAATTTAACAAAAAAAAAGGCCTTAAAAACTAATTTAAGACCTGATGACTACAAGAATTTGATTAAACCAACTACGCTACGTGTTTCAACGGCAATTTAAAGGACAATCTGTCTGTTAGAATCTCACGTGCCTTAAAGATTTTATGCTTTACCGTACCCATCGGGATTCCTAATTCTTCCGCTATTTCCTTATATTTAAAACCATTTAAATATTTTTTTAATGGTGTTTTAAGTTCATCAGCTAACTTTTCAATTTGCTCATACAACTCATTCATTCGCGTATACATCTCTGGGCTCTCGTAGGACTGCTGATTAAATACGGACTTTCGCATCAAATCTGACTTTGCAGCCTTATAATTCATCAAGCGTACGTTTCTGTGGTACTGGTTGATATAGGTGTTTGACATAATCGTACACAACCAACCCCGTAAATTAGTGTCGTGCTTGTATTTATCTTTATAAACAATGGCTTTGGTAAATGTTTCCTGCACCAAGTCCTTTCGATCTTCAAAATCAAGTGAAAAACGAGAAGAATAGCTCATTAGCGTTTTCTGATGCTCCATTATTGCGGTTGTAAATTCTCTTGTAGTCATAACAGTTTTTCTTTTTGTTTAACTTATTGTAATAATAGTTAAACAAAAAGAATGTTACAACATTTTGTTTATTCATTTTTAAAAAAAGTTAGACACAATTAGTTGAGGGAATGTAAAAATACAGATAAGGCCTTGGCATCAAGCACCTTTTTAATATTGGAAGGGTAGTTTAATGGGTTGTTAGTGATTTGAAATCCCGAAACGAGAATCTGCTTATCAAAAAAATCTTCTGATAGTCGGTTAATGTATTCCTGCATACTTCCTTCATCCATGTTTGAGATAAAAGAAGTTATCAAATAATCAAAATCGACCATTTCCCTTAGTGACAATAAATCAACATAAGGAACTGATTGACCAATATAAACAACTTTAAAACCATTTTTCTTCAATAAATAACTACTAAATAATAAGCCTAGTTCGTGAAGTTCCTTTTCATGAAGGAACAGTAAAAAGGTTTTATCACGCTTAGGAAAAGGTAAGGTATCAATAGCTACAATTAATTTTTGACGAATGAGGTTAGAGATAAAGTGTTCTTGAGCGGGATTAATACTCCCGATTTGCCATAGTAACCCGATACGTTCAAATAAAGGATAAATGACTTCTAATACTATTTTCTCAAAATCGTGATGTTGAGAAAGTTGAGTGAGAATATGAGAAAAACCAGCTTCATCTAAATCAATCATTGACACAATTAACGCGTCAATTTGGTTATCGAACCCATTTGTTTTTAAGGAATTAGTAATTTCTTCAACTTGTTGGTTAATCTGATTTTCGGATAGTTCTGCTATTCGGGATATTTTATATCCGTTGTTATGGAGGATGGTGATTTTTAAAACTTTTCGAAGAGTCTCATCGGTATAATACCGAATGTTGGTAGGGGTACGTTCTGGTTGAAAAATATTATAACGTTTTTCCCAAATACGAATCGTGTGTGCCTTAATTCCCGACAACCGCTCCATATCATTAATTGAATACTTTCCCATGCACCTCTTCTTTGGTAAAGATAAACGACTTTATTGGCGATTTGTTTAAACTTATTTTTTCAATTACCAGCAGTATAACTTGTTGGAATAAAATCCGTGGTGCTAAACGACTTAATGGTCAATTGATTGCTTACAATCGGAATTGTAAATGTAAAGCTATTATTTCGCCTACCCTTTGTTTGTAAAGTTACTTCATTTTGCCCTTCTGGAAGTTTCATGCGTGTGTAATAAATGCTATGCGGCAAAGTTTGCCAGTTACGAGTATCTGCTTTTTCAGTAAAGGCATTCACGACCCCAACCAATGCTCCAATCCCTTCATTTTGCGATCGAGCCATTTTTTCAGCAGCTTTTTTTGTTGCTAATCGCAATAAAGATTTTCCTACTTCCAACTTCATCCTATCCTGCAGTCCCTTTTGAGCAACCTCACTCACATCTTCTACTAAATTCAATTGTTTGCTTTTCCCGTTTGCTGAAAGACTACCTTGTTGATAAACCAGTGGACGTTCTTCATACTTTGGAAAAGCAATACGCAATACTCCTAAATCTCCTAATCCTTTGGATTGATAATCCTGACTTGACATATAAAAAGGGAAGTTGAGTCCCATTTCTTCATTTGCAAATACCACTTGTCCCCCACTACCTTTGTTGACAACAAAATTGATACTCCATTCAGCTTTTACAGGAGAAAGTCCATTATGCCATAAAAACACTAAATCACCTGAATTTTCTAATTTGTCTGGCGTATATTTCATTCCAAACTCTTTTTCATAAAATGTTTGGTCTTCATAAAACCCCATCAAGTGTGCTGTTCGCATTAAGTCTAACTTGAGCTGCTCTGGTACCGACATATTAAACAAGCGGGCATAATCATCTTTGTAATAGGTGTACGCGTTTCTGTAAGCTATAAAGGCGTTGTTATAATCTTTTTGGGCATCATAAATAATCCCCATTAACACATGTATGAATGCATCATTCTGAAATCGTTTTTCATTTTTATATTTATCGGCTTGTGCTGCTAAACGAATATTCATTCGTTTACACTCCACTAAAGCAGCATTATAATCTCCTAAATAAAAGTAGTTGAGTGCTTTGTAATAATTGATGTATAACGCTTCATGATCTTCTGCTTTATAATCCGTGACACTTGGATTGGTTAAAAACGAAGCAAATTGATCAACCACGTTGGATTGGTTATCTTCGGTGTATTCATATGCTTTTTCAAAAAACTGATTGCTTTCTGCGTGCTTTCCTTGCATAAACGCAACCACGCCTCTATTTAAGAAATATAAGAGGCGTGTTTTGCGTTCTTCAGCTTTTTTATCTTTATCAAGTGCTACTGCTGCTCTGTCGAGATTACCCTGTTGAAAGTATTGGTTAAACTCAGCATTACGTTTGTAATATGTAGCACACGAAGTAAAAAGTATAATAAGAAATAAGAAGGTGTATTTTCTCATTAGTCTTTAATGACCTTCTTTATTTTTTTATCACCTATCCAAACAATTTCGTTAGTTGTCATGTCAGCTAACTCAAGGTTGATTTGATAAGTAACTGTTTTGGTTTTATTGTACGCATCAACGAATGAATTCATCGTTCCAAAGACCATAAAGTCTGCACCCAATTCTCTACCCCACTTCGCTTGAGTTTCAGGTGAAGCATACGTTTGTTGGTCTTCGCGTTCTTCCCGTAGTTTTTCGCGGAACAAACTATTTTGAACCACTCGAACGGTAGAGGTATTGATAAACTCGCGTTCCATATCCTTTATGAAAGTTTCAGCTTCTATATGCTCATGACTTTTGTTCGTGATAATTCCTACAATTACCACCGGTTTACGACCATGTTTTGCAATAAAATCTGTTCTCCAATTACGGTTGATACAGTCTTTAGTCATTTCTTCGGCAACCAAACGAGAGTCTGTATCATTCCATCGACCACTTAAATCAATTTGTGTAGTAGGGTCAACGCGAGTGACTGTTCGACCTTTTTTAACGCATTGTGTAAATAATAAGCCAGAAGTAAGTATTGTGGCTGCTAATAAGATTTGTTTCATGATTATGGATTTTGTTAAAGTGATTCTAGTTATAAATTACCAAGTTAAGAAAATGGTTGACCAAAAGACCATTGGAATAACCGTTCCCCAAAATATTGCTTCTTGATTGCGTCTGCGATCTATTATTTGTTGCTCTAGCTGTCTTTGTCGCACAGCTACTTGATTTTGATTGTTGCTGTTATTGCGTTGTTTTTTTTGTGAATTGTAATAAGTAATAGCATTGTTGGTTTCGTCTAAAAATTGTCTGGCTGTTTTATTATCTGGATCAAGTTCAAGTGTTCTTTCAAAGTCAGATTTTGCATTTTGAAATTGGTTGGTCTCAAAATAGCAGATTCCTCTATTTAAATACGCTACGTATTTGTAATCGGCTTTATCAATGACATGCGAAAAATTGTTTATCGCTGAATTGTATTTTTTCATCTGCATGTACGCATACCCTCTTTCATAATACATCGAATGGCTATAGGGCATCATGGTAATTGCGGTATCGAGCATTACGATTGCACTATCATATTTACTTTGAAGCAAATAATTTCTGCCTTGCTCTTGGTATAATTTATATTGTTCTAAAGGCGATTCTTGTTGAGAAAACCCACAAAAAAACGTAAGAGTGAATATAATAGCGAGTATTTTTTTCATAGCGTTGTCGCAATTTACAATATGTATGCCACTCTTATATTAAATCTCAAAAAAAAATCCATTATGGTAAATCCAGACAAAGGATTAACTAATATAAGTTAGAATTCTTTTAGCCTCGGCTTAATTATTGATTAATTGCTTTGAAATTTTTCGGGCTCAAGCTGCTTGGCTTTTCACATTGATTTAAAACAGATGATCAGCCCAGCAAACATTAACCCCTATATCAAACACATCTAATATTGTTTTTTACATATCAAAATCACAATAAGAAACGCTATTGGATGTGAATTAATCTGTAAACAAAAAAGCTGATGAGATTTAATTAGTGCTTGCTACAACTTCCTTTCTGATTCTTTAATTGGCAAGTCATTAATGCTCGCATAACGTTTAGCCATTAACCCATTTTCATCGAATTCCCAGTTTTCATTGCCATATGCACGAAACCAATTTCCCGATAAGTCATGGTATTCATATTCAAACCGTACCGCAATCCTGTTTCCTGCGTGAGCCCAATAGCTTTTCTTCAGCTTATATTCGAGCTCATTTTCCCATTTGTTTTTTAAAAAAGCACGTACCGCCTCTCTGCCCGCAATAAATTCTGAACGATTGCGCCATTCGGTGTCCACGGTGTAGGCCATGCTTACCTTCTCCGGATTTTTGGAATTCCAGCCATCTTCAGCAGCTTGAATTTTTTGTTTTGCAGTTTCTTCGGTAAATGGTGGAAGGGGCAATTTTTGTTCTACTTGGGACATAAATTTACTTAGATACTTTATTAAAGTAAGTATACACTTGTTTTAAGTAAAGAGAAACTTTAATGTGTTAAAATTCTTATTAATAGACTAATATGTAAAATATGTGCTACAGTTTGTCAAAAAACTACTAGTTGGTTTTTTAAATTTTATTCGTACATTTACCTAAGTAGTTTTACGCACCAATCATACGTAAACAAAGTCTCAAGTTCAACACATACCTGATGTATCCATGCCTTGCAAGAACGAACTCCCCGTTTTCAACATCAATAACTTTGAGGATTATAATCACTGCATGCAGTTTGACAACAATTTTTATGTACGCACCTTCAAAGACCACCTTCGCGTCAACCGGTTTATTGACAAACCTCATGGCCATGATTTTTACCTCATTCTTCTGGTAACTAAGGGCAGTGGCACACACAATATTGATTTCAATGAATATAAAGTTGCTCCAGGCTCAATGTTTATCCTCTCCCCTGGACAAGTACACCAATGGGCATTATCACCTGAAACAGATGGTTACGTGATGTTTTTTACTAAACAATATTTTTTATTAGACTTTAACCACGATCGCCTGACAAGACTTCCTTTTTTCAAATCCTCCTTTAGCATCCCCTATTTGAAATTAGATGTAATTGATCAACGTATTGTTGAAGACTCTTTTCAACGCATTAATAGCGAATACAACAAACATTTGGTCGACTACCATGAGATGATTCGGTTGTATTTGAATGTCTTATTTATTGAGTTATCTCGCTTGTACAAAACCCAACATGAAGACCATATTGAATATAATTATGAGCTCATACAACTTAACCGTTTTGAAACCTTAATTGATGACCATTATAAAGAACACGCAGGATTGCCATTCTATGCTGACAAAATGAGTATTTCACTCAAACAGCTGAGTCATTTATGTAAAAAGACTATTGGTAAAACCCCTTCTGAGATGATTATTGAACGTATTATTTTAGAAGCTAAGCGATTGATAATCCATTCCGACTTTTCTATTTCTAGCATTTCAGAAACACTCAACTATACCGACAATTCGTACTTTATCCGGATGTTCAAAAAAGTATGCAAACAAACTCCTGAACAGTTTCGCTATTCCTTTGCCAGTCAAAAAAAGCAGCTGGAGGTGTTTCATGCCAACAAAAATTTGATTTAACCGTTGGCGGTGATTTTTGGTGCGGTGAATAATCAAAGTGTTAAAAGATATATTTTTAATCACCAAAAAAAGCTAGGGGTATTATATTACGACTCAAAAACCAATCGCAAGCCGTCATCCTGTATGAATAGACGCTGGTTAAACCTAGTAAATGTACCAACAGTAGCAATTCTGAGTCCTCCAAGGAGTGAACAGGAAAAATCTTATTTGATGGTTATTTAATACGAAGTAAAAACATCTGCTATCAACTTTCATTTTTAATAGCTCCAAACCAAAAAAGCAGATTTCCACGCTTATTTTTTTATGATACTGTTGAATATTTAAATCAATAAATGGGTAATTATGTTCACAATCAATTTATTAAAATGCCGCCTGCGTAGCTTTGAAGTTAAATGTATAATTTTTGTTCATGGTTCATAGAAAACAATTAATGAAGAACTAAAACAAATAACTATGAAAACTAAATTTCTATCAGTCATTGTAGCAGCAACATTATTATTTAGTTGTGATGTAGATAAAACCCAATCAGGTAAAGCTCCAGAAGTGGATGTTGATGTTAACACTGAGGAAGGCAAGCTCCCAAAATATGACGTGGATTGGGCAAATGTGAAAGTGGACACCCGTACTAAAATGGTAAAAGTACCCAAAGTAATGGTGGTAATGGAGGAAAAAGAAGTAGAAGTTCCTTATATAAAATTCAATATGCCTGACAGTCTTGATGATGCTTCAGAGCGTACTATTAGAGTAGAAGTCGAACTAACGGAAACAATGGGAGAGATTGAAATTGAAAAGATTTATGCATCAAAAAACAATCTTTATGTTATCTCTGAATTTGAACTAGAAGATGAGCCTTTGAATGATAAAAAAGTACGTATTTCCGATCAAGTAATCATTAATGCTCCTAACAAATTAATAGTAAAGCACTACATAATCGGAGACAAACCAGTCGGCTCCTTTAATGATGATTATAAATACATTAGTAATGAAGACGATATTAAATCTGAAGTTTCTGATGCAGTAAAAATTTATGAAGACTAAAAGTTAGTTAACCTATTATGATCATAAAGCCATTTCTATATATAGAAATCGTTTTTTTTGTTCTGATAGTAATAATCAATCTTACTAAAACCTCAAAAATCCTCCGAGTTTTAAAAACCTGGGAAGATTGGAGTCCAAAACAAAAAAGCAGCGCCAGAGGCACTGCTTTTTAAAAACATATTAATCAATCTCAATCAAACAGCTTTAATGGCGAAACTATTTACATATTCTTCTGGCATGTTCGGATCAAACTCCTTACCCATAATAATATGTTTTTTATATGTTGTTGAAGGCGCTTCGTAACCTAGCTCTTTCATTTTTGCTGCACAGTCGGTAGCTAAGTACACTTGCTCGGCTATTTTTTTGTAATCAAGTTCTTCTTTTACATAACCCCAGCGTTTCATTTGAGTTAAAATCCAAACACCCATAGAATGCCATGGGAATGGATCGAAATCGATACGGTCTGGTGCATCAATGACATTACCTAAGCCATCAGCGTATTTACCTGTAAGCACTTGCGCGACTACGGTTTCGGGTTGGTTCAAGTAGTTCTTTGGCGAAATAGCTGCTGCTATGGCTGCTCTGTTTTCTTGTTTTGAGGAATAGTGCGTTGCCTCTACAATAGCGCTAAACAATGCCGCATACGTGTTCGGGTTTGTTTTTGCAAACTCTTCACTACAAGCAAAGGCACAGCAAGGGTGACCTTCCCAGATGTCTTTTGTTAACATGTGTAGGAAGCCCACATTTTCATATACTGCGCGCTGGTTAAATGGATCGGGAGAAAGGTAACCATCTAAGTTCCCCGCCTTTAAGTTGGCAACCATCTCTGGTGGTGGTACTACACGTATTTGGATATCTTTATCGGGATCTAATCCGTGTTCTGCAACATAATAACGCAATAAAAAGTTGTGCATCGAATATTCAAATGGAACCCCAAATTTGAAGCCTTTCCACATTTTTGGATCACGTTTGTCCTTATGTTTCATATGTAGACATATCGCCTGACCGTTGATATTTTCTACTGCTGGCATAATGTACGGAGTAGACATAGAGCCTGAACCAATCGTCATGGCTAGAGGCATGGGTGTTAGCATGTGCGAAGCATCATATTCCTTATTCAAACTTTTGTCTCGTGCCACAGCCCAACCTGCGGTCTTAATAACATCCACATCCAAACCATACTTTTCATAAAAGCCCATCGGTTTGGACATGATTATAGGCGTAGCACAAGTAATCGGAACAAAACCGACATTCAATTTTACTTTCTCTAAAACTGAAGCTTTCATAGCAGTTTCGCCCCCACCTTCAACACTTTTTTTCACATCATTGGTGCATGATTGCAAGGCATAAATAGGAATAATAGATGCCAAGGCAGCTCGAAAGGTATTTTTACCTACGGCTTGAATAAACTGTCTCCGCTTCATGTCATTGCCACCAAACATGGCTTTTACCACAGCGGTTTCTACAAATCGGTTAACAATAGTTTCTTCCGAGTCAGGTAACTGCTCGGTTACTACTTTGTTAGTTTTACAAGACGAACACCCACACCCAGCGCCATGGCTGAGGTCGGAATTTTCGTCATACGGGTTATCTAAGCTTTTAACGGGCATGATTTTAAGATTTTTAAGGGTTTAACTTTACCATTTTTTGTAAGGCAGGAACTTGCCTATCATCGTAACTTTTACTCTATCCCCTTTGGGATCTTCCACCTTATCCACGTTAAGCGTGAAGTCAATTGCACTCATAATACCATCGCCAAATTTTTCATGAATCACTTCTTTTAAACTTGGGCCATACACATAGGCGATTTCAAAAAACCGATAAACTAGCGGATCGCTTGGAACAACTTGACCGGTACCTTTTGTGGGATATACCTGCAATGCTTTCGCCACATCATCTCCCAAACTGAGCGATTCAGTCACTACCAAAGCTTCTGCTTCACTGAGCGTGGCACTCCCTAAACATGCAGCAGCAACGCAAACTGGGTCCAGGCCGGTTTTCTTTCCTAATTCAACCCATGTTACTCCAGAAGCACTTTTGGCTTCCATGATGGTTGCTTTCATTTCTTCTTTTGTCATCATAGTTTTTTGTAGTTTGAGTAAGACATCTTTTAAATTTTTATTGGTTCAGTTTGCAAACTGATTGCATGGGGATCCACATTGACTGGGAAGTCAACATCTTCTAATAACCCCAGTTTTAATTGCTCAGCTATCGTAGCCGATCGTTTAACTAAGAATTCTATCAGGTGATTTCGGATAGCATAATAGGCTGCATGCTTAATTATAGTTGCCCGTTCACGTGGCTTAGGGATATCCACCTTTACTGACTCTACAATTCGGGCCGATGGACCATCAGACATCAGTAAAATGCGATCAGCAAGTAAAATAGCTTCATCCACATCATGGGTAATCATAAACGTTGTTTGATGCGTTTTTTGGCAAATCTCTATCAGTTTATCCTGAATTTTACCACGTGTTAAGGCATCTAGAGCACCAAAGGGCTCATCCATTAACAACAGACTGGGTTCAATAGCAAATGCTCGTGCAATACCCACCCGCTGTTTCATCCCTCCGGATAATTCAGACGGTTTTTTATGCATTGCTTCCTCCAAACCAACCATTGAAAGGAAGTGTTCTGCTTTTTCTCCTACTTGCTTTTTATTCATCTGTGGTGACTTACAAGCAATTGCGAGCGTAATATTTTTATAAGCACTCAACCAGGGGAGCAAACTATGGTTTTGAAATATAACCCCACGCTCAATGCTTGGACCACTAACTATCTTACCGTCCATGGTAATGGTCCCTTCTGATGCTGCATCTAGCCCTGCCAAGTTGTTAAGGATAGTAGACTTACCACAGCCCGAATGACCAATTACACATACAAACTCCCCTTTCTTAATTTCAAAGTTGATGTTCTGATAGATGGTAACCTCCCCTTTCCCTCCTTTTAAAGGATAGCGCTTTGCTAAATTTTCTACTGTTAAGAATCCGCTCATATTTCTCTATTCTTGATATACAAATAAGGTTGACAACTTAGCTATCAAGGCATCGAGCCCCATACCTATAATACCAATCATAAGGATTGAAAAAATGACACTTGCCAAATCGAGGTTATTCCACTCGTTCCAAACGTAATAGCCAATACCAGTGCCCCCTACTAACATTTCTGCTGCCACAATCACCAACCAGGATATTCCGATGGAGATGCGTAAGCCTGTAAATATGGTCGGCAATGCTGCAGGTAAAATCACCGTTAATGCCGTTTTTATCTTACCCATTTCTAAAGTTTGAGCTACATTTAACCAGTCTTTTTTCACCGCCATCACACCAAAGGCTGTGTTGATTAGAATAGGCCAGATGGAACAAATGAAGATCACAAACACCGAGGACATGATGGAATCCTTAATAATAAATAATGCTAAGGGCATCCATGCTAAAGGTGAAATCGGTCGTAGGACTTGAATGTAAGGTTGGAGGGCACTGTAAAATAACGGGGACATCCCAATTAAAAACCCAACTGGAACAGCTATTAGGATGGCTAACAAATAACCAGTCATTACCCGACCTATAGAGTATAGCAGTTGAACGCCTATTCCTTTATCATTAGGCCCTTTATCATAAAAGGGATTTTTTAATTCTTCAAAAGCGAGTTTACCCACTTCAATAGGACCTGGTACGTGCGCCTCGGGCTCGCCCATGCCCATAAGCTTTTCGTATTCGGTCATGTTTTCTTTGGACCGATCGCCATCACTGGTAACTAATTCCCATACGAAGAATGCCACGATAAAAATAAGGATGGAAAGTACGATTGATTGTTTTTTTTGCGACATATGAATTAGCTTAAATGCTTAGTCACAAGGTAGAAAAACACAACACCTCAAGCGTAGGACAAAAAATACTTTGTGTTGCACAAATTCTACATTCTTATAAAAAAGGGCTGTGTTGTTAAAAAAATGCTTGGCTTAGCGTGAGTGGATTCCCTATAGAGACGCGAAATTAAGTATCACTCATAATTATAATTCCGTAAAATGTGAAATATGAATCCCTTTGTTTTAAAATCGAATTTAGGTTAAGAGTATTGAGAATTTATATTCTTTTTTTACAATTCTAATTTTTAAGATAGGTGAAATACAACACTAGAATCACCACCGCATAAATTTTCTTAAATTCTACTCATCCAAAAAATCATTTCTTTCCTTTTCTGTTTTATTAATACCAATACTGTTGATTATACCACTCATCATGCTCCAGCTCCAGAAATTAAATATGGATTTGTATTGATCACGTTCATAAAACATCACACCTTCTCGTAAATATGGAAAGGGCTTGTTATGTTTCTTAATTACAAATGTGTTCGCAAAAAATGTCATTAGACCGCGTCCAAACCCTGAATCGTCAAGCGTTTCTGGGTTTAATACTTGTATGTGAAGATCTCTATAATTGAAATACATTTTACCTTCAGAATAAATATTGTTACCCTGAAATTCAAAATTGTTTTCGAGGTTACGCCCTTCATTTACTTTTAAATAAACGATAGGTACAAGCAAGGGGTTCAGTTGTTTAAGTTGTACGGCTCCAACATGTCCGGTAAAATGAAAAGGGTCATCCTCTTTCTCCATATCAAAAATCACTTTTGCACGGAAATCTGCTGCATTCATCAACCTGCCTGTTGCTTTTAAAATCATGGGTACGGACGATTTTTTACCAGCTTGAATATTTTTAAGCGTACCTGTTAAATTATCAAAAGAGGTATGCCCCGGAATGGAGGCCTCCTCTGATAACTCCTCATAAGTGATGTCAGCAGAAAACATAAGAGAATCGATAAAAATATCTTCGTTGACATTACGTAATAAAGTTTGTGGTAGCGCTTTATGTATTTTTTTTACGGGCACGTTTTTATCCCGGTAAACAGCCATATTTATATTATAAGCTTCTACCTGACCAATTTTTAACTTTTTTGTTTCTATTAAATAATCAAAATCTATATGGCTTAACGTGATATTTTTCACATACATCTTAACCCAATCGCGTTGGTATTCTATATGTTTGCTAAAGCTTACTTTATCATATTTAGGTGTTAGTGATACTTCGTTAAGTACCATCTCTTGCTGTGCATAATTTATTGCGTAATCTTTGATTTCGAAAGTATTTAAACCATCAGACGTTACAAACGTATAAGGCCCTGCCGTAAGTGATAAATTATCTACAAATTGTAATGGATTTCTAGAGTCTGAATTTTCATCTAAATGAAGTTTATCAACGGTAAAATTCAGGTTATCAATTTCATGTTTAAGGTTACCTTCTTCAAATTTAAAGGCAGCACCTTGCGCCTTTATGAGATTTATATTCACAAATGGGAAGCCTTTTTTTGCTTTCACATGTTCATCAACAATAATATGGGCGTGAGGTTTTTCCATCTGTATAGCATTGGCAATAAATTTATTATTGAAGTATAAATTCACATAGTCCAATTCATTGACATCCATGCTTTTCACATAAGCGGTACTCTTGTTTACTGTGTTTTTATACGTACCTTCTTTCAAGGTGATTGTTTTTTGATTGCCATTGATTTTAATATCGCCAAAATTAACTACATCATTTTTGGCTTTAACTTCAAGATTTTTAGCATTGATATAGAAGTCGGGTTCAGACTTAATTAGTGCGTCTATATTGCCATTCAAAACAATTATTTTTCTGAAATCCAGATTTAATTCTGGGGACTTTATCGAATAATTGCCATTATCGATATAGGTTTTTGTATGCTGAATTATAAGTTTATCAATATAAACATCAGGTACATTCGTCCATGGCTGATTATCGGCAGACATTTTTTTAGGTCTAATAAAGTTGAGTTCTGATTTTTTAATTAGCACTTCTTCTACGTCTATACTTCCATCTTCCCAATACCGTTTTTGGTTCCAGTTTTTAATGATAATAGCTGGAATTTCACCAGCAACATCACTTTTGTCGGTAGCTGAAATCTTTGTATTTATAAGCTTCAGATCTGTGGTTTTATTTTTAAGCTGAAAGGATTGACTATAGATTTTTATATTACTTTTAGAATTACGATAGTGGATGTTTTTGGTAGAAAAATGCTGAATTTTTAAGAGACTATCATTGGTAATTCGAGCATTAATGTTGCTTGTTTTAATAGTTACAAAACGGTCAATCGTCAAATTTGCACCTCCATTGTTAATATTTACCACCTTTAGAAATTCAGGAAATTCAATTTTGTCGTTCTTCTTTTTACTAGTTATAATATTAAAATCGATTTGTGGATTCCATGCATCAATAGAATCCAGTATTAGTTTATTTTTAACCAAAAGCGAATCAGGGTCAAGATGATAGATGGTAAAATTCTCAATATTTCCATGACCATTCTTAGTAGTAAATGATGCATTTTTCAAGGTGATTTCTTCTGGCTCGTCAATAAGTACCTGGTCAACTTTGATTTCAACACCCTCTTTATTTACCCAAACGCCTCCTAAATTCATGTAGAGTTCATCAGCTAAATCAGACCAAGAAGAAGAGGCACTTATTCTTCCTAGACCAGTTGAGGTGAGGTCAAAACTATTAATACCAAAATCTTCACTAACCTTTATTTTTCCCTTTTCAACAATTATCTTTTCCGCCCTTACAACTTGAAAATAATTATCAATACTTTCCATTAAGTATGCAGGATGAAGACTTAGTTTAATGGTATCATTGGTTGGTGGTTGATGAATTGATATCGATGGTCGTTCAAACTTCAGTACACCTGTTTTAAGTGTTTTAGTCCGAATAGCATCAATATAATCTACTTTATTCAACACGATATCCGGGGCTTCAACTTCTACATAAAATATGCTGTCAGCAACGGGGGTGTGGGGTTTAATAGCAAGTCCCGTAATCTGAAGTGTGCTATCGAACGTGTTAATATTTAACTTATCAAAACTTACTTGATGTATACTATCCTTGAGGTTGTACACTTGCTTTCTGATAGTTATTTGAGCATTTTCAAAATAGTTATCTTTTTTATCTAGTTTATAGTTAGAAGAATCAAAATGAACTTTAAAAAATTCGATATCAGTATAAGCTGTCTCAATTAAATGCTCTTTCTTCGAACCATATAGTTTTATACTAAATTCCCCATTTATCAAATGAAAATGTTCTATATTTAATTCTGTCGCAATATTTTTAAAGATAAAATCCAACAACTTTTTTTCTTTATTCTCTTCATTTTTCTTTTGGTTTTCTATCTGCACATCAGGTTCGGTAATAAGCATCTCACTTATATGTACATTCTTATCCTTATAAGCTTTTAAATAGTCAATGCCTTTAATCTTAATGGAAGGCATGTGTATTTGAAATATATCTATTTGATTTTGATCTGATTCTTCACGGCTACTTCTATTTTGTGGTTCAATGGCAAAATTAGAACACTCTAATATTGAGTCTTTTGTTGATACATGGAATAAATCACATTTCAAGAAATGGATACTATCGGGTAGCAAAAAGCTTTGGTTGCGAATGGTAAGTTCTATTTCTTCTTTAAAAAGTTGTTTGTTGTCTGAGTTTTCATCCAGTACAAAATTTTCAATTAATAGATTAATATGCTCCAGCTTAAAACTATTCTTCAAAAACTCAAATCCACCATCCTCTAGTTGGAATCTATTAATTTTTAAGCTTTTAAGGTGTTGGGAGATAAGACTATATAAGTCCTCAATCTCCTCGTGAGAAGCTTTAGGCCTTTCCTTTGTTTTTATATTGTTTATTGTAACAAAAGGCTCAAAAATTTGAATACCGTCAATTACTAATTCATCATTAAAAAGAAGAAGGTGTAAAGAGGCTATATCAATTTTAAGTTTCTGAATAGCTACAGTAAATATATTTTTCGTAGTTGAGTCTTTTTTTATTATAGCAATATCTGGTTTTAGCTGAATTTTTTTGACCACAATCTCACTATTAAAAAGACTTACCTCCAGCTCTTCATATAACAAATGATACTTCCCCTGGCACTCCTTTTCGACTAAATTTTCTAACGCATTTCTGGAGATACGGGTGATATTGTTTTGCAGATAGATTACACTAACCACCAGTAGTATGGTTATAATAGTTAATCCTATTAAAAATATTCTAGACGCGGTTCGTTTAACGTTCATGAATTGGTGTTCACACAAGATTTATTCTTGCTTAAGAATACAGATTCTATTTTAAATAATATCTCTGATTAAACAAAAACATACAAAATAAAGACCGAGATATGAAAAAGTATTATTCAATACTAACTCGCAATCAAAATCTATTTAAATCATCTGATTTTTTATCATTTAGAAGAATGTTGGACTGTTGCTTTTCTTTCATTAGAAAATTTATGAGTAAACCATTTTTTTTTCGGAGTAATCTTTAGACCCCATTTTGGGGAAATATTCCACAACCAAACCGGACTTGGTTAGTGAAAAACTCATTGCTCGTATACTATTGCTGCACACATAAACTATCTAAATCAATTTTGAAAAACGCAAAAGGTTTATGGTGGGTCAAAAAACTTTTAATCTGTAATACCGACATAACAAATATCCAGCAGTTGGTTGCTTAAAAATCTAGAATAGTAAATATTTTAACTCCATTTATTGACTCACAGACTTCTTCGCATCGCGCCAATATTTCATGGGTACGAACAACATCCCAAAACATTCACCATCTTCCTTGCCTTGATGTTTGTGATGTACTTTATGTGCTTTTCTTAATGCCATAAAATAGGGATTCTTAGTACGTGTTAATACCTTTATGCGCTGGTGAATAAACAAATCATGCACAAAAAAGTAAGCCGCGCCATATAGTGCTATGCCCGCACCAATCCAAAAAAGGAAGTTGTAACCGTTTAAAGCTCCAAAAAGAAACAAAAAGAAACTAGGTATGGCAAAGATGATGAAGAAGCTATCATTTTTCTCAAAAAAGATTTTATTCTCTCCCACAACGTGGTGATCTTCATGTAAAAACCAACCCCAACCATGCATTACATACTTATGCGTGAACCACGCCATAAATTCCATAAATAAAAAAACGCCTAAGACTATAAGACTATTGATTAGTACTTGCATTGATGTATTTTTTAAAATCGTTAAAGGTTATTTTAAACCACTCAGTATATTTATCAGGGTTTTGAGTCATGTCCAACTCCAAATCTTCTAAACTGATGTAAATATAATCAGCTACTTCGTCTTTATTAAAGTTTGGAACACCATTATACAAACCAACATATACATGATCTAGTTCATGCTCAATCATTCCTCCGCCAACATCTGCTTTGTAAAGAAAATGATAAGTCTTCGATAGCTCAGCCACTTCAACACCTAACTCTTCCATCAGTCTGCGGTGTGCACCATCAATAGTAGTTTCACCTTTTCGTGGGTGGCTGCAACACGCATTGGTCCACAAACCTGGGGAATGATACTTTGATAGGGCTCGTTGTTGTAGTAGCCATTCTCCTTTATCGTTCATCAGAAAAACAGAAAAAGCACGATGAAGTAATCCTTTCTCATGCGCTTCTTGCTTGCCCATGGATCCAATCTCTTGATCGTTTTCATCTACTAACACTACTTGCTCCTCTGCCATATATTATTTTAATTTTCTTAGTGTTTCAATTTCTGACTCCGAACATAAGTCTGAATCGATCATAAAATCTATTATTTTAGGATAAAGCGACCCCAAGTCTTGTTTTTGAGCACTTAAATTACTTAAAATATATGCTTTATCTTTTTCGATCGAGTCGCTATAACCTAATATAGAAGGCACGTTGAGCTGAATCCCCAATCGTAAATACCGCAGCTCTACGCTGCCATTTTTCTTTTTAATGGCATTTTCAAGTCGATCTTTCCCATTATTAAAATAAGATAGTTTTTTCATTGGGTTGAATGCGTGTTCTGCCATCATGGCTTCAACCAACCCATGATATCCTTCTTGCAATGTGGTGGGTGTTTGAACCTCTTTTAGTCGCTTTAAAAGGTTTTCTGCGTAGTCACTGTCATCCTTTACTTTTTCTTGACAGTCTCTTAACTCTTCGATAGGTACTTGAGCAATCATAGTTAAAAATGGAAATAAGCATATAATTAAAAAGAAATATTTCATTCTATAGCAAGTTCAATTGGTAACGCATATACGAATAACACAGCAAACCCACTTTTCGTTTGTTGGAAACTCGAACCCGCTTTTCTAAAATTTTTGATGAGGGGATTCGCTTAATTTTACTAAACAATGAATAGTAATAAATAAAAGCCACATATACCCCAAATCGAGCATTTGATGGTAATTTTTTTATGCCAGCTAAACCATCCATAAAATCTACATTGATATCCTCTTCAATGGATTTTTTTACTGTTTGGTTAAACTCACTCATGTCAATACCTGGAAAATAGGTGCGTCCCAAGGTTTGGTAGTCGGCTTTAATGTCTCTCAGAAAGTTGATTTTTTGAAACGCTGAACCCAACCGCATAGCTGAGAACTCTAATTCATCATACATTTTTTGATCACCCAAGCAAAAGACTTTCAAACACATAAGTCCCACTACTTCGGCTGAACCGACAATATATTGCTCGTAACTTTCTTGTGAATATTCAGTTTTAATTAAATCCATCTCCATGCTATCGAGAAAGGTATCGATGTGGTCGCGGCTAATGTTATATTTATGTACAGAAGCTTGGAAAGCATTCAAAATCGGGTTCAGGCTAATTTTTTCTTCTAGTGCTTGGTAAGTATCCTGCCGAAACCTGTCTAACAATTCTTTTTTATTAAACCCATGGAAGGAGTCTACGATTTCATCAGCCAAGCGAACAAACCCATAAACTGCATAGATTGCAGGGCGGATTTGTGGTTTTAGCAATTTGATTCCCAACGAAAAAGACGTACTGTATTTGTTGGTAACCATTTTACTGGCGCGATAGGATACTTTGTCGAATAGTTCTTTCATAGCGTTTTCAAAAGTTCTTTAGCTGCAATTTGTCCTGAAATCAACGAAGGAGGAACCCCAGGTCCAGGAACAGTTAATTGACCTGTATAAAACAATCCTTTCACCTTTTTGTTTACGATGGAGGGTTTTAAGACAGCTGTTTGGTCTAATGTATTAGCTAACCCATAGGCATTTCCTTTGAAGGCATTGTAATCAGCAATAAAGTCTTTATGAGCAAAACTGCGTTTAAAGACGATATTATCTTTCATTGGCTCGCCAATCCTTTCCTCCAACCTGTTGATCATAATGTCAAAATACTTCTCCCTTGTGGTTTCATCATCTTCAATACCTGGTGCTACAGGCATTAATAAAAACACATTTTCACTTCCGGTTGGGGCTACTGTATCATCTGTTTTTGACGGACAACAAACATAAAACAACGGCTTAGTAGGCCACTGTGGTTCCGTATATATTTCATGGGAATGTAGCTCAAAGTCTTCGTCAAAGAATAAGTTATGATGTAATAAGTTAGGTAATTGTTTATTTACTCCAAGATAAAACAACAAACTTGATGGTGCCATTTTCCGTTTCTGCCAATAAGCCTCCGAATACTTGCGACTTTCTTTGGGAAGCAATTTTTGTTCAACAAAATGGTAATCTGCTCCGGCAATTATTCTGTCAAAAGCGATGTTTCTTCCATTAACCTTCAAACCTTCGGCCGCACCTTCGCTGACTAAAATAGCTTCGACAGATGAGTTATAGTGAAACTGAACCCCTAACTCTTCCGCAATGGAAACCATCCCTTCTATAATTTTATGCATTCCTCCTTTAGGATACCAAGTTCCTAACTTAATATCTGCATAATTCATTAAACTATAGAGCGCAGGAGTAGTTTTTGAAGTAGCTCCTAAAAATAAGATCGGAAACTCCAATAACTGCAAAATTCGCTCGTCTTTAAAATATTTTTTAGTGTAACGCTCAAATGACTGAAAAACATGCATTTTAAACACCCCTGAGATGACGTCCCAATCAAAAAATTCCGTAATGCTTTTGCCTGGCTTATGGACAATCTTATTTATTCCTAACTCATATTTAAATGCTGCTTCGTCTAAAAACAACTGTAATTTGTCAGCGCTACCTTTTTCCCAAGACTCAAACAGTTGTTTTAGCTCATCAAGGTTGGCAGGAATATTTACTTCCTCATTTTTAAAAAACACTTTATAAGAAGGATCTAATCGAACCAAGTCATAATAGTCTTTTACACTTTTACCGTAGTAAGCAAAATGTTGTTCAAAAACTTCAGGCATCCAGTACCAACTTGGTCCCATATCAAACATGAAACCATCAGCTTCAAACTTTCTTGCCCTACCTCCTGCACCTTCATGCTTTTCGAATACATGCACTTCATGCCCTTCTTTTGCTAAAAAGCTAGCTGCAGAAATACTTGAAAAACCTGCACCTATTACTCCTATTTTTGCCATATGGATGAAAACAAGTTTTTTTAAAGAATGTTTAAGTTGTCCTGAAAGTATCAACTTCCCTTAAACAAAAAAAGCTTCACGCCTTAGACATGAAGCTCATCACGCTTACCAAAATAACTAATCCCGAATTAATTTCCCAGTATCAACCACTTTTCCATCATGATGGAGTTGATATATGTAGATTCCTTTAGGTAATTCGTGGACAGAAAACTCAGTCTTTCCAGTTACTTTTTTTCGATAAACAACTTCTCCCAACACCGAGTGAACTTCAAAACCGTCACCTTCCTGAGCTCCTTGAAGATAGATTACTCCAGTAGTAGGGTTTGGATAGACCATCGACTGTTTAACAGCCAAGGAATTAGCCGTTTCAAGAGGTTTAGGGTCGCCAATGGTCACTAAATTTTCTCTCGAAAAATCTTCCCACTTTGGCTCACCTATGGTATGATAAACCGTATTTGTAATCACTGGTGAATTATAATCGAAATAGATAGCTGCTTCATTTTCAATAATCGTTTCATCGGACAAGTTAGAGAACGTGTTGATTTTAAAACTCACAAAACCATTACTTGCCAACACATTCACATTGCTATCTGGTAAAAGAATGTTATTAAAAGTAAAGGTAAGTATCGGATTTCCTTTACCACTTACCTTAAGTGAATACGGGTGACTAGAAGCCCCTTGCATGAATGTGGAAATATCTAAACTACTATCTAATGTATCTACCAACACCACTTTGAAAGCGGTATCTGTTCCCGTGTTTTGAAAACGAATGGTGTAATCAATTGAAGTACCAGCTAGCACATAATGTGCATCCGTCAGACCAACAGGAACTGCTTGTTTGTCGTTAGGGTCGTAGCTACCAGTAATCGTGAAGCAACTTTTAGTCTCTTTAGATGTTTGTGGTACAAAGGGTTTGTTTAAAGCAAGTCCTTTCACTACATCGTCTAAAGTTTGTGTAGAGGCAATACAACCTTCTACAAAATCAGTTAGGATAGAATCCTCTGGGAAACCAATGGTTTGGCCAACTTCAATGCTAATCAAATCACCGAAAGCATTGACGTCTATTTGTGTATCTGTGAATGCTTTTAATTTAACTCTACTTTTTCTAACTAACGTATCGTTAATACTAATTTGAATGGCTGTTGAATCAGACATATCAAAGGTTGTATTATTTGCTACTTTGTAATTGACTACACCATCTTCACATTTCTTTGTAAGTTCCAATTCTACTTGGTCCCACTCTGACGAAATAGCTGCACAATATTCTGAAGGTCCAATTCTTGACTTAATACATTGGGTTAAACCTCTTATTACTTCGATGCCACAAACTACTGAATCCAAAACTATTATTGAACCACACTCATTCGCCTTAATCCCATCAAAATCATAAGTCAAAACACCATTTTCATTTGATGACCACATGGGAATTGATGAAAGAGGCACTAGGTATTGAGGATAATCTACTGTCAATGTTGTTGCTCCCGAAGGAAGGCTTCCTCCATTGCAGTAACCAATTGTTGTTTTACTTGGGAAGCAACGTCTTTTGATTGCACCTGAAATTGAGGTTGATAAATGCGTGCATTCTAATTTTTCACCCCCAATATTTAAAACATAATTTTCTTTTCCTTCTGGAACAATAAAAGGACTACCTGTAACACACTCTGATTTAAATTCCGAGTTTTCAATTACTTTTATTACATACTCTGTCGAAACGGTGTCTATTGGCATTTTGTAAAAACCATTGAAGCTGGTAAGGGTAAACCACTCACTTGAGTTTAGTTCCAACAGAACGCCTGCAATAGGCTCCTCTCCATCATCTTTTATACAGTTTTGGTTTTTATCATTAAAAAGCTGTCCCTCTACAAACCTATTTAATCCATCTACAAAAGCTCCAAACCTAGCATTACTAAATACTTTAATCCTTGAAACATTTCCTAAGCCCATTGGCACTCTAGAATGGCATGAACTGTAATCGCTATAGGCACTTATTGAACCATCTTCATGCAGAGCCATAACACCTGAACTCACGTCAATTGATTTAACATTTTCCCAAAAAGATACTTCTTGAATCGTATTACTTCCCCATTGACTAATTTTCCCATTAGACCTTAAAGCCATAAATCCTAATTGACTTACACCAACATCAATCACATTAGTAATTTCAACCTCTGTTGGTAAATCATCATTCCTACTCCATGTAATTACTTTTTTGTCTTGAGTTAACCCTATGAAATCAACACCATTATCGTCAACATCAATTAAATTTGGCACAAAACTTATCATACCCGACTCTCCATTTTGAAGGCTAATCCAAACTTTACCATTGGACAACAGTGCCATAAAACGATCGTACGATTTATGATTGATTTTGACAATGTTATTTAACTCAAGCATCTCATCTAAAAAAGGAAAAGATGTATCAGAAGTGTCACCCCAAACTACTAAGCTACCATCTTTTTTTAACGCTACTGAACTTCTTTCCAACGCTGCAACCTGTATAACATTACTTAAATCCAAAGGGACATCTAACTCGCCATATAAATTATGGCCACCCCAAGCTATGACTGAGCCATCGTCTTTAACCGCTAAATTGTGATTCTCCCCATACGATAGATCTTTAATATTGGTCAAGTCTGGGTGAAACTGAACTTGACCCTCACTGAAACCATCATCAAGTCCAATTAAAGCCCCATCTTCTTTTAAACCTATAAAGTATTGGTATGACATGCCTATTGCTTTCACATTTGAAAGGTTTTGTACATCTGCCTCTGATACCAAACCAAATCTTCCCCAAGTACCACAAGTACCATCTGTTTTTAGGTATGCAAAACCTGCTTCATCATCACAGGTTATGGATTGAACCTTTAGTGTTTCTGGAAAATTCACAACCTGACCAGCATCATAGCCTATAAGAGTGCTATCTTCTCTTACAATCAATATTTTTAAATTAAATATGGCAGCTAAGTCAATTTGTTTAATGTTTTGATTGATTTCTTGAGGCATTTGAAATCCATTAAGATTATCAAGAAATGTAACAGTCCCATCCTGATAAATTACACCACCAACTTCTCCTCCTGAAAATACATCTTTGACATTAGCCAAATTCAAATTAACAAACTGATCTTTTGATAACGATTTAAGAACATCACCATTTTCCATGAGTAATAAAAAATAGGATTCGATTTTAACTACTTTTTTAACATTGACAACATTCGAATAAACCCCTTCACTATAAACTAAATGTGCCACCCCATCAGAAGTAATAGCTGCATTTGTGGTTATATACACAACTTTTTCAAGCTTTTCGAAATTGGCTCTTAGACCCGAACAGTCTATACCTGCCATACGAATCGTACTATCTTCCATTAAAAACATGGACATATCATAAGCAGCATGAATGTCGATAACTGGCTGATTAATAGTTGCCCCAACAGCTCCCCATTGTACAAATTCTGATTGTTGTGCTTTGCTTTTAAAAAAAACTATAAGAACAAGTAGTGTGATAAATGTGTATTTCATAATCAATTTGTTTACTCTAAAATTAATTTTCCAGTATCAACCACTTTTCCATGACGATGGATTTGATATAGGTAGATTCCTTTAGGCAATTCTTGGACAGAGAAACTAGTCTTTCCAGTCACTTTTTTCCGATAAACAACTTCTCCCAACACCGAGTGTATTTCAAAATCGTCATCTTCATGAGCTTCTTGAAGGTAGATTATGCCAGTAGTAGGGTTCGGGTACATCATCGATTTTTTCACAGAAATGGAATTAGCCGTTTCAAGGGGTTTTGGGTCGCCAATAGTTACTAAATATCCTCTCGAAAAATCTTCCCACTTCGGCTCACCTATGGTATGATAAACCGTATTTGTAATCACTGGTGAATTATAATCGAAATAGATAGCTGCTTCATTTTCAATAATCGTTTCATCAGCTAAATTCGAGAAAGCACTGATACTAAAACTCACAAAACCATTACTTGCTAACACGTTCACATTACTATCGGGCAAATAAATATTGTTAAAAGTAAACGTCAGTATCGGATTTCCTTTACCACTTACCTCAAGCGAATATGGGTGACTAGAAGCTCCTTGCATGAACGTTGAAATATCTAAACTACTATCTAATGTATCTACCAAAACCACTTTGAAAGCAGTATCTGTTCCCGTGTTTTGAAAGCGAATGGTATAATCAATTGAAGTACCAGCTAACACATAATGTGCATCCGTTAAACCAACTGGCACAGCTTGTTTGTCGTTAGGGTCATAACTACCAGTGATGGTGAAACAACTTTTAGTCTCTTTTGATGTTTGCGGTACAAAAGGTTTGTTTAAAGCAAGTCCTTTCACTACATCATCCAAGGTTTGTGTGGAGGCAATACAGCCTTCCACAAAATCAGTTAGGATAGAATCCTCTGGGAAACCAATGGTTTGACCCACTTCAATGCTAATCAAATCACCGAAAGCATTAACGTCTATTTGTGTATCTGTGAATGCTTTTAATTTAACTCTACTTTTTCTAACTAATGTATCGTTTATACTAATTTGAATGGCTGTTGAATCAGACATATCAAAGGTTGTATTATTTGCTACTTTATAATTGACTACACCATCTTCACATTTTTTTGTAAGTTCCAATTCTACTTGGTCCCATTCACTCAGTGGCGGCTTTCCGCATTCATTGGTTTCTTTAATAATTGCTGAGATACATTCGGTTAAACCTCGGATAGATTCATCACCGCATGAAACTGAATCTTGTATAATAATTGTTTTTTGCTCATTCGGAGTAATACTACTGAATTCGTAAGTCAGCACGTTACCCACTTTCGATGTCCATGTTGGTGTCGATTGCTTAGGAACTAGGTGTTCTGGGTAAGTAACTGTTAAAGAAACAAAACCAGATGAGACATCTGCAGAATTACCATATTTAATAGCCGTGCTACTGTTAAAACATCTTCTTTTCCTGCTTGCACTTACTTCTACTTCTAACTCAGGGCAATCAAACTGTAATACATTAAAATCAATGCAACAAAAATCTTCTGTGCCTTGTGGTAAAGCTATTTCGTAAGCATCTACGCAATTCACCTCTCCATTTTCAGCTTTTTTAGCGTTAACAATTCTTTCTAATAAATATGATTCTTCATTATAAGTTACAGGTATATCATAATAACCTAGCGAATCTGTACTTGCGTAATAATTATCAGGCAACACTTTTATGATTGCATTTGCATAAGCAGCCTCCCCTTCATCATACTGACAATTTTCAATTAGATCATCTTTAAATACTGATCCTTTTATTAGTCTCTTATCTAACAACGCTCTTTCATTTCCTTTTTTAAAACCATAAAACACAAATGGATAAAATGACTTTACTTTTGCAAAACCTTTTTCGCTAGGGTTAACTACACAGGCACTTTTAAACGTATCAAATACTAATGCTTTTACTGATCCATCTTCGAATAAACACACCAAATTATTGTACGAATAATCCAGTGACACCACATTTCGTAAACGAGCGATTTCAGGACTTAGCTGCTCGCCATAAGTAGAAATAATTTTTCCATTAGATTTCAGGGCATATTCAGGAGTGATATCAATAATTGAGGATAAATCTGAAAGAATACTAAACGAATCACCATATAGAGTGCCACTCACCACTTCTCCATTTTTAGTTAGTCCAAAAAAGTTATTATCTACGGTAAATGTAAAATCCCTTAAAGGAGGTAAATGATCTAAAAAGCCAACGTTAGACGCCCATACCTTACCATCTGATAAAAGAATTACAAAATTGGCATCCGCAACTTTTATGGTCTCTGCATTATTAAGAGTTAATAATTCTGCATAATTAGAGAAAAACTCCCCCGCAGTATCTCCCCATGCAATCACTGATTTATCTTTCTTTATAGCAATAGATAAACCTCTCATTACCCCTACCGCAAGAACCTTCACTTCTAGCGGAACCTCTAGTTCACCAGCACCAATACCTTTGCCCCAAACTATAACCGAACTATCTTTTTTAATTCCAATACTATGGCTATTCCCTTGATCCAATTCAATTAAATCAGAAATATTAGGCGTAAAATCGTAATTGATTTCTCCATAATTAACTGAAGAACCTAACCCAAAGACTTCTCCGCCATTTTTAATTCCAATTAGTACTCCTTCATAAAAAGAGATCTGACTTACATCCTCCATTTCATCCTTTTTAAAAAATAGATCACTGGAAAACATTTCATACAAGTCGCCTGTATCTGTAATAAAGAAAAAATGATCTAGTCCCCCTTGTATTTGAGTAATATTAGAAATGGGAATTAAATACTCATTGTCAGTAAAGTAAATTAAAGAACCATCTTGCTTTAAAATTAACACATCTTGATTAAATGCAGTAAATGCTATCGATTGTATGTTATTATTTAAACTGGTAGGTAAAGTCAAAAATGAGCTTAAAATCTTTACTGATCCATCTTTAAAATAAATAATCCCTGTATTATTACTTACCGATATATCTCTAACATTTTCATCTTCCAATAGTGTCTCAAATTTGTTTTCATTTATATAATAAACAGAACTATCTGTTTTCATAAGTAAAAACCTATTCCCCACTTGGTAAGATTTTAAAACCTGTGGCACTTCAACCATTTTCTCTTCAAGGGACCAAAAAATAAGATGAGCAACATTATCATTAGTAACAGCACAATAATTTGAAATAAACACCACCTTTTTTAAAGCTTCTAGTAGCTGTATATTTTCGGTGCTACATAATACTCCTGAGATAGTAATAGTACTGTCTTCAAGAAGATACATCGCTGAAATTTCATCAGTAACAACCTGAGTTACATTTTGATCAATAGTAGGCTTAATCGACCCCCATTGAACCACATTAGACTCCTGTGCTTTACTACTTTGAAAACCAAAAATTAAAACACTAAAAATAAATAAACACACCTTTTTCATCACCTAAATTTTAAAGTCATGACAAGATATGCTTTTATTATAAAATAAGTAGCTATTAATTTTTCAATTTAAGCCTCAGGTAACACTCTGCGATTTACTCGACTATGAGTTTACCAGAAAACAAAGCTGTGGCTGTATGTATGGTGTAGATAAATAGACCGCTTGTATTAAAATCGCTTTTGTTTATCGTAAACGCCTGACTTGAGCTAGTTTTACTGAATAGCACCTTGCCCGATAACTCTTGCACGTGTAATATAGCTTCTGAGGAGGAGGTATTTTTAAACTTCAACATTGAAGTAGTCGATAAAGGGTTTGGATAAAAATTCACATCATTTGAATGGATATTCTCTTCTATACCAACATTTATAGGTATAGAAGTCACCAAATTATTTAATGTGGTATTGGTAATAATTGCTGGGTTCTGATCAAAATAAATGTAGGCTGTATTGCTAACAAGTGTGTTTTCAGGTACGCCTTTAAAAGCCTGAATGCTATAACTCACAAAACCATTACTTGCTTCTTCATTTGTAGCACTATCGGGCAACACGATGTTGTTGAACTCAAAAGTCACCTCACCTGATGCACTCATGGTCGTATTTACGGGGTGACTACTTGCTAATTCGGTAAAAGTAGTGCGATCTAACGCGCTATGCAGCGTATCTTTAATCGCTACATAAAAGGCGGTATCATTACCGGTGTTTTGAAAACGGATCGTGTATTTTAACACTTCATTTTTAAGAGTATAGTTTTCTTCTCCTATGGGCAACGGCAACACCGCTTTGTCATTCGGGTCATACGAACAGGTTACTATACTTTGTGCGGTTTCAGTAAATGTTTTATCCTCTGCTAACAAATTACTTGAATACACTAAGGTATCACCCATGCGCTCGAAGGTTGGATTTTGCACATTCAATTTAATTTGTCGAACAGTACCAGCATCAAAAGCAGTAAAGCTGTAATAGATTTTATTGGCTACTAATGAATCGTAAGCGGGAAAACTGTTTTTTATTGCTACATCGACATCAAGTGTTAGCTCTAAAGCTGCATCGTTGGTAGTGGTACCTGAATTGGTATAAGTAAACCAAATAGGCACTTCGGTATTACATCGCCCTGAACCCAACAAAGAAATATTACTTTGGTACACTAGTGTATCTGGAGCAAACACAGCAAATGGGGACAACTGTTCCCTCTCATTTTTTAAAGTAAAAGTATAACTAGTGTCTTTGGTCAAAGTATAATGAGAACTAGGCACATAAGATACTGTATACGTTTTACCTGAGTCTGCCTGAAACCTGTATTCGCCATTGGTATTGGTATAGGCAGTAACATTACCTGGGTTTAACAGTACTTTTTGTCCTTTTACGTAGCCCTCACCAGCATCTAATAGTTGGTTTTTATTTTTATCTAAAAAGATTTTGCTGGTTATGATTGATTTATTAACTGGGTTGTTGTGAGTTGAAGTGTTTGATAAAACAAATACACCTTCATTAGCACCAAACCACTTATTTCCTTCTACATCTATAGCTATAGATTGAACATAATTTGAATACAACTCCGAGTTGCTATTGTTATAGGTTGTCCAAGTAGTACCATCAAACTTTGAGACACCTGTAGAATAACCACCACTAAACCACTTATTTCCTTCTTTATCTACTGCTATGTCTGTTATACGATTTGAACTCAAACTTGAATTGGTGGTTGTGTAAGTAAGCCAATTATTTGAATCAAATTTTGAAACACCTCCATAAGTACCAAACCACTTATTTCCTTCTGCATCTATGGCTATAGATTGAACATAATTTGAAACTAAACCCGAATTGGTTGCAGTGTAACTTGTCCAGCTTGTGCCATCAAACATTGAAACACCTTCATAAGTACCAAACCACTTATTTCCTTCTACATCTATGGCTATAGATTGAACATAATTTGAAACTAAACCTGAATTGGTTACAGTGTAATTTGTCCAAGTAGTACCATCAAACATTGAAATACCCCCATAAGTACCAAACCACTTATTTCCTTCTACATCTATGGCTATAGATCCAATAGAATTTGAAACTAAACCTGAATTGTTTACAGTATAATTTGTCCAAGTAGTACCATCAAATTTTGACACGCCTGCACCAGTACCAAACCACTTATTTCCTTCTACATCTATGGCTATAGATCCAATAGAATTTGAAACTAAACCTGAATTGTTTACAGTATAATTTGTCCAAGTAGTACCATCAAATTTTGACACGCCTGCACCAGTACCAAACCACTTATTTCCTTCTACATCTATGGCTATAGATCCAATAAAATTTGAAACTAAACCTAAATTGGCGGTTGAGTAGGTAAGCCAACTATTCCCATCAAATTTTAACACTCCTTCTGTAGTACCAAACCATTTATTACCTTCTTTATCTATGGCTACGTTATATATAGAGTTAGAATACAAGCCCGAATTACTACTATTATAGGTTATCCAAGTAGTGCCATCAAACTGTGAGACTCCCCCATAATAACCCCCACAAAACCACATTGCCCCTTCTTTATCTACTACTATGTCTGTAATATAATTTGAACTCAAACCTGAATTGATGGTAGTATAGGTAGTCCAACTTGTGCCATCAAACATTGAAACACCCCCATAATCACCAACAAACCACTTATTTCCTTCTAAATCTATAGCTATAGATATAACAGAGTTTGAAACTAAACCTGAATTGGTGGTAGTGTAGCTAGTCCAACTTGTGCCATCAAACATTGAAACACCCTCATAAGTACCAAACCACTTGTTTCCTTCCCCATCTACTGCGATAGAAAAAATTTGATTTGAACTCAAACCCGAATTAATTGTAGTGTAGTTAGTCCAGCTTGTGCCATCAAACACTGAAACACCATTATTAGTACCAAACCACTTATTTCCCTCTACATCTATGGCTATAGATCTAACATGATTTGAAACTAAACCTGAATTGGTTGCAGTGTAATTTGTCCAACTGGTGCCATCAAATTTTGACACGCCTCGATTAGTACCAAACCACTTATTCCCATCTGAGTCTATAACAATAGAAAAAATATCATTAGATACTAACCCATCAATAAAAGTATAATCAGCCAACACTTCCCCGTTTAATCCTCTCACCACTACACCCGCATTTGAACAAATCCAAATTTTACCGTCTTCTACGGCAGTAGCTGTTACTGAATCTTTATTACTGTAATACAACCATTTGTCTTGTGCTTGCAATTGCATAACCAAGCCTAGTATCAGACAGAAAACGAGTAGTAATTTTTTCATACGGCTTGTGTTAAAAGGAACTTAATCTTGAACAGCTTTCAAATGTCCGCTTGTTTTATGATAAAAGCAATTAAAAAAATGATTTATAAAAAACTAGAATTACTTTTGAGGAATTCTAAGGGGGGGGGCATATAATTCATCTTAACTCATTGTAATTCGAATAGTTAAATGATACTTTTTTTAGTTAAATAGAACAATCTGAAATCGTTTTTCGTTAACTTTATCGTATGGATATTCAAAATCTACAAAATGAAAAACTAGAGCTTATTACTTGGATTAGTCAACTTCAAGACTTTTCAGTAATTGAAAAATTAAAATCTATTCAATCTAAATCGCAAGAAATTCCTCAATGGCAAAAAGATGAAATAGACCGAAGATTATACTTAATTGAATCAGGTCAAATGAAATCAAGGAGTTGGGAGGAAGCTCAAAAGGATATTTTTAAAAAATCATTACCTATGTAGTGAATATTCAGGAAGCTGCTGAAAAAGATTTTCGAAATACATTTTTATGGTATGAAAATCAAAAACAAAGTCTTGGAATTTCTTTTCAAAAGCGCGTTCTGGAAACCATTGAAAGCATAGCGTTAAATCCTTTAAAGTATCAAGTTAGATACAAAAATATTAGATTTGCCTTCACTAAACAGTTCCCTTTTGGAATCCATTTTTATGTTGAAGAATCTACCATTGAAATAATTTCTGGGTCTCACACTTCTCAAAAACCCCATAACTGGTAACAAAAAACTTGATAAAGATTATCCGATTCTTGAATGTGTTGCGTAATAATCAATATTTCAATTCCACCAAAGCCCCCTGCTTAATCTCCTCTACCACTTCAGGGTCCAACAACGTAGAAGTATCTCCTAAATTAGACACATCACCTTCCGCTACTTTTCGTAAAATTCTACGCATAATTTTGCCAGAACGTGTTTTCGGTAGTCCGGATACAAACTGAATTTTATCAGGTTTGGCGATGGGACCAATTTCTTTAGTTACCAATGCTAATATTTCTTTTCGCGTAGCAGCCTCATCAGCAACAGCTTTCTCACAAATCACATAAGCATAAATTCCTTGCCCTTTGATTGCATGCGGATAGCCTACCACGGCAGACTCCACCACCAATGGATGTTCATTAATCGCATTTTCTACTTCTGCAGTACCCATTCGATGGCCACTTACATTAATCACATCATCGACTCTACCTGTAATCCTGTAAAAACCATCTTCGTCTCTACGACAGCCGTCTCCAGTGAAATATTTACCAGGGTAGGTTCCAAAGTACACGTTTTTACATCGTTCATGATCACCGTAAGTTGTTCGAATAATGGATGGCCATGGAAATTTGATGCAAAGGTTACCTTCAACACCATTGCCTTCAATTTCTTTTCCTTCACTATCCATCAATATAGGTTGTATTCCTGGTAACGGAAGAGTCGCAAACGTAGGTTTCTCTTTGGTAATGCCAGCCAGAGGAGAAATCATAAAACCACCAGTTTCGGTTTGCCAGTAGGTATCAACAATCGAACAGTTCCCTTTTCCAACGTGTTTATGGTACCAGAGCCATGCTTCTTCGTTAATTGGTTCGCCCACTGAACCGAGTGCTTTCAACGCACTTAAATCATATTTATCAACGTATTCGGTGCCATGAGCCATTAACGCCCGAATCGCTGTTGGAGCCGTATAAAAAATATTCACATGATGTTTTTCACATACTTCCCAAAACCGACCTGCATCAGGGAAAGTGGGTACGCCTTCAAACATTAGCGTAGTAGCTCCGGCTAACAAGGGACCATAAACAATGTACGAGTGTCCTGTAATCCACCCGATGTCTGCAGTACACCAATAAACATCATTTTCTTCGTATTGAAAGGCATTTCTAAAGGTATAGTCGGTGTACACCATATAACCCGCGGTGGTATGTACCACTCCTTTGGGCTGCCCCGTAGAGCCAGAGGTATACAAAATAAATAGCATGTCTTCCGAGTCTACTTCAGTCGCTACATTTTCGATTGCAACTTTAGTTAATTCTTCATGCCACCACTTGTCAACCTTTTCGTTCCAGTTGACTTTTTCGTTCGTCCGTTGATACACAATTACCGCCTCCACACATGAACATTTTTCTATCGCTTCATCCACTACAGCTTTCACGGGAATGTTTTTTGAGCCACGATAATTGCCATCCGCAGTTAAAATCACTTTTGCTTGAGCATCATTTATTCGATCTGCCAAAGCGGTGGCAGAAAATCCGGCAAACACAACAGAATGTACCGCCCCAATTCGGGCACATGCTAAACATGCCACAGCTAACTCAGGAACCATGGGCATATATAAACATACCCGATCGCCTTTCTTTACTCCATTTGCAATCAGAACATTTGCAAACTGACAAACTTTTTCGTGCAGCTCTTTATAAGTGATTGTAATTGAAGGATCTTCAGGGTTGTTAGGCTCCCAGATAATAGCGGCTTTATCCCCTCTGGTGTTTAGGTGTCTATCTAAACAGTTTTCCGTTATATTTAATTTCCCTCCAATAAACCATTCTACCTTAGGCTCTTCAAAATTCCATTCTAATACTTTATCCCATTTTTTTCTCCACGTAAACGTATCGGCTTGTTCTGCCCAAAAGCCTTCAGGGTTATCTACTGATTTTTTATACTCCGATTGGTATTCTTCAAAAGTTGTGATCCGTGTAGCCATAAATAAATACTGAGTAATTAGTGATGAGTATTGCGTGATTTTTAGTTTAAAAGTTCTCTAAATTAAGAAACACTGAACTTTAAACACTAAAGCTCAAACAAAATCTTAATTTCGTCTGAATTATGAATATAACCAAAGCGAACAAAATATACTACCTTGAAAACGGATAGTTACGTCCTATCATCAATGACACGTAAATTCAGCTACTTATTTATTCTATTTTTTTTCTTATCTGCTAAACAAATAGCGTTCTCCCAAGCCAATTATGTTGTGGTGAATAGTATCACGATTAAAGGAAATGAGAAAACTAAAAAACACATTATTACGAGAGAATTAGACTTTGCCGTTGGCGATACCCTTTTGGTTAGTGATACTGCAAGAATAATTCAACAAACCAAAAACAAACTTTACAACACCGCACTATTCAACGGGACAACCATTTTTTTCATTATGGGAGGTTCCACTCGCATCAATGTGTATATAGAAGTAAAAGAGCGATGGTACATCTGGCCTAGTCCAATATTTGAATTGGGCGATAGAAACTTCAATGAATGGTTTCAAGACAGAGACGCGAAATGGGACCGCCTCCAGTATGGACTCCGCTTTCGCTGGGATAACTTTAGAGGCAGAAACGAACAATTGAAACTTGTTACTCAGTTTGGTTTTACAAGGAAGTTTGAGCTCTTTCATACCGTTCCATATATCAACAAAAAGCAGACTGTCGGTATTAAATATGGCGCTTCGTACAGTATTAACAACAAGGTAGCCTTCGCTACACTAGGTGATAAATTGGCCTATTTCAATGGTGATTCACCTAACAGGGAACGATTTTACGCCCAATTTTCATTCATTTCTCGACCATTATTCTACGGTACACACGAACTTTCTGGAGTGTACAAAAATAATTGGGTAAGCGACACCATTGCTAAACTCAACGAAAGTTACTTTCTCAATGGTGACACGCAACAAGAATTTGTGGAAGTTTCCTATGAATATAATATCAACACCACTGATGTAAGAGCCTACCCACTAAACGGCATTGTGTTTTTCACCAACTTCGGTAAAACTTTTGGAGATGCTGACTTAGAAACTATTATTGGATCGTTCGCTTGGTTTACACCTATCTCAAAGAAGTTATTCTTTGCAACAAAGTTCTATGGAAAAACCATCAATGCTGACCGTATTCCGTACTTTAACATGTATGGTTTAGGCTATGAACAAAATTTTGTACGGGGTTATGAACGGCAAGTTATCGATGCCAAACACTTAGCCTATAATAGAAACTCCTTGCGGTGGAAGTTTCTACAACTAAAACAAGACATCAATTATATGATGCCATTGGAAGAATTTAATGAAATACCCTATGCTTTCTACTTGACCACCTTTTTTGATACTGGTATTTCCAACTTAGAAAACACATCCCCTCTAAATACTTTAAACAATGAAATGCTTTACAGTGCTGGCGTAGGCTTGGATATTGTAACTTATTATGATTTAGTGTTTCGGTTTGAATATGCTTTGACGAATAAAAATACAAATGGATTTTTCATCCATTTTGAACAAGCTTTTTAAAAAAAGAAATCGGCTTTTTGCCGATTTCTTTTAATGAATTTTTAATAAGTAATTTATTGAACTGAAATAGATTTTGTTGCAATACCAGCTTCAGTTATTACTGTTACTTGGTAGATTCCTGCTGGTAATGAAGAAACATCAATTTGTTTTCCATTTGCAGAAAGCTCTATTTCTACTCCTAATACATTTACTGCTGATGCACTTAACACTTCAGAATTTGCATTAATGAAGTTAGTTGCAGGATTCGGGAAAAGTGATAATTCAGCAAAAGCTTCTTCTGAACTTTCTCCCATTCTGTTGCCATTTGAAGCAGGAAGCATTTGGTAGAAGTTAGCTTTAAATGCACCACCGTCTGCATAACCTTCGTAGTATAAATTAGGCGCACCACTTACTACAGTAGAATTGTGTATTGCTACAGAATAACCCAGTAATTTTATATCATCTAATCCGTAAGGGCTTGCATTTTGATTTACATACATTTTTCCTACGTGTGCAAAATTATACACCCAGTTGTTTCCAACCTGATGACTTTTTAACTCGAAATAACGCACTTCACCCTCACCAGCGTTAACACTTAACATCCCTGCAACCAAACGAGAACCGTCTATTGCTAAATCACTAGCAGCGTTATTACCAAGAGTTAATGTTTGGAATTCATACCAGGTATTATCCCAGTGTTTTTTATACACTTTTATGTAGTTGCTTGAGGATGAAGCCGCATATTCATCGCTTATGGTTACATTCCCACCTACTTGGCTGCTTCCCTGAGATGCTGATGAAAACACCCAATTGTTTCCGTCAAATCTATAGATATAAAATGAGCTTATACCTGGAGCTGCCACTATCAAGTTGCTGTTTTTTATTTCTACATCATTGCCAAACCATGCGTCTTGAACCCATCCATATTGGTTTGTTCTAAAAGGTGAAGCACTAAAGTTAGGTAGTGGTAACCATCCTTTATCTTCCCATACTCCTGTCCCATCATTTCTTCGGAACATTTTCACACCACCATCACCACCTTTTTGTGATGCACCAACAGCAATCCAGCTACCACTAATAGCTACAGCCTCGCCAAAACGGGTTCCAGTTTCACTTGATCCTTGATAAAGGTATTGTGAAATTTGAGATGAATAATGGGATCCGTCCCATGTCTTTTTAGCAATTCCTACTTTCTGAGCTAGAGGAGCACCCATTACAATAGCATGTTGACCAATTGCTACAGTTTTTGGACCACCCATACCATCACCTGTGTTAATAGGTGAGGTTCGATAGGAGCGAACATACTGGTTGTTGTTATATAACATTGCTGAACCATTTGTACTGTTGTACCCAAATTTACTGCCGACTATGGTGTATTGGTCGTACAGGTCAATCGACTGCCCCCTTTCTAATTCTAAAATAGGGAACTTTACCAACTCCGTAGCTGGAGTTTGTGCTTTCACATTCATTGACGCGGCTAAAAATAAGCTGCACGCCATTAGTTGTAATCTTTTCATAATTTTTATTTGGTTAGATTTAAAATAACTATGCATGCAAAATCATAAAAAAAAGAATAGTCACTTCTTCCTATTTCACCTTCGAAGGAAGTTAATTTAGCATCGTTGAACATCTCTAAATAATCGTTAAAAAGCTGATGTGTTTAGACAAAAAAATATTAATAACAAAAATAGCCACACCTAAATTGAAAGTAAGTGCAGCTATTTTTTAGATTATTAGAAATACCAAGAAGTTATTCTTTAATCATTACAGACGTATCTTCTTTCTCTTTAGAGAGCTTGAAACCAAAGCCAACGGACATGGAAAACTGTCCAGTTTGCGCCTTTCCATCTTGTAATACATTTATCATTCCGTTACTGTATCTAAAGTCGAGAGTTAAAACAACAAAATCAGATTCTAAATCAATACCAGCACCGTATATAGTAGACAAGTTAAATGTACTAAACTGATCATCCACTGGTACAGACGAACCATCGGATGATTGAATTTCATTAGTGACTTCTCCGACTTTAAATCCAGCACTCTCTCCTATGTAAGCGAAGGGATAAACAGAACCACCTAATGGTATTTTTATTTTCAAGAGCAGAGGAAATTCTAAGTAAGACAATTTAGGGTCATAAGTAATAGAATCGTATTTGTACTTGCCCCCCATTTGAGTATATAACATTTCAATTTGGAAATCAATAAACTCTGCAAAGCCTAAACTGGCAAAGCCTCCAATGGTAGGTCCAGCGTTTGTTTCTGCATTGCTAATAGAATTACCATTAAATTTACTGAAAGCTACACCTCCTTTAAAACCAAGGGATGTTTGGATTTGGGCATGACTCATTGATGAGATCAAAGCTATTAATAAGATTAGTGTAATATTTTTTTTCATTTTCTATTGAGGTTTAGTTTCCATTTTTTTACCTAAAACTATACCGACAACTAAACATAGCCATTATGGGGGCTTTCAAAGTAATTGAACCTCAAATATTGTTAATAAAGCCGCATACACTCCCTTAATTGTAGAAAAAAATTCACACTCTCAATAAACTTAGTTTAGCTTTTTATGGGAACCCTAAACAACAAACATTTAGTCATTTTTTGATAAGTCAAAGCCTAACCCTACTGTCATGGAAAAATAACCACTTTCTCCTTCGCCTTCATTAAGGATATTAATCATTCCATTTCCATAACGTAAATCCAAACTGAACACGGCAAACTCTGATTCTAAATCAATACCAGCTCCATATACAGTGGTTAAGTTGAATCCTTTAAATTGATCTGCTATCGGTTGCGAAACCCCTGCGTTTTCAATGAGACTAGTATTTTCACCTACTTTAAAACCAACTGACTCGCCAATAAACGCATACGGGTAAATGGATTCTCCGAGAGGGATTTTTATTTTTAAGAGAAGAGGAAATTCCAAATAAGATAATTTAGGGTCATACACTTGATTTTCATACGTATACCTTCCTCCTATTTGGGTATATAAAACTTCAAATTGAAAGTCAGCGAAATTTGCAAATCCTAAATTAGCAAACCCTCCGATGGTGGGTCCAGCATTGGTCTCAGCATCACTGATAGATTCACCATTGAATTTACTAAAAGCAACGCCTCCTTTAAAACCAAGCGAAGTCGCGATTTGTGCGTGACTTGAATACAACATTACTGACAGAAACAATAGAATATATAATTTTTTCATTTGATAAATATTTTTTTTGTTTTAAAATCAATTCTATATCCAAAAAAATCATACCCTACTTTAAATAATTACTATGAACATAGTACAGGTGCTTTTAAAGATATAAAGTGTGCAATTATTAAGACACTGTAGAATTGAATTCACTAATGTGATTTGTAGTTTTTTAAGTAAAAATTTAAAAAAAGGAAATTGAGAATTACACTAAAGTGTAATTCTCAATAATATCTTATTCTATATTATATTCCAGATAAAGAATAATATCTCCTAACTTTTCGTTATCAACTGCTATGGCAGGTCCTGCAGCAGGAGGAGTTGGAGATAAATCCCCACCATTTAGTATAGATATAATATGATTTTTAAGAATCCCCGTATTAAATAAACTACCCAAATCTTTACTGTATAAATCTCCTAAAGTAGAGTCTTTTGTAAATCCCGTTTGTGAAACATCATTTACGCTTATATCTAAACCAGCAACAGTTTGATTAGGTGGCGTGACTACTATTAGTTTGGCTTTAGTAACCTTTAAGTTTTTTCCATTCATAAAAAATGGGAAGTGTTTACTCTGAATTTTTACCGTAATGGGTGTATTCACCACTTGATTTGTCAACCTATGAAAATCATTTGAAAACTCTTGTCTAAAACTAAAGGTCCGTGAAAGGGAATTGTTTTTTAATACATTTAGAAGAGTTCCTTCAATACTATCATTTTGCTCTTCCACTTTGTCTCGGAACAACTCGTCATACTCAGCTACATAACTAATATGAATAATTACATCATTGATTGTACTGTAATCGAATTGTCTAAAATTTTTAGGTAAGGACAGTTTCCAAGAGCTAATTGCCCCAGCCCCTTCAAAAGGCATATATCGATCATCTCTGAAGTTCAATTGGAATACTCCAGCATCATTTTGCGCGGTACTCGTTGCAATAGTAGTCGTGCGTGATTTTGGAACTTCTTTTAGTTCTGATGTACCCAACTTCGGTTCCATTCTAACCCTACTAGATTGAAGTGATAGGTTTGCACTTACATTCGTATAAGGACCTGTGATGGATGGAATCGTAAGCCTCACCGATTGAATTTTTCTTCGATATTGACCTGGGTAAAATAAATCGAAGAAAACTTCAGGCACAGTAAACTCACATGAACCTGTTTGTTTTAACAATAAAAGAGCATTAGGATCAATTTGAGTCAAGGAGAAAGCTTGGTCTATTTCATTTTTTCGATAGTTTGTTTCTAAATAACGTCTCTCCATAGTTTGTAAAGACATCATCAATTTTTCGCCTGACAACAACCCTCCTCTTGAGGCTTCAAAATAATTGCCATCCAAAAAAATGGTATTATCATCTCTTTCATAACGATATGCTTGTTCAGCTAAACGAGCAATTGATAAAGCATTATTATACGCTTCTTTAAATAAACGTTGCATCGTTGAGGATAACCAGGTGTACAACCCTAGATTGGAAAATTTTTCACCATAAAAATCCATCACATCTTTGTTGTGTTCAATATTCTTTTGATGAATTTTTTCAGACTCAATTAAAATATCTCTTCTAATTTCAGCCGCGACAAGGTTTTTCTCCGTTTGTTTCACCTCATATTGAAGTAATTGCTTTTGATGTTTCCAACCTTGTGATCTTCTGTCAAATCCTGCTTCCAAACCGGCTGATGAAGAAATAGCTTCCGCAACAGAGGCGGCATCTTTCATAACCATTGCCCAAGCATTGGCACTATTACCAGTTTCTTGCCCTCCATATTTCATAGCAAACGGAGAACCAACTTGAGGAATTAAGTATAATATCCCTGCAATTGTATCTGTTAGTCCTGCAGCGACTTGCAATGCAGATACTGAGTGTCTAAATATCTGTTGCGCTTTTTCGTTAGGATTTACATGTTCTGAAACTAAACTTTCATAATATCCAATTTGATAGTTTAAAGAGGATAAGCGATCGTTTAACACCTTAATTCCTTCATTGGCACTATCAATTTCTAGTCTTCTGCTTTTTGAAGACATTTCTAGTATATTTTGTTGTTGCTTCATACGCAACAAAGACAAATCTTCACCATTTTTCTTTTCTATTGCAGTCAATAAGGAAGATCCAAAACTTTGGACCATAGATGTAAATGATTTTGCTTTTTCTAAAATGTACGTGAACCGATAAGGAGGAAGATTACCACTAATTGAATTTAAAATATCATCTAATGAAAGTCCTGCTGCTCGTGCACGCACTAACAATCGGGGATCAATTTCTGGTGAGAATAACGCCAATTGTCTTTTTTGACCTTGTATGTTCATACAATTTCGGATTTTATATAACCGATCATCTACTCGATCATAGTAGCCTAATAAATCTTTATTTCCAGGCACACAAAACACAGGAGAAATATGCTTGAGAATGCTCCAACTAAATGATGGAATTCGATATTTTCCTTTAGTATAAATAGAGTCTTTCTTCCAATTCAAACCTCTGATAGTACCTCTAGAAAATTCTGCTGTCACTTTATCATTTACAGGTTTTATGGTTGTTTCCGGAAAATATTCTTTCCGTAAAGCGGCTAATTCTTCATATTCGAAAGTGATGTTGCCATACTCCAACGATCAATAACTGGCTTCATCGTTTTTCATTATGCTTCTGTAGGTTTGCTTTGATTTTTCTTTAATCTTATTGTTTTCAATAAAATCGGTTTTCCGCTTTTGTGTTTTTCTTGAAGCTGTTTTTACGATGGTATAACTTTCCAATTCTGCTAGAAACTCAGACCCTCTGTTAAGTAGGGGTTGAATGTTTTCATATGTTTTAGGATTAGCTTTTCCTTCTCCGCAATCACCAATTTGAGCAGGACGGTCACCCAATATTTCTTTGGCTATAACATATAATAAAGTTGCTTCGTTAATGGATTCCATGGTGTCTTGAGAAAACAATTGATCACCCCAATCCAATAAATTATCGATGTACTTCATGACGATGCATTTTTGATAAGCACTCATTCGTAACCTAGCAATTGCATGCGGATTAAAAGGATCTTTTTTATAAACTTCAATAGCTTCTTTATTATTGAGTTGATCTCTCAGTTTTTGGGTATCAACATCTCTAAATTCCAAGTATTGCCAATTTCTATCCAACGCCATTTTTTCCTTTTGAGCAGCAGTGAGACCTGGTGTTGAAAAATCAATCACTTCATTTGCTCCGGGATTAAAAATATAATGATACCATTTTTGGGCCTCCGCATATTTACCCTGACTATTCAAATGATTGGCTAATAAAAACGGAATATGAAAGAATATTTCTCTATAATAATTACCATATGCTCCTTTAAAGTCAATTTTGTCACTAACTACTAAATTTTCAATTTTACCAGGAGTTATATTTATTGGTACTGGTGCTTCTTTTAGTTTTTTCTGCGTTTCTATACTGAGAGTCGTATCTATACCACTTGTAAATAACGTACGTGTAAGTGTTTCGCTTAACGTAGTACCCATTCTTTTTACAAGAAATTCGTTTCCTTCTACTGTAGATCCTTGTAGTAAAAGTAAATCACCTTGCGAGTCAATAATTGCATCGCTGAAGATTCCATTAATTATTTGAACATTGCTCCCTCTTTCTAAACTACCAATCTGATCCTTTCTCACACCATCAAATGAAGCGTTTAAAGTAGATGCTCTCCAATGTCTTTTTAATAACTCATCATCTTTCAAGGTGTTAACGAGCAACGAACCATAGGCATAATTATCAAACAATTGTGAATTAGGAGAACTAGCGCGAAATAGAACATTCCCTTCTTTTTTTATTATTTTGCCTGGCTTATTTTTAGCAACCGTTATACTTTCTTTAGCTGGGTCTGTAAAGCCTGTTATATTTGACATTTGTACACCCAAATTTTGAACATCCAGCTTATAAAAATCAACTGCTGACCTCATTTGATAACCTGCACCTGTTAATATTAGTTTTCCACTAGAATCGATGTAAGGATATACTTGGTCCCAAAGATGACCTTCTAAAGTATATCCGTCTATTGGTTCATAATGTGGTTCTAAACCGAACCGAGGTGTTTTAAGCTTATTAATGGCTTCTCTTACATCGTCCCATTCGTCACTATTCCAAACAAAAAATGGAAATGATCTTAAAATATCTCGAAGTTCATTTTGAAATTCTGATCTTTCATGATCTTCTGCTAATGGATCCTGTAAAACTCCATTATTACCTCCGAACGGATAGCAATTCTTCAAATTTAGTTTTTGAGGGGGAGACCATGAACCATCCAACTTTAATGTGGTAAACTCAATCGATAATTTATGACTATAACCAGTGAAAATTGATCGGTTACTATCAAAAACAGTATTCGCTAATGTGGTTACGTTTACCCAGAATACATGAACTCTGCCATTGTAGGTAATCGGAGCTACTTTCTTCACAGGAATTTGTACATTTATTTTCTCCCATGAACCCCATACTACTCCTCTATTATCATTTTTTTCTGCATAGTAAAGGTTTTCTACTCTTCGGTAATAATATACGGCTGGTTCATCTGCTGTTACTCCAAAGAGGTGAAGCACGTCTGTTTCACTTTTGTCATCTTTTTCTTGATAAGAACCTGCTATTTTTAAATGTGCGACTTCGTCAAAACCCCGCATATATTTTGCATAAGCATCTAAAACGGTATCTGCATTTATCTCTTGCTGTAAAAGCTCATTTTCAAGTTCTTCAAACAAAGGTGATTTATCGTCTCTAAGCTCTGGCTCTATGTAATTTTCTGGATACAAAAACACTTTTCTATTGGCTTCCCAGACTCTATAATTTTTTCTCCATTCCCATTCTTCTGCTGGCACATCACTCGCTAATACGTGCACCCGACCTGAAGTTCCTGGCTCTAAATCATCTTGCTCTAGATTTAAAAGTATGCGATGAATATAAAGTTGTAAACTCATAGTAGCTGCTACTAAACGTGATGTTCTCGCACAACCTTCTAACTCGGTATCAATTAAAAAATAGTGGAATAAATCATTTTCATTTTCAAACTGTGGAAATCCTGAATGAATTAGATACGTAGTGAGTGAAGTTCTTTTTTTACCCCGAAGCTTATCCTGATACTTTTCTAACTTTTCTTTTCGTTCATCTTCAGTCTTGTACTTACTTCTAAAGGCACCTATTAAGGCTTGAGTAGCTGCATTTAAGTCAACATATTGCGTAGAAATAATTTTTGGTAAAACTGAACCACTTACGCCTGTATAATTGATAAACTCAGCTATACTTTTGTGTTTATTAAGTGATTCGATTGCATCAGAAGAAGTTGGCATTATTGCGTGTATTGACGCTAACTGTTCTTCCTTTATTTCTAAAAGTGCTGCTAACTTTTCTTGATCTGATGTCTGATACTGTGTGGTAGAAACGTATGAATTTAGAACGGTGTTTAACAATTCAATATTGTTACTTTCATCCTCTTTTAAAACAATGAGCTTTTTATATGCCTGTATTTTTTTTATGCTTTCAATTGTAAGGGTATCAATAGACGTAATTCCAACTATTGAAAGATGGTCCAAAATATAGGTTATTGACTCTGTATTGAATTTTTTATCTTTAAGTAAAATACTTAACGGAAGTAACTTTTCTACCAGTGAAGGTAGCGCTACTGCAGGTGTGGTAACACCCTGTAGCTCCAACGTATACGCGTCTGTATCTAGATTAATGCCTAGTGCTGTTATAAGTTTAGTAATAACTTCTTCTGATAGCTGTAGTTCACTTGATAGGTAAAATGGAAGTAAATAATTAGGGTGATAGGTGATTAAAAATTCTCTTATTTCAATTTCTGGTTTCGTAATCTCCGCTGGGATATTAATTACTACCGTTGGATCAAAATCTGTTTTCAACCAAAAATTTGTACTTTCAGGTGCTTGTTCAATGATCGTGCTATTGGCAAGAATAAGCTGCTTTGATTGACTTTCGGTAATACCATCAAATGAGGCAAAAACTGTTTCCGCAAATTGAAGGGCATTGGCAGTTTTTATTTCTTCAATTATTGAAGTAGTTATATCTTCTTTTGCTTTAAAATTTTCAGGATGTAGAACTTCTCCATTTTCAAGTATGTAATTCAACTCATCTATAGAATAGGCAGAAGATTTCCACCATATATAAAAATCAGATAGCTCGTAGATATGATTTACACTCTCAATAAAACCATTGGGAACAGTAGGAATTAAGTTAAGAAGGTTAAATAAGTCTGCAATAGATAATTTTAATGTCTCGGCTATTGAAGAATGTTTATATAACAAAGAAAGGTTAGCAATAGTGAGATTAAAACCTCTTTCACTTTCTGTTGTAGAATCCAGTGATACAATGCCCAAGGGCTGCGCCAAGTGTTTCACTAATAATAAAACCTCATCATCTGATCGATTAAGGGCTGCCATAAACCGGGAAGATGAAAACTCTGCTGGCGTAGTACTGTTATCAATAACAAGGGAAGGATGAACAAATTTAGTGGTGTTTTTAGGATAAACACCTTCATCTACTATTACATCTTTGTGGTTAAAAAGTTGATCCAATAGCGATTCTTCATCTTCTTTTATTGAGATGTTTGGAATTAAATACCAAATAGCACTCAATTCTTCTACAGAGATTTCCAACAAACTTTGTAGTCGGTGTAAATTGCCAATAGCAGTAATCATGGCCTCATCTAAGACTGTTGCTATCCCAGAATCCTTCAGCTGTTTTTGAATTAAATCCAATTCCTCTATGCTCCAGCTTGTTTTTCTCCATAAGCGTACAAATCGATGGATTCTATCCAGCACATCATAGGTGAGGTTGTTTATTCTTTCTATATCATTTTGAATACTATCTGCGCTTATTTTCTCTCCTTGAATTACAACATTGATTGCGCCACCGTTTGTAACGAATCCCGTTTTGATAATAATACCCAGTTCTTTGCGTGTTACTTGCATTGCTTTAAGTAGCAGTTGTGCATTAAAAGGTGTTATTTTTCCTGCTGTTACGGTGAAAGTAATTCCATACACCTTATTTAAAAAGGTAGGTGTATTATCAGGAACTGTTATTAATTGAAATTCTTTATCTGATAAATTCAATCGTGTTTTTGATACTTCATTTTGCGGCTTTTCAAGTAATAAAGTCACATCTTCCCGTGTTTTTTCAAAGTGGCTTAAATAGGTTGATACGGATTCTAAAGGTAAATGAAAGGGTTGGTTAAATGCATTGACATTCGTCTTCCAATTCCCTGGTTTTTCCATGGCAATTTCCCTCTTGTACACAAAATCTTCTACTTCACTACGATTGTTTAAATCCCCAGAGAAACCCTTCTTTTTTGCTATGTAGGATTCTAATATTTCATTGATTATATCCAAATAAGGAACTAAAGTACTCGTATTTTCACATGTGAGAGGTAACGTCCATAAATCGGGTCTTCGTACTTTTAAGTTTAAAACATGATTTGCTCGGCTACCCGAAAAATGCTTGGTAAGAACATGCTTTTGCACAAACTGCATTAAATCCACAAAATAAGCTGCTGGAGAATAAATGGATTGACAATGCTCACATTCACAAAAAGCTAATTCACCAAATAAATCTTGATAACCGGGAATATCTCTTAAATAATTTTTAATAGCAGGATTGGTATTTCCAACAGCAGTCCAATCAAAACTTCCCGTCATTATATCTAAAATAGAGCCCATTACTCCTGTTGCACGAATGATACTCATGTGAGCATTTTCAAAATATTCGGTTGCAATGGCAACGTCTAATTTTGTTGTTTGAATAAATTCAGGCAGTGTGACAGATGTAATTTGAAAAGAGGAATGAAAACCAGCTGCCAGTATCGCTTCTGTAGCTTCCACATCATCTGTAAATGAATATACCCGTTGGTAAGTTTTTACTGAGTTGAGTACCATAGCTCTTTCTTCAGCTTTAAACCCTTTAAAACTCAACTTCTCAACATCCTCACTATCGTGCGTATAACTCAATGTTAAAAAATTAACCCCAGCATTGTTATTCACAAATTTTTCTACTAACCCTACCCGCTCGATAACTATTTTCTCTTTTTCGGGAGCGCTTGTGTTTTTATCGTTAAGCACTTCATTTAGCTTTAATCCAGGGTGTATTTTGGAAATACGATTCAATCTATCATACTCCTGTTGCATTTTCTTGACCTCACTCGCAGACAACCCTTCGGTTTTTAAATCATCGAAAGAGATAGCATCGAAAGCTCGTTCATTATCTTTAATTAGCGGTTTTAAAGCATCAATCCCTTTAGAAATACCTACAGATTTCACATCAGCTACTCGATGAATCAAGGCTTCTTCTGGGAACAAGTTTTCTGCCTTCTTTTGTAAAATTTTCGCATACTTTTCCTGATTAAGGTCTTGCGGTAATTTTACTTTCGAATCCTTCACAAACTTGAGCCAATCCGCTTGATTAAGAGTCACTAAGTCTTTTATTGACTTCACTGTTTTGGATTTTTTAACCTGCTCAGTTAAATCAAAATCGGAGTCTAAAAACGTATATAAATTTGAGGCAAACCCTAAGTCTTTGGCCTCGTTATCAGTTAAAACCTTGTCGTTTACTAACCCTTCGATAGTGAGGCTCGAAATATTCGACAAGCTGAGCTCTTTAGCTATAGCTTTGTCTATTTTTGATTGAGAAACCCCTGCAATGTCACTCAGCCGATAGACTTTTGCTTTTGCAAGATCGGGCTGAAATGTGGGGTTGACAAAAATTGGAAGATTTGGTAAGAGCACATCCTCCAACTTACCTAACTCTGGAAGTTTTTTTGTTATCTCTTGTACCTGTTTTTTCCTTTCCGCGGAAACCCTACCAGTAAGTAGATTTTTTGATAGTTCAGCTTTAATATCAACCTTGCTAATTTTATCAGAAGAAAAATCTATTTTTTTAAAACTATCCCTTATTTCTTTAGGAGCCTCTTTTAATTTCAATTCTACGGAAGCCTTAAGATTTACAGATGCTTTTTCATTCAATTTGAAAAACAAATCAGATTGTTTTCTTTCAATTTCTTTTGGCGCTAACCCTGCCATTTTCTCAAGGAGAAGAAGTTCTTTTTTGTTCATAGCTGTTGCTGTTTATTTTTTTCCAATACTGATATATGTTTTTATTGTAATTCGGGGATCACAATAAGTTTTCAATTACACTAGAGATGCCCATTTGCCTGTCAAACATTCGAATCCTTCTTAAACAATCCCCACAAAGATGGCTGGCTTTATTTCCGACCATGCTTATGCCCCACCTCAACCCACCAAGTGGTGCATCTCCTAAATGGTGAATCATATTTACTTCTGCATGATATATTTTTCGCATAATTGGTATATTTCTGAAATATTGAGGAACTACATTTATTCCTAATCTTTCTATTGCTTCAATTTGACTAGGATTAAGTCGTCTTGCTCCAGAATTTATAGCGGCAAAAAAAACATCATCACCGTTTTTTAATGTGGCTCTCGTCACTGCTAAAGTTTCTCCAAACACATTTCCCATCAAATGTACTTCATTGGCTATACCCCTTAAAGCATTTGGATGACTAGCTACTCTTTCTAATAATTCAGCTGTTGGTCTTAATACTGCCTGTGGTGTTCTCCTGAGCATCGCCCCAAACAAAACTGGGGCTGCAGCCATGGCATGTCCTAGTTGTGAAGCACCAGCAGCCATAGCTGCCCTACTAGGTATTTTGGCAGCTATAGCAGTTAGTAATTTTGTAGCAGTTGCTTTTAAACCTACCTTCAAAGCCCCTTGAATCGCAACTTTTGCTGCTAACGCAGCTTTACCAATAGGTATAACTGTGGTAATAATTGTTGTGGCAATATAAGCCACTTGACATATTCTTCTCACCCACATTGGAGGTCTCCAACCTAATAAATCCATCCCACCAGGAATTCCCCCTGCAACACCAGTGGAATGATCACTTCCAAATTCAAGATTTAAGTAACCTGTCCAGTGAGTAACTGTATCTAACCAATTTGATTGAGGATCTCCTTGTTCGCCTTCTCCTTGTTCGCCTTCGCCACTTGATTCTGTTCTACCAGATTCATTTCCATCGCCACTAGATGAACCTTCACCAGTACCAGAAGATTCTTCAGAACCATCAACAGCTCCTTCTAAAGTTCCGTTAGGAATACCATCAGGATGACCATTAGTGTTTCCCTCTAGACTTCCATCTGGGTGACCTTCTAGAGACCCACCTAAAGTACCTTCGGGGGAACCTCCAATTTCACCTCCAACCACTCCCGTTGGACTACCTCCAGCCCTACCGCTTGGATGACCTGTTGAACCTGTACCACTCCCTGTTCCTCTACCCCTCGAACCTGTACCAGACCCTGTTCGTCCAGTTCCTCTGCCAGTTCTTTCTCTTGTCCCTGTTCCGTTATTTGCTCCGTCACCAGTATTAGCATCTCCAACACCCGTATTACCATCTCCTTCCCCTGTTGTTTGTCCTTGCGAATCTGAACCGGTACCATCTCCAGTATTAGCATCTCCACTCCCAGATGAGTTCACAGACACACCACTTCCCTCACTTGCTTCCCCAGTTCCATGACTAGTATCAGACCCATTGTCCACCTCGGAACCTTCACCAACTATTCCCTCTCCACCTCCAGCACCACCTTCTAAACCTTCCAATGGATTTCCTAAATCAGACAAAGTCACTTCCAACATTGTAAACATTTCAGCAATTTCAGGATGGTCTATCCATTGTTCTTGAATATCTCTAAACCGTTGAAGCTCTGTTGCTGTTAACTCTCTATGTCTAACAACTATCCAATTATCACCTTGTTTTTCTAAATCAAGAACCCGAACACCTAGTCTAGCACCCTGACTTATATTGAATTGAGACATCGCTTGAGCTTCTGTAAGCCCCGTTTCAACTTGCCCAATCACATGAAGGTCACTACTAGTGCTTTGTAACCCATTTGGATCTATTAAATTAATGGGGTTGTTGTGCACATATAGATAAAGGTTTTCAGAATCTTCAGGCCCTAAAGGGTCGGGATTAATCCAACCACCTATCCAATGAGCGTAATAACGATAACCGAAATAATATAATCCGGTAAAGTCGTCCCGTTCTTTTGCTGAATAACGGTAGCTTTTTAAATCAATCTCTCTTTTATTCCTTCTGGCAATAAATGCGGTACCCCCATAGGGAAAATATTCTTCATAGGTAATTACATCTCCATTTTCGTCTAGCTCAAGTGAGGCTGAGCCTAAATGGTTACCTAATTGATAATGGATTTTCTTTTGATTAATATTATCGGTTTCTCTCGCGTTTGTATCCCTAATCCATGAATGAATAGTTGCTAAATTATTTTTACCATCTGTAATTTGAGAAGTAAATCGTTTGAGCAACTCAGTGGTTCCTCTTACAATTCGTTTGATCTCACAACCATCTAAATAAATTTTCTCGGTAAGCTCTAAGGTGTTATTAGAAACATCCACCACTTTTTGAGTGATTTTTCGAATCCGTGTTCCATCACCTCCATACACATAATATTCTTCGTCATTTGATTTACCTTGTGTGGAACGATCTATCACCACTACTTTTGAAATATTATTGCGATAGTTCCATTCAATGTTTTGTAAATGAGACATTGAAATGCAATTTCCATTGGAATCAAATCGACTTTCAAAATTTGTAAATTCTATGCCATTCAGGTCAAAAAGTGGCAAAGAACGATTGGAGATAGTAGAGGTCCAAAGTTGCTTAGTCCAATTTTGAGAAGTTCCTGAGTGACGAATACTTTTTATATTACCAGCTAAGTCAAACTCATAATTTCGCGTGTAACGCTCTACTGCTGCACCATTGTTTAATGTAATATGCCTCGTGCCTTTCCCCCAATTTGAAGGCATACTTGTTTCTCTACTTCTATCGCTATAATCATTTTGAACTAATGCTTGATGAACTCTTCCGCTGGCTCGCTTCAGTTGGTAAAGTGCATCGTATTCAAATTCGGAATGAGAAGACACATTCAACCCTTCCAATACTTTAGGGTTTGCAGAGGCAGGTTGTTGTGCCTGATCTACGGTATTGATTAAGTTACCTACTGAATCGTAGGTATAATTGATGTCTTGATACGTTCTGGCTAATCCACTTATTTTTCTTGAGCGGAGCCTTTTCATTCTGAACGTTTCGATATCATACGTATAGGCTAGTTCTACATTGTTTCCAAGAACCATTTTTTGCCTCAATCCTTTAGCATCGTATACGGTGTCTTTTAAAATTTCTTCTTCGTTTAATTCACCATCCAGCGTGGATACCAAGATTTTTTTAACCCCACCTCCCCGATTAAAAATAGTTTTCCTTGTGGTATTATCAGGGAGGTGTTGTTCTATCAAACGACCTAAGGAATCATATCCATAATGTGAAATAAAAGTATCAGCAGCAAGAACGACAGAAGATGGGTCACCCCAATCAGGTTCGCTGGTAAATTGGTCTAAAAGTCTCCTTTCAACAAGTGATGGAACGCCTCCGGGAACTGCTTTATTTAAGGTTTGAATTCCAGCTTGATCATAATGAGTTACGAGTCCGCCTCGAAGATTTTTTTCTTTGGCTTGTACCACTCCGGCATCCTCTCCATACACAAACCGTTCAACGAGTTGGTTTAAGCCTAATGCACCATCAACTTGTATTGTTGTAGTTCTATCCAATTGGTCATAACTAATGCTCTGATGTATATTTCTACTGTCCCAAAAATGAATTGCTTGATCATAATTATTATAAAAATTCCACTTTTCTCCTGCATCGTTACTTTTTTCATACAAGAGTCTACCAAGCATGTCTCGACTGTATTGAAACGCTAAAATATTTCGTGCATCTACCAGTTGAGAGACATTACCATTAATATCATATTGCTTTTCAATCTTTCTTTCTGTTCCATCGTTATTTCTCTCGATGGTAACAATTTCACGACCCAACACATCGTAAACTATAGTCGAAGGGGTATCTTTATGGGCTAAACTTTGCTCTAATGCTATTTTTTCAGGATCTGTGTTTGGTAAAAATTCTCTAAAAGTTTTGTAAAGAGATCGATCAACTGTATCGTTTTGGTCGTAAGAAGTAACTTCCCATGGAGTAAATTGAATTTCTGTAAAGGTACCATTGGGTAAGTTTACTTGATACGCTCTGCCTACTGAATCATAATAGGTTTGAGCAGAAACACCATATTCTTCTAGTTCTGTATCGTTTTCGAACTCAACTATGGTAGAGAAAAATGGCTCAAATTTTCGAACTGCTTGCTGTTTGTTATTATAAACGACATGTCCCGATACTAACCATCGATTGGTACTTTGTGAAAGTATTGGCTCTCCCCCTGCATCCGTATCTATACTGCCATCGGCTTTACGTTGAATAGCTAATCCAGCTTCCACTTTTTGTTTACTTTGGACTATTCTTCCATACCCATCCTGATAATCTACTCCAAGTTGACAAGTTAAATTATTATCAATAGTACCTTTTCCATCATGAACTAGGTTTTCCCTCACCAACCGAATGCTTTTGAGTGGTTTCGTCAATGAACTATCAAAGTCATAAAAAAGGAAAGTGCCTGCTTGCTGTAGATATAAATTGGGGTTATTTAAAATGTTTGAAAAATTTTCATCACTTCTTTTAACATAATCAGCTATTAAATTATTTCCGTATTTCTGCGGTGTATTAGATTCATCAAGAACGGTTCCCTGATGGGTGTTTACTATCGCTACACCTAAAGGATCATACAAAACTTCTGAAACATTATCATTTTGATCAATCAATTGATAAGGTTCAACAAGGTTATAATCGATTTTACCTTTTGTGATATTATTTAAAGGATCCGTAATCTCAACAATAGCAAGATTATAAGTATCGTATTTATAGGTGGTTATATTGCTTGGGTTTCTTTCTACCTTAGCTAGATTGTAAAAATCGTGCAGCTTTTTAAAATGATTGATTGCTGTATGTTGCCACCAATAACTCTCCTTTTGAATATAATTCCCTTCATTGTCATCGGCAATAATCGCTGGCGTCACTTTATTGTCAAACACTCGCGTAATTAACGCATCATTAAAACAAGCCGACTCTTCATGATGGGCAAAAACTGCATTACTTGCTTGACTAAAGGGTAACACATCATCAAAAGCCTCATTCCAAAAATAAGTTCTATCCCATGAAGTTAATTTCGCCTTTGATGAACCTCCCGATATAAGCGACTCATCAAATTCTATTTTATTGGCAATCAGCTCGTCATAAACAGCCTGTAAATCTTTCAATTTATAAATTGAATCAGGTTGACGATTTATATGATTAACTTCTAAACTTTTGCTTTCATATAAAATTCCTGTTTGATAATTAGTTAAACTGTCCTTGTTTAAATAGTGATGTAATCCTATAGTGATGTAATCTTTGGTCTGGGCAAGATACCTTCCCGCGATAGCACTTCTTCGTGCATAAGAGACACTTACCTCTTTCTCTATATCTCCATATTGATTAACTGCCAAAGAAAAATGATGAGAAATTTTCGGGTCATCAGAATTTTGTTCATAGGTATAGTTTAATGTTTCTGTTTGGTAGGCAAAAAAACAAGCGTCATGATTTTTGGTTCTGGGTTGTAGTTTTCTAATTGCATAAGCTTGTTGAGAAACTTGAAAAGGGTGTTCTGCCAATTGACCTTCGGAAGTAGTAGCATAGGTCTCTTGCCGTAAAATTTTTACTGCTAAACTATGATATGCTAACACAAAATCATCTGCTTCTAATGCTTCATCTTGTTCAAACGATTGAGGAATGAGGAGTTGATGTTTAGCATCTTTATCATAATATTGTTTAGCTCTTTTTGCATCCCACCCAAAGATGCCGCTATGAAGCCATGTTTTTGTACAGCTTGGTTGAGAATAATCGGTATCGTGTGTTAGAGAAGCATTATTAAATATTTCGGCATCATATTGTTCTACCAACCCAAAAGTGATAAAGGATCTTTCGTTTCCATCGTATTGACCATCACGGTATTTAAATTCGGTTGTAAAACGTGTATTTGTCACATGATCAATTACAATTTTCTTATCTGCTACTGTAAAATGTGATGGCATTTTAGAAATCCAAGGACTACTACTTCCTTTTGTTTTCAAGTAATGAGTACCTGAATAACCGTATTCAATTTGCTCTTCTTTACCCATGCCATTAGCCAGTGAAATAAGTAAATTCGGCTTTATACCATTGGTTAATTCTAAAAACTCCAAAGAGGATTGTTGAGAATTGTTTAACGAATTAGACCATACTAAGCAGGGAGTTCCTTGACCTAAAAAATCCAGTATGATGGCTGAGCTTATGTTGTCTATATATGGAAGATTAGTAAGTGTGCGTCCTTCTATAAAGGCGTTTCCTGATGCGTTATACCAATATCGGATTTCTCCATTTCCGATGTACAATATATCAGTAGTACCGCTACCATCTAAATCGTGTAAACGGATCCTACTTGCATCGAAGGTAGTATCAAAATCTATTACGGGAGAATTTTCCATTAGGACGACTTCTCCAAAATGGCCATTTCCAAGATTAGGATAATAGCTTATTCGCCCATTTTTTATTCGAACCTGATCTTGTAATCCATCTCCTGTCATATCGGCCAGAAAGTAATCTAAGGACAAATTCCCTCCCAAAGTAGGAGCGTATTCTATTCCATTGGATACTGGTTTAGCAAATTCATATGGTTTTTCAAATCCCTTTTTTCCTTTAAAAGGGTAGCAGACAATTTTGTCTTCGCGCTCTACAATCAAGTCAGGATATCCATCTGCATCTACATCAATGAATTTTGATTTACCAACATGAGGAATGTTTTGTAAAGCCGTAAAACCTGACCATTTTTCTTTCTCCCGATCGTATTCGTAGTATCCTGCATTCTGACCATCCAAAGAAAACAAATTCAAATTCCCATCTTGATCAAAATCACCTAATGAGTAAGTACCAGTTAATTGAGAGGGTTTTTCAATTATAATGGATTGTTTACCAAAAACACCATTACCCATGTTCGGCTTGTAGTACCATTCATTAGCCGATTCGGTAAGTATCCCCGGAAGTCCTTCCCCAAATAAATCAACGAATTGAGTTTTTAAGTGGTTAAACCCTTGAGGCAAATTTTGAGTACTATCTTTTACAGTTGCCTTGAAGGAATTACCCAGTTCTGGCTGTGTATAGTTGAATGTTATTTTCGGTAATTCTTTCTCAGAATACTCTGAGGTTATTAAATCTTTCCTCACACCTATATATCGTACGCTTGTAAGAATGGTGTTAGAAACATTCTCTTCATAGTTGTTTTCAAATATTCCAGTTAAAGAAGAATGGCCTAGTTCATCGAAATGATGAAATAAAAGAATTCGATGGCAAAGCCGATAAGTTCTTAATTCAAAGCCTGGCGTATAAACCGAAAAAGGATCTAATCGTGTTTTCCAAACTGAACCTGATGGAGCAATGTTTACAGTATAAGGTCGCGCTTCATATTCACCATAATCGAAAACAATCTCAAATAACCATTTATTATCATCAGGAATTTCATCGTCAGGTAGCAAGGGTTTTGTATTTCCATAAAGTATTTTTTCAGGATATTTTTGACTAAACCCCGTTTTTAAAAACTTCCGTAACCGATTACTTTCAAAGGAAGAGGATGAGTTGATGTTCTCATGATTTTCTTTTTTATACCTAAATCGTATAGCATTTCCTAAATTATCATATTGGGATTCCAGCAACCAAATAAAAGTTTTGTTTTCATTTTCAGGGTCAAAAACCTTCGTGAGACCTGTAGATTCCAAACCATAAATCGAAACTACATTTGTAGTTGTTACAGATCTCCAATGAATCGAATTATCAGATTTAGTTACCCACTTTTCAAAACGAATAAAGTCACTTTCTAATTTATTACGATAATAATAAACCCAATAGTTCGTGGTTTCTACAATTTTCTGAACCCAATCGTTACTGGACTTGATTAAGTGAGGTACTATCGCATTAGATCCATTAAAAGCATATTGATCAGATCCATCGTATTTTGGTAAGCCTTTTTTTGTATCTATTGAAATAGAGGCTAGTCCACTTAACGTCCACCCTTTTCCAAAAATAGAACTTCGTGAAGTTGAGTTATACTGTAATGATAAATTAGGACCAAACCCATTTCTTCCCTCAGAAAGAGGTATACCGATCATTCCGGTAACATTTCCAGAAGATGCATTTACATCCAATGAATGTTCAAGCTGAAGCTCTTGAATATTTAAACTGCTAAAGTTCATGCTGGTCAAATTTAGCGTTCTTGGTTACTTTTCTACATCTACATCATGTTTAAAGGTTGCTTTAAAAAAGGTTCTCACTTTCAACTTCAATTTGCGAAAAAAATGGATAAAACATTAAGAAATATGACCTGCTTGATTCCACAAAACACATCTTCCATTTTTTTAAGCGTTCCGACATATCACCTATATATGAAGCACTTATGACTGAATCTAAGGAGGGTTTCAACCAAAATCAACCCTTGAATCAAAAATATTTTTATCTTAATGAATAAAGTGAGCTAAGCGGTTTTTTTCTTCTAATTTAGGTGAAAATTTCACTTCTTAATTTAACATTAATAAAATAAAATCTTTTGATTAACATAGTAAAAAAACATGCATTTTTACTAAAAAAATTACACATAAAAATCCCAACATTCATTTTATCAACTATTTTTCAAATAGAGGATTGTTTAGTGTTCACTTAGCCTGCTATATAAAAAAGTGACATTAATCTATTTTTTTAGTATTCAGCCCAAATAATACCGAATAAAAAATGAAAAGGAGTTTCAATTAAACTCCTTCTGCTACAACTTCTTTTACCTCAGGTACCATTCGTGTCAACAAATTTTCAATACCTGCTTTTAAAGTCAACGTAGATGATGGACAGCCACTACATGAACCTTGTAATAAAACTTTAACGACCCCATCATTAAACGAATGAAAAGAAATTGCACCTCCATCCTGCTCTACTGCTGGTCGTACATAGTCATTTAAAATTGCTTTAATCTTTTCATCTATATCGCCCCCAGCGCTAACAGCGGCAGTTGGTTTTTCGTCTTCTTGGTTTTTTTCATCCAGCACATCACTAGAAAAAACAGGTTTTTCAGCTACAATGTAGTCTTTGATAAACTCTTTTATTTCTGAATTGATTTCAAACCAATCGATGTCAGCACTTTTTGTAATAGTAATAAAGTTATTTGCAATGAACACACGGTCTACAAAGTCGAACTTTTCAAATAGCGCTTTAGCCAAAGGACTTGCTTCGGTTTCTTCTATTGAAGGGAAGTCTAAGTGTAAGTTTTGAAGCAACTTAAAGTTTAACACAAACTTTAATGAATTGGGGTTTGGACTTGCCTCGGTATAAACATTCACGTATTTCATTATCTTTCTAATTTATATTTATTACAACCATTTTTTGGGCTGAAATGATTCACTTCTTCTTCTTCTTTAAGATTTTTCTGTTTTGGCTATTACAGCTGTTACCGTAGCATCACCTGTCACATTAACTACTGTACGACACATATCTAAGATTCGGTCAGGTGCCATGATTAAGGCAATACCTTCAATGGGAATATTTTCTGACTGTAACACTATACCTAACATAATCATGCCTGCGCCTGGCACTCCAGCAGAACCCACAGAAGCGACTAAAGCGGTTAATACTATTCCCAATTGTTGGGCTAAGGATAAATCAATACCATACACTTGGGCAATAAAAATTGCCGCTACTGCTTGATAGAGACTAGTCCCATCCATGTTAATGGTTGAACCCAAAGGTAACACAAAACTGGTGACTTTCTCAGGTAACTTCAACCTCCGCTCACACTGCTGCATGGTTACGGGTAACGTAGCTGAGCTGGAAGAAGAACTAAATGCTAACAATTGTGCTGGACGAATTCCTTCATAAAATTCCTTTATCGGTATGTTACTGAAGTATTTTAACATTAAGGGGTATACACCGAACGTCATAATTATCAACCCTAATAAAACGGTAAAGCTATATTGCAATAAAGCGAAAAGCAGATCGTGTGAATGGGTTTCTACCACAAGCGAAGCAATTAACGCAAAAACACCAAACGGTGCTAAGTACATAATATACTCTACTATCTTTAGGATGAAGTCGTTCGCTTTATTTAGCCAATCAACTATAGGTTGTACTTTTTTATCTTCAAACGCAACTAGAACAACACCAGCAACCAAGGCAAAAAGCACAAAATAGAGCATCTTGCTAACAATGTTATTGGGGAAGCCATCTACAAAACGTTCCCACACAGACATCGTTTCATAGGCAATGACCTTATCATGCTGCTGTTCTGCTTCTACTTTATATATCTCAAGCAACTGGTTGCGCGTTTCTTCGCCTATTGCTTTACCCGGTTGAATAATATTCACGATTATTATACCGATAACTATCGCTATAACAGTCGTTAAGGTATATATCAAAATAGTTTTTCCGCCTAGTCGGGATAATTTACTTATACCTTCCAAATTGGTAATCCCAACTGTTACGGAGACTAAGACCAATGGGAGGGCAATGTATTTTAGCACCTCTAAAAAAATAGTCCCAATCGGTTTGATATACACTACCGTTAGATCGGGACTTAGACTTGACTCTTTGTTAATGATACCCCAAATAAAACCGGCAACTAAGCCAATAAGAATTTTTAGGTACAGCGGAAAAACAGTCTTTTTTTTCACCTAGATATGTTTTGTTTTATTTCTCAAGAAGAAATCCAAAATCACTATTGCCGACATCGCCTCTACTATCGGAACTGCTCTTGGAACTACACAGGGATCATGTCGTCCCTTCCCAGAAACTGTAGCTGCATTGCCGTGTTTATCAACGCTGTCTTGATCAGCCATAATGGTAGCTACAGGTTTGAAAGCGACATTAAAATAAATATCCTGACCATTTGAAATACCGCCTTGAATACCACCGGAATAATTGGTCTTCGTTTTCACTTTCCCGTCTTCCATGTAAAAGGCATCGTTGTGTTTGGATCCATTTAAGGTAACTCCTTCAAAGCCGCTTCCATATTCAAAGCCTTTTACCGCATTAATGCTCAGCATCGCTTTACCTAATTCAGCATGTAGCTTGTCAAACACTGGTTCGCCCAATCCAGCAGGGGTTCCAGTGATTACTCCTGTAACTAAGCCCCCAATTGTATCTCTGTTTTTACGGGTATCATCAATTAGGTCATACATTTCTTGAGCTGTTTCAGGATCAGGACAACGTACATCACGAACCGCATCCGTCATTTGTTTCTGCTCGAAATATAAGTCGAGTTCTGTATATTTTTTCTCTAATTTCAATGTACCTACCTGCGAAACATAAGCAAAAACCTCTACACCTAGTTTTTTTAAAATGATTTTTGCTACAGCTCCAGCAGCCACTCGGGCAGCAGTTTCGCGCGCTGAACTTCTCCCACCACCTCTATAGTCTCTAATGCCATATTTTGCCTCATAGGTAAAATCAGCATGAGATGGTCTGAATTTTTCGGCAATGTGCGAATAATCGTGACTCCGCTGATCCTCATTCCAAATCACAATATTTAAAGGAGTTCCTGTAGTTTTTCCTTCAAAAATCCCTGAAAGAATCTCAAACTCATCTGCTTCTTTCCGTTGAGTAACTATTTTCGATTGCCCCGGTTTTCTACGAGTCAATTCGGCTTGGATAAACGCCATATCCAACTCAATGCCTGCAGGACAACCGTCAATTGTCACTCCTAATGCTCTCCCATGCGACTCTCCAAACGTAGTGATTTTGAATGCCTGTCCGTATGTATTATCCATCTATTTTTTAATGATCACAAATCCTATAATAGCTAACATAACTAAAATAAAAATGTTAGCAAAGAGTTTTAATACACTTCCCTTATTGCGTGAAAACAGTGTATTATTCTCCAATTCTAACCCTTCGTAAAACATCCCTAAATCCGAATCTGATATCGCTGCATTTTTTCTGCTTTCACCACTTATTATTAGTGGAATATCCGATTTCAACGTATCATATTTTTCTGTGACAGGGTTGAAGTAGATAAAAGAAATATATTTACCTAACTGATATTTACCTGGTTCATTCGGAATCACATCATACTCAAATTCTTTGGAGCCGACTACCCGACCGTCACCTCGATTAATTTGTGTTTGTATGTCAGGCTGAAAAAAATTCAAACTATCACTGATCCGTATCGTGGGATTGCTAATAGCTGAGATATTTCCTTCTCCATAAATTTTACAGGAATATTTCAATCCTTCATCGGTACTCAATTTCACTTTATCTACTTTCTCTACTAACTCATAATCTCCGACACTTACTTGATCTTTCAAAGGATGTGGAGGCAGTGGCTTCACCTTTATTTTTTTTGATTTTGAAGAGAAAGTTTTAAATGTCTCTTGCGCATTACTTCCAAAAAATGTGCGTTGCTTAGCAATTTTATACTTCACCATTTTTAACTTCTGAGACTTGATAACAATATCATCATCATTTAATGGATAAAACACCGACTGAAAAAGTTTAAACTTCAAGAACGGCATGCCATCCAATGTGACTTGCTCTCCATTCAACTCTTTGATTTCGAACGACTCCTCCCAAGAATTATCGGGGATGATATTCTTTTTAATATCTTGAATTTGCTGGCCTAAGTCATCGCTTGATGCAAAAAGGTTTCGTTGCTCCACAGGAATATACAACGCACCAGTTACAGTGACGCCTTCACCTTCATAAATTTCATTTTTATTGGAAGAAATGGCGAAAAAAGCATTGTCTTCCACATCAACGTATTCTTTTTCTTGCGCACCTTGCATATCATCAAAGGAATCCCAAAAACTTCTTCGTCTACTTTGCTGCTGTTTCGCAGGCCCAACAGTAATGGTTGTGCCTTGTGAAGTCACCATTTGCCCATTAATATTAATTTTAAAAGGCGGTAACCCAAACGTCCCTTCCTTTGCTGCGCGATAATTTTGAGTTAAGGTATTTGAGGAAGAACTTCTTCCATTAATTATCTGGTAAGAAGAACTTGATGACGTCCCCTGCTTGGAAAAGCCAGGTATTTCAGGAAACCCTGAATACGTCTCTACGCTACCTCCTTCTACTACAATGCTAATAGAAAAATATTGATTTATAGCAATTGAGTTACTTCCCAATTGAATAGATGCTTTCTGTGCTTTCAAACTATTTAATGAAAGCAGCATTAGAAATGATATAAAGAATAAGTGCCTCATAAATCTATCTCTAAAAAAACAACAAAAGGGGTGTAAGTAAACTCACACCCCTTTTTACATTATCTTAAAATTGAAACTAATTAAGCTTCAACAGGTAATATTGATACAATTGATTTACCGTTTTTTCCTTTTCGGAAATTAACGATACCATCTTCTAAAGCAAAAAGCGTATGGTCTCTACCTAACCCAACATTTTCTCCTGCGTGATGTACAGTGCCTCTTTGTCTTACAAGAATGTTTCCTGCAATAGCACCTTGACCTCCGTATATTTTCACACCTAATCGTTTGCTTTCCGACTCTCTTCCGTTACGCGAACTACTCGCTGCTTTTTTGTGTGCCATTTTTTATATCTTTTTATAGCTTAAGTTAACTTAAACTGAAATTTTACTAATTGATACTTGCGTCATTTGTTGACGGTGACCATTCAATTTCTGATAGCCCTTTCTTCTTTTTTTCTTAAAAACAATTTTCTTGTCTCCTTGAACTTGACCTTCAATTGTCGCACTAATTTTCGCGCCTTTTAACAAAGGTGCTCCAAAAGAAAATTTTCCGTCATTCTCAACAAGTAATACTTTGTCAAACTCAACTTTATCTCCTTTTTGGCCAGCAAGTTTATCTACGAACAAAGTCTGTTTGTCCTCTATTTTGTATTGCTTTCCTGCTATGTCTACGATTGCGTACATTTCTTTACTTCCTTTTAAAACGGGCGACAAATATACGAGACCTATTTTTTTAAACCAAATCATTCGACTAATAATATTATAAATTTCTGCCCTTTGTCCTATTACCTAAACATCATGTAATTGTTGATAAAAAATTAACGATTTTTCAAAACGTAAAATGGCTTAAAAAAAGAAAGAAGAAATAGTTTAAATACTGAAACAAAAAACACTATTATTCAGTTAATTAACAAGCATATTGAAACTATAAAAAGAATCTCCAATGTGGATAAGTTATCCTTTGAGAACACCGCCCCTTTAGAGATATTTGTTGAAAGCGAATTCCATAAAAATTCGCAATTTTCCTTCACTTCAAGGAAAATATTTTCGGATATATCTCCGGCTCAACCAATTAAAAAACAAAACTTAAAAATATGGCTACGCAGCAAGACGAACCTATTTTAAAGAATGACCCTAACCGATTTGTCATTTTCCCTATCAAACATGCTGATATTTGGGAATATTATAAAAAGGCTCAGGCTAGTTTTTGGACCGCAGAAGAAATCGACCTTAGCCAAGACCTAAAGGATTGGAAAAACCTTAATGACGGAGAAAGACATTTCGTATCCCATGTATTAGCTTTTTTTGCTGCAAGTGACGGTATAGTAAACGAAAACTTAGCGGAAAACTTTGTTTCAGAAGTTCAATACGCTGAAGCAAAATTCTTTTATGGGTTTCAAATCATGATGGAAAACATCCATTCTGAAACCTACTCGTTGTTAATTGACACTTATATAAACGATAATAAAGAAAAAGATCGTCTTTTTAATGCCTTAGATACTATTCCTTGTGTAAAGAAAAAAGGCGAATGGGCATTAAAATGGATTGAGAGTGACTCATTTATCGATCGACTTATTGCCTTTGCTGCAGTAGAAGGTATTTTCTTCTCTGGTAGTTTCTGTTCTATTTTTTGGTTAAAAAAGAGAGGATTAATGCCAGGATTAACCTTTTCTAACGAACTAATCTCTCGTGACGAAGGTTTACATTGTGATTTTGCCTGTCACATTTACGCTGAGCACATCGTAAACAAAGTGCCAGACGAAAGAATTATAAAAATCATTACAGATGCTGTTGAAATAGAGCAAGAATTTGTTTGTGATGCCCTTCCAGTAGGATTAATAGGAATGAACGCAAAATTAATGTCGCAATACATTGAATTTTGTGCAGACAGATTACTATTATCCTTAGGTGTTCCGAAATATTATAACTCAGAAAACCCATTTGACTTCATGGAAATGATTTCGCTACAAGGAAAAACGAACTTCTTCGAGAAGCGTGTAGCAGAATATCAAAAATCAGGAGTGATGACTGGAGGAAGTCAAAATAACGTGTTCTCACTTGATGATGATTTCTAAAATATATTTAAACCATTTACCAACCTATTAACAACCGCTAGGACCATTTACCATGTTAGTAATAAAAAGAGACGGCCGCAGAGAATCAGTAAAATTCGATAAAATAACAGCTCGAATTGAAAAATTATGTTACGGACTTGATAGCAACTACATCGATCCGATTGAAGTATCAAAGAAAGTAATTGACGGACTATATGATGGTGTAACTACTGTTGAGCTAGATAAATTAGCAGCAGAGACCGCAGCTTCGTTAACTACAAAACATCCTGAATATGCAAAATTAGCAGCACGTATTGCCATATCCAATTTGCATAAGGAAACAAGTAAGTCGTTTTCAAATACGATGAAAAGGCTTTACACCTACGTGGATCCGAAAACGAATGAACACGCTCCTCTAATCTCTACAGAGGTATACGGGATTATCAAAAAGAATGCGGCTCTTTTTGATTCTAGCATTATATATGACAGAGACTTCAACTACGACTTCTTTGGTTTCAAAACGCTAGAACGTTCTTATTTATTAAAATGCGATAACAAACCCGTTGAACGTCCTCAACACATGTTAATGCGTGTTTCTATTGGTATCCATGGTGAAGACATCAAATCTGCGATTGAAACATATCATTTAATGTCTGAAAAATGGTTTACACATGCTACACCAACACTTTTTAACGCTGGTACTCCTAAACCTCAAATGTCTTCTTGCTTCTTATTACAAGTACAAGATGATAGCATCGATGGTATTTATGATACATTAAAACAATGTGCTAAGATTTCACAGTCAGCGGGCGGTATTGGTTTAGCTGTTCATAAAATTAGAGCTACAGGTTCCTATATAAAAGGTACAAATGGTGTTTCAAACGGTCTAGTACCAATGCTTAGAAACTTTGACATGACGGCACGTTATGTAGATCAAGGTGGTGGAAAAAGAAAAGGAAGTTTCGCAATCTACCTCGAACCATGGCATGCCGATGTATTTGAATTCTTGGAATTAAAGAAAAACCACGGTAAAGAAGAGTTAAGAGCTAGAGATTTATTTTATGCCATGTGGACTCCCGATTTATTCATGCAACGTGTAGAAGAGAATGGTGAATGGTCATTGTTCTGCCCTCACGAAGCGCCAGGTTTACACGAATGTCACGGTGAAGAGTTTGAAAAGCTGTATACTAAATACGAAAAAGAAGGTAGAGCTCGCAAAACAATTAAAGCTCAGGAGCTTTGGTTTGCAATTCTAGAGTCGCAAACAGAAACGGGTACCCCGTATATGCTCTATAAAGATGCGTGTAACAAAAAGTCAAATCAAAAGAACTTAGGAACAATTCAATCGAGTAACTTATGTACTGAAATTGTAGAGTACACAGCTCCAGACGAGGTTGCCGTGTGTAACTTAGCATCTATTGCTTTACCAATGTTTATTGAAAATGGCGAGTATAACCACCAAAAACTTTATGAGGTAACAAAAGTAATTACAAGGAACTTAAACAAGGTTATTGACCGAAATTACTACCCAGTAAAAGAAGCAGAAAACTCTAACATGAGACACCGTCCAATTGGTTTAGGTGTCCAAGGCTTGGCTGATACGTTCAGTTTACTTCGAATAGCTTTCACTTCTGATGAGGCTAAAAAATTAAACAAAGAAATCCACGAGACTATTTACTTCGCTGCCATGGAGTCTTCTATGGAGATTTCAAAAGTAGAGGGACCTTACCAAACTTATGAAGGATCACCAGTCTCTAAAGGTATTTTCCAATTTGACATGTGGGGTGTAACGCCAGATTCAGGTAGATGGGACTGGACCAAATTGAAGCAGAGTGTTAAAAAATACGGAGTTAGAAACTCCTTACTAGTAGCTCCAATGCCTACAGCTTCAACTTCACAAATTCTTGGAAACAACGAATGTTTTGAACCATATACCTCAAACATTTATTCACGAAGAGTGCTTTCAGGAGAATTTGTTGTTGTCAACAAACATTTAATGAAAGATTTGATTGAACTTGGTATTTGGAATGACGATTTGAAAAACAAATTAATTGCTGCAAATGGTTCAGTTCAAAACATCTCTGAAATTCCTCAAGACATCAAAGACCTTTACAAAACTGTATGGGAGATTAAACAAAAAGACTTAATTGATATGGCAGCGGATAGAGGTGCTTATATTGACCAAAGTCAAAGTTTCAATGTACACATGCAAAATCCAAACTTTGGTAAACTAACGTCTATGCATTTCTATGCTTGGAAAAAAGGCTTGAAAACAGGTATGTACTACTTAAGAACTAAAGCTGCTGCTGACGCAATTAAATTCACAGTTGATCAAGCTTCATTGAAGAGCGGTGTAGCACAAAAACAAGCTGATATGGCGTGTTCTTTGGACAACCCTGAGGATTGCGAAGCTTGCGGAAGTTAATAATTTACTGTTTAGTGAAACATACAAAAAAAGGGAAAGGCTAGGCCTTTCCCTTTTTTTGTATTCATCAATCTATACTTACGCAACGAGTGAAAAGGATTCTTGATCGGATATAAATTCTATATCATAAATACTATGTATAGGGATTAAAGTATTCGCTTTTAACACCAAGTATTTTTCGGTCACAGCCCACACCGTAGCAATAGTTTTTAAAAACTCGCCATTCGTTCCACAAAAATAGATGCTAACATGGAGTTTATAAGAATTGCCAAGTTTCATTGCTTTGTCAAGCTGGAGCTTGCGATGCGTCTTCTCTAATTCTGTATTCAACACATCTTCACTAGTAAATTTTATTTGATGTACTGTTTCTTTTGTGATTATTTGAGTGATCATATTGGTTAAAATAATTAAGTAAAACATTGTTTATTTTCTTATAAACAAGTCTTACTAATTATAATGAATGAGTTGGCAATACTTAATAAACAACTTTTTATCATTATCTAATACCCTAGATACTAATTTAAGATGATGAAAATCAAGAACCCATCTTCTAATACCTTTATTAATGAAAGTCTTCTCGAACTCAAGCGGATGATTATGAGAATATACGTATTCGATTTTTTCATTTCTCTCATGAATTTCTTTCTCTTGGAGTTCTTCACTAAAATTCGCACACAAGGCTACAAGTAAAACTAGCGTGAAAAGAACTCGCAATCGATAGGTATAACGTCTAATCATTTTAGTGTGTCATTTCGATTATATAGAGATAAAAAGGTATTCCAAGAATAACATTCACTGGAAAAGTGATTCCTAATGCCATCGGCAAATACAAACTTGGATTTGCATTTGGAGCAGCATTTTTCATTGCTGCTGGAACGGCAATGTAGGAAGCACTAGCGCCAAGTATTGCAAACAACAATAAATTCCCAGTTGAATCTGTTACCCAAGCACAGAGAAATAAAGCAATTAAACCATTGAAAAATGGCATAAGAATAGCAAACACTAAAGGAAACACACCTTGTTTTATTAAGGCAGATATTTGTTTTCCACTAGTAATACCCATATCAAGTAGAAATACAGCAAGAAAGCCCTTAAATAAATCTGTAGTGAAAGGTGCTATCCCTAGAGCTTGTTGTTCGCTCGCGAAATAACCAATTATCAAACTACCTATAATGAGAATAACACTCCCATTTGTCACGGAATGGATTAAGGTGGATGATAACGGGACGACTGATTTATCATCTTTTTTTGTATACAAATTAATCAGTAAAACTCCCACTATAATTGCCGGTGCTTCCATGATAGCCATTACTGCTATCATATGTCCGCCAAACTCTATTTTTTCCATGTCTAGAAATGAAATAGCAGTTACAAAAGTAACTGTGCTTACCGAACCATAAGCAGCTGCAATGGCTCCAGCATTCTCTGTACTCAATTTTTTCTTAAGAAGAAAGAAAGCATACACAGGGACAGCAGCGGCTAGAAGAAAACCAAGAACCATACTCCAGATAATTTCCGCATTTATGACACTATGTGCAAGTTCTTGACCTCCTTTGAAACCAATAGAAAGCAATAAATAAATAGATATAAACTTTGAAGAATTACGTGGGATTTTTAAATCACTCTTGATTTGAGCCGCTATAATTCCAAGTATGAAAAACAGCAGTGCCGGGCTAGTGATATTATCGTATAAGGCAGTAACATTCATGATTGTATTACTTCTCCTTTTTAACTATTTCAATAATTATTTCAGAATTCACTTTTAACTCAAATCCTTCTTCTTGAGCCAATTTTACTAACTCATTAATTTCGTTTTTAGAAACAACCAATTCTCCTATTCTTTTTTGAGAATTCCCATTCACCTCGTTAGAGTGCTCATAAGTAGTTAAAACCAGCGTATTGTGAAATTTAATCTTATCTGAAATAAGATTAAACAATAGTGTGGCAGCATCAGCCGGTTGGAATACACCCTCAATAAGTTTAAATGTATTTTTTTGACCTACTTCTAACTTTGTTTTTGTCGAATCTATCATTTCTTTCATCTTTTAGTTAATTTCGTTTTACACAAAAGTCTAAAAGATTTTTAATAAATTTTTATTTATATTTGTGATGAAACACATAAAACAAAGTTATGCATTACACCCTACACCAGTTAAAAATATTTCTTCAAATACACAAACATAAGAGTATCACCCGAGCTGCTGAAGAAATGCACTTAACACAACCTGCTATTTCTATCCAACTAAAAAAACTGCAAGACCAATTTGAAATTCCATTAACAGAAGTCATCGGGAGACAACTATACATTACCGATTTTGGAGAGAAAATTGCGGAAGTAAGCACTAAGATTCTAGATGAAGCAGAGGCCATAAAGACAACCATGAACGAGTATAAGGGTCTTTTAGTTGGGAAAATAAGCATTTCAATAGTCTCTACTGGAAAGTATGTCATGCCTTATTTTTTAAATGATTTTATGAAAAAAAACGAAGGTGTTGATTTCTCTATTGATGTTACCAACAAAAGTCGCGTTCTCGAAAGCTTATCAAATAACGTAACGGATTTTTGTCTGGTGTCCGTCCTCCCTGAAAATATACCAATCGAGAAAGTGGAATTAATGGATAATAAACTTTACTTGATCGGTAACAGTAAGTCTGACACATCCAAAAAACTAGCCACTACTGACATAGAGAAACTACCTCTCATATTTAGAGAACATGGTTCAGCAACCCGAATGGCAATGGAAAATTTTCTAACAAGACATCAATTATCTATAACAAAACGACTAGAACTAGTATCTAATGAAGCAGTCAAACAAGCTGTAAATGCCGGGCTAGGTTATTCCATAATGCCATTAATTGGTTTAAGAAATGAGTTGAAAAGTGGTGAAATGCAAATCATTCCTACCTCAGGATTACCTATAATAACTTCTTGGAATTTGATCTATAACCGAGACAAAAAACTTTCTCCAGCTGCTAAAGCCTTTATTAAACACCTCAACGAAACGAAAGACAACGTAATAGAAAAATACTTTTCTTGGAATATGAAATAAACCAATAAATTCCACTAAAATTAGAACTCTAATTTTAGTGGAATTTATTAACTTTAGGTATTCTATTAATCACATGAACTACCTAGGTCAAAATTTAAAATATTTGCGTAAAAAAAAACTATTCACCCAAGAGCAGTGCGCAAAAAAACTTGGTTTAAAACGCACAGTAATTGGCGCCTATGAAGAAGGAAGAATAGAACCCAAAATTAATACCCTATTAACAATCTGCAACTATTTTAATGTCAGCTTAGATGATTTTTTAAGAACAGATTTAAAATATAAAACGCCCGTAAAATTTGATTCTATAGGTAGCCGACTTCGCGTGCTTCCCATAGTTACTGTTGCAGAAAAAGAACTGTGTACCATCGTAGACAAAAAAGCTAGTGCAGGCTACACCTCTGGGCTTAATGACATTGACTTTGTGGAAAAACTCCCAAAATTCAACCTTCCCTTTCCAGAGTTAACTTCCGATAAAACCCACCGAATCTTTCAAATACAAGGGGAAAGCATGCTACCCATTCGTTCAGGCGCCTATGTGATTTGTGAATATTTACATAATTGGACCGACTTAAAATCTGGGCAGTCACATGTGATCATTACTGCCAATGAAGGGGTAGTGTACAAACGAGTGGAAGTACTCGCTAATAAAACGTCTCTCTTATTAATTTCAGATAATACACAATTTCAATCGTATGAAATATCATTAGCTGAAGTGCTAGAAATTTGGATAGCGAAGGGTACCGTTGACTTCCAACTCCCAGATCCAAAAGAGTATCTCATGAATAGCTATGAAGTAAGCAACCAACTTCATCAAATACAAACGGATCTTATCGCGTTAAAGAAAAAACTATGAAGTTTGGACGACTAGAAAATATTGAACACCTCGACTTTTCTTTGCCAAATGATTACACATTTAACAAAGCAACTTTTTCCAAATTAAAAGAAAACAAAAAAACACCACAGGTCTATATTGGCTGTCCTGTATGGGCCGACAAAGGCTTTGTCGGAAAAGTATATCCAAAAGGAACAAAGAGCAGTGACTTTTTACGACAGTATTGCCAACAGTTTAACGCTATTGAGGTAAATAGCACACATTACAACATCCCTTCCTTAACGCAAGTAGCGAAGTGGAAACAACAAGCTACCGCTGGTTTCATTTTCTGCCCTAAAACACCCCAGTTTGTATCACACCGCATTGAGTTGATTGATAAAATCGCGGTAATGGATGAGTTTCTTGGAAATATTTACGAGCTCAAAGACCACCTGGGACCAATTTTTATTCAACTTCCCCCTTATTATAAACCTGAATACATTCAGCATTTACATGATTTTTTAGAAGTGCTTCCTACCGATTTAAACTTCGCACTTGAACTACGACATGAAGCTTGGTTTGGTAACACCTTTGTTGAAAAGCAAATTTACGAGTTATTATCACACTTCAACACCACCTATATTATCACCGACACACCAGGTCGAAGGGACGTACTACATCAAATGATCACCACCGACAAAGTTTTTATTCGGTTTTTAGGTCACAATCTTCATCCGACAGATTACACCCGCATTGATAACTGGGTAGAACAACTCATCAGTTGGATCAACGAAGGCGTGAATGAAGTGTATTTCTTCATGCATCAACCCGACAAACACAACTGTGCAGATTTGGCCATCTACATGGCGCAACAATTTAAAAAGCACTCGGACATTGCTATCAAAGTTCCTGAAATAATAGGAAAACAAACCACACCTACTCAAACGACATTATTCTAAAATTATGGTTGAAGCTACTCGCTCATTTCCTTACTTTCCCCAAGGGGTTTCCGCTGGTTTTGCCTCGCCTGCTGATGATTATGAAACGGATAACTTAAACTTAAATGACTATGTAATCAACAATGAATCAGCCACCTTTTTTGTGCGTGTAAAGGGAGACTCTATGAAGGATGCTAATTTGATGGATGGCGACATACTCGTTATCGATCGTTCATTACCTGCGATACATGGAAAAATAGTTATCGCCTTCTATAATGGTGATTTCACTGTTAAACGATTATATAAAAAAGAGGTCCTTAAGCTAATACCCGAAAATAAAAAGTATCCCGAAATTTGTATTGATGATGTCGATGATTTTTCAATTTGGGGAGTAGTCACCTATATAGTTCATAAAGCGCGATGAGTACATATTATGGGTTAATTGACTGCAACAACTTTTATGCATCGTGCGAGCGCGTGTTTGCTCCTCAATATCAACACACGCCCATTGTCGTTTTATCAAATAACGATGGATGTATTATTGCTCGATCTAATGAGGCTAAGCGATTAAATATCCCCATGGGTGCTCCCTTTTTTAAAGTTGAAAAAGAGTTAATCGCTAAGGGGGTTAAAGTGTTTTCCTCCAATTATGCACTCTATGGTAATCTGTCAAACCGTGTAATGCAAACAATAAAGGACACGTGTCCAGAAATCGAAGTTTACTCTATTGATGAAGCATTTATTCGATTAAACTACAAATCATTTTCAGAGTTAGAAACAATTGCTTCAACCATCCGCGACAATGTGCTAAAATGGGTTGGAATCCCTGTAACAGTAGGTATCGCGAGAACTAAAACATTAGCAAAAGTTGCGGCAAATTATGCGAAGAAAAAACCTTCATTAAACAGCAAACTAATTTTAATAGAAGAAAAAACCACAACAACTATTTTAAAACAAACGGACATTGGGGATGTATGGGGAATTGGTAGAGGCTACAAAAAACAACTACAAGCTATAGGCGTAAGGAACGCTTTAGACTTCGCGAACTTAGATCAATCATTAGTGAAAAAGAAGATGGGAATAGTTGGCTACCGCACTTGTATGGAACTTAAAGCTATCCCGTGTCTTGATTTAGAGTTTGAGAAACCGCTACGTAAAATGATTATGACGACTCGCTCCTTTGGTAAAGCCATTACAAGTCGTGAAGAAATGAATGAAGCCATAGTGACTTTCACCGCTAGATGCGCAGAAAAATTACGTTTTGAAAAACAACTGGCTGGCACCATTACTGTCTTCATTCAAACTTTTACATATAACAAAACTGATTCTCAAAACAGCTGTTCAAATACCGTAAATTTAAAATTCAAAACCAGTGACACGGATCAGCTTATTAAAAAAGCACTGGAAGTTTTAGACGGTATATACAAAGAAAACTATCGCTACAAGAAAGCAGGCATTTTACTTACAGAGTTATCTCCTTTAAAAGGGATACAAACTGATTTATTTCAAACTGAAATCAACAAGACCTCCCTTTGGGAATCTATTGATCTCCTTAATAAAAAACATGGAATCAGTAAGGTGAAGTTTCTTGCTGAGGGAATAAATAAAGATTGGAAAATGCGTTCAGGAAAACGTTCACCCCATTATACCACAAAATGGAATGAACTATTAGTTGTCAACTAAAACCTTGCGCACAATAATAAGTCTAAATCTTTGTGTTGCACGCCAAACTTACGAGCAATGTGTTCATTCGTTAGATAACCTTTGTAAGAATATACTCCTTTTGCAAACCACGGTTTTGCACCCATCATTTCCTCAACGCCCCCCATCCGAGAAATTTGTAATAAAATGGGGGTCCATAAATAACTTAATGCCCTACTTGAAGTCCGGCTCACCCTTGAAGCAATATTTGGTACACAATAATGAATTACACCATGTTTTACAAATGTAGGCTTATCATGTGTCGTCACGCGACTTGTTTCAAAACACCCACCTTGGCTTATGCTGGCATCAATAATTACTGAATTAGGCTTCATTGCAGCAACCATCTCTTCTGATACGACACAAAGGCTAGTCCCTTCTTCCGAACGCAAAGCACCAATAACTACATCAGCATCTTTTAATTCACTTTTTAATGTCTCAGGGTCAATAATTGCTGTATAGATTTCTTGACCTAAATCTTTTTTGAGTCGTCTTAGTTTATAATGGTGATTATCAAAAATACGCACAGAACAGCCCATAGCTCTTGCCGCTCGTGCTACATTTTCACCAATAGTTCCAGCTCCAAGAATAACAACTTTTGCGGGAGGAACGCCAGTAATACCACCAAAAATAACTCCCATGCCATTCCCTGTTTTACTTAACAATTCACTTGCAATGGAAATGATAGAATAACTTGCAATTTCACTTATCGAACGCACAATAGGCTTTAACCCTCCTTTATCTTCAATTAATTCAAACGCTAATGCTATTAACTTTTTTTTATTCACTGCTGCTAAATACTCAGGTCCTAGGGTCGACATTTGTAATGCAGAAATTAAAGTTGAGCCTGGTTTCATGTACTCCAACTCATCCATAGTTGGTGGTTCTACTTTTAAGACGGTGCTTGACTCAAAAACCTCTTTCGAAGAGTAGACAATCTTTGCGCCTTTATCAGAATAATCTCTATCAGAAAAATTAGCTTCATTACCTGCTCCAGTTTCAATAATTACCTGATGACCATTATTCACCAAAAGACCTACTGACTGAGGTGTAAGACAAATGCGTTTTTCTTGTAATTCGTTTTCAACAGGCACACCTATAGTGAGACCATGCTGCCCCTTTTTCACTTGAATGTGCTGCTCTTGTGTTGCTAAAGCTCCTTGCTTAGCAAGTGCTTCAATTGTAGGTTTATACTTCTCGTGTGTCATGCTCCCGAACGACTATTTCTCTAAGGTACTCATCTTTCATGAGTATTTCAATCTCTATGAATTCATCTGGGATTAATGTAGGTATTTTTGAGGCCCATTCGATAAAGCAGTAATTGCCTGAGTATAGATAATCTTCAAATCCTATATCTATTGCCTCATACTCATCTTTTAGACGATAACAATCAAAGTGGTATAAATTATTACCATTAGGTAACAGGTATTCATTAACAATTGAAAATGTAGGGCTGGATACTGCATCTTCTACACCCATTGCTTTACACAAGTGTGTCATAAAAGTGGTTTTTCCTGCCCCCATTTCACCGTTAAGGATTATTATTTGCTTTGTCAACAATTTTAAGATTTCAATTGAAACTACTCTTAACTCCTCTAAAGAAACAGCTTCATTGCGGTATACTACAATCATTTGGGCAACAATTCTATAAAAGGAACAATTACTTCCTCCATTGAAATCCCCCCGTGTTGAAAAGAATCACCATAGGCTCTCACATATTGATTAAAGTTATTAGGATACACAAAATAGTCGTCCTCGGTGGTAAAAACAAAGGAAGACGAAACGTTCCGTTTAGGTAGACCGATTTTCTCGGGATCTTTTACTGTAAACAATGATTTTGAATCATAAGAAAGGTTTTTGCCCGTCTTATATCTGAGGTTAGTATTTGTATTACGATCTCCTACAATTTTCACAGGCTTTTTCACTCGCAATGTTCCATGATCTGTTGTAATAATCACTTTCACTTTCTCGTCTTTTAATTTTTTAAGTAAAGCCAGCAAGGGTGAATGCTCTAACCATGATTTGGCTAAGGTTCTATAAGCCGCTTCATCTTTGGCTAACTCTTTAATTACAGCAATATCTGTTCGTGCATGCGATAACATATCCACAAAATTATAGACAATAACATTTAAATCATTGTGCATCAAGTTCGAGAGATTATCAACAACTACATTTCCCGCTTCTGGATTTAGTATTTTATGATAAGAAAAGCTGTATTTTAATTTATTTGCTTTCAAATTTTCACCTAATAATTCTTTTTCAAAATTATTCTTTCCGCCATCCTCATCTTCATGAGACCAATATTGAGGTAATTTTTTACTTATTTCCAACGGAGTCATTCCAGAAAAAATAGCATTTCGTGCATATTGAGTGGTTGTTGGCAAAATAGAGAAGTATGCATCTTCAATGCTTGTTTTGAAATAAAGGTTAATAATCGGTTCAAAAGCTTTCCATTGGTCAAATCTCAAATTATCAATTAAGATAAAAAATACTTTCTCTCCATTATCTAATAATGGAAACACCCGCTCTGGAAAAAGCTCATGAGACAACAGGGGTTTATCAAAATCATCACCATTTAACCAATCCTCATAGTTTCGTGTAATAAATTTTGAAAAATTAACATTCGCTTCTGATTTCTGCATTTCAAGCACTTCCTTCATGCTCTTATGTTCTGTGTCATCGATGCCAATTTCATGATACACTAACTTTTTATAAACATCCACCCATTCCTCGTAAGTAATGATATCGTTATAGGTCATACTTATTTGCTGAAACTCTTTCTGGTAATTAGAGTTTGTTTTTTCCGAAACTAATCGTTTATTTTCTAGTATTTTTTTAATAGATAAAAGAATTTGTTTCGGGTTAATTGGCTTGATCAGGTAGTCAGATATTTTAGAGCCAATAGCCTCCTCCATAATCTGTTCCTCTTCATTCTTAGTAATCATCACTACCGGAATATTAGGTTTTATTCTTTGAATTTCTGCTAGTGCTTCTAACCCACTTAAGCCAGGCATACTTTCATCTAGAAAAACCAAGTCAAAATCGTCTTTGTTTATATTTTCTAAAGCCTCTACACCACTATTTACAGCAGTGATATCACAGTCTTTTTCGGTTAAAAAAAGTATGTGAGGTTTTAACAACTCAATCTCATCATCTGCCCATAAAATCTTATATCTTTGCATTCGCAAGTTGGTTTAAGGTTTGAAAAATCATAGTTAGCTAACGTATTCGAACAAAAAAAATTTTGGCAAGAAAAAAAATACTTAACGATCCTGTTTACGGATTTATTTCTATCTCAAGTGAATTGATTTTAAAAACACTTGACCACCCCTATTTCCAGCGTTTGAGAAGGATTAAACAACTTGGTCTTTCTGACTATGTATACCCTGGAGCCCTACATACCCGTTTCCATCATGCCATTGGCGCAATGCATTTAATGGGTGAGGCGCTAAAAAGTTTACAAGAAAAAGGTGTAGAAATTACTCCAAAGGAGATTGAAGCCAGCCAACTAGCTATTTTATTACATGACATCGGTCACGGTCCATTCTCCCATGCGCTTGAACACTCCTTATTAAAAGATGTTCACCACGAAGCCATTTCTTTGGCAATAATGAAAAAATTAAACGCTGAGTTTGGTGGTCAACTAGATTTGGTGATTACAATTTTCACTAATAACTACGCTAAAAAATTTCTACATCAACTAGTTTCTTCTCAGTTGGATATTGACCGGATGGATTACCTCCAAAGGGATTGCTTTTTTACGGGGGTGTCAGAGGGAACAATTGGCTCTGAACGAATCATAAAAATGTTAGACGTTGTGGATAACAAATTGGTTGTAGAAGAAAAAGGAATATATAGCATAGAAAATTTTTTAAACGCTAGAAGGTTGATGTATTGGCAAGTATACTTACACAAAACTGCCATTAGTGCTGAACAAATGCTTATTCAACTGTTTAAAAGGGCTCAAATGTTATCAAACAAAGGCATGGCTTTACCTATTAGTCCTCCTCTAAACTTTTTCTTTAGCAATAACGTAGGATTAACTACGTTAAACGAAAACCCAGAGGTGCTCGAAAAATTTAATCAAATAGATGACTATGATGTTTGGGGGGCAATTAAAAATTTCACAACTTGTTCTGACATTGTTTTGTCACACTTGAGTACCTGCTTATTAAATAGAAATTTAAATAAAGTAATTTTGAGCAGTGACAAACCTGATGTTAACACAATCAAAAAAATTAAATCAGAACTCACTACTCAATACAAACTCTCTGAAGAAGAAGTGAAAAGTTTTTATTCAGTAGGTTCTATCTCTAATGCTGCTTATATAGCAAAAGGAGAAACCATAAACATTATTACCAAAAAAGGCAAAATTCTTGACGTAGCTGAAGCTTCAGAATTACCAAACATTAAAGCCATAAGTCAGATTGTAACCAAACATTATCTGTGTTGGCCAAAAAACATTAAAATTTAGAATAAATTAAACATGGAGTTTTCAGTAAAAGAAATTGCTCAAATTCTCAATGGTGAAGTTGTGGGGGATGACTCTCAAAAAATTAACACGCTCAACAAAATTGAAGAAGCACAAAAAGGATCCATTGCTTTTCTAGCAAACCCTAAATATGAGCCTCATATCTACAATACAAATGCTACAGCAGTAATTGTTAGTAGCGATTTCAAACCTCAACGCCCCATATCTCCTACTCTCATTAAAGTAGCTGATCCTTACTCGAGTTTTACTGCCTTATTAGAAGAATACAATAGAATACTATCATTAACTAAAACAGGAATTGAAGAACCGTCTTACTTATCTGAAGGCACATCTGTTGGATCAAACATTTACCGTGGTGCCTTTTCATACATTGGCAAAGGGGCTACAATTGGCAATAATGTCAAAATATACCCCCATACCTATATTGGTGATCAATCGATTATTGGAGACAACACAGTAATTTACCCCGGGGTCAAAATATATGCTAACTCCGTTATTGGAAATAATTGTGTATTACATGCTAATTGTGTGATTGGAAGTGATGGATTTGGGTTCGCCCCTCAATCAGATGGGACCTACAAAGCGATACCGCAGGTTGGAAATGTCATTATTGAAGACAATGTAAGCATTGGTGGAAATACGGTAATTGATTGTGCAACAATGGGCTCAACGATAATTAAAAAAGGTGTTAAAATTGACAACCTTGTACAAATTGCTCACAATGTTGAAGTGGGAGAAAACACCGTAATTGCTGCACAAGTTGGAATAGCTGGATCCGCAAAAATTGGTAAAAACTGTGTCTTCGCTGGACAAGTTGGTGTTGCTGGACATATTCAGGTGGCAGACCGCGTCACTATTGGGGCTCAATCGGGCGTCAACAAAGCGAATAAACCTGGTGAAACACTACTCGGTAGTCCCGCAATCGAAGTAAAACACCGACTTAAAACTTATATGATTACCAAAAATCTACCCCAATTAGTCAAGCGAATTGAGGATTTGGAAGAAAAAGTAGTAAATTTGCCGACTTTATAGGTAGAGAATGAATGCAAAACAACAGACTTTAAAAGATTCCGTAAATTTTTCAGGAAAAGGTTTACATACAGGTGCTCCTGTAAATTTAACACTACAACCTGCCGCGATAGATTTCGGAATTAAGTTCCAACGAATTGATTTAGAAGGAGAACCAATTATTGAAGCGGATGCGGATTTGGTTGTAGATGTTTCTAGAGGAACTACAATAGAAAAAAATGGTGCACGCGTGTCTACTATTGAACATGTACTCTCTGCTCTTGTAGGTTTACAACTAGACAATATATTAATTCAACTTGATGGCCCCGAAGTACCAATTATGGATGGGAGTGCCCTAACTTTTGTTGAAGGGATTGAGAAAATAGGGATTGAAGAACAAAATGCATTTAGAGAATACATTGAGTTAGATCACGCTATTTATTATAATGACCCCGACAGGGAAGTGGAAATGGCTTTTCTTCCTTTAGATGACTATAGGGTAACTGTCATGGTTGACTACAACTCTGATGTACTTGGAAGTCAACACGCTACCCTCAATGAATTTGCAGATTACAAAAAAGAAATCTCTCCTTGTAGAACATTTTGTTTTGTACATGAACTCGAATTTTTATTAAATCAAGGTCTTATTAAAGGCGGAGATTTAGATAATGCCGTTGTAGTTGTTGACCGTTCTGTAAAACAAGGAGATTTAGATCGTTTAGCAAAGTTATTTGGGAAAGGAGAGGTTAAAGTAAAAGAAGACGGTTGTTTAAACAACACTAACTTACGCTTTAAAAATGAGCCTGCTCGGCATAAATTGCTTGATGTAATGGGAGATTTAGCATTAGTTGGCAAGCCAATTAAAGGTCAAATCTTGGCTGCGCGTCCAGGTCATGCTGCTAATGTAGAGCTTGCTAAAAGAATTAAAAAGGCATATAAAGGCAAAAGAAAAACAGCCCCGAAATATGATCCTTCTGAAAAACCACTTTTAAATACTTCAGAAATATATAAAGCGCTTCCTCACCAACCTCCATTTCAATTGGTTGACAAAATCATTTACTTGGATCATAAGTCAGTAGTTGGTGTAAAAAACGTCTCTATTGCTGAGCCGTATTTTATGGGACACTTTCCAGGCAATCCTGTAATGCCTGGAGTACTGCAACTTGAAACTATGGCTCAAGTAGGTGGTATTTTTGTCTTAAACACCGTGGATGATCCCGAAAATTACTGGACTTATTTCTTAGGTGTTAATGAGTGCAAATTTAGAAAACCCGTTTTACCGGGAGATACCCTAGTTATTCGTTGCGAATTATTAGCTCCGATAAAAAGAGGAATTGCTTTAATGAAAAGTGAAGCATTTGTTGGAGATACCTTAGTGTGCGAAACAGAAATATTAGCAAATATTACGAGAAAAAATTAATCTCCATGAACCAACCCTTAGCTTATATTCATCCTGAGGCTAAAATTGCTAGAAATGTAGTAATTGAACCTTTCACAACCATACACAAAGATGTAGAAATTGGTGATGGAACTTGGATTGGTTCAAATGTAACAATCATGGAAGGTGCTCGCATTGGAAAAAATGTAAAAATCTATCCTGGTGTAGTCATATCCTGTGTGCCTTCTGATTTAAAGTTTGATGGTGAATACACAACCTGCGTAATTAAAGATAATGCAATTATCAGAGAGTGCGCCACAATAAGTAGAGGTACTACTGATAAAAACACAACTATCATAGGAAGTAACACCCTAATTATGTCCTATGTGCATGTCGCGCACGATTGTATTGTCGGGGATAATTGTGTAATTGTAAATGCTGTGCAATTAGCCGGTCATGTGGAAGTAGGAGACTGGGCAATCGTAGGTGGAACTTCTGCGATACATCAATTTGTAAAAGTGGGTGAACATTGCATGATTGCTGGCGGATCGAAAGTCAGAAAAGATATCCCTCCTTTTACTAAAGCGGGAAGAGACCCGATGAGCTATTGTGGAGTAAACTCTATAGGATTGAGAAGAAGGGGCTTTTCTAATGAACAAATAAACGAAATACAGGATATCTATAGAACACTCTATCAAAAAGGGTATCATAACTCTAAAGCTGCTGACATTATTGAAATGGAAATGAAGCCGACAGAAGAACGAGATAAAATATTAAACTTTATCCGTAACTCAGATAGAGGTATCATGAAAGGATATTCATCTGGCCGATGAAAATAGTGCTCGACAATTTAGGGAAACGATTTCACTATCACTGGATTTTTAACAACCTAAGTTTCGAGTTTGAGTCAAACAAATCATATGCGATAACAGGATCAAACGGTTCGGGTAAGTCTACCTTATTAAAAGTAATTGCTGGCGTAGATTCACCTAACAAAGGTATCATTGCTTATGTATTAGAAAATGAAGCTATTGATCCGAGTCAAATCCATAGAAACCTCACCATTGCTGCTCCTTATCAGGAATTAATTGAAGAACTCACATTGTCTGAACTATTAGCTTTTCATCTAAAATTTCGTGAATTAACCATCTCGAAAAAAGATTTTTTACTTGAAACAATGCTTGAAAACTCAGCAAACAAGTTAATCAAAGACTTCTCCTCGGGTATGAAACAACGAGTTAAATTAGGGTTAGCATTATTCACCAAAACAGCATGTACCCTTCTTGATGAACCTACAACAAATATGGATCAACAAGGAATCGATTGGTATCTAGCTACGATCAAAAAAATTATAGGTTCAAGAACACTAATTATCAGTTCGAACATGGCTTATGAATATGATTTTTGCGATGCTACTATTGCTGTTGAGTCTTACAAGCTCGTCAATAACTAGGTAAATTTAACAATAGTTACCCCATCGCCCCCAAAATCAGGATGTTCTTCATTTAATTCACCTACATGTTTACTTTTTCCAAAAATTGATTTCACAAGCTTTTTAAGCACCCCTGTTCCTCTCCCATGAATGATTTTCACCTCATGCACAGACAACACCAAAGCATCATCGAGATAACGCTCTAACAACTCCTGAGCTTCTTGGCCTGACTTTCCTCTGATATCTATTGTAGATTCGAATTCCTGGCGTTGTTGAATGGATACCTTATGGCTCTGCTTATGTTTAGTTTGCTCTTGTTGGTGTCCTTGTACGAGCGTGTGTTTTTTCACCCGTAATTTCAACTCGCCAATTGCCACATCCACTATTTGTCCCGAAATAGCTAGTACCTCTCCCACGGACTCACTCCCGATCAACTTTACTTTTTGTCCTACTTTTAATTCTTTAATCGGCTGATCCCTAACTATAGGTTTGGGTAATTCCGATAATTTGTAACGCTCTTCTATTTTCTTGACCTCTTCTCGCGCTTCTTTTAAAGAATCAGTACCTTTCTGAAACTTGGCATTGGAAATTTTATCCAGTTGTTTTCTAGTAGTTTGTAACAAGTCACTAACTTCTTGTCGTGCTTTACTGAGTAGATTATGTTTACTTTCCTGATAAAAATTTACTAATTCTTGATATTGTTTTTGCAGCTTATCTAACTCAATTTGTTGTTTGGAGATATTTCTAGCATTTTTCTCTAACTCAACCTCTCGTTCATTCAACTGCTTTAACTTTTCATCATAGGAGATTTTATCTTGAGTGAAACGCGCTTTTGCACTTTCCAAAATATATTGAGGAACACCTACATTCGCAGCAACTTCAAAAGCAAAAGATCGACCAGGAGTACCTACATTCAAGGTATATAGAGGCGTCATTTCTTTAGTGTCAAACTGCATCGCTCCATTTAACCCACCTGGTTCACTACCAATCTGTTTTACTTCTTCATAATGTGTACTTACCACACCAAAAGATTTTGCTTTAAGTAATTCTAACAAAATCTCTGAAGCAATTTTACCACCTGATTCAGGATCAGTTCCAGCACCAAATTCGTCTAATAAAAATAACGTTGATTGGTCTGCGGTCTTCAGCAGCTTTGACATCCGTGTCATGTGTGCGGTATAGGTACTCAATTCATCCTGAACGGATTGATCATCGCCAATGTCTGCAACTATAGCGTTAAAAACTGAAAGTATGGAACTTGAATCAATAGGCAGTAACATTCCTGCTTGCAACATCAGCTGGAGTAAACCAACGGTTTTTAACAACACAGACTTACCACCTGCATTAGGACCAGAAAGTACTAAAACCCGTGTTTTGTAATCAAGCTTTAAATTAAACGGAATGGTAGCTCCAGCACCGTAGATCAATACCAGATTCGGGTTTCGTGCGCCTTTAATATCTAAGACAGGTTTATCAAACACTAATTGCGGTTTTTCAGCACCCATCTGCTTTGCCAGTTTGGCTTTGGCAATGATAAAATCAAAAACAGCTATTTGGTTTAATGTTTCCTTTAAATAAGATGTATGAAAGGTGACTTGATCCGTGAGCTCTTTAAATATTAAGTATTTAATTCTCCTTTCTTCGATTTCTAACTCCCTTAATTCATTATTCAAATTAAGGATAGAAGAGGGCTCTATATAGGTGGTTTGACCTGAAGCCGATTCATCATGTATTAAACCATCTACTTGACGTTTGTATTCCGAGAAAAGTGGTAAAACGATTCGTCCATTAATAATTGTTGGTTGGGCATCAGAGGCTGCTCGTCCTTTTTCAATATGCACTTTGAGTAGATTAACTGCTTTCTCGCGAATGGAAGATGATATGGAGTTGATTTCCTTTGAAACACGCTTTAGTTCAGGATTTGCATTAATGTTTAGTTCACCAGTAGGAAGAATAAAATGTGAAAGCCGATCATAAAGCGCTCTAGGGTAGTCATATGTTTCCACCAGCTTATTTAAAGCCTTAAGGTTGGTGTTTTTTTGAACTGCAAACAAGATGATATCTATTGTTGACAATAGATCTAACACCAATTTTAAGTCAGATTCAAAAAGGACTATCCCTGACTTATTCAATTTTGGAAAAATAAGCGCCATTGCGCTATGATCTTTATCTATTAAGTTAACCCCTGTGTCTAATAACTTAACTGCTTCTTCTACTTCTAAAAGTTGCTGGTTAATAATTTCTGGCTTCGTATTAATTTGAATCGACTTCAAATATTTTTCTCTTGAGAACTGCATCTTAGTCAACTTATGCAATTCATCAAGTAGTTCTTGAAAGCCTAATTTTTTAAAGGTGTTATCCATAATGTAAAACTAAAAAAGGTTTGAGTCTAGACCCAAACCTTTTCATAAAGATTGATTAAAATATTTAATCGCTATTTAGTAATTATAAGCACTTCTTTTTCTACCCAAATAATACCACTAGTAACTATGGTATAAACACCAGAGGCTAACTTAGAGACATCTAATTTAACATTCTCACCATTTAATGATTGAGTTAAGACAAGCTCTCCAAGTGAAGAATAAATACTTACCGACTTGATGTCATTTTTAGCAGAGCCAACATATATCTCACCAGAAGTAGGATTAGGATATATATTACTGAAACCACCAAGCTGTACAAACACTGCTCTGATTTCAAAGGTCTGTGATTTACCATCTAAATCTGTTTGTTTCAATCGGTAATATGACAGGCCTGACACAGCCTTTGAATCAATGAATTCATATGGAACCTCACTTAAACTATTGCCTTTTGAAAACACTTTCCCAACGGGGATAAAGTTCACTCCATCAACAGACCGTTCAATAGTAAAATATTCATTGTTTTTTTCTGTCAAAGTTACCCAAGTAATATTCACAGAACTTCCAATTGCTTCTACATCAAAAGATAATAATTGAATTGGAAGCGGAATATCTGTAGTTGCAATTGCAAATTGGGAAAATCCTGTCCAACCTAAACGTTCGGCATAACCACTAGCAATAGTTCTACCAGCTGTGCCCGTATCAGGAACTGTTGTGTTTTCCCCATCATCATCCCAATCAGCATAATCAGTTGAAGCTGTTGGTCGCTTTACTAGGGCAAACAAATTATCAGATAAACCTGTGATATTTGCTATGTATGCTCTAATACCATAACTACCTGTTCCAATAGGTGCATCAGGTGTTAACGTCCATATAGCTTGTTCTCCCGTAACAGCTAAGTACGTTGCTCCACCATTATATTCCTCTAAAAACACATTCCCATCAACATTATTCCCTGACTCAGTTATTCCATCTACAGAACCATCAATGTAGTTTAATCCAGTCATATTATTGTTTAAGACATCAATTCGGAAATAATCTGTTGCAGCGGTACCTTTGGCAATAGGGAATTGATACGTGCTTGTATTAGAAGCGATAAAACGTCTTAGGTTTCCTTCAACAAAAGTGGAACTAGACCACCCTGAATAACTGGAAGGTAATGTGTTCGACAAAATCAACCGATTTATACCCGTAGATACTATTCCATCTGTTTGAATAAACAACCCACTTATTTCTACATCATTATTCAATAGGAGAGCAGTGCCTATAGCACTATTATTAAGTGTTACATTATTAAATGTTTCTTTACCACCAGCATGAGTAATTGTTTGTAGTGTAGAACTACTGAAATTAACGTTACCTGTATTTTCATTAAATCCAGCAGAAGCAACTGTATTGTTATTCACCCAATCACCTAGAATAGAAAGCGTTCTACTTTGAGCATCTAGTACTGAATTATCACTAATAGTGAGGTTGTTATTAATTATTAAATCAGTTAGAAGACTAACTTTTGAAGCTCCAGTATTAGATACCGTTAGGTTATAGAATGTATCTGAACCACCAAATTGAGAAATGTTTTGGTCACTAGTCCCGTCTAACACAACCGAACCAGTTCCTGCTTCAAAACCAACATTAGCAGTTACACGATTATTAATCCAGTTTCCTGACAAATTAATGGTGTGACTAGGGTCAGCAACCCGAAATGTTCCAGCATTAATATTTAAATCACAGTTAATGTCTAGGATTGTCCCCGTCTCTATTGTACCATTTGATGGTGTACTACTACTAATCGTAATCCCACAGAAAGGATGATTAGATGAAATAGACTGAACTCCAGTTGCGTTAGTAAATACTATTTCTGAATTATTACCTGAATTAAATGTACCTAAAGTACTCAACCAAGAACCTCCTAACTTTATTTCTGTCATTGAAGAATTATCTATTGTAAGTACACCTTCAACAATAATAGAGTCAGCTACAGTTAATCCTGCGTTGGAGTTTATGGTTAATAATCCACCTGTTTGAATAAGCAAATCATCAGCTAATCCATCCACTACTAAGACTGGGTCAAAAGGTGTAGTAGAGGCATCCGGTATAATGACATCTGTAATTGAAGTAGGAATTAAGTCTGGAATCACCACGTTTAACTGTGGCGTCCAATTATTAGGGTCTATCCAAGAAGAACTACCACCTAAACCCGTCCAGATTAAGTCAGCATCCCACTCTACTAAACCCAAAGGATCATTATCAAATTCTTCTCCTTGGAAAACACCGATAGCAAAATAAAATTTAATCTTTCCTGCTCCGTTAGACTTTCTAACATTGGATGCTCCGCCACCTGGGTTCAAAAGGAATTCAACATATTCAATTTGATCATTTCCTATCAAATTTTGAGTATTACTAAATGTTATATATGTTCCTGCAGGCGTCCCGTCAGTAAATGTTCCATAAGATAAATTGTTCGTCAAATCAAGCACACTTCCTGATTGGAAATTCAAACCGGATACATTTAAATTTTTAATCGTATAATATCGAGCTTCTAAAGTTCCTCCATTTGCTATCGTAAATGAATATTTAGTACTACCAGATTGATTAGTTAAAGTAGCTCTATTGGAAAGGTCATCACCCAATAGTTTAAACAAACCACCTGTAGAGACTATAATGCCACCACCATTTGCTATTCTAACTTCTGAACCAGCATCAGCGATAAAAGTCCCTCCATTTACCCTTAGCAAGTCAGAACCTATTGCGTTCCCAACATACCACGAGTTTCCATTTAATTCAATTGTTCCAGCACTCACCGTAGTGATATTATCTACCTGAATGTCAGAGCCAACTAGTAAAACCCCAGTACCAGACATTTCCACATCGTAGAAATCTGTGGTTGAGCCATCAAGGTTAGAGGTTGTTAAAGTTGTAAAATTAACACTCCCGGTTCGTGCTCTGAATGTACCATTGTTAATAAAATCACCCTCCACAGAAATATCGAATCCATTATTTGAAACATCAAGTGTTCCGTTAAGTATCCTAATATCATTATCTACCACAATATCAGTACCTAACAACACAATATTCCCTACCGCATCTATATCTAAATTATAAAATGGCGATGTACCATTATCTAAAGTAAGCGTCCCAGATGTAGAAGAGAGAATAACTTTTCCAGCGGAACCATAAGTATAAATACCACCATCAACCCTTGACCAATCCCCTCTAACTTCTAATATGTCATTGTCTGTATTTGTTCTAATGACACCTTCTATTAACAGATTATCATAAACGACTAAATCAGATCCGGTATCATCAGATGTGGAAATAATTACAATAGCACTCGACTCAATAGTTAGTTTCTGACACATAGCGCCAGAAGCATTTATTATAGGTTGGTTGGTCACAAATGGAATAATTGCATCCAACAAACTATCAGGCACTTGGGTCGGTCCAGATGTTGCAGACCAATTGGCAACATCAAACCAATCCGTGTTTTTATTGCCAGTCCAAATCATTTTTCTAGGACCAGTCCAAAGAATCAAATCATTGGGATCATTCTCATAGTTTTCTCCTGATAAAGTTCCCGTTGCACTATAAAATTCTATTGTATCAGCTGATGATACTGTTTTTGCGACATTTATAGTTCCAGAACCAGGGTTGGTAGGAAAACTGACATTCTCAATTCTACTGCCATTAGCGGTCGTGAATTTTTGAGTGTTTTCAACACGCAAGCACACCCCCCCTGTTGATGGATTAGAAAAGGTTCCGTTAGAGAAGTTATTTACATTGTCAATAGTTGCCGTGTTATTTATCACAATACCTTGACTGGACATATATCTAAATGCATAATATTGTGCACCGATTGAACCATTCACAACAAAATTATAGTCGCCATTATTATATCTTCGAGTTACAGTAGCTGGATTACTTATTGTGCCGATTATTTCGAAAGAACCAGCTGGAGTGACCGTTAAGGATGTTTGATTTCCTAATAATAGTTCACTTCCTTCATTTAATACTAAATCGCCATTAACAGTTACAGCATCATTAATATTCGTTCCTAGGTTTGCTGTAAATCCATCTAATTTTACTTTACCACCCATTAAGTTAAAATCCCCATTAACTATTAAATCAGATGTTAAATTATAAACGGTATTTGAAGTAGCGTTTACTTTCAAGTCTGCAAATATAGACCCATTACCTCTAATTGATAAGTCACTGGATAGCGATGAATTAACTGAACTATTTAGTTCGTATACCCCAGCAGTAGCAAAGATACCACTTCCTGTAGCTTCTAAACTACCTCCTACAAATGCAGTGAAACCGTTACCAACACCAGCCAGTGTAAAAAGACCATCTGTAACAGAGAGTGTACTGTCTATATAGATATCAGCACCATCTACATCAACATTTGAAGAAGTGTTTGAAACTTCCAGATCCCAGAATTTTTTATTACCATCAATGGGATGCTCACCAGGATTAATTCGTTGATTTACATTACCATTGAAAATAACTTTTCCTTTTTGAGCAATGAATGATCCACCGGCATCATTGTACCAATTTCTACCAATAGAGATGTTATAATTATTAGACGAAACATCTAAAGTCGCATCAGTTATAATTAAATCTCTTTTCACCCCAACATCACCCAAGGCAATTGTTTTGGTACTTAACCCTTGCAAATATAAATTACCATACGAGATGCCTCCAAGAATAATTTGATTTCCTGTACCATCATAGTATGTGGAACTAGTTTCTCCGATTGAATAATTCGCAAAACCAGAAGGGAAATTATTCGCACCATCAACATAAATAAACTCGTTATTCTCAAGTGTAAAAGTTCCCACTCCCGTTGTATTATTTAATACATGTTGCTGGGTATAAAACCTATTGATCGAATTAGAAATATTAACATCGGAAGTAACACTAACATCTCCTTCCAAATTAATCCTTGAAGATCCTGTGAAAGCCAGTCTATTAAACTTCGCATTAAAAATATTTTGGCTTCCTCCATTTCTATCGAAAGTTATTGTTCCTGCATTTAAAGGAAATGCTCCCGTTCCAATCCAGTTAACACCAGAAAATGTATGAGACTCTCCACCATCGTCAAATGAACCTGTTGCATTAATAGTTACATCATCATTCATATCAATTGAGCTACCCACTTGTGCTTGCAGACAACCATTGACAATCAATTCATCATTTATTGTAAGCAATCCGCTTACAGAAGCACACCCAGAACTGGAAATAGTAAGGTTATCAAAAACACCGTTAGTGATTATTTGATCGACTCCATCAAAATCTACAGTTCCATTTGTAGAAGTTGAAAAAGCACCACTTAAATCATTCCAATCTCCAGCTACTGTATAAACATACCCGTTTGTTGCTGGAGATATTGTTCCTCCGTTTATACTTAAATCCCCGTTAATATCAAGATCACCCACAATATTGTAAGTAGCTGACCCACTAAAAACTACATTATGAAAAGACTGGTCATCATGGTCAATTGAAACTGGACTTGACAAACCTAAAAACTCAACTTTTGCCCCACCATTTGAAAAGGAAGAATTATTTGTGATAAACCAACTTTCACCTACCAAAATATCACTTGAATCATCCTCAACTACTATTGAAGTTGATAAATTGCCAGTCCCTAGTTGAATTTCTCCTAGTACTTTTAAATCTAAACCATCTCTAATATTTAATGAAACAGCATTCGCTGACAATCTTAAATTCTTGGCAAAAGCTGTATCAGATGACTCAGCAGTAAGTTCTATGATGGGTAAAAATGGCCTTGATTTGATAATTGCTGTTTTCGTTATATCTGGAACTCCATTATCCCAGTTACCTGAAACAAACCAGTCGTTGACACCAGCTGGATCTCCTCCTACCCAATTTGTAATGGTATTTGCAGGCCAAACTATTCTCCCGCCTAAACCAGGTCCAGCGGTCTCATCCTCATATTCGAAACCAGCTAAAGCTCCATTCACATTATCAACAAAAGTCAAGATGCCTCCATCTGTTCTTGTTCTTCGAACATTGAAGTCGTTACCAACTACCGGGTTATTGTTAGAAAAAGCTATATTACCAATATCTCCTACAGCTGATACATCAGCCTCTATGTGTAAATAAACAGCTCCAACTCCCTCTTGCATACCTGTAAAACTACCATCTGAGAAATTATTTACTGGGTCAATAGTTGCATTTTCATCTATATATAAACCTGCGTTAACAAGGTTGGAAATAGAATAGTATCTAGCAGCTATATTACCACCAATTACATTTATATCTATTTCGTTATTTCCACTATACCGTGAAATTACTGCTGTTTCTGAACTAGACCCTAATAAAGTAAGTGTTCCAAAAACATCCATTACAGGATCATTTCCATTACAATCGAATAATAGTGAGGCTCCTTCGTCTAATTGTAATTCCGCACCTGATTCAATTACCAGATATTCTGTAGACGCCCCTCCATCAGCTGGAGCACCTATAAATAACGTCTTCCCATTAATATCTAATGTTGCCCCTGTTCCAATTCGCAATGAATCATCAATATTTAAATCATCAACTAATGAATAAATAGCCTCGTTAGATCCCACTTGATTAAATTTTACTTGTGAGAACACCGCATTGTTTGATTGAATAGTTCGTAAATCACTATTATTAATTTCAAATTGTACTACACCATCCTCTCTGTTAAAATCTCCTTGTGAAATTAAACTACCTCTAATTACCAACGTATCTTCCCCATCAAAATCAATTCTCACAGCACCATCAACAGTCATATTATTCATTCGCCAAATACCGTCCATGTTCTTATCATTTGAGCCGGTAAATAATACATCTTGAGCATCAAAACCGTCTATGTTTTGTGTTCCGTCTTGATTAAAAACTAGATTTGCATTTGTAGCTAATAATGTACCATCTATAATAAAATTATCCTGACCAATTAAATGAGTCAGCGAACCCAAGTCAAGTGTTGCACCTGTTTCTACTTCCAAGAAATTTTGGCTTCCTCCATTTCCCGTAATATTCAATCCATTGTTGATTATTTTAACCTGAGCATTTGTTTTTATTTCAAGGTGATTGATATCATGGTTTGCACCAAAATCTACAACCTGAACTCCATTTTTATTAAAACGGAAAAGTGTGTTACCATCATCATTTGTCAGTGTTCCATCTATCAAAATTGAATCACCTAAAAAAGAAATATTTTGTCTGTAGGTTGAAAAATCGATAATTGCATTTTCATCAACCTTAAAATCTCCTCCGAAGTTATAATCTTCTCCATCCCAAAATAATTTGGTGCCAATGCCAGAAAATTGCACCTCGTCAAAATTAACTACATTACTATTGTCATCAATTCTAATTGTTTGATCACCCCCATCAAATTTCACCAAAACACCACTAGTGGCTGTATAATTGTTAAAAACTGCTAATGGGCCAGAAAAAGACATGTTATTTCCATTATCAACCAAAGTAGTTGAGTTACCATCCATGTCAAAGTCTCCTTCAACAAATAAATCACCATCTAGTGTCTTAGTTCCATCTCCTTGTAAATCAAGCCCTCCATAGATTAAGGCTCCAGAGTTCGTAAACACATCTTGATTTCCTGATCTTTGATATTCAACCAAACTCGAATTAGATACAAAATAAGTACCAAAATCAGAAGGGAAGGCAGAAAACCCAGCCGCTACTTGCGTTTGTAAATTAGAATTATCGTTAAGGGTGAAAATGGTTGGGTTAACAATATCTGTACACGTATTTTTAACTGTGTACGACTGCATATCAAATCGTGATCCGTCAGAAACTATTAAATCCCCTTCCAATGTCAAATCAGATAATAAACGAAGTTCAACATTTCCACCATTCTCTATTCGAATGTTATGAAAAGAATTAAGGTCTGCATCAATCGTTGTTATATTTTCACCAAGAACTAATGTACCACCTGTTCCACAAGTAGTAATACAGGTACTTCCCCAATCAATTTGAGGTGCTGACGCAGCTATATTCATTGACCCATTTATTGTCAAATCAAAACAATTCATTTTCAGTTGTACTCTATCACTATTGGCATTTATAAAATTGTTTCTAACCACAATATCACCTAAAGCATTTTTATTTCTGTTTGTTCCACCTCGTTCCCATAACCTCAGATCATAATAAGAGACACCATATATGTCTTGATCAATTCCATTAGTTTCATACCTCACTTCTCCGCCTAATAAATCAACATCTTCAAAACCTGTAGGGAATCCTACAGTACTTTCTAATCTTAAAATACCATCTTGCATGGTAATTCTATTATCAGGCCCAACACCATTAATCGAAAATCCAGGATTAATTTCAATTAGTGCATTTGGTGAGCCCATCAATATCTGTAAATCACCAGTCAAACTTAAATTTGAATTGACTGACTTAGTCCCTAAAGATTGAATTAATAAGTTGTTAAACTGAGTAGCTGGATCACCATTCACACCTATGTTTTGATTGTTAACACCATTGAAAGAGACTGTTCCTCCACCTGTTTGCGTAAAAGCGGTAGCGCCTTTTAAATTCCTCCAGTCCCCTTGAATAAAAATAAAGTTTTCTCCGGCTGAAACATCCCCTGAACTAGCTTGTAACACAAAATCATCCTCAAGTGATAAGTTTGCATTAATTTGTTTTAACGAGGAATTTCTAAAATCTATATCATAAGCACTCTGTCCTCCAAAATCAATCACCTGTGTGCCCGAAGTCCCCTCAAAGCGCACCTCAGCATTAGCATGAACAAATGCGCCTGAATCTGATATAATGAAATCTCCTAACAACTCTAATCGGTTATTGGCATCTCCTAAATTCAGTGTTCCTCCTTTGATTTCTAAATCTCCTTCAACTTCTAAAATATCCGCTAAGGTGTAATTTGCCCCACCTCTAAAGATGACATCATTAAAATCCCTATTAGCAGAACTCCCACTATTAGTTGAAATAATGTAATCTCCCTCTACACCATCAAAAACAACTGTTGCAGTGCCTGCATTTAGAATTCCAGACGTATTGGAGAATGAACCACTTACGAACAAGGTGTCAGTTGAACTCGATTGTCTGATTTCATTAATAGAACCAATAGCAACATCGCCACTGATTCTTAATGGTTTACCTCCTACATTCAAAGTTATCTTCCCGGAGGCGCCATCCAAAATATCTAAGGACCCAGTTGTAGCATCTAATACATTGATAGCTGTGTTAATATTAACAGTATAAGCCCCAGAAACAGTTGTGTGATCTAAAATAACTTGTGAAGTAGAAATTGGAAGTACGCCTGTTGACCAGTTTAAAGGGTTGTCCCAATTGGAGTCTCCCCCACCATTTGTCCAGAAAAAACCTTCTGTATAATTCCATCTAATAAAACCAGTTGCAGCATTCCCATCATCATCTTCTCTAGAAGGGCCAACAGCATTTCCTTTTGCATCTTCAAACGTAATCACTGAACCTGAAGTATGTGAAACATTATAGGTTGGAACACCATTACTTGACTCCGTAAAAGTTATTTTCCTAATTGTTGTATCAGTAGCAAATGCACCAGAGTGAATGGTTAAATAAGCTGTTCCTACCCCCCCAGAAAAGCTACCGTTGCTAAAGTTATGAGTACCATCAATTATACCATCAGAAATATCCATACCGTTTCCTCTAGTACCAGAGATGCTATAATATTCTGCTGAAATTACAGAAGTAGCACCAGTTTGAAAGTAATTAAATGTTGAAGCAGATTTTATTTTAGCCACATTACTTGAATTACCTATTACAGTTAACGTACCACCATTGTTATTTAAATCACAATTTGTATTTGTACCCATGGTCAACACCGCAGCGGCTCCTATTTTCAATTCAGCATTTACTCCATTGATATTAACATCTGAATTGCTACCTACAAAAGTTAAATCGTAACTCGTTAAATCAAACTTACCATTATCGATATTGATATTTTCCCCACCAGAAATATTTACATCATCATTCAACTCCCAAACAGAACCAACTGAATTAAAAAATACTGATCGATAGGTGTCTTGATTACTTGGTCTCCAAAATTTTGTACCAGCAGGTCCATCAAAATACAAAGCATGATTTCCATTTGAACCAACAAATCGGCCGTTAGAACCAACATATAAATTGTTTCCAACATAAACATCTCTATCAGATGTATTCAATCTACCCTTAAGAATTACTAAATCATTATCAATATCTAAGTCTATTCCGCTGTCAACTATATCTGGATTTCTATCTTGAATGGTTATTGAAAAACCATTGGAATTAAGACTAATTCTTAAATCATAGAAAGATTTCCCTGCGCCTGTACCACCAGTAAATATATTAGAATTAGAACCTATAAAGATCACGCGTCCATTTCGAGCTTCAAAAACACCACCAAGATCGTTAATCCAATTACCCTCCAAAGTAATTTGATTATTTTCTATTGCATCAACATCCAGCACGCCTCCATTTTCAATATAGAGATCACCTTTAATGTATGTATTTGCTCCTAAAACACAAGATCCAGATCCTCCAAAATATACTGTATTAAATTCTGAACCTATAATTGTTTGTGTAGGTCCATCAAAATAAATTCTATTTCCTGTCCCTCCAGCAATACTTCCCAAATGAGTCCAATCACCAGCAACGTGCAGCGTGGTGTTATTTTGGTTAATAGTAACACTTGCGTCTCCAATTACATCTCCATTAATATCAGTATTATTGGTCGAAAAACGTTTTTCACCACCTGTTCTAAAATACATATTATTATAAGAAGTAGATGCATTACCATTTCTAATGATTTGATCTGCATTACCATCAAATATTAGTGTACCATTTACCATACTTAAATTGTCTTCTGCATACATCAAAAAATCACCCACGATATACAAGGAATCGTCATCCATATTGAATGTTACTGCATTACCATTGTTCATAGTAAAATATCCATTAACATCCAGGTCCGAATTAAGTGATATTACGTTTCCATTATTTGTTAAGGACACATCATTTAAAAACGAATTTGTAGGATCATTAATAGTAATATTTTGATCCACAGTACCATCAAAAGTAAAAATTCGATTATTGTGTCGTAAAATACCTGTGCCGTTAACTATTAAGTCACAACCAACTTCCACGTTATAATCAGAAGTAAAAGTAACACCATCTTCAATGGTCATTGTACATGCAACATTAATTGTATAAGTCATTGTTTTTGTACCAGTACCTGAAAAAGTCACATTATTAAAGTTAGACTCTTTTGAAGTTTGGTTACCGCCAGCAAAAATAAAATCACCTGTAAAAACAGTCCTGTTCTGTCCATTGCCAAAATCACCCATATCCCAATTTCCAAAAAGGGTAATTGTAAACCCTGCGTCTATTAAATCATAGTTATCTCTATTCCCATCCATATTCCCATTAATAATGATATCACCAGTCAAAGTCTTTGATGTTCCATTATCCAAATAAATATTTCCATAAGTTAATCCTGGAATTTCCTGAGTGGTAGTACCATCAAAATTAATTACACTGTTATTGGAGATTGATACTGAGGCAAAACTTGGTGCTGTTTCATCAACCATATCTTCAAAAGCAGTTTCTCCACCAGTTCGAAACTCTACCCAATCATTAATAGTTAAAACACCACTTGAACTGTTAATATCATTTTCATTAATATCCACAATTAAATAATTTGAAGCATTTCCGTCTGTATTAATTATGCTTAAATCTCCTGATAAGGAAATGTCATTGCGAATGTTTTTGGTTCTAATGTCAGTAATTGGACCAGGGTTAGTAATAACTAAATCGTTTAAATCATAAGTTACATCGGGGTCTAAAGTTTGGTTTTTATCAACTCCTGCAATAGTAACAACTTGCGTAGATGACAATGTACCACCGTTACCATTCACATCACCTTTTAAGGTTAAATCATCACCTGAGTTAATTAGAGAAAAGTTTGTTGCGTTATTTATGGTTAAATTACCATTAACCGTAATTGCTCCACCTGTATTGTTTTTTGTACCATTATTAAGCACAAGATCGCCATAATCAATCCCTCCCCGTACATTATTGATAAAAAAAGTACCATCATATATAGTTCTCGATGTCTCATCCAATGCATAAGTCAAAAATCCTGATGGGAAATTATCTATGCCTCTAGCATACAGCAAAGAAGAAGCTCCGAGTGTTAACGTATTTGCTGGACCTGTTGCTTGTTGAATTGTATTTGAAAAATTAAGTACGAGTCTATTTCCATCTGTTATAATCAAGTCGTTATTAATTAATAGAGCTGTATTGTTATCACTAAGTGAAATATAAGCATCTACAATCAACCTTGAAGTTCCAAGTGTTACTGTATTTCCAACCGTATTAATATACCCGCCATCAAATGGATCATTAAAAATAATATCCCCCGATCCTATCCAACCATTTGGGTTTCTTATATCTAAATTATCTTTTAGTGTTACTGATCCAGTCCCAGCGAAAACTGCGTCTGAATAAACATACAGTCTTTGTTTAACAGAAATATCTCCAACTACCGTTTTAATAATGTCCGCTGTATTCGCACGATTATCAAAATAAAGATTATAAAAATCACATGTCCCATTACAGGTTAGGTTTTGATCTGTATTTTCATCAAAAACAAAAGCTCCGTTTGTCACATCAACTGTCGCACCTACATCTACAGTAGCTGCTCCTCTGTTATAAATATTAGCTGAACCTATAAGAGTTGAATTACCTGTTATAAGTAAGTTATTAAAACAATAAATAGTTCCTGATGAAGTAATTGTACCCCCTCCATTAATTGTTAAATCATTAAACCAGATTTGTGAGGTGCCAGCAAGGTTAACTGATCCTGTGGATGAGATGATGAAATTAGCATAACTATCAGCATCTCTATACGGTCTAAATATACCTAGGTTTGTTATAGTAGTGTTAGTTCCTGCCAGTGTAATTGAATGAACAGTATTTGTATTTGATGGTCTAAAATCACCATTTGAATCAATATATATTGAAGTTCTAACTGTGATGGAACGAGCCGAAGCACCGTCTACATCTAAAACTGAAGTAGCTCCACCCTGTCCAACAATTAAGCTAACTACGTCTAAATCTAAGTCAATACTAACTGTATGATTATCCTGTACTAAAAAGGTGTGAAGACCATTATTAAAATCTACTAATAACGGTTGAGAACCGCTTCCATCTGCCGAAGAGTTCCAATTAGCTAAATCAGCAAAACTGTTACTTGCATTACCTTGAGAATAATAGATTGTTGCAGATGAAAAGTTGGTGGCAAAAAAAGACACCACTACATAAACACTTAATTTTAAAATTTTTTTCATCACCTTTTATATAAACTATTTTTTATTGAATTTTACCACAAAACTTACATTTTGGTAATAAAAACAAATATAAAAAACCTCCATAGCCGCGACTATTGAGGTTTAATATTTTATTTTTAAATAAATTATTTAACCATCATTTTAACTAATCCTTCATCAGATTTTAATATATACATACCTGAAGGTAAATCACTCACATCTAAATTTTCAGCATATGCTTCTTCTTTAACCAGTAAACCTAAGGCATCATAAACCTCTAAATTATGCACAGGTGATGTAAAATTAACATATCCTCCTGTTGCTGGATTAGGATACATAAATATTTCTTCTTCACCCTCAACAAATGCATCTCCTGATCTTGCTGGAACACCACCTGGAGTTGTGATAGTACAAGGAAGATCATTGGGCAATCCATATTCATTATCTTTTCTAACTAACATCTTTACTGAATACTCAGTATTTGAATTTAGTCCAGCTACTTTATTTAACTTAACATACGGTCTACTGGAAGCGTAAGAAAATTGTTGATTGCCAACTTCATCTATAAAAACAAAACGGTATTGTTGTGCACCACTTTGTGCTTCTGCCTTCACAACACCCGACCAACTTGTATACAATTTCCCGCAATCTAATACATTACCTTGGTCAGCTCCTGGAGTTTTAATAGTGCAAACATTGCCAGGTAAACTTATTACTCCATTGGCTAAAGTTTGAACTGTTACTTCATACTCTGTACCTGGTGCAAAATATCTTTGGTAAGTTAAAAAACTATAATAGCTAGAGGTTTGTGTTCTTTCTATCGTAGTAAAACCTGGAGCGCTGAATGTAAAACGGTACTTTTCTACTCCTGAAACCTCATCTGCAAATAATCCAACAGTTGGGTTAGTAATCACTCTACCACAATCACCTGTTGCTAAACTGGTTTCTCCTGGTGTATAGATATTAATAGGACAAGCACTAACAAGTTGCGAGTCTAACCCGTCTCCTAAAGCATAAACATCCAGTAAATATGTTTCTCCAGGAAGTAGTTTTGGTCCATCCACACCACTAAAGCTTAAACTTGTATCTTGTCTATTTTCTCTTGAATAGTAAAGACTATCAGTTGTTGAAAATTCAAATCTATACTGTGATGCCCCAGTAATTGATTCAACAAACGTTTTTTGATTATAGGCAATTGACGTATTACACAGATCTAAAACGTGAGCAGTTGGTACAGGTATTACCTCAACAACATATGTTTCAAAAAAGACATCTCTCGAGGGATCTGCAGATCCAGACTTATTTGTGTGTTGTCCTCCTGAGTACGGATTTGAACCCTGTCCATAATAAGCCACATTAATTCCAGAAGAAGCAACCTTGATGGAATACTTTTCACCAGAAACCACATTAGCATTAGTAAAAAAAACAGAAACTAGACTAGCTGCACCTCCTGAACCAGTAATACTTCGAGACACACTTTCTATAGGAGTTGCACCTAAATTAGCTCCTTCCTTTGACCCACTAAAGATTGAGACAACTATGTTACCAGTGGTAAATGCCCCTAACGATAAATTGATTTGGGTAAGCTCCCCAGTAATTCCTGCAGTAAATGATTGATGAAAAGATTGACCCGACCCAATAAAGTCAATACCTGTGCCGTTACTAATGACGGGAGATGGTTGATCCTTTACTTGTGAAAAACTGATGCCAAAGCTAATTGTGGCAAGAATAAGCATGTAAATTTTTTTCATAGGACTTATTTTTTGAATATAATACAACCACATACGTAAGTTGGCACAATTCGGATGCCTAAATCTAAAAAAAAAAATAACAATATTACATGTAAAAGAATATCCCCAACACAGCAATAAAATAAAAACAATTTCAATTAGCTCTTATTCAGAAATTTAAACTAGTAAATAAAAATAAGTTATGACTGAACCAAAACATCTTCTTAGTCCTGTATATCAAGAATATGACTAAAATTACTCCTTGAAAAATACTGATATAAGAATAAGGAAAGTGTAAACCGTTAATTATTAGCTACTAAAAAAACTAACAATTTTTTGTTGAATCATACTCATTTTTTCTTCACTTAATGGCAGTTTTGGGCGAGAAAAATTCATGTCGTCTATTTTGTTTAAAGGAATCAAATGAACGTGAGCATGAGGTACTTCTAACCCGATAACTGTTACACCTATCCGCATGCACGGTATGGCTTTTTCAATTGCTTTTGCCACTTGTTTGGCAAACACATGTAGTTCAGCTAACAACTCATCGTCTAAATCATAGATGTAGTCAATTTCTTTTTTAGGAATAACTAAGGTATGCCCTTCAACTAATGGATTTACATCTAAAAAAGCGAGACAATTTTCTGTCTCAGCTATTTTATAACAGGGTATTTCACCATTGACGATTTTAGTGAAAATGCTGCTCATTATCTACTTATTTCTACCAGTTCAAACTCCACTTCACCTGCAGGCACCATAACTTTTGCTATATCACCAACAGACTTACCTAACAATCCTTTAGCAATAGGTGAAGAAACTGATAATCTCATTTGTTTCAAGTCTGCTTCTTCCTCAGGAACTAGTGTGTAGGTCATTTCCATACCTGTTTTCTTGTTCTTGATTTTTACTATAGAAAGAATAGCTACTTTGGTAGCATCAATTTGAGAGTCATCAATAATACGCGCTGATGCGACTTTGTTTTCCAAGTCTGATATACGCATTTCTAACATGCCTTGAGCATCTTTCGCAGCATCATACTCAGCATTTTCACTCAAATCACCTTTATCTCTCGCCTCCGCAATTTGCTTAGACATGTCAGCACGCCCACGGGTTTTAAGGTCATTTAATTCTTCTTTAATCTTTTCTAACCCTTCTTTAGTATAATATTGGTACTTTGCCATATCTATCTTAATTTCAACTAGTTGCAAAAAAAACAGAACGGACCACATAGTCATCCGTTCTGCTTTGCGAAGTTAAGCACTTTTTATTGAAAGTCAATGAGAGGGAAACTTCTCTGCTAATTTATTGGCTAACACTTCATTAATTTTATAATACGATTCATGGCTCCAGCCCGCCACATGAGGGGTTAAAATCACATTGTTCTGATGGGTTAACTTTGAAAATAAGTTTTTTTCTTCATCAGTAAAACTCCTTATTTTTTCGTTCTCTAACACATCCAATGCGGCCCCAAGTACCTTTTTGCTTTCAAGCAATGGCAACATATCTTGTAGCTTTAACACCTTACCTCTTGCGGTATTGACCAACCAAATTGGTTTTTTAAATTGTTGAATATACGCTTCATTGACCATACCTCTGGTTTCGTCAGTTAAGGGCACATGGATACTAAAAACATCTGATTCAGCGTATATTTCCTCCATAGTTGCTTCCCGCACCCATTCATCAGAAAAGCCTTTTTTGTATTTATCATATGCTATAACTGTGCAACCAATTGCCTTTAATCGCTGAGCAAATGCCTTAGCCATATAACCATACCCTAATAAGCCTACTGTTTTCCCGCTTAGTTCATACCCACGATTACCTTCTCTGTTCCAAACGAAATTTCTTATCTCATGATCTGATTTATAGATATTGTTCAACAGACCAAGCACCATTCCTAAAGCGTGTTCAGCTAGTGCATCACGATTTCCCTCTGGAGCATTGACTAAAACAATCCCTCTACGGGTTACTTCTTCCACATCAATTTGATCGAGACCTGCTCCTGCCCGGGCAATAAATTTTAAATGGGACACCTTGTCTAAAAAAGCAGCATCGACAACCAACTTACTGCGAATCACAAGCCCTTCATAATCGCTTATTTGATTTAAAATTTCTTCGGGCCTAATGGAGGGTTTATAGTCAACTTCAATTCCAATAGCATGAAACAACGATGTGATGCTTTCATGCATTTCATCTATAACTAAGCATTTCATCATGTTTAAATTAATAGTTTTGCGACACCAAAATAAACTGCAATTCCTAATAGATCATTCAGTGTAGTTATGAACGGACCAGACGCTAAAGCTGGATTAATTTCCATTCTATTTAAAATGTAGGGTGTAATTGTTCCTGTAAAGGAGGAAAGCAACACTACACTTAATAAAGAAAAAGACACGACCATTGCAATATCCATGTCCATAAAAAAGATATTAAAAGTAAACACTAAGCTGGAAATAGCGATACCATTTACGATAGATACTAAAAAAGATTTCCAAACGCGACTTACCACATCGTCATGATAATTAGATCCACTGGCTAAACCTTGCACAACAATGGAGGAGGATTGGATACCGACATTTCCACCTGTCGCCATAATTAATGGAATAAAAAAAGCCATTGCAGGAACTGCAATTAAATCTGCTTCGAAAAAACCAATCAGCTTGGCTCCAGTTAAGCCCCCCATCATACCGATAAGTAACCACGGTAAACGCGAACGGGTCATCAACCAAATAGAATCACGGTGCTCCACATTTTGAGAGATACCGGCCATCAACTGTCTTTCCAATTCCGCTTGCTCTGTAATTACATCAACAATATCATCAATAGTAATTCGACCCAATAATTTCTTTTGAAAATTTACTACAGGAATAGCTGTTAAGTCATATTTACTCATAATCTGAGCAACCTCTTCTTCTCCAGTAAATGACTCTACATACTGCAAATCATCCTCATACAATTCAGATATTTTGGTATTATCGGAAGCCAATACAATCGCCTTTAAAGGAATTCTACCTAAGAGGATATCATTATCGTCTACGACATAGATGGAATAAATTCGATCTACTTTACTTGCTTGACGTCTTATTTCGTCAATACATTGTACCACTGTCCAGTTTTCATTGGCTTTAATTAATTCTTTTGCCATTAAACCTCCAGCAGTATCTTCGTCATAGCGAAGTAGGTCCACAATGTGTGCGGCTTGTTCTTTATTCTTTAAAAGAGCAATCGTTTCTTGCCGTACGCGTAAGGGTTGTTCATTTAATATATCGGCCGCATCATCCGACTCGATATATTCAACAAACCGAGCTAATTCATCGGGGGTGTAATTTCGTAAAAACTTAGCCCGCGTATCTTCATCTAACTCCGTGATAATTTCAGCTCCAACCTCTACATCTAATACCTCGAGTACATACTTCGACTCTTTGGTGTTTAACTCATATAAAACCGAAGTAATATCTGCCGCATGCAAATCATTCAGATGCTCCTGAATAAATCGAACGTCTTGATGTTCGATGGCATCTTCTAAATGATTTAGTAACTCTTTTGACAGTTCAAATGGCATGCTTATAAGTTTTGAATTTCTAAAGTAAGTTGAACAAACTGATCCACACTCAGCTGTTCTGCCCTTTTATTAAAAACATCCTTTTCAAGTAATTCTGTTGGTAAATTTAGCGGTTTTAATGCGTTGCGCAAGGTCTTCCTTCTATTATTAAACCCTTGTTTCACCACCCTAACAAAGAGTTTTTCATCGCATAACAATTGAGTAACATTGTTACGCTTTAAACGCACCACAGCCGACTGCACTTTCGGTGGTGGAATAAACACATCAGCATCTACAGTAAATAAGTACTCCACTTCGTAATAGGCTTGAAGGAAGACACTCAGAATACCGTATTTCTTGGAACCTTCCTTAGACGCAATTCTTTCGGCTACTTCTTTTTGCAACATCCCTACAACCGTGGGTACGCAATGTTTTAACTCCAATACTTTAAAAAATATTTGAGAAGAGATGTTGTAAGGGAAGTTTCCGATGATAGCAAAGGGCTCTGGGATAAGTTCCTCCCAGTTTTCTTGTAAAAAATCGCCCTCAATAATCCTTAGTTCTGGGTAATGTACTGACAAATAAGCAACAGACTCCTTATCGATTTCCGCTACAGCCAGTTTTTTTTGTTCTTCTTGAATCATATATTTAGTCAAAACCCCCATTCCAGGACCTATTTCTAACACCGCGGGAACATTACAATGCTTGAGTAATGCGTCCACAATATTTTTTGCTACATATTCATCATTCAAGAAATGCTGTCCTAAATGTTTTTTTGGCTTAACTTTATCCATCCGTATCAATTATAAAATAGTCCTTATGCCCGTTGCTCTATCCCATCAAACACAAGCATCTTCCAAATATCAAGTATTTCTGTGTAACAAGTCGACTCTTACTTCTTTTAATATAGAAATTCAAGAACACCTCGCAACTAAAGAAGAGTCAATTACCGTTTTAAGCTCCCAAAATGAGAAAACTATATACGTAAAATTGGAAGAAGAACCTTCTAGCACCACGCTCGAAAAAGCACGGAAATTAGGTTTTGAGTGTTTTCAACTTCTAAAAAGCAAAACCGACAACACTGTTTCTATCCATTTGTCTAAAAGTTCATTGCTTGAGCAAGCTTTTTTAGAAGGTTTGTTGTTGTCAACCTATACCTTTGACAAGTATAAAACAAAAAAATCACCAGTTCTAAAAATTGAAATAGTGGATAATTCATCTCCTGACTTTTTTGATGAACTCAAAAATCTTACGAATGCCGTTTTCACTACGCGGGATTTGGTTAATGAACCCCAAAACACACTAAATAGCTCTGCCTATAAAACAGCTATTGAACAAATATTTCTGAAACAACAAGACGTAACCGTAACCATTCTTGAAAAGAAACAACTAGAAGCGCTTCAAATGAATGGGCTTTTAGCAGTGAATTCTGCCAGCAACCACCCCCCTTACTTTGCTGTTTGTGAATACAAGCCAAAGCAATTCAACAATAAGAAACCTGTGATTTTGGTGGGTAAAGGAGTCGTTTATGACACAGGTGGGTTAAGCATTAAACCTACCCAAAACTCAATGGATATCATGAAGTGTGATATGGCGGGATCGGCTGCAGTAATTGGCGGTTTACTAGCTGCAACTGCTAACTCCCTACCTTTACACCTCATTGCACTTATTCCTATTACAGATAATTGGATAGGGCCAAAATCTTTTGCCCCAGGAGATGTATTAAAAATGGCTAATGGAAAATCAGTAGAAGTAATGGATACAGATGCCGAAGGTCGGTTAATCTTAGCTGACGCCTTATTTCATGCTCAAAAATTCGACCCCGAATTAGTTATTGACCTTGCCACGCTTACTGGTTCAGCTGTCCGCGCTATTGGACAGGAAGGAATTGTATATATGAGTAATGCACCCCAGAAACAAAAAAAAGCATTAGAAGAAAGTGGGATGAACACCTATGAACGACTGGTTGAATTTCCACTATGGGAAGAATATGGTGAACAGCTCAAATCATCCATTGCAGACATTAAAAATTTAGGCGGCCCAACAGCTGGAGCAATCACTGCTGGAAAATTCTTAGAGCATTTCATTGATTATGATTGGATGCATTTAGATATTGCAGGACCAGCTTATATTGCTGCAACAGATAGCTACCGTGGTAAAGACGCTACTGGTGCAGGTGTACGATTACTTTATCATTTCTTAAAGACATACAATTCATGAGCGAAAAACAACTTCCAATTATCGGCATATCAATAGGAGACATTAATGGCATCGGTCCTGAAATCACCCTCAAAGTATTTTCCGATGAACGAATGCTTGCTTTTTGTACGCCTGTAATATATGCTTCGGGAAAATTGATAGCGTACTATCGCAAAAGCCTCAATATCAATTTTAACTATAACCAAACGGACTCCATAGAAGGAATTCATTTAGGAAAAAATAACATTCTCAATTGTATTTCTCCTACTATTGAAGCTAAGCCGGGAGAACAACACAAAGAAGCAGGTGATGCCGCCTTTCAATCACTGGATGCGGCTGTAAATGATTTGTTAGCCCGAAAAATCGATGCGTTGGTTACAGCACCAATCAATAAAAAATTGATTCAAAACGAAAACTTTAACTTTCCAGGTCATACAGAATACCTGACTGAAAAAGCTGAGGAACAAGATTCGTTAATGTTGATGACCAGTGAAGATTTGAAAATAGGCTTAGTCACTGCGCATGTACCACTAGCAGAAGTAGCGAAACACGTTACGAAAGAAAACATTATTAAAAAAGCACTTCAACTCAATAAAACACTTAAAAAAGACTTTCACATCCCGAAGCCCAAATTAGCAATTATGGGTCTTAACCCACATGCTGGGGATAATGGTTTATTAGGGTCAGAAGAACAAGACATCATCATTCCTGCTATACAAGAATTAAACAACCAAGGGGTGCTTGCATTTGGACCCTTTTCCTCTGATGGCTTTTTTGGCAACTATAGTTTCAAAGCATACGATGGGGTGTTGGCCATGTACCACGACCAAGGTCTGATTCCATTCAAAACTATTGCATTTGATTTGGGTGTAAACTACACTGCGGGGCTACCAATTGTAAGAACTTCGCCCGATCATGGCACTGCTTATGAAATTGCTGGAAAAGGAATTGCTAACGAAAACTCGTTCAGAGAGGCTGTATACCTAGCAATTAACATTTCTGAGAAAAGAAAAACTCTTTTAAAATAACTTATTTTTGTCTTCCTTTTATTAAAAAACAAAAAAGTGCTAACTTTGCCGACCGATTAATAGTGTGATGAGTAAACATAAACAGTTTGGTATCAATATTCTTGGGCTGAGTAACACTACTCATGACTACGAATGGACTATTAATAATTCGTTCTTTGAAGCCTTAGAGGAACCACTTATAGAAAAGGGAGACTTGAAAGTAAAAGCTGAACTTACAAAATCAGAACGAATGATTGTTGTAGATTTGGACATTACTGGAACAGTAGAATTAGTATGTGATAGAAGTTTGGAACCCTTTAATCATCAACTCGATATAAAAAGCACCACCTACTTTAAGTATGCGGACGAATATGCTGAAATAAACGAGGAGGTAATTAACATTCCACACAATCTGGACAAATTAAACCTAGCTCAACTAATCTATGAAAATATAGGAGTTAACATTCCTATTAAAAAACTACATCCCAAGTTTGATCTTTCTGAACAAGAAAGTGATGACGAGGAGATCACACTGGTTTATGGTGACAAAGAGTCTTCTGAAGAATCAGAAAACATTGACCCACGATGGTCAGCATTAAAAAATTTGAAGAACTAAATAAAATAAGTAATAACCATGGCGCATCCTAAAAGAAAAACGTCAAAGACGAGAAGAGACAAGAGAAGAACGCACGTGAAGTCGGTTGTACCTAACGTTTCTATCTGTTCAGTAACTGGTGAAGCTCACCTATACCACAGAGCCTATTGGCACGAAGGAAAATTATACTATAAAGGACAAGTAGTGCTTGAAAAAGAAGTTTTAGCTTAACAAAACTTTTATTCAGTATGAGAATAGCATTAGACGCAATGGGGGGAGATTTTGCCCCCCGCGCCATTATAGAAGGAGCTATTTTAGCTAAGAAAGAAGGCTTACATCCTGAGTCAGAAATCATCTTAGTTGGACAGGAATCTGTAATTATAGAACACCTAGAAGCTCTTGGTGGCTCAAAAGATGACTTTGAAATCAAACGTGCTGATCAAGTCATTGAAATGGGCGAACACCCTACTAAAGCAATTTCTCAAAAACCTAACTCCTCCATCATGGTTGGCTTACAGCAATTGAAAGCCAAAGAAACTGATGCGTTTTGTAGTTGTGGTAACACAGGGGCAATGTTAGTTGGCTCTATGTTTACTGTACGCCCTATTGAAGGAATTATCCGTCCAGGAATTGGAGGATATTTCCCTAAATTAAATGGCTATGGTATTGTAATTGACGTGGGAGCAAATGCCGACTGTAAACCTGATGTATTAGAGCAATATGCGCAACTAGGATCTATCTATGTTGAACATGTTATGAATAAGCCAAACCCAAAAGTAGGCTTACTTAACCTTGGTACTGAAGAAGGTAAAGGTTCGCTTTTAACCCAAGCGACTTACGCACTCCTCAAATCTAATGACAAAATTAACTTTATCGGTAACATTGAAGGTAGAGATTTTTTCAATGACAAAGCAGACGTAATAGTCTGTGATGGATTTACTGGAAATGTAGTTTTAAAAATGGGTGAAGAATTCTACGAAATAATGAAAGAACAAAACAACACGAATGCGTTTGTTGATAAGTTTGATTATTCTCACGTAGGGGGAAACCCAATTCTCGGAATTAATGGTAACGTGATTGTCGGTCATGGAATCTCTAACGCTAGAGCTGTAGTTAACATGTTAAAAATTGGCGAAGCAGCTGCTGAAAATCAGATTTCTGAGAAAATCAAAAAATCATTCAAATAAGTAATAATGACTAAAATTCGTGCAGCAATTACTGGTATCCAAGGATACGTACCCGACTATGTGTTAACGAATGAAGAGCTTGCTACAATTGTAGACACCAATGATGAGTGGATAATGTCTCGCACAGGTATAAAAGAGCGTCATATATTGAAAGGAGACAAAGGCACTTCATTCATGGCTGCCGAAGCCGCAAAGCGACTGCTTGAAAAAACCAACACCAAAGCTGAAGACATCGATTTCATTATCGTTGCGACCGTAACACCTGACTTTGCATTCCCATCCACAGCAAACCTTGTTGCTGATATCATTGGTGCAAAAGACTGTTATGGTTATGATATCTCAGCGGCATGTTCTGGGTTTTTATTTGCCCTATCAACAGCTGCCAAGTTCATTGAAAGCGGAAAAAACAAAAAAATATTAGTGATTGGTGCAGACAAAATGTCTTCCATCGTCAACTATGAAGACCGTACCACTTGCATTCTTTTTGGTGACGGTGCTGGTGCTGCGTTAGTTGAACCCTACGAAGGAGAAGAAGGTATTATCGATGAAATATTAAAGTCAGACGGTAAAGGCGCTGAATATTTATATCAAAAAGCTGGTGGTAGTAGACATCCTGCTAGCATCGAAACTGTCACCAATAGAGAACATTTTTTACATCAAGAAGGCTCTACAGTATTTAAGTTTGCTGTCACTAAAATGGCTGATGTCTCGGCAGAGATTTGTGAGCGAAACAACCTTACTAGCGACAACATCGCGTGGTTAGTACCACACCAAGCCAACAAACGCATTATTGATGCTACTGCAAAAAGAATGGGGATTAATGATGAAAAAGTAATGTTAAACATCCAGAAGTATGGTAACACTACTGCGGCAACCATCCCTCTTTGTCTATGGGATTATGAAAAGCAATTGAAAAAAGGAGACAACTTGGTCTTAGCAGCTTTCGGTGGCGGATTCACGTGGGGATCGATGTATATCAAGTGGGCTTACGATTCTAATTAAAAATATTTGGGTTTATAATCCTGTTCATTAATTTTAAAATTGAACTTAAAAGTAAATGGCTACAACATCAGATATACGCAATGGTCTAACAATTGAATATAACAATGGATTGTATACCATTGTTGAATTTCAACATGTGAAGCCAGGGAAAGGACCTGCTTTTGTTAGAACAAAATTGAAAAATGTTGTTACGGGAAAAGTATTGGATAATACATTTTCTGCTGGACACAAAATAGATATTGTTCGCATTGAAACACGCGAACAACAATTTCTATATAAAGATGATTTAGGTTATCACTTTATGGATAACGAAACCTTTGAGCAAATCACTTTACAAGAAGAAATGGTTACTGGTCATCAGTTTTTGAAAGAAGGCAACCCGGTTACTATACAGTTTCATGCAGAATTAGAACAACCCTTAACGTGTGTGTTACCAACTAATGTTATATTACAAGTAACTTATACGGAACCAGGTGTTAAAGGCGACACCGCAACAAATGCATCAAAGCGAGCAACATTAGAAACGGGTGCAGAAATATTTGTACCCCTATTCATCGAAACGGATGAAGTCATCAAAATAAATACAACCGATGGCTCTTATGTTGAGCGCGTAAAATAATTATCATTAAACTTGGATACAATGAAGGTTAAAGAAATTATAGAACTGATAGATTTCATTTCTAAGAAAAAACTGGAAGAAGTTAAAGTTGAAACAGCAGAAATCAAACTTTCAGTAAAAAAAACTGGTGGTTCAAGAGTTATTGAACAACAAGTTTATACGAATGGACCAATGACAGCAGCTGCACCACAAGTGAGTGCACCTGAACCACCTAAACCAACCTCTGACGCTTCGACACCGAAAGAAACATCTGCTGCGCCAGCAAACAACTACATTACGATTAAGTCACCAATGATTGGTACTTTTTATCGTACCCCAGATCCTGAGTCGCCAGTTTTTGCAAATGTGGGTGATACTATTTCTGTAGGTCAAACTATTTGTATCATTGAGGCAATGAAATTGTTCAATGAAATTGAAGCAGATGTTTCAGGAAAAGTGGTTGAAGTTTTAGTAGAAAATGCTACTCCTGTAGAGTTTGATCAACCTCTATTTGTTATCGACCCATCTTAATTTCAGTTGATCAATCAAACTAGATTTCGATGTTTAAAAAAATATTAATTGCCAACCGAGGAGAAATTGCGATGCGAGTTATCCGAGCTTGTAAAGAGCTGGATATCAAAACTGTTGCTGTGTACTCCACTGCTGACAAAGAGAGTTTACACGTACGTTTCGCTGATGAAGCTGTATGCATAGGACCTCCTGTCAGTAAAGAATCTTACCTGAATATACCTAACATTATTGCTGCAGCAGAAATCACAAATGCGGATGCGATACACCCAGGGTATGGTTTCCTTTCTGAAAATGCTGAGTTTTCAAGAGTATGCCAAGACTATAACATTAAGTTTATTGGTGCTTCTCCTGAAATGATTAACTCTATGGGTGACAAAGCTACGGCTAAAGCTACCATGAAGAAAGCAGGCGTGCCTACCATTCCAGGTTCAGACGGATTGATACACACCATTGTTGCCGCCAAAGAATTGGCTGCAAAAATGAAATACCCCGTCATCTTAAAAGCTACCGCTGGTGGTGGTGGTCGTGGTATGCGAATCATTCGAAAAGAGAGCGAAATGGAATCGCTATGGAAATCATGTAAACAAGAAGCTGAGGCCGCTTTCGGTAACGGTGATTTGTACATGGAAAAGTACATAGAGGAGCCACGACACATTGAAATTCAATTAATTGGAGATAAGTTCGGTAATGTTAGTCACTTCTCTGAACGGGATTGCAGTATCCAACGAAGACACCAAAAATTAGTCGAAGAAACCCCTTCTCCTTTCGTGAATGAGAAATTAAGAAAGCGAATGGGTGAAGCTGCTAAAAAGGGAGCTAAGGCTATTAAATATGAAGGTGCTGGTACGATCGAATTTTTGGTAGACAAACACGGTGATTTCTACTTTATGGAAATGAACACCCGAATTCAAGTGGAACACCCGATTACTGAAGAAGTAACTGATGTTGACTTGATTAAAGCTCAAATTAGAGTTGCTGCTGGTGAGAAGATAGACGGTAAAGACCATTTCCCAAAGCGTCATTCTATCGAGTGTCGAATTAACGCAGAAGATTGCGCAAATGGATTTAGACCTTCACCAGGAAAAGTAGGAAGTCTTCACTTACCAGGTGGACAAGGTATCCGAGTAGATACTCACGTGTACAGTGGTTACACTATTCCACCTAATTACGACTCCATGATTGCAAAGTTAATCGTTCGTGCTCCTTCAAGAGAAGAGGCGATTATTCGAATGAGACGAGCGCTACAAGAGTTTATGATTGAGGGTGTTAAAACGACAATACCTTTTCATATCAAATTGATGAATGACGAGAAATTTAAATCTGGTGTATTCACCACCGCATTCATGGACACGTTTGATATGTCTGGCTTAAAATAAACCTTATGAAAAGCTGAATCTTAACCGATTCAGCTTTTTTCTTTTTTTACCAACTCCTCCAATTTTTCGTACCATTCTTTTCCGTACTTGTTAATTAAAGGATCTTTTAAAAATTTGTAAACAGGCACTTTTAATCGTTCGCCAAATGTGCAGGCATCAGCACAACTCGCGAAAGTCTTTTAGACTTGTGATAAAAGTACCCTCCACATGTTACAGAAAATGAGTTTTGTTTAATAATATCCAAAATTCTGACTCGCCTAAGTTGTTCGTTTTGAAAGTGAACTTCAGATAATACCATTTTAAAGCCAGAATATAGAAAATAATGCCTATAATAATATTGCAAACAGTTACATTACCATAAGATTATCAGGTTGTTATAGCTGTAAATACTTTATCTAAAAGTTGTTTTATTAAAATTCATGCTTTTCTTACATCCAACAAGCTTAACCTAAACCAGCTTATGAAAAATACTTCACTACAAAACGCTCGAAAAAGAGTAAGAAACCTTTTTGTTCTTTCTAGTTTATTCCTTCTACTTTTTACTTCTTCCTTCGCTCAGGACACATTATACTACCAAAACTTTAACCGTGAAGCAGGCACTATAGGGTGCCCCGCAGAAATTGATTTTGAACCTTACATACATTTTTATGAAAACCCTAATTACTATGATAATATAAGTTGTTCGGATACTGCTCTCACCGTTTTAAGAGAAGTATCCTATGCCGATTTATTTTTTAGTGTATCTATAGAGTCCTCAAAAATTAATTTTGGAGACATTATTAAATTCAGTTTTGATATCACTTCTTTAGAAGAAAATGGTGCAGGAATAAGTTCGGCATTTGATGGATACAACTATTCTGTGGACGGTAGGGGTAACTTCACCTATGAATTCCCTGAAAAATACAGAGACAGTATAATTTCATACGCACAAATAAGTGATGAACTAGAGATTTCGTTAGAAAATAGCTTTAGTACCCTCCCTAATTATTTTAAAATGATGTTTTCGATGAATGGTAGTTTTATACTTGATAATTTTTTAATAACAACCGATGTAATTACAGGTATTAGTAAAATCAAAAATGAAAATAGTAAAATTTTGTTCTATTACACCTTAGAAGGAAGAGTAGTTGAGGAGCCCGAACAAGGTCAGTTTGTAATTGCAATGCATGAAAATGGCGAGCGCAGAAAACTAATTTTTAACAACAAATAATCAGCATTTTATGAGACAATTAGCTAGTTGTTTTCTGTGTTTATTATTCACAGTTAATATCACTATATCACAGGCGCAAGAAAGCAGTACGTTTGGAAATTTTTACACGCCAAAAGGCAAGCTAAAGATTTTAGTCGTTTGTGTGAGTAGAATGGGGGAAATTACCATTTTACAAGATTTCCCCGCAGAATTTGAATACGTAATTAATACCTTCGAGATGAATCACGAAAATGAATACATCAAAATGGAATTTATAGGTGATAGCAAACTAAATAATGAAAAACTAAAAGTTGGTTTTGTAGACACAAAACACCTTAGTAAATAAACAATGTGGATGGAGTTAAAGCTCCAACTTGCATTAGAAACAGACTCTGAACAATCTTAAATTCAGCTTTTTTCTTTTTTTACCAACTCCTCCAATTTTTCGTACCATTCTTTTCCGTACTTGTTAATCAAAGGATCTTTTAAAAATTGGTAAACAGGCACTTTTAAACGTTCACCGAAAGTACATGCATCGGAACAAATTTCCCATCGGTCGTAATTCAAGGCCTCTCCGTTTTTCAATTTAGAAATCCGTATTGGATACATCGAGCAACTCTGTGGTTTCTTAAAATCTATTTCCCCGTCATTGTACGCTTTTTCAATTGCACACTGTAAAATACCATTATCTGCATACACCGCATAGGCACATTCCCGATCATTAATTGTTGGCGTTGAGTAATCATCCTCCCAATCCATGATGTACTTGCCTTGACGCTCTACTTCAGCAATCCCTTCCTGCGACATGTAAGGTTTTACTTTAGCATATACCTTCTCGAGCTGAACCAATTCATCATCTTCCAGGGGAGCACCTAAATCACCCTCCACACAGCAGGCACCTTTGCATTTGTTTAAATCACATACAAACTGCTCGTTAATTACATCTGCAGTTACGATAACATTGTCTATCTCTATCATGGGGAAAAGTTTTAACCCTACAAATATCTGATTTTAAGTTTAGAGTTTATACACTGTTAAGAAACTTACTGAAAATGAAAATAAAGATTTTATTATTATCAGTAAGTTATTTTATATGTAATATTCTAGATCACAATTAATATTTCAACGAAGAAAAGATTGAACACAATAAAAGGGGATGCCTTTTTTTGTGAAAAAAGACATGAATTTTTTCAGCTCCAAAACCAACGGCTATTATTAACGATTATTTAACAAATTTATTTTTGGATAAGCATAAAAATTCTGCCAAGTTTGGACTTTATTAACCTTTTAACTTTTACAAACTATGTTAAACTTTACAAAACTATTAACAACTCTTTGCTTATGTGTGACTTTTCTCACCAAAGCTCAAATGACAAACATTGCACTCTTTCCTAAAAAAGTGAGTGTAAGTACCAGCAGTACAACTGCTACAACAATGGGAGGTGCCCTTAATAGCACGACCCCTTACGATGGAGGAAATGCTGTTTTTGATGAAAACGGAAATTTACTATTTGCCATCCGGGGCGTTGATGTTTATAACGGATCTGGTAATTATGTAGGTAACCTACCGTTGTACACCTTTTCTGGTAATGCTTACAACCTTATTGATAATGACATTGTAATAGTACCACTGCCAAATACCTGTAGACAATATAAAGTAATTTACATTCTCTACAGCCTTTTTGGTACAGCCTTATTTGATGTTAATATAGATGCTGCAAATGGAGTTACAGTTCTAACCAACCCATCAAACTATACCCCTATTCGCGAAGCATCTGGTTCAGGTTCACGATTAGCTGTGTCTAAAGCGGTGAATGGCATTCGTTCAATTTACTTGCGCACCAAAGCACCAGCGGAAATTAGACGCTATTTACTAGCAGCAAATGGAACTATTTCATATGATGGAATTATCATTTCAGACCCTTCGCTTAGTATTGGTGAATCAGACGTAACCGAAATGGATTTATCACCCAATGGTAAGTTTCTTTATTGGGCAGTTGGTAATATGTTGTATACTAAAGATGTAACTAACTCCAATCCAATTCTTCCTAAACAAGTTAGTAACCTAACTATCTATGGTGTTGAACTATATAATGGATATTACTATTTAGCTACATCGCAAGGGCTTAAAAAGTTACTACTAAACACATCAGACGGCAGTGCTGGCAATATTCAACCCGTTAACACTGTAACAGGTTTAATAGACTCAGACTTAGAAGTAGGCAAAAACGGACGACTCTATGGCGTGACATATGGAAAACTATTTTCTATAAACACAAGTGATATTCTACAAACGACAAACATTTCTGTTTACAGTACTGGTTCGTATTATAATTTTTCTGTGGGTCTTAATAAACAAATCGATGGAGAAGACTACACCAACTTCAATGGTACACCTGTTCTCGTTATGAACAATGTAAAGGTGAATGGAATAGATGCGATGAACAGTAGCAACCCCAACAATATAATAACAGCGTACAACTGTAACGATATCAATCTAACATTGAATACCCTCGGTACTTCTGCTTATATAATCCTTATTCATAATCATACAGATGCAAATGGTAACTTTACCCCCTACAATAGTACGTTAGAATATTCTTCAGAAGTTATCCAAGGAAATGTGCCACATAGTCAAGATTTGAAAACTTTGCCTGGTACTGCTGGGAACTACCTACAAACACATAACGGGTATTTCAGAGTTATTGAAATTTTATTTAACGCATGCGATTGGACCAGTAAGGAAATCTTTTTACACATTCCTTTCAATCCTAGCCCTGCTCTTGTAAACGTAACTCTCAACCAACCAAGCGGAACCCCCGTACCTATGAAACAAACTCTTCCGGGGCAATCTATGGGTATTTATTCTGGCTCCTACAACATCAGCCAAAGTCTGGGAGACATTGAATTTCATACAGTAAAAATTGATGAGATAAACCCAAGTACTGGTCTTACTACTAATATAGTATTGCCTGAACTTAACACCACCCTTAACAATCCAATAAATACGTTAACTGCACTACCATTTAACGGGTTAAATATCCCAGCAAACACAAATCTTAATTGGAACGGTGGTACTGGATATTTTGCCGGTCCGGGACAATTTAAGTCTTACAGAGTAACTGTTGGCGTAGGAAATGTATGTGATAAATCAACAACTTGGTCTTACATTACGCCAAATAACTACGCGAGAATTGCCAACTCAGAGTATGAGGAAAATATTAATGATGGGGCTTATCCTAACCCTTTCCAAGACCAAACCACAATTAGTTTAGCTTTACAAGATTATGAAACAGTAGACAACTTTGAGTTATATGATAGTAGGGGTACGCTGGTAAATAGTGACTACATTCTATCATCAGACAATAATTCAGCAATCGTTGCTTTAGCAGGTGAAAAACTTGAAAAAGGTATATATGTATATCACTGTACTACCAATCAGGGTGTGATCTCAGGAAAAATAATGAAACAATAAGTTTTATAATTAGTCTTTCCCCGAATTTATAAATACGGGGAAAGACTATACTAATTTTAACTCCATCATCGTTGTAAAAAAAAATAGATTATTTTTGCACTATTGCAACCACGGTTTTTACAACTATGATAATGTATCGTTTTATCTTTTTATTTTTTCTTCTTGTAAACTTCCGTGTTTTAGCTCAAAATCTAGTACCAAACCCTGGTTTTGAAGAAGTGATTGATTATAATTTTTCAGGAATTCTTTGGGACGTGAGACTGAATGAACCATATACTCCACTCTCTTATTGTACTCAAAACTATAATGATTATATACTTCATAAAAATTGTACTTATAAACATAAGTTACTTAACTGGTACACAAGAAGCTTTAATTTTAATCCAATTAATTTAAAAGCTTACCGACAAACAGTAGATGAAGGAAATCAACCTATTATTTATGATTTACCTCACGAACAACCTTTAAGAGGAAATGGAGCTTTTAATATTAGTGAGTACTCAATCTATAATGGATACAAAACAGCTAAAAACAATCCTGTTCAACAAAGTTACACGTATTTAAACAACACACTAAAATCTCCTCTAATAGCAGGTAAAAAATACTATGTGGAGTTTTTTGTTAAATTTTACACGTTTCAATCTGACACTTTATATTATTTCCCCAGTGAAATTGGCTTACTTTTTTCTAATGACATTAAACCCTTTACGAATCAAGAATTAACTGCCCTACAAAATTCTGATATTTATTTAGCAGAAACATTAAGCAAACAAATAAAACGACCTGCAAGCATAAGTAGTTTACCGAATCGGTTTTATGGGATTAAGGAAGAATGGCAACGTGTCTGTGGTTTTTACACAGCCCAAGGTGGAGAAAAATATATTGCCATAGGCAATTTTAACCAAAACGAATTATGGTATTATTCTCCTTCGTTCGGAGTGGTAAATGTTCGCAATTTTCCTTATGAAATGAACGATCAAGTAACTACTTATGGAGATCTAATGATTGACAACGTCCGCGTAGAAGAATACAAGCCAGGTATGTTTTTTAAAGAAGCAGAAAACGGGATTATAAAAGTATGCGAGAATAGTCTGCCCTACCAACTGAGTTTGGTAGATAGTTTCGATACGTATTCTTGGCAAAATGGGAGTCAAGAAAAAACTATTCCCATAACGGAATCAGGTAACTATGAAGTCACACTCGATGCATTTGGTTGTTACATTACGGATAGTGTAGAAGTTGTGGTAGAGCAATCGTTAAACGAAAATATTCAAGACACCCTACTTTGCCCACAGCAATTTCCTTTTATAGTTTCCTCAACAGCTACTGATAGTCTTCGTTGGTCAAACGGTTCAACAAGTACGCATGCTCAGTATAATCAAGCAGGTAAACATTGGGTAATCCTAGAAAACAGTTGTGGCATACAAACTGACACTTTTCAACTGGCCGTTATTGATACGTCAAAATTCGACATCCCTTTTTCTAAAAAAATACTTTTCTGTGATGGAAACGAAATTGATACTACGCTGCAAATCCCTTCCTATTTTAATTCGGTAAAATGGGAAGATGGTGATACCTCCCATCACAAACAATTTACTGATACACTCAGTTTTTCTGTAAACATCATAAATACGTGCATAGACACTACCTTTGATTTTTCTCTAGCTTATTACCCAAAAGACATTTCTTTAACAGATACCTTTAGCTGTGAAGGAGTTCGATTACAACTTCCCTTTTCCAAAGACTATACTTCTTACGAATGGAATACGGGTGACACGACTGCTGCTATTTATCCAACAACAAGTGGACTATATTACTTAACCGTAGCAACCCCTTGTGGTCAATGGAGCGATTCGCTAGATATAAGATTTATTTCTTTACAAAAGAAAACACTTAAAGATGATACATTACTTTGTATAAAAGGAAGCCCTAGTCCACTTGTCTTTTCACTTTCTCCTTCTATTTGGGACTCTATCCTATGGCACAACGGGAGCATCGACTCAAGTTTAACTATCACAGAAGCTGGTGTGATAGGTGTTACTGTAAAAAATCGTTGTCAAACCCGAACGGACTCAGCCCAAATCATACCCTGCGACCCTGACTTAGACTATACGGTGACAGCACCAAATATTATAACACCGAATGGAGATGGTAAAAATGAGTGTTTCACTATTGAGTGCTACAACATCACCATAGAATCATTAAGCATCTATTCACGCTATGGCAAGTTAATGGGTCAAGTTCAAGCCGATTCATGGTGTCCGCCATCAACTATTACTTCTGGGATGTATTACTATTTATTAACTTTTAAAACACCCGCCAACACCACCGAATATTTAAAAGGATGGATCGTTGTGCAGGAATAATGATTTTTCTTCAAATAAAATACGTATTAATTTAAATCCTGTTGATAAAATATCCACTTAAAACCTCCCTTCCCCCCGGCATCTTTGTATCTTGCTTATTGTATGAATCCAACCGAACACGACTACTTAGCAACCTTAAATCCACCTCAGCGTGAGGCGGTTATCAATACTGAAGGCCCAGCCATGATTATCGCAGGTGCTGGCTCTGGTAAAACGCGTGTGCTTACTTATCGTATCGCTCACTTGTTGAATAAAGGCGTGGATTCTTTCAATATTCTTTCGCTCACCTTTACCAACAAGGCTGCTAAAGAAATGCGCGAACGTGTTGAGAAAGTAATCGGTCCGGATGCGCGTAATCTATGGATGGGAACTTTTCACTCTGTTTTTTCACGTATTCTTCGCTCGGAGTCAGAACGAATTGGCTATCCGCGCGATTTTACGATTTATGATACGGATGACACCAAATCATTGCTTCGCACCATTGTGAAGGAACTCAACCTTGACGATAAATTATACAAACCTAATGTGGTGCTTAATCGAATTTCGGCTGCAAAAAACAGACTGATTTCATACATGGAGTACAACCGTAATCCGGTTTTTAAAGCAGATGATGAAGCCCAAATGCGCCCTGAGATTGGACGAATCTACAAAATATATCAAGAGCGCATGTTCAGAGCAAATGCCATGGATTTTGACGACTTGCTCTTCAACACCAGCCTTCTTTTTAAAGACCACCCTGATATATTAAACAAATACCAGGACCGCTTTAAATATGTAATGGTAGACGAGTTTCAGGATACGAACTTGTGCCAGTATTACATCACTAAAAAATTAGCCGCACGAAATAGAAATATTGCTGTGGTAGGTGACGATGCGCAAAGTATTTATGCTTTCCGTGGAGCGGATATTCAAAACATTCTCAACTTCGAAAAGGATTACGAGGAACTAAAAGTATTTAAGCTGGAGCAAAATTACCGTTCCACGCAAACGATTGTTAACGCAGCTAACTCAGTCATTCTTAGAAATACAGCACAACTGAAAAAAAATGTATGGACAAGTAATGATCATGGAGAAAAAATCAATGTACTCATTGCTAAGAGTGATAACGAAGAAGGCCGTTTAGTTGCTACGAGCATTTTTGAACAAAAAATGCAACATGCCTATAAAAACAGTGATTTTGCTATCCTTTACCGTACCAACTCCCAATCGCGGGCATTGGAGGAAGCGCTTCGAAAAATAAATCTCCCTTACAAGATCTTTGGAGGCCTCTCCTTCTATCAAAGAAAAGAAATTAAAGACATTATCGCTTATGCACGATTCACCATTAACGGTCATGATGAAGAGGCATTTAAACGGATCATCAACTACCCTAAAAGAGGTTTAGGCGATACTACTGTTGGCAAAGTAGCACTCTTTGCCACAGATCATAACATTTCTTTTTTTGAAGCTTTAAAAGCTGCTAATCATTATTTACCAGGAAGGACAGCTAACCTCATTGAAAATTTTGTGGTTCAGATTCAAGGTTTTCAAAACACAATACATACCAAAGATGCTTTTGAGGCCATGACTCAGATTGCCAAAGAGTCTGGTATTTTAAAAGAACTGTACAACGACAAAAGTGTAGAAGGATTAGCACGTCACGAAAACGTACAAGAACTACTCAATGGTGTAAAGGAATTTGTAGATACCCCCGACAGAGAAGAAAAAGGAGTGGGCGCTTACTTACAAGAAATTTCTCTGTTAACCAATGCAGATAAAGAAGATGAAGCCAACGAAGACTACATCAGTTTAATGACTATTCACTCGTCAAAAGGGCTAGAGTTTAAAAATGTATACATCGGTGGATTGGAAGAAGATTTATTTCCTTCGCAAATGATGCTGAGCTCGCGTGCTGATTTGGAAGAAGAAAGACGCCTGTTTTACGTGGCTATTACCCGAGCGGAATCTAACTTAACGTTATCATATGCATTAAGCCGTTACCGCTTTGGTACTTTAAAAAGTTGCGAGCAAAGTCGATTTATTGCAGAAATTGATCCTCAATTTATAAACATACAGCAAAAACCAGAATTGCTTGCTCAACATGAAACCTCGTACAGTTCTGATTACAAAGGTGATTATAGCTCTTTATTAAAAAACATTCAGAAAAAGAACGAACAAAAAGCTGCTGCTCGTTCTAAATATACGCCACCGACCGACTTTACCCCAAGTGACACGTCTAACTTGCAAGCCGGAATGAAAGTGGAACACCCAAAATTTGGCTTTGGTAACGTAATCGCCATCGATGCACAAGGCAATAACCGCAAGGCAACAGTACAGTTTTCCGATTTTGGTGAAAAGACTTTATTACTTAGCTTTGCAAAGCTTAAAATACACGAATAGTGTATTTACATTTTGACATATAATAATTAAAAATGCACGAATATAATTCTCAGTTAGAGCTTCTTCATTTGAAAGAATATGGAAGAAACATCCAAAAAATAGCTCAATACATTCAACAAGTTGAAGATAAAGAAAAACAGTCCCGCATGGCAAGTACACTTGTGGAGCTGATGAAGCAAATCAACCCTAACAGTAAGGAAAATCAAGATTACGATCACATGATTTGGGATCACCTCTATTTTGTGTCAGACCTTCAGTTAGACATTGAAAACTCTCCTTATCCAAAACCTGCAACAAAGGTGCAGCCAGCACCTAAAAAGGTAGATTATCGCAACGAAAAAATCCGCTTTTTACATTATGGTAAAAACGTTGAGTTAATGATTGAAAAGGCGATTGCGATGGAAGATCCAGAAGAAAAAGAAAATGCGACTATTCACATTGCCCGATTAATGAAACGTTTTTACTCTACTTGGAACAAAGAAGGTGTTGAAGATGAAGTGATTTTGAACCACATCCAGTTGATGTCAGGCAAGAAACTAAGCTTGGACATGGAAAAAGTAACTGAAGAGAATTTATTAGTTCTTCCAAAAATGCTGAATAGTCCAAACAATAGTAGTTACTCAACCACCAAAAGCTCAGGTAGAAAAGGAGGATATTCTCAACAAAAAAGAAAGAAAAGATAAATGGCATCATTCGAAGTTATAGGGGGTAAGAAACTGAAAGGTGAAATCATACCTCAAGGAGCGAAAAACGAAGCACTACAAATTTTATGTGCCGTTCTATTGACCGACCAAAAAGTTACAATTCATAATATTCCTAATATCAGAGACATCAATCGATTGATTGAACTTTTGGCTGCTTTAGGAACAAAAATCAACAAACTTAGTGATTCAAGTGTTGAATTTGATGCATCTACAGTTGATATTACAGCGATTGAAACCCATGAATATAATGAAAAAGCTAGCTCTATCCGTGGCTCTGTAATGGTTCTAGGTCCTTTGTTAGCTCGCTTCGGAAAGGGTAAACTCCCAAAGCCAGGTGGTGATAAAATTGGAAGAAGACCCATGGATACCCACTTTACAGGTTTACAGGGTTTAGGTGCTAAATTTAACTACGATAATAAAAGCGGCTATTTCGAAATTGATGCTTCTGAGTTGAAGGGTGGCTTCATGTTATTGGACGAGGCTTCAGTAACCGGTACTGCCAACATTTTAATGGCAGCGGTTTTAGCAAAAGGAACGACCACAATCTATAATGCTGCTTGCGAACCTTATTTACAACAATTGTGTAGCATGCTTAATAGCATGGGTGCAAAAATCACAGGCGTTGGTTCTAACTTATTGACAATTGAAGGCGTTGAAAAATTAGGTGGTTGCACACATACGATTCTTCCAGATATGATTGAAATTGGAAGTTTCATCGGAATGGCAGCGATGACGGGTTCAGATATCACCATCAAAAACTGTCGCGTAGATATGTTAGGAATGATTCCTCGTGTCTTTCAAAAACTAGGTATTAAGTTAGAAATTAAGGGAGATGACATACATATTCCATCTCAAGATCATTACGAAATCGACAAGTTAATTGATGGTTCTATCTTGACGATTGCTGATGCACCATGGCCTGGGTTTACACCTGATTTATTAAGCATCGTTTTAGTGGTAGCAACCCAAGCAAAAGGAACCGTTTTAGTTCATCAAAAGATGTTTGAAAGCAGGTTGTTCTTCGTGGACAAACTCATCGACATGGGCGCTCAAATTATTCTTTGTGACCCGCACAGGGCAACTGTCATCGGTTTGGATAAAAAAATGGCCATGAGAGGGATTACAATGACTTCTCCTGATATACGAGCTGGAGTTTCCTTGTTAATTGCTGCGCTTTCTGCTGAAGGTACTAGTGTTATTCACAATGTGGAACAAATTGATCGTGGTTATCAATATATTGACACGCGATTAAATAATTTAGGAGCGAATATAACCAGACTATAATGGAATGGGTGCTTGTTTTTGATGACTTAGAAAAAGCGTTAACTACTTTTCCGGTTAATGAAAACAAGCTTGTTCGTATTGGAACTCAAAAAATATGCTTAAGCCGTCTTCATGACGGCTTTTTTGCTTTTGACGACACCTGCCCCCATCAAGGTGCATCGTTATCCATGGGTGATTGCAAACCCAATGGAACAATTCAATGTCCATGGCACCATTATCTTTTCGATATTCGAAAAGGAAAAAACATAGGACATACCGAAACTGATCTACAAATCTATGAAGTCAAAATTGAGAATAACCAATTATTTATTGCTGTTTAGCATATTGCTGGCTCCATTTCTTAGTTATGGACAAACCGAAGTACACGGCATTTGGTGGACACCCAATAAGGACGGTAAAATAAAAATGTACCTGGCTAAAAATGGTAAAACCTATGGCAAAATTATTTGGTTAAGCGAATCTCACGATGAAGAAAACATTCCTAAAGTTGATAAACAAAACCCAAACCCTGAACTACGAGATAAACCCTTAATTGGCTTACTCATCTTTAAACACTTTAATTATGGAGGGGATAACAAATGGGTTGATGGTGAAGTTTATGATGCTCAATCAGGAAAAACCTACAGTTGTCAAATGACATTAGTCAGTCCAAATAAATTAGAGGTGAGAGGCTACCTTGGTTTACCAATGTTTGGTAGAACAGAAACTTTCACCAGAGTAGAGGAATAAAAAAGGCTGCTATTTTCGTAGCAGCCTTTTATAACTATTATTTTTGATGGACTGACTACACGTAATTGTTTAGCATTACAGGCATCACCAACATTAACACATCTTCGTTTTCATCTTTATCCGCAGGAATTAATAATCCAGCTTTATTTGGATCAGACATTTCAAGGGTCACGGTATTTGAATCTAAGTTTCCTAACATCTCCATTAAAAACTTCGCATTAAAGCCAATCTCCATATCATCACCACCATATTCACAAGCTAATTTTTCACTTGCTTCATTAGAAAAATCTAAGTCTTCAGCAGAAATAACTAAAAGACTTCCTGTGATTTTTAAACGTACCTGGTGAGTCGTTTTATTCGCATAAATTGAAATCCTTTTTAACGAGTTTAAGAAACCTTCTCTGTCTAAGGATAGCTTGTTTGGATTTTGAACAGGAATGACATTTTCGTAATCAGGGAAACGCTCATCAATTAATCGACAAATCATTCGCACATTGTTAAAGCTGAAAAATGCATTCGATGGCGTTAGCTCCATACTCACAATAGTGTTATCTGATGGCAGTGTTGACTTCAATAAGTTCAACGCTTTACGAGGAACAATCACATTATTGGTATCTTGAGACGCGACATCTACTCTTCGATACCTCACTAATCGGTGGCCGTCAGTCGCAACAAAGGTCGTGCTTGACTCGCCTATTGATAAATAAACCCCAGTCATCGCGGGTCTTAATTCATCAGAACTTGTTACAAAAATTGTATTAGAAATTGCTCGAAATAACACATCAGAAGAAATATCTAATTTATCACCATCGCTAACTGTAGGAACCTTTGGGAAGTCAGTAGCATTTTCACCAGACAATTTATACCGACCATTATCAGAAATCAACTCAACACCATATGTGTTACTATCAATAGAGAAAGTTACTGGTTGTTCTGGAAGATTTTTCAAAGTGTCTAAAAGAATTCTAGCAGGTATTGCTATGCTTCCAGCTTCTTTTGATTCTACTGATAATTCAGTGATCATTGAGGTCTGTAAGTCAGATGCTGTTATTTTTAATTTTCCTTCAGATATTTCAAACAAGAAGTTCTCTAAAATTGGCACAATTGGGTTGGTTGTAATCACACCATTTATGCTCACAAGCTGCTTCAAAAGCGCAGAAGAAGATACTATAAATTTCATTGTATACTTTCGGTTGTAGTTATGCTAAATAACGGTGGCAAATTTAGGGAAAAATACGCAGTATCCTAGCTGAAAAATCCGTCAATTACTCCACACACGTACGTTGATAAAGTTTTATAAAATGAGTAACTTTATTACTTGTTAAAATATACCACTAACATGACTATTAAACCCCTAACAATCCCTTTAATTTTAATATTTAGTGCGTCTTTGTTCTTTCAATGTGGTCAAAAAGCCCAATGTAAAAACACAAACAAACATAAGTACAACAAAAAACTAAAGAACCTAAAGTCCAACCCAAACTTTACAATGTAATCTATTTAATAAATAAAGAATCAGATGATTCTACAAATGTCGAGTCAGTAACCAATGAATCACTTTCAATTTTTAAGGTATCCTTAATAATCACTTTTGTGCGACAATCATGTGGTCGGTCGATGTTTGCAGGTTCTTTATCAAAAGGAGATCTTTTCAAACCATCGGGGTCAGCATAGGCACTTTCTAAAAACAGTCCAAAAATTGGCAGGGCTGTTCGCATTGCCTCACCTAGCTCCCCTGTTCTAAAATGTACACTCCTTTCTTCTGCTCCTACCCATACTCCCCCAACTAAATTTTTAGTAACTCCTACATACCAACCATCAGAGTGGTTGTTTGATGTTCCCGTTTTTCCACCAATATGATTATTGCCAAATAATCCATCATATAAAAACAAAGCTTGCGAGGTACCTTTATATTCTTCAGTTGTACCTCTTAACATATACGACATTAACCAAGCGTTTTCTTCCGAAAGCACTCGCTTCGGCTCTTCGACAAAATTAGCAATTTCAACTCCATCTTTATCTACTATTCGAGTTACCATCGTTGGTTGATAATTTAAACCTCCATTTACAAAGGGGAGGTACGAATTAGTTAGTTCGAGCAGGTAAACATCATTAGAACCTAGACCTATGGATGGTACAGGTTTTAATTCACTTTTGATACCACATTTTTTTGCCATTTGAGCCACCGAATCGGGAGTAACCTGCATGGTTAATTTAGCTGCTACTGTATTAATTGAACGTGCTAAAGCGTACCGCAATCTAACTGTATCTCCAGTGTATTCTCTATTGGCATTTTTTGGAGTCCATGATTTCTTTTCTCCATTCTCTTCGTAGTGATGTATTGTTAACTCATCCACAATTTTATCACACGGTGACATGCCTTGACTCAAAGCTGTTGCATAAACAAACGGTTTGAAGGTAGAACCGGGTTGACGTTTAGATTGATATATATGATCATATTTAAAAGACTCGTAATCAATGCCTCCAACCCAAGTTTTTATGTATCCGTTTTGGGGATTCATGGTTACAAAACCAGCATGAAGTATTTTTTTGTAATAGGCTAATGAATCCATCGTTGTGAATACGGTATCAATTTGTCCTGACCAGCTAAAAACTTTCATCTTATGAGGTATGTTCAAGTATTTATCAATCGAATCCACATTGCCTGCAAAACGTGATTTGAGTCTGTTATATATTTCAGTTTGTTTTACTACAGTATTTAAAAAACCTGGGATTTCTTTCTTCTGAGAATCAATCCATGGATTTTCCCCCTTCCAATGATTATCAAATTTTTCTTGAAGACGCTTCATATGTTTATGTACTGCTGCTTCAGCATGCTTTTGCAAACGGGAGTCAATAGTGGTATATATTTTTAGTCCATCAGCATATAAATCATAGCCGTTTTCTTGACACCAAGCACTTAATTCATGTGCTACAGCGGATTTAAAATAAGGAATAGTCGTCTGATTTTGATTTACAAGCTGATAACGCAATTGAAGTGGTTTTTCAATTGCTTCTGTGTACTGATGGTCCGAAATAACCTTATTTTTTTTCATTAAAGACAGCACCACATCCCTTCGACTCTTTGCATGATTAGGATGTAAGACAGGGCTATAATAAGTAGTTGCTTTGAGTAGTCCAATTAGTACTGCACACTCATCAATATCCAACTGATGTGGCTTCTTATTAAAAAAAGTTTCTGAAGCTGTTTTAATACCAAAAGAATTACTACCAAAATCAACGGTGTTCATATATAAAAGTAAGATCTCCTCTTTTGTATAATTATTCTCAAGTTTATAAGCTACAGACCATTCTTTAATTTTAATGATGACCATATTCACTCCAGGAATATAGGATAATAGACCTTTTTTAGTGTCTTTGCGCATCTTAAAAAGGTTTTTTGCTAACTGTTGAGTAATGGTACTTCCTCCTCGCTTGTCTCCTTTAATCAAATACCAGATGATTGCAGCGTTGGATTGCCAATCAACGCCATCATGTTCATAGAAACGTACATCTTCAGTAGCAATCAACCCTTTATAGAAATAAGGATTGACCTCTCTCATTTCTACCGATGTTCTGTTTTCTCTAAAAAAACGTCCAATTAGTTCACCATCCTGAGAATACATTTCTGATGCCGTAGCTAACTTAGGATTTTTAAGATCTTTAACAGTCGGTACTGAACCAAATAACCATAAAAAATTAAATTCTAAGCATAGAAAAAAAAACAGCAGAAAAATCAGGAACAAAAATGGGTATTTCGTTCTTTTTCTTAACCACACTTTTTTAAATGTAGTGACTAACTTATCTTTTAAATTCACCTTTGCCCTCTAATTTAATCAATAAATGTACAACACAAGTTGTGTCAAAACAATAG
>CAWFGW010000012.1:0-68955 GCA_963815495.1 uncultured Cytophagales bacterium
TGTACAAATACATGGTGGCTATGGTTTGATGAAAGAATTTCATGTCGAGCGTTTCTACCGAGACCAGCGTTTACTCCAAATAGGTGAAGGAACTTCAGAGATACAACGTATGGTGATTTCGAGGTATATTTTGAAGGATTAAATCAGGCAAAAAAAACCTTCGTAGAGTTTATGATGTGACTCTACGAAGTAATAAAGAAATTAGAAACTCCATCTTGACACTAAAACTATTCCCCCATTAATTTTTAAACAGTTTAGAATTTTGGGATGTTAGTGGTTTCAAATTGAAAATATGTTTTCCAGCGAAATAGATCATCCTTATCAGCGTAGACAAGAAGTTGTTTTTTTAATCCTTTCGGGTTTTTTCTTAGGCTCATTAACGATGCTGAATATTTTAGGGTTATCCAAAATCATTGAAATACCTTTTTTCGGTAAAACACTTCCCCTAACCATGGGCGTTTTACCTTATCCACTTACTTTTTTATGCACCGATTTCATTAGTGAGATTTATGGAAAAAAAAGAGCGAATACTGTAGTTTGGGTAGGGTTAGCATTAAATATATGGGTGTTGTTTATTGTTTGGCTTGGAAGTATTTTGCCTCCCCACACCCAATTTTTTGATGAAGCCGGTAAATTGATTATTCCAGAAACTATCCATGGTGCACCAAATACCAAAGCAATGCCCTTGCCTGGTTATGTGTTCTATGAAATTAAAAACATGACTTTGGCTGCTACCTTTGGATCCATGCTTGCTTATTTACTTGCTCAGTTTATCGATGTACATATTTTTCATGCCTTAAAACGATTTACAAAGGGCAAACATCTCTGGTTACGAAATAATGGTTCAACCCTGATTAGTCAGTTCGTTGATAGTTTCGCAGTAATACTCATAGCCCACTACACAGCTAATGCGTTTCAACTTGAAGGAAACCCAGAAGCAATGACCATGTTATTGAGTTATATTTTTACAGGCTATGCATTTAAATTTATTGCCGCATTGCTAGACACCCTCCCTTTTTATATTGGCACCAAATGGCTAACGCGTTATTTAGGAATTAATCCAAATGATGGTTATGAGTAGGTTTAAGTAGAAAGAAGTAATGTAGAAGGTAAAAAGAAAGTTTACTACTGAAATAAACCGCTAAAAGCTAACTTCTAATAGCTTAAAGATGACAAAAACACTAATTTCGCTTTCCAAAACTACAAAATATGAAAATAGCCATACAAGGAGGTAAAGCGTCCTTTCACGATATAGCAGCCCATCGCCTATTTAAAGACGATGAATTAGTAACTGTTTCCTGTGATTCTTTTAAAGAAGTATGTGAAAAGTTAAAGTCCCGAAAAGTGGATTATGCATTGATGGCTATTGAAAATAGTATTGCTGGGAGTATCTTACACAACTATGGGCTAATTGAAAGTTATAATTTTAAAATTGTTGGGGAGGAAAAATTACGGATCAAACAAAATTTGATGGTTCTTCCAGGTCAAAAAATTGAAGCTATTGATAAAGCTATGTCACATTACATGGCTTTGCTTCAATGCAAAGAGTTTTTTCAAGATCATCCACATATCAAGTTAGAGGAGTATCATGACACGGCAGATGCAGCCAAATACATAAGAGAAAATAACTTAAAAGGGGTTGGAGCAATAGCTGGTGAAATGGCTGCAAAACTATACAATTTGGAAATCATTGCTCCGAGCATCGAAACCATGAAACTTAATTACACCAGTTTTTTTGTGCTTTCCCGCTCAACAAAATCACCTTTTGAAAGAAATGATTCCAACAAAACCACTATTAGTTTTGAGTTACCTCATGAAGCAGGAAGTCTTTCTAAGTCGCTTAACATCATCAATGAATTTGGAATCAGCTTAACCAAAATTCAGTCTGTACCTATTTTAGGTAAACCAGATCAGTACCGTTTTTATATCGATTGCATTTGGCAAGATCGAGCAGTGGCTATTAAGTGTTTAGCAAAATTGAAAAATTACTGTACCTCGTTAAATGTGATGGGCTATTATCGTAATTGTGAAATTCCAGACATCAGTTTTGGAGGGTATTGATTTAAGATAGAAGGATTAAACAGAGAAGAAACAAGATGCAAGAGCCAAGATTGAGCATTTGAATCTCATCTGCAATTTATTCCTCCTAATCACTCATCTTACTTCTTTCTAACTTTTTGTCGTTTGCTCATCTCAAATCTCAGTACTTCCTACTTTTAGAAATAAGAAATTAAAATTCGATACGTTTATACAAAAATCATTAATTTACACACTCAACAGATAACCCTATTTTATGAAAAAAATAATTGTTTTGGCGGCTGTTTTTGCTAGTTTAAATGGATTTGCTCAATCAAAAAAAGAATTAAAGAGCGAAGTGTCTAAATTAAAAGCTCAAATAACCGAATTAGAAAAAGAAGTAGAAGTGGATATGGAAGATGAAAAACAAAAATTAAGTTACGCTTTAGGTGCAAACATCGCTCAAAGTTTAATGTCACAAGGGCTTGATGATCTTGATACTGAAGTGTTTTTGAAAGGTATGAATGATGCAAAAAATGATTCTTCACAAATGAGCGATGAAGAAGCACAGATGGTTATTCAATCTGTAATGCAAAAAAAGCAAGAAGCAAAAGCACAAGAGGCAACGAAAGAAGGTAGAGAGTTTTTAGCTAAAAATGCTACCAGAGAAGAAGTTACCGTAATGCCTAGTGGCTTACAGTATGAAGTTTTAGTTAAAGGAAATGGTCCAAAGCCAACAACTAACGACAAAGTAAAAGTACACTACCACGGTACTTTATTAGACGGAACTGTTTTTGATAGCTCTGTTTTACGTGGTGAGCCAATTGAATTTCCTGTTACAGGAGTTATCCAGGGATGGGTAGAAGCATTACAGTTAATGCCAATGGGTAGTAAGTGGAAATTATATATCCCTTACGACTTAGCTTATGGCGAGCGAGGAGCTGGTGGAAAAATCGGCCCTTACGCTACTTTGATATTTGAAGTTGAATTGTTAGAGGTTATTGAATAACCAACTTGTTTGAAATGAATAAAAAAGGCTTCTAGAAATTCTAGAAGCCTTTTTTTATGCTAAATGAGCAATTACAGTTTCGCCACCGACCATTTTTTGCTCTAAGTCGACTAATATTTTTGCATCGGTAGGTAAGAAAACATCAATTCGAGAGCCAAACTTAATAAAACCAAATTCTTCTCCTTGAACAACGCTATCATTTTCGTTCACATACCAACAAATTCTTCTCGCTAGTGCACCAGCAATTTGTCTAAATAATATTGGGGTTCCCTCGTTTGTTTCAACAACTAAAGTAGTGCGTTCATTATCGGTACTGGACTTTGGGTGCCATGCGACTAAATATTTACCAGGATGATACTTAAAGTATTTCACAATACCTGAAACAGGATTCCTATTCACATGCACATTTATAGGTGACATAAAGATAGAGATTTGTTTACGCTTGTCGTTAAAATATTCCGTTTCAACAACTTCTTCAATCACTACAACTTTTCCATCTGCGGGGGCTATAATGTGATTGGCGTTAATAACCGTTTTTTTATTAGGGCTTCTAAAAAACTGTAGCACTATTAAAAAAAGAAATATCGACAAGGCAACAATAAACTTTTGACTTATTGGCCACTCATTTAAAAACTGTACCGCTCCGTAAATTGAAGCGGTACATAAAACAAATAATTTACCGAGCAATGTATGCCCTTCCTTATGTATTGTCATTAGAACCCTCCTCTGTATTTGAGTGTTTGTGCTACTTTATCTATCGCTACAATATAAGCAGCAATTCTCATAGAAACATTATGCTCCTCCATAGTCTTATACACTTTGTGGAAAGCTTCTGTCAAAATACGTTCATTTCTACGATTTACCCGCTCTAAATCCCACTTATAACCTAACCGGTTTTGTACCCATTCAAAATAAGAAACTGTCACGCCACCCGCATTGGCTAGAATATCTGGTACCACTAAAATATCTTTATTAGCAATAATATCGTCAGCTTTTGCTGAAGTGGGGCCGTTTGCACCTTCAACAATTAATTTTGCTTGAATTTTTTCCGCATTATGAATTGTGATAACATCTTCCAAAGCTGCTGGGATAAGAATATCTACTTTGGCTGTTAAAAGTTCTTCAGATAACATCTGCTCAGCGCCATCAAAACCACGAAGCGTACCATTATTTGCTTTTGAATACGCGATAGCTTTCAAAATATCAATTCCATTGTCATTCCAGTAAGCACCAGAAATATCACTAATAGCTTTAATTTTCACCCCACTTTCACATAATAGTTGCGCTGCCCAAGAACCAACATTACCAAAACCTTGAACCGCTGCTGTAACTTGGTTTGGCTTCAATTTTAACTTTTCAAGAGCATTTAAAGTCGAAACCATCACACCTCGCCCCGTAGCCTCAGCTCTACCAAGTGATCCTCCCATTACCAAAGGTTTACCAGTAACTACTGCTGGTGATGTTTTTCCTTTTGCTTTAGAGTACTCATCCATCAGCCAAGCCATCACCTTATCATTTGTCCCAACATCTGGAGCTGGTATATCTCTATCAGGACCAAATACATCTACCATAGATAACGTATATGCCCTAGTCAATCGTTCTAATTCACCTGCTGACATCGATCGGGGATCACATTTTATACCACCTTTAGCTCCACCATAAGGTATATCGACTACAGCACATTTCCATGTCATCCAAGCTGCCAAAGCTTTCACCTCATCTATATTTACCCCTAAGTCATATCTTATCCCACCTTTTGATGGGCCTAAAATATCCGAGTGTATAATGCGATAACCTTCAAAAACCTGCATACTTTCATCATCCATAGTAATGGGTAATGAAACCAACACCTGCCTTGAGGGCGATTTTAAAACATTGTAAGTATCTCTATCAAGTCCTAATATTTCCGCTGCAATATTAAAGCGCGACATCATTGACTCAAATGGATTTAAATGATCTTTGATTGGGGCGGGTTCTATGTATGTCATATCTCTTGTTCCTTTATTTCGGGGGATTTTACGACAACTAAATACAATTAGTTATCAAATAAAACTAAGTAGGTGGTAATAAACGGAATAGACAAAAACAAACCGTCAAAGCGATCTAAAAAACCACCGTGACCTGGTAGTATTGTCCCTGAATCTTTGATATCAAAACTCCGTTTTAGAAGTGACTCCACCAAATCACCTAAACCACCACAAACTACTATTATAACAGCCAACACAATCCATTGTTGTAATTGAAATATAGGAAAATATCGGCTTAAAACATAAGCCATTCCTATTGCAAAAAACATTGCACCAAAACTTCCCTCCCAAGTCTTTTTAGGAGAAATGCGCTCAAATAATTTTGTTCTGCCAAACAATCTTCCTGAGAAATAAGCAAAGGTATCACTAGTCCAAAGTAATAGAATAATTCCTAACATAATCTCCCAGTGATATTCACCGTCTACAATTGTACTAAAATGCAATAATGCAGATGGAAGAGCAATGTAAATAATACTTAAAAAAGAAAAAGCAATATTCGTAAATGGCTCTTCTTTTTTTCTGAATAATTCTACAAAAAAAACGATGGATGAAAGCGGTATGAGTATCATTAGATACTTGATAGGCAACAAATCTTTTACAATACCATAACTCAAAAAAAGTAAGGTGTTAGCAATTATTATTGTAAATAACTTATTGGGAATTGTTTTATTTTTTACCAAATCCAAAAACTCCCACAGACATAGATTTAGTAACAAAAATGTTATTAGGAGATAGGTATATTCATGAAAAGTTATCCCTAGCACAAAAACAGACGTACCAATGAGACCTGTGATTACACGTTGTTTGAAATTCGAACTATTACTCAAAACGTATTTCTTTGTTTATAATATTAATGGCCTCTAGCACATCTTCTTGTGAAACCAATACTTCAACCTGTCCTATGGTATAAGCACTATCCCTTTTATTCATCTGAATGCAGGCAATGCCATAGTTCGAAAGCGCTTGTTCCACCAAAGCTGCTTGATACTCATGATTGCTTGAAAATACCTTTTTCCATTTACTTTTCATGTCAAGTACTCTTATTTTTTGCCCACATCTTTTTTAAATAAAGGAAAACAGCAATAATTAACCCAGAGGATACTATAAAAATCACTAATTGATTTTGCTCCATTCCTCCTATAGGTATATCTGTATCAGACATCCCATAGCGATAGACAAAAAACAAGGACAAACTATTATTAACTAAATGCCCCACAATTGGTATCCACAAATTTTGTGAATAATAATATAAATAGCCAAAAAGCACTCCCAGCACTAACCGAGGTAAAAAGCTAAAAAACTGCATATGTATTGCTCCAAAAACAAAAGCGGTTACAACAATACCAACATGAGCATTTCTGAATAAGTTAATGAAAAGTGGCTGCAATACACCTCTAAAAGTCAATTCCTCACCAACTGCTGCTAAGACTCCTATAATTAAAAGGCCAACTAGAAACTCGGTCAACGAACTAAAGTGTGTTATTACCTGAGTTAATGCAGCAATTTGTTTTTCAGAACTTCGTGCCCAACTTTCAAAACCTGATAAAAAATCAGGGAATTGTACTGTCTGATTCCATTCTGCCAATACACTGCTTAACGGCAACACAAAAATCATCATCACAAACACATTGGAAAAGCTAGCAATAGCCACTTGTGAATTATCGTTCCAAGAATCATAATATAAAGGAAATGAAGTTCTTGCTATGAACAACAAAGGGAAAATCAAAAAACACACTAAAGAATTTGCTGCCTGAACTAATAATAAAGGCATTCCCAGTCCGAGGTTATCTTCTGGATGCAACACCGCATTTGCCATCACAGTCATATCCTCTCCAAAATAATACATATAGACTAGCGCACTCATTAGTTGTCCGACCATAAAACCGAGAAAGAGATATAAAATGAATTTTAAAAAAACTGATAAGTAGTATGCTCTATTAAAAGGGCTTTCTGATTCAGAATATTCGGTCATCTAATAATTAGTTAAAGCACAGACTTCATTTTTTAATCTTTGAAGTCCTTAATTTAATCCTGTAAATTTACAGAAAAATTAAAGCCAATTGGTAAAGATAAAGAATATAGAATTAGGCGACTTTCCGCTTTTGCTCGCGCCAATGGAAGATGTGAGTGACCCTCCATTCAGAGCCGTTTGCAAAGAAAATGGTGCTGATTTAATGTATACAGAATTTATTTCTGCAGATGGTTTAATTCGAGATGCTGAAAAAAGTGTGCAAAAACTAGACATCTATGATTATGAACGACCAATAGGCATTCAAATTTTTGGCGATAAAATAGATGCCATGCGTGAGGCTGCCGCAATTGCTGAAGCTGCTAGACCAGAACTAATTGATATCAACTATGGATGTCCAGTTAAGAAGGTCGCTTGCAAAGGTGCTGGTGCTGGTATTCTAAAAGACATTGACAAGATGGAGCGTATGACTGCTGAAATTGTTAAGCAAGTCCAACTACCCGTCACAGTCAAAACCAGATTAGGCTGGGATGATGACACTATTAAAATAGTGGAAGTAGCTAAGCGACTACAAGGTGTGGGTATTCAGGCATTAACCATTCACGGGAGAACTCGCGTTCAAATGTACAAAGGAGAAGCCAACTGGAACCCCATTGCAGAAGTGAAAAATCACCCAGACATTCACATTCCCATTTTTGGAAATGGTGATATTGATTCTCCAGAAAAAGCCTTAGAATACAAAAACAAATATGGCGTAGACGGCATCATGATTGGTCGCGCTGCCATTGGTTACCCATGGATTTTTAATGAAATAAAACACTACCTGAAAACAGGTGAGAAACTAGCTCCACCTTCCTTGGAAGAGCGTATTGATGTTTGCCGAAGACACTTAAACTTTTCAATCGAATGGAAAGGTGAACGTTTAGGTACTTTTGAAATGAGGAGACATTACACGAGCTATTTTAAGAACATACCAAATTTCAAAGAGTTTAGGATGCGACTCGTTTTGGCTGACACACAGCAAGAAACATTAGCTATTTTAGATGAAATCGCTTATCACTATTCATCATTCGTATTTGAATGATGCGTAAAGAAAATTTTCTTGTCATCATTTTATTTTCTGCATTAGTTTTAATCTGGGGAAGTGCCTTTATCCTTATTAAGAAAAGTCTATTATTTTTCTCCCCATTAGAAGTAGGTGCAGGTAGAATATTTTTTGCCTTTCTTACTCTGCTTCCATTTGCGCTCAAAAAAATCACACAAATAAAACGCTCGGATCTGGGGCTTATTATTTTATCTGGGGTGCTGGGAAGCTTTACGCCTGCTATATTATTTGCTTTAGCCCAGTCAACTGTATCTAGTGGTTATGCTGCTATTTTAAGTGGATTAACACCCGTTCTTACCATTCTTGTTGGTGTGTTTTTTTACAACCAACGCGTGGTATTGCTTCAAGTCATTGGTGTTACGCTCAGTTTTGCTGGCGCAATTGTTCTTTTATTTCAAGGACTCTCCTTTGCAACTATCGAGTGGCTCGCTTCGTTCTTTATTTTTCTCGCAACACTTTGTTATGCACTAAATTTAACTTTGATAAAGTTTAAGTTAAAAAACATTCACCCCCTGCAGATTGCAGCTGTTTCGTTAGTGTTTATCGGTCCGATCGCTGCAGTTATATTGTATTACAACAATTTCTTTCATTTTGAGTTTTCATCACCGCAGTTTCACGAATCCTTTTTTTCTTTGGTTATTTTGGGAGTAACTTCTACTGCAATAGCTTTGGTACTGTTTAATCAACTCTTAAAAATTGCCTCCCCTATTTTGGCTAGTTCAATTACTTACGCGATACCTTTAGTGGCTCTTAGCTGGGGATATCTGGATGGAGAACAATTATCACTCGTACACCTTGCCGGTTTATTGCTAATACTGGGTGGTGTGTATTTAATTGCTAGAAAATAAATTATCTAAAGATTTTTTCTAATTATACGGTAGTTGATAGGAAGTTTTTCAAAAAAACAGATGATTTTAATTACAGTATCGCTCCGATTTAAGGTTTATTTTACAATTTTTGTTTTTCAAGTGACGATTTGGGAATGTGAAAAGGATATAAAATATGCGTCCTACTGCCGTTAACACTAGTCGACCTAATCGTCTAGATTTTTGTTTCCCTTTTATTAATGAAAAAGGAAAAGCCCAAGCGGTTTGAGCTGAAAGCTTCTAAAAGTTATAAACTAACATTGTCGAACAAGGGTAACTATTTTAACAAAAAAGATACCTGTAAAGTAAAGGTCAATCAGAAAATCCTTATTCATAATCCACCTTTACTCCATGGTAATACTCTTGTGTGGTATAATCTTTTCGAAGTGGATGTCCTTCCCAATTCGCTGGAAGTAAAATTCGTCTCAAATCTGGGTGTCCTTCGAAGTGGATTCCAAAAAAATCAAAGGTTTCTCTTTCGTGCCAATTAGCTGTCCGCCAAATGGAGGTTAAGCTAGGAACCACTGGTTTATCTCTATCCAGAATCACTTTAATGATAAAATGCATGTTTTTGGTAATCGAATAGAAGTGATAAATGACCTCCATTGAGTTTTTTTCTACGCCATTATCTATTCCTGTGATGCTTGAAAGGTGATCAAAATAACAATCAGGGTTGATTTGTAACTCGGAGCAGACTTCTAACAGCAAATTGGGCTGTAAAACAATAAACGGTTGGATTGCATCTGCATGTATTGAGACCACAGCATCAGCATTAAATTTTTCAATAATTAGATTTACCAATTGCTCAAAACTCATACAACTTCTTTTTTAAGTAGTTTTTCTATCGCTTTTGGTGCCATCAGGGTTTCCTTACGAATTTTTTCTTGTAGCTTTAGAAAACCACCAATGAGCGCTTCTGGTCGAGGCGGACAACCAGGAACATATACATCAACAGGTATAATTCGATCTACCCCTTTCACTACATGATAACCATGTTGCCAATAAGGACCGCCACAGTTAGAACATGAACCCATCGAAATCACATACCGTGGTTCAGACATTTGCTCATACAGCCGCTTCACACGATCTGCCATTTTAAAAGTTACTGTTCCTGCTACAATCATTACGTCTGACTGTCGTGGAGATGAACGAGGTGTAATCCCAAAGCGGTCTAAGTCATACCCGGAAGTATAAGCTGACATCATTTCTATAGCACAACAAGCGATACCAAATCCCATAGGCCACATGGATGATAAACGTGCCCAGTTAATCAAATCGTCTACTTTAGTAATGACAACACCTCCGTGTTGAAACTGTTGGTCGAGTAATCCCATCTTATTTTTGATTCAACTTTTGATATTCTTCTAATGGTATTTTACCCTTAAAATCAATAATATTTTCTTCTGGCTTCACCCAATCTAAATAGCCTTTTGCCCAAGCATAAGCCAAACCTAATGTCAATACGAAAATAAAAAGAAACATCTCCAACAAGCTAAACCAACCCCATAAACCATCGGAGGCTTGAATTAACTTTTCATTTCCGAAAATAACTGCCCACGGAAATAAGAACACTACTTCTACATCAAAAAGGATAAATATTAAAGCGATAATATAAAATCGTATATTAAAGTTACCCCAAGGTGTGCCTATCGCTTCTTCTCCACATTCATAGGGACTATTTTTCTGATCATTTGGTCGGCTTGGGCGAACCATGTACCATGTAAACAACCCTCCACATGCGAAGACAATACCTACGACAATAAAAAGGAGGGCAATTCCGAATTCAGATAATTGAGGCTGCATGATGCAAAACTACATTTAAATGAGTTTTAAAAAAAGTTTTCTAAACCGTGCTCAAATTCATAAAAAAAATATGCCGTGGGATAAGCCCAAATAATTGCACTAGCTGACATGTATAAAAAGATATAACGCTTTTTTACTCCAAAAGATAATGAGATAATGGTACCACCAATTGGAGTTAATAACAAGGGGGTAAGAAAGGCTATTCCCGCAATTCCAAACTTTCGCCAAATTCGTACTAGCCTTCGATTTTTGTTAGAAAACAATTTATACTTTCCCTTTCTTTTTAAATTACCTTGGAGTTTGTTTTTTATTATCTCACCTATTTGAGTAAAAATAATGACTGATACAATCATCCCTAAAGCAGTAAAAATAGCTGTTTCCCATACTTGAAGATGTAACGTTGGACCCGCAATGGGACCTGCCGCATATTTAAACATGCTAACAATAAAAACAACTCCATATTTTGCTACTTGGTCCCACATATCCGTTTCTATTAAGTAATTAAAATCACCCAACAACCAGATACGCCATATATGAAGCATAAGTTATTAATAGAACTGCACCACTTAGACGACCAATTTTTCGGCCAAACAGCATTAATAAAAGCACTAGCACAACAATAGCCATCATAATCCACATGTCTATATTGACTAATGTTGGGTTAACTGAAATATCTTTTACGATACTGGTAAAGCCAAGAATAGACAATATGTTAAAGATGTTTGACCCTAATAAATTACCAACAGCTAAGTCGGTGTTTTTTTGATACGCTGCTATTATTGAAGTCACTAACTCTGGTAGACTTGTCCCAATAGCAATTACTGTCAAACCTATAATAGCATCACTCACACCTAAACCTTGGGCAATACTTTTTGCTCCTCCTACAAACCACTCTGAGCCAAAGTAAAGCATGATTCCGCCTAGTACTAAAAAACCAACTTCCTTCAAAACTGCTGAACCGACAATTTCAGGTACTTCTTCGTGTTCTTCCGCCATACGCTCCAAAGTTTCCCTTCGAGACATCTCAATTAAAAAATAAGTATATATTGCCAAAATCAAGACGAATATAATCCCTTCGAAACGTTGTACCACATGATCATGCGAAATAAAAAAGTACAACAACAAAGAACTGCCCATTGCCATTGGCCAATCAATTTTTATACTGTTTTCATGCACTAAAATAGGATAAAAAAGAGCGGTGGCACCTAAAACTAAAGTCAAGTTACAAATGTTTGAACCGATGATGTTACCCATTGAAATATCAGGAGAACCATCTAGAGCCGCTTGTAAACTCACTAACAACTCTGGTGCTGAAGTTCCAAAAGCTACAACGGTTAAACCCACTACTAAAGGTGATATTTGAACGCTATACGCTAAATTTGAAGCTCCCCGGACTAAAAAGTCTCCGCCTATAACTAAAAGCACAAGACCAAGTATTAACAGACCGATTTCTATCCACATATTCTCTTCAATTCTAAAAACGCATAGCTGAAAATCATTTTAGCAAGTTATAATTTAGCTTATGAAACGCTTCATTTTTTTGATAAATTTCAATAATATTGGTAACCTACTAGCTTTTAAAGATATGTATTTTTTTTCTTTACCTCCTAAGCTTTCATAAAATTTTGCAACCCCTGGAATCATACTTCCTTCGAAATCTAAAACCTTATTCCTATAAGCATTTTCACGAATTAGGTGATCAAACAGCAGTGTCATACTTCCATTTTTTTGTCCTTCTTTATTAGAAGTTCCCAACAGGAAAATAATCCGTTTATCACTCTTAAGGAACAGGCCTGCCGCACAAATTTCATGAGATTGATTATACGCAAAAGATAATAGGATGGCTGATTTTTCAACTCCCTGTTCGTATATCTGCTTTAAGAAACGCCATGATTCACTATTTAAACCACTGATTGTCAAACCTTTTTCTTTTTTAAAAAAATTAATAAAGAAATCTATATTATTCGTTTCTGATACATAAAGGCCATTTTTTTTAGCTTTTTTAAGATCCCTTCTTCGATTTAAATTATAGCCAGCATATAGTTTTTCATACGGTGTGTTTAAACTTAATTCCAGATTTAGTTTGTAATACACATCGATATCACTATTCACTAATTCATTTGAAACATTCAAAGCTATTTCGACTAAAGAATATTTGTTTTTCAAAAGATCAACAAATGGCTCTAACGCTGTATGCATCCTGTAAAAAAGTCCTAACTGCTGACAAAAAGGGGGTTGTGCTAAGTATTTAAATCCTACTGTAGACTTCTCTGTAATGGGAAAAACAGCCGTATATTTATTCTCTACAATAATAACATAAGCAGCCCAGTTAGGAGAAACAATGTCCAGATACCACGATTCTGCATATACTAAAGGATATTGCGATTCCGCTATGCAATTGTCCCATTGCTCTTTGTCAATTTGTTTCTGTTGGAGAAAAGAGATCATTTACTTCATTTTTATAAATCAGTATTCAATGACAGTCATTTTTAGAGATTACTATTATCTTCACTCAAAATTTGAGTCAATGTTAAACAAAATACTCCTTTTTACCTTATCCCTAGCTTCAGCCAATTTATTTGCACAAAGCAATTACGCACAACTCAACAGCGATTACTACCATTTAGTAGATCGATATCAACTTTTAAGTGACTCTGGCTTTTCTGATTTACACACTTCTTTTAAACCTTATAGACAGGATTTAATTGTAAAAACATTACCTACTTTAGATTCAACTTCTAATAAATCTGATGTTTTTAATTACAGTTATTTAGAAACAGAAAACCGATTTTATATCTCTGACAGCATCGCTCAATCAGACAAAGCTTTTCTCAATACTTTTTACAAATATAAAAATGATGCTTACAGTGTGTCCACCGAAGATTTTAAACTAAGTATTAATCCAATGCTATATGTAGGTGCGGGTAAAGAACAGGGGTATGAAGGCACGCTATTTATCAATAGCCGAGGTATCGAAATTGACGGTTTAATTGATAATAAAGTTGGTTTTTATGCGAGTGTTGCAGAAAACCAAGCCAATTTCCCTAGTTATGCTCTAGCAAGAACATATGGGTATGGGGCGGTTCCTGGTGAGAATTTTTGGAAGGGATTTAAGGAAAACGGTGTAGATTTTTTTACAGCCAAAGGTTATGTGAGCGTAAATGCAACAAAACATATTGGTGTACAGTTTGGGTATGACAAAAACTTCATCGGAAATGGATATCGTTCCATAATCTTGTCTGATTACGCTGGAAACCACACTTTTTTAAAATTGAACACCAACATATGGAAATTTCAGTATACCAACTTGTTTGCCGAGCTAAACGCTGATATTTTCAGTGACCGATTTAATGTACCTCTGGGAAATGTAATCTATCCTAAGAAATTCATGGCGTTACATCATCTAAGTCTTAATGTGAGTAAACGACTAAACATCGGTGTATTTGAGTCCGTAATTTATGGTCGCGATAATAACTCATTTGATTTAAATTATATGAACCCGGTAATTTTTTATAGAGCTATTGAAGGAAATCTAGGCAGCGATGGGAATGTGATAGTAGGTACAGATTGGAATTGGAATGTCACTCGAGGAGTGTCTTTTTATGGTCAACTAATTATTGATGAGTTTCGACTGGATCGATTTAAAAATAGAGATGGTTGGTGGGGTGAAAAATATGGCGCTCAAGTAGGTGTAAAATATTTGAATGTTGCTGGCATTAATAATTTGGATATTCAAGGAGAAATAAACTTTGTAAGACCATATACATATACTCACCGCATAAAGGAAACAAGCTATTCACACTACAACCAACCGCTCGCTCACCCCTATGGTGCTAATTTTAGGGAACTAGTGGGAATCACTCGATACCAACCGTTGCCTCGTTTAACGATGACGGGTAAATTAATTTTTGCCCAACGAGGTTTAGATGTGTTGAGTGGAGCTATTGATTATACTGGAAGCACAAACTGGGGCGGAAATATTCTTCTACCCAACACCACTCGAGAGCAAGAAACTGGTAATTCGATAGCCCAAGGTGTACGTTCAAATATGTTCATGCTGGACTTCTTAATTTCTTATCAACTCAAGCATAATTTATTTGTGGATTTACAGTTTGTGATGAGAGATGAAAAAGTAGAATTAGAGTCGTTATCAAACAAATCGACCTATTCTATGCTTTCTTTACGATGGAATATGCCAACAAGGACGCATAACTATTAAAAAACACCTAAATTGCGTGCCGTTACGCATGAAAAAAAGCACCTACTTCAGAATTCTACTTTTTGCCAAACCTTTTGGAAATATCGTTCCTGGTTATGTGATATACACCTTATTATCAATCATTTTTAACATCACTAGTTTTTCCTTTGTGATGCCTATTCTTCAAGTGCTTTTCGAAAAAACGAAAACAAAAATTGAAATAGTTGAACTACCCAAATTTGAAGTTTCTATTACCTACTTGAAACAGTTTTTTAAATATATACAGTATTATTTAACTGCAGAGAGTGATCCAAAAACAGTTTTGGCGAGAATTTGTATCATTTTGATGGTTTCAGTAATTCTTTCAAACATCTTTAATTATTTATCCTTACGTTATCTGGGCTTGGTGCGCGCTCGAGTCGTACGAAATATGCGCAAAAAAGTCTATGAAAAAATAGTAGCCTTACCGATTGGTTTTTTCAGCAATGAGAAAAAAGGCAACATTCTTTCACGAATTACCAATGACGTGCAAGAAGTAGAAAATTCAGTAATAAGTTCTTTTAACATTTGGTTTAAAGATCCTATTACTATTGTTATTTTGTTTTCTTTGTTATTCTACATCTCTGTCAACTTAACTATTTTCACAATCATTGTTTTACCACTTTCAGGTTTAGTGATTGGCGAAATTACTAAACGTCTAAAAAAAGTTTCTATAAAAGGGCAGGATGCGCTTGGGAAAATTTTAGGAATTATCGATGAAACGCTTGTTGGTCTCCGCATTGTTAAAGCCTTTAATGCAGAAGGTTATATCAAAGGGAAATTCAATAAACACAACCAAACCTATTACAACAATGTGTTGTCGATGGAGAATAAAAAACGGTTGTCTTCACCTGTTTCTCAAGTACTAGGAGTGGGTGTTGTTGCTGGCACCATCTATTATGGAGGTATCTTAGTGCTGAGTGAAAACCCTTCACTGGCCATTGCGCCATCGGAATTTTTTTATTACATACTTTTGTTAGCTCAAGTTTTAGGACCACTTAAATCAATTGCCAATGCACTAAGTACCATACAACGAGGACTTGCCAGTGGCGACCGTGTTTTTGAATTGATGGACAGTGTCAACGAAATTACCGACAAAGCTGGAGCAAAAATTATCCAAAATTTTGAATCAGGAATTACGTTTGAGAATCTTCATTTTAAGTATGAAACCGAAGATGTTTTAAAAGGCATTAATTTAACTTTTGAAAAAGGGAAAACAATCGCCTTAGTGGGTCCATCAGGTGGAGGGAAATCGACCATGATTGATTTAATCCCTCGTTTTTATGACCCCAGTGAAGGAACTATTAAAATTGACGGGGTCAATTTAAAAGACCTAGAAGTCAATTCAATTAGAGACTTGATGGGAGTGGTAACACAAGAGTCTATTTTGTTTAACGACACGATAGCCAACAACATCGCTTTTGGAATTGAAGCCACAGAAGAACAAATTATTCAAGCAGCTAAAGCAGCAAATGCGCATGACTTTATTTTAGGTACCGAAGAAGGGTACAACACTGAAATTGGCGATAGAGGTTTAAAATTATCCGGTGGCCAACGGCAGCGAATTACCATTGCCCGAGCAATACTTAAAAACCCTCCCATTTTATTGCTGGATGAAGCTACCTCAGCATTAGATTCAGAGTCAGAATATTTGGTACAAGAAGCTTTGAATAATTTGATGAAAAACCGAACGAGTATTATTATTGCTCATCGGTTGAGTACTATTCAAAATGCCGACTTAATTGTTGTAATCAAAGACGGAGAAATTGTAGAGAAGGGCACACACCAAACACTTTTACGAGAAAATGGTTTGTACAGTAAATTAAGTGAGATGCAATCTGCATAACTATTATGGGAAAAGAATTAATACTTCAAGAATTAAAAGAAGCAGCAGCCGTATTAGAGAAATTCATCGCTGACGAAAATAATATAGAAGCGATTGAGGCTGCATCAGACCTTATTGTAGCATCTATTAAGCAAGGTGGAAAAGTGTTTTCATGTGGTAACGGAGGATCCAACTGTGACGCCATGCATTTCGCAGAAGAAATGACAGGGCGCTTCCGTCACGACAGAGAACCTCTTCCTGCTATCGCCATTGCAGATTCGGCACATATCACGTGTACTGCTAACGACTTTGGCTTTGAACGAATTTATTCTCGTTACATTAGAACACTAGGAAAAAAAGAAGATGTTTTGCTAGCAATAAGTACCAGTGGTAATTCTGACAACATCATTATCGCTGCCGAAACGGCCAAACAAAAAGGCATGAAAGTTATTGCTTTGACCGGAAAAAACGGTGGTAAACTCGCTGAGTTTGCAGATGTAGAGATTCGTGTACCTCACGAAGGGTTTTCTGATCGAATTCAAGAAATACATATCAAGATTATTCATACACTCATACTTTTGATTGAACAAAAAACAGAAGCATAAATATGTTTTGTATTGGATATGATGTTATTATTAAATGAATAAAAGTTATAGATTAGATTTTTATTCATAACTGTTTCACATTTTAAAATAGCTTCAAATGCTTGCAAAAACCTATGGCGGTTCCGTTTATGGTGTGGATGCTTCCATTATCACCGTAGAGACCAACGTTACCCAAGGGACCAAATTTTATATGGTAGGTCTTCCTGACAATGCCGTAAAGGAAAGTGAACAACGGGTGGAATCCGCAATTAAACACTATGGTTATTCGTTCCCACGACAAAAAGTTATCATTAACCTTGCTCCTGCTGATGTTCGAAAGGAAGGTTCCTCCTACGACTTACCTTTAGCACTAAGCATTCTTAAAGCTTCTGGACAAATAACCGCTGACGAGCTGGATAAATATATTATTATGGGAGAGCTGTCACTAGATGGTGAACTTCGCCCAATAAAAGGAGTTTTACCGATTGCCATTAAAGCACGTAAAGAAGGGTTAAAAGGTTTTATTCTACCCAAACAAAATGCATCTGAAGCAGCCATTGTCAATGATTTAGATATTATAGGTGTTGCAACATTAGAAGAAGCAATAGACCATTTATCTGGAATTAACCTTATTACGCCAACCGTAAAAGACACCCGTGAAATTTTCCAGCATGATGCGCATGCTTTTAGTGTAGACTTTTCTGATGTACAAGGACAAGAATCGGTAAAGCGAGCTTTAGAAGTTTCTGCAGCTGGTGGTCATAATGTAATTATGGTTGGCCCTCCAGGTTCTGGTAAGACGATGTTAGCACGTAGAATTTCAACCATTCTACCTCCAATGACGTTACATGAAGCGCTGGAGTCTACAAAAATTCACTCGGTGGCTGGAAAACTAGGTGAAGGCACCTCATTAGTTGCACAACGTCCATTTTGTTCACCTCACCATACTTCTTCTGATGTCGCTTTAGTTGGAGGTGGAAACATTCCCCAGCCGGGGCAAATATCTTTGGCACACAACGGAATTTTATTTTTAGACGAACTTCCGGAATTTAAACGCACCGTTTTAGAAGTTTTGCGTCAGCCTTTAGAAGATAAAGTAGTGACTATATCACGTGCAAAAGCTACCGTTCAGTTTCCTGCTAATTTTATGTTGGTTGCCAGTATGAATCCCAGTCCTTCGGGTGAGTTTTACTCGGCTGACGGCTCGCATCCTGATAGTCCGGCTGCGGTACAGCGCTATTTGAGTAAAATTTCCGGGCCATTATTAGATCGTATTGATATTCATATTGAAGTGAATCCGGTTTCGTTTGAAAAAATGACGGGTGATCAAAAAATGGAATCAAGTGCTGAGATTCGTAAACGTGTAGTGGCTGCCAGAGAAAGGCAAATCATACGATTCAAAGATACCGACATTCATTCCAACGCAATGATGAGCGCGCCTATGGTGAAAGAATATTGCAAAATAAATGCTGCCGGGAAGGCACTTCTAAAAACAGCCATGGAACGTTTGGGTTTATCGTCCCGAGCGTACGACCGTATTTTAAAAGTTTCCCGAACCATTGCCGATTTATCGGGTAAAGAAGATATCTTAGCAGAACATTTGGCAGAAGCTATTCAATATAGAAGTTTAGACCGCGGTGGTTGGTTGGGGTGAAAGAAACCCTTGAATTGAAATTTATAAAAACGCGTTTTGCTATCGTAAGAATCGATTGGGAGTTGGGGAAATGTCTTTAATTCGTTTATTTCTTACCTATCAAATCCTCCATAATATAGGTTTCTAGTTCTTTTTTATCTTTGAAGGTTCTGCCAAAACCAGTAGCATAGGGGATAAAATCAGGAACATAGCCTCTGGTTTTTTTTACGTAAGTATACCTTGAATTTACGATAATAGTTGAGGTTAAAAACCTATAGGACTTCATTCCCTCTCTATCGTCATCATTATTGTAAGTCAAAAAATAATAAGATTCTTCCTCTAAAACACAATCCGGAGTCACTTCAATTATGTCATGATAAGGATGATAAACAGAATAGACATTAATACATTTCCCTACAGGAATATCATGCATAGAATCTCTTGCGTATATTAAACTATCTATTTCTACAGTATAACACGTCCCTCCATGTGATAAAGAATCTATTTTGCATAAATTCTCAGTAAGCGCAGTTCCTTTAAATACTAATGCTACCTCCTCTTTATTCGGTTGAGTTACATTAGCAGATATATAGAAAGAAAACAGGAAAAAAAGATGAATCATAGTTTAACTAGTTTACTTCGGTAAATATGCTCGTTACTTACTAGTTCTATTATATAATTGCCGGAAGGAATATGTTCTAAATCAATATACTGTTGACCGGCTATGTAATTGATGTCAAAAACTTTACCGCTAATTGAAATAGCCCTTACTCTGCTTAAAAAACCCGTTACTTTTTCATCTATGTAAACCATCTCATTTGTAATAATATTTGGTCTTATAGTTAATTTTTGCTCTAACAAATCCTGTTCTACATCAACCACTACACAGTGTAAAAAGTCATTACCAATATTCTCATAAGGGCAAGCAGGGTTGAAGTTAAATGCGCGATCAATTGACAAACTTACATTAGCTCCTTCGATGGTGTAAGGTCCTGAAGTAACACTTCTAAATGACACATTACTGTAAAACATTAAATGTTCAGAATGGTCAATAGACAGATCACTATTATTTACGTGTCCTAGACCTATCGCATGACCTATTTCATGGAGTATGGTTCCTGTAATATCAATTTGATTAGGTCCTCTTTCTATTGGGCTATTCCGATACCAAAATCGTGATTCCAGATTTTTATTGATTATTATATCTGTATATTTTGTGACATATTCTACACTAGTTGTGCATATTCCTGTTACATTGTCAGTAGAAGCAATAGCATCTACTTTATTTGGCACTCCTAATCGGAACACATTTTGTTCAAAATCACTGTCTGCTAAAGCGTATTTATTGCCGTTCATTTCCAGTTCAATACCAATCCCCACATTACAATTCCACTCTTTTACTGCCTCTACTATGGCATTTAACAAATTTGGTTTATCTAAGATCTCTTGTGTAATTTTAAATGTTCTTTTTCCGTTAAAATCATCCGCCACTTTATGTGAGATACCTCTTACTTCATAAGATGAGGTAACATTTAATAGTGAATATTTGACTATTAACGGTTGGTTAGAAGTATTTTCCCAAATTGCACCGTAGTTTGACACTTTGAAAGTTCCACTACCTGCAGCTCCTCTTATCGTTTCTTTTGATTTTATAAAATGAGAAGGAACGATAACTTGAATCTCATTATCCGACCATGATTTTATATCAGCATCATCTAATCCACCTATAAAGGTGACTCCCCCTACATCTGAATCTCTGAATGATACATTTCCTTTTTTGTCACTACCTCTTGATTTTCCGAAATTATAACCCTTTATGGTAAGTAATGAGTTTGTACCACCAGTTATTATTTTTGGGGTAAATGATTCTACTACGGGTTTCCCTACCAACTTGTCATACATAGAACCATTATAATCTACGCTGCCAAATTCCGACTCACCAGCTCCGATGCTTGATGTCACCGAATATTCACCAAAAGAAAAATCAGGGATTTCAAAACGAATCCCACTTATAAGGTCAATCGAAGGTGAAACAACCGAATTGATGCGTATTTTAAAGTGCATTAATTGCTGGGGAGTTGATGTAACATAAGTTAAACCTGTTAAGCTTCTGTCAGGATAAGCTGATAGATTTACCCCCAGAATATTCGGTTTGTCTTCGTTTATATAAAAATTGTAGTTTAATGGCTTATTAAATGCAGTACCACGAGTAAGTTCTAAATTACCATTTGCAAACATTTTATCGCCAAAAGCATCATTATTATAACTTATTTGAATTGCGGCACTCATATAATAGGTAGGGGTACTTGAGGAAATGAGAATATCAAACTCAACATAGTCTTTATTGTTTTCAAATGTATATTTATAATTATCAAATTCTAAGTCGTACGTGACTGTAGCTGCTAACCTCGCTGTACTCATTCTTTTTTGTTTTCTTGCATACTCTAATCTTGCATTGAACTTCTTTGTATTTGCCTCAATAATTTTTTCAAGTGAGTCTGCAGGTAATGGCTCCACTCGTTTAAGCGTTCTACTTATTATTTTTAGAGGCAAGGAGGTGCATGGAGTCAATCCAAAAGATTTAAATTGATTTAATAATTCTTCCGGAGATTCAAAAACACTTCCCAAACCTTGAGCATAAGGCATTCCTGTCTCGTTCATGAATGATATAGCGGAATGTTCATTGAGTGGATAAAACGCCCCTTCATTTTCTGATAGAAATAAAATAAATACTCCACCTAATCCATATTGTTGTGAATGAGAGTAAGAATGTATTAATCCTTCTAGTTCTCCCCCCAAAGTTTTTACAACTATTGAGTCTCTTGAATTCCCCTTTAAATCACACGATACTTCTACTGTGTTATTGGTATAAATAAATCCATTTTCGTCCCTAGCACAAATTTGTGAAACTACTTTGCCAAATACCACATTACTAGAGTTATGAACAGCTTCTTTGAAGTGATAATTGGTATTCACATCAGCTGCTGAGGCGAAAAAATTTAAGGAAAGAGTAATTAAAGTAGCTAAAAGATGTTTCATTTTTTAAAAGTTTAATGATAAAATCGAATATATAAAAGTCTTAGAATTTTAGTATCATTATTTAAGTTTTAATTTTTGTTTAGCACACGTTTCAAGAATGATTATTTTTTATTTAAGTATTCCCTGAATCTAAAACCACAAACCTGAAACTTTAAACGCTAAACAGTCATCCGTGCAACTTTTCTTTCTCTTTGTTGAGATAAATTCATAGACTTGTAGCTTGGAAAAAAACTGTAATAATTGGGTCTGAGGACTTCTTATAACTATGCTATCTTACAAAAGAATTAATGACATTACGGGTTGGGTTGTATTCCTAATTGCAGCAGCGACATTTACTTTAACTGTAGAGCCAACGGCCAGTTTTTGGGACTGTGGTGAATTTATTGCTGTTTCTTATAAATTAATGACCCCACACCCTCCAGGCGCACCATTGTTTTTATTGGTTGGTCGCATTTTCTCTTTGTTTGCAGGTGGTGAAGCCTTATCAGCAGGAGCGAGTGAGGACGCTGCTTTTTGGGTGAACATGGTTTCTGCAATGTCTAGTGCATTCACCATCTTATTCTTGTTTTGGTCGATTACACTTATCGCTAGAAAAGTTTTAAAAGTCGTTTATGACGAACCGACTATGGGCCAAACCTTAGCTATCATGGGTTCTGGTATTGTAGGTGCATTGGCCTATACCTTTTCTGACTCTTTTTGGTTTTCAGCCTCTGAAGCGGAAGTTTATGCTTTCTCAGCCTTCTTTACGGCTTTTGTTTTTTGGGCAATATTAAAATGGGAAGTAAAAGCTGACAATGAAGGTTCTGACCGTTGGTTAATTCTCATCGCCTATATGGTTGGTTTATCCATTGGTGTTCACTTATTAAACTTAGTAACTATACCTGCGATGGCGTTTGTTTTTTATTATAGAAAATTTAAACCAAGCATTACTGGTGCGCTTGCTACTTTAGCTCTTAGCTCGGCTATACTAGTAATTATTTTAGTAATCATTATCCCTGGAATCCCAAGTATTGCTGGTTGGTTTGAAATCAAGTTTGTAAATGGCTTAGGTCTACCTTTTAACTCTGGAATTATCTTTTTCGCAGTATTATTTATTGGTGCAATCACTTATGGTGTGATGTATTCCATCAAACACAAAAAACGCTGGATGAATACCGCTCTTTTGAGTTTAATCTTCATTCTAATTGGTTATTCAACTTATTTCCTAATTATCATTCGTTCAAACTTCAATCCTCCAATTGATGAAAATAACCCTGAAGAAGTCACAAAGTTCGTTTCATACTTAAAGCGTGAACAATATGGTGACAGACCGTTATTTTACGGCCCACAGTGGACTTCACAAGTAGGTCGTTCACCTGAGTCAGGTCAGTATTATGAATATGGTGACCCAATTTATCAAAGAGGAGAGGATGGTTATGAAATCTATGATTACAAGACCAACTACTATTACCCTTCAAATCAGCAAACCCTATTTCCAAGGATGCATAGTAAGCAACCACATCATACCCCTCAGTATGAAAGCTGGATGCGCGAACATGGCTACCGTTTCAAGGAAGGAAAATTACCTACAGGCGCACAAAACATCCACTTTATGATTAACCGCCAAATTGGCTTTTTCTATTGGCGTTATTTCCTTTGGAACTTTGTAGGTCGTGAAGGTGATATACAAGATAGTGGCGTCTTGTGGTTTAGTAATGAAAAACTACCTGAGTTAATTCAAAGTGCGGCACGAAATCAGTTCTTTGCTTTACCTTTAATTCTTGGGTTGTTAGGCGTAGCTTTCTTAGGCGTACGTGACAACAAAATGTTACTGATATTGGGGATGTTGTGGTTCTTCACTGGAGCAGCAATCATTCTTTACCTCAACCCACCTCCAATTGAACCGCGAGAGCGAGATTATGCCTATGCTGGCTCCTTCTATGCCTTTAGTTTCTTTATCGGACTAGGTGTATTGGCCTTATATGAACTGATCAAAGATTATATCAAAAACACAAAGTTAGCAGCTGGTTTAGCTACTGTTATTGGTTTAGTTATCCCAATAATTATGGGTGCCCAGGGTTGGGATGATCATGATCGGTCAAGCCGATATCACTCGGTGGATTCAGCGAAAAACTTATTAGCCTCTTGTGCTCCAAACGCCATTTTATTCACTGGTGGAGATAATGACACCTTCCCATTGTGGTATGTGCAAGAAGTGGAAGGTTTTAGAACCGATGTTCGTGTTTGTAACTTGTCATTATTAAATACTGATTGGTATATCGACCAAATGAAACGTCAAGCGTATGATTCTGAGCCATTACCAATTCGCTTTGAAAACAAGGATTATATCCAAGGTACTAATGATTACATCCAATATTACAACCAATCCAAAGAAGATAAGGCAATGAACCTGGATGCCTATTTAAATGCGGTTGAAAATCGAAGCAGACAAATTGGTCAGTATTCTCAAGTGGAAGATATTCAGAAGTTCCAAACAGTACTTCCTTCTAAACAAGTGTATATCGCAACTGATGCTGAGCAAATCAAGAACCTAGACTTTATTCCTGAGAAATTAAAGCCTTTGGCGAAAAACACTCTGGAGTGGAAATTGAACCGAGGTGGAGGTATCGACAAAAAAGATTTAATCATGTTAGATATGATTACCAACATCAACAAAGATGGCTGGAAACGTCCAATTTATTTCTCTACAACACTTTCATCGAGCAATTACATCGGCTTAAGAGATCACATGGTGCTAGAAGGTTTAGCGTATCGCTTATTACCAATCAAACATGGTCGCTCACAAGGAATCGTAAATTCAGATGTGATGTATGACAATATGATGAATAATTTCTATTGGAGAGAAATGAACAATCCAAACATTTTCTATGATGAAAATTACAAACGATTTGTATTCAACGCTCGGATGCAGTACATGCAATTAGCTTTCGACTTAATTTCAAACGATAATGATAAAGAAAAAGCCAAAGCGGTAATTCATAAAAGTTTGGAGGTAATGCCTGATAATGTATTTCCTCACGACTACATCGGAGCTCAATTTGTAAGTTTGTTGTTTGAAGTTGGTGACAAAGAAACAGCGAAAACACTCGCGATGCAGATTGCTCCTAGAACAAAAGAAATGTTGGATTATTATGTAAGCTCTAGAAATACATCTAGTGCTGACTTCCAGCGTTATGCTTCTACTTTAGGAACCTTACAATCAGAATTAGAAGCCAACGGAGAAAAAGAAGAAGCCGCCAAGATTAAAGCTTGGATGGATGATCTCTCTAACTAATCCCACTAACTTTGGAAACAACAGATTTCATATTTGGCACCCAACCCGTTCTTGAAGCGCTTAAAGCGGGTAAAGAAATTGAGAAAATATTACTTCAGCGTGATGTTAAAGCCAACGTGGTTTTTGACATTGTGCAGTTGGCCAAAGATTTAAAAATTCCGATAAGTCATGTACCAGGTGAAAAACTCAATCGTGTCACGCGAAAGAATCACCAGGGGATCATTGCATTTATGTCTTCTATCAATTATTCCTCTCTGGATAATGTGTTAGATAGCGCCTATAGCAAAGGGCAAATGCCATTGATTTTAGTACTAGACCAAGTAACCGATGTGCGAAATTTTGGTGCAATTGCCCGTACAGCTGAATGTGCTGGAGTGCATGGCATCGTAATTCCCTCCAAAGGTTCTGCTCAAATCAACAGTGATGCGATGAAAACATCAGCTGGAGCATTAAATTATATTCCTGTTTGCCGGGTAGAATATCTTGATAAAACACTCGATTTTCTTAAAGAAAGTGGTTTGCAATTAGTTGGTTGTACTGAAAAGGCAGACAAAAATTTATATAGCTTTGACTTCACCACACCAGTTGCAATAATAATGGGAAGTGAAGAAAAAGGAATTTCATCATCATACTTAACAAAATGTGATGATAAAGTGTTGATACCAATGGTGGGTCAAGTTGACTCCCTAAATGTGTCGGTATCGGCAGCGCTTGTAGTGTATGAAGCTATAAGACAGCGAAATATCTAAACAGAAGATTCGTAACTTGTGACACAGTTCATGTATTGAAAACACATTATGTACGGAATAAAAAATTACATCAACAGAGCAGCACTTTTTGCAAACAACAACCTGAGACCAGGAAAAAAGAAGTTGGCAACGCTGATGTTCTACGCTACTGACCTTTGTGATTCTGGTTGTAAACACTGTTTAATTTGGGCAAAGCGACCTGTTAAACACCTTCCTTTTGAAAAATTTAAAGAAATCATGCAGTCCGACTGTGTGACAAAAAACACGATGGTGGGTCTTGAAGGCGGTGAGTTTTTATTGCATCCTGAATGGGATAAAATCATGGGGTGGCTCTCTGAAAACCACCCGAATTTTGATTTGCTTTCTAACTGCTTAAAACCAGATGAAGCCATAGACGCTGTAAAAAGATTCCCTCCTAAACGTCTATACATTTCTTTAGATGGTACTAAGGAGACCTACAAATACATGCGCGGAAAAGATGGTTACGACAGCGTACTGAAGGTGATTAAAGCGTGTAAAGATCTTGTGCCTATTTCAACCATGTTTACACTTTCCCCTTACAACAACTTCGATGACATGAAGCACGTGGCCGAAATTTGTAAGGAATATGGCGTGGACATGCGTGTCGGTGTCTATAATGACATTGCCTTTTTTGATACCGTTGAAAAAGCCCACGAAACAGATATTGGATTGAAGAAAGACGATACGGTTCTTCGATACAAAGATGTTAAAAATACCAAAGAAGCAATTTTAGAAAAAAACATTGCTTTAAAAACTGCTGAACGAGCAGATATCAACATTGCCAAGCACGATTCTGAAAAACTAGCAGAATACGACTTTAAGTCAAGCATTCCGAATATCATCAAAGACTTTGAAGAAAATTACGATTTCTTGGTGTTGTATGACGAATGGAGAAGAAAGCGTTTAAAATTAAACTGTTACAGCATTTTAGATAGTTTAGTCGTACACCCTGACGGTAATGTACCTATTTGCCAAAACTTAGATATCTCGCTAGGTAATGTGAATGAGAATTCGTTAGATGATATCTTCAACGGAAAAGCTACCCAAGCGATTCAGAAAGACCACGTACACAACTGCAACCAATGTTGGATTAACTTCCACAGAAAGTACGATGTTGTTCTATATAGAAATTTAGAGAAGTTCTTTCCGAAGAAAGCCATCGGAAAAATGTTTGGTTATTACCAATGGGAAGAAGACCGTAAAGCCACCTATAATGACTTTATGAATCGCATGGAAGAAGAGTATGTATAAGTATATTAAATAGTTTGTGAGGACACAAACTATAGCTTTTTAGTTAAGAAAGACCTCGTTTAAAGCGAGGTCTTTCTTTTATTATAATTCGATTTCAAAAACCTCCTTATTACAGTCTGAGGTACACTTTTCTTCTCCGTTAATTATAACAGTATTAGTATAATAATTATCACAACAATCGGCTTTTGTTCTTGTCACTGCCACACCCACTATTGCTTTCAAAGTGTCATTATAAAAGATGATAAATTCACTCGTATTATTAACCATTACTTCAAAATCAATTTCGTTCCATGAAGTAACTCTTGGCTTATATGATTTTGACTCTAAGGTCACCTTTATAAGAGAATCAATAATTTCTGAAGTTTCATAATTAGTGATTTTAAAGGAAACATTAGCGCCTTCTTTACATGAAATGTCGCGGCATTCGTTTTGGCAAGAAAAAGAGACTAATATAAAAGAAGCTAGTATTATATTATTTAATAATTTTCCCATTTTCAACTATTTCACCCGAAATCACTTCATAAAAATACACGCCTTCGGATAACTCTTCTAAGTTAATTGACACTTCTATTTCACCATATATTAAACCATCTTTATCAATAGACTTCACTAATTTACCATTTAGCGAATAAATATTAATCGTTACTACATTAGAGTTACTCAAGTTTAGTTGGAATGTAACATACATGTCAAACGGGTTAGGATGAAGTGACTGTACCAATTTCTTAACAGTTGATACTGACCATTTCTCTTCATTTCTTTCAAAAGCTTGTTGAAGAATTTGTAATGCTTTGCTTTCTGATGGCTTAGAAATTCCTTGGAAAGAACCTTGTCTATGAGCTACCACATTATCAAAATACGAATCGTTACAATTCCAAATTGAACCAGTCGTAATCCGTACATGAGCACCCGATTTTATAGAAGTTCCACCAGACAATTTTACAAAGTCTCTAGCATGAAGCGCGACATCGGCACCAGACTTCACATTGTAGGACAAGTTTCCAACACCTGTCTCAATTGAAACAGGAGATATTATTTCATCATGCTCATTATTATTCACAGTACCAGAGACTGAAAGCGCGTGTTTATTATACCAAGGTTTGGAATTAGAACCTAACCCGGGAAAAGGGTAACCTCCTTGCGCCATATACAAAAGAATATAAGTATGCATAACAGCAATTTGGTTTTGCGTAAATTCAGTTCTACATCCTCTATCAGATAAATATGACATAAAATTACGAGTAGGTGGTATCCAATCATCTTCCCAATTATCGGTACCTGTCCCTACATAATTGCATGTATTTAATCCATCTACCGAAATAGAAGTAGCATCTTCTTTGTTAGGCGCAGCTTCAGTATCACATAATGCATCTCCATTGATTTCACACTTTTTATCTTTCCAAGTACTAAAACATCCAAATCCTTGAGTCCTACTTCTTGATACTGATTCTTGATAACAATTTGTTGCATCACCATTATAATTCCCCCATCCTCTTGTGTTTTCATGAGTATGTAATAAACCTAGTGTATGACCTATTTCGTGAGAGACTGTTTTACCCTCACTAATATTGTACCCATCCTGAAATGACGCAACAAATCTAAAATTATTGTTTTTCCAAGGAAATTGAGATGTTCCTGCTATTCCATCTCGGACCAAATACCAATCCATTGATTGAGGAGCATCGTATGAATTTATATCATTTTCAAATTCCTCTTCCGTAATATTATTTAATTTTGAACTGTTTATATGTTGTGGCTCGCATTTTTGATAAAACATTATCCCTGTTCCAGTATAATCCGCATTTACTTGATTAAAGAGAAGTCTAATATCTCCATTTGATAATGCTGAATTACTACCATTGTCATCATGAAAGACCCAGATTTTTACAGGAACATGAAACGGAATATTATCGCCAATGTTACTAACTGAGGATTTTTGATTTGAAGCTGACCCCATTGTGATTTCTAGGATACTATCTAGAATACTATTTTGCCCAAAGTGAGGCAAATAAATAGTATCAGCAGGATTAAAAAACCCATCACTTTCTTGTGCGGAAATACTGCCAGACAATAAATAAAAGTAAACAACAATTGAATATATTTTTTTCATAAAAATCATCTATCTAATTATATAATGATATGTACCTTCTTTTGTTATTTTCTGATCATTAATAATGAAATCATTGATCTCCCTCACAGTGAAACAATCATTCGGTATCACTTTAAGATTTAAAGTCATCTCGTAGTTAATATGATTTCCAATTTTAAGTGTATATGTTTCATTCTCTTCCCAGTCACTAAAATAGAAGTCTACTACCGTGTCTCGAAACGACAATCCAATTTCATTATTTTGACCAATAATAGAGATAGAGTCAGGAGGATATCTCCTTGTATTACCAACTAGAGAGTGTCCACTTGAGTCTAATAAAACAAAAGAACTACACTCACAAGGAATGTCCATTCGACTACAATTATCATCTTTTAAATTGCAACAAAATAAAAGGAAGGGAATAATACCAATTATGATTTTTTTCATTTTACAATAGAATAAATAGTATTGTTATCACAAGAACTACAAACGACTACACTATTGAAAGTTGCTTTAAACAAGGCATTATTACAATATTCGTCAATCGAAACAAAATTAAACTGCAGAGTATCCAAATCACTCTCATGAAATTTTAGATAAAAAACTCGAGGTACATTTTTGGAAGAATAATAAATTTCTTCAATTCTAAAATAGGGAGAAAAATAAGCGGAGTCCCATAAATTTAAGAAATCACCGCCTTCTCCATATTTGATTTGTACTTGTTTAGGATCGTAAATACTATCCTGTCCAAAAAACACATTACGATCTAAACTATCGGTAACATTAAAAAGGAAGGAATTACCTTTTGGTTGTTCATCTGAACCTAGACCACAATCATTAGACTCTTCTTTTTTACAAGAAATAGATAACAATAAAAAGAGGGCGGGCAAAAGCAATAATTTTCTTTTCATGAATTCTTATCTAATATTTTCGTCAACTTCTCAACCAACTTCTCCAATTGTAACAACCGCTCATTCATAGCGACCAATTCTTCTTGCTGAGTTTTTAACTGCTGAGTTTGTTGATTATACCCATCCACCAAAATTGGAATAAACTCCGTATAAGAAACGAATTTTTCGCCCTTCTCATTAGTATCGACTAAATTCGGAAATACCTTTTCAACATCTTGTGCTAGAAAACCAAAGTATTCCCGTTGTGAAGAATCGTATTTTATTTCTTTTGATTTCTTTTCTATAGGTACTAAAGAACTGTCTTTAGGAATCATACCTTTGGCAAACCCAAAAGCTACAGGTTCTGTTTCTTCTTGTAGCTCTTCTTTAAAGTGATATTTTTTACCCTTTAACTGCGCCAACTTATTCATTGAAATATCTAAATTTTCAATGTGTTGCTTTCGCGTGCTGTCACTATTGGTAAAAGGCACACCCGATGCATCAATGTAAAATCTTTCTATCATTCCATCTTCATCGTATATTCTTAGCAAGCGGTTATTATCTCCAGGACTAAAAATTGTACAGAAATCTCCATCAAAATAAATACCTGATGACTCTGCTTTGTTTTGCATAATAAGTAATCCGTCTGTATCTGAGTCACCTCCAGGAAAGGTGTTAAAAATAAAGTTATTTGCTCCCCCAGCGATTCCTGTTTGAGTCATTCTAAAAGTAGAATAAGAACCCATGTTTAAATAACCGTTAATATTCACATGATTATCTGGGTAAAGTTGCAAAAGAAGCGTACCATCTCCAGAAGTATTATAAAAATCTAAGGTATTAGTATGTCCCCAATAATTGTTACTAGAGTTAATCATTTCCCACTGATAGTTATTCGAGTTTTTAGTTAAAAGCCCTGCACCCCCAATAATTCCTCTTTGGTTTATAGCACTGGGGTTTCCTAATAATAGTTGAGTCTCTTTATTAGCCTCAACATGCAACTTTCTTTGAGGATTAGCTTGGTTAACACCCACATTACCATTTGTAACAATTTCGACTTGCGAAAATGCTGTTGTTGTAGCAACTAACACACTAATTAAAAAACTATTTTTCATAATGTTATTTATTGTTTTTAATAATTGCCCGAAATGTTAAAAAAAATATCGCAACACAAAACACTGTTTTACAACTAGTTGAAAATTTTAATCAAACTTACATGAAGAGCTGATTAACTTAATATCAAGCCAATATATATACACAAAGAATTCTTAAAAAGAGCTATAAAAACAAAATACAAGCATTCCGATTTTAATCAATTTTCGATCAAATCTGACACTAAAAATTAATTATACTTTTTTACCAACCCTAAAAACTAACCTTGTAAACTACATTAGTACAATTCGAAGTGCAAAACACCGAATCGTCAATAACTACTCTACTCAGTTTAAAAACATCACAACAAGTGCCTTTTGTTTTCGTGATATCTAAGAAGACTTTGGACTGTAAGGAGTCATTGTAAAAGACGGATAACGAATCTTTAAAAACAGTTATGTTTTTAGTGACCGAAGGTAGTTTAACCTTAACATTCACTTGATTATCTGATAATAATGTTGGGGTGATGATATCGCCCTGTCGAGTAATTTTAATTAAAGAATCAACCACTTCCAAACTATCCGCCCTTGCTACTTGAAATATAAACGTTGGTGCACCAACACATTCAAAATCGGAGCAGTCGTTATAACATGAATGTAAAAGTATCATTAGCAAAAAAAGACCAACCAGTTTCATGAGATTCATTTTCATTGAATTGAAATTTAACACACTGAAATTTGCTCTTTTATTATGGAAGAACAAATTAAAAGTAAATGACTTCCTTTTTCATCACTAACACCAACTATATATTGATCACCCCCATCCTTCAACCCCAACTTCTTTTTAAGTTGGTCAGGAGAGTCGCAAAAGTTTCGGGTAAAGACATTGGCTTTCAAAGTAGGTAAATGCCTTTTAACTGCCTTTTTGTTGTAAGGAAGTAGAGCGTCTATTTTAAATGTACGCCCTGGGAAATTTTTGATTATATCCTCTGAGGTAAACAGATGAGTGTTGGGGGCTAGTTTGTACATCGACACATCACCAGTACTGATTCGATTATGGTTCAGCTCGAAATTACGGTTGAGGAAAAGGTGGTAATTTCCAACCTTATGTATTGCCACAAAAGGATCATAGAGGTAATTAAGCGGTTCTGAAAATGAAAAACCATTAGCTTCCTGTTGTTTCACTTCAATCGTTTTCTCACTAGAAATTTCTGTCGCCACAATTTCTGTGTTTCCTTCAAATCCTTTCTCCACTAAAAAAAGGACTTCTTTACATTCGTTTTTAGCGCTTATGACCCACACCTTAGAAACGTTATCCAGTTCACGAATTCCCTGGGTGATGTCAATCATCGGTGAGGCTTTTACTAAAATATTCTCAGAAAGTGAAAACAACTTCTCTTTCAAATCCACCACGTTGGGTTCACAATCAGCAAATTTAAAGACCTTCCCGCCTTGTTCATCTCTACGGGCTGGGTCAATATAAATTAAGTCAAAAAATTCAGCATTGGTTTTTAAAAAATCTTCGGCAATGCCATTATAAAATTTGGTATTATTTACCCCTAAAACTTCAAAGTTATGTTTTACAATCTCTGATAACCAAAGATCTCTTTCTACATGAACGGCTTTTTTCGCATGATTGGCAAAAAAATAAGTATCTACACCCAATCCGCCTGTAAGGTCAAGTACTGAATCATACGTTAAAAGTGATGCTTTGTACTTAGCCGTTTGCTCCGAAGAACACTGCTGCAGATTGAGGTCAGGAGGAAAAATCACACCTTCGTGCTGCGTCAAATATGGCAACTTCTTTTTTGCCTTTTGCCAACCGGAAATTTGATCCACTAAAAAACCCACAGGAAAATCAAATTTCCCGTGGGCTTGTAAAGCGACCTTCTTAGGGTCAGCAGTTTTATGTTGCTTGATGAAGTTTTGAACTTCTGGAGAAAGTAGCTTTCCTATCTCCATGAGATTACTCAATTAAGCTTCTACAGTAGTTTTAACTAAATTGTTAGCCAGAAGATATTGTGCTATTTGAACCGCATTGGTAGCAGCTCCTTTTCTCAAGTTGTCCGCAACAATCCACATGTTTACCGTATTAGGTTGCGAATCATCTCTGCGAATACGTCCTACAAATACTTCATTTTTTCTCCAAGCCATTAACGGCATAGGGTAAATGTTGTTTTTTGGATCATCCTGAACTTCCACACCATCTTGTGCAGCAATTTCCTGACGTAAAGTATCAACATCAAACTCTTTTTTCAATTCCACATTCACCGACTCTGAGTGTCCGCCCATAACCGGTAAACGAACTGTAGTAGCCGTTACTTGAATGCTATCGTCACTGAAGATTTTCTTTGTTTCTTTGATCATCTTCATCTCCTCTTTAGTGTATCCATTGTCTTGGAACACATCAATATGAGGAAGTACGTTCATATCAATTTGGTAAGGATATACTTTTTCAGCTGCTTCTCCTTTTCTTTCTGCCATCAATTGATCTACAGCTGCTTTTCCTGTTCCAGTAACTGACTGGTAAGTAGAAACAACAATTCGTTTGATACCATATTTTTTCTGAAGCGGGTTCAAAGCCAATACCATCTGTATAGTTGAACAGTTAGGATTAGCTATAATTTTATCATTAGCAGTGATTTCATTTCCGTTGATTTCAGGAACAACCAATTTTTTCGTTGGATCCATTCTCCAAGCTGAAGAATTATCAATCACGAATGTGCCTACCTCTGCAAACTTCGGTGCCCACTCTAACGAAGTACCACCACCTGCAGAGAAGATAGCAATATCAGGTTTTAGCTCAACTGCTTTCTGCAAAGTAATTACTTCATACTGTTTACCCTTGAAGTCAATTTTCTTACCTGCTGATCGCTCAGAGGCTACAGGGTATAACTCAGAAACAGGAAGGTCAAACTCAGCGAGGACCTTTAGCATCTCACCACCTACAAGACCAGTGGCTCCAACTACTGCTATTCTCATTTTTTTCGTGTTTTATAATATAAAATATAAATGGGGTGCAAAGGTAATAATTAATACAAAACTATACTACTATTCAGCCCCAAGTTATTGCCTGTCAATTGGCTAAAGGTGTTTTATTAACATAATAAACTTTATTTTCTACGCATGCGTATGAGGGCTTAATGCAAAAAAGAATTAAGTTTGCAGATATTTTAGAACCAACCTTCTAATACTATAAGTTATGAGTGAAGAAAAACAATACTATACAAAAGAGGAACTCAAAGAATTTGAGGATTTGCTGAATACCAACTTAGAAAAAGCTAGAAAAGAACTAGAAACATATCGAGCAGCTTTAAGTAAAAAAAACGACACGGGAACTTCAGCAACTACTGGAGGGAATTTCTCGCTTGAAAGTGGTGCGGAAACAGCAGAAAAAGAACACTTAAATCAATTGGCATCAAGACAAAGTTCTTACATCAAAAATGTTGAAAATGCTTTGATTAGAATCAAAAATGGGACTTATGGTGTGTGTTCTGTATCTGGGAAATTAATTTCGAAAGAACGACTTAGAGCGGTACCTCACACCACGCAATCGATAGAAGCCAAAAAAGCACAAAGCTAAAAGTTGGACTTACTCCATCATCATATTGAAGCCATCATCTTCTGCTCCCCAAATCCTGTCTCGTTGGACGAAATGCAGGAATGTATGTCAGAAATGTTTGAAGCAGCAATACCGTTGGAAGATATAGAAAAAGCAACCGCGTTATTAGTAGAAAAATACACCTCTGATGACTATGCTTTTGAAGTATGCCAAACCGCTGGCGGCTATCAGTTTTTAACTAAACCAGCTTACCAAGTTAGCATTGGCATCTATTTAAAACAAAAATCAAAAAAACGTCTCTCAACCTCAGCGTTAGAGACGTTGGCAATAATTGCCTATAAACAACCAATCACTAAAACAGAAGTTGAGTTAATTAGAGGTGTCAATTGCGACTACTCTGTTCAAAAATTGCTTGATAAAGAATTAGTTGAAATCAAAGGGAAATCCGACAGTGTCGGCAAACCGCTATTATATGGCACAAGCCCAAAGTTTATGGAATACTTTGGCATCAACTCATTGGGTGAATTGCCTACTCCAAAAGATTTTATCAATGAGGCAAATGAAATAGGAGAAGTAAATGAAGCCTGAAAAACGCAACACCCCATTCAAAAAAAGGGAAGACAAAAATTCTGTCCCTAAAAAGAAAGCCCCACAAAAGAAGTTTGAAGCGCCTGCTGAAACAAGTCGCCAACCCATCTCTGAAGCAATGAGACTGAATAAGTTTATAGCGCATTCGGGTGTTTGTTCCCGAAGAGATGCTGATTCACTCATTGCTGAAGGCCGCATAAAAATAAACAACAAAGTAGTTACTGAGTTAGGTCACAAAGTGCAACCAGATGATCATGTTCACTTAGATGGGAAGGCTTTGCACGTACAACGTTTTGTCTATTTGCTATTAAATAAACCAAAAGACTACATCACTACTATGGAGGACACCCATGACCGGAAAACAGTTATGGAGATCATAGGGGATGCCTGTTCTGAACGCATTTTCCCTGTAGGAAGGTTGGATAGAAACACCACCGGTTTATTACTTTTTACAAACGATGGTGACTTGGCTGGTAAACTTTCTCACCCATCCAGTCGTGTGAAAAAAGTATATGAAGTTACGCTAGACAAGCCCATTGAAGAAGAACATTTCTTAGCCATACAACAAGGCATCAAATTAGAAGATGGACCAGTAAAGGTCAATAGCATCGCTGTTATCTCTCCAGATCAATATGTGCTTGGGTTAGAAATACACATCGGAAAAAACAGAATTGTTAGAAGAATTTTTGAACACTTTGGCTACGAAGTAGACCGATTAGACAGAACCACCTATGCTGGATTAACTAAAAAGAATTTGCCTAGAGGAAAATGGCGTATGTTGGATGAAAAGGAAGTTGCTTTTTTGAAAACGGTTAAGTCAAAATAATAAGCAATAAAAACTCATTATAATTTACTTTATTCTTACTTCCTAGTATTAATATTTGCATTCACCATTAGATATTGGTTTTCAATTACTAGCTCTCGTAAACTATAAATTAGGCATTATCGGCTTAAGCATATTTTCTTTAGGATTAGAAACAGACGCTTACGCATTTGTGCTACTAGCACATGTTCCACTTTTTAAATTTGACGACTATCATTAAACTATTATCCATCTTTAGAATGTTATAATTGCAGAAACATCTTTAATCTATTTTCTAGGAATCAAAGACTATAAGCTACGTTTTTTATGCTTTTCTCCAAGTAGTAGGTTGAAAAAAACAGCCCCTTATGAAAGACTTTATAGGGCTACTCTGTGAGGTGGAGAGCTTCTTGTTTAGATTAAGCATATAAATTCAGTCTAACCTTATTTAGAATTGTAAAACATAACTATTATTTTGATTTAAATTCCCTATTTTCAGTTTGGCAATTTAAAAACGAACATTATATGACAGAAACCGAACAAGTCCTAAACAAAAAAAGCTCCTCAAAAATTGAGAAGCTTTATTGTGGTGCTGAGTGGACTCGAACCACCGACACACGGATTTTCAGTCCGATGCTCTACCAGCTGAGCTACAGCACCGCGGTAAGGGACGGCAAAAATAGGAACTTTTAATATTTAAACAAACGTAGAACGAGAAAATATGAAAATTTTATCTCAAGGTATTTTCGTAGTGCTGTTAGCCATAGCAATTTGGCAGTTGTCCAAAAGTGTTAAGCGTATCTGGCGAAACATCCAATTAGGCAAACCATTTGACCGCTCAGACAATAAGAATGAGCGAGTTAGGAAAATGCTACTCGTAGCCTTTGGTCAAAAAAAGATGTTCAAGAAACCCATACCTGCCTTATTACACTTGTTTGTGTATGTAGGTTTTTTGATCGTAAATATTGAGTTACTTGAAATTGTCTTGGACGGAATTTTTGGAACACACCGGTTATTTGCTCCTTACTTAGGTGGTTTCTATACCTTCATCATCAACTTCTTTGAATTTTTTGCCGTAGCGGTCATCATTTCTTGTGTCCTGTTTCTAGTTAGAAGAAACATTCTGAAAGTTGATCGCTTCCATAAACCAGAAATGACCTCTTGGCCAACGTTGGATGCTAACCTGATTTTAATTCTAGAAATCGTATTAATGTTCTTTTTGTTAAATATGAATGCTTCTGACACAGCAATTGCACTGAAATCGGGAGGTCAGCAAGGTTATTTCTTTAGTAACTTATTTGTCCCATTATATGAAAGTTTATCCGTTGACACTATCCATATAGCTGAACGCCTTTTTTGGTGGGGCCACATTATTGGGGTGTTCTTCTTTGCTAATTATGTTTTGTATTCGAAACATCTTCACATTTTCTTAGCATTTCCTACGACCTATTTCTCCAATTTAGAACCTAAAGGGAAAATGGACAACATGGATTCGGTAACCAATGAAGTAAAATTTGCTTTAGGATTGGCTCAACCTGATCCTAATAATCCACCAGCAGAAATTTCGCGCTTTGGTGCTAAGGACGTAGTCGACCTTTCTCAGAAAAGTTTGTTAGACGCCTATTCGTGTACCGAGTGCGGACGTTGTACTGCCCAATGTCCTGCAAATATTACGGGTAAAAAGCTTTCCCCACGAAAAATCATGATGGATACCCGCGACCGTGTAGAAGAGCTTGGGGCTTACAAACAAACCAATGGTTCCGAGGCTGTGGACAACAAAACCCTTCTGGGCGACTTCATTACGGAAGAAGAAATATTTGCCTGTACTTCTTGTAACGCCTGTACTGAAGCCTGCCCAATCAACATTGACCCACTTTCTATAATAGTAGAATTGAAACGATTTAAAGTGATGGAAGAAGCGCAAGGACCAGCCGAGTGGAACATGATGTACCAAAATATCGAGACGAGTTTTTCTCCTTGGAAATTTGCTCCAAACGATCGAGGTAATTGGACTGCGGATTTAAATAAATAAGTTGAACTAATCACGTAAGTGATCAAAATAGTAACACAATGGATTACAAAGCACCTTTAGTAAGTGAACTAGCCGCAGCAGGCAAACAACCGGAAATTCTTTTTTGGGTTGGATGTGCTGGTTCTTTTGATGACCGATATAAAAAAGTAACAGTTGCGTTTGCAAAAATATTAAACGAACTCAACATCAATTTCGCAATTCTCGGACCTGAAGAGGCGTGCACAGGAGATCCTGCACGTAGAGCGGGTAACGAGTTTCTTTTTCAGATGCAAGCCATGGCCAACATTCAGGTACTGGATGATTATAACATCAAACGCATTGTAACTGCTTGCCCACACTGCTTTAACACCATCAAAAATGAATATCCTGAATTAGGGGGTAACTATGAAGTCGTACACCATTCCCAATATCTCCAAGAATTGATTAATGCTGGACAATTAAAAATGAAGGAAGGTGGAGAATTCAAGGGCAAAAAAATCACCTTTCATGACTCTTGTTATTTAGGCAGAGCCAACAACGTATATGAAGCACCCCGTGCAGTTTTAGAAGCACTAGATGCTGAACTAGTCGAAATGAAACGCTGTAAAACCACAGGCTTGTGTTGTGGTGCTGGTGGTGGACAAATGTTTAAGGAGCCTGAAAAAGGTAACAAAGACATTAACATCGAGCGGACAGAAGAAGCCTTAGAAACAGGCGCTGAAATCATCGCTTCGGGTTGTCCCTTTTGTATGACCATGATGACTGACGGAGTAAAAAACAAAAACAAAGAAAATTCTGTTAAAGTGTATGACATTGCAGAACTAGTACACAAAGCAAAATCGTAAATGGAAACAATTAATAACTTTGCCCCTACTGCCAAAGTGTGGGTATATCAAGCTTCTCGAGATATTACATCAGAAGAGCTTTCCCAAATAAACACCCAACTATCAGCGTTTATTTCTAGCTGGAACTCTCATGGCGCACCTGTAGATGGTAGTTTTGAAATAAAACACAAGCGATTTATCATTCTTATCGCCAGCGAAGCATCTGGTGTAAGTGGCTGTTCTATTGATAGCAGTGTAAAAGTAATTCGAGAAATTGAAGTGAATTTCAGTTTAGGGTTATTGGACAGAAGAACCGTGAGCTACTTATCAGGTGATGAGGTTAAAGCAATTTCAATTACCGATATCAAAAAAACGATTGAAGCTGGCGACATCCAAGCTGACACGTTAATTTTCAACAATGCCGTAACAACTTTAGCAGAATTAGAAAACTCATGGCTACAAAAGGCTGAAAACTCATGGTTGTCACGCTATTTCTGAAAAAAAAGTCGTTTATTAGTGGAGTTAAACTAATCCTAAACATGCGCTTTATTCAGTTTTCCCTTCTGGCTCTTGTCATTTTATTTACTTTCTCTTGTGTCAACAAAGCCACTAAGTTCTACAACCGGGGCTTACAAAAGTTCGACATGGAAGAGTTTGAGTTTGCGGCAGAAAACATGAAGCAAGCGCTTACCTATGGAGCTCCCCCTTCTTCAACAAATTATTACATTGCCGAATCTTATCGCCAATCAAACCGATTGCACGAAGCTGAGCAATATTATGCTAAAGCGTTAGAGGCTGGAAACCGAGACGAACATGTTCATTTTTATTATGCCTTCGCGCAAAAATCCAACGGGAATTATTTGGGTGCCTATAAGACCTTAAAAGCCTACTTAAAATATGGCTCCAATCCAGAATATATTGAGCGCGCTAAACACGAAATCAAAAACCTGAAAGAGTTAGAAGTATTAGCCTACAAAAAACGCTTTTACGAAGTTAAGAACTTCAAAGACCTCAACACCATAGGTGGTGAGTTCTCTCCAATGATGAGAGGCGATGAAATGTACTTCACCTCTTCACGTGGCGAAGGACCAATGTTTCCTGGTCAAGGAACTCGGTTTACCGACATCTATAAATGGCGATTTGATGGCTTTAACAAGTTTTCTGGTGCTGCCGTACCAGTTTCTGAAGCCATTAATGTGCCACATACTCACGAAGCTACAGCTACTTTTTCCCCTGATGGAAAAACAATGATTTTTTCAAGAAGTAACAGTGGAAAGAAAAATGACATCACCCAAGAAGTCGACTTATTTGAAAGTAAGTTTGAAGCTGGCTATTGGACAGAACCCGTACGTTTAAAAATCAGCAATTCCAACACATGGGACTCCAACCCATGCTTTAGTGTAGATGGGACAAAACTGTATTTCTCATCCAACAGAAGCGGTGGTTTTGGTGGTGATGATATTTGGTTCGCTACAAAAAATGAGGATGGGGAATGGGACTTTACAGAAAACATGGGTAAACCAGTTAACACGGATGGAAATGATGTATTCCCTTATGAACGACCAGATGGACGTTTCTTCTTTGCTTCTGATGGTCACCCAGGATATGGCGAATTAGATTTATTTGAAGTACTTATTACGCAAGATGGTTCGAAAACTGTCAGAAATTTAGGTAAGCCAATCAACACGAACAAAGATGATTTCGGAATTACGTTCAGTAAAGAAGACATTGGCTATTTTTCTTCTAACCGCCCTGGAGGAGTTGGAGATGATGACATCTACTATTTTGAATTTGAAAACATCGCCAACAATCCGTGTTGCATCAACTTTGATTCGTGTTGTATTATCAAATTAATTTTAACGGGTGAAGTTTTTGGAAAAAAAGTGGATGAGAAAGGCCAAGTAACCAGTGAAGAAATCATATTGCCCAACTCACAGGTGATTTTAGCGGACTCGACAGGAAAAACATTGGCTACAACTGTAGCCGACTCCAACGGAAAGTTTGTCTTTCAATTGTTAGCAGAGACAAAGTACATTTTAAAAGCCTCACAAAAGGGTTACGTTACCAAAGAACAAGAATACTCTACCAAAGGCATGTCCTTAACACCTGAGCAGTTAAAGTTCCAAGACAGTGATGTGTTTGTGCAAGCGAAAATTGTCTTAGAGCCTATTACTAAAGGATTAGTTATTGAATTCCCAGCTATTTATTATGATTATAACAAATGGTCTATCCGACCTGATGCAGCAAAAGTGTTGGACTTAATGGTAAAAGCTATGATCGATAACCCTACCATTTTGGTTGAAATTGGTTCACATACCGACTCTCAAGGTAGTGCTGACTACAACCAGAAATTGTCTCAGAACAGAGCTGAATCAGCGGTGAAATATATTTTAAGTAAAGGGATTCCTGCCAACAGATTACAAGCCAAAGGTTATGGCGAAGAAAAACCAAGGTTTTTGGAGGAAGCGAAAAGTGGTTTCCCAGCTGGAACAAGATTATCTGTGGAGTACATTGCTTCGCTTAAAGACAAAGAAAAAATTGCAGCTGCCCACCAGTTAAATCGTAGAACTGATTTTACAATTGTAGGGGTTTTGGAGGAAGAGTAATTCATTACACTCTCTTTTCTTTACCAACATTACCTATTTTACTTTTTCCTTATCTTGAGGATATAGTAAATAAAAAAATACTGAGTGAGGCGTTAATGTGATAGTAGCCCTAGGAGTATAAGCCTAGCCTATACTTATTTATTTGCTTTTTGGTCTAAAACATATTCTGCATCTAATATTAACATCTCTTCTAGAGAAACGCCTCTTATAACCGCCTTCTGCTCTACTTGCTTCAACCAACTTTCCGATTTCTTTATTTCACGAACTATATCTTCTACCTCAAGCTTTTTAAGCTCTTTCTCATACTCTTCATTTGCTAAATAAATAGCATCTAACTCCACCATTTCTTCAAATGTAATTCCTTTCGCTAACGCTTTCTCACGAATACTCTTTTTCCAAATCTCATCTTTTCCAATCTCTTTTATAAAATGTTGAACTAATTCAAGTTTTCTTTCTTTTGCTTTAGCCTTTTTCAAATCAAAAATTTCATCATCAATAGCTAAAAATGGACGAGTATCATCAATAAACCCGAAAGGGAATTTACTAAAATTGGCTTCTGTAGTCATTAAGATAAAGTACTTATTCTCATCTATTTCTTTCGCCATATTCAATTCATCAGCAGGCATTGAATTTTGGTATTGATCATAGGCAGTATTATTATAAAAAAGAAATTTTGAATTATTACGCATGAATTCGGAAGGGAAATTAAACGTGTAAAAATTCCAATAAAAGCTATCCGAAATAACTAATCCGGGAATTTTTTGTTCTTCCTTCAATTCAGTAGGTTCAAGGTTTGGGTATGCCAGTTTGTATCTGTCCAGTTCGAAAAATAAGTTAAGGTCATTTTCTAAATCAGTATCAGAACCCACTACACTGTCTTTTAAAACCACATTATTCCAGTTTAAATGGGGAAGCGCTTCTCCACTTAATAATGGGAGCTTTTTAATAATTTCATTTGCTGCCACCTCCGCACCATACGTACTCCAATGTATACCTGTTTGAGGAAAAATTGGATATTCTGATTTCTTTTGGCTCAAGAAAAAAGCGTTAAAATCGATATGATTGATTTCTAATTCGTTGAATTGCTTTAGAAACAAATCATAATTTGAGGTAGCTAATGTGTATTTACTGTATTTTTCAGGTAAATAATCGGGTAATAATCGGGCTTTATTAGGGGCTATAACAACTAAAAGATGCTTATTTCGTTTTGAAAGTGCATTCTGAAGTGCTTTAATTTGATAAGCAATATCTTTAACTTTTTGATCCCCTAAGCAATCTAGCCCAGCATATGCCTCAAAATACCCCCAAGTGTATAGTTGTCCCTCTTTTCCTAACTCCACATAAGAAGTTGACTGGTGAAAGACTGAATACATTACTTGATTCCTCGCTCTTACGAACCATGGTCTAAAACCTATTTCAAATTCAGTGAAATCATTTAATTTGTTTTGATACGACCCTGAAAACCAGCTATTAAAAGTTAAACTATCGGTGTCAGGCAATTCAATAGCGCCTGAAAGTGGTTTTACTTTAACTAAAGGTAAAACACGCTGTATCAATGGAGCGATTAACAGCAACATTGTAATGGTAAAGGATGCTATTTTAATGTTGTTCTTCATTAAAATTGGAAATATATAAAAGGATTAAAATTAGAAGAGGTGATACTACTAATAGATCCATAAAGTATAACAACCGAAAGTACCATTATCACTACAACTTTTAAGGATGAATTTAAGGTAGTTGAAAATCGATTCCATTGTATATACAAATAATGGTTAAGTGGTAAAAATGATAATAGCACACCTATGGTAAGTATAAAAATATCATAATTAGCCAGTTCAACCGGTTGAAAGTCAAAAGTGAATAAATCTTTTAAATATTCTCGTGTTGTGACCCAATCATCAATTCTAAAAAACACCCAACCAATAACTGTTAACAAAAAGGTAATAACAAGGCTTAAAGGCTTAAAAATTTTATATTTCTTATAGAGATTCAACAAAAACAGTTTCTCTAGAATTAATAATAATCCGTGATAAGCTCCCCAAATCAAAAAATTCCATGCTGCGCCATGCCATATACCTGAAATTAAAAACACAATAATCAAGTTCACATAAAGCCTATTTTTGGATACTTTATTACCACCTAGTGGGATGTACAAATAATCCCTCATCCAACTTCCTAATGTAATATGCCAACGGTGCCAAAATTCTGTAATACTTTTTGAAATATAAGGCGCATTAAAGTTTTCAGGAAAGTTAAAGCCCATCATTCTACCTAAACCAATAGCCATATCAGAATAACCAGAGAAATCGAAGTAAATCTGAAAAGTATAAGCCAAAATTCCTACCCAGGCTTGGCTACTATTTAAATGTAACCCGTCCTGTTCTATATATTGATCTGCTATATATCCTAAGGCATTTGCTAAAAGAACTTTTTTAGCTAAACCAACTGTAAAACGGAAAAAACCTAATATTTTATTATCAATATTGCGTTCATTATTTTCCCGATCAACAATTTCATCAGCAATATCTTTAAACCTAACAATTGGGCCGGCAATGAGCTGAGGAAACAAAATCACAAACAACAAATAATCTGAGTATTTACGTAACGGGGCTTTAACTTCCCGATATACATCTACTACATAACTAATTTTTTGAAAGGTAAAAAAAGAGATTCCAATGGGTAATAGTACTTGCTCAAATGACAAAGAACTAAAATTAGCCGAAATCAAATTTGCAACAAAAAAATTAAAATACTTGAAGTAAAACAGCAAGCCTGCATTAGCCAAAATGGAAATTGACAACAAAAACCGATTAGTTTTTAAAGTGTTTTTTTCAGCAATATGCAGCGCTACATAATAATCAAGTAGGGTGGATAATAACAATACAAAAATAAATGATGGGGCTCCCCAGGAATAAAAAAATAAACTAGCTGCTAAAGCTGTATAATTTCTCCATTTTATAGGAGTAACATAATAACATAATAAAAAAATGGGCAGAAAATATAAAATAAAAATACTACTACTGAATACCATTTATACGTTTGAGCTAGAGTATAAAGCTATGCAAAATACTTAAAATCTAATAACCTGATTTATAAATTCTATTCCAGACCTACAGGACTTTATTAACATTTATTGATAAAATAATTACTAAATCACAAACTCACAGAGTGTCAAATTTTTATAGCGGTTCACAATACTTTTTCTCTAATTGTTATTTAAAGAGATTATTTTTTGTCATATTTTGGACTGTAGCAAAAGAGGGAAATATTCACACCTACATATGGGATCGAAATTATCTTTCAATAGTTTATCCCTTAACAACCTCCCTTATTCTCAAAAAATTATCCTGAATCTTTGTCACACGAATCTCCTCCCAAATAGTACCAAATAAAACTACTCCTGCAAAACCTAATTGCTTTGCTTTTAAAGCTGTCTCATGTGAAATCCCCCCTAAAGCGTATAGCGGAAAGGGTGTTTCTTCATTGAGTTGTTGTAATTCCTTTTCATCAAAGTCTGCTTGATACCCAGCTTTTGAAATGGATGGAAAGATGGGGCTTAGAAAACCGAAACTGTACGGGTGTTGGTTGTTTTTAATCTCTTCGATAGAATGAAACGACTTACTCTGTGTTCCATCAAAAGTAGGGTCAAACTCAGAATTTGTTGTATGATGAATGCCACAAGGAGCATAGGTTTCTTTTAAATTATGATGAGAATGGACACTTGTTTTGTTTCTGAATTCCTTCCGTACACGATTCAAACAATTTTTAACCTGATCAAACGTGGCTTCGGGTCTCCGCACATGATAGCGGTCGACACCTTGCTCCAACAACCAATCCATGGTGTCATATTCGCCCATAACTGGAGTTGGTGGGGAGAGAACTATTATTTTCATAGAAACAAGATGCAAGATACAAGAGTCAAGAAGCAAGACAAGGTAATCTTGGATCTTGACTCTAATTTCTTGGTTCTCTATTGTGGTATATAAACTTCAGCTCCTTTGTCAGCAAATTCTTTCGCTTTTTCTTCCATTCCTTTTTGAATGGCTTCTTCGCTATCAAGTCCGTTAGCAGCAGCGTAGTCACGAACATCTTGTGTGATTCGCATTGAACAGAAGTTTGGACCACACATGGAGCAGAAATGAGCCACTTTTGCACCTTCAGCAGGTAATGTTTCATCGTGGTATTCACGAGCAGTATCTGGGTCAAGACCTAAATTAAATTGATCTTCCCAACGGAATTCGAAACGCGCTAAACTCAAGGCGTTGTCTCTATGTTGGGCGCCTGGGTGACCTTTGGCTAAATCGGCAGCGTGAGCAGCTAATTTGTATGTGATAACCCCTACCTTTACATCGTCTCTATTTGGAAGGCCTAAGTGTTCTTTTGGTGTTACGTAACATAACATTGCCGTGCCGTACCAACCAATCATGGCAGCACCAATACCAGAGGTAATGTGATCATATCCTGGAGCGATATCCGTGGTTAATGGACCTAAGGTATAGAAAGGTGCTTCACCACACACTTCCAACTGTTTGTCCATATTTTCTTTGATCATGTGCATTGGTATATGACCTGGACCTTCGATAATAGTTTGGATATCGTGTTTCCAGGCAATTTTTGTTAACTCACCCAGTGTTTCTAATTCACCAAATTGAGCGGCATCATTTGCATCTGCAATACAACCCGGACGAAGTCCATCACCTAATGAGAATGCTACGTCATATGCTTTCATAATTTCACAAATCTCCTCGAAGTGTGTGTATAAGAAACTTTCTTTATGGTGTGACAGACACCACTTAGCCATAATAGAACCACCACGAGAAACGATTCCTGTGATTCGTTTTGCTGTTAATGGAATATAGCGTAATAAAACACCTGCATGAATCGTAAAATAATCGACTCCTTGTTCTGCTTGTTCAATTAAGGTATCTCTGAATATTTCCCACGTCAGATCTTCAGCCTTACCATTTACTTTTTCTAGTGCTTGATAAATCGGCACTGTACCAATCGGCACTGGTGAGTTTCTGATAATCCACTCACGCGTTTCATGGATATTTTTACCAGTAGATAAATCCATGATGGTATCTGCACCCCAACGGCAAGACCAAACAGTTTTTTCAACTTCTTCTTCAATAGAAGACGTTGTAGCTGAGTTTCCAATGTTGGCATTGATTTTCACTAAGAAGTTACGACCAATAATCATTGGTTCACTTTCAGGGTGGTTGATGTTGTTCGGAATAATTGCTCTACCTCTTGCAACTTCTTCTCTTACGAATTCCGGGGTAATATATTTTTTAGGTGTGCTTGCGCCAAAGTTTTGACCAGGATGTTGTTTAGCTAACTCGTTAACTTCGTCAATGCGTTGGTTTTCACGAATAGCGATGTACTCCATTTCTGGCGTAATCATGCCTTTGCGTGCATAGTGCATTTGAGAAACATTTTGTCCTGCTTTTGCTCGCAACGGTTTTTTGATGTGTTCAAAACGAAGATGCGCTAACTCAGGTCGTTCAGCTTGCTTTCTGCCGTACTCTGAAGAAAGTTGATCCAATTGTTCAACATCACCTCTGTCCATGATCCATTGTTCTCTCAAACGAGGAATCCCTTTGCGTACATCAATATCAATAGCTGGATCGGTATAAGGGCCAGATGTATCATATACGGTGACAGGTTGGTTTTTTTGAGCAGGCTTGCTCTTGTCCATTTTATTAATAGTGTCGCTCAATGAGATTTCTCTCATGGCTACTTTAATATCGTGCAACTCTCCTGAAACGTATATTTTCTTCGATGCTGGAAAACCGTCTCTAGTGATGGTTGCTTGCGTGGGTATTTTTTCTTCTCTTGCCATGTTTTGAGTATTGAGATGTTAGTAATGAGATTTGAGATTATTAGTATTTAGACAATAGATTTTCAAACAAACTCTTGGTTCTTGAATCTAGCATCTTGGTTCTCTAACCTCCTTGCGTTGCTTTAATAATTGTTACTTTATCGTTTTCATTTAATTGATAAGCACTCCATTCGTCTTTACGAATCACCACATTGTTTATTGCTACCGCGGCTCCTTTTTGAGCGTTGATAGACAACTCTTCCAATAAACCAGTGATGTTCTGATTTGGTGATGTTGATGTTGATGTGTTGTTTACGAGTACTTGCATTGTTTTATTAGACTGTCTTTCCGATCTCTAACCTTAATTCTGAGCGAAGCGAAGAATCTCTTAATAGAAACTCGTGCTACAACATGCGATCCAGCTATTTTGAGAAAAACAAAACTCTGGAATGACGTTTTTTTTAGGTTTAAGGTATAAGAAGGTTCTTGGAAGTTTAAAAGTGGAGAGGTTTCTCCGACTTTTCCCTACGCCCGCACAATCGGGATCAGGTTCCAAGGGTGCTTCTCAGTCGCGATAAAATCGGGACGCCCCTAAAGTCTTTCTCAAATATAGTCGTTCGAGAGTAGGTTAACAAGTATTTAAAGGCTTCTGTTTCAGAACAAACCTATTTAACAATAAATTTACCATTTCTGACAAGTTCTCCAGAGGTAAGACGATAAAAGTAGTTACCAGTAGGGAAGTCTGAAAAATTCAAAACGGATAATTTGTCCACTACCTGACTATACACAACTTGACCTTTATCATTCATAATATTTAGCTGTGCACTTTTATTTTCAAACCCTACAGAAACCACATCACTAACTATTGTAGGATAAAACTCATGCTTTATATCATTAGCCTCATTCAGACTAACAAGAGTTGGCTTAGAATAATAAAAATTATACACACCTCCTTGAGTCCATACAGAATTTTCAGCGTCCCAAAAATTGAAACTAAATGTTTTCAAAGGTTTATTATTCATAAACTCTACTATACCCGTTATCTCATGATCAAACGACATAATTTTCAGCATTTCAATTGTATTAGAAATAGAGTAATCATTATAATAATCTAGTTCACTGTTTTCTTCCTCTATCCATAATTGAGTGTCCGAATCATATTCAAATCCATTCACTTTAATCCAGTTACCTTCTGCATTATAGTCAAACGTGGTTAAACTTCCCTCTTCTGGAAATGAACTATCACCCCTAAATGACATAACTATATTTAAATTTTTATCAACTGAATCTTTTCCTACTGTAATTTCTTCTTTTTCAACATTCCCTAAATCATCATAAAAAATTCTAGTGCTGGGGTTGATTATTGTACTATTTGGTTCTTGGGCGTAGCTAAAGTATTCTTCCACTTCCAAAATCAATTCACTACTTCCAGAGTCTGCATAAAAGCTACCAAAGTACGTTTTTCTATTATATGCATCGTATTCATAAACATTTTCCCTTCTACCTCCCGACAAAAAATTGGTTGTTTTTTTTTCAATCAACCCTTTATTACTGACAATAATGTCAGTAGTCTTCTCACTAAAAAGAAACCAATTATTATTTGTTTTGTTCCAAAGATATATTCGATGAATAAACTGGTCAGTCCCAACTTTGTAAATTGCACTATCTAATTGTCTATTATGAAATTTAGTTCCATCACTTTGTTGGGCAATAACACTCACTAATTGACCTAAGGAATTATAATGATAAAAACCTTTCTGATATGTTACAGTATCGTTAAACATTTTAACAAACCCTTTGAGAACAATACTATCTAACCTAACCTCTAGGTTACCTGAAGTTCTTTGCACTAGTTTATTCGAACCAAACTTAGGCACAACTTGTGAAAGGGCAGAAACCCCTATCACTGTAAACAATACCAACAAATACTTTCTCATGTTCTCAATTTAAGAATTCCAAAATTAACAAATAATCCATAAAAAAACTTTCAGGTTACATTTACTTTGAACTTCAATATTTAAACCACGAACTTTACCCCATGTCATCCCACCACTTCGTCCGTGAAAATCAAGAACCAGGTCTTTATATAGATGAATGGTTTGCTGGTGCTGCGCAACTTTTGGAAGAACTTGCCCAATGGGCTCCGAAGATAATTGTGCATGAACGCGTTCTGGATGATGTACTGGAAACAGGAACGAAGATAGATGTGGTGCTGTACACAGACAGTAAAGCAACGATTGAAGAAAAAACACGGTTTCAATTCCCTATAGAAATCGTAAAAGCCGAAGATTTGTTTGAAGCCAATGTTCGTTTTATTGAGGACAATTACATTAACAGAGTCCATATCATTTCGTTGAAAAAGCCAGAAGAAATAACTTTTCAATCGGGTTCTCAATTGACTTTTTTTAATGCTGAAAACACATTTTATAGAATAGAAAAAGGGTTTGAAAAATGGATGGCACAAAATAGCCACTTCGAAATTTTAGCCAATGGAAAAAGGAGAAGTCATCGGGGAAACGATGCATTTTTTCGTTATGAAGGAGAATCAGGTGTTTTTATTGAAAAATTATAAAACCAGAGACGAAACCTTCCCTATTTTAACATTATTATTCGACACTTCTATTTAAACCCACAGGATTATTAAAGAATAATGAAGACATTATTTGACCCCATCATTCGAAAGTAAAAAGTTGATTAATAAAAGTAGTCCAAGGAGCAATTTAGAATTATACTTGCTCTTCAGCTTCTTTTTTAATGTTAGAGAATTCTTTTGTTAATTCCACTTTTTGCTTTTCAGTAAGTACTTTACCTGCCATTTGAAAAACTTCATGTTCCTCTTCATCCAGATGATGCTCTACCTCGTGTTTCAGTTTTTTTGCTGTGACTAACCAGCCTGGCGAATCCATACTTGTTTCTTCTAATTCAGCAATCATCTCATCCATTTCGTGATGTTCTGAAATACTATGGCGTGCTTTTTCTTGCGTGAGATCACTTTCGATCAACGGAACATAAAAACATCTTTCCTCAGCAACTGCATGCGCTTCAAGTTCAGACTTTAATTTTTTAAATATTTCCTTCCGCTCACTTGTATCGCCATGAGTTTCAACTAGTTTTTTGACTAGCATCCTTTGTATTACGTGATCTTCTCTTATTCTTTCGAAAATTGTCATATCTGTTTTTTGATTTTTTTTATTAGATTTTTGTTCAATTACGGTCTTGGTACAAATTTTTTGTAAAACACTTTTCCCAAGCCACTTAATACAGCTAAACCTACCGTCCACATCACCATCTCTTTTGTTGACGTATTTGATTTAGAAGTGTCGTTAGGAGGGGTTTTTCCTTTTGCTGCCACCCATGATTTTCTTGCAATTTCTTTTACGATTAAGCCTGTGGCTAATGAACCAGCTGTATATAGTGCTAGTTTTGAATTTTTAGATAACTCCATTTTTTTGATGTTTAGAATTGGTTACTTACTCTACCTTTAACCAAAACCAATACCAGTGTGAAAACAGGCTAAAAACTTATTATTAAGACTTATAAACTACATAGCAGGGGGACACATTTCGCACTAATGAGCAAAAACATCCACAAAAGAGCCTTCTACATATCCCGAAGTATATGAATTTCCATTTTCATCAACTGTAATATTAAAAGCACGATCGTTACCTCTCGACCGTACAAAATTTATCCAGCCATTTTTTGGAGCAAATAAGAAGTGTAAGAATTAAGCTAATAGACTAGTGTAGTTTTTCATTTATTAAAAAGATTAAATGTTACTGATTGATTTTATTCAAAAAATTGTAAAAATCAATTTCCTAAACAAATTTAATTAAGATCAAATAACACCAACCACCATTCTATCTTTTCTTTGAAAATCTTTCAGAACTTCCACCTCAGAAAACCCTTGTTTCTGCATCACAGCTTTAGTTTCCTCACCAAATTGTTCGTTGATTTCAAAATATAACCGACCTCCCTTTTTTAATTGCTGTGCGGCCAGTTGAGTGATGCGTTCGTAAAAAATTAGTGCTTGTTCGTCTGCTACAAACAACGCTAGATGAGGATCATGGTCCAGCACGTTTTTATTCATCTTCACTTTCTCGCTTTCTAATACATAAGGTGGATTTGAGACGATAAGGTCATAGTTAATAGCTAATAGTGAAGAGTTAATAGCTAATACATCTACTTGAATAAATCTTATGGCAACATCATTGACCCTGGCATTTTCCTTTGCAACTTCCAATGCTTTTTCACTCACATCTACCGCAACTACTTCGGCAGCTAACTGCTTCGCTAATGCAATGGCGATGCAACCCGAGCCTGTACAATAATCGATGATTTTTAAGTTTTTTTGTCCTTTATAATGTTGAATGATTCGATCAACTATTTCTTCGGTTTCCGGTCGGGGAATGAGTACTTCTGGGGTCACTTTTATGCGTAGTCCATAAAACTCACACTCACCGATGATATGTTGAATCGGTTCATGAGCGAGCAGTCGATCAAGTGTTTTTTGCAGTGCATTCTGATCATATTGACCCATCGCTTTTTCCATCACATAATCTGTTTTAGAAATTCCGTAGAGGTGATTAGCGAGCATAAAACTTAAGTTTTCAGCTTCTGCAAACTCATATATAGTCGCTAATTTTTCTTTTAAGAAAGAAATGAGGTCTTTTACAGTATTAAACACAGGTATAGTCACAACCCAAAGGTACACAATGATACAGAATGATTCTTACTACATGCAACAAGCTTTAGACCTTGCTAAAAAAGGCATGGGAAAAGTAACACCTAATCCGATGGTAGGTTGTGTAATTGTACATGAAGGGGTTATCATTGGAGAAGGTTATCACGAAAAATATGGGGGACCCCATGCTGAAGTCAATGCGGTAAATTCAGTAGAGAATAAAGGATTAATTGAAAATTCGACCGTGTATGTGACGCTAGAACCATGTGCTCATTTTGGAAAAACTCCTCCTTGTGCTGATTTATTAGCTGCTGTAAAACCAACTCGCGTTGTCATTTGCAATGATGATCCCAATCCGTTGGTAGCTGGTAAAGGCATTCAAAAATTGAAAGATGCGGAAATTGAAATAGAATCGGGTGTTTTAGAAGAAAAAGGAAGAGAACTCAACAAACGTTTTTTTACTTTTCAAGAGAAAAAAAGACCTTATATCATTCTCAAATGGGCACAAACCGCTGATGGTTTTATCGCTCGAGAAAATTACGATTCCAAATGGATCAGCAATGAAGCCTCTCGCAAACTAGTACATCAATGGCGAGCAGAAGAAGCGGGAATAATGGTCGGCACCAACACGGCTTTGCACGATAATCCACAATTGAACGTGCGTCATGTTGAAGGACATAACCCGATGCGGATAGTACTAGATAAAACGCTGCGCATACCCAACGATTTTTATTTGTTTGACCAATCGCAACCGACCATTATTTATAATGGGTTGAAAACGTTAGCAGAAGACAACAACCAATTCGTACAATTGGATTTTACGCAAGACATCGTTCCTCAAGTATTGAGTGACTTATATGAGAAAAAATTTACCTCAGTAATTATTGAAGGTGGAAAACAATTGTTAGACGCTTTTATCGCCCTGAACGTGTGGGATGAGGCGCGGGTATTTATAGCCGATAGTGTTTATTTTAAAAGTGGCATTGAAGCTCCAGTAGTACACAGAACCTTGGTGTCGAGACAAAATATAGCCAATGACAACTTGCTGGTTTACGCCAACCAAATTGGTTAAAAATTTAAGTGTTTGTTGTGTCTATCAACTTTTTAGTGTTTCACCTCAATACTTCACTACTCGATGCACTTGATGCTTTTCGCCCCACCAGATTTCTAATAGATACAACCCACTGTTTTCAGGCAACTGAAGCGATGGCATAGCACCGTGCAACTGATGCATTGAAATTAATTGTCCAAGGCTGTTAAATAATTTTACTTTTAGAGAAGGAATTGAACAATTTACTTGAAAGGTGATGATATCAGTGGAAGGGTTAGGGTAAAAACCTATCTCGAGGGGGTCACAGGGAATTTCTGGTATAACTTCAACGCAGGCAGAAGTATCAACACAACCGTTTTCTGTTATTTCAACAGCAAAGTAACCCTTATTTGTTGCAGTAAAATGTTGACTGGTTTCTTCAGGTATTGTGATATTTTCATTATCACAATCCACCCATTGGTAGGTAGCATTGGTGTTGTTAGCAGTGATGGTTTTATCATTTAATGTGGTGCTAGCGCTGCTGTCGGATAGACTATAAACAGTCAAATTCAAGGTTACCACACTATCACATCCTTCGGCATTAGTTAAAATATAAGTAGCGGTGTCGTTAGAGGAAGTGTAGGTTTTTCCATCTATCCATTCAAGGCTATCACAAGTAGTTATGATATCCGTTCCTGTTGTTGGATTAGTAATTGTTAAATTCAAAGTTACAACACTATCACATCCTGCGGCATTAGTTAAAGTATAAGTAGCAGTTTCGTTAGATGATGTGTAGGTGTTTCCATCTATCCATATAAGGCTATCACAAGTAGTAATCTTATCAGTTTCTGTTGTAGAATTAGTAATTGTTAAATCTAAAGTTACTACACTATCACATCCTGCGGCATTAGTTAAAATATAGCTGGCGGTGTTGTTAGAGGAAGTGTAGGTATTTCCATCTATCCATGTGAGGCTATCGCATGTAGAAATGACATCGGTTCCAGAAGTAGATCTTGTAATTGTCAAATCCAAAAACACAAGACTATCGTAGCCTATATCATTTGTGACCGTGTGGGTGGCCGAATTGTTAGAAGAAGTATAGGTGTTTCCATCCATCCATGTAAGGCTGTCACAAGCCACTAGGGTGTCTGTTCCAGAATTAATTAAGCGGATAACTCCACTTCTAGGAGGATAACCATCTCCATAATTATAAATCCACCCCCCCGCAGTAATTTTTCCATCGGGTTGAAGGGCTAAAGAACGAACAGAACCACTACACTTGTCTCCAGTATCAAAGGAAGTGTCTAATGAACCACTATCATTTAAGCGCAGAATAGATTCCCTGTTTATATCTGCGGAGAAACTGAAAGATCCCCCAACTATAATTTTTCCATCGGGCTGAACAACTAAAGAATAAACAGCAGGCCTAACTCCTGAATAAAAGAGAGTGTCCAAGGAACCGTCCTCATTCAGACGTATGATAGCTCCACTATTACTTGTTTCGTTAGAAAAACTGAAAGATCCCCCAACTATAATTTTTCCGTCAGGTTGAAGAGCTACACAATTAACATCATCATCAAACTCAATCTTTAGATCAAAAGAAGTATCTAAAGAACCATCTGCATTTAGACGTACAATTCTGTTTCTGTTTTTTTCATTAAAAGTACTGAAATCACCGCCAACAATAATTTTCCCATCAGGTTGAATAGTCATACAATTAACTAAAGAATTAAAACCTGTTCCAGGATTAAAAGAGTTGTCTAAAGAGCCATCCTTATTCAGGCGTGCAATATTACTGCTTTTTTTTTCGTAAATATTAAAATTACCTCCTATAATAATTTTTCCGTTAGGTTGAACAGCAATAGAGTAAATTTGACTATAAAAATTACTCCGAGTATCAAAAGAAATATCTGATGAGCCATCTGCATTCAGACGCATAATAGCGTTACTTATTCTTCCGTTAACTGAGAAAAATCTACCTCCTATTATTATTTTTCCATCGGGTTGAATAGCTATAGCTTCAATAACATCAATATTAGCTACCTCTGTATCCACATTAAAAGTGTTGTCTAAAGAACCGTCTATATTAAGCCGTTCAAATATGTTTTTATTTACCGTATTATTATTAAGACTCCCGCCAACAATAATTTTTCCATCGGGTTGAACAGCTATAGATTACACATAATGATTACCCCAAGATTTTCTTTGGGTAAAAGTGGGGTCATTGACAACTCCTTGTGAAAACACACTTGAAAAAAGTGTAATAAAAAGAACAGTAAATAGCTTTTTCATCTTGTGGTTTAAAAGTAAGAAACCATAAATAAAACTATAATTTGTGTAAGGGACAAAATCAACGTGTAAAGAATTTGATTTTGCTTGTCCTTTTGTTGAGAACTTGCGTTCGGTTATGTGAATAGCTGATTTATAGGCTCGGGAAAGATTTTAGTTAAAAGCACCCACCCCTTGCCCCTCCGAGGAGGGGAGTGATTTTTATAGTTATTTCGTTTGGAGTGATGGTTGGCCATTTTCTATATGAAAACTAAATCTCTATCCTTTTTGTCCACTCTCCAGTCCGAAGACACTCCCCTCTTTTTCGTTTAAGTGGTGATAGGAGGCTTCTATTTGAAAGCTAAATCGCAACTCTTTTTTCCACTCCCCAGTTCGGAGACACTCCCGTCCAAAGAGTGGGAATAGTTTCTATAGTTATTTCGTTTGGGGTGGTGATTGGAGGTTTCTATTTGAAAGCAAATCTCAATTCTTTTTTCCAATTCTCCAGTCCTAAGACACTCATCTTTTGGGATGGGTGTAATTTCTATAGTTATTTCGTTTAAAGTGATGATTTGAACCTTTCTATTTAAAAGCTAAATCTCAATCTATTTCCCCACCCTCCTGTTCGGAGACACTCCCCTCCTCGGAGGGGTTAGGGGTGGGTAAATTCATTAACAAAAAGTTTGATTTTATCCACTTCCACACTTAATTTGAGCGTCACCCATTTTTTAACTATGGCTCACAAACGGGAAATAATCCCTTACAATCCTAAATTAAAACAACTTGCCCGGAAGCTAAGGAGTAATATGACTACTTCCGAAATACTCCTCTGGCAAGAACTAAAGAAAAAACAGCTACTTGGATACGATTTTGATCGCCAGCGACCAATCGATAATTACATTGTGGATTTTTATTGTAAAGATTTAAAATTAGCTATTGAAATAGATGGGGAATCGCACAGCTACGAAGGAGCTTACGAGAGGGATAAAATAAGGCAAGAAAAATTAGAATCGCTAGGAGTACGGTTTTTACGTTTTGATGACCTAGAGGTCAAAAAAAAATTGTTTGATGTGGTAAATACAATTTATGATTGGATAAAAACGAATAGTTGAAATTCAGTGAGGACCCACCCCTTGCCCCTCCGAGGAGGGGAGTAGTTTCAATAGTTACTTCGTTTAAAGTGGTGATTGGGAGTTTCTATTTAAGAGCTAAATCACCATCCTTTTTCCACTCTCCAGTTGGGAGAGAACTCAACTCGTTGATTGTAAATATATACATAGGACTAACTCTTTAACCTGTAAACTTTTTAGGACTTAGTCATAAGAGGACCCACCCCTAACCCCTCCTAGGAGGGGAAAGTTGCAACAATTATATCGTTGATTGATGATGATTGGAGGTTTCTATTTACCGATTAAATCTCAATCCATATTTCCCACCCTCTAGTTCTAAGAAATCCCTCTACTCGGACGAGACAGTACCCTATAGTTATTTCGTTTGGGGTGGTGATTGGAGATTTCTATTTGAAAACTAAACCTCAATCCTCTTCCCCTCCCTCCAGTTCGGAGACACTCCCCTCTTGGGAGGGGTTAGGGGTGGGTTCTTAAGGAGAATAGCGTTATAGCGATGATTTGAAGCCCCAAACCCCTTAGAGACCCTACATCAAAAAAATATCTTATTCTTTTATTACCTTTACCTCTTAAACTGAATACACTAACTGTATCCTTAGTCAACTGCTATGAAAAAGCTTCTCTTATTGCCAACGCTATTTTTAATTCTCTCCCTTTCATTTGCTCAGGACCGTATCGTAAAGCTAGACACGGATGGAGACACTCCTGGTGAATTACGTTATGAAATCAACAATTCTGAGCCAGGTGACATCATTATTATTGATGAAAAGGTTCAAAATATAGTTCTAGAAAAAGGGGAAATCGAAATTCCTCACGATTTACACATCACTGGTCAAGAAAAAGCTCCAACCACTATTACTGGAAATGGAACCTCTCGTATTTTTAACTTCACACAAATGGAAGTGCCTTCACAAGAAGGAATTTTTGACGTAGTTTTAAATAAAACACATCCAGGATCATTAGTAGAACATTTAGTTTTAACAAATGGCGTTTCTGAAGATCCACAAGTAGGTGGAGAAGGTGGTGCTATACGCCTAAACAACCGAAGCGCTTTCTTTCGAAAAGTCATTTTTCAAGACAACAAAGCCATAAGTGGTGGTGCTGTGAGTGCTTCTGGTGGTGAACTGATTTTTGAATATTGCACCTTCAATAATAATACAGCCGAAAATGAAGAAGATAGCTATGGAGGAGCAATTTATTATATAAATCCAGATGGTGGTCAAAGCTTCACTTTGCACACCCTGAAACTATTTGGTTCATCGCTATTGGTAAACCAAAGCATTAATGGTCCTGGTGGAGCTATCTATATTCAAGATGATGCAGGGACTTTTGAATATTATATAGAAAACTCAACTTTCTACAAAAACAAAGGCGCTGGTGGTGGGGCATTAGCTATCTCCGATTACATTGGTAAGAGTAATGGATTTATTGATCAATGTACCTTTTCAGGGAATACTGATATGAAAGAAGGTGGCGGAGCCATTCGTATCGAAAGCCAAGGAAATTTATCCATCAATCATTCAACCATTACAGAGAACACTTCGGCTTATGGTGGCGGTGGTATTTATACTGCATTCGGGAGGGTTTCTTTATACAGCACCATTGTATCCAATAACAAATTAGATACAAACACAGATCTTACTGGTTCTGAGGATTTATATGCTGAGAACGAAAGCGCAATCACATCTGGTGGATATAATTTTCTAGGCACCAATAGCATTAGTTTTTTGACTGAAACTAATAATGAAGTAATTGGCGATGATCCACAACTAGAGCCTTTAGCTGCTGATAATGGTGGCCCTACGCTTACTCACATACCCTCAGAAAAGAGCCTTGTTATTGATGCGGGAGACCCTGGGTTTAGACCTGAAGGTGAGCAATACGATCAGCGGGGAGAACCGTTCGTTCGTTTTTTTGATGATAAAATAATTGATATTGGGGCAGTTGAGTGGCAGGTCAATTGTACACGACCAAATTTTGATGCTGGACCGGATTTAGAGGTTTGTGCCGATTCAGTGATTTTTAGACCTTCCAATACTCCAAGCGGCTGGGAAAGTACTTGGTCTATTGCTGGCAATTCTTACACCTACATTAAGGAATTGGCTGATGGAAGGATACAAGTTGGAAGTAACGACTTTATCCAAATCGGACAGATTTCCGTTCCTCTTTCGTTGCCCTCATACGACTCTACTGTGGTAGTATGGGTTTTAAATTCGGGAGGGTGTCTTTTTACTGATTCTCTTGTTATCAAAAGAGATCAAGCTCCTTACGCTGATATTTTTTACCAAAATAGAGAAACATTTTGTGCTGACACTACTGGAAAACCTCATATATCGACATCAGGCAATAGCGATAGTCTGCGTTGGTCCGTGATTTCAGGTGTAGCCACCATTCTCAACCCCACTAGCGAATATGACAAACTAATTACAGGGATTGGTTCTGGTGATAGCGCTTCCATTGAAATAGCAGTCTACACTGGTGTTTGTCCAGCAGTTCGTGATACAATGACCCTCGTAAGGGAGGCAGAAATAACTCCTGAAATATCAATTGCTAACCTTTCAAGCTCGACATGTACTGACTCTATTCACACATTTCATGCAGATGTAAACATTAAAAATTTTAGTGAATTTGATGGCACTATTAATTGGCAGATTAACGGCATTCATCAAACCAATCACAACGATACGATAGCGACTTTCAGCAACCTATCTGATCAAGATACTATCGCTGCAATTTTTGAACAACATTATTCCTGTGCTTCAGTTAACGAGGTTACCTCAAATTCAATAATTCTCAACTTATATCCACAAGCCGTTGCGGGTACCATAGCAAGTAACAGTGGTAGCACATGTTTAAACGACACGATTCTCGTAGGGCTTAATGGTTCTAAAGGAGAAAATATTGAATGGTTTCAAAGCCTCAACGAAGGGACATATGCACCCATAACTTCTGGGTTAATCAACGACACAACTGTTCAAGTGGTTTTTGATGATCCAAGTATTAATGACATACGAGTTTATGCACAAGTATCCAATGCTTGCAATGAAACTACAACTGAAATCTATAGCCTTTACTTAGAACCATCTCCAACTGCTGGAACGATAACCCCTTCCAGTTTGGTTGTTTGTGAAGGTGAAGAACTAAAATTAAAAACAACTAATTCAATTGCAGATGAATATATCTGGCAAGAAAGTATAGATACCTTAGTATGGACCACTATTCCCAATGCAACAGATGATTCATTATCGCTGACGCCTACTACTAATACCTACTATCGATTTATTTCCAGAATAGTAGAGACTTCCTGTCCACGTGACACCTCTAATCATACTTTAATAACCGTCAGCACACAACCCCATAAAGCCACGCTTTCCCCTGATATGACAATTTGTTCAGGCCAACTGATTAATTTAAAAGCTTCTGGTTCGTTGGATCAACTTGATTGGTTTGTAAGTTCTGATGGCGGAGAAACTTTCACAAAAACTGTATTCCCTAATATGGTTGGAGACTCGATTGCTTCTCAAGTATTATTGGAAAACACGGACCCCACCCCATTAGCTTACTATATTTATGTTCAGTCAAGCAATTCTTGTGATTCAATAAATAGTGACACCATGGTAGTTACTGTGGATCCTCTTCCAGTTATTGACCCCCCAGCACCAGTAGTGGAATGTGGTCGTTATACCCTACCTCCAATAACAGGTGTTAATCTTAGCGGTAACCAAGCCTACTTTACCGCTCCTGATGGCCAAGGAATACCCGTTTTAGCGGGTACTGAAATACTTTCAGACACCCTTTTATATGCCTTTGATATCTCAGCTGCAGGGTGCTTTTCAGAGTCGTTAGTGAATATTACCATCACCGCTCAACCTACCATCAACATTGGGCCTGATCAATCGATATGTGCCAGTAACTCATCGGTCCTTTTAAATAGTACTATTGGTGGCGGTGCCACGGGTGTTTTATGGTCAACCAACGGAACAGGAACTTTCTCAAGTGCAACTACATTAACCACTACCTATACCCTATCGGCTTCCGATTTATTACTCGGTCAAATTACAATCTACGCTACATCTGAAAACTCCCCTTCATGTAACAAGGAAATGGATAGCCTTAGTGTAAACATCAGTCCTTCACCAACAGTAAACGCAGGTCCTGATCAAACAATCAGCTGTTATGACGGTACTGGTATTACTATGAATGGTACTATTACTAATGCTACAGGCGCAATATGGTCAAACTATGAGGGTACCTTTACTCCAAATGAAGCAGACTTAAACGCCACCTATTTCCCTTCTTCTAATGAAATCGCTAATGGTGCTGTGCAACTGGTATTAACAAGTGATGAGAATAATCTTTGCCCTTCAGGTACTGATACGGTTGATTTAATGATCACCACTTATGACTTAAGTGTCTCGGATGATGTCGCAACAATTTTCTCTGGCGATAGTGCTGTGGTGGCTATTTTAACCAATGACCTAATTGAAGGAGGTATATCTGAATATTTCACTCATAACTCCAACAACATCTGGTACGGCATATATCACTGATGCTAATCAACTTGTCTTTGTACCCGAGTTTGGATTCTCTGGTGAGGTTACCCTTGACTATCTAGTGGTTAATGAGTGTGGTATTACTGAGCAGGCAAAAGTTACAATCACCGTAACGAACAACGCGCCTGTGGCAAATGACACTACCGTGACCCTCGAAAACCAATCAAGTTTGACGTTTGACATACGGGATTTCTTTACCGATGCGGAGAATAACATCTTATTTGATTCGGCTTCTATCCTGACAAACACAACTATTGGTTCTGCTTCAATTTCAGGATTCAACGTCACGTTAGATTATTCTACTACAATCGGTACAATCGACTCTTTCTATGTGAAGGTACTTGACGCAGGAAATGAAACGGCAACTGCTTTGATTCAAATCATACTTTCTGAAAGTGTTGTAGGTGCTAACGCTGGCGCTGATAAAACAATCAAAACCTATAGCACGACACTAAATGCAGACCCTGTTTTCAGTGCTTCTACTTATTGGTCTCCTGTTAATGGATTAGTATTTAACGACATCACTAGTCCGAAAGCTGAAGTAAGTGGCTTTAAGCCAGAAAAAAGCCCTTATTTGTTGGTTTGGAATGTAGACAATGGAAATACAATTAGTTCGGATACAGTAAAAATCACAGTCGTAAATGTGCCCCCAGTGGTGATAAATGCTAAAAAAGTTACTGTCAAACAAAAGATCACGATCATTAACCTTGACTCTTTAGTCGCTGATTCCAATAGAAACATTTCTTCGATTAAAATCATTACTCCTTTTTCCAACTTAGACAATAAGGTAGTATCCATTGATAATGAAGCACTCACCATAACAATTGACTTAAATAAAAGTGGTATTTCAGATACCACAAACATCGTAGACTCACTAGAGTATGAGGTTTGTGATGTCTTTAACACGTGTGCTCGCTCATATATTACCGTACTTCGTGAAGGTATTGATATAAATGCTTTAACGCGAATTGAAGAAATATTACCGAGTACTATTTATAATTTCTTAAGCCCCAACAATGACATCTTAAATAGCAATTTCTTTTTTGACATCAAAATCATTAAATCGGATGGCGATAATTTAATCGTTGACATTGTTACAGATAATGAAACAAATGGTGTTTTAAGATATGGCCCTGATTTCGACAATACATTCTCTAAACTTATCGAGCGCATCGAGGTAGTAATTTTCAACCGATGGGGTGATCAAATCATCTCTTTTGATGATTACTATGGCGGTGAAGCTTACAACAATGGTGAAATAGTTGGAAACGAAGTTCCTGATAAATACGTCTGGAAAGGTAAAGACAAAAACGGAAACAATCTTGTCAATGGCACTTACTATTTTTATGTTAAAATAATAAGTCGTGTTTCGGAGGAGTCTTCTACAAGCGGGTTCATCGAATTGAGAGATTAATAAATAACAAATCCTCCAGTTAGAGAAGTCTGTCCAAGGGATTTGTATTGTACAATGAAACTTAATTAGTAACTTCGCGACTTCGTTTAATACCGTAATATTAAATTTCTATGAAATTATCACAATTTAAATTCAATTTACCTCAAGACCTATTAGCTGAGTACCCAGCAGAAAATCGTGATGAATCACGCATGATTGTTGTACACAAAGATACTGGTAAGATTGAACACAAAATATTTAAAGACATTGTTGAGTACTTTGAAGAAGGAGATACCTTCATCATAAATGACACTAAAGTTTTTCCAGCACGACTTTACGGCAACAAAGAAAAAACAGGAGCAAAAATTGAAGTTTTTCTTTTGAGAGAACTTAACCAAGAAATGCATTTGTGGGACGTTTTAGTTGATCCTGCTAGAAAAATAAGAGTTGGAAATAAACTTTACTTTGGTGATAGCGACTTAGTTGCTGAAGTAATTGACAACACCACTTCCAGAGGTAGAACTATTCGATTTTTATTTGATGGTGACGACTCTGAATTTTACAAAACAATTAACGAATTAGGAGAAACTCCATTACCTAAATACATCAAAAGAGGTGTGGAAGAATCGGACAAAGAACGTTACCAAACAGTATATGCTAAAAATGTAGGTGCAGTAGCTGCTCCAACCGCTGGTCTTCACTTTACACCTCAAGTATTAAAAAGACTTGAAATCAACGGTATTGAAATGGCAAACCTTACACTACACGTAGGTTTAGGTACATTCCGCCAAGTTGATGTAGAAGATTTAACGAAGCACAAAATGGACTCTGAGCACATCATCATTCCTGATGAAACTGCTGATAAAGTCAATAAAGCTTTAGACAATAAAAAAAGAGTGTGTGCGATCGGAACGACTTCTATGCGATCAATTGAATCATCGGTATCTGCTAATAATAGATTAAAGCCTGCTGAAAAATGGACTGATCGATTTATTTTCCCTCCTTACGATTTCAAAATTGCTAATGCATTATTGACTAACCTTCATACACCTGAGTCTACTCTATTAATGATGACTTGTGCCTTTGGAGGATATGATTTAGTAATGGAGGCTTACGAACAAGCCGTGAAAGAAAAATATAGATTCTTCAGTTATGGAGACTGTATGTTAATCATCTAATATTTAAATTCAATCGCGACAACGAAACTTGTCGCGATTGTTGTTTTATATGAACCGATATGCAATTATAGTCGCAGGAGGAATCGGTTCCAGAATGGGAGCCTCCAGACCCAAGCAGTTTTTACAGCTTGGCACCAAACCTATACTAGTTCATACGATTGAAAAATTTTTAGCTATCCCTAATATTCATATTATTCTTACTTTGCCGAGAGATCATTTTGAAACTTGGAACGCCATACAATTAAACTATCTTCCTAATGCACTAATTACTGTTGTTGAAGGTGGTAGCACACGTTTCCACTCCGTTAAAAAAGGATTAAATCAGATTAATGATACCAACAGTGTAGTTGCTGTGCATGATGCTGTACGTCCATTAATAAAAGTGCAAACCATCGAATTAAGTTTTGAAACCGCTGAAGAATTTAATTCTGCCGTAGTTAGTGTTCCATTGAAAGACTCCATTAGAAAACTTGTAGCCACGGGAAATAAATCTGAACATCGAGAGGATTTTCGATTGATTCAAACTCCTCAAACCTTTAATTCTACACTACTGATGGATGCCTATGAACAAGCTTACCAAGAGACGTTTACTGACGATGCAAGCGTTTTTGAAGCCAAGGGTCATCAAATAAAATTAATTGAAGGTGACTATTCCAACATTAAAATTACCACGAAGGAAGACCTGTTCTTCGCAGAAGCATTTCTTGCAAACGAAACTCACTTATAGTTAAACAACATTTATTATCTTTAACTGTTAAGAAAATCATCGTATGAAAAAGTTTGACATCCCTACATTTTATAAAAGTCCTATTATTTCTTCCATCAAAGAAAAGAGACGAGAGGCCGATAAGATGAAAAAGGATTTCGAACCTACTTTACTCGACTTTGGACCCATTCGTTTTCTAATTGCTCGACACTTTGGGTTTTGTTATGGGGTTGAAAATGCGATTGAAATTATTTATAATATCCTTCAAGAACATCAAGGAAAAAACATCTACTTGTTAAGTGAAATGATTCACAACCCACAAGTGAATCACGATTTACAGGAAGAAGGCATTCAGTTTATCATGGATACGCATGGTAACCAATTAATTGATTGGGACAGCATCACTGCTAATGACATCGTGGTGATTCCTGCATTTGGAACAACGATAGAGATTGAGCACTTACTGATTGAAAAAGGGATCCAAATTGAAAAATACAATACAACCTGTCCTTTTGTAGAACGGGTTTGGAAGAAATCAGAAAAACTGGGCTCAGATAACTTTACCATCGTCATTCATGGAAAAAAAGACCATGAAGAAACACGTGCTACTTTTTCCCACAGTAAACAAAATGGACATGCTATCGTCATTCAAAACATGGCTGAAGCACAGTTACTAAGCGACTTTATTAAAGGAGAAAAAGCGAAAGACACGTTCTACGAAACCTTTAAAGGCCGATATTCTGAAGGTTTTGATCCAGAAATTCATTTACAAAATTTGGGAGTGGTAAATCAAACCACCATGTTAGCGACTGACACCCAAGAAATTGCTGACTACCTAAAGTCTATTACGCTCCACATAGAAAAAGGAAGTTTTGCAGACACTAGGGACACCCTGTGTTATGCCACCTCCGACAATCAAAATGCTGTATATGGTTTGTTAAAACATCCCGCAGACTTCGCAATTGTAGTCGGTGGTTATAATAGTTCAAACACTTCGCATTTGGTAGAATTGTGTGAAGAAGAACTGACTACTTATCACATTTCAGGAGCAGATAAAATTATTTCAGACACGGAGATTAGTCATTTTAAATTTAGAACAAAAGAAGAATTAATTACCAGAAATTATTTGCCCAACAAACCCCAAGTAACCATTTCACTTACCAGTGGTGCTTCTTGTCCTGATGCGACTGTAGATGAGGTTATACAAAAAATCACTGCGTTTTACACCGATACTGTAAAGGTAGAAAACGTTCTTTCAGCACTATAAAGACATAAAAAAACTCACGTTACAGGCGTAACGTGAGTTTACATTTTCTTGTATGAAAGTATTATTTTGCTGTGACTACGCCTTCTGCAAGCACAGTTATTTTATTCTCTAATACTTCAACCACTCCACCAGATATTTGAACAGTTTTAGTTTCACCTTTAGCTGTCAACACGGTTACTTGACCATCTCCTAAAGAGGCGATCAAGTTAGCATGGTTATTTAAAACCTGAAAAGAACCCGTACTTCCGGCAACTTTACCGAAGTAATTTCGCCACTAAGCACAGTTTGATCAGGTGTTATGATATCAATATTCATAAGTAAACTTATTTAGCTTCAGCTAACATTTTCTCCCCTGCTGCAATTACTTGGTCGATATTACCTTTCAAGTTAAATGCTGCTTCAGGGTATTTGTCATATTTTCCGTCCATTACATCATTAAATGAAGAAATGGTATCCTTAATATCTACTAGCTCACCTTTAAGACCTGTAAATTGTTCTGCAACGTGGAAAGGTTGAGACAAATATCTTTCAACTCTTCTCGCTCTGTGTACAACCAATTTATCATCTTCAGAAAGTTCGTCCATACCAAGAATGGCAATAATATCTTGCAATTCTTTATAGCGCTGAAGTAATTCTTTTACACGTTGTGCACAACCATAATGCTCTTCTCCCAAAATCTCAGGCTTTAATATCTGAGAAGTAGAATCCAACGGATCCACTGCTGGGTAAATTCCTTTTTCAGCAATTTTACGAGAAAGTACAGTTGTTGCATCTAAGTGAGCAAACGTTGTTGCAGGAGCAGGGTCAGTTAAATCATCGGCAGGAACGTAAACCGCTTGTACCGAAGTAATAGAACCTCTTTTAGTAGAAGTAATACGTTCTTGCATTGCCCCCATCTCCGTTGCCAACGTTGGTTGGTAACCTACCGCTGATGGCATACGACCTAATAAAGCCGAAACCTCAGAACCCGCTTGTGTAAATCGGAAAATGTTATCGATAAAGAAAAGAATATCTTTTCCTTCTCCTTCGCCATCTCCATCACGGAAATATTCAGCAATGGTCAAACCTGACAAGGCCACTCGAGCACGCGCACCTGGAGGCTCGTTCATTTGACCGAACACCAAGGTCGCTTGTGATTTTAATAATTCTTTTTCATCAACTTTAGAAAGATCCCATCCACCTTCTTCCATTGACTTCACGAATTCTTCTCCGTATTTGATAACACCAGATTCAATCATCTCACGAAGCAAATCGTTTCCTTCACGCGTTCTTTCACCAACACCAGCAAACACGGATAAACCTTCGTAAGCTTTAGCAATGTTATTGATCAATTCCATGATCAATACTGTTTTACCAACACCAGCACCACCAAACAAACCAATTTTACCACCTTTTGAATACGGCTCTAAAAGGTCAATTACTTTAATACCTGTAAAAAGTACTTCTGAAGAAGTAGACAAATCTTCAAACTTAGGAGCGTCTCTATGGATCGACATTCTTGACTTCGCAACTGGCTGACGAATTCCGTCAATAGCTTCACCAACAACGTTGAACAAACGTCCGTTAATTTCTTCTCCCGTAGGCATTGAAATTGGAGATCCAAGGTCAGTAACAACTGTTCCTCTAGTTAGTCCTTCAGTACCTTCCATTGAAATAGCTCTAACGCGATCTTCACCAAGGTGCTGCTGACACTCTAAGATGATTTTTTGACCGTTTTCTTTAACTACTTCTAATGCATTAAGAATTTCAGGTAAAATCATCCCTTCCGCTTCGAAACTTACGTCAACAACGGGACCGATAACCTGTGTTATTTTGCCTTGATTTGTCATTTTTATACTAAATAATTAACCGATATTACTGTTCTAATAATTAGGCTGCAAAATTAGGGCTATTATTCCCATTATCCAAGTAATGAAAATAAATATCACCTATGTTTTTGCACAGAAAAAAATCTGAATATCATCAGTTAATAGCTTTTACTTATTTAAAACGATTCGGAAAGTAGTGCCTTGATTAGGATTGGAATTTTTCACGTATATTTTTCCTCTGTGGTAATTTTCGATAATTCTTTTGACAAGCGATAGCCCCAGCCCCCAGCCTCTTTGCTTGGTGGTAAACCCAGGTTTAAAAACAGTTTTAAATTTTGATTTAGGTATTCCTTTGCCTGAGTCTGTAATGTCAACTATAATTTTATTTTTGGAGTCTATATTTTGAAAAACGATCTGTCCTTTTCCATCCATGGCGTCTACTGCGTTTTTTGTGATGTTCTCAATTACCCACTCAAATAAGGGGATGTTAACCAAACCTCTTGCTTGCGCATCTCCTGAAACCGTTATGTTCACCTGTTTGGGATATTCTTAGACCGCAAATAATTTACCGCTCCTCCTACAATTTCAACTACCGATACGGCCTCTAATTTTGGCGAAGAGCCAATTTTAGAGAATCGTCAGTTATGGTTTCCAATCGTTTGATATCTTGTTTCATTTCGCTAAAGGAAGTTTCTGTCCCGTACTTATCTTCTAACAACTCGATCCAGGCAATTAAAGAAGAAATAGGAGTACCCAATTGATGAGCGGTTTCTTTTGACATCCCCACCCAGACTTGATTTTGCTCAGCCTTTCTGGATAAAGAAAAAGGAACGTAGGATAGAATGATAAAGAGACCAACAGCGGAAAACTGGATATACTGGATAGTATTTTAATTGCGTTAAAATATGTGAGTTCTGATGTAAAATGTAGTTCACTACTCCGTCCGAAAGCTCCACTGGAATGGGTTCATTTTGCAAGAGCATTAGCTCAATATTTTCTTTTAAAAATGCCTCAGACACCACTCCGCGGAAGTCCATTTACCGTAAGCAAGCACCTTTTGAAAACTACTATCTACATAAATAACGGGAACCAAGGCTGAATTAGTGACCACTTCACTGATGAAAGAACTTATTAGGTTGTCCAAGACAATTTTCAGCTCTGAAAAAAGTTTGGAGTCTTTATAATACAGGTAGTTTTTTGTCTTATTTAAAATATTGATTTCTATAGGGCGAATAGGCATGTGCCATCGACTGGA
>CAWFGW010000013.1:0-203780 GCA_963815495.1 uncultured Cytophagales bacterium
TTCGGGACGCTCAGGGTATCTTCTCTTTTCTCCTCTTTCTTTGCAGAAAGTGTGGAGGATAACGGAGTCGAACCGTTGACCTCCTGCGTGCAAGGCAGGCGCTCTAGCCAGCTGAGCTAATCCCCCGATTGTAATTAATAATGAATAGTAAATAATTAATAATGAAATTAACTGATTCACTTGTCTTATTAATCTCAAGTCCGTGCGCTTGCCAGGACTTGAACCTGGGACCTCTACATTATCAGTGTAGCGCTCTAACCACCTGAGCTACAAGCGCTCATGAAGGCTGAAGTTCATACTGGCTCGTTTGTTCTTACCAGTTTGCAGTTCTTCCTTCTGCTTTAATATATTAAAATGATATTGTTTAAGAATAACGAAGCCCTTTTCACTTCGATGTTAATTTTCTCTAGAAAGGAGGTGTTCCAGCCACACCTTCCGGTACGGCTACCTTGTTACGACTTAGCCCTAGTTACTGGTTTAACCCTAATGAGCTCCTATACGGTCACCCACTTCAGGTCCACCCAACTTCCATGGCTTGACGGGCGGTGTGTACAAGGTCCGGGAACGTATTCACCGCGTCATTGCTGATACGCGATTACTAGCGATTCCAACTTCATGAGGTCGAGTTGCAGACCTCAATCCGAACTGAGATGCACTTTCTGAGATTGGCTTACTGTTACCAGTTCGCAACCCTCTGTATGCACCATTGTAGCACGTGTGTAGCCCTAGGCGTAAGGGCCATGATGACTTGACGTCGTCCCCACCTTCCTCACAGCTTGCGCTGGCAGTCTCTTTAGAGTCCTCAACTTAATGGTAGCAACTAAAGATAGGGGTTGCGCTCGTTGCGGGACTTAACCCAACACCTCACGGCACGAGCTGACGACAGCCATGCAGCACCTTGCATCCAGCTCCGAAGAGAAAGACCATTTCTGGTCTATGCAGGAGCATTCTAGCCTAGGTAAGGTTCCTCGCGTATCATCGAATTAAACCACATGCTCCACCGCTTGTGCGGACCCCCGTCAATTCCTTTGAGTTTCACTGTTGCCAGCGTACTCCCCAGGTGGATTACTTAACGCTTTCGCTTGGACGCATACAGTGTATCGCATACATCGAGTAATCATCGTTTACGGCATGGACTACCAGGGTATCTAATCCTGTTCGCTCCCCATGCTTTCGTGCCTCAGCGTCAGTTATAGTCCAGTAAGCTGCCTACGCAATTGGTGTTCTTGAAGATATCTATGCATTTCACCGCTACACCTTCAATTCCGCCTACCTCTACTATACTCAAGCTAACCAGTATCAAAGGCAGTTCCACAGTTAAGCTGTGGGATTTCACCTCTGACTTAATAAGCCGCCTACGCACCCTTTAAACCCAATAATTCCGGACAACGCTTGCACCCTCCGTATTACCGCGGCTGCTGGCACGGAGTTAGCCGGTGCTTATTCATACAGTACCGTCACTATCCCTCGCAAGGGAATATTCTTCCTGTATAAAAGAAGTTTACAACGCAGAACGCCTTCTTCCTTCACGCGGCATGGCTGGTTCAGAGTTGCCTCCATTGACCAATATTCCCTACTGCTGCCTCCCGTAGGAGTCTGGTCCGTATCTCAGTACCAGTGTGGGGGATCATCCTCTCAGACCCCCTAAAGATCATCGCCATGGTGAGCCATTACCTCACCATCTAGCTAATCTTACGCATGCCCATCTACAACCGATAAATCTTTAATTATTCTCAGATGCCATCAAATAATACTATGGGGTATTAATCCGAATTTCTCCGGGCTATCTCCCTGTTGTAGGTAGGTTGCATACGCGTTACGCACCCGTGCGCCACTCGTCATCAAGAGCAAGCTCTCATGTTACCGTTCGACTTGCATGTATTAGGCCTGCCGCTAGCGTTCATCCTGAGCCAGGATCAAACTCTCCATTGTAAGATTTCTTTAATTATTTCTAGTTAACATCATCCCACTACTTCGTCCTTCCAGGCTCGTTATTCTTAATTTACAATATCAATTTTTCAAAGATCGTTTCCCCTTTTTCCTTCCCAGCCCATCTGGCTGTTTCGTTAAGGGAGTGCAAATGTAGACACTTTTTTCTTTCCCGCAAACTATCACACAAAAATATTTTGAAGTTTTTTTCGGATTATCTTTAAGTGGCTGATTATTAGTTCTGTCTTCCCTCAAAAAAAATTCAAATATTTTCATGGATTTATATTGTACTTATTGTTGAAGTGATTTTGTAGTTTTGTACAAAGCAAAAAAAGATGGCCGAAGCAAAAATTCAACTATTAAACAAGATTCAGACTAAGCAAAAAATCAAACGCATTGCTTATGAAATTTATGAAAACAATTTTGATGAAAAGGAAATTGTGTTTGTTGGGGTTGAACGGATGGGTTATATTTTTGCTGAACTTTTAGTAGCTGAATATAAACTCATCTCTAAACAAAAGACCGAGTTAATCAAACTATTACTCGATAAGTACTCTCCTTTACAAAGTGAAATTAAGTTAGTGGGTGATTACCCTATCAAAAACAAAGTGGTGATTCTTGTCGATGATGTATTAAATACAGGAAGAACACTTGTGTATAGTTTAAAGCCATTTATTAATATAGAAATTAAAAAACTACAAACAGCTGTAATTATTGACAGAAACTATAAGTCGTTTCCTGTGTCAGCGGATTATGTAGGTTATGCTTTATCTACTACCTTAAAAGAACATATTAAAGGTAGTACTAGATAACGAAAAAGAATTTGGTGTATATTTAGATTAATAATCTACTTCAACTCTTTTAATACATTAACTGCTTCTTGTTTAAAAGAAGGACTACCAGTTGTAGATATTATCTCCAACTGGCTTTTGGCTACATCCACTTTGCCCTCATTTAGATAGATGATTGCTTGAAGCCATTGTTTTTCTTCTGTTAATGATTCTGTGTTTTCTGCTTGAAAAACTTTTTTTGCTTTAGAAAAGTTATTACTTCCACATAAATAAGAAGCCGCTAAGAAAAATTTCACATCTCCAACATCACTATCTTTTTTATAGGCTGTTTCCAGCTTTTGCTGCGAATCATTATAGTCGCCTTTATTAAAAGCGGATACACCTAAAGTATAGTTCTCTAATGCCGTTGCTTCTTTTTTAGAAAGCTCACCTTGGTTATCTGAAACTGAACGCGATACAGCACCCATAACATTGTAATTGGAGGATGTAGTTTTACCTTTCAATGTTTTAATCATATTTAAAGCAAGTTGCTGGGGAGTCTTTTAGAGATATTTTCTTTTACCTCAACTTCAACCGCTGGTTTCTTATCACTTTCGATATCTGCTGCTATCTGTAGTTCTTCATTATTCTTATTTAACCCTTGTATTGTTTGTACTGAATCAGTCACAAGCCTTTTTTTAGTTAGGGGCACTTGCTAGTGGTTTTTTTATCTCCTCAGCTGTTATTGGAGTACTTTCTGAGGGCTTGTTTTTCTAATCTCTAAAGTAACTTCTTTGAGTATCATTATCTGCAATTTCATCTACAAGTTGTTCATTAAGTTGTTCAATTGACTCTTTGGATGTTAGGCTGTACTGGTTGAATTTCCTTTGTTACGTTTGTGTTGATTTTCTTTGGCTTCTTCTTTACTTCTTGATATGCGACTGTTTGAGTTGATGAGTCTAATAAAGATTTCGTGATTAAAAAAATGGTTGAAATTCCAATGATGGTTGCTGCAGCAATACCTATTAATTTATAAGGAATAACTACTGCTTCTTTCTGCTCTTTACCTAATAAGTCATAAATAATTGTTTTTCGATATTCAGAAGACATCTCTTCCAACCCTTCGATTGCTTCTAATAAAAAGGGATCATCAATTAAAGCTTTTTCTACTTTATGTTTTTTCTCTGGATTAAGTTTATTATCTAAATAATCCAATATCAAATCAGCGTTGAGATAAGGCTCATTTTTAAAAATTTTATCGATATTATTTTTTTTAGAAGTACTCATATACTTTTATCGAGGCATATTTTTAAATTTCTTTTACCGTTTTGAATATAACTTTTAACTTTTTTCAATTCAAAAGTTGTTACTTCAGCGACTTCTTGATAACACTTTTCGTTCAAATAAAATAGCTCAACACATTGACGTTGTTCTTCTTTAAGCTTGTTAATGCATTCTTCTAGCTGAGTCAATAATCGTTCTTTATTGATATGCCCTTCAAAGAGATGAGAATCATCTTCAAATTCCACAAACCCTCTTACTTCATCTTTCAAATAAACCTCTTCTTTAGCACCTAAGGATTTTTCTTTTCTCAATAACATTAAACATTCGTTTTTTGTCACTTGATATAGCCAAGGTTTAAAATTTTCAATTTTGCGTTTGATAAGTTCAATAAAAAGCTTTTCAAAAACACTCATTGTTAGATCTTTTGCTTGGTCTTCATTTTTCAAGTATTTCATTGAAACTCCAAAAACCAATGTAGCATAGCGTTGAAATAATTCATCAACATATTTTTTGTCTTGTGAGTTTTTATAAAAATCAACTAACTCGAGGTCTGAAACTTTTTCGTAAGTATTTTTTTCTTTGAAAAGCATTTATCTAAAACATTATTCCAGCTTGAATGATTAATGGACTTGCGCCATAAGGCGATGTGTTTGGGTTGTGATTAACAATATATAGTGCGGATAGTATAAATGGACCAGACCGGTAACCACCTCCGACCATAGTCGTATTTATCCATGTGCGTTGTTGTGTGAAAATCACATCTCTGACAACTCTATATGCAGTTAAATTTGTCATTTCTGTTTCTACATGAAGAAATAGTTCTTCTGTAAGAAAAAATCGACCAAAAACACTTCCGCCATATAAGTTATCAGAAAAACCCCCATACTTGAAGTATTTATAGGACAGACCCAAACCAGCAACAAATTGGTCAGTTACGTAATATCCTACACGAGGAGAAATATCTATTACTGTTTGAGTTCCAAATACCAGACCGATATTTCCTCCGTAGGTTATTCGGTCAGAAAATTTCTCACCACGATCTTGAGCAAACAAAGTAACAGAAACCAAAAGAAATAATAAAGTAGCTTTTACCTTCATTCAATTAACTTATTTGAAGGTTAATTTAGAAGTATTTTATTCAATATTCCACTTTCCTTGTATACGAAGTACCTTTTCTATTAGCTCGCGAACAGCACCTTTACCTCCGTCTTTTGAAGAGATGAATTTACACACTGGAATAATGTCTGCTACCGCATCTGCTGGACAGCACGGTAGCCCAACACGTTTAAGTATCTGTATATCAGGGATGTCATCCCCCATATATGCTACTTCATCATCATTTAAACCCAGTTCTTTTATAAGGGTTTCATATATGACTAGTTTACTTTCCACTCCTATAAAAATGTGAGGGATTTTTAAATAATCTAATCGTTTTTGTACTCCTACACCTTTACCTGCCGATATTACAGCAACAGGAACACCTTCTTTTTTCGCTTTATTTAAAGCCCATCCGTCTTTTACATTAAACGTTCTTACATGCTCTCCGTTTTCAAGTATAGTCAACCCTCCATCCGTCATCACACCATCTACATCAAAAATGAACGCTTTAATTTTAAGAAAATGGTTGTAAAGACTTTCCATATTATTTAGTAGCAAATCGTCTATAAATTGAAATTAAAAACCCTATTATCAAAACTACTGTACCAATCCATAGAATGTTGATTAATGGTTTCTTAACAACTTTTAAAATTACATAACCCAACTGCGTGGTATTAGCAGTGAAATGAAATTTACCTTTTTCCGGATCGATGTAATCCATTGCAATACGTAAACCTAGGTCCTCAACAATTTCAGGTCGGTTTAGTGAAATTCTGTCCTGGGTTAAAATATAACTCGGTCGAGCTTCAAATTCTTTATCGGCACCTAAAAAGCGAACAAATGCCATTACGCCTACTGCACCTTTCATATCGGGAGCACCTGGGATCCGCTGAGTTAATCGTACACTATCTAACACTCCTACGTAATCATTAATGAAGACGGTGTCTTTTTCTGATATTTCAAATTGTATACTGTCTTTCCATTTGGAAGGATCTAACAGAGAAAAGTCATCGTAATACGAAATGTGAGAGTACAGATCATGTGATAAGAAATGTCGGGTATCTGGAGAGGCAATTAACCCCATCGATTCATTTTTCTGTGCCCGTGGGTAGAGCAAAAATGATTCGTTATCGTTTCGGTATTCTATTTCGAAATAAGTGTTTTCAGGAATCACTTCAATGGTATCGCCTACATCGAATTTTAATTCATCCCCTTCATAGAGCGGAAGCTCTGTCACCACAAACCGATAATCTTCCGATATAGGCAATGCTTTGTCTTTGTTTATGAATCCATCATAATCCGGACTGGTCATCCGTGGTCCTCGGTAGATTAATTCATAATCAACCATTTTGGAAGGCTTGTTTCGCCAAAGCAATACATTTTCAGTGTTAAAATCCAATGGAGCATCTTTGGCATATACCATTCCGCTGAAATTTACTGAAATCACTTTGTCATAAGCTGCTGAAAACAACATTCCAATCAACATCAAAGCAACACCAATGTGCGTAATGGCACCACCTAGTTTGTCTCGATTATTTTTCCAAAGTTTTTTAAGCACAAGTGAACTTGTAAAAAGAGAAAACAATGCGAAAGCTAACAGCAGAATGTAAGAAGTTAGCTTGAAAACAAATTTGAATAATTCACTGAAGGTGTCGCGTTTGTTTTGAATACCTAAAAATGTTTGTTTGAAATAATCGTAGTTTAAGTTCACCACTGTAATTATTACGGTACTGATGATGATTGTTCCTAAAAACAATAGTGTAAACTTTCGAAATAATTGTTTGCCATTTTGTTGTGAGAAACCATTCCACCAAACGTATTGCCCGATAGCTCCTAATACAGTGATGAATATACCTGCCCATATTTGATATTTACTGTAAAAATGGATTTGGTCTGTTGGCGGTGCGAGTTTTAGTCCAAACAATTTATTGATTACTGGAATAGAAGTCCCAAATATTACTTGAAAAGCAGCAATACAAACCACAGACATACCAACAAACACCCAAAAGTCATTGGTGTAGATCGTTGTTTTTTTATCTGGCTCTTCTAACTTTCTCCATTTTAGAGTTAATACTACAATCGTAAGGATTACAAAAAACAGCAAATAAACCAGTAATTGGCCCGATAGTCCTAAGTCTGTAAATGAATGTACACTTGCCTCACCCAAAATACCACTACGGGTTAAGAAAGTAGAATACAAAATCAATAAGAACGTAGTCACTACTAAGAATAATGGAGAATTTCAAACCTGAACCATTGTTCTTAAACAAAGTAAGGGTATGAATTGAAGCGATAAGAGTGAGCCAAGGAACATAAACTGCATTTTCTACGGGGTCCCAATTCCAATACCCCCCAAAGTTTAGTGTTTCATAAGCCCAATAACCGCCCATTAAAATACCAGTACCTAATACTACTCCTCCAATTAAATTCCATGGCATTGCTGGCTGAATCCATTCTTTGTATTTTCCAGTCCACAGTCCTGCAATACAATAAGCAAAAGGTATTGAGTGTTAAGGCAAACCCTAAAAACAAGGTAGGAGGATGAATCACCATCCAATAGTTTTGTAACAAAGGATTTAACCCTGTTCCGTCTGGTGGAACAAAGTCGGGGTTAGTAGTGAATATTGGCTCTAAATAAAGTGCTTCTCTTAAAAGTATAAAGGGTGAACTTCCAATTTTTGCTTCCCAAATGACTACACCCAAAATCATTGAAACTAAAAATGTTTGCACCGCAAAGAAAATAGCCATTACGGGCACTTCCATTGATTTAGTCGTTCGTAATAGAATTAAAGAAAGTATCACATGCCAGAAAATCCACAGTAGAAAGCTTCCTTCTTGACCTTCCCAAAAACATGAAATCATGAACTCTGGCAGGTAAAAAATTGGAAGAGTGATTCCAAGCGTAATGAAATTCGTAATAATGTTTTTGAATGATGGTGAAGAGCGAAAAAATCACGATGAAAATTGACACAGCATGAAGCAAGACCATTGCTCTAGCAAATTTTTTCCACGATTGCGCTTCATCTGCTTCTTTGGTATAAAAGGAAAACAAGTATGAAACAGCTGCCAACAAAGCAGTGACAAACCCTACTAAAACGCCTACATGTCCAACATCACCAATGTACTCACGCATATTTTATTCTTCTATTTTATTCTCGTTGTATTTAGAAGGACATTTCATTAAAATTTCTTTCGCGACAAAAACATCATTTTTATAACTTCCGATTACCACTATCTTTTCAGACTTTTCAATATCCTGCGGTTTTGGTTTTAACAATACAACTTGTTCTACTCGAGACACTATCATCAATCAGGTTAAAAAAAGTTTTGTTAGGATCTTGTGTTGGTTGATATTCTAAACCAACCACATTACCTTGTTCGTCTTTTGTTAATTGACCTACCACATGGATATCACTATCATCACCGTCTAAGGCTAATTTTTTAGCTTCAGCAAAAGTGACATAAGTACTTGCATTATCAAAGGTAGATACAATAATGGCTGCAGCAATTGCAATTACTACTAACGCTATAATGTGTGATGTTTTCATTTTTTATCTTCTAACTCTTTTTCCAACTTCCCTAGTCTTCGTTCAGTATTAATTAGGTAAAATAAGACTCCAGCAAGTATTAAAACTAAGACTGCAACTACTACATAAATTTTACCGTTACTTCTCATGGCATCAGCCATTTCTACCTCTGCACCTTGAGCCATAGGCAAAGTTGCTAATAAACAACAGGGCTAAGCTTAATATTTTATAGTATCCCATTTTTCTTCGCTTCAAGCAATTTAATTCTAATACGTACCCAGGCAATCCAAACACCTAAGAGGGTCCAACCAACAATTGCTGGATAAAACACCAACCGCATATTTGCATCCAAATCATATTGACCAAATGCAGGATTCCCATTTCCACCAGGGTGTAAGGAATCTGGAGACATTCGAGGTAAAATGTACAACATTACAATTAAGTGTAGGATATGCAAAGATGTTATAAATAGCACTAATTCTTGCTCGTTGCATATCGTCTTGAAAAGAACCTCTAAGTATAATGTATGCAGCATACATCAACAAACCAATCAACGTTGCCATTTGTTTCGGGTCACCATGCCATGGTTTTCCCCATGTGAAATTTGCCCAAATCATGCCTGAAAACAAACCTAAAATCCCTAATAAAAAAGCTACATAAGCACCTTCACTTGCTTTAATATCATCCTCTAACTTACCTTTTTTCAAAAACAGAACAGAATGCCAAACAGATACAAATAGAATAATAATCATTGCAAACCACATTGGCACGTGGAAATAGAGGTTTCGAATGCTTTCATTTACAATGTTTAATCGTGGAACTTCTGACAAAAAACCTGCAATGACGGTATAAAACAACATACCAATTGATAAACCTCTCCAACTTTTTGTTTTGTAAACTGCCCAAGCAACACCTATTTGAGCTATCACCTGATACAATTTTCAAAGCAATTGCAACTTCAAATTTGAAAGAAAGATGTAATAAAAAAATTACGACTAAAGATAGTCCTATTCCTAACCCAAAATTTTGAATGCTATATCTGTGCTTGTTCCCCATAATTTTACGACTTCCAAAGGTACGGAAATAGCAGGTAAGAAATAGTGATAATGATCAGATTAATCGCTCCTAATAAATACAAATCTTTGTTCATTAACGCGGGATTTATTCCATCAATTGCATTATTACTGATTCTAATCAATATTATTAAAAGCGGTATAATCACGGGAATACTTAATACTGCCATCAAGGTAGAGCTATTACCTGCCTTTGAAGCTATAGCAGAAATCAAAGTTAGTGTTCCTGAAAAAGCAATGGCATCCTGAAATAAGTGTGATAAAAAAATACAATTGATTTTGAATTGCAATTTCGAAAACCATGGATAAAAAAACATACGATAACAACGAGAGAACTAACATCAAACCAGAATTATAAAAAAACTTTGATAAATAAATAGCTTGAGGTTTAACGAGATAATAATAATAAATATTTCGATTGGCACTTTCTTGAGCAAAACTTTTTGCCATACCATGAATTGCATTAAAAAGTAGTAAAATCCACAGTAAAGCATTCCATGTGATGGTGTTGACTTGTTTTGTTTTTAAATAGAAACTAAGATAAGCAATAAATACTGTACCGCCAGAAAACAGCAATAAGACTGAAAAGTGTGTTTTTATTGCGCCACTCCAGTTTAAAATCTTTTGCTAGTAAGGATTGAGTTTCCGTGAGTATGCTCACAATTTATTTTGAGATTTTTTTCAATAATCCTGTTTGGGTTTTACTATCATAAGTAAGTTCATCACCATCAATAGTATATTTCCAAACATCGCCATTTAAATCTTGTCTTTTGATTATACTTGAGATGAATCCACCCGATAGCCTTTTTGATAAAAAACAATAGTAGACTTATCATTGTTATGCGTAAAATCTCCAAAAACACTATCTGCTTTTGGCGCAAAAGACTCCCCATCATTCACGTACTCAATCGCATATTCTTGATTGGTTTTGAAAGTATAAACCGCTCCAGGTGTTTGCCATCTACCAACTAAATCAGGATTCATGGACATATCTTCTTTACAACCCATCAACAGTACAATTAATAAAGAAAATTGATATATAAATAGTCTTTTTCATGTCTTTAGAAAACAAAACCAATGCTTGGTGCTAAGTAAAGTTGAAGAAAAAACGAATTATCATTATCAAAATTACCTGACGCTGCTAAAAACACATCTGCGATAACATGCTGAGGAATAATAATTAACTGATAACCAACACCAAGGCCAGCATTAAAGGCTTTTGGTGATTTGATTTCATTAGGCACACGAAAGCCTTCAAATTCTTTCCATCTATTTTGTAAGGTATATGGTCTGGTATTACCATCAAAAAACAACATGGAGTTATACGAGAAATTAGCTAAACCATAAAAACCTTCGGGAGCTTCTCCGAAAAAAAAATATTTAGCATAAAGATCAACCAAAAAACCGCGGTTTTGATACTCTTCTGGTCGAATACTATAATTTTTACTATCTGATTTTTTCACCATAGCCATTAATCCTATGGAAATTTTTTCAGTTACTGGATATTCAACCTGTACCCCAATCGTTCCCCAATAAAGTGCTGGAATTAATTTTATTGCTAGCCCAAAAGGAACACCCTGTGTTTCTTCATTTGATCCTGTTTTCAGAACTGTTTCTGGGGGCATTTCATCACCATTCACCCGCTATAAGATTTGATAAACCGACAGTGAAAACAAAAAGAATTGTAAGGAAATATTTGCGTATCAACACGATGATTACTTTTACGAGTCGCCAATTTAGTAAAAAAGGTATAATATTTTTTCTATTAAACCACAAATATGAGTTCGGTGATATTTATATCTTTGCGGTCTATGATTAGTAAAGTTAAAAAACTGCTTCAAGAAGCGAGCGCATTTGATATCAAAAACAAAGAGGCCTTGGAGCAATTTCGATTAAAGTTTGTAGCAAAAAAAAGCGATGTAGCTGATCTTTTTGCTGATTTTAGAAATGTAGCGGCAGAAGAAAAAAAGGAATTTGGGCAGGAAATTAACAAACTAAAAAGCTTTGTTGAAGAAAAATTCCGATCCTCTAATGAGGAAATTGAAAATCAATCAGAATCTGGTGAATCCAGTGATTATGATTATACCTTGCCACCAATCCCACACGAATTAGGTACAAGACATCCACTAACTGTGGTTCGAGAACAAATCATAGACATCTTTAAACGTATCGGTTTTAATCTTTCTGATGGCCCAGAAATTGAAGATGATTATCACAATTTTACAGCTCTCAACTTTCCACCTAATCATCCTGCACGGGAAATGCAGGATACATTTTTTATTGAAAAAGACCCTGACATTGTGTTACGAACTCATACTTCGTCCATACAGGCTCGGGTAATGGAAAACCAAGAACCACCTATTCGAACGCTGTCTCCTGGACGTGTTTATCGAAATGAAGCTATTTCAGCTCGTGCACATTGTATATTCCACCAAGTGGAAGGTTTGTACATTAATAAAGATGTAAGCTTTAAAGATTTAAAAGACACCTTATATTATTTCGTAAAAGAATTATTTAGCAAAGACACTAAAATTCGTTTTCGCCCTTCATATTTCCCCTTTACAGAACCAAGTGCTGAAATTGATATATCGTGTCACATCTGCAAAGGTGATGGTTGCAAAATATGTAAATATTCGGGCTGGGTAGAAATTGGTGGTGCTGGAATGGTCGATCCAAATGTATTAAAAATGAGCAACATTGATCCAGAAGTTTATACTGGGTTTGCCTTCGGTATGGGTATCGAACGAATCACCATGTTAAAATACCAAATCAATGATCTTCGCTTATTCACCGAAAACGATGTTCGGTTTTTAAGACAGTTTAAAGGTGTTGAGAATACTTTGTAGGAGTACTGAGATTTAAGTATTGAGTACAAAGTATTAATAATCATGAAATCAATTAGATAGATGTGGTTTTTTCAAAAAATCTAACATCTCATATCTAACAATCTAATAACTAAAAAAGCTTAAAGCTAATTGCTTAAGACTAAAAGATAAATATGAAACACTTCACCTCAGTAAAAGACGCTGGTAATATTTCTCAACTGGTACAAGATGCCTTAGAATTGAAAAACAATCCTTTTAAGTACAAACACTTGGGTGAAGGCAAAACTATGGGTATTATTTTTCTAAACCCAAGTTTGCGTACTCGACTAAGCACTCAAAAAGCAGCCAAAAACTTAGGTATGGAAGCCATGGTGATGAACTTTGGTAGCGAAGGCTGGAATTTAGAAACTCAGGATGGAGTAATTATGAATGGTAATGCGCAAGAACACATCAAAGATGCTGCAGCAGTCATTGGTCAATATTGTGATGTAATTGGTATTCGTTCTTTTCCTTCCTTTGAAAGTAAAGAAGGAGATTATTCCGAAAAAATATTAAACGACTTTATCAAATACGCTGGCAGACCGATTGTGAGTTTAGAGTCTGCTACTCGCCATCCTTTACAGTCTTTAGCTGACTTAATTACGATTGAAGAATTAAAAACAAAAGCTCGTCCTAAAGTAGTGTTAACTTGGGCACCTCATCCACGCAGATTGCCACAATGTGTCGCCAATTCTTTTTCAGAGTGGATGAATGTTTCTGAGGTGGATTTTGTAATCACACACCCAAAAGGTTATGAATTAGCTCCTGAGTTTGTCGGAAATGCACAGAGTAGAGTATGACCAAAACAAAGCGTTTGAAGGAGCAGATTTTATCTATGCTAAAAACTGGAGTGCTTATAATGACTACGGAGCTATTCTTTCTCAAGACGAAGCATGGCAAGTCACGGAAGAAAAAATGCAATTAACTGATAATGGTAAATTCATGCATTGTTTACCTGTACGTAGAAATGTGATTGTGAGTGATGGTGTTATGGATAGCTCTAGTTCCGTAGTGATGCAGGAAGCAGGCAACCGTGAGTGGAGTGCCAGTGCTGTATTGAAGCAGATCTTAACGAATTTAAAGTAATCTTATTAAATTTTTTATAAAGATATTTGTATAACTGCTAAAGAACCTATTCACTTTTAGCGGTTATACGATCTTCTTCTTATGTTTACAATTCATAAAACATTGGATACAGCATGTTACATCTCTCTGTCGTTAAAATTGGTGGCAACATCGTAGACAACCCCGAAGCACTAGATAAATTTTTATCCGATTTTGCAGACCTCAAAGGACCAAAAGTATTAGTGCATGGCGGAGGAAAAGTAGCTACAAAAATAAGTGAAGCATTAGGTATAGAAACCCAAATGGTGGACGGCAGAAGAGTAACTGATCAAGAAACCGTGAAAGTGGTCACTATGGTCTACGCTGGATTAGTCAACAAAACTATTGTTGCCAAACTTCAAGCTTTTGGCTGCGATGCCATGGGTCTTTCTGGTGCTGATGGTGATGCCATTCGTGCTCACAAACGAAAGGTAGAAAAAGGGGCTGTTGATTATGGTTTTGTAGGGGATATAATTGGTGTTAACGATGAATTATTAGTTAATATCGTCAATAGTGACATCGCTCCAGTAATGGCACCAATTACACATAATGGAAGTGGTCAATTATTAAATACGAATGCCGACACAATTGCCTCTGCTGTGGCTGTGGCTCTTGCTGGTCATATTCCTGTGCAGTTAGTTTATTGTTTTGAATTACCAGGTGTTCTAAAAGACATCAACGACAAAAATTCTGTCATCCCATTTATTAATAGTCGAACGTATGCGGATTTGAAAAAAGAAGGTGTAATTGCTGATGGCATGATTCCTAAAATGGACAATTGTTTTGAGGCAATTGAAGAAGGTGTTTCTTCGGTTTACATTTGCCATGCTGACAATCTTCTGGGGTTATTAGAAGGAAAAAGTAAAGTAGGTACACAATTAAAAGCGTAAGAAATGATTGACTTATCTCCTTATAAAAAAGAAGCAGTTGAGTTACTTATTAAACTCATAGCTATTCAATCTATTAGCCGTGAAGAAGATGAAACTGCTGATTTGATAGAAGCACATTTGGAGGTAAATGACATCGAGACATTTAGAAAAGAAAATAACGTGTGGGCTCGCAACAAATATTACGATGACAAGCAAACCCACCATTTTGCTCAACTCTCACCACGACACCGTTAAACCTAACCAAAGCTACACGCGTGATCCTTATCACCCTGAAATTATCGATGGGAAATTATATGGATTAGGAAGTAATGACGCAGGAGGTCCTTTGGTTTGTCTTGTTTGAAACCTTTCTTTATTTCTATAAACAAGAAAATTTGAAAGTACAACCTTGTGTTTGCCGCTACCGCAGAAGAAGAGGTTTCCGGAAAAAATGGCATCGAACTAGTGAAAAACGAGTTCGGCCCAATTGATTTTGCCGTGGTTGGCGAACCTACCGAAATGAATGCTGCCATTGCCGAAAAAGGCTTAATGGTGTTAGACTGCAAAGCAATTGGTAAAGCTGGGCACGCAGCCAGTGAAGAAGGTGAAAGTGCACTTTATAAAGCTATCGATGACATCAACTGGTTTAGGAACTTTTCAATTTGAAAAAACCTCAGCCACACTTGGTCCAGTAAAAATGTCTGCAACTATTATACATAGTGGAACACAACACAATGTAGTTCCTGATGTTTGTGAGTTTGTGGTGGATGTTCGAACGACCGATGCTTATTCAAATCTAGAAACCTTAGCAATCATCAAAAAACACGTTCAATCTACGAGTAACACCACGATCTACACGCTTAAACCCTTCTTCTATTGATGAAAACCATCCTTTTGTGCAAGCAGCCATAAAAAATGGCGCAACAACTTACGGATCACCCTACGCTTTCTGATCAAGCATTGCTTGATATTCCTTCTCTAAAAATGGGACCAGGCAAAAGCGAACGTTCACACACCGCTAACGAATTTATTCTCATTGAGGAAATAGAAAACAGGTATCGAACGTTACATCAACATCTTTAATCAAATTCTATAACATGAAATTCGCTTTTAGTTCTATTATTTATTCTCAGTGTTGCAGCAGTACAATGCTCAAGAGATTCCTTCTCTCTCATGGAAACAATTTAACAAAGAGATTTTAAGACCAAGCGAAAAAATAAAAGTCATCAACTTTTGGGCAACATGGTGTGGGCCATGTGTAAAAGAACTGCCCTATTTTGAAGCAATAAATAAAGAAATGGGTGATAGTGTTGAAGTGATTCTTAGTTTCACTAGATAACCCTAGTCGTTTTGAAGAAAAGTTATTACCCTTTGTGGCTAAAAAACAAATTCGCTCACGAGTGGTTTTATTAAACGAAGTAGATTTCAATGCATGGATGCCAAAAATTAATGCAGACTGGGGTGGAGAAATTCCTGCTACCTATATTATTAATGGAGACAAAACCACCTTCCATGCTGGACAAGTAAACAAAGAAGAACTAATAGAACTTATACTTAAAACTAAATAATTATGAAAAAAATTATTTCATTTCTATTAATTGCAATAGCTTTTCAACTAAGCTATGCTCAAGATTTAAAAGTAGGCGACAAAGCTCCAACCTTTACAATTAAAAAGTACCAATGAGAAAATCGTTTCGCTTGAAGATTATTAACAACAAAAAAGGGGTGATTGTAATTTTTACCTGTAATCACTGCCCTTATGCTAAAGCATATGAAGACCGAATTATTGCTTTACAGACCAATTACGGGAAAGACTTATCCTGTTGTAGCTATCAATCCAAATGATGCAACAGAATATCCTGATGATAGCTTTGAAAACATGAAAGTAAGAGCGAAAGAGAAAAATTTCAATTTCCCTTATCTACATGATGAAAGTCAAGAAACCGCTTTAGCTTATGGAGCCAAGAAAACACCTCATGTTTATTTGTTGAAAAAGGTAAAAGATGGTTTTGAAGTAGTATATATCGGAGCAATTGATGATAACTACACAGCTGCTAAAAAAGCGAAGAAAAAATATGTAGAAGAAACAATAACAGCCATAGAATCAGGGAAAGAAGTTTCCACAAATTCTACAGCTGCAGTAGGTTGTTCAATCAAATGGAAAAAGAAGTAGTAATTACTACTTCTTTTTATCCTCAATAGTAACGTGAGACCAGTTTTCGCCTCTTTTTATTCTGTAGATTTGCATTTCATGAACACCAAATTGTTCTGCAATTTTCTTCAGTTTCACTTTTCTTTCTGGATCATTTAATTTTTTCTTAATCTGTCTTACCTGCGCTTCAGTCAACTTTGAGTTAGTGACTTTACGAGTAATTTTACGATTAATCCAGTTAGGGTTTTTAAAGCGATGTTGTTCAACTTCTTCTTTAGTAGCCCAAACCAAGTTATCTACATGATTATTCTTTTTGTTATAATCTTTATGCAAAACAAACCGATGTTTTTCACTTGGTTGTTTGATAAAGTGCATGGCTACTAGTTTGTGAACATAACGAGTTGTCGTTTTGTTATCTTTCTTTCTTAAAGAAATCGCAGGGTAACCTTCAATTAAAGAAGCTTTTATTGGTTGACCTACTTTTTTGTTGAATTTAAAACTTCGGATATTCCCGTGGTCTGATATCTTGAATATTTCCACAGTTTCGAGTCCTTCTGCTTTGAAGTCAACCCATTTTTCGTTTTCTGTACCTTTTGCCATTTTTTTTAATAATTGTACCCTTGGGAAGGGATATTGTTTGTGTCCGTTTATTAACTGCTACTTGGGGACGTAGCATTATTGCAATGCCAAATATATTTATATTCTTGACAATTAAAAAAAATTATCGACATACGTTTAAAAGCTAATAGATAAAAAGTGAAATCACTTATACGATTATCATACATCTTAAAATAAAGTCGTAACTTTGAGTCCATTAAAACAGAAAAAAATATGAATACTACATTATTATTCGGGATGCCTGGTGGAATGGAATGGGTACTTATTCTATTCATAGTAGTTTTATTATTTGGAGCCAAAAAAATACCTGATTTAGCAAGAGGTTTAGGTAAAGGAATTCGTGAGTTCAAAGATGCTTCAAAAGAAATTAAAGACGAAGTAAATAAAGTTGATCAACAGGTAAAAGACCAAGATTAATTCTGTTTTGAAAAAATATAATTCTCTGCAAGAAATTCAGCGGGACATCAAAGAGGGGAAAATTTCTTGCAAGACTTTAGTCAATCATTACCTCTCCAATATTGAAGAACAAAAACACCTTAATGCATTTTTAGAGGTGTATTCAACAAGTGCTATTCAAGCTGCTGAAACCATCGATAAAAAAATAGCGAATGGATCAGCAGGAAAATTAGCAGGAATGGTAATCGGTATTAAAGATGTACTTTGTTATAAAGACCATGGGCTAACTTCATCAAGTAAAATATTAAAAGGGTTTAAGTCGCAATTTACAGCAACTGCCATTCAAAACTTATTGGATGAAGACGTTATCATTATTGGTAGACAAAATTGTGATGAATTTGCAATGGGCTCTTCCAATGAATCCTCTGCTTTTGGCCCGGTATTAAATGCTGCTAACAACAATCATGTTCCAGGTGGGTCCTCAGGTGGTTCAGCAGTTGCTGTTCAAGCTGACTTATGTTTGGCTTCCTTGGGCACAGACACTGGCGGATCAGTTCGTCAACCAGCTTCATTTTGTGGCTTAATTGGTCTTAAGACCTACTTATTCAAGAATTTCGAGGTACGGGTTAGCTGCTTATGCCTCTTCATTTGACACTATCGGAATACTCGCTAGAAGTGTAGAAGACACCGCCCTACTTTTAGAAACAATGGCTGGAAAAGATGATTTTGATAGTACCGTTTCTCAAAAAGAAGTTCCGAAATACTCCAAAAAATTAACTTTAAAAAAGAAATTAAAAATTGGCTATTTTGAAGCTGGTATTGCAGAAGGCTTACAACCTGAAGTGAAAGACCATACGCTTAAAGCAATTGAAAAATTAAAACAGGAAGGTCATGAGTTAGCATCATTCAAATTTGATTTGATTGACCACATCCTACCAACCTATTATATACTTAACAACAGCAGAATCAAGTTCCAACTTATCACGCTATGATGGTGTCCGATATGGATACCGCAGTGAAAACAGTACAGACCTAGAAAGTTTATATAAAAAATCTCGCTCGGAAGGTTTTGGGAAAGAGGTAAAGAAAAGGATTATGCTGGGCACCTTTGTATTAAGTGCTGGTTACTATGATGCTTATTATACCAAAGCACAAAAAATGAGACGATTGATTCAAGAAGAAACCAATCGCCTTTTATCAGAATTTGATGTATTACTGTTGCCTACTTCACCAACTACTGCTTTTGAATTAGGTGCAAACAGCGAAGATTCTTTAGCAATGTACTTAGCGGATATTTTTACTGTACAGGCTTCGCTTTGTGGCATTCCTGGAATTTCAGTACCAAACGGAGAAGATAAGAATGGCTTACCAATTGGCATTCAATTTCTTGGACAGACGCTTTTCTGAGGAAGAATTACTTGGCCTTTTCTAAACATTTCTTAAGCCTTAATTAAAAAAATTAAGGCTTAAGCTACTTTTTTAGACATCTTTCCTTCAAAAATATCCGTATATTGTATTGATGTGTCTACTAAAAAATAATCTATTCGGTATTCTAATTGCTTTGTTTTGTGTTACATCCTTCACTTTTGCTGAAGATGATAATGACAATCAAAGAAAGTATGACTTTGCACCTGACTTTGAGGACAGTGTTTTAATCAATCGTATTAATACAATTGACTCTGATATACCAATTGTTTTTAACGATAAAGTAAGGTCTTTTATTGATTATTTTTCTATCCGAAATCGTGACTATGCTCGAAAAATGCTTGTTCGTAAAAATGCTTTCTTCCCAATCTTTGAGGACTATTTAGCAAAACACAATATGCCTGATGCGCTTAAGTATTTAACTATTGTAGAATCAGGCATGAATCCAAAAGCTAAATCACGACGCTGGAGCTATGGGGCTTTGGCAATTTATGCCTAGCACTGGAAAAATGTATGGGCTTTCTTACGATTGGTATGTGGATGAAAAAATGGACCCTTATAAGGCCACAGAAGCAGCTTGTCAATTTTTAAAACAACTGCACAAAATGTTTGATGATTGGGAACTAGCATTAGCAGCATACAACTGTGGGCCAGGAAATGTAAGAAAAGCAATTAAACGCTCTGGTTATAAAAATACTTTTTGGGAAATATACCCCTATTTACCACGTGAAACGCGAAGTTATGTACCTCAATTTCATGCAGTAAATTATTTGATGCGTTATGCTCCAGAACACAATTTATTTGCTGATTACCATGAATATACTATCGATTCAGATACGCTTATTGTGAATCAGTATTTCAACGTGAAGGCATTTTGTGATCACTCAGGAATTTGTCTTGAAACAATGGAAAAACTTAACCCAGAAATCATTAGAAATGTTATTCCTGAACATATGAAAAACTATGTTTTAAGAGTACCAAAAGACAAAATGCCTCACATCCAATCAAACTTAATGGCACTCTTAGATTCTTCTAAAGCGAAAGGAGAAGAAGGGCTAAATTACCACACTTCATGGGCAAGTAGTAGCTCAACTGCTGGTAAAGAAAAAACATATCATTATGTACGAAGTGGTGATGTATTAGGCAAAATTTCCGAACGTTATGATGTTAGTTTAAGTGACTTAAGAGCTTGGAACAACATCAACAATAACAACACTATTTATGCTGGTCAAAAATTAGTAGTATATAAAGACCCTGCTTATTTCAAAAAAGTCAACACCTAAAGCCAGCTCACAGCAGTAGCAAAAACAATTGATTTGCCAGACAACAAAATATATACTGTGCAAGAGGGAGACACCCTTGTGGAGTATTAGTAAAAAGTATGATGGACTGACTATTGAGCAAATTAAAAAGCTCAACAACTTGACAAGTGATAATTTGAAAGCCTGGTCAAAAACTAAAACTTAGTTAATCCAAATGCTTCTTAAAAGGTTTCTTTTAGGGATTTTAAATTTCTTACGTTTTATTAAACACCGGGAGCGTGATTTTTTAGACTATAAGGCTATCCCTCAAATGAAACCTAAGTCCTGGGACATTTACTGTGATAAACCTACTTACACAATTGGTCAAAACGTTGAAGTTTATATTCAGAAACACGGAGTTAAATAATTTTCTTATCGTAGAAAAAATTGTTGGCCCATATACTTATCAAGAAACCTACCGTTCAAACGAACTTAGCACGATTCACCAACCCGTTACCAGTTACTGTTCAATTAAAGGGTGTGACTGGAGTTCTACATTAACAATCCCCTCTTCTGTTTTTAAATCTCAAGGTTATTATAGAATACTGCTTGCTAAAGGAGAGGGTACACCATTCACTTTTATTATTAGCAATACCAACATCGATTCCGAAGTCGTTATTCTTGCGCCATGCACTACTTGGATTGCCTATAATCCATGGGGAGGAAAATCCTTTTATTTGAACGGTTTGGATAAAACTAATACCTACTTCCTTTCCACTCAACGTCCAAACTCAGCGCTGGAATATAAGGAAGAAGGATAATATACATGACATCAATGTTGAGGCAAATATTTTTAACTGGTTTGCATGCAAACTATAGCACATCACTCTATCCCGATTACATTTTAGAAGAAAATCCCAACGTATTACTAGATTGTAAAATTATTATATTAGCTTATCACGGAGAATATTTTTCAGAACAAATGTATGCCAATCTTCGAGCGTTAATCAATAGAAGAAAAAAGTCGTTTATTAACTTAGGTGGTAACCAAATCTACTGGAAAGTCAAATGGCATAATGATTTTAAAACACTTGAGTGTCGAAAAAACTGTGCCCCCTTTGAGGGTACTTATGACTTTGGAGGGCTTGTGGCGAAACTCACCTTATCCAGAGAAAAAACTATTAGGTGTTTCGTTTACAGACGCTGGTACAGGCACTTATGCTCCTTATCAAGTCACCCAACCCGACCATTGGTTGTTTAAGGGAACAAATGTTAAAGCTGGAGATTTATTTGGTTTTAATGGTATAAATGATTTAGGGATATGTGGCGATGAAACAGACAAGTCTTACCAATCCATTTCTATTGCTAAAGGTATGAACGCTGAAACTGTTGAAGAAAATATTCAATATCCCGATAATAAACTTCACTGGAATCAAGCTGGTGGAGGAGATATATGTATTAAAGAACTCACAGAAAACCAAGCAGTTCTTGCAACCGGAAGTATTCAAAGTGGATCGGGGTTAGGTACTGACACTATTTTCACAGCCATTATAAAAAACTTTGTAGAGAAGTATATTCAATGAAATTGATCAATTTGAAAAACATCATTCATGTATTTATCCTCCTTGTTTTAAACTTCTCCAGTTATAGTCAAGGTTGCAGTGATGCTGGTTTTTGTACCATGGGAGCAATGCGACCTGACCAACATTTTGGAAAGAAAGTACAAGTAAAACTACGATCTTTTGAAATTAATCAATACATAGGTGTCTCGCGATTTGGAGACATCATTAATTCTACCACTGCAGAATTTAACGTGACCTTTACAGATAAAATTAGTGCGCAAATTAAAATGCCTTATGTGTACATGAAAGGTCCATTGGGATCAAACAATGGCACTGGTGACATTTCATTAAGCATTACTAAAAACATCTTGAGAGAAGATAATTTTGACGTTAACTTTTCTCTTGGAACCAAAATACCTACTAACCATGCGAACGCAGAACGAGTTGATGGTGTAAGCTTACCCATGTATTACCAAACAAGTCTTGGTACCTATGATTTTATAACTGGTATTTCATTAATTACAAGAAAATGGTTGTTTGCCACTGGGTACCAACAAGTGGTAGCCGATGTAAATAACAATGATTTTTCTTGGGCGCCATGGCGGCCTTTAGGTCTGTTTGATGAAGCAACGGTTTATCATCCCTCTAAAGACTTTGAAAGAGGGAATGATGTTATGTTTAGAATTGAACGAAATTTTCGATTCTCTAAATTTAATGTCTTTATTGGCATATTAGATGTTCTTCGGCTAAATGAAGACAAGGCTATCTCACCTGTTACCAATGAACAGGTAATTGTAGAAAATGATAGAGGCACAAGTAAAGGTCATGCCACCACCTTACTTTGGGGGGGAGGTTACAACTTCAATACCCAAAGCTCTATCAAACTACTAATAGGTAATCGACTCATTAAAAGACACATTAATGTAGATGGTCTTTCAAGAGAATTAGTAATTAGCACCGGATACATTTTGAAGTTTTAATATGAAATTATCAATTTTTATCGTGTCATTATGCTGCTTTAGCACGCTCCTCTCACAAACGAAAGATGCTAACATCTACCATTTTGGCGATTCACTTCTTCATGAATCTCAATTTGAAAAAGCACTCATTGAATATAATACAGTATCTGAGGCTTTCAAGCAAAGTAAGAATTGGGAAGACTATTTATCAGGAAAAAACAAAGCTGCTTATTGTTTAATCCGCTTAGGAAAACTCACTAATGCAGAACGTTTGCTTAAAGAAAATTCTTCCATCATTAGTTCTCAAAATATCACTAAGCCTGAAGTACTCCAGTCAGTATTTCATGAACTAGGTGAAGTTTATTTAAATGAAGGTGATTTTAATGCGGCAATCACCAATTTTGAAAAAGAAGCGACTTATTTTTCTACCAACACGGCCAATAAAATTAAAGCCAACAATAAAAGTCAACTAGGAATCGCTCAATCTCAAGTTGGAAATTTTTACACCGCATTGGAATATTTAAAACAAGCACTCTCCTTAATGCAATTAGACAATGATAACCAGGGGATTGCTGATACTTATAACAACATTGGGTTGTTGTATGCTTCCAAAAAACAAGAGTTGGCGCTCGACAATTATGATAAAGCTTTAGCATTTTATAAAAAATCTGTGGGAGAGACGCATCCATCCTATCTAAACACCTTAAATAATCAAGCCATTATATACCGATCAACAAACGAAGCTGACAAAGCACTAATGATTTTTGAGAATGTTCTAAATAAATGGAAAGCTCTATACGGTCAAAACCATCCTAATGTCGCCTTTACTTATTCCAACATTGGGCTCGTCTATTTGGACTTTAACATGTTAGATACAGCACTATCTTATCAAGAAAAAGCATTAGAAATTTATAAAAGCAGCTATGGTGCTAACCATCCTGAAATAGCAAACACGTATAATCAAATTGCTAATATTTATAGAAGTAAAAAAGAATATGATAAAGCAATAGCTGAAACAGGAAAGTCAATTGCCGCTAATTGTAAAGCATATGCTTCAACCAATGAGTTAAGTGTGTCTAAGGCTAAAACACCTTGCCTTAGTCGTCAACTTTTAGCGGTCACCTTACATTTGAGGGCACAACTCTTTATTGAAAGACATTACAACAGAACATTAAAAATTACTGACCTTAAATCTGCCTTAGAAGTTTTACAAATCTGTGATGCTGTTATTGAAGAACAAAGACATTTTTTAACTAGCAAAACAGATAAAATAAATTTAGGTCTATTAGCCTCAGATGTTTATGAGGATGCAATTTCTACTGCTTTTACACTTTCAGACAATACCATAACCCACAAAAAGGATTATCTTACTATCGCTTTTGAATTTGCCGAGAAAAGCAAAGCTGCCGTTTTACTGGAAGCAATAGCTGATGCCAATGCCAAAAGTTTTGCAAACATTCCAACTGCTGTTTTAGAAGAAGAAAAATTGCTCACTCATAAAATAAATGCCTTAAATCAGGAATTATTGACTAATGAGGATTTAAACACACGGCAAGAATTACTTGATAAAACTCATGCTTATGAAAACTTTATTCTAAACCTTGAAAAAGAATATCCTGAGTATTATGATTTAAAATACAATGTACGATTATCCAGTGTCGCTGATATTCAAAAAAACCTCGACAACCATACCTTATTATTAAGCTATTTCATAGCTGAGTCAACACACAGACTTTATATTTTCAAAATATCTCAAAACAAATTTTCCGTTATTAATGCACCGTTGCTTTCAGACCTAAACAACCAGATAAGTGGTTTTAGAAATAGTATGTTTTATTCCATCTCGAATTCTTATTTGAGTTCAAGTCATAAATTATACAAACAATTATTTCCAAAACACTTACCCGGAGCCATTTCAAAGTTGATTATTATTCCTGATGGTCGGCTTGGAATAATTCCGTTTGAAGCCCTGTTGACTAAAAAAACAAAGACACTTGATAGCTACTCTTCTCTCCCTTACCTCATAAATAAGTATGGGATTAACTATAATTTTTCCGCTACACTTTATATACAATCACGTAATAAATCAACCCGAAAAATCAACCCTCAGATTCTTTTGGCAGCTCCAATTACTTTTGAGAACTTAGTCACCCTACCTAGTACCCAAGATGAAGTAGAAGAGATTGCGCGTATTTTTCTATCAAATGGAATTAATACGTCTAGTTACACCAACAACCAAGCAACAGAGTCTCAGATAAAATCAAATGAAACTTCTAACTATAGTTACATCCATTTTGCAACACATGGAAAAGTAAATGAAAAGTATCCTGAACTTTCGCAAATTTATCTTAAAAGTGATTCAGAAAATGATGGTAACCTCTATACAAGCGAAATTTATGCGCTGAAGTTAAACACTAAGTTAATCACCCTATCTGCCTGTGAAACAGGGTTAGGTCAGATATCACGTGGAGAAGGTATTGTAGGCTTATCACGTTCACTTATTTTTGCTGGAGCAGAAAATTTAATTGTATCTTATTGGCAGGTTGCAGACAAATCGACTTCCCAACTGATGATTTCATTCTATGGAAATATAATGACAAACTCAACACGTGATATCGGATTGGCGTTGCGTAAATCCAAATTAGAAATGATTGGCTCAAAAACCTTTTCTGCACCCTATTATTGGGCACCATTTGTCTTAATTGGTAATTAAATAACCATAACATGAAACTACTAATAGTTGAAGATGAATCAGCAATTCGTAATTCCATAGTGAGTTATTTTGAGAAAGAAAAGTGCTTATGTGAAACTGCTTCAGATTATGAGACTGCTTCAGAAAAAATATACCTCCACCATTATGATTGCGTTATATTAGACCTCAACTTACCTGACGGTATTGGTTTTGATCTCATTGATGAAATTAAAGAAAAAAAACAGGACACTGGTGTTGTCATCATTTCTGCACGTAATGGCTTAGATGATCGCTTAAAAGGTTTAGACCTTGGTTCTGATGATTATCTTACAAAACCATTTCATTTATCGGAGTTAAATGCACGGGTTAAGGCGGTTATTCGAAGAAAAAATTTTCATGCAACCAATGAAATGGTTGTGAACGAAATTAAAGTTGACTTTAATTCTAAAACCATTCTTATCAATGAAAAAGAGGTCTTCTTTTCCCAAAAAGAATATGATTTATTATTATACTTTCTTCGAAATGCTAACCGTGTAATTTCAAAGTCATCCCTATCTGAACACTTATGGGGTGATGACATGGATATGGCGGAGGACTATGACTTGCTTTATGCTCAAATCAAAAATTTGAGGAAAAAACTTAAAGCCGAAATTGGAGAAGATTATATCAGCACAGTATATGGGATGGGTTATCTATTTAAGAAAAAATGAAATTACTCAACCGCACCACATATGCTTATCTCATCTTATCCGTTCCAATTATCTTGATAACGATGGTGCTCTTTTATTTTTTAATTAGAGACTTTAACCTGAAACATGTAGAAAACAGTCTAAAAGAGGAACACAAAAAAATCATTAGAAAATCTCAGCACATAGAAAATTATTATATCGAAGATGAACTTTCAGATGAACTTTTGGTAAATGCTATACCTAAAGATTCGGTTATTGAGGATACCTACTCTACAATAATGCTCTTTGACAAATTTGAGCAACAAAACGAGCCTTTTCGGCAATTAGAAACCATGCAAACTATTGCAGGTAAAAATTACCGCATTTTAATACGAAAATCATTAGTAGAAAACACCACGTTAGTTTACAGTATTAGTATTGCCGTTTTTGTACTCATTTTAGTGTTAGCAGGATCGTTTATTCTTCTTAACAGGATACTTTCTGAGCGACTTTGGACACCCTTCTACACCATTTTATCGAACCTATCGAAACATCACGTAGGTCAAAATTACGAAGCTCAAAACAAATTGTTCACCGAAGAATTTATAGCCTTGGATAATTCCATAAAAAAAATGACGAATCGTATTAATAGAGAATTTTTTGTACAAAAAGAGTTTATCGACATTGTGTCTCATGAATACCAAACCCCTCTTGCTGTTATTGGAAACGAAGCAGAAATGTTACTCCAAAACGAAGGGTTAAATAAATCAACAGCAACTAAAATCAATCAAATAATTGAATCTGTTCGAAAATTATCAAAGCTTAATCAATCGTTATTGTTGCTTTCTAGAATTGATAACCAACAATTCACTAAAAAAGAGACTACTAATATTAATGAATTAGCAGAAAATCTTTTAGCCGATAGACAAGATCAACTAGATGCAAAAAAGATTCAAGTTGAGTTTATTAATCATGCTTCATGTTTTTTAGAAGTTAATAAAACCCTAGCTAGTGTTTTAATAGGGAATTTATTACAAAATGCAATCAGACATAATTTAAAATCAAACGGAAAAATTATAATTAGAACTAAATGCTCACCAAATCAACATTTCAAATACTGGGTTAGAAAATAGTCTCACTGAAGAAGAAATGTTTCAAAAATTCAGAAAATCAAGTGATTCAAAACAGTCTATAGGATTAGGTTTAAATATTGTCAAAGCAATTTGTGATCATTATAGCTTTAAGATTAAGTACGAGTTTAGAGCAATTGATAAACAACATTTTTTTGTAATTAACACGTAAAATTGTGGATGTCGACAGGCATATCTATCAGTTGAGTTGAGTTGAGCGATAGATTTGCCCATTATGCCGACACCACTTTATTTAACCAATCATCCAAACACCTTGCTTATCTTAAAAGAATAACTTCTCCTGTATATTCTACACGCTTACCATTTACTAACTCAATATGATATTGATATTTACCAGGCGCTAATGGTTTACCGTTAAACAGCACCATCCCAAGGAACTTCGTATCCATCAGAGTGATAAACAATTTTATCCTCATCGGTTTTAATAGTTACATGACATTCTTTATATTTTTCAAGACCTTTAATTTCCCAATGATCATTTTTACCATCTTCATTAGGTGTAAAAGCAGAAGGAATATGAATTCCAACTTCTTCATCGTGCTGTTTTGGATCTTCAATGTCATGTATCCACAATACGCATTCTTCCAAATCGTCAAAAATATTTGTCTTTAGGAATTCGATGTACCAATTACCTCTGCTCCTTCTAACATTTTTAAATTTTCAGCATTAGCTCCTACAAGAAATACTTCAATGTTTCCAATAGATAAATCATCTATCGCATCTTTCATTGAGTACAATCCAGTTTGATCAATATAAGGTACATTTCTCATATCAAAAATCAACTTTTTAATATCAGGCAACTGCTTAATACTTTCTTCAATTCGTGTTGCAAAACCAAAGAAAACTGGGCCGTTCAATTGTTTTATGTAAACATCTTTTTCAAAATCTGCTGCATTATCAAAAAGACTAATTAGTTTTTTACTGATTCTATCTATTTTAGAACCAGTTAGAATATTCTTCAATGGTATCAGCCATTTTTTTCATGAAGAATACAGAGGCAATAACAAAACCGATTGCTGTTGCATACAACAAATTCCAAGTAACAGTTAGAATGAAAACGGTGAGAATAATAAATAAATCACTTTTAGGAATAAATTTCATGTCTCTAAACAATGTATAGTCAATGATTTTAAAACCAATAGAAACAAGAAGACCTGCTAATACTGCACTAAGGTATTTGGCTTGCATAAGTACCTCCTACAAATAATACCAAGGCTAAAAACAACCCTTGAAAAATACCAGACATACGGGTGGTCGCACCAGCTTTAGTATTCGTTACCGTTACTACTGTTGTTCCTGCACCAGGTATACCACCAATCAAGCAGCACCACAGGTTACCTATCCCCTGACCTATTAATTCTTTGTTACTGTTATGTTTTGTTCTAGTCAGTTTATCTGCAATTACAGAAGTCAATAAGGTATCAATCATACCTAATGCACCCAACGATAGCGCGGGTAAAATCATATGTGAAGCTCGATTTAAATCTATACTCCAATAATTTACCAATCTGTAACTCTGGTATTCCCGAAGGGATTTCACCAATGACTTTTAAGTCGAAATCCAATAAAATAGCTACAGAAAGTACCTAGAATTAAAGCAACTAATGTACTGGTATTGCCTTAGTTACCTTAGGGAATAAAAGAGCCACAGCTAAGGTTACTCCTGCAATTAAAAACGCATGATAATCAGCGTGACTGAGGTAATTTGGTAGATTAATGATGTTAGATAATAGCCCCTTTTCCAGCGGCAGGTACTCCAAAAAAATCAGGGAATTGCATGGAAATAACAATAACCCCAATACCACTCATAAAACCAGAGATTACTGGATAAGGCAAATAATCAATGTATTTACCTAATCGTAAAAGTCCAAGAACAATCTGAAACAAGTCCTGCAATACAAAGGTTAAAATAATGGCTCCATAAGCTGCTTCTAAGACTACCATAGAATTTAATTTCAGAAGCAATAATAAGCGCTGACACTACGGTCATCGGCCCTGTTGGAGCACTAACTTGTGTGGCTGTACCACCAAAGGTAGCGGTCAATATCCTAACACAATACCTCCATATAAACCTGCTGCTGGACCAACTCCTGAAGTGGCTCCAAATGCTAAACACAAAGGAAGACCAACTACACCCGCTGTAACCCCACCCAAGAGGTCTCCTTTTAATGAATGTAAACTATACTTTTTCATGACACTTAATTTTAAATGATGGTGCCAAATAATTATACGATTCTGAAAAGAATCAGAATTCAGAATAGTTTTACAAACAACAAAAATTAATAATGAATGCTAAAAACCTCGTTTATTTCCTCATTTCTTAACTTTCAAATCATTGATTAACCTTCCTCTATAGGGGAAATAGGACAACATCATTGCGAACTAATACCATTGTTGCAACTAAATATTCAGCATTATTATTAGTCATAGCAAATTACCCCCGCAAGAAATGCCGCCCCTTCCAAAGGAGCTAATCTTAAAATCAAAGCAGTTTGGTATTTCTCTATCCGCTGTGTGACTGATTCTGAATCTTGAATTTTTGCTATTTGATTTCTTCCTAGAAAAAAACTAGCCAACATAGCCAATACCACTACTCCAGCTAAAATATAACTCATTTCATCCTTAGTTGTTGGTTGATGAGTTGATGTTCCAGTATATACTATTATCGTGAAAATTATTACCCCAGCAATTAATGAGAAAGCAATGATTTTCAATGTTCGGATTTTCTTTTTGTACATAAGCCTGTTTTTAAGATGAATTATCAATTTAAAAAACTATCTGCTTTCTTTGTAATTCAAACTATAAAATCATGAAAATCTGCTTTGCCACCAATAACAAAAATAAACTTCAAGAAATTCGCCAAGCATTTGGTTCTTCCTATGAAATAGTGAGTTTACAGGACATTGGATGTCATGAAGAATTACCCGAAACACAACCTACTATTGAAGGCAATTCTGCTCAAAAAGCCCACTACGTATCACAAAAATATAAAGTCAATTGCTTTGCTGATGATACTGGTTTAGAAATCGATGCATTAGATGGTGAGCCTGGTGTTTATTCTGCTCGTTATGCAGGAGAAACCTGTTCTTTTCAAGATAATATGGATAAAGTATTAACTAACTTAAAAGACATAGAAAACCGTCAGGCGCAATTTAAAACAGTTATTACTTTAGTGTTAGAAAATCAAGAACACCAATTTACAGGAATAGCTAAAGGCACAATTAGAACTGAAGAATGTGGTAGTGAAGGGTTTGGTTACGATCCTATTTTTGAGCCAGAGGGTTATGACATTACTTTTGCAGAAATGAGTATGGAACAAAAAAATAAGATTAGCCACCGAGGAAAAGCTGTAAAACAACTTTCAGCATTCTTACTCCATCGTTAATTTGCTCTTAAAGAGATTCTTTTGCAATTTGACTATACTTTAAAAACCACAAACAAATCATGCAAGACAAATTTGCCGTAATTGGGCTAGGATTGATAGGAACAGGTATCGCACGAGCTTTAGCAAAAAAAGGAGCTGAAGTAATTGCAATAGATACTGATGTGAATAAGGTGGAAAGCATGAAAGATGAGGTGGCTCATGCGGTTGCCTTAGACGCTACCGATGCTAAAGCATTAAGATCCCAAAATATTATGGATTGTGATGCAGTGGTAGTTGCTATCGGTCATAATTTTGAAGGACTTTTATTAACTACTGTGCTTTTGCGTGAAATGGGTGTGAAACGGGTAATTGCTCGTGCCTCCAACAAACACCAAAAAATGATCTTGAATAAAGTGGGGTGTAATGATGTATTTACCCCCGATGAATCTGTTTCTAAAACAGTCGCGGAAATGTTGATTCACCCCGATGTAAAAGCTTTTTTGCCTTTACCTGATGATTACGAAATTGTAGAAATAAATACACCCAAGCGGGTGGCAAATAAAAGTTTGAACGAGATTAACATTCGTGAAAAATATAGTTTAAACCTCATTACTATCAAACGTCAATTTACGACTGAAAAAAATGGGGAAAAGAAATCAGAAGAACATTTAATTGGTGTTCCAAAAGGAGATACTGTACTTCTTGAAACTGATATTTTAATTTTGATTGGGAAGTCGTTTGATGTAGATAAATTTATAGAAATCAATAAATAAAATTAACTTTATTTCGAATAAGATAACCGTTCGTCTAGCTGAGCAAGCCGTATTTTCACGAACTTATTTATCAGCTCTACTTCCTGTTGATAATGGTTGTCATCAAAATAAAACTTACTGTCTATTGGCCAACGTTGTTGATTTTCTAATATCGCACCCTTAATTAAAGAATCATTTTCCTTAATTAAGTCCGCAATATGTTGAGCAGAAAACAATCCTTTTTTTCTTAGCTCACCCCATCGTTCTTTTAAGCGAATAATGTACTGGTCCATTTCAGTTAACCGTTTCAATAAAACAGATTGATCACAATTCACTTCTACATTCATCATGTTGAGTTCATTATCACCATCGCGTCCAAATGAATGATCATAATCCCATATCGCAATTCGAAAAGGCGTTTTAGTGTTTACCTTATATAAATAAAAATTCTTCATTACCCCGTCACTATTGTTGGTAAATAATAAAAGTAAATGCCAATCAATAATATTATCTAAATCAACCCAGTTAGTAATATTTTTTTTAAACTCTTTATCCGTAGTTGAAAATAAGAATGATCTAAACTCCTCAATGTAAAAAGTAAAATCTTTTTTTGAAAACTTGGGATATTTTTGATGATAGTAATTTAAGCTATCCATCCATTCGTAGTTTTTTTCTTTATAAAAAAGTAAAGGTCCCTTAAATAACATTGCCATAGAATCCGTTTTGTCTAAATCAAGCATGCCTGCATTCACTTGTTCCATCAAAACATATAATCCTTCATAATTTCCATCAATTTTTAATTGAATATAATCACACTTTGCAGCTAAATTTTTGTTACCCATTTCGCGAAATAAATCATAACAGATTTTATGTCGCATAAAGGTTTTATCAATATAGCTTGCATTCAACACCCAATCGTCATCTTTTGGGAGCGAATTAAAGGTATACTTATTATCTAGTTCTAATGAAAACGAATGTTTATCATAAGCCCTAGACATTCCTCCTCGAAATTTAATACCTGCATCTAATATGGTATCAATCTCTTGAAACTTATACCCAATTTTACATGTCGTTTTTTCTTGCCAGTTGATCTGCTCCTCAGAAAAGATTTCAATCACTGGCAACTGATTTTGGCTTGAACAAGTGTAAAAAAGAATAGATAAGTAAACTACTATTTGAATTCGAACAATCATTTTTTTTCAACTTTTGTGTTGTTACCAATTGTCACTTGTAATAGCAATCCAAAAACAACAACTAAAGCACAACCTACAACATTATACCATAGATACCCCATTTGTAACCAAGATACTGCGGTACCGCTCTCATTCACAAAATGTATATACACCACACATAGTTCCGCTAAGACTGCCGCCCAAAAAACCGCATTTCCTTTAATGTATTTAACGTAAAAAGCCACTACAAAAATCCCTAAAATAGTACCATAAAAAAGTGAACCTAATAAGTTTACTGCCTGAATTAAATTCTCAAATAATGAAGCATATGTCGCAAAAATTATAGCTAAAATACCCCAACCTAGAGTGAAAAGCTTGGTGGAATTAAAGTAATGCTTATCGTTAAATTTGTCTTTGAACTTTCGTTTATATATATCAATCGTAGTGGTAGAACCTAGCGCATTTAACTCTGAAGCGGTGGAGGACATCGCTGCACAAAACATCACTGCAAACAGTAACCCAACTAAACCTTCAGGTAGATGGTCCATCACGTAGGTCATAAAGATGTAGTCTTTATCATTGGTTTCGGCTTCGGGACTAACCTTTTTAATAATTTCCTTAACCTCTTCTCTTTTAATTTTTTCAATTGACTCCCAAGCTAAAGCTTTAGTTTGCAACACCATTTCTTGGAGAGTGTCATTGTGGCGTGCTGCAATACTTAAGTCATTCAGTATCTCTCTTTTCTTTTTAAATACAGAAGCATATTCTTCTTCTAACACAGTAATTTGCTCACTATATTCCGATTGCTTGGCCTCTTCTAATTGAACTCTGTTAAAGAAAATTGGCGGTTGAACAAATTGATAAAACACAAATACCATCACACCAATCATCAAAATAATAAACTGCATAGGTATTTTTAATAGTCCATTCATCATCAACCCAAGGCGACTTTGGGTTATTGATTTACCCGAAAGATAACGTTGCACCTGTGACTGATCTGTTCCGAAGTAGGACATAAATAAAAAGAAAGAAGCGGAAACTCCTGACCAGAAATTGTAACGGTCATCCAAGTCAAAATTGAAGTTTACTAAATTCAATTTGCCCATTTTACCAGCCACATGAAGTGCATCAACTACTCCGATTTCTTTAGGAAGCATGGAAATTACTAAAAACCCTGCGACTATCATCCCCCCCATCATTACAGCCATTTGTTGTTTTTGAGTTTGAGTGACTGCCTTAGTGCCTCCAGAAACCGTGTAGAGAATCACTAGCACTCCGATTAAAATATTTGTCGCCCACAAACTCCAGCCTAATAGCGTTGAGAGAATAATGGAAGGAGCGTAAATAGTAATGCCCGCGGCTAGCCCTCGTTGAATCAAAAACAATCCTGCTCCTAACGTTCGAGTTTTAACATCAAATCTGTTCTCCAAAAATTCATAGGCAGTATATACTTTTAACTTATAAAAAAGCGGAACAAACGTAATCGAAAGTACAATCATTGCTAAAGGTAATCCAAAATAAAACTGGATAAACCGCATGCCATCAGTATATGCTTGACCTGGAGTAGATAAAAAAGTAATCGCACTCGCCTGCGTAGCCATTACAGATATTCCTATGCCCCACCAGTTGGTATCACTATCACCTTTAAGATATGATTCCAGTGTCGCGGTATGACGGGTTTTGTATACCCCATAGGCGACTATGAAAATTAATGTTCCTAATAAAACAATCCAATCAATAATACTCATGAAAAATGCAGAGTAAAGAGGTAAAACATCAACACCATAAATGCCAAATTATAAATTAACAATGCATACCATGAGAGCCAGTTTTTAAATAGTGGTGGTTTGTCCATGTTTTGAGTTGTTAGTTTTTAGTCGTGAGTAGCTAGAGTCTAGTTTTAAGTAGTAAGTTTTTTTTTGTTTTAAGTAGTAAGTTATAAGTTTTAAGTAAAAGGGGAACTGTCCACTTATAACTTATCACTCAAAAACCCCACACTTAATACTCCAATAGGTTTACCAACAAACGAAAAGCACCTGGCACCCCAGCAGGTAGTTCTCTAAAGAAAGAAATTCCTGTATAGATGATATGTCCTTTACCATAATTAGCGACTAATAGTGCCCCATCTTTATCGGTTTCGTCTTGATCATGCCATCGGAGTATTGGCTCATATTCTACACTCCATTCATTGGGGAAATACAATCCACGCTCTTGTACCCAGGTTTCAAAATCGGCTTCGGCTATTTTATTTGGTGAGTTCAGTACAGGATGTTCTGGAGCTAAGAAAGTTACTTTTGCATTTTCTTCTGTGACTCTATCTCGCGATAATTTTAACGTATAGGGTGCAAACGTTTCCGTTTTCAAACGGTGATTGGTGTTGTATTGGTAAACCAACGTCCCTCCGTTTTTTACAAACGCATGTAATTTAGGTAACATAAACTCGATACGGTCTAAGGTATTCAAGGCTCTAATGCCTAACATAATCGTGTGAAATCGAGCTAAATTTTCTTGTTGTAAGTCCGTCTCGGTAAGTAGTTCGACATCATAACCAATTGTTCGTAAACTTTGAGGAACTACATCACCCGCACCTTCGATGTAGCCAATTTTGATGTCTGACTTTTTCAAATCTACAAACACGATATTTGTTTCTGCCTTAGGGAAAAATACCTGAGGGGGAATGTGATCATAATTTATATTGACAATTGATTGGTTAGTGGTCTTTCCCTTTGAGCTTACTGAAACAGTTAACTTTCCATTTACAGGGTTTTTTGATGGCGTAAGTTTCAGTTTCAACAACTGTTCTTCACCTTTTTTAGGCAGGTCAATTTTCCAATTCGTTTGTTCTAGTAACCATCCTTTAGGTGCCTCAAGGGTTAAATCACCTTGAAAATTATCTACCCCTGCTTTCACTATACATTCAATAGTTTGGGGTTCTCTATTTGGAAATAAGTGAATAGGCTCTTTAAAATTCACAAAGACATTTGGAGTAATCACAAATGGGGTATATAACTCACCTTTGGCAGGGTCTGTTTTTTTGTAAACCAACGGAATGTTGTAGTTAAACACAGCTCCTTCTATTGCTACTTTTACTGATGCCATGATTGCTGGTTCAGCTACTGCTTTCCCAATATCTGCTTTATTTTTTACTTCATACATTCCAAGAGAACCTTCTTCTCTTAACCAATACGGCTGAGTTATGGGTATATCATCAGCTAAAGCATAACTGTAATTCAATTTCATAAGCTGATTGGTTTTTAAAACAGTGTCCAACGGTTGAGAATGTTTACTGTTTGAAAACGAAATGTTTTTCAAGGTCACTTTAGCTTTTGAGCGATTGACCAATTCATAATTCACTGTGATTGAATCTCCCGCTGTAGCAGAGACATCCATTGCTACTGCCTCCAAAAAGAGCCCCGCACAATCTTTGATAAGGGTATTTACTTCTGCCAATTTCTGATTCTTCCAATAATCATCTTTAATTGTCATGAGCGCCTCGCGTATTTTTAATAGTTTGTTAATGCTATTTGCTGGCTGATTGATACTATAAGAGGCTAGTAATTCATTCACTAACTTTTCTATTTTATCACCCCCCTTTACTCGCGACCATGAAGTGTTAATGCCTTCAAACAAATCGTCTTTTGCTTCTATGCCTTTGTGGTGGGTGAAGTATTCCATTTCCTCACCACGGGTAGCGGCCGTACCAAAACCTTGGGTTTTGTGTTGACTTCTTGAGTGTGCTGAAATCTCGTTAATAGATTGTCCTAATAACGCTGAATATTCTCCAATGTTTAATGCCACTACCCCGGAATCATTTGCTGAAATATTCGGATCCCACCAACGACCTGAGTTAGTTACAATTCGAGTAGCTTGCCAAGAAGCCAAGTTCTGCTCAGGAAATGCTTTTTTATCTGCTGCTACATCAAACCCCTCTAAGCCCAACAAGGCCGAAGCTGTATGATGACCATGACCTGCACGTTCGTCAGGTGGAAAACGAAGTACAATCACATCAGGCCGAAACTGACGAATGACTAATACTACATCAGAAAGCAGTTTGTCTTTATCCCAAATCTGCAAGGTTTCATTGGCTGTTTTAGAATAGCCAAAATCATTTGCTCGAGCAAAAAACTGTATCCCTCCATCAATTTCCCGAGCTGCTAAAAGCTCTTGTGTTCGTATGACACCTAAGGCATCACGTATTTCAGGGCCAATCAAATTTTGACCACCACTCCCTCGAGTCAACGACAAATAAGCGGTATTGAATAATTTCTCTTGCGCACAATAGGCAATAAAACGTGTGTTTTCATCATCCGGGTGGGCAGCCAGATAAAGTACATTACCTAACACCTTCAGTTTTTCCATTTTCTGGTAGATTTCTGCTGATGATGGTTGCGTTGATTTTTGGGCTGACACAACGAATAACAAACTAAAGCAAACGCTTAAAAAGGTGATTTTTTTCATGTCCTATTCTCTAATTCTTTCTTCACAGCAGCATAACCAATCTGAGATGCTGGATGTTCCACTAGTTTTAAAACTGATAGTGAATAAGGCTTAAAAGTAATTGAATTAGTAGAAATGCGGTAAGGGATTAACATAAAATGTCCAAATGAATATTGAACCCATCTCCAAAATAAAAAATGTTGTTAGTACACATCGTAATTTCTTATGTACTTATCAACTACTATTTATTGTCCGGATGCTTTCTTATTAAGTTGTATCGAACGATAAAAATAGTGCTATCATCCATTGAATCAATTACCTCTACCTTATTCTCATGTAATTTTGCTATAACACCAGTCTTGATAGTACCAAACAGGTGTTTTTTGAAATAGATTTTTTCTCCAATTTTAAAGCCTAGGTATTCAACTATCTTTTGCTGGTCTAATTGATCTATAATCGCTGGTTTAGGAGTTGTAATGGTCTCGCTTATGGCAATCTCCTGCATTATATCTGCTGATATAAATACTCGGTTGATTTGCACAATAAAAAAATTACTGGTTTTATATTCAAACGATATATTATTAAGCGTCTGACCTTCTTTCAATTTCACATTGTTAAACAATATATTTTTAGCTTCAGCTAAAAGACTGTTTTTAGATAATCCTCCAATCCCCAAAACATGTACAGTAGGTGAGGACTTTTCATTGATTCTTTCTATTATTTTTTTGTCGGAGTTATCGGTTCATATCCAACAATATTCCCACCATGATGAAAAGCACAACCACTTAACAAAGTAAAACAACTACTAAGTATTAAAATTTTAATTGATTGCATTGTGTTGCTTTATTAGGTGTAGAACAAAAATAAAAAAAAGGTCTGGGAGACACAGACCTTTTAAAAGATTAAAATCTAACAATCATAAATCCAGTCAATTTCTTTATGATAATTGGCTAGTATGACTTTACGTTTACACTTCATGGTTGGGGTTAGTTCGCCCGCTTCAATTGACCACAACCGTGGAAGTAGTTTAAACCGTTTTACTTGCTCATATCGTGCAAAGTTCTCATTGTATTTATCTATCTCTCGCTGAAATTTTTCAATCACTTCAGGGCGCTCAATCATTTCAGCATCGGTCGTGTAACCATAACCTTTATATTCACAATAGTCTTTAAGATTAGGAAAACTAGGCACAATGAGCGCCCCAGGGAATTTTTGGTTTTCTCCTACTATCATGATCTGTTCAATCAGTACTGATTCCACAAATTTAGTTTCTAAAGCTTGAGGAGAGACGTATTTACCACCTGAAGTCTTGAAAATCTCTTTAATACGACCTGTTATTTTCAAGAAACGTTCTTCATGCCATGTGCCCAAATCGCCTGTATGGAACCAGCCTTCTGGATCAATAGCTTGAGCCGTAGCCTCTGGGTTTTTATAATAACCTTTCATGATGTGTGGACCTTTCGTCCATATTTCACCCGATTCAGATAATTTTACTTCTATTCCTTTGATAATTGGGCCCACAGTACCTATTCGGTTATTTTCCGCCTCATAACGATTCACAGAGATTACGGGAGAGGTTTCTGTTAATCCGTAACCCTCTAATATATGAATACCAGCGGCCCAAAAGACACGAGCTAATCGAGGTTGCAAAGCTGCACTTCCCGTAACGATAGCACGGACATTTCCACCCAATGCATCTTTCCATTTACTGAATATTAATTTTCGAGCTATGCCTAGTTTAAATCGGTACCAAAAGCCCATATCTTTTCCCACGATAAATTGGTCGCCTAAGTCAAGAGCCCAAAAGAATAACATCTTTTTAAACCCTGTTAGCTCCAATCCTTTTGCATAAATTTTATCGTATACTTTTTCTAACAGACGAGGTACACAAGTGAAAAAGTAGGGTTTGCTCTCTTTTAAATTATCTCCAATCGTTTCTATGCTTTCTGCAAAATCAATCGAAACACCTTCATGCAGATACAAAAACACCAGCATACGTTCAAATACATGGCACATCGGCAAAAAGCTCAGCACATTAGTCGAACTGTCTACTGGTAAAAGAGGTATTGCAGCCCCCACATTACTCACCAAATTATTGTGGGTAAGCATGACCCCTTTTGGGGTGCCCGTGGTTCCTGAGGTGTAAATTATGGTTAACACATCATCTCCAGTTACTCCTGCGCGATAAGCATCTAACTCAACCTCGTCTTTTCCTTTTCCTAACTCTAATAACTCGGACCAGTGTTTGGCCCCTCCAATCGTTTCTATGGTATAAATTGCCTCAATATTGGGTAAGTCTTTTGTGGCTACTTGTATCTTATCGTATAATTCTTGTGTTTCTACAAACACGACTTTTGTTTCACTATTCTCAAAAATATAGCGAATATCCTCTGGGGTTAAGGTAGGGTAAATAGGTACACTTATAGCGCCCAATTGCTGAATTCCAAAATCAATGGCCACCCACTCAAACCGGTTGTAAGATACGATAGCTACTTTATCCCCTTTCTGTACACCCAATTCTGCAAGTCCTAAACTTACCTGATTACAACGCTCAACAAATTCGTTGGTACTGTACGATTCCCACTGTCCATTACGCTTTTTAGAAATTAATTTTTTCTTCTGATAGGTTGATTTCAGAACTGGTAAAATGTCAAATATGCGAGTTATAGCCATAGTTGTATTGTTTAATGTCACTTCTTACGCAAAAAGTGATAAAATGATTTTAAACCAATTCTTAATATACAAATAGAAAAATAAGTTGGCTTCGTTTTTTTTATTAAAGTCTGAATTTCCTTGCTGAATTTAGCATCATATATATAAAGTAAGCCGAAGATATTCGCATCAATATATCAACTAACTTATGAGCTGGTTTTGTAAAGAGGTTGAATGGATGTGTTGGTATTAATAATTCAAAATATTTACTAATACCTTCTAGTAAACTATTCCAATTATGATTTTCTAAAGAGACAATTGTATAATGGTCGAAACCAATTAAAGCCCAAAAAAGTGAGTGAAATAAAAACATCCATAATATTGGTCTAACCCAACTTCTTCCAAAGTTGTTAAAAACAGCATTAGTATTTACAATAATTCTATCTTCAAAAGAAAGCACATTGCTGTATTTAAGTTCTTGTTGAAAAGCATCCATTTCATGACTGTAGAAAACTCTTGCCTCAATATTATTTCCTTGCTTTTGATAAACCTGTTTGAGTTGTCTGTAGACTTCTCTTTGTGTTTGATGAGTTTCTAAGCAATCTTTTTTATGAAATGACTCAAGAAGCAAATTTTTTTGCCATTTTACTCTTGAAAATTTGCAGTCTTCAAAAAATGAACTACTTAAATCAACTATACAATTTTCAAAGTTAATATTTAGAAAAAGTGTATTATTTAAAGTAGAGTTTTGACAACTAAACCATTCATTGACTTTGGTGCTCTGTAGACTAACCGACCCTTCATTTGTTAGATTGTTCAATTCAAAATATTCTATATCTGTATTTTTAATAAATGCTTTACCAATGTTTATGAAATTACTTAGTATCAAATGGTTGATTTTAATTGGTTCTTCATCCAGATAGGAGCTAATCCTTAATGATTTTGGTTGACAAAAGAAAAATGATATGGTTTCGTATTCAGCAAAACCAATAAAAATGTATTCAGGTGATACCCCACTTAAATTTAATTCTTTTATGTTTATCCTGTCTATACTTAACTTACCTTCTTTCATATCCATAATAGATAAATTACTATATGAAGTAAAAGAATCAGTACTTGCAGAAAATTGTAAATCACAGTTTTTAATATTACTTACGGTGACTATCCCTTCACATAAAGAATCTTTAAAAAACAACTTACCTTCTTTGGTATTAATTATATCTATTTTCCCATTGAAACAACATGTTCTAAATTCAAGATGATTATCAATAAGTATATTTTCGATATTTAAAGATTTTCTCGTGTCCAGACTTTCTTCAAAGGTGCAATTTGAAAAAATCAACGTGTCAAGACATCTATCTTCACATGTGATTTTCAAACCTTTCTTAAAATGTACGTTATCAACAAATCTTCTTTTCCAAGATTTAGAAAAATTTATTGTTGTAAAAACAAGATCACAATTTTCCTCAAGAATGAGGTTTTCTAGGTTAACAGTCGTTTCCTCAGAAAAGAGTATTTTTTTAAAATCCTTAACACTTAGAGTATTCATAGAATAGTAAAACTAAAAATTGGGCAGGTTATTCATATTAAATATCCAATATTTATAACAAAATTCCGCCCTGGCTCAGGCAAGTTAAGTAAACGATAACGACTCAAATGATTGTAATAAGCCGTGTTTAGCACGTTTTGGATTTGAAAACGAAACGTGAATTCGTGTTTGCTACCCCACGAAAAACCACTTGAAAAGTCCAGCGTCTGTGAACTTGGTGTTGTCCGTTCGTTACGATCAACCCGGTATTGTGAGGCGGTTATTCTCCCTGATAAACCGATATAAATATCCTGTAAATACTTTAACGAATCGAGTTCATAAAAAACAGATGGGTTGAGGGATGGTGCTGGGGTAAACGGAAGGGGTAAACCCGTGTCCAGGTTTTCATTCATTACCAAATCACCATTTAAGCCCAACTCGATATGTTTTTGAAGGTGATAATGAATGGCAAATTCACTACCATAATAAATGGCCTTATTTTGTTTGTACTGGTAGAGTTGCCCTCCTACGGCATACGGATATAACGTGCCGTCTATTTCAGCAGTAGCAAATCGGTTGCTTGGGCTGAGGTAAATGAAATTGCTAAAGTAATTCACAAAAGGAGAAAGGGTAAAATGCAAATCACCTTTTTCATAGGAAAACCCTAAATCCAGCTGATAGCCATTTTCCGCTGTTAAGTTTTCATCGCCTTTTTCAAACCGAAAGGTACCGTGGTGTGCTCCATTAGAGGTCAATTCGGCTATGGAAGGTAAACGAAAGGTTTTTCCAACATTGGCTTTAAAACTATAGGTCGAATTGGGGTTGTATGAAAAACCAACACTTCCTGATGCATTGAGGTAATTGTTGTTGATTTCGGGCGAACGTTGTACTGTATCTAATACTTGAAACTGGTAATAAAATGGCTGATAAGTTACCGATGATTGTTGGTTCCCATAGTCGATGCGGAGCCCACCATTGATCACCCATTTCTTAGACAATTTCCATTTGTTGATTTCGTAAAACCCTATCTGAAATTGTGAATAATTAGGAATGATAAAATCAAAACCTCCCACTTCGTTGTTTTTAAATTCAAACTGTGTTCCTACTACCGCTTCCAACTTTTTATGTATGTTATGATGAAATCGTGCGTTACTACTAAAGGTTGACAATATCATTTCTGTCCCGAGGGAATCGTTTAAATCCACTGGAAAACCATGAGAAGCTGGTTGTTCAAATTCCTTACGGTGGTTGCGTTGGTAGCCTACATCTACTTCTAACCAATCGTTTCCTACACTAATGCTATTGTTAGAGATCACTTTAAAATGCTGAATAGTTTGTGAAGGCAGTTCAATATCATTGGTTTCATCTTGTCTCAGACTGTAGCCCCGAGCAAAACCAGTTGCTCCAGGGAATACGCCTACTTGCTGGTAAAAATTAGAAACTGTCAAGTGCGAGTAACCCCATTTTTTATTTATACCCACGGTAGCATTGAGGTGTTGCTCTTTACCAGCCGTATTTTTCAATAGCTGTTTTTCAATGGGCAATCGGAAACCCAAATAGGTAAAACTATCTGCAGGGATTTTGTAGTCGTTGTAGTCCGAATAAGTCCCTTGAAGTTTATAAACGATGCTTTTCTCTCGCCCTTTTACACTTCCTGTGATTCCTCTGGTCTGGTTGACTGAACGATAGAACGGACTAATTGATACTTCCGATTTTCCTTCCTCCACATCAATGCTATGTTTGATGTTAACTACACCTGCCATGGCATCAGATCCATACATGAGCGAAGCAGGACCTTTTAATATCTCTATTTTTTCGACATTGTATTGATCGATTTCCAAGCCATGATCGGCTCCCCATTGTTGTCCTTCTTGTTTGATTCCGTGGTCTGTAACTGCTACTCGATTAAACGATAACCCTCGAATAACTGGTTTTGAAACTCCAACGCCTTGATTGATCACAGCAACACCTTCAATGTTATCCATTGAATTAAGTAGCGTACTGCCTGTATTTCGTTGGATATATTCTTTATCTACGGCATGAAGAATGAGTGAACTTTCTTCTTGATTGATTTTCAAAGGATCTGTTTCTATTACTACTTCATGTAATTCGTTGACACTTTCCTCCAGTTGTATCTTAAGTACTAAATCTTGGTTATCTAAAAGGGTATCGAGGGTGAAAGAATGAAAACCGAAAGCTGTAAAATGAATGTGATAATTTCCTGACTTAAGATTTTCAATTTTGAAATTTCCATCCAGGTCGCAGTTAGTACCTCGATGTAGTTCATGTACTTTTACTATTGCTCCAGGAATTGGTTGCTGGTTTGCATCTGTAACTTGTCCTGCAATGTAGAATTGTGCTTGGGAAAAAATGGGTAAACTTAGGAATACAAAAAGCCTGAACATCTGTCCAAGCTTTTTGATAAATCGGTATTTTATATAATGTTTAATGTTCGTGTTCTTCACCCTCTTCTTCTAAGTGGAATTCCACTATTTTTTCGGTTCTGTTTCCTGCTTCATCGAGGAGTATCATTTCCAGGTGGTATACTCCGTGGACAAAGTTAGTATCTGTTTCGGAAAAAACGGAAAAAGATTGCGTTCCTTCTTTCCCTGATAAACTTCTGACATAAGGTCCCCAAGAGAGCGTGTCTGTACTCATCACCCCATTAAGCCGAGCATGGTCGTGGTCATCAAAGGCGCTGTGAATACTTACATTTAGTTCACTTAATTCTTCATTATCACTCACCGTAACTTCAAAATCAAATGCTTCACCAAGGTGGATTTCTAATTCTTCGCTTGAATTTAAGACATTCTCACCTTGGATAGTTAAAGCTGAAAATGATGGTTTTTTAGTGTCCACCTCCTCTTTATTACAACTAACAAGGAAAACAATAATCGTAAACGGTATTATCCAATTCATTTTATTCATAACAAAACTCATTTAATGCAACAATGTTGCAAATATAGTGGCAATAAAATTAAATGCAATAGAGTTGCAATTGTTTTTTTCTAAAACTATCTTTAAATGAATGTCTTTATTAATACAAAAATCCGACTTACTAAAAACTCACGGGTTAAAGGTGACCGAAACACGGTTAAACGTGTTAGGTCAGTTTTTTGAGCATGACCATGCCCTCACACATCAAGATTTGGAAAGTGCCTTACCACAATTTGACCGCGTAACATTGTACCGAACGCTCAACTCGTTTGAATCCAAAGGCATTACCCATAAAGTATTGGGTTCAAAGGGCGTAGCGAAGTTTGCTCTCTGCAAACACCAGTGTGATGAACACGGTCACCACGATAATCATTTTCATTTTCACTGTACCAATTGTGAGAAAACCTATTGTTTAGACGAAAGTCTAAAGCAAGAAATTAAACTTCCGAAGGGGTTTGTGATGCACGATGTGCGTTTAAATGTGAGGGGGGTTTGTGAAGAATGTGGTTGAAAAGTTGGAAGATTGTAATGTTTCCTTTCTACACTTTAGTTCCTATTCCGTGTCAGAGACACTACTTTTCACTATAACAACGTAGTTACGCTTCGCTAAACTACGAAGAGTAATTTTTTCGGTTTTCAAATAAATTTATTTTCTGATTGGTTTATTAAAATACTTAAAATAGTAGATCCATGAAACGGGAATACTTAGAACAAGTGCCCCTACAAACCAAAATAGCTTGTGAAACGCATTAAGTTTAGATTGTATTATTGAGATTAATATCCATACCCAGAAAAACATAAAAATAACATATCCGGCTAACCCAATTAGATCAGTATATGGATAGTGTTGAATTTTAAACAAAGCGGATACAATAATCAGACAAGAACCTAATGCACCAGAAACAATCAAGGGTCTGAAAGGAATATATTTCATTTGTATAGTTTTTTGTTTTGAAAGTAACAAAAAAGTAGTTCTATATTCAATAGAATAACCATACGTTAGGTTTTTCATTTAACTTACTTTTGAAAAATCATTGTTGAGACTCAAGTATTAAAACAGAAAGAATGAAATCCTGTGTCAAAGACACTCCTTTTTATTATAACTTCGTAGTTACGCTTCGCTAAACTACGAAGAGAAGGTTTCAGGTTTCACATCTCTTATTTCGAGTTTTCATTTAACACATTTTCCAACACAATAAAAGGTATCCCCGATTTTACCCATTTATCAGGATATAAGTTCGAAGCAGGAATCACTTCAAAGGCAAGTGAACCGAGCACTAAATCTTCATCGCCATCGCCATCTAAATCGCCTGCGTCCATGACTATCCACCGCCCAAGCGTAGGGTCATCAAGGGTGTAAGCTTCAAACTGAAAGTCACCCATATTTTCGAGGTACACAAAACTTTCTTCGGGATGCTGGTTGTAGTCAGGAAAGAATGAAACGAGCGCAATGTCCACATCACCATCACCATCAAAGTCACGTGGAGTAGCGCCATAAGCACCATTCAACTGATAAAAAAATCGTTCACTGAATTGGTTTTTACCATCATTTAAATAAATATATAAACCGTGATAAGGTTTGAATATTGGGCTAAAGTCGGCATTGTCACCAGCGGTATAAATAATATCTACCTGTCCGTCACCATTAAAATCATACAAATCAAAAAAACTTGATCCATTGGATGGACTGAACTCTAAAATACTTTTTTCCTTAAACATTCCTTTTCCTTGGTTATAATAAATAAACACGCCTTCATCCCCTTGCGCGAAAAGGGCCACAACATCGGGTAAGCCATCGGCATTCATGTCCTGCACGTAGACTTTGGTAGCCCCTGGTTTTGCTCTCAAGGTATGTCTTTGATAGTTTTTGCTACCCTTATTTTCAAACCACGACAGTGCCCCTGTCCATTTTCCAAATTCACATACTACGATATCGTCTTTGCCATCGGCATTTAAATCGGAAATAGCCATGTGTACGGGGCGTTGCAAGCCATCCAACACCACATACGGTTGGTCTCCTGCCAATTTGGGCAAGTAGGCCACCATGCCCAAAGGTGCATCGGTAGGCGAAAAAGACCCCATCACTGTTACCCATCGGGCTTGGGGCGTTTCTTCTATCCATACCACCCCTTGATCCAACTTTCCTGATTTGGTGAGCAACAAATTTTTGTCAAAAAACTGCAAACTTTGACTGTAGGCATCGCCAATATAGAGCGCTTGGTCGTCCGTGATTTTCACCAACGTAGTGCTAGGTGGATACAACCGATGTTTAGGTACTTGCACCCGAAATTGCTTCAAGACCCTTTTAATATTTTTTTCAGGCACGGGAAGTGGTTTTTGAGGGGCTTCGCTCAAATAATAATCTTGAATTTTTTGCCAAGAAAGCGAGTCTATCAACGGCTTTTTAGGAAAAACACCTGCCTTCTCAACTATTTCACCGCCTTTGCCTTTTTCAATCAAGCTGCTTCTTACACTATCATTTTCATAAAATCCTAAGAGATAACCCATGCGGGGTAGCATGTGTTGTTCCCAGCTTTTTTTATCAAGCAATTGAGGAGTTGGGTATTGGTGGCAGGAGCTGCAATGCCGCACCGATAATTCTTTCCCAGTAAGCACGGGAGCAATGGTTTGTACAGGTGGAAGGGTTGTCTGTTCGGTATTATTGCAAGCAGCCAACACCAGACAAATAAGTGAAATATGGAATAAACGTATCATCTTTTTAATGTTAAAAGGCTTCACCAAAGGAAATGTAGAAACCACGTTGTCCGGCTTTACCAATAGCATAATCGAGACGTAGATTGATGTTTTCTTTTCGATCAATCAGAAATCGGACACCCAGTCCCGCATTGGGTTTGAGTAGGTTGAAGCTTAGGTCGTATCGGTGAGCATATACTTCGCCCAACCCACCAAACAGGGTGTAACCCCATCGTTTCCAGATCATACCCGAACGGTATTCTGCTTGGACAATAACCATATTTTTGTCGCGGTACCTACCGTAGTAGTAGCCCCTTGCGTTAGCATCCCCACCATACAAGGCGTTGGCATAAAAGGGTACATCTCCAAGGTTCATTTCTGTCATCATCCGAAGTGCTAGTATTGCCTTTTGAAGTTGGAGGTACTTACGAAAATCAAAACGGAAAAGGGTGGTAAACTGATATTTAAAGTATTGAGGTAAAACAGTGAATGCAATGTATTTTCCCTCAGTAGGGTTTAAGAGATTATTACGAGCATCCCACAGTGCCATTGCTCCTATACCACCTAAGCAACTAGGGTAGAGTTCTTGATAGTGTCCTTCAATGAGATAATCTATTTGGGTATAACTCATCGCTCGCAAGGTAGGACCAACAAAAAAAGCGTCTTGTAGCTTTAGTAAAAAGTTAGCTTCTAACATAAGACGTGTGCTATTGTATTGAGTTTCCCCAGCGGAATTAGTGTGATTTCCGATGCCATAATACAAATCCGGGAAATAAGAATAATGCACTTTACCCGATGAAAAGAAATTTTCTTGTTGCCCAAACACATTCCATGAATTTTCAAAAACGCGTTGTTTGTTCCAGGTATAGTTAAATTCTGTTTTAGCGTTAGAACTCCGTCTGGTAGAATCTTTTTCTGAGCCAAAGGTAAGTAGTACTACCGCTCCCACGTAAGCTCGCGTTTCAGGCGCATAGCCGAAAGACGGTAGTGGGAGAAAAGTGATTGGAGTCTTACTTTTTTGAGCAGCAACGAAAAAATGAATAAAGCTAATTATCAAAACGTAAACAAACCTGAGATTGCCTTTTCGCCTCTTCCAACTAGGTGGTGGTATCACAATTCTCAACACGAGTTTCATTAATTTTAGTGGGTTGAAAATAGGAAATCGTAAAACCAAAAAAATAAATTGAAAACGATTTAACACAATGTTGATAATGGCTTTACACCATTGATAAGAATAGTTAGACCACCCTTAACATTCCGATTCTATTTAGAGGTATTCTAAATTTCGATCTAACAATAACCTATACAAATCCTAACCAACGCCTAACACTTAGTCTATTGCTTTGCAGAAAATAAACTAAAACTAAGTGTCATGAAAAAATTATACGTTTCAGCAGCGGCTCTCCTTATGGGATTGGCTGTCAATGCGCAAACTGAATTTGAAAGAGAGATTAATATCAAAGAATTTGACTATCAAACCCCCGAAATGTTATCAGTAACATCCCCTCTTAAAGTTACTCCAATCTTTATTGGAGGAGTGGATAAAGTACAAACTACTGCTACTTATGGTAATGCTGCGGGAGAAACAGTTGCCAAACAATGGCACGATTTCATTGGTGTTACTCCTGAAAAAGACGCAAACGGTATCTACACGGGTATGTACTGGGTAAGTGTAAACCATGAAATGATTCAAAACAACGACATGATTGGTGACGGTGGTGGAATGACTGTATTTAAAGCACAAACAGAGTCTGATGGTTCTGTTACTGTCGTGAATCAAACGTTGGCTGATGGTCGTACTGGAAAATATTTCAATGTAGACTTCGTAAACACAGTTGGTGAAACAGGGATGAACTGTGGTGGTATTCAAGCACCCAACGGTCGAATCTGGACTGCAGAGGAGTGGTTTAGATCTTCTAATGCTTCATTAAATGATGGTACTACACCCCAAAGAAGGTTGGAGGACTGGACTATCGAAACAGATATACCGGGAGATTTTGACGGAAGTGTGATTACTAAATACCAAAACTTCAACTGGATGGTAGAAATTGATCCAAAAGAAGCGGTGGCAGTACGTAAACAATACAACTGGGGACGTGCCGGATTTGAAGGTGGCGCTATTTCTAAAGACATGAAAACAGTCTATTTAGGAATTGACGCAACCCCTGCACCATTTGTGAAATTTGTAGCTGATGTAGCGGGTGACTTTACCACAGGTAAAACTTACGCATATAAAGAAGATGCAGTAGGATCAAAGTGGATAGAAATTGATAACTCAAAGTTAGCTAAAATGTTAGCTATTGGTGAAGAAGCAATTGCAGTGGGAGCCACGATGTACGATAGACTAGAATGGGTAGCCATTGATACGGTTACAGGAATGGTTTATGTATCGGAGACAGGTGTAGACAATTTGGGTGGCGCTTGGGCAACAGCCAATGCTAGTGGTGGTACTCATGCTTCACATCATATTGCTCGTGCTGCTGCACAGAGTGCGGACATTAACTCCTCTGATTATAAAGATTATTATGGTAGAGTTTTAAGATTTAACCCTGCTACAGATGAAATGTCGGTTTTAATTGAAGGTGGCGCTAATGATGCAATGTATGATGGAAAACCAAGTGTGGGAGTTAGTCATTACCCCGCAATTCACCTATCCAACCCTGATGGTTTAACGATGATGTATCAAAACAACGAAAAAAGATACCTTGTAATTCAAGAGGATTTAAATGGAAGAACGATGAACAGAATGCCCTGGGGATTAGAGAATTACATATGTGAACTGTTTTTACTTGACTTATCTATTGTAAATCCAACGGTTGAAGACTTAGTTCGAATCACCGCAACCCCTTCAAATGCAGAAGTTACTGGTGCACAAATAACTCCTGAAGGTGATGTTTTATTGGTAAACGTACAACACCCAGAAGCAAACGACATGATTAACAACTACCCATATACTAACTCGCTTACAGTAGCAATTTCGGGTTTTGAAAAATTGGTTTCAGCAGCAGAGAAAGCGAAAGTCTTGAGAAATAAAGATGGTTTCCAAGTATATCCTAGTGTAGGGAGTGGAGAAGTTTTCTTCAATAAAATTACTGATGTTGCAGTATATAATTCTAATGGAGTGTTGGTAACTACTCAATATAACACCAACAAATTAAATATCAGTAACCTAACATCGGGAATGTACATAGTTAAAAACAAAGAAGGTGAAGCACGATCAATAGTGATTCAATAATCATATCTTAACACAATCTTGATGGAAACCTAACCGTGTACACGGTTAGGTTTCTTTATTTTTGCCCCATTCTTAAAAAGCTCCTGACACAAATGAAATACTTCTTCTTAGCTTTGTTGGCTATAGGCACGATTGGCTACCTGTCCTCCTTTCAAAAAATGGATTACAGCAAAATCAACACCCTCGCCCAACAACAATACCTTCGTGATTTTGAAGCCTTCACCAAAGCGACAAAGAAGCTAGAGGAAACAGTGGAGCTGTATAAATTAAAAAAAGCTACTGTTCAACAACTTCAAACCATTTTTGCTCAAACAAGACAACGTTACAAGCGCATCGAATTTTTCGCTGACTACCTCGATCAAGTGTTTGTGAAGCAATTTATCAATGGTGCTCCACTTCCTTCAGTGGTTCCCAACATGCCCGAAATTGTCGTGAAAGAACCTCAAGGATTACAAGTAATTGAAGAACTACTCTACGAAGAGCAGCCCAATATAGAAATGGTAAACACCCTGATTCATCAGCTGAATACAAATGCTTCACAACTTTTTAAAAGTCATAAAGTAAGTGAAATGAACGAACGACAGGTCTTTGAAGCTCTTCGCTTTGGTATTATTCGTGTGACGGCATTAGGAATTACTGGTTTCGATACTCCAGCTACAGATCAAGCTATAGTAGAAACGGAATACAGTGTAAAAGCCATGCAAGAACTACTCTCTTCGTATAAAAAGCACTTACCAAATGAAGTTACTGATGAATATAAAACCGTTCAGATCCTATTTAAAGGCGGACTCGCATTCATTCAAAAAAACCGCGACTTTGACACCTTTGATCGCTTTACTTTTGTACGTGATTATATGGATCCACTATACGGAGCTTTACTCGATCTACAAATTAAACTCGGCATTGATGTCTTTGACACCTATCTTGACCTTAATGTACCAGTGGATTTGCGTTCAAAAACCATGTTTAATACATCCTTTTTTAATAAAAATAGATTTTTACGACAAAAAAGAGATTATGAAAATCCTCCGTTAGTAGATTTAGGGAAAGCATTATTTTTTGATCCCATTTTGTCGGGTAACAACGAACGCAGTTGCGCATCTTGTCACCAACCTAAAAAGGCTTTCACCGATGGACGAAAGAAAAGCATGGCCTTCAACATGGAAGGGCAGGTAGAACGAAACTCTCCTACACTGCTTAACGCAGCATTTTCTCACCGCCTTTTTTATGACTTACGTGCTACGAATATGGAAGGCCAAGTGGAGCACGTAATCAGTTCCCCTCTAGAGTTTAAAAGTAGTTTAGTAGACGTCTTTAGTCGATTAGAAAAAAGTGATCAATACAAAACTCTTTTCAAACAAGCCTTTCCGGAGATGAAAGCGGAACATTTAATTACCCAATATACCCTTTCATTAGCCATCGCATCCTATGTGAGTGAATTGAGTTCGTATAATTCAGTGTTTGACCAAGCTATCCGTGGTGAAAAAACGTTGACTGATCAAGCTATTGCTAATGGGTTTAATCTCTTTATGGGGAAGGCAGCCTGCGCCACATGTCATTTTGTGCCTAACTTCAATGGCACTACACCACCCTTTTATCGCGAATCGGAAGCAGAAGTACTAGGCGTTCCTTCAAAAGCGGATACTATGAATGCCACCCTAGATGCAGATATGGGTCGATATGGGAAAATTATTCGTGAAAGTGCCGACTTTACCAAGCACGCTTTCAAAACTATGACGGTGAGAAATGTAGCCCTTACAGCTCCCTATATGCACAATGGGGTATATAAATCTTTGGAACAAGTCGTAGATTTCTATAACCGTGGTGGTGGTAGTGGTATAGGTATCGCGTTAGCTAATCAAACTTTGCCCGATTCACCTTTAAATTTATCTAAAAAGGAACAACAAGACATTATCAAATTCTTGCAGGCACTTACAGATAGTTCGCTTGTGTCTGCAATAGCACCTATTACATTACCTGAGATTCAAGACAGCATTTTGAATAAACGGACGATAGGGGGAAATTATTAATAGGAACATTATTGGAATGAACTACACTATTATTGTCATTGATGATTATGAAGACACACTGGAATTGCTTAAGTATAATTTAAGCAAAGAAGGATATAGCGTACAAACATTTTCAGATTCACAAGTTGCTTTTGATTATATCTGCAAGCATACCGCCATTGATTTGGTATTAACCGATTGGATGATGCCACGACTATCTGGGTTGGAATTGAGCAAACGGTTAAAAATGAATGAACAAACACGCAACATCCCCATTGTCATGTTGACGTGCAAAAATGAAGAATCTGATGTAGTTACTGCCCTCGAAATTGGCGCGGATGATTATATTGCTAAGCCGTTTCGCATGAAAGAGTTAACGGTACGTATCCGTAAAGTCATGGAACGAAAAAACAATTACGATTTACAAAGTCAAGTACATCTGCATAAAGGAAATATTCATTTAAATCTTAGTGCCTTTACCGCAGCTATTGGAGAACAAACTATAGAACTAACCTATACAGAATTTAAATTATTGGAAATGTTAGCCTCTAAACCTGGGAAAGTATTTACCCGCAATGAAATTATTGAAAAAATAGCTGGCCCTGATCACATAGTTACTCATCGCTCAGTAGATGTCCAGGTTGTTGGGTTACGGAAAAAGCTTCTCGATGAAAAAAACCGAATAGAAACAGTTCGTTCAGTTGGATATCGATTTATGGTATAATTTCATTTTCGATACTCCACCTCAAAAGTCACCAAGGTCTCAGGATCTTCGCCATTTTTATATACTTTTTTAAGCAAAGGAATTCCTGCTGGAGAATAACTATATTCCTTTTCGTAATTCAATTGGGAGTAGTGATGAATATTTTTCTCTTTGGAGATATTGCCTCTTTTATCATAAATATCATAAGTAGAACCCATAAAATCGCCATCACTGAATTGCACTTTTTTATACGTCTTATACAATTTATTCTCTTTCACCAATAAGGTTTTATCACGTTTACCTGACACAAAAAATTCGCTTAACTCAGGCTCTGTTGCATCCGCTTTTTTATAGGAATAGGAAATACTATCAATGTTGTGTCCGAATTGATCAAACCCCAATTCTTTAACCACGCGCCCCAGTATATCGTAGGTGTACGCAACTGAATCTTGACGAATTTTATCATTACCTATGAAGATGTTAATTCGAATCGGATTACCCTTCTTATCATTTTCATATTTTTTAAACATGATCATATTTTGTTCAAAAACTCTTACTTTCCACAAGACCATGTTGCCTAAGATATCATAGAAAAATTCTTCTTTTACTTGAAGCGTGGAGTCTTTATAGTATTCTATGACTTGAATACGATCATTCGCATCCCACAAATAAGTATACTTGACATTCCCTAAGTCAGAATATTTCCAGAAATTCTCTTTCTGTACGATGCGACCTAAAGTATCAAATGTTTCAATGGACTGTACTTCTCCTTTATAAGCAGTCTCTGCTAACATGGCTGAGTCTGGGATTATAATTGCTTTATAATCATAAAAAGGTTTTTCGTACTCTTTTTCATAAGCGATTATTTTTTTTATTCTTTCTTTACTTAATACTTCTCGAGAAAAATGTTGAAAATCACTCAATTTTGGTTGAGTAAAGCCAAGAAATGAAATGAATACACAAAAATTTAAACTGGCAAATAACTTCACTGAACGTATTATTTTTGAGAAATTGGAGATTTTATTCATATTGTATTAACTCACGAGCGAAGCTTGTGAATTAAATATAAAAATATCTATTCTCTGGCATAAAATTATCAACAATGAATTTAAGTGATCAAATAAAGTCAGTTATCAGGGATGTGCCTGATTTTCCAAAAAAAGGGATTATGTTTAAAGACATCACACCGTTGTTGCTGAACCCATTGTTATGCACTCGCATAGTTGATGGGTTTGCAGAAAAATTTGAATCACTTAACATAGATGCGATTGCTGCTATTGAAGCAAGAGGTTTTTTCTTTGGACTTATGATTGCACAACGGTTAAAGAAACCATTTATTCCAATAAGAAAACAAGGTAAGTTACCCTATACCACGATAACAAAAACTTACAACTTGGAGTACGGCACTGCAACATTGGAGATGCATCAAGATGCAATACTACCTAGACAGAATATCTTAATTCATGATGATTTATTAGCTACTGGGGGTACTGGAGTAGCTGCTTCTCAGCTAATTCAAGAGTTAGGAGGAAAAGTTGCTGGTTTTTCTTTCATCGTAGATTTAACTTTTTTAAATGGTGATGAAAAATTAAAACCTTTTAGTGAAAACATTATCACTCTAGTTGACTACTAATTTCTGGGACATATTTATAACCGACAGATCGTACCGTTTGTATGGTCTGTCTTAATTCCATTTTTTACCATAGAAGCCAGTTCCAACTACTAGAATCATGATAAAGATTCTGTTAGTATTTACGGTAATACAGGGAGTCTACCTTAGAGTAGTGCTCACCTATAGTAGGCAAAAAATCAAACACACTGCTACAGTAGTTTTCAGGATCAACAATAATTTCTGGCAAGTCTTTATTCAAACCACTATAAATCAAGGATATGTTATCGTAATCGTCTAAATTTTTAAAATATTTTGACGAAATTCTCCAATTAAGAAAATTTGTTGCAATCGCATTGTCTTGGTACAGAAAAATGTTTTCAGACAAGACTAAAACTTTTTTCTTCGTTATAACGGTATTTTGTTTTAAAAGAAGGTTCTCAACATTCACTATATGCAACTTCTTCCATACATCATTTTTAAAGGAGTAACTAAACACTAAGATGAAAATGAAAAACAATAAAAAATATAACTCTGAAAGCCCCTTGCGTTTGGAATCAGTAAAAAAAGCAGTGATAAAAAACACCATCGGTGGCATAATCACAAATAAACTAAAGGAGGAGAATTCTGTGGCAAAAATACAGCTGACGCAACCTATCACCAACCAATGGAAAAAACAATAGTGACTTTTAGATTGAATATTGATATATCGAGAACTGTTAAACAAAACAAACACACCAAAAACAGCTAATAAAAAAGGTATAAAATAAATTCCTATCACATCAGACAGGGATAAATAATAAAGTGTTTTTATGGAGAACGATTTTAAAAAGAAAAACTTAGCAAATGCTCCTAAAGAACCATTCCAGTAGAAAAAGGTAGCCACTAGCGCTACAGGAAACACAAAGCCAAAAATAGAAATAAAATACCTCCTCACACGCGTATTTGAATATAGCAACAAATCAAAAATGATCAGACCACACAACATTAACATGGGTTTGTAAAACAAAAAACTCAACCCTAAGTTAGCGCCCAGTCTGAATGCCGTTTCATCATTATTTCCATTTTTTAAGATTTGAAACAGCCGATCAAAAGCATAAATCATAAACGTAACACTCAACATTGCTGGAGAGATGATATAAAAATCCGCAAACATGGATGTCACAATTACATATAACAGTCCAGGTACATATGTTTTTTCATTAAACAAATCACTTTTGTTGATGGCAAGATTGAAAATGACTGCTTGAAAAAAAACAAGTACAGAACTAAGAATTAAGTGAGTAAGGTGTGATCGACCAAATAACTCACTCAATAACCAATAGAAAAAACCTGATAAAACGGGAATATGATCTTCTAAACCATTGTATAAAATAAAACCTTCTGCCAGTTTTTCCCCGACCAACATCCACTGAAACTCGGGATTAAGCATAGGTATCACCCAAATAATAGCTATTGTTCGAATTATTAAACCTATCAAAAAGAAGTAGGCAATTCGTAATGGGTCATTTATTTTAAAAAATTGTATCAATAAGTCGTAAATTTGTCTTTCATTGTTCGAACAGAGAATTAAAATTAACATAGTCCGCATAGTATGGAAAGTAAAAGGCAACAAAAGTTTGCAAAGCTGATACAGAAAGATTTAAGTGACATCTTCCAAAAAGAAATTCCGAGCATGCTCGAAGGCGCCTTTTTAACTATTACGGAAGTAAAAATGACTCCCGATTTAGGGGTGGCAAAAGTGTACTGCAGCGTGTTAGCCCATCAAGAACCAGAGACACTAATCAAAAACATCAATACTGAAAAAGCACAAGTAAGAAAATTATTGGGCCACAAAATCAGAAATCAAGCGCGTATTATTCCTAACCTAGTCTTTTATTTAGACACTACTGGAGAAGATGCTATGCGCATGGATTCGCTAATTTCTTCCTTAAACATTCCACCAGCTTCTGACGAAGACGAAGAAAACGAGGATTGAGTTTACTTCCATTTCATATTGCCAGAAGATACTTTTTAAGTTCTAAAGGACAGTCGTTCATTAATATCATCGCCATATTTTCGATGTTAGCTTTGGCAGTGGGCACCTTCCTTTTGTTCTTTGTTTTATCGGTATTTAACGGACTTTCAGGATTGATAATGAGCGTGCATAGCTCGTTTGACCCCGAAATAAAGGTAGAACATGCTTCGCAGAAAGCATTTCTAATCTCGGATAGTCTACTCCACAAAATTAAGGCAATAGAGGGTGTTGCTGTGGTTTCTGAAATTATTGAGGAAGATGCCTTTGCTAGTTATAAAACATCGCAAATGGTAGTGAGGCTTAAAGGAGTAAGTGAGAATATTACCAATCAAACAGACTTTTCTGCCGCGATTGTGGATGGACAATTTCGATTAGAAAATAAACAAGCTTATTTAGCGATTTTAGGCAGAGGGGTTCAATACGGCTTAAATTTAACCTTATCTGACCAATTTCATTCGATACAACTTTGGTATCCCAATCGTAAAAAAAAGTTAATTAAGGAGTCAGAGTCTTCCTTTAACCAAATTTACGTGGTACCGGTTGGCGTGTTTGAAATTGAGCGCCAATACGATGAACGTTACATGATTGTACCAATAAAATTGACCGAAAAATTATTTGGTTTTGAAGGAATGCGCACTGCATTAGAAATAAAAACATCGGAAGCTATTGATGCCGACCTGGTAATCGAAAAGTTAAAAAGTGAATTAGGTTCAACATTTAAAGTTCGCAGTCGAGACGAATTACATGAAGTTTTGTACCGAGCTATCAAAATTGAAAAACTAGCCACCTACATGATTTTCCTGTTCATTTTAATGGTGGCTTCGCTCAATATTTTCCTTACGCTTTCGATGTTAGTGATCAGCAAAAAAAGAGATATCGCCAATTTTTATGCAATGGGAGCAAGCCGAAACTTTGTTAAAAAGCTTTTCTTATTTGAGGGCGCGTTAATCGGTGTTATAGGGTCAGGATCGGGTTTACTTTTAGGGGTTTTGTTTTGCTATTCGCAACAGGAGTACGGCATTATTCCAATGTCGGTAGAATCAAGTATTGTGCATTATATGCCAGTTGAAATGAATTGGTTTGATGGCGCTTTTACGGTAATTGCTACCCTTAGCATCACGCTCTTAATCTCTATTTACCCAGCAATAAAAGCCTCTCGAGTAAACATTAAAGACGAAATCTAATGGCATTAATAAAAACCCTTTTAGGAAAAACCCCGCAGTTTGGAGAAAACACTTACATCGCTGAAAATGCTACGATCGTGGGCGATGTGGTAATGGGAAAAGAATGTTCTATCTGGTTTAATGCGGTTATTCGCGGTGATGTCAACTTCATTAAAGCGGGAAACCGGGTCAATGTACAAGATGGAGCAGTCATCCATTGCACGTATCAAAAAGCACCAACTACTATTGGAAATAATGTTTCAATCGGTCATCAGGCTATGGTTCATGGTTGCACCATAGACGACAATGTATTGATAGGTATGGGAGCCATCGTTATGGACCATGTACACATCCATAGCAATTGCATTATTGCTGCCGGAGCAGTCGTGTTAGAAAACACAGTGGTGGAAGCTAACAGCATCTATGCTGGAGTTCCAGCAAAAAAAGTAAAGACGCTAGATGAGGCAAATACTAATGAAATTCAGCGGATTGCGAATAATTATGTGAAGTATTCGAGTTGGTATGAAGCGGAATGATTACCCTCGCTGCACCAAGTAAGCCATATATCCGAAATAAACAACCACAAAAACCCAACCTTCCCAACGGTCAATTCGTGGGCGTTTACCTACGATAACTGCAAAAATCAACAGCATACTTGCAAATATCACCATCATAATATCGGCATTGGAAGCCACATCAAATGGCAATGGTCGAATTAGCGCACTAACACCCAAGATCCATAAGAGGTTAAAAATATTCGAACCCACTACGTTACCCACTGCCAAATCTGCATTTCCTTTTTTTGCCGCGATAGCAGAAGTTACAAGCTCTGGCAACGAGGTACCAATAGCAACTACTGTTAAACCAATTAATGTTTCTGAAAGACCAAATACTTGTGCAATATGAACAGCACCATCGACCACCCACTTACCACCCAAAAACAAGGACACAGATCCTAAGACGATGAATAAATATGCTTTTTTATTGGGCAATAAATCAATTGAATCATCAGGGGTATTCAAATCCTTTTTGTTTTTTTTGGTATTAGAAACTACATAGATATAGGCCATAAACATTAAAAAGAAAAAAAGCAGCATCGCTCCATCAAAATGACTTAACTCAAGACTTTTAGTATCTCTGAACAAACTGGCATTTGCTAAAAACCCCACCATAAAGGTAGCCACCATCGACATGGGGATTTCCGTAAAATAAATACTTTTTTGAATGGGTAGAGGGGTAATAATAGCTGCCACTCCTAAAATCAATAAAATGTTTGCAATGTTACTTCCAAACACATTACCAATCGCCAACTCCGAACTTCCTTCAAAACTTGCCAAAAGGTTGACTACTAATTCTGGCATGCTAGTACCAAACGACACAATCGTAAGACCGATTACTAACTCGGGGATATTGTTTTTTTTAGCAACAGAAGAAGCACCATCAACTAACCAGTCTGCTCCTTTTATTAACAATACAAAGCCTATAGCAAAAAGTATGTATATCAAAATTTCCATCTGAATGGGTTGTGTTAACTATTTTAAACACAAAAGTTAGTAAAACTTTCTTTATCTCTGACAACAGGGATATAAACTTTTATGAAAAAATCGATTTTAAAAAAAGCAGAACAAAACTAATTCATTACCCCCTCATCACTAAATATGCTAAATAACCTACGTATGTAAAGACAAATACCCAACCTTCCCAACGATCTATTCGTGGACGTTTACCAATAATGATAGCAAAAATCAACATCATACTTGCAATAATCATCATTAAGATATCCGTGTTTGAGGCGACATCAAAAGGTAGAGGATTAATTACAGCGCTCACTCCTAAAATCCATAAAATATTGAAGATGTTAGAGCCAATAACATTTCCCACAGCCAAGTCTGCCTTACCTCGTTTGGCTGCCATAGCAGAAGTGACTAGTTCAGGCAAAGAAGTACCTACGGCTACCACAGTGAGGCCTATAAACGTTTCAGTTAACCCAAATAAACGGGCGATTTCTACTGCTCCATCCACAACCCATTTTCCCCCTAAAAACAACGCTAATACACCACCTGCAATGTATAAGTAGGCTTTGCTTTGACTCAAGGACTCATCAACGTCATTAATAATGTTCAAATCTCCTTTATTTTTATTGGTATTGGAAATCACATAAATGTACCCCATGAACATGAAGAAAAACAATAATAACATCACCCCATCAAAACGGCTGATTTCTAATGTTTTTACTTCTACGAACAAACTCGCGTTAGCCAAAAACCCCACCATAAAAATGGCCACCATAGACATGGGGATTTCTGTAAAGTAAATGCTTCTTTGAATGGGTAGCGGAGTAATAATTGCAGATACTCCCAAGATTAATAAAATATTGGCCACATTGCTTCCAAAGACGTTACCTATAGCTAATTCTGAACTTCCATTAAAACTAGCTAATAAGTTCACGACTAACTCAGGCATACTAGTTCCAAACGAAACAATGGTTAACCCGATAACTAACTCTGAAATATTTTTCTTTTTTGCTATTGAAGAAGCCCCTTCTACTAACCAATCGGCTCCTTTAATAAGTAAAACAAAACCAATTAAAAAGAGCACGTAAACCAAGTAAACCATCATCCTTATATGTTAAGAAAACGGATCAAATGTGACAAATATTTTTCAATTGTTTTTTAATTACCTTACAATTATTTTTTAGTGATGGTGTCCTCCTTCGCCTGTGTTTTTTAACGCTGACAAAAGATAAAAGGTACCTTGGGTGGCATATTGCCCGGCAGTTTTTTCTTGGTCTAATTTTAACTCGGTAAACCCTTGCGCTGAATAACCCTCTTGGACTTGAATCATTTCAAAAGTCTTTTCATCCGTACTGTCTGCTACCAATTTAAACACATATACTTCACCTTCATGGCGTACAAAAGCTTCATCTGGTAGCGAAAGCATTTTTTGTCCATCCGTTTGGAGGAGGGCTGTCACATACATTCCAGGCAACAAATCATCTTCTTTTCCTTTTAAATGACCATGAACGGTAATTGATCGATCTTCTCTAACGTCACTTCCAACTAAAAAAACTTCTGCTTTTCTCCAATTATCCCTTGCATTAGCCACAGAAAAAAGAATTTGTTGTCCCATATGAACTTTGTCTACATCATTTTCATATACGGTCAACTCAACATGTAAATCATCCGCATTGGTTAAATTCATGATGACATCTTGTGGGTTGGTGTATTTACCCACATTAGTCAAAACCTCTCGTACAGAACCATTAACTGGGGAATAGAGAGAAACAGAAGAAGAAATGTGACCTTGTTTAACTTTGTCGGGATTAAAGCCAATCAACCGGAGTCGCTCTTCATTTGAATTTATGGTTGCTTCGTTGATCAAATAATCGCTTTTGGCTTGTTGAAGCACTTTGGCTGAACTTACCTCTTCCTCGTTTAACGTTTTTTGTCTTTCAAACTCAGCTTTTAATAATTCCTGTTTACCTAAGGCTTCCAAATAATCTTGCTGAAAGCGAATGAACTCAGGGTTATTTACAGTGGCTAGACGTTGTCCTTTTTTTACATGCGAACCAGGCAACACCGTAATTTCTTTTAAAAAACCACCATAAGGCATATTAATGGACACATGGTTTTGAGGAGGAACATCAATAATACCATTGACTTTAATTTCAGCCCCAATAGAGCGTAATTCGGGTTTAGCTACGGTGACTTTCGCCCGTTCTAGTTGTTCTTTACTGAAATGAACAATTGTTTCTTCTTTTTCATGGCCGTCTTCATTATGTTCTTTTTCTTCTGTTTTACCATGAGCATAGGGATCACTAGGTGAAAACGTACAAGAGAATAACGAGCTTGATAGTGAGACAAGTAGCGTTTGAGCTAGGAAATTGAGATGTATATATTGTTTCATGAGGTAGTAGTATTAATTAAGTCCAGCAAGTGCTTCAATTTGAATCACGGTTTGGTTGTGTTGATTTAAACTTTCTAAATAATCAAATTGAACAGCTAATGCGCTATTAAGGCCTTGGAGGTATTCCACATAGTTGATTGCCCCATTTTTGAAGCTTTTATCAAATTGGGAAAGCATAAGTTGTGCTTGTGGTAAGGCTTTTTCTTGATAGAAGTTTACCGATTTGAGTGTTTTATTATACGCTTGCATCAGCTCTCTCCATTGACCGTTGAGGTTTACTTCGACAGCAAGCTTGTTAGCATCCGCTTCTTTGGTTTTCAGGTTTGCGGCTTTAATATGTGCAAGATAAGGTTTCGTCCACAAGGGAATACCAACACCAATCATAAAACCAGAAAATCGATCCGAAGACGAATAAACGACTGCGTTTCCATTAATATCTTGATTAGGACCATTCAAGGAAAGATTGAAATAACCAACTGAAAATTCAGGTAATAGCTTTGATTTTTCTACTTTTTGCTCGAGTGATGATAGCTCCAGTAATTCTTTGTATTTCTGCAAATTAGGGTTGTTGGCTATGCTACTTGAATCATCAACAGGAGATAGTGAGCGAATTTTTAAGGAGTCAAATTTTAACTCTAAATCTAGTGCACCATTAAGCAATGTTTGCAAATGCGTTTGGTAAATTTGAATATCCGCCTCGATATTATTTCTCTTTACAATGATTTCTGAAAGTGCCGTTTGTGCACTTACTTTTTCAAGTAAGTTTGATTGACCAGTTTTATGGCGCAAGATTGCTGCTTTCTCAAAGCGTGCAAAGATGCTATCCTGTTGTTGGATCAGCGCCTGTTTATTATAAGCAAGCCAAAGCGAATAATACGTACTTTTTATTTCTCGAATTAATTCGTTTTTAGTGACCTGCTTAGCTGCCATAGCAATGTCGGTGCTTTGAATAGCTATTTTTTTCTGATGAACATATACACTAGGAAAGGCAAACGACTGCTTTATTGTAAACTGGTTATCGTTGTTATATACACTATTGTATTGTCCATGCATCCACTCCAGTTGTGTCTTTGGAAGATCCCACGCAGCTCCTTCCAATGCTTGTTGTCGTTCAATAGTTAAATCCGCCACCTGCATATAAGGGTTGTTTTTCTCCGCTAACGCAATGAGTTGATCCAGGTCCGATGTGGTCTGAGCGTGTGCTGTCCATGAAGAAAAAACTATTAGCACCATCACTACAGCACTTTTTGTAGTGCCTATTTTAAATCCTTTTTCGAAGTAATAATATAGTATCGGTAGCACCACCAAGGTTAGGAAGGTTGCAGAAATTAATCCACCAATAACCACAGTAGCTAATGGTTGCTGCACTTCAGCGCCTGAAGATTTGGATAAAGCCATTGGTAAAAACCCTAATGAAGCAACTGATGCTGTCAAGATTACCGGTCGTAGTCTTGTTTCAGTTCCTTTCAAGATGCGTTCTTTTAAACTCATATTATCCTCTTTTTTCAATCGGTTAAACTCTGCAATCAAGACAATTCCATTAAGAACCGCTACACCAAATAAGGCGATAAATCCTACTCCTGCCGAAATACTAAAGGGCATTCCCCGTAACCACAAAGCTACAATACCGCCAATGGCCGAAAGTGGTATGGCAGTGAAAATTAATAAGCTTTGCTGAAAGGACCCGAAGGTGAAGTAAAGTAAAATAAAAATAAGAAATAACGCAGCGGGCACAGCTACAGCTAAGCGCTTTTTCGCTTTCACTAAATTTTCAAATTGTCCTCCAAAGGTGGTGAAATAACCAGGAGCTAATTGAATAGATGTATCTAATTTTTGTTGAATTTCTTCGACTATACTTTGCACATCGCGGTTTCGAACATTAAATGCCACAATAATACGTCTTTTGGTATCATCGCGTTGAATTTGGTAAGCGCCTTCTTTAAAGTCAACAGAAGCCAATTGACGAAGCGGAATAGATAAGCCGCTGCTATTTGTCACATACAAATTAGCTACATCAGCTTTGTTTTTTCTGTCGGTATTGTTTAACCGAATCACTAAATCAAACCGTTTTTCTCCTTCATAAACTTGTCCAGCATAGGCACCAGAAAAAGCGGCTTGAATTGCTGTGTTGACTTCTTTAATAGTGAAGCCAAACTTGGCAATTTTGTTTCGATCATAGTGTACTACTATTTGATCCACGCCCGTTACTTCTTCTATGTACAAATCTTGAGCGCCTTCCGTTTTAGAAACAATTTTACCTACCTCTTTTGCATAAGTTGAAAGCAAGTCTAAATCTTCTCCATAAATTTTAATAGCTACATCTTGTTTTACACCTGTCATCAATTCATTAAAACGCATTTGTATGGGTTGCTGAAAACCGAACGCTACACCAGGTAACGCTTCTAACGCTTCACCCATTTTTTCTGCTAACTCTTCTTTTGTCTCAGCAGACACCCATTCACTTTTGTCTTTTAAAATCACCATGACATCGGCCGCTTCAATTGGCATGGGATCGGTTGGAATTTCTCCAGCTCCGATTTTCGAAACCACTTGTATAACTTCAGGAAATTGTTCCAATAAAATTTTCTCAACCTCGGTCGTAGTTTCAATGGTGTTTTGTAGCGAACTCCCTGTCATTAGTCGCGTTTCTAATGCAAAATCCCCTTCATCCAACGTAGGGATAAACTCACCGCCAAGGCGGGAAAAGATGATGAGAGCACCAACGAAGGCTACCAATACAGCAGATAAAACCACTTTTTTGTAATTAAGTGCCCAATGGATGATAGGACTATACATTTGATGCAGTCTGTCGATGATTTTATCAGAAATGGTGCGATTGTGGAAAATTTTTTTATTCAAAAACAATGCAGAAATCATCGGCACATAGGTAATTGAAAGAATGAAAGCACCCAGAATGGCGAAACTAACTGTTTGTGCCATGGGGCGAAACATTTTCCCTTCTGTACCCACCAAGGCCAATAAGGGCAAATACACAATAAGAATAATGATTTCACCAAAAGCAGCAGAATTTCTAATCTTAGCTGCGGAGTCAAACACTTCCTCATCCATTTGTTGTTGGGTTAACTTTTGTCCGTGTTTCAACTTCCCAAAGTGATGCAAGGTCGCTTCAACAATAATTACTGCACCATCGACAATTAATCCGAAGTCAATTGCCCCTAAGCTCATTAAGTTACCGGAAACTCCAAATAGGTTCATCATTCCGAATGCAAATAAAAGTGCCAATGGAATAACTGAAGCGACAATTAAACCTGCTCGGAAATTACCAAGTAAGAGCAGTAACACAAAAATGACAATCAAAGCACCTTCTGTCAAGTTTTTTGCTACCGTTCCTATCGCATTATCCACTAATTTAGTTCGATCTAAAAATGGCTCAATAACCACCCCTTCAGGTAGTGATTTACTAATTTGTTCGATCTTATCTTTAATACGGCTAATGACTTCTGCAGAATTTTCACCTTTTAACATCATGGCAATTGCACTCACCACTTCCCCATTTCCGTTTCGTGTAGTTGCGCCATAACGCACCGCATGCCCCAGTTTCACCTCAGCCACTTGTTTGATTAAGACAGGGTTTCCATTGGGATTGTTTTTAATAACAATGTTTTCAATGTCTTCAATAGAACCAACTAAACCCTCACTTCGAATAAAATACGCACTGTGACTTTGTTCGATATAGGCACCACCTGTGTTTTCATTGTTTTCTTGCAGTGCATTAAAAATATCACTAATGCTGATATTCATGCTTTTCAATCGGTCGGTGTTAATGGCAATTTCATATTGCTTCAATTTACCACCGATACTGCTTACATCTGCAACACCGGGTGTACCCAGAAGTTGCCTTCTTACTATCCAGTCCTGGATGCTGCGCAATTCTAAAGCTGTATACTGTTTTTCATAACCTGGTTTAGTAGTGACAACATATTGATAAATTTCACCTAAGCCAGTAGAAACAGGTGCCAACCAAGGTTCACCTACGCCTGCTGGTATTTGGTTTGACGCTTCCGGTAAACGTTCGTTCACCTGTTGTCTTGCCCAATAAACATCCGCATCCTCTTCAAATACGATGGTAACTACAGACAATCCAAATCGTGACATTGAACGAATTTCTTCGATGTCAGGAATTGTTGCCATGGTTAACTCGATAGGAAAAGTGATAAATCGTTCCACGTCTTCAGCGGCAAGTGAAGGAGAAGAGGTGATGATTTGAACCTGATTGTTGGTGATGTCAGGCACAGCATCTATAGGTAAGTTGGACAGCGAAAAGCCACCCCAAACTACCAATGCCAACACGAACAATCCCGTGATTAGCTTATTCTGGATAGAATATTTAATGATATTGTTTAACATGTTTGATTAGATGTTAGATTATTAGAAACTAGATGTGAGACTAGAGTAATAAGTAATGAGAAGTAAAATTGTCTCACTACTTTTTGCCTTTCTACATTCTATTTTGATTGATTAGATTTTAGAAGTCAGAATTGGACATTAAGCTGACTTAGTGTCTTGGTTCTTGATTCTTGCATCTTGCTTCTAAACCAAAGGAGGTGCCCTGAACTGGTTACTTAATAAATAAAAATGGCTTTTAAAGGAGATTTCTTCACTGTTATTAAAAATAGTTTTCAGGTATAGGGTTGTTAATTCTGGTGTAAATGAAAAAAGTTGTGGTATACAAAAAGATGCAACGGTAACATTAGATTTTTCAACGGATGGGGTTGTGGTCAAGTCATCATTACCTAATTCTTGGTGAAGTGCTAATTGCAGGTATTCCCAAAAAGTATGTGCTGAAGCATGTTCACTCACATGTTCTTCTTCTGAAATTTCATCATGATGGTGATGAGGCACTGTTTGATGCACAGCTAATAGCAAACCTATAGCTAGGAATAAAAAACGAATCGCGATATGCCGTTTTATATGTAACATCGAAACAAATATGGTGAATTATTTTTAATCTTCCTCTTCCGCTTCATCTAAGGCCATTCCACATACGGGGCATTCTCCTTCTTCTTCATACGTTTTACCGTCTTCACAGTCCATTGGACAAATATACCCCGATACTGTTTCATTTTCTGAATGAGTATAACGGCTTTCTTTAGAACTGTCACTATTGCAAGATAGGAGTACCGAAGCAAAAAAAACTAATACGAAAAGAGGATTTTTCATTTTTAAATGGAATTAAACACGAGGTGAAAGGTCGTTGTTTTTGAGGAGGTTTAAAACTGTTAAAAGCATTTTTTTCAATAGTTTAAGCTAGTTCACAACTTTCATTATCCAATTCAGTTTCGATGGTATAATGTTCAAAATGATATTTTTCAAGAACGTCTTTCACAGCACGTTTTATATCTAAAATTTGATGAAAAGAATTTATATTTTCCAGTTTCAAATGAGTTGTAAACACATGATGTGATCCCTCTAACGACCAAACATGGGTGTGGTGTAACGATTGAATTTTCTCAATAGCTAACAAGTGATTTTGAATTTCAATTACATCAATTTCTTCTGGCACACCCTGTAAAAAGATGAACAAGGTATCTTTTAGTCTTCTAACTACACCCCATAATATATAAACGGTAATTAAAAGTGACAAAGCTGGATCTAGATAATGAATATCTTTAAAATGTAATACAATTGCGACCACCAACACCGCAACCCATCCTAACACGTCCTCTAATAAGTGCCAAGAAACCACCTTTTCATTTAATGATTTACCACCACTCATTTTCCAGGCAGCATAACCATTCACTAAAATTCCTATGATTGCAAATACAATCATTCCGCTCGCATCTGAATGCTCTGGTTCAATGATTCTTCCAACTGCTTGATAAATCACATATATTGACCCAATAATTAGGACTAAACTATTGATGAGTGCCCCTAAAAGTGAAAACCGCGAATAGCCAAAAGAAAAAGTTTTGTTGGCACCTTGTTTAGATTTATGGTCTAAATACCATGCGGTTCCCAAAGAAAGACTATCACCCAAGTCGTGTACAGCATCAGAAAGTATTGCGATGCTGTTTACATATAATCCTCCTATTATTTCTAAAATTGTAAAGCTTAAGTTGAGAAAGAAGGCAAGCTTCAAGTTCCTCCCAGAGGTATCATGGTTGTGATGATTTCCCATTTCAATACATTTAACCTATCAAATTATAAAACACAATATTTCACTAGCAGACCACCAGTCAACCATATATAACAAACAACAGCTAACCACTTCAATGTTTTTTCTAATAAAGGACTCTTTGGAGCCATCTCTTTATGGCTCATAACTTTTTCACCATTAAAAAAGCCCAGGTAGATTAAAACACCTGAAAGAAGGAGAAAAACCAAGTTAAGGTAAAAGGTGTAATTAAGCTTAAAATAATTAGTATCGGTGATTTTCACAGTTGAGGGATCAGGGAGTAAATTCAGCATATCAAACCCATAATGTAATATAAGGGAAGCGCCAATAAGCGAAGTAAACAATAGAAATAAGATAAATAATGACATTTTCCAACCGTAGTACTTGGCATTAATTCTTAAAACTGGAAATACGACTAAGTCGCTAAAGATAAATGCCATTACCCCCGCAAAGCTGACCCCTTTACCAAAAAGTAATGCAGCTAAGGGAATGTTGCCCATAGAGCCAATAAACGTCAAAAAGGCTGTAACTGGACCTACCACTACGTGTTCTAGGAGGGTAAAAAAACCAAAAGAACCATTACTGTTTGCAGTATTAATGAAAAGTGTTTGAAAAAAAGAATCGGGCACAAATGAAGCAACTATGCCTGCAATAGTAAAACCTACCGTGACATCTTTCCACACCATTTTCCATTCCATCGCATATTGTTTACCGACTTTTGCCCAGCTTTCGGCATGACTGTGACCTTACTCTTCAATGATTTCTTCATCTTCCTGTTCTTCCTTTGAGTCATCAGGTTTTTTTCGAGCATTTTCAATAAGTTTTGAAGGGTTAATAAGACCGAATTAGCAACCAACTGCTTCCAATCAAAATAACTGCCCTAAGTATTCACCCACGACAAATTGCCAACCTAAAAAAATGGAAATAATGATCCCCAATTCGATCACTAAATTGGTAGAAGCTAGCAAAAAAGCAATGGAAGATACAAAACTAGCCCCTTTTTGAAACAATGATTTAGTAGTCGCCAACGCAGCAAAACTGCAGGAGCTACTTATGAAACCAAAAAAAGTACCCAACAAAACACTTTTAGAGCCAGCATTCCCCATGGTTTTTTGCATTCGTTTTTCTGTCACAAAAATTTGAATACTACTGCTAATAATGTAGCCTAAAATAAATGCCCACACTGCCATCCAAAAAAAACCTGTGGATGTATATGCTGCTTCGCCCCATTGTTTTAAAAACTCATTCATAAACTTACGACTTTTAGTTTTCTGTTTTTATTCTTCTTTCAACCTCATCTCTCTACCTTGCTAAAAAGCTGTTTGGAGTTCGGTACAAACAAACTTTTAGAAGAAATGTGGAGTATAAAAAAACTCGTTTCCTAATAACACACTAGGAAACGAGTGGATGATTAGCGCGCATCTACTGATAAGAAAGACTCACAGGCTTCTTTACACGCTTTACACGCTTCTGCACATTGCTGACAATGCTCCATATCGTGTGCTCTGCAGGTTTCCTCACATCGCTCACAGATGGTTATGCAAGTTGTTAGCTGCGCATCAAGGTGTTTCGATTTTCTTGATAACAGCTGCAGTGTTACACTACATACATCGGCACAATCTAAGTCGGTGGCGATGCACTCCTTCATTTTTGCAACATCATCTTCATTTAAACAACTTGTTGCACATATTCCGCAAGCTTCAATACACTTTGCAAGTGCTTGTACTAATTTTGTATTATCCATAATTGATATTATTTAGTGTGATACATTTTTTAAAAAAAGACTTCTAATTTAATTCCAAAACACGTGATTTTGCTCCAGAAAGTACCCAGATAAAACTGTGCTCACTGAAAATTGGGACTAGCTGGAATTAATACTATTTAATTAGTAAAGCGAAAAGAATAAAAGCCATTTTTTTCGAAGAAGTAACCCTTTGAAAGCTGTTCCAAAAGTTGCTCCATCTGTAGAAAAAACTTCACGAGAAAATTAGAATAATTAATTTTCTAAATCCTTACTACATACAGGACATTTACCCGCTTCAACATATACTTTTTCACCTTCACATTTCATAGCACAGGAGTAGGGCGTTTTATCTACGGTCGTGTTATCCCTTTTAAAACTATCTTCCTTGATCTTATCATCATAAATATAGACATCTTCATGGGTGGATGCTTGCTGGCAAGAAGCCATAAAAAAGCCACCTATTACGCTTGTGATGATTTTGTTTCTTATCTGATTCATATCTTTTATTCTTAGTTATGGTCAGGAAACGAACAACTTTTATTCCTCTCTTCTTAAAATAAAATTGCTAAGGTTATTTCTATACGTTGAAGCATAAATCCTTTCTAATACTTACCCCAACCTTGAGACTTAAGCATAGTACTACAGTCTAACAGATAAAAAAATCTCAATACGTGAATCGAATTTTTCAGCAGCAATGTGGACTCCTGCTGTATTATTAAAAGTAGCGAGCAATACTTCTTCTTGAAAAGCAGTAATTTTAAATCTTTCATTTTTACAAACCCAAACGAACTATGTATAACAGCTTTACCCTTTATTTTATAGAATGATCCATATCTCGCTGATTTTATTTCTCTATCCGTATAAGGATTTCCTTCATCTGAGCTATTTCTCGTTTCTGGGCTTCTATAATGGCTTTCGCTAATTTGGCAGTTTCCGGGTCCTCAAAAGTGGCCCGTTCACTTACTAATATAGCGATTGAGTGGTGAGGTATCATCGCTTTCATGTATTGCACGTCTTTTACTGTTGATTGAGTACGAAGTAAATAAATACTCGCCCCTGTTGCCAAAAGGGCAATACTGATTATAACAACATTGAGTTTCTTGTTCTGGTACATCCCCAGCATAAACAACAACATCATAATAGCCATGGGACCAACCATATATAACGCCATAAATGCACGAGTTTCACTAACATAAATATGGCCCAGTTGAGCTACATTGAAAAACATAGCTAAGTACATAAACACAAATGAACAAGCCATCATTAAACCGAATTTCACGTAGTTGTTTTTCATAATTTTATTAAATGAAGTGATTGAAAATTAAAACCTAACGGATAAACCGCCACCCGCTCCAAAACGGTTGTCGTAACTCGCCATGATGGAAAAGTTTCTAGATAACATGTACTCAAGCCCGGTAGACCAAACAGTTTCTGCTTGGTAAGTGGATCGACTCCCGTTTTCTAACGGTAATGTATTTGCCCAACCAAAATCCATTTGGTATTCATATTCGCCAAATAGCATTAATTTTGGAAAGATCATTAGTGAACGGCTTAAACTAACTTGTGGTCGTAATTTATTATCCATTCGTACATCTAAATTAAACATGTAAGGGGTGAAAAAGCGGAAACCACCTATTGCGGTTGTGGAAATTTCGTCCAAACTGTTTTTTTGCTCATTTTCAATATTGACACCTACAAAAACCCTGAAATAATCATACAAATAACGTTCGTACGTAAGTTCTGATTCCATATTTTTATTCCAGCCGTATTCTCCACGAAGAGTGAACTGATTTCTAAGATTGGAGGAAACAAAATTAAAAGCAGTCATGTGTGAAGCCACGTCTGCCACACCCCAATTGTAATAATGATTGCCTTCATTTAACAACTTTTTGACCGGGAACTCTTTCATTCGAGGGTCTCTTGGTGTTCCATAACTATACACGCGAGCCATACCCCCCATCATGTGGTACAATACGTGGCAATGAAAAAACCAATCCCCAGATTCTGAAGCATCAAACTCGATAGTGACTTTTTTCATTGGAGGTACATTTACGGTATGTTTTAGAGGCGAATATTCACCGTTTTCATTTATTACTCTAAAAAAGTGTCCATGCAAGTGCATTGGGTGGTGCATCATAGATAAATTATTGAGGGTGATGCGAACAATTTGTCCTTTTTCAATTTTAATTTTATCTGCTTCGGATAGAGGAACACCATTCATACTCCAGATGTAGCGCCACATATTTCCTGTAAGGTTCAGTAGTACTTCTTTCACCTCTTTGGTAGAATCGAAAGCTGTTTTTTCAGGTGATTTTAAATAATCGTAAGTATAGTTAGCAAACATTTTTTTCTCCATTCCCGCATCACCACTTTTTTGTTTTTCCTCCATTTTTTCATGATCCATTTCTTGCATATCCATCTGCTGCATGTTCATGTTATGGTCGGAATGCATGTTGCCTTTTTTTGTATCCATTTTCATGTCTCCCTTTTTCATTTTCATTCCCCAATTTTTCATCATTTTTTTAGGGTCTTCGTCCGAAGGATTGAGTTTAGTTGCCGGAGCTCCCATGCGCATTCCCTCCATTTTTGCCATGTCTTTCATCAAACTTATTTTATTTGGTCGATCTAAAATTTCAGCGGCTACTATGTTTCCCGTTCCAATAAAAGCGGAAGCTGTTCCGGATCCATCTTGTGCCATGGCTCTCACTTCTATCTTTCCTGATTCAGGTAGGGTGACTATAAAATCGTAGGTTTCCGCTATGGCAATAAAGGTTTTTTCTCTTTTTACAGGTACTACTTCTGGTCCATCCGCAGCCACTAAAAGAGGTACTTCCCCGCCAAAGGTTAACCAAAATTGTGTAGAGGCAGATGCGTTAATAATGCGTAACCTTACTTTTTCTCCCGGCTTAAACTCAGGATACTGCTGAATTGGTTTGCCATTTACTAAAAAAGCATTGTAATAAACGTCTGCAATATCAGCACTTTCCATACGCTGTCTCCAAAAATTCATTTGAGCACCAAAGGCGCCTTGTGCAATGACACGGTTTAGAGGAGTAGCCGTACCCTTTTTAATATTATACCATTCATTTCCTCTTTTTAAATTTCGCAGAACATCATTAGGTTGTTGATTTGTCCAGTCTGATAAGACTAATACTAATTCCTTATCGTACTTTAATGCTGTTTCTTTAGCTTCAATTACAATAGAGCCATACACCCCACTTTGTTCTTGAAGCATAGTGTGCGAATGATACCAGTACGTTCCCGATTGTTTTAAAGCGAATTCATATTTTAGGGTTTCTCCGGGTTTTATTGGGGGTGTTGTTAAATAAGGAACTCCATCAAAAAAATTTGGAAGTAATATTCCGTGCCAATGGACAGATGTTTCTACCTCCATTTCATTTTTAACATATATTATGGCATATCCACCTTCTTTAAATCGTAATGTAGGACCGGGAATTCCTCCATTAATAGTCATTGCTTTTACTTCTTTTCCCTCTACCACAGTAACATTTTCTTGTTTTATAGTGAGGTAATAAGTCGCGGTATCCAGTTGAGAATATGCTAGGTTGGTAGTAAAAAATATGGTTAATAGAATCTGTGTTAATTGTTTTATAATTTTCATGTTTGGGGGAGAAATAAACGAATGACATTAAAGACATTAGCTTTGGTTACAATAAGGAAATTAAGTTTCTCAGTACTCAAAAGCAGAGTACTGAGAAACATGTGATTAATTTGAACTTACAGACAAATAAGATTCACATTCTTGTTTACAGGATCTGCATGCGTCAGCACATTTTTGACAGTGATCCATATCATGTTTGTTACATTCCTCTTCACAGCGTTTACATATCTCTATGCACGCTTTTATTAAAGCGTCTGCTTGTGAAGAATTTCGTGAAACGACTTTCAAAGTCGTACTACACACATCAGCACAGTCTAAGTCTGTGGCAATGCAATCACGCATTTTTTCAACATCTGATTCGTTTAAACAGCTTGAAGCACATATACCACAAGCTTCAATGCACTCGGCAAGTGCCTGCATTAAATTATCTTGTTTCATAATAATCGATTTATTGGTTAAACATTTTTTTAAAAACTGTTCCTCTAATTCGATTCCATTGGGTGTAATTCTACTTGTTCAATCTTAATTTAAACTTGTTATCTGTCTAAACGCTTCGTAATCAGACCGTATCATAGGTTTTTCTAAACTTTATGTCGAGGTTTTTATAAGCCCGGGGACTTAAGCCTGTTACTTTTTTAAACGCTTTACTTAAAGCTTGTTGGGAACCGTACCCTACTTGTAGAGAAATATCCTCAAGAGAAAACTCATTATATTCCAGTAATTCTTTTGTTCGTTCAATGCGTAAAAGTTGCCAGTATTCTTCAACTGATCGGTTTTCTACTTTTTTAAAAGAGGCACAAATCGAGGAATATGAAAGATTTAACTGGTCAGCTAAATGGTACGATAAAGTAGAATTTAAGGCAGCAAACTTATTGTTATGACAAAGATCGAGTAATAATTTTTTAACTTTTTCGGTCAAAATTGTGCTTGAATCTTTTAATATTTCAAAACCTTCCTGTTGCAATAACAGAGACAAGGTTTCTTCATCTACTTTTTCCTCTACCGTTATTTTCCCGAGTTCTACGGTAGAGGTTTTAACCTCTAATTCTATAAGAATACGTTCCACCACCCGAATGCATCGGGGACAGATCATATCCTTAATATAAAAGGTATAAATCATTTGATTTTTAGTTTTTATTTAACTTTTTCCAAATCCATTTGACAGATCGGACATTTGACCGGCTCTGCATATACTTTCTCTCCTTCACACGTCATAGGGCATACATAAGCTTCTTCTACTGTGTGTACTTCTGTATTGTCCTCTTCCATCGGGTCACCCACGCCGTTGTGCTCATGAGTATGAATTTTTTCTCCGCTATTCTCAGTGGTAGCTTGCTGACAAGCAGTAATTAGAAATAGTGAAGTGGCGATAATCAATAGTGTCTTTTTCATGTTGTAGATTGTTTAGTATGGGTTATTTAGTTCTTTCGTATTGGCAACAACGGGGTAGTTTGTTGTAAACTTTATCATCGGCTTTGTTTTTATCTGTATCGTGTCCGGCAGCGGCTATTTTTTCTTTGATGGCTTCTAGTGAAGTTACATGAGGATCGAAGGTGACGGTGATGATTTTTGATTTCACATCCCAATTTGCTTTTTCTACTCCTTTGACGTCACTTAAAGCTCCTTCAATACGTTTTTTACACATGCCACAGTTACCATATACTTTGAATTTGGCAGTTTTAGAATCTTCCTGATTTGTTTCCAATTGATTTTCGGTGTTGGATAATAACCCGTTTGCATTCGTGCCAAATGTTAGAATAGATGCTAACACACCTACTACTATTAGTTTCGTTTTCATAATTGTTTTGATTTTTATAGTTATTTAATTTCTTGTTTCACCTCTCCGCATTTAAGCATAGCCGCTCCGAAATAAGGGTTTTCTATTTCTTTATTATTGCTTATCCAATCAGCTCCTTTGTCTTCATCTGCCATGGGGCAATGTTGTATGTAAAGCGTTTTTTGAGTGGGTTCAAATGTTTTAGCTAACATCACCATTTGCTCAGATAGAGAAACAAAGTGTTTCCTCAGCGATTTTATATCCTTTGAATTGTTTAAAGCATAAATAGTCCTTTTTGCGGCTGAACTATGTTTCATCCATACATCGTGTGACTCCCCTTTGAAGATTGACATGTTCACTTTTCCTAAATCAGTTTCGAAATTTTTCCCTGCTTCTATCGCTTTTGCGAACTCATCGTTAACAAGGGCATTTTTCAACGTTATATATGAATCGAATAACGGAATCAAAGCACCTTTTACTTCTTTACTAATTGATATGGATTTTGAATGGGTAGAATGGTCTTGTATAGAGGTGGCTGTATTGTTTCCACCTCCATGGTTATGACCCGTGATTACAACACCACCTTCAGGATTCATCATACTTGGTTTTCCAGCTAGTTGTGCAGCTGCGTCTATACTAAACGTACCGTTGACCGCAATCTCTTCTCCTTCGTCTAGCCCTTTATTAATGACAAAGCTGTCGCCTAATGAAGGTCCTAAGACCACTTGTCGCAATTGAAAATTGACTCCTTTTTCTTCACTAGTTTTTACGTATACCACCGACTTTTCACCTGTCCACATTACTGCGGTTTTTGGAATTATTATCGCTGGTTCTCCTGCCTTTAATGGGCTTTCGAGCGTGCCACTGACAAACATTTCAGGTTTTAGCTTTTCTGATTTGTTCTTTACTATAACACGTGCTTTTGCCACTCGCGTTTTAGCATTGATTATTGGGTCTATAAAATTGATTTTACCTTTGAATTTTTCTCCTGGCAACGACTGTATAGTGTATTCAATCTCATCACCCACTTTCACCCATTGCATATCCGCTTCATAAACATCGAACAAAACCCAAAGCGAAGAAAGGTCCGCTATTTCATAAAGTACCTCACCTTGTTTAATGTAGTCGCCCAAGCTGACCTTTTTTGAACTTACTATGCCGCTTCGGTCAGCGTGAATAGGAAAATTGCTGTTGGGCTTGCCTGACTTTAAAATATTGGCTATTTCTCTATCGGATAATTTCCAGTTTTTTAATTTCTCTTTTGCAGCATTAAAAAGAGCAGGCTGTGAGTCCTTAATTTTATTGGCCTGAAATAACTCCTCCTGTGCTGTCACCAAATCGGATGAATATATCGTGCCGAGTACCTGACCCTTATTCACATATTCCCCAGTGTAATTAATAAAGAGTTGCTCTATTCTTCCACTGAGGTGCGAAGTTTGAGAATATATATTTCTTTCATCTATTTGAATTTTTCCGTTGAGGCGTAACGATTTTACAGGCTTCTTTTTTTCTACCATTTCGGTTTGCACATTGGCTAATTGCATAGCCGTTGGAGACATTTTAATTTCCATCGCATTTTCAACGCCTTCGTCAGAGGGAAGAGGAATTAACTCCATTCCACATATAGGACATTTTCCTGGTTCTGATTTTCTTATTTGAGGATGCATAGAACAGGTCCACATTTGATGGTTTGATGTGCTGATTTTCTGATTTTCTGATGGACTACGGTGTTGATGTGCTGACGTGCTGATGGACTTGTTGCTGATGAACCATCCTATAGTGATTCCAACAAGTAAAGTAATCGCTACTAAAAACCATTTGTTATTTATCATCTTTTTCATAGTTGTATCTTTTTTATAAGTCCTATTTTTTGAATCAGTGAATCAGTGAATTACTACATCAGCACATCAAGTAATTAGCACATCCCCCGACATCAGCACATTAGCACATCACTGTATTAGCAAATCAGAAAATCAGCACATCAAACCATCAGCACATCAACACATCATTTTTTCCTTGAAGAGCTAATGATTTTAGAAAGCAGTTTTTGTATAGACAGTAATTTCTCTTGTAAAACAACGGGAGGTGACGTATAGCTTTCGGCTTTATCACATAACAACAACCAATACTCTGCTTCTTCAGCTTCTTTGTGTGCGATTTTCAGTTTATGAATAAAGTCGGCCTTGCTTTCAGCACTTTGGGCTTCACGGATATTTGCTCCGATTGAAGTTCCAGATTTTAATAATTGTCTTCCAATAACATATTTCCGTTGTTCTTCTAATTCCTCGGTATAAGCAATTATCAGTAATGCAAACTCAAAACTCAATTCCAAAATTTCATTTCTCTGTATCATTCTTATTAATTATTTCTATACACAATCATAACATCAGCACATCATTGAATTACTACATTAGCACATCCCTCCCGACATCAGCACATTAGCAAATCAAAACATCAGCAACAAGTCCATCAGCACATCAAATAATCAGCACATTAGCACATCACCCCATCAACCAATATCCTGAACTCGAAGTCGTAATGCATTTGCAATTACAGAGACTGAACTAAAACTCATTGCTAGTGCAGCAATCATAGGTGATAATAACACCCCGAAAGATGGGAAAGAGCGCGCCTGCGGCAATTGGAATACCCAGCGTATTATAGATTAAAGCAAAAAACAAGTTCTGCTTAATGTTCTTCATCACTTTTACACTTAAATTTTTCGCTTTCACAATACCGTGTAAGTCTCCTTTCACAAGCGTAATTGAAGCACTTTCAATGGCGACATCTGTTCCTGTCCCCATGGCAATACCTACGTCACTTTGAGCTAGTGCTGGCGCATCGTTTATGCCATCTCCAGCCATAGCCACTACCCGTCCTTTCTCCTGAAGTTTTTTCACTTCATTCAGTTTGTCTTCTGGCAACATGCTGGCTTTAAAATCTGCTAAATTCAATTCTTTGGCTACCGCTTGAGCAGTATTAAAATTGTCACCAGTGAGCATGATGACTTCTACGCCATTTTCTTGTAATGCTGTAATGGCTTTTGCACTTGTCTGCTTGATTTTATCACCAATGACCACACAACCAACTAACTGCTGGTCTATGGAATCATACGAAACCGTTTTTCCTTGTTTTTGATATTCCTCTGCTTTGGTTTTGACATCATCTGTAAGTGTAGCATTGACATGATTCATCATTTTATCATTTCCCAACGCTACCTTTTTATTCTCAATAAGAGCAGAAACACCTTTTCCTGTTTCGGAATTAAAATCTGTCGCGTTTAAAATGGGAATATCTTTTTCTTTGCCATAGTTAACAGTTGCTTAGCTAAGGGGTGCTCACTTTTTTGATTGATGGAAACGATATATTTTAACACATCATCTTCAGAGAATGTTGTATCAAAAGAAACCACCGTTTCAACAGTGGGTTTTCCTTCGGTCACCGTTCCTGTTTTGTCAATCACCAAGGTGTTGACTTTATTCATTTTTTCTAGGGCTTCAGCATTTTTAATCAAGACTCCATTTTGCGCACCTTTACCAACTCCCACCATCACAGACATGGGGGTAGCTAACCCTAGCGCACACGGACATGCAATAATTAACACTGCAATCGCATTCACAAGTGCGTAAACATACACTGGTTGTGGTCCCCAAATCACCCAAACATAAATGTTAGTATAGAAATTACCACTACAGCTGGCACAAAATAACTAGACACTTGATCAGCAATTTTTTGAATAGGTGCTTTGCTTCTACTGGCATTGTTAACCATGTGAATAATCTGTGAGAGTAAAGTATCGGCACCCACTTTTTCAGCTTCCATTAAAAATGACTGATTGCCATTAATAGTGCCACTTCTCACTTTATCATCTTCTGACTTTTCCACTGGTATAGGTTCTCCTGTAATCATGGATTCATCTATAGAGGAATGACCTTCAGTTACTATTCCATCCACCGGTATTTTATCACCAGGCTTTACTCGAAGAATGTCGCCTACTTGAATGTCATCTACAGCAATTTCTTCTTCTTTCCCGTCTTTAACCCGAATGGCTTTATTGGGAGCTAGTTTAAGTAACTCTTTTACTGCATCGTTCGTTTTGCTGTGTGCTCGGGCTTCTAGCACTTGCCCCATCAACACCAAAGTTAAAATCACCGATGCCGCCTCAAAATAAACATGTACACTGCCCGATTCGGTTTTAAATTGTTCAGGAAAAAATTCAGGAAAGAGCATTCCAAATAAACTGAACAACCAAGCCACACCTGCTCCAATACCGATAAGGGTGAACATGTTTAAGTTCCATGTTACGATTGAGCGATAGGCTCTTTTGAAAAACAGCCATGTGGCATAAAAAACCACAGGTATTGACAAGCCCAATTGAACCCAATTCCAGTATTTTAAGTCCAACACCCGATAAAGTGGGTTGTCGGGAACCATTTCAGACATCGCAATTAGAAAAATGGGGAGCGTAAACGCTACTGCAATCCAAAATTTCTTAAGCAGCGCTTTGTAAGCTTTTTCTTCTGCTGAAACGTCTGCATTTTTAGGAACCAAATCCATCCCACATTTCGGACACGAACCTGGTTCATCTTTTATTACTTCAGGATGCATGGGACAGGTGTATTGTGTCGCTGATGCCTGCGCATGTGAACCTGTGCTAGCTTCTTTTACTAAGTCCATCCCGCAAACAGGACAATCTCCTGGTTTATCGTAGGTTTTGTCACCCTCACAATGCATCGGGCAATAATAAACACCACTCCCAGAATCCACTTGTTTGGCTTGCTTTTTCTTAGGAACATCTGGAATTTTTTCATTTGGAAGATGAATCGAATACCGTCCTCCATCATTCTTTAGTGCCTCTTGAAAAGTCGCTATTGAAATATGCTTGTCCATTTCAATAGTCGCTTCCGCTTTTTCTAAGTCCACCATTGCTTTGGAAACGCCTTCTACGTCTTGTAACGTTTTTTCAACATGACCTCTGCATCCGTTGCAGGTCATTCCTTGTATTTTATAGGTATGTTTCATAGTTAATGAGTCGATTAATTATTGTGCTACTGTGTTGACTGTGGAATGTGCTAATTCTGTGTTGAAACTAATCAACTTCCTTGTCGCACTAAGCAGCATGTTTGTGAGGAAATCAACAGTCATTCCTGGTTTTATATAGGTGTTTTTCATTTTTATTCTCCTTTAATTATTAATAAATTTTTCCATCAGTACATAAGTACCTCAGCAATTATCAATGTTTTTATTTTCACTTATTTTTATCTCCGCTTATTTACCCCTTTTGTCGCACTAAGAAGTATTTTTCTTTCCCCACAAACATTGGCAAATCCCATCAGCACATTAGCAAATCATTCCACAATCAGCACATCAACACATTAGCACATTAGCACATCAGCACATCAACAAATCATTCCCCTTTAGCAGTCAAATAATCTATTTTAGCTATGGCTACATGGTAGTTTTTTAGTGCTGTAGCTTTTGCTATTTCGTACTTTAATAATTGCTGTTGCATTCGGAGTATTTCTTCAAAATCTTTTCCAGAATTGCTATAGGCAACATATAACAACTCAATTACTTGTTTGGTTTTTTTAGCTTGCGTGTCATACAACTCCGTCATTTTTTGAGCTTTTATGACCTCGTAACGTGCCATTTCAAATTGACTTATGAGTTGATTTTCTATTTCTATCTTTTGAAACGCTAAAGCAGTTTGGGTCAGTTGTGTCTGTTTTTTTAGTGCGTTATACTTCCCTCTGAATAAAGGAAGACTCATGGTTACCATCGGCATAATAGCATCTTGTCCATTTTGTGGAATATTCAAATCTGGTCGTTCCGCAACAATGATGTAATCGACACCCACACCAAACTGGGGCTTACCTCGTTTATTAGCAAGCGACTCATTGGCTTCAGCCGCTTGAAGTTGTAGGTCTATCGCATTTAGCGTTGGGTTTTGCGTAAAGAGACTGTCTCTGGAAGAAACAAAGATTTCGTTTTCTAAGGTCAGCGAATCATTTATTATTACCGCAAGCGAATCATCTCTATTGAGTAACCGATTGAAAGCTGTTTCCAATGGTTTTTTCATGTCCTTCAAAAGTTGAATATCGGTAGTGATTTCATCTATCATTATGTCTACTCTAAGCACATCGACCATCGCACTTTTACCACTTGAAAAGGAGGTCGTGGCTAAGCGTTTATAAGTATTCAGAATCTCTAGGTTCTGCTGTTGAATGCGGGTAGTGGTTTCGAGTTCAACCAGCGGATAGTAAGCCTTTTTTACTTGGAGGTACAATTCATTTTGTCGATCTAAAAACTGTTGATATTTCGCATCGGCATTCAGCGAAGCTACATTTCCGCTTGCTTTCAATGTACCAAACCAAGGGAACATTTGAGTTAAGGATATGCGTGCTTTTTGTTCGCCAACGCGCGTTTGAATCATACGTCCAAAAGCACTCACTGACAAATTAGGATCAGGTAAAGACTTCATTTGAGGGATTTGCTGTAAAGCCACTTCAAATTCAGCATGAACAGCCTTTAATCCGGGGTTATTCTCAGAAGCCTCCAACAGATAATCGTCAAGGGTTTGACCATGTAGTGAAATAGTACAGACAACCACCAAAAAAATCCCCATTACACATTTTATAAATTTAATTTTCATATCATCAAATCATTAATAAATCAAACATCAACAAATTAGCACATTAGCATATCAAACAATTAGCAAATCAACCCATCAGCACGTCAGCTCATTACCACGTCAGCTCATTATCACATCAATTCATCATTTCATCAACTTCCTTTCTTCCCTCATAGCGAATAACACAGGTACAATAAAGTAAGAACTGATATCAATGATCATCCCTCCAAAAGCAGGTATCGCCATAGGTATCATTATATCGGCTCCTCTTCCAGTAGATGTGAAGATGGGTAGTAGCGCAATAATAGTTGTAGTGGTTGTCATTACACAGGCTTTAATCCTTCGGTGACCACCTTCAACTGCTAATGCGCGGATTTCTTCAATAGAACTTACTTTTTTGTCTTTAAAGGTTTGAGTTAAATAGGTTCCCATAAGAACACCATCATCAGTAGCTAACCCGAAGAGGGCAATAAAACCTACCCAAACAGCTACACTTAGATTAACAGGGTGCATTTGAAACAAGTCTCGTATGTTTGTCCCGAACAATTCGAAGTTGCAAAACCAAGGAACTCCCCACAGCCAAAGCATAATAAAACCACCACTACATGCCACAGAAATACTCGTAAAAATCATTAAGGAAGTGGTGATAGATCGAAACTGGAAATACAGAATAAGGAAAACAATCCCTAAAACCAGTGGTACAATTATCGCTAGTCTCTTTTCCGCTCGGATCTGATTTTCATAACTCCCCGAAAATTTGTAGCTAATTCCAGCTGGAACAATGAGTTCTTTCTGATCTATTTTATTCTGAATAAACCGTTGCGCCTCTTCAACCACATCCACTTCAGCATAACCATCTTTTTTATCTAACAGCACATAGCCCACTAGAAAAGTGTTTTCACTTTTGATCATTTGTGGTCCACGCACATATTCAATATCGACTAAATCGCCCAATGGTACTTGTACGCCTGTTGGAGTTGGAATATAGATTTTCCGAAGACTGCTCGGGTCATCTCTTAATTCTCTTGGATAACGTACACGCACTGGAAAGCGCTCTCGACCTTCCACCGTAGATGTAATCTGCATACCGCCAATAGCAGTTTCTATCGTTTGTTGAACATTTTCAATTGTCAATCCAAACCGTGCTATAGCATCTCTTTTGATATTGAGGTGTATATAAGGTTTTCCAACAATTCGATCAGCAAAAACAGCTTCTCTTTTTACTGAAGGCACTTCTTTTAGAATACTTTCTAATTGCATTCCAAAATCCTCAATAGTTTTTAAATCGGGGCCATATACTTTAATTCCCATCGGTGCTCGCATACCTGTTTGAAGCATTACCAAACGTGTTTCGATCGGTTGTAATTTAGGAGCAGATGTAACCCCTGGGATTTTGGTTACTCGTACAATTTCACTCCAAATGTCATCAGGAGTTCTTATGCTTGGTCGCCAGTTTCGAAAATATTGTCCATTTGCATCAAGTATTAAATTTTCATCCCCTAAGCCTTGCAGTAAGACTTTTTCGTTAGAGAGCGTATCATTCGAAGAAAGAATAAAATCACCTTCAGCAGAAACTTTAAAACGTTCGCGATGACCTTTTTTGTTAAGTGCATACTCTGGTTTATAATTAATGATGTTTTCGTACATTGAAATTGGAGCTGGGTCTAGCGCTGTTTCTGCTCTACCCATTTTCCCTACCGATAACTCCACTTCTGGAATATTGGCGAGCAACATGTCCAATTGTTGTACTACTCGCTTGTTTTGCTCTATACCAGCATGCGGCATTGAGGTTGGCATCAATAAAAAACTCCCTTCATTTAAAGAAGGCATAAATTCTTTCCCAATTCCTGGAAATGTATGTGATAGACTACTCCAAACCGAAGTGGTTCTGATGTTTACATGGACAACATCGAAACCTGTCGCTACAAAACCGAAAACCGAGTTAAAACCTAACCAAATGGTAATTCCCAATAGAATTAATGTGGAGGGTATAGAGAGAAAAGCGAGTTTATGATTTAAACACCATGCTAAAATTTTTCTGTAATAATGATCGAGCAAAGTAAACGTTCCGAGCACCACTGTAACTAGTAAGGCAACAAACAAAAAGTTGTAGATCAAGGATTTTGAAGCGCCAAGTGGCATCCAATAATTCGCCAATAAACCAGTAACTGAAAGAGCAGCAATAACAATAGTCAAATTATCTGTGAACCAATTTTTCTTAGGGCTATACTCCTGTATAAACCATGCTATTCCGAAAGCTATTAGCGTTAAGCCTGACCAAAGTGAAATCCAAATCGATGCTATTAAACCTACAACCAGCAACAACGCATTAAAGATGACTCCTCTTTTATTTTTGTTGATTTTGATTCCAAAAAACCAATGCGCAAAACTCGGTAGTATGAATAAAGCAACGAACAAAGAAGCTATGAGCGCAAAGGTTTTAGTGTAGGCCAGCGGTCCAAACAATTTGCCTTCGGCAGCTTCCATCGTGAATACGGGCAGAAAACTAACAATAGTGGTGGCAACAGCTGTTACAATGGCAGAACTAACTTCAGCCGCAGCTTTGTAGATGGTATCTATTAACTTTTGTTCTGGTGGTGCATCCTCAATATGTTGAATTACATTTTCGGAAAGCACAATACCCAAATCGACCATGGTACCAATAGCAATGGCAATTCCTGAAAGTGCTACTATGTTTGCATCAATATGAAAGTAGCGCATAGCAATAAACACCATCAAAATAGCGATCGGCAATAAGCTTGCGATAAGAATCGAAGCTCTAAGGTTCATCACCATGACGATGATCACCAAAATGGTAATTAAAATTTCTAGCGAAAGCGCCTCTTCTAATGTGCCTAGCGTTTCGTTGATGAGCTGTGTTCTGTCGTAAAAAGGCACAATTGTCAACTGACTTTCAACACCATTCGACAATGTTTTCTTTGGTAAACCAGGCGAAAGATCCTTAATTTTATCTTTCACATGGTTGATAACCGCCAAAGGATTTGAACCATAACGCGCCACGACTACACCTCCAACTACCTCAGCTCCATCTTTATCTAATAAACCTCGTCTTGTTGCAGGCCCCAGAGTAACTCGTGCAATATCCTTTATTCGAATAGGCACATTATCCACCACAGAGACCACTGCTTTTTCAATATCTGTCACTGATTTAATGTAGCCTAAACCACGAACTAGGTATTCGGCTTGATTTATTTCGATGGTTTTAGCCCCAACATCTCTATTGGATGATTTCACAGCTTGCAACACCTTGTAAAGAGGAATATCATAAATGCGTAAAGCATCGGGGTTGACATCTATTTGATATTCTTGAACGTAGCCTCCGATAGACGCAACTTCCGAAACACCTTCAACGCCATTTAAGCCGTATTTCACATAAAAGTCTTGCACCTTTCTGATTTCGTGTAAATCCCAACCACCCGTTGGATTACCTTTTTTATCCCGACCTTCAATCGTATACCAATACACTTGCCCCAATGCTGTTGCATCTGGACCTAATGTTGGATTAACGCCTTCTGGAAGCAAGTTTGAAGGCAGTGAGTTGAGTTTTTCTAATACACGTGATCGCGACCAATAAAACTCAACATCCTCATTGAAAATGATGTAAATACTTGAAACACCAAAGATCGATGAACACCGAATGGATTTTACACCAGGGAAGTAGTTAAAGGGTAGGTGATTTGATCTTCAATATCCTGAGGAGATCTACCTGGCCATTGAGTAAACACAATTTGTTGATTTTCACCAATATCAGGAATGGCATCTACCGGTACAGGGTCGGAAGGTAAAAAGCCAGTTTTCCAACCGAATGGAGAAGTGACTAATCCCCAACCGACAAATAACAGTAAGACTAAAATGGTTACCAGCTTGTTATCCAAGAAGTAACGGATGATTCGATTTAACATGCTAATGATGTTTTGATTAAATGATTTGCTGATGTGCTAATTGTTTGATGTGCTGATGTGTTAATGTGCTGATTTTCTGCTTTTTCTCTTGAAGAGATTAGCGGTGAAATCGACTTACTATCGAATCACTTCATCAGACATCATCAAAGAATCAAATAAGAAAAGATTGGTAAAGTACGGGAATGTCCTGATAGACCAGAGGTGGACTATAAGCTAAAAATTCGCTTTGCGCGTTTACTGTAAACTCAGGTAATAAATAAGAATGAATGAAGGCCGTTACAACAACAGCATTCAGCTCTATAGGTATATCAGTAGCATTAAAATTGTCCTCAACTTGAACTTTGCTGTAGTGATTTTCGCAACATGACTTCTTATTTAGAGAAGTCGTTTTAGAATCACATGGTGTTTTTTGCATGTTCATACCACAACTCAATTCATGTTGTGTAAGCTGCACGGCTGACTTAATTGCTTTTCCTTGACAAAAATGCGTATTTACTCCAAACCCCACGGAGGTGGCTAGGAAATAAAGTGCAAATGTGATGGAAAAGATTTTTTTCATACGACTAATATACAGAATGTTAATTAAAATGGTTCGATGTTGTATACTCTAAAGTAATGACTTTAGTCAGAAACGGAATTTATTGGTTACTCATTGCTGAAATTATTCCTTTCTTTATTCTACAACACAAAGATCAAACAAGGTACCTGAAGTATTTTATATGATTTTGAAAAAAGGTTACAACTTATTGACTATAACTGATCCAATGACTTGCGATTAGGGTTATCCATTTTTTTAAATTCAGAAGGTCTTAACCCCGTTTCTTTTTTGAATTGAGCAGAAAGATGTGCTACACTACTGTAATTCATTTTATAAGCTATTTCTGATAAAGTAAGTTCTTTATAAAAAATTAGTTCTTTCACTTTTTCAATTTTTTGTCTTAGTATAAATCGTTCTATAGTCATCCCTTCTACAGAAGAAAATAACCTACTCAATGATGAATAATCGTAGTTGAGTTTATTAATTAAAAATGTCGAAAAATTGATATTCAGTGACTCCTCTCCATAATGAATTTGTTCGATAAGAAGTGTTTTAATCTGATTTATAATTTTCGCTTTTTGATTTTCTAATAATACAAACCCTTTCGACAACAATATTGCTTCTAATTGTCTTCTTTGACTCTGTGTCACCTCATTTCTGGTTTTTACTTCACCTAATAATAAGGAGTCAATATCAATATTTAAGGAAGTGAATATTTCCTTCACAGAATCAATACATCGTGGGCAGACCATGTTTTTAATATTCAGAATTTCCATTTAAGCTTAAACTACCTTTATAATTCTGATTTTACCACTCCTTTGAATCTCTCGAATGAAAATTTTATTCCTTCCTTAAAATAATAACAAGCGAATTTCTATTGGTAGATTCCGCATCAAGCCTGCCTGACGGCAAGGCAGGTGCAGAATAATGACAAGGAGAAAAGTAAAATATTTCATTAAATAACTGAATAAAAACGACTTCCCTGATTTTATTAAAAACTCTCAATTGATTAATAGTTCTTCTTTTTTGTAAAAAATCTTTCATTACTTCGCCAATAATTTTACCTTTCTATTACTATTATTAACTCTTCTAGCTATGAAAAAAATCACACTATTAATACTCAGCTCATTCATTATTAGCTCAATATGGGCGCAAAACTGTTCTTACTACCCGTTAAAAAAGGGAACAATGATGCGGTATGAAACTTATAACGCTAAAGACAAATTAGAATCTAGTAATAAGACTGAAATATTAAGTATTGCTACTTCTGGTAATAAAACTACTGCGACCACTGAAGTAACTTCTTATGATAAAAAAGGAGAAGAAGTATACCAAACAGAGGTTCCAATAATCTGTGATAATGGGGAATTGATTATTGATATGAAGTCAATGATACCTGAAGAAACTTTAGAAGGTTTTAAGGATATGGATGTGGATATTAAAACCGATAATTTAACTATTCCAAAAAACGCACAACCAGGTCAGCAGTTGAATGATGGTCATATGTCCATTTCAGTATCTAGTAGCGGAATGGCACTAGGTACTTTTAAGTTCGATATTACTAATCGTAAAGTAGTTGGGGAAGAGAAAATCACTGTGGATGGAAAAGAATATTCAGCCATGAAAATCACGTATGACTTTGACACTAAGGTGATGATTATGAACAAACAATTTAAAGTTGCTGACTGGTACGTGGACGGGTTAGGGGTTGTGAAATCTGTGACCTATAAATCAGATGGTGAAAAAGTTGTCAGTTACACGCTTCTAAAAGAACATAATTTCTGATGATTCAAGAAATCGTAGTTACCTATCTCCACTTTCTTGGCTTTATCAGCATTTTTGTTGCGATAACCGTTGAAAAAGTACTTTTAAAAAAGGAATTAACAAGTGTTCACGCGAACACCATTAGAAAATTTGATGCATTGTATGGGGTGGCGGCCATAGTGATGTTGGCCACTGGTTTTGTTAAGCTGTATTGGTTTGGCAAAGGAATGGATTACTACATCCACAATCATATTTTTTGGACCAAAATCTTACTATTTACGATTGTTGGTCTTCTTTCAATCTATCCAACGATTACTTTTCTGAAATGGAAAAATTTGGTTAAGACGAATACCCCAATCACATTATCAGATAGCCAATACAACTTGATTTCCAAAACACTCACTGCGGAAATCATCTTAATGATTTTGATTCCTCTTTGTGCTCATTTTATGGCAAGAGGCTTTGGGTATGTAGCAAATTAAACAGTGGTTTTTTCGAGATTAAAAAGATCTTGAAGCACTTCAACTAACGACTCTGAATCCCCTCGCTTGCAAGCGGCTTTCAACTCTAACACTGGAAGTTTGATGATTTTTTGAATCATACCATTTGTAATCGACTCAAGCACTTCAGACTGTTGTTCATCGAGTTTTCCGAGGTGTCTGGCAAGTTCCTGTTTTCTAATGTCTTCAAGAGCAGTTTTTAACTGCTGGATAATAGGAAAAACTTCTTTTTCTTGTTTCCATGAGTTAAACTCCAAAATACTCTCCTTAATGATTGCATTCACCACTGGTATTTCGCTTTTTCTCATTGCCAAGGCTGTTTGCACTTTTTCGTTCAAGTCGTCAACATTTAACAAGGTGGTTGATGCTAATGTTTCAACTTCGGCATGCACATTACGAGGTACACCCAAGTCGATAATTAATTGTGGGCTTAACGAATTAAAATGTGTTTTGTACAGTAAGGGCTTATCCATCTGAACGGAACTTATCACCACATCCATTTCTGGTATATAGTCATTTAAAGCACTGAATTCGCATGATTGAAAACCATATTCAGCCGCTGATTTATCGGCTTTATCTTTACTCCGATTAAACAAATAAACCTCACCTTCAAACTCGCGAAGGTTGCAAGCAACATTACTTCCAATTTCCCCCAAGCCTATAATTGCTACTTTAGGATTAATTTTATTTTTAATAAATTTCTTTGTTTGTTCTACAGACACAGATGCCACGGAAGCATTCCCGTCTTTAAAAACAGTTTGATTGGCGATGCGTTTATTCGTAAAAAAGATGGTATGCAAAAGCCGATGCAAGTAGGCAGTACACATATTTAAATCAGCTGTTAACTGATACGCTCTTTTCACCTGATTAATGATCTGAATATCCCCCAACACCATGGAGTCTAAACCTAGAGCCACTTCAAACAAATGTTTTATGGCATTATCTCCTTCAAATTTTAAGAAATAAGGGGAGATGGATGTCGAGGTTAAGCCTTTAAGAGTACTTAAATAACTAATTAATTGTGCGGACAAATCGAATTCAGAATAATAATAAACCTCCGTTCGATTACAAGTTGATAACACCAACACATCTTCTAGTTGAAAGATGTCTTTGCAGTTCCTCAAAAATGCAGCAGCAATATCATCATCCATACTAACTTGTTCCCGAATAGATAGTGGGGCTGACTTGTAAGAAATGGTAATGGTTCTAAATTGATTCATGTGCTTTTGAGTTAGCAGGTTCAAAGGTGTCTCCTATTGTGGAAAATAAATATGACTTCTATCAGTTTTTTTAATGACTTAGTATGATACCCCTACTCCAAGTTTCGGGTTTTTCCAGCAACAGATTAATTTACAAAACATTGAAGCGGGGCATCAAACCTAGTCTTAACCAAAATTATTATTTCTGAACTACAGGTGCTCGGAGCGTTTCAACAAGAGCACCAATTTCTCCTATTATTGCATCAGGTACATTGTTCTTTTTTGCTCCCACTACTAAATCTGCAATAAATGCATCAAAAGCAGCATCATCAGCCATTCCTGTCATTCGGTTGTTTTTGCTTGGGTCGTGTGCTTCAACCATATCTAACCCTCCATAAGTGAAGTTTTTAGAGCCTGTTGCTACAGCAAAGAAATCCGTTAAATCTTTACTCAAAGCCGTGAATCCAGATAAATCACCTGCGGTTACTTCTGCAAGTAAAACAGCAAAATAAGGTTTAAGTTCATCATCACCAGCAATCACGAAAATTGTAGAGTCTACCACGCTCCGAAGCGCTAAACGACCAGCTTCAATCATCATTCCTTCATTAGATGGATCCGCAACCATTTCCTCACCACCTACCTTTTCATAGAGAGTTGGCTCAGTCATAGTCGTTGTTGTATCCATCATCATATCATCTGCTTCTTCTTTTTTGTCTTCATCGTCTCCACAACTGGACAGTGCAAGTGCTCCAGATATAAAAAGCATTGCCATTAGTTTAAATTGTTTTTTCATAACATTAAGGGTTTAGTGATCTATTAATAGTTTATGTATATTAGCTGCTGGGAAGGATTTTCTTAATTAGTGCACTGATTTTGTATGTCAATGAACTTCTATCAATAACAGGGCAACCACCTGCATTGTCTAAATCAGGTGCTGGATGAGCTTTAGCATTAAAATTACCTTTAGTCATAAACTCAGCGTATACTGCATTTGCATCTAACTTTGAGGTCTCATAACTATATATCACATTTCTATAATCTCGATTGATACTTGTTGCTTTTATTCCATCAATAGACTTTAAAGCTTGATGAATTTCTAGCGCTTTTTCATCCGTTATGGGTTCCTCAAAATCAATGCGTGATAACTGCCAATTTTGGTGATGTGTCTCTTCACTAGGGGTGACTAAGTATAAATGAATTGCTAAGGTGATTACCCCAACAAGAAGTAGGGATAAAACTGAAATTGAAATGCGGGTGATGTATTTTTTCATCGTCTGACATGGGTTTTGTGTGGGTACTTACAAAACCTACGATCAGACTTAGCGCCTTGGATTTATTGAATTAAAAAAATTGAAAATACACAGTATTAAAATTTCACAATCATTTGAATATCAAATGATTGTGAAATAAATTAAATGAGAAGTAAAGTGCGTGAATTTAAAAAAATAGCAAATTCTGATAACAATTTACCTTAGGTATTTCCGATTACATAGAGTTGTTCAAGATTAGGTGTTGGGCTACCACCTTTTTTCTCTAATGTAATGGCAAATGCTTGTGCTCCTTCAACATCTGGAATTGTTTGAAGGGTGTTCGTTTCAGGATTTATAGTCACTATACCCATATCCACAGGTGAGCCATCTACGATTGCCCATAGTTGATAGTCTTGTTCGGTTGGAGGAACTGGAAGGTTTTGAATGGACATCATCCCTTTCTTTGTGTTTGGGTTCCAATACACCGTAGATTGCGTTTCTGGATGGGCTTCTGTACCTTTAAGTATTATTTTAGCCGTGTTTTCGTTAGATATAAAGGCTAATTGCTCTTGGGTGATTTTCATCTCCGCGATAACACTGGCTAGTGTATTTTCAAGAAGTTGCTTTTCCGCTGCAGCATTTTCTAATTGAGCCACGTATTGGTTTTGTTGCCGATTCATACTATAAAGCAAAGAAGCAGTAATAATAAAACCTATAACTGCTGCGGCTGCTAACCATTTCCAAGAGCTAGAACTTTGTACTTCTGATTCTAATGCCACAATTTTTGCTTCTTTTGGAGACGCTATTATTTTTTCTTGTTCTTCCTGTTCCTGTGGCACATTTTCTATTGCAGCAAACAGATTTGTTTTGACATGCGTTGGAACAATTTTTTTTGACTTAAAAGCAAACGATTCCATAGCCAGCTCAATAGCATGTAGCTCCTCTTTTATTTCGGGGTAAATATGAGACATACATTCCACTTCCTGCTTCTCCTGAGAAGAAGCCGTGCCTAGAATGTAACTCTCTAGTATCCCTGACGATATGTAAGCTTGAATATCCAAGTTATGTACCTACTATTTTTCGCAATTCAATGAGAGCACTCCTCGCTCTAGTTTTCACTGTCCCTAGGGGAATCTCTAATTCATCAGATAATTCCTGTTGGGTATATCCTTTAAAATACAAGTATTCTAGAACAAGTTGATAATCAGGATTCAATTTTGCAATGACTTCTGTCAGTCCTATTGAATTAGTTTGAATATCTAGGCTATCCGACTCAACGTTACTTACGCTATTGTCAAGGTGTTGGATTGGTGACTCGCTCTCTCGTTTTGTTTTTCGATATTGATCTATTGCAGAATTTCTAGCAATATTAAGCATCCACGTAAAAATAGTAGATTTTTTACGATCATACTGAGCAATCTTTGACCAGATTTTAACGAAAGTGGCTTGTAACACGTCTGCGGCAACCTCTTCTGATTGTACAATTCTAAAAATAACACCATATAAAGCTCCTGAATAGTTATCATACAACTCTTCAAAAGCTTTTTTATCTCCTTGTTTTACAAGTAAGACCAGTTGTTCGGTATGTTCGGTTTGGCCGATTGGTTCAGTGTTAATTAAGTCTCAAAGTAAAGAAATCTATTCAGACTTAATGAACACTGAACCACTTATTTTTAGCCTTTGTCTAAAAACTATTCGTTGTAAAATCAATATATACTGATTTCTAACCTTCTGTTTTTTGCTCTTTCGATTGCTGAACTGCCTTTTGTAATTGGTTCTTTTTCACCCATACCTTTAGTAATAATTCGATGTTTTGCTATGCCCTGTTTTTGAAGGTATTCAGCCGCCATCTCCGCTCTTGAGGCTGAAAGTTTTAAGTTATATTCTTCAGAACCAATTTCATCAGAATGCCCAACAAGCGCTACTTTTAACTCTTTGTTTTGATTTAATTTGACTAACACTGCCTGCAATATTTCTCGCGAATTTTTACTTAACTCAGTTTTATTGTACTCAAACAAAACCATAGACACGCCATAACCCTCCTCCAAGAAAGAACCTATTTCCTCACTGGCTAACATTTCTTCTGACGTTTTTGCGGTTTCAGGATTGGTTAAGAGGATAACATATTTCACGCTTTCACCTTTTACCAATGTTTTTTCTATCTCAACAACCTCTTCTTTAATTATTTTATTCCCTTGTGTTACAAAAACACGATAGGCATTATCCGATACTAACTGTTTTTCAAATGTACCGTCTGCAGCAACCTGAACTTGAGCACTAAATGGATGCTGTATTTCACCTTCAGAGTTAAAGTATACTGACAATTCCTCCGAAACAGCTGTGTTATTATTTGAAACCGTACCTATGACATTCACCATTTGCACATTATACGCCATGTAGATGTCTAGCTGACCTTTACCTTCTTCACGATGAGAAGCGAAAGTCGCTATTGTTTTATCCCTGTTTTCTTGATAATATAAATCGTGGTGAGCAGTATTTATGGGGTAACCTAAATTTTCAGGTACGGACCAATAGCCACCAGGCAACAAGGTAGATTTAAAGATATCAAAACCACCCATGCTCTTTTCGTTATTAGAAGAGAAATACAAACTTTTTCCATCGGGAGAAAGGAAGGGGGAAGTTTCATCAAACGTTGTATTTAACGGCTCACCTAAAGGTTGAGGTTCTCCCCAAAAACCCCAATTGTTTCTAGAACAATAATACAAGTCAGAATCTTGACGAAACAATCCCTTTGCCTTTTTTGAAAAGATAATCATGTTTCCATCATCGCTTACTGTAGCATGACCATCGGTTCCAAAATTGTTTATCTCAATCAATTGATCAGAAGTAAACCAATTACCTCGATGATCTTTTTTGAGCATAAAAATCTTTCCTTTATCCTCACCTCGGTATGCCAACATTTGGTTATCATCACCAAATAATTGGATACAAGCTTCATGTTGTTCGTTATTCCTTTTCCTTATTGATTGAGGAACACTCCATACTCCCATTTCATTTTTTTGCGTTACGAATACCGTTTCGTAATAATCCCCATTTTTGTCTTGTAGTGCTTCTTCATGTAGCTTCATTTTTGAGGTATAATAGATAGTCGATCCGTTGTCGCCAATAATAGGACTATGATCATCATATACACTATTAGTACCATTTTCGAAAGGGACTATTAGAGTTTGATTTGGGTTGGACATTAGCCTCTCCCCGTTATAAGCCTGATTAATGAGCGTCAATATTTCATTGCGCGCTTTATCTGATTTATTCAATGATCTCAAATAATTAGCATATTCATTCACCGCTAAGTCAAACTGATGATTTTGGTGATATGCTCGTCCTAACCAATAGCTATAAGCATCGTCTACCCCACTAATCGGATCAATTTCATAGGCTTTTTTAAGATGAGTTAAAGCCGTTTCGAAAGAGGAAGTATGCAAACAACTAATTCCTAAACTGTAGTGGAACCAAGCATCTTCTGGGTCTTCCGCAACAATTCTTTTTAACAACTCTTTGGCATTATGATAACGTTCGGAAGCCAGTTCAGTAGTGGCTTCTTTCTTCAATTTTTCAATATCATTGTTTGCCAAAACTGCTATGGCTCCAAAAACAAGTATAATAATGATGATCGGTTCAATTATATTCTTTCCCATGATGTTAGTGGTTTATTAATTGATATAAAACTAGACAAAGTAAATTCCCAAAACCATTTATGATAATTAATGTATTTAATGAATTACATTAAATTATTTAATCATAAAATAAAGAATAGCAAGTGATAGGTTGCAATAAAAGTAGTCTTTTAACTGACGTAAAAAATAGATGAACAGCAATTTACGTATTAATACTCAGCAGTCACTATAGCTTAATACCGAAGCGACTAAGCATTTTCTTCTCAAACATCCAAGCAAATTGCCATTGCCCAAGCAGAAAACCAAAACACAAAAACAGGACTTGATAAATAGGGAAAACTATTAATATTCTAATTGGCCAATATAACCAAGGGTTCATACTATCTGTGACACCTATAAAGTCTAGCAGTGGTTCAGCAATGCGTACAGAGGTAGAACCTGTTATTGCAAACAATATAATCACCACAAGAACGGACCAATTATTTTTAAGCTTCCAGCGCTCTTTTAATTTCTCCCACATAACTATATTCTTTTCAAATCACGCTTATCGATTTTATCAAATACTAGCCACTGTTCCCAAAATTGATCTTCAGGTAGAGGTCCTTTTATTTGCATCGCTTCTTTAGTAACTGGATGCTCAAAATTTACTTTTCGAGCGTGCAAATTGATGCTCCTATCTGGATTAGGTTTATCAAAACCATATTTAATATCACCTCTTATCGGGCAGCCCATACTAGCTAACTGTACTCGGATTTGGTGAGGTCGACCAGTAATTGGGAGTACCTCTAATAGGTAATGATCATTTAGGGCTCCTAATAATTTGTAGGTCAACTCTGCTTTTTTTGAGTTAGGTACTTCTTCATCATGCGCAGTGACTGTATTAGTTTTTTCTTCTTTAATGAGCCAATGCGTTAACTTACCTGATGGGCTTTTGGGTTTCTCTTTTACCACAGCCCAATAAGTTTTATAGATTTTTTTCTCGCGAAGCATTTTATTCATTCGCTCCAAGGCTTTTGACGTTCGCGCAAACATCACCAAACCACTAACAGGTCTGTCAATGCGATGAATTGTCCCTAAGTAAACAGCCCCTGGTTTTTTATACTTCAGCTTGATATAGTCTTTCACATAATCTGCTAAACACTTATCACCCGTGTTGTCACCTTGCACAAGTATGCGGCTTTTTTTGTTGACCACTATGAGGTGATTGTCTTCGTATACTGGGAAAAAGGGACGTTTATCCATTTTCTAATAACTTTCTTTATTATTCGGGAAATCACCTGATTTCACGTCTTTTATATAATTTTCTACAGCCCCAGTCATGATGGTATGCAAATCAGCATATCTTCTTAAGAAGCGAGGTTTGAACTCTTTATTAATACCCATCATATCGTGTGTCACTAATACTTGTCCGTCTACATGGTTTCCTGCGCCAATACCTATCACAGGAATTGAAAGCTCTGAGGCTACGCGTTTAGCAAGTGCTTCGGGAATTTTTTCTAATACTACGGCAAAACAACCGATATCTTGAAGCAAACGAGCATCTTCTAACAACTTATTCGCCTCTTCTTCTTCTGTTGCACGTACAGCATACGTTCCAAACTTATATATGGATTGAGGTGTTAACCCCAGATGCCCCATAACTGGTATTCCTGCTGACAAAATTCGAATAATCGATTCTTTGATCTCTGCTCCACCTTCTAGCTTCAATGAATGGGCTTCCGATTCTTTCATGATTCGAATCGCTGAACGTAGGGCTTCTGAAGAATTTCCTTGGTAAGATCCAAAAGGCATATCCACAACTACTAATGCACGGTTGACTCCTCGGATAACGGATTTCGCATGGTAAATCATTTCATCCAAGGTCATAGGGACAGTAGTTTCTCTCCCTGCCATCACGTTTGAAGCCGAATCTCCTACTAATAAGACATCGATGCCTGCACTATCCAATATAGTGGTCATCGAAAAATCATATGCTGTAAGCATGGAAATTTTTTCGCCACGGGCTTTCATTTCCTGAAGCTGGTGGGTGGTAACCTTTTTGATTTTTGATTTTGCTGCAGACATGCGTTTATTTGATTAAATACATCGTTCCAAATACACCTGCGTCTATCCAACCACGATCTTTTTCTTCTCCTTCAATCACCATAGTACCCACAAAGTTTTCACGTGTCTCACTGGTGTCATTGTCACAATAGGCTAAAGCAAACCCCATCTCTTTTCCTTCTTTTAAATCAACAGTTGCATTATCTTCTTTCCCATCAACATAGGTGTTATTGAAAATAGTGATTGCAAATTCCCATGTTGCCTTTTTTCCATCTGTCGTTCGCTTCATTTGAACATGATTGTTATACAAGTGGGGTTGTTCATCTGGACCAAGATCTACTACATTTCCATCAGTTAGTACATGATAGGCGAAAGCATTGTGATTAAATTGGTGTTCTCCATCCGAGTTATCTTCATCAATAAAAATTTCCACACAGTCATTATCCCACCATTTATTATCCCAGTTAGGGTGAATATTAATTACAGTATCATCCAAAACTTCCACTAAAAGAAATAAAGTTGAGTCGTTCCACACGGCTTTAAATTTCCCTTGAAAATCGGTAGAGTCATACGGCTCTCCCAACCAACGCTCGTCTATTGGATAAAAAGTAGCTTCATCCCAAATTGCTTCATTGGCCATTCCATCCACGAAGACTTCTTCTGTGGTGTACTTGGCTTTATGCTCACCTTTTTGGGGAGACGTCTCTACTTGTGTCTCTTCTTTTTCGGTTGGTGTTGTTTCTGGGCTAGAGCATGCAACCAACCCACTAAATAATAAGGCAACAAAAGTGTATTTCATCTAATTCTTTTTTTTTCGAAAAACAAAGATAGGATTAAAGTTACAAACCCGAAGATTTTAGTGGTGCATTCATTTGTTTTACCTCTCGATGCATAAAAACCACTACCACAAAAAACTGTATCCACAGTACCCAAGGTGATTGTGTAAATTGAGTGGTCTGATAAGTGATGTAGGTAAAACAGGAAGTAAAACTCCAGACAAGCACATAGTTTAATTTAGTAAATGCTCCATAGAACACTAAAGCGGCTACATACCATGGATGAATGGTTGAAGAGAATAAAAAATATACCGTGAAAACAAGTAAACTGCTTCGCAACAACTCCTGAGTAGAAATGATGGGACGGGTATAAACAAATCCAATTAAACCTATCCCAATTAACTTAATAATTAAATCCAAACCATTGAATACATAACCATCAAGCCACTTGCCTATTTGATGGATTGCGCCATAAAATTCAAAGTGATTAAAGTATAAACTCAAACCTTTATGAGCATTCAAGACTTCCGGAGAAATAAAAGGAATGAACAATATCACCGAAAACCCAATCGCAATCATTCCTAGTTTTAATCCATTTTTCCAACCAATTTTAGTAATCAGTAGTGGCAAAATGAGTACAGGAATCAACTTACTGCAAATGGCAAAAGCCAAACTTATCCCCGCGAGGTGATTTCTTTTTTTAATAAATAGTGCCACAAACAAAGCAATGAAAAACAGCATAAAAGCTTCTGAATGCACATTACCGCTCAACTCTACCACCACCAAAGGGTTGAGTCCGTAGATTGCTAAGGGTAAATTTCCTTGTTTGAAATGCTGACTGATTTTAATGATTAAAAAAAGTGTTCCAACTTCTGCAGAAATGGCCAATGTTTTCAAAATGAGTACCGATAGGTTTAAGCTACCACCCAAAGCACTGAGAGCAAACATCAATTGATTAGTAGGAGGATATACCGAGTAAAAATTAGGCGAATTCATTTGCTCATAAAAAACCGAAGACTGCATCAGCCCATTTTCAATCGCTTCAGCTGGTGTGTAGGCAAAAGGGTTAATTCCTTTCAGTACCAACTGTCCATCCCAAATATACCGGTAGAAATCATCCGTCAAGGTAGGGATGGAGCCAATTAAAACTATCCGAAACAACATGGCTAATCCTAAAATTTGTCGCTCAGAAAATTGGTTGTAATTCTTCAAAAAATAGAAGTAAAACCCAAATAAACATATAAAGCAGGTAATCAAATAAACAAATTCACTTCTAGGAAAAGCGTACGCAATCGCTACATAAGCAAACAAAGAAAGTGCTGAGGCAGCGAAGAATAGCGACTTGTTTTTAACTGTATCGAGCATGTTTGATGGAAAAATAAAAGACTGTGGCAAACCCCATCATCAACATGATATGAAAGGCAACTAAGTAATAATCATGGTAATGAACTCCCAACCAAATACCAAAACCAAAATAGAGTGTTAACACACCCTCTAAAATAGTTAACCAACCAATGTTTTTAGCTTTATAAATATTATCCTTCCAACTATCCTCCTTGTTTTTGATGTTAAATTTCGGGGTTCGGATGAAAGGTGATTTTTTTCCAATATAACCTTCAATTACTGCAATTCCGTTATGCAGTGACAAACCCATTGATAAACTCAGAAACAGTGGGAAGTGAAATAGAAAAGATAATATAGCCTTGAACGATTTTCCATTAAGCTGGAAATAGGAAACACCATAAAACAAACCTAGAGTCAATAAACTCAGCAAAAAAATTGAGGCTGCTTGAAAAAGAAAAATCAAATGGTTGGGGACTTGGGTTTTAGCAAGTATAACCGGCACACTCAACAAAGAAGAAATTAAAACGGAAAGAAATACACCACTATTCAATAAATGAAAGGTTGAATGAAATTTGGTGCCAAACGATAGCTTTTTTTCAAATACCCGTTTAAGGTTTTTCATGGTGTTTTCAGCTGCTCCTTTCGTCCATCGGAATTGTTGTGATTTTAACGCATTCATCGTTGCTGGCAGTTCAGCAGGAGCACCTACATGTTCGAGGTATTTAAAATCCCAGCCACAGAGTTGAGCACGATAACTTAAATCTAAATCTTCGGTTAGCGTATCTGCCTGCCAGTTGCCTGCATCGTAAATACAACTCTTTCGCCACACACCACCAGTGCCATTGAAATTAATAAAGTGACCCGCGGAATTTCTACCCACCTGCTCTACCGTAAAGTGTGCATCCAAACCAAAAGCCTGTAATTTAGTTAGGTATGAATAGTCTTTATTGAGATGTTCCCAACGGGTTTGGACTACCCCTAGTTTATGATTGGTCACCAAATGAGGTATTGTTTGTAAAAGAAAGTCTACCCGGGGTAAAAAATCTGCATCAAAAATCGCAATGAACTCACCTTTTGCTTTTTCTAAACCATATTTCAAAGCACCAGCTTTGTAGCCAGTTCTATCGGGTCTTCTAATCAGTTGAATATCTAACCCTACCGATTGGTACTTGTTTATTTTTTTTTCAATAATAGCTGTCGTTTCATCGTTAGAGTCATCCAGAAGTTGTATCTCCAGTTTTTCTTTCGGATAATGAAGTGAAGCGATGCAGTCTATTAATCGATCTACCACATACAATTCATTGTATAAAGGCAGCTGAACAGTGACTACTGGATAGTCTTTAATTGCTAGTTGAGGAGTTGCTGTTGGCTGTGTTTGTTTGTCTTTCAAATACAAAATCACTAAATGCATTTGTGATAAGCTATAGAAGAAAATGAAAGCAAGTGCTAACGCATAAAAAATTAAAAGAATCCAACTTCCGATGATCATAGATATTTAAAGATAGTCCAAATGATTTTTATTCCAGCCGATACTGCTCCTTTTAACGTTCCTGAGATCTTTGAAACACCAATTCGTACGCGGTAATTTACAGGTACTTCTGTGGTTATCATTTTTTGCTTTGCTGCTTTCAATTGCATTTCAATCGTCCAACCATAGGTAGGATCTAGCATGTTTAACGCTATCAAACTTTCCCATTTGATTGCTCGAAATGGTCCCAAATCAGTATAATGAACACCATAGAACAAGCTCATCAAACGGGTGGCTAACCAATTGCCAAATACCTGCTGTTGCGTTAAAGCTCCTTTTTCTCTTTTTCCAAGGACACGTGATCCAATCACCATATCGTAATTTCCCTTAATAATTTGAGCCACTAACAAAGGTATTTCTTCTGGATAATCGGAAAAGTCGCCATCTAGAAATACAATAATTTCTGGTTGTTGTGCTCTATTCTTGAGGTAGTCAATACCTCTTAGACAGGCATTTCCATATCCCTTTTTTGGTTCTAGTAATACCGTTGCCCCAGCCATACGGGCTACCTTTTCGGTAGTATCAGAGGAGTTATTGTTAACAACGATTACTTCTGACACGTTTCCTTTTGGAATAGCTTCTACCACTTTACCAATCGAAGCCTCTTCATTATAAGCAGGTATAATGACAACTGTATCTTTTTTCATCGCTACAAAACTACATTTTTAAAATAGGAAGAAATGTCTTTCTGTTGACCATCTTTATCTGTCCTACAATTTTCTGTTAACTTGTAAGAAAAAAACTTATGAAAACAATGACCTGCAACCAGCTCGGAGGAGCTTGTGAACTTGAATTTAAAGGCGAAACTTTTGAAGAGATAGTAGAACAAAGTAAAAATCATGGTATGGAAATGTTTCAAAAAAACGATCCGGATCACCTGAAAGCTATTGGGAAAATACAAGTGCTAATGCAATCACCAACAGCCATGATGGAGTGGTTTGAGAGTAAGAAAAGACTATTTGATCAGTTACCTGAAGATTAAAGTTGAACCAGTCTTTTTATTTTTTATACTAAAATTCCCTCGCTGCTGTAAAATGGAGTGAATCATGGAATATAATTTCACTTAAAGCCTCCTGTCATCCTCGATGCTGTTCCCGATTTTGAAAGAGACATCAATTACTTATTGATTGGTATATTTTTTTGGGTTATGTTCCTGATTGAAAAAATTCTGGTTTAGATTCAACATATATGAAAAGTAAATTGATGTTTCTTTTACAGCGAGTAAAAGGCAAATTGTGGTTTAGACCATTACTCTATTGTTTTATTTCTATTGCCTGTGCATTAATTGCAGAGTTTGCAGATGAGACTGGTTTGGGTGAATTAGTGCCGAAGATTAAAATTGACTCTGTAGAGTCCCTCCTTAAAACAATTTCAGCAAGTATGTTGGTGATTTCAACCTTTGCAGTAGGTTCAATGATTTCTGCATTTTCGGTTGCGAGTTCCACCGCCACACCACGTTCGTTTAAGTTGGTGGTATCGGATGATGTCTCTCAAAATGCCTTATCTGCATTTATCGGCTCATTTATTTTTAGTGTAGTGGCACAAGTCGCTTTAAATAACGGTTACTATGGTAAAGCGGGGGTCTTTACCTTATTTGCTATTACTATACTAATTTTCATCGTTGTTATTCTCACCTTTCTTCGCTGGGTCGATCGCATTTCACGATTAGGTCGGTTAGGTCATACCATTGAGATTATAGAAAAAGCTACACTTAAATCAATAAAGGCAACCAAAAAATCTCCTTATTATAAGAAAAAAGATCAGCTATTTAAGTACGAGAAAATAATGCCTGTTTATGCCTCATCCATCGGGTATATTCAAACCATTAATTTAAAATCCCTCCAGGATTTTGCTGAAAAAAACGAATTATTTATTACTGTCGATTGTCTCCCTGGCTCATTTGTAACATTTAATAATCCCATTGCTTATTTGAGTAAAGATATTGAGGGTGATAAAATCAACAATTATTTTGTAATAGGTCATAACCGTTCTTTTCAAGAAGATCCTAGATTTGGTCTAATTGCGTTAAGTGAAATTGCAAGTAGGGCCTTATCTCCAGCTGTAAATGACCCAGGAACAGCTATTGGTATATTAAACACCTACGTGCGCCTTTTTGATGCTTGGTCTGATTTTGGCGAAGAAGTTGAAGAAAAAGAAGTATACGATCGGTTGGCTCTGAATCAAATTCAGTTAGATGACTTATTTGATGACGCCTTTCGTCCAATTGCGCGCGATGGAGCCAGTACTATTGAAGTGATGATTCGCCTACAAAAAACACTTCAACTAATTGGTGAAAACGCTTCCTTTGAAATGAAAGCTTGTGTAAGAAATCATGCTGAAAATGCACTTCAACGTGCTGAAATCAACTTGGAGTATGCGCGAGACATTCAACTATTAAAAAATATTCATTCCGAAAGTGAATTTAACAAGATATAACAAACGAGCTCTAATAGGTGGAATTGTCGCTACTTTAATAACAGGCGGTGGAGCTTATATATTGGGTAATATTAGCGGATATGAGGCTAAGATACTGATCCAAACATCGTTGCCTGGAATCAACACTTTGTGTAATACAATAGTACTAGCTTCCGCGACAATTCTAGCGTTACTCTTAACTCTTTTAAGTGTTAGTTCAGGAAGTAAATCCAAATTGAAAGAGGAGCATTATCTCCATGTACTAATGATTGCAAAGATTGACACCATCGTGTTTGTAGCTGCAATGATTACTTTTCAAATATTAAATATACCAATTACTAAAGCTGAGAATGTTCCTCCATCGTGGTACTCTTCAATTTATTATGTCAGTCTAGGGTTATCTTCTATACTAAGCGGAGCTTTAATAAGTGTAGCGCTAATGTTATATAACGCAGTAACTAGTATTATAAAAATTGTAGGCTTAGGCATATCTGATCATCCGTTAATTATCAGTGAGAAAGAAAAGGTAAATGACTAATTTCTATAGATGATTCCAACCCCATTATTTACTATTTATCCGTCCAATCTCAGGCCCATTTTCTAATTTCAAAACACCCCTAGGACAAACAGCAGCACAAACCCCACAACCGACACAAGAGGCACGCACAATATTATCTCCTTTTTGCGCATACGCCCGTACATCAATTCCTTGTTCACAATAGGTGGAACAGTTACCACATGAAATGCATTGTCCTCCATTTGTGGTAATTCTAAAACGCGACTTGAATCGTTGCACAATACCTAAATATGCTGCTAAAGGGCAACCAAAGCGACACCATACACGATTACCTAACATTGGGTAAAAACCTGTTCCAATCACTCCAGCGAAGATTGACCCAATCAAAAAGCCATAAGCAGAAGTAAGTGTATAAGTGGGGATACCTAAAAATGTGTCAGAATTAGTGATGTTAGCACCAACTGTTACTACTGTCATTACAATAGCAAACACCAATACCCCGTGCACTAACCACCGTTCAATTTGCCAAGCAACTAGCTTTTTTGAGGACAACTGTCGATAGGGATCCCCTAAAGTTTCGGCTAAACCACCACAACCACACACCCATGAGCAATACCATCTTTTGCCATATATATAAGCTAAGACAGGTACTACCACTAAAGCAAGTAACACTCCCCAAACGAGCAGTGCGGCACCTATCAAACCATGATTTTGAAGTTCTTCGATATTATAAGAATAAAAAAAGCTATAGTTTAAAGGCCATGCATTTTTCAAATCCATATACGGCTGATTAAACCTGACCATGATTTCCGGAATTAAAAAAGCAAAAGCGATTTGGAAAAATAGTACGGAGGTGGTTCGTACCATTTGATAGATGTTATGTCGGTATTTGATATACATGCGAACGGACATCGTCACCATGACTGTACAGTACATAAAACCATACAAAAACCAGCGACTAGAAGGGTTTCCACTCAATGCTTTGCTGAGTGGATTAACGATTTCTACTTGATTAACTAATAAGTGATGATAAAAATAAAGTGTGATATAAAACCCTACTAGATAAGCAAAAACAACCACTCCAACCCAACCACGATTAGTAGCTGACGAGTGATAAATATGATTGTTTTTAATACCGGGACCACCTAATAAAATTACATCGGGCAACATGTACATCAACCCACCGATAATGGTCAAGCCAAAGGTTAAAAAGAACATGAGCCAAGGAGATCTAGCAAATATGTTATTAGCCGATTTCCTTGCCAAGGAAAACGCAACTTCTGATGAACTTGCTTGCATCACATTACCCCAGTCTTTATTGGCTTTTATTTCATCATTTAAATTGTCATAAACTCGAATAATATCCTTTGAAAAAGCAATGGGGTTGTGAAAGACTTTGACCGTAACATCGGCAGATTCATAGCGCTCTTTCAACAGTTGTGAGACCTCGTGCTGAATTTTTCCATTCTCAACGAGTTGATCTATTTCGCTCGTTAAAGTAACTCGCTTCAATTTAAAGTCACCATAAAAGGAGGTCGCTGTGAAAACAACTAAACCGATGACAAACACTACTATTCCACTTTTTTTAATTGTTTTCATTTTATAGAATTACTTGGTAAGTGCAAGAATACGTTTCCAGCTTTTTGCTTTCACCGTTAAAGTGGTTTTATTTTCATAGTTGAATTTTTCTACAATTTCGTCTTCGTATTTTTTATAAAACTCGGGGTCAAAATTGGCATCTTTCAAATGTTGCAAAACATATTCAATAGTTTGTTTCTCGTTGAGCCACCGATCAAACATTTCATGTCTTAAGCGTATCCCAAAGGTGTTAATGCCGATAAACTGCCTTGATTTTTTATTAAACACAAAATAAATACTCAGCTTTTTGTCTTGTTTTTCCCAGTAGAAAGCAGCTTCTTCATCCCTTAATTCTGGAAACACCCAACCATAGGTTTGATATTCGATATCAAGAAATTTGGCGGAATTAAACCAATGACCGGGAGCATATTCTGTAGGATTGCCACAAATGGTTTTAGCGACTGTTTCCCCCATTATTTTTCCAGTATACCATACTTGCTCTATACTCCTCCTTCCTGGAAGAGGGTCTAAAAACTGGGCACAGTCACCCAAAGCATATACATCTGGGATATTGGTTTCAAGTTGTCGATTTACAAGAACACCTTTATCTGTTTCTAAAGCGCTTCCTTTAAGAAAATCTATATTAGGACTTACCCCTGTTGTTAAACCAACTAGTTGACATTCAATTTCTTCGCCCTTAGCAGTGATAACTTTAGCAACTCGCCCATTTTCTCCCGCCACAATTTCTTTTAGTTCACTTTCTAAGCGCAAATCAATATGGTGTTCAATAATATGTCGGTTAATCATTGCTGATTGATTAGCGGGCAATACATTACTCCAAAAACTCATTTCTCGTACTAAAAACACCACTTCTATTCCTCGGGTAACCAACATCTCAGCTAATTCAATTCCGATTAACCCTCCCCCTATAATTACCGCTTTCTTTACATCTTTTGAATTTTGTTCTAACTGTTCTAAATCTTGGTATGAATAAAACCCCTGTACTCCAGGAAGATCTTGTCCTGGCCACCCAAATTTGTTAGGCTTGGATCCTGTCGCAAGAATTAGTTTATCGTAAGTTATTTTTTCACCATCAGAAAACCGAATCGTTTTGGAGTCAAAATCAACTTGTTTTACCCATCCCCTTTTTAAATCGATACGATTTTTTTTCCAAAACCAATCTTCGTAAGGTTTAGTATGCTCATACTTCATGTGTCCCAAATAAATGTACATAAGTGCTGTTCTAGAAAAGAAAAAATCAGTTTCACCAGACACAACAGTAATGTGCTTATCACTCTGCTTTCTAATGTGTCTTGCAGCCGTAATACCTGATATACCATTTCCTATTATTACAATGTGTTCCATATACTGATCTAAAGATTAGGCTTAACTTACGAATTATTTGTCTTTAAAAAGACCTTAAATTAAATCCTTACAAATTAACCTTGTGGTTATGAAGCAAGGAAAAAATTCTACTATGAAACTTATGGATTTTTAGTATCTTGACAACTTATTCGACCCATGAAAAGCGCACAATTTTCCGTTGCCATCCTCTCTCAGTTAGAAGAGGTAGTAGACCAGTTGAACAACGACTTGTATTGCAACACTATGGAAGTGTTTTCCGGAGCTAGCATCGGACAACATATTCGTCATATTTTAGAGTTTTATACATGCATTATTGAACAAAAAGATGCTGGAGAACTCTGTTACGATACTAGAAAAAGAGATGTAGCACTAGAAGAAAATAAAACAACAGCATTAAATTTCATTCAAAGGATTAAACAAGAGTTAAAAAGTTTTTCAGAAGATAAAAATTTAGTGCTTATATCAACTCTTCAAGATACTGAAATAATAACGCCTTCCAGCTTATCTCGTGAGATGTTATATGCCTTAGAACATGCTGTTCATCACATGGCAATCATCAAAATTGGTCTTTTAATTGGCTGCCCAAAAATTCTAATCCCTAAAAACTTTGGAGTGGCTGACTCCACGATTCAGTACCGCGATCAATGTGCACAGTAAGTTATGTTCCGCTAACAGGTTATGATTTTTTATTAACCTCCAACCGCGATGAAGCCATTAACAGAGCTGAGACTACTTTTCCTAGTTCAATTATAGCTAACCATACCACCGTTTATTTTCCTAAAGACAGTCGTGCTGGAGGTAGTTGGATAGCTTCTTCGGGAAAGCTTACTGCGTGTTTGTTAAACGGTGCTTTTAAAAAACATACTCGAGAAGAAAGCTATAAAACGAGTAGAGGGTTAATGTTATTAGCTGCTTTTGATTATGATCACGTTCAGCAATTTACAAGCAATTATGACTTTAAAGGAATAGAGCCTTTTACCCTCATTTTAGTTTACAAAAATTCTGACGTTGAGTTATTCGAAATTCGATGGGATGGTGTACAAATCTATTTCAAAGAACTGGCTTCTCACAAACCCTATATTTGGGCTTCAGCAACCTTATATACACCGGAAGTCATTATACAACGAGAAACCGCTTTTAAAATCTTAATGAGTCGTTTTAATTATTCGCAAGAAGAAATTATTGATTTTCATTCATTCCAATCTGAAGATAATGAAAACGGAATTATGATGAATAGAGGAGAAAAGCGAACAATAAGTATTACCTCTATTAAGTCAACCTCACAAGCAACCACAATGATTTATGATGACTTGATTGGACAAAAAACTAAATCAATAACAATAATAGATGAGTCAGCAAAAGTCTAAATGGCTAAAGTGGGAATTTTGGCCTTTCTGGTTTTTCTATATTCCAGTCTATGTCGTTTATTTATGGTATAGTCTGCGGTCTTGGTCGATGGTTTTTTTCTCTGCTGCCAACCCTTGTATGGAAACAGGTGGGTTTGTTGACTATTCTAAATGGAAAATCCTTTCAAAAATCAATCAAAAATTCCTTCCTAAAGGAAAGTTTTTCACGATTGAATCAAAACATGAAACTTTAGCTTGGGTAAACAACACGCTTCACTTCCCCATCATTTGTAAACCAGACAAAGGTGAACGCGGGTTTGGGGTTGAAAAAATTAATAATGAAAAACAACTAGACAACTACCTTAAGAAAATAGACCGTAATTTTATTGTTCAGGAATATATCGATTACCCGATTGAGTTGGGCGTGATGTACTCAAGAATTCCAGGGGCAAAACGAGGAAATATCCACTCGGTGGTTCAAAAAGAATTTTTGACGGTGGTCGGAAACGGAAAATCAACTTTGAAAGAATTATTTCAAACAAACGATCGAACACGTTATCATTACGACATGTTATTGGAAATGTATTCTGAAGAACTGAAAATAGTATTAGACTATGGTGAAAAAAAGGAATTGATTTCCATCGGTAATCATTGTCGCGGCACCACCTTTTTGAATGGAAATCATCTAATTAGTCAAAAACTAGTCGCTGTTTTCGACTCCATCGCAAAACCCATTGAAGGTTTTTATTTTGGCCGATTTGATTTGAGAGTTTCATCATTAGATGATTTATATCAAGGAGACAACATTAAAATAATGGAGTTAAATGGGACTAATTCGGAGCCTGCGCATATCTATGACCCCAACATGCCATTGTTCGAAGCCTACCGCGTATTGTTTCACCATTGGGGAATTATCTACCGCATAAGTTCAATAAATCACCGAAACGGAGTACCTTTCGAGCCACTTTGGAAAACAGTAAAAACAGTTGTAAAACACATAAAAAGCAAACAATAATATGAGTCTATTAGTAATAGGAACTGTAGCCTTTGATGCTATAGAAACACCATTTGGCAAAACAGACAAAATAGTGGGGGGTTCAGCGACTTATGTAGCGCTTTCTGCCTCATACTTAACTAAAAAAGTAAACTTAGTAGCTGTTGTGGGTGAAGATTTTTCAGAAACAAACATCAACATGATTCAACGTCATGGTGTAAATACCCAAGGACTTCAAATCAAACACGGTCAAAAATCTTTTTTTTGGAGTGGTAAGTACCACAATGATATGAACTCAAGAGACACACTGGTAACAGAACTTAATGTGCTAGAATCTTTTGACCCCATTATTCCGAATAGCTACCAGGATTGTGAGTACTTAATGCTAGGAAATTTAGCTCCCCAAATTCAGCGTACCGTTATCGAGCGGTTAAAAACGAGACCTAAATTAATTGTAATGGACACCATGAATTTCTGGATGGACATTGCCATGGATGAGTTATTAAAAACGTTAAAATTAGTCGATGTGTTATCGATCAATGATGAAGAAGCACGTCAACTTTCAGGGGAGTTTTCGATAAGAAAAGCTGCTAAAAAAATCATGGAGATGGGACCAAAAACCCTTATCATCAAAAAAGGTGAGCATGGAGCTTTGTTGTTTAGAGGCAAAGATGTCTTTTTTGCACCAGCATTACCTTTAGAAGATGTTTTTGACCCTACTGGTGCTGGTGATACGTTTGCTGGTGGCTTTATTGGTTATCTAGCTAGCACTGACGATACTTCATTCGAAAACATGAAGCGGGCAATTATACACGGTTCAGCCATGGCCTCATTCTGCGTTGAAAAGTTCGGTACTGAACGCGTTATTGGCTTACAACAACATGATTTAGAAGACAGAATCCAAGAATTTGTAGACTTGGTTCAGTTTGAAATGCGATTGGAGGACTAAGTCTATCATATTTTGGGCAGTAGTTTGTTATAAAGCAAGCTACTGCTTCGTTTCTTTTTAATACGAGATTAAGACTTCTATATACTCTCCATTTTCTTTCTGAATAATATATAAGCCAGGAGGTTGAATCCGTCCATTTTTATTATCACCCAACCAACGAAACGGAAGTTTTTCTGTTCGCACTTCAAGTCCCTGGTTATCTAAAAAAACAGCCTTTCCCTTTCCCGACACTAAAAAATCATCCTCTATCCCATCTCCGTTAGGAGAGAAAATCAACACGTCTTTTTTCTGTACAGGTTTTCTAGTTATTTCATACGTTTTGGATTCTAAAAACTCTCCCTCATTCGGAAACTCCTCACTGTGCACTCGAATGGAATAATTACCAAAATCATCATCTTTCATGAAACTTAAATCAAACTCTCCAGTCATTGATGAATCAACCACCTGACCATTATTCAAGAGAAAAAAGCTATCTCCACCTTGCTTGTTATCCAAAATAATATTCATGGATTCACCAATAGCAAACGAGGTGTTTTGAAGGGATAACTCAAAAGGTTGTTGTGGAAACAACTGGAATCTAGATGTTGTATCCGCGTATTGTGGATTGTTTTTTAAGGGTATTAAATCATCAAAATCAAGTTGATTTCCAGTGAGTGTCAATCGCCTTATCTTGTTTAATTTTGTTAGATCTGGGATTTCTGTCAACAAATTATTGCTCACATCGATCACATTTATCGTAGAGTTTGAAACAGAATTCCACTCATCGGGTAATTTTTTTATTTTATTGTTGTGAAGATAAAGTAAACGAACACTTTCATTGCGGTCATTTTCAAGGTAAGTAGGTGCTTCTTCCAGCTGATTATAAGAAAGACCTAATCTGTACATAGGATACCAATTCCTCAAATCTTTCGGAAAACTCGTTAAGTTATTATTACGAAGATATACCGTATCAGCATTTTTAAAATAAACTAACACATCTGCGTTTTCAATGTTTTGACCCCGCAAATCAAGACTTTGAAGTTCAGTAAACGTAGTGTTCAACACAGAAGTGTCTAACAAAGTACATTGCTCATTCATTGCTACTTTGTAGTTGTCACAGAAAAACGAACGCAACTTTTCATCCTGAATTTCTACTGTTTGTGCAAGAGAAGCACAAGTGAACAACCAATAAACACCTATTAAGCATTTACTTAGCCACCACCACGAAATATTCACACGAATAGTTTTCATCTCCTTTTAATCTTAAAATATAACTTCCAATATCGGCAATATTTCCATTTGATAAAGCCCCAGACCAAACATATTCGTTTGAATTATATTGTTTCTCTTCAAACACCAGGCTACCATTGCCATCAAAAATAGTGACGTAGGTTACTTTCGTTTCAGGGGTGGGTATGATTAATTCTCTGTCGTATGCTGGGTTAAATACCATAGATTTTTCAGCCAAACAAGGTTTTTCTTTCACGGTAAATACCCCTAAGCGCTGTTGACAGTTACCCAATCGAACAGCAACATTATAACTTCCCGTTTCAAGATTTGAAAATCTGTTTATTGATTCAAATGAATCATAATCATTAATTCGATAAGTAACGTCTGGTTGATTATCCAACACTAATTCTCCATTTGATTCTCTCAAATCTGCATTTACTACTTTTACTTTGATGTTATTTAACTTTGAACAGTCTTCTTGAGGCAATTCCACTTGATTGTTTTGCACAGTCTCTTTAGTCGTTGAAAATGTGTTTACTGGCTTTTCAGTATCTTTAACGCTCAACGTAGTGACACTATGAACTGAATCTCTTGGTTTTTCTTTTGGCAGTACTGCCTCATCCTTTTCATTAACTGCGGTTGATATTTCTTCCACCTCAACTTTTGTCGTAATCTTACTCACTGGGGCTTTAACTATTTTTTCATCATCTGATTCCTCTATTGCTTCTGACTGTTTTTGATCTTCAATCACTATCTTTTTCTCATTGGAAATAGTTGTTTCTCCCGTACTTATTTTTGTAGTACCAGTATCGGGTACATTTTGTAAATTATTCGTTTCAACTTGAGTCGAGTTTACTACGAACCAACCAACAATAGCTAGTGTAGAAACAAGTGCTATAACCCCAAGTTTAACATACTTCTTTCGTGTTCGAACTGTTCGTTCTTTATAAACTAGCTTACTCAGTGATTTTGCATAATCAATTTCAATTATTTTATTGGCAATAAGCTGATCCTCGTACTGCTTTTTAAAAGCTTTGTCATCATGAAGTCTATCTTCAAAGATTTTCTTATCTGTACTAGAAAGTTGACCAGAGAGATACTTTTCAATATATGTTTCTATGTTTTGCTCTTCCATCAGTTATGTAATAATTCTCTTACTAAGTCATTTTCCTTCACCTGATCTAACAGCTTTTTTTTACATCTGTAATGATAAGTTCGTGCTACATCAGCACTACTAAGCCCCATAGTTTCAGCGGCAACTTTTAAAGACACATTCTCGAAATAAGTGAGTCGTAATAAATCTCTGCAAATACCTCCTAATTGATTTAATATCTCATTTACTAACTGCTCTAATTCTAAACTAGTATCTGTAGTTGGACTTTCTGCTCGCTCAATCATTACATCGAATAGGCTAAACTTACTATTTCGCCTAACTGTGTAAATCCAAAGATTTTTAGCCATAACAAATAGATAGCCGTTGATATCTAACAGATCAGGCAGATCTCCTTTTCGTACTTTGACCATCAACTTGATAATGATGTCATGAAAGATATCTTCTGCCTGTTCAGTATTACCACCATGACTTTTGATATATCGTTTCACTTTTGGCCAAGCGGTTTTGTAAAGCATTTTTATTACTTTTTCCTCTTTGCCACTTTTTAATAACGATAATATTTCTAGATCTTTAATAATAGATATCTTTAATATGAAAATAAGTATAAATTAAAAATGTGAACAAAACATTCCTAGTTTTATTCCTTTTCTTCACACAAGTGTTTTTTGTTGAACAAGCAGCAATGGTTCATGGTCAGGAAAGAATTATTTTCAACCCTAACTTTAGTAGCTTTCTTCTCAACCAAGGTATCTATAACCCTTCTGCCTATTCGCTAAACAAATTACAACTCGGAGTAAATTATAGAAGTGGTTTGGGATCCTTTTCAAGAATTAGAGACATCTATGCTGAAGCTGTTTTTAGAGAAAAAAACCATACTGGCGGAATTAATTTTTATGCAGAACAACAGTCTGTATTATTTTCAAAAAGTAAAATACAGGGACTTTATGCTTTAAAAACTAACCTCTCAAAAGATTTAGAATTGTCTTTTGGTGCGGAAGTAGGGTTAGCTAACATTCGTTTCGATGGCTCGTCAGCAAGTGCTGGAGGTAGCGCTTGGGGTCTGGACTTTTCTTTAGGCGGATTAATTACTTACAGAAAATTAAAAGTTGGTTTTGTTATTCAACAAATACCACAAACACTGCTTCAGCCCATAGGCTATCGTTTTGTTCTGAATAGATATTACGACTTCAGTACATCTTATACTTTTAAACTTAATGATGATTGGGATTGGGAATCGGGCATGATTGTAAGTATGAATAGCGATAATTTTTTATGGCTGGTGGATAACAAAGTCACCTATCAAAAAAAATACGGTGCATTACTCAATTTACAAACGAATCTCCGTGGCGCTATTGGTGTTTTTTCAGAAATACCTCAGCTCGAAGAAGCCTTATCGGTAGCTTTTACTTATGAAACAGGATTTGCCTCGCGAGTAAACTCAAAGAACACTATCAACTTCTTAATTCGCTACGCTTTGTGATTTAGAAACTTTATTTGGATTAACTAAACATCACACGGAAATTTGGAGAGCTATTAAAATGTAGTTGAAACAAAGTTTACAGCTCAAGTTTTTATTAAATACGATAAGGTGAAAGATTATAAGCTTGAGGAATACCACATTATTTGGCATCAAATGTTATCGGCTCATCAGCAATGCAGACATCAAAAGTGTATTAGAAGGTGAGATTTTAGAAATAGGTCACTACATTTGTGATCATAAAAAAGGGGATGAAAATTTCTTTATTGCTTGTGTTTCTTCTAAAGGTGCATTATACATACTTTTATTTGCACCAGCGATATGGGGCTACTATAAGTATTGGGCCCTTAGTAGAAAAACCATCTCCTCATAAATACGATTTTGTTTTGACACATTTATCTGTGAGAATATATCTCTTTGGCTTAAATGGCGATTACGATTTGATTATAACCACTAATTAAGGCTTACTGAAAAAGTCACAAAGCCCTAATTACTTATATTCAGCTACGTTTTTTATATTTAACGTGATAATCATTGAAAGTAAGTTGTTTACAATAAATAAAAACTGTAATTATGAGGGATTCACAAATAGAGGCAGTTGAAAAATTTAAGTCATACTTCACCCAGTTGAAACTTGATAATAATACTGCATTAAATGAAATTTATTCAGAAGACATAATTTTTACTGACCCCATCCACAATATAAGAGGCATTGAAAACTTGAAATCTTACTTCAAAAACTTAGATAGCAATTTGATTGAGGGCTCATTTCAATTTACCGATGAATCTATTATTGATAATACAGCTTACCTGCAATGGCAATTGAACCTAAAACTTAAACGTCCAAAAAAAAAATGTTATAGCATCAGGTATTTCAGTTCTCACTGTTGAAGAAAAAATAATCAAGCATAGAGACTATTTTGACGCAGGAGAATTATTCTATGAAAATGTTCCCGTATTGGGCAGTGTAATCCGTTTCTTAAAAAAGAAAATAGCCAGCTGACAAAGTAATTTTTATTATAAGGTGGTTTTAGACTTCACTTAATATAAAAAATTGGATTACCATCATTCCTGATGCAAAAGGAACTTGCAGTTGACGATAAATATTGATGGTAAAAACACACTATCCTGTGGTCGTAAGTCAGGCGGAGCGTTCCTACGAACTATACGTGATTCATTTACATAAAGTGCTATGTGAGACCCCAAGGGTGAAATTCCATCGGGTGATTCGATTAGTTACGAGTATAATTACCAATACCTCCTTTCGCTAGAATTAGTGTGGTTTCTAGCATCAACAGTTTAGAGATAATTTACTTAATGCCTAAAATATCTGCAGCATATTGTGAATAGGGTTAACATCGGATACATAATAAAGTAGCTGCTTCCGATGCAAAGGTGATTATGTCATTTTGAGCTCTTCCATCAGATTTTACTCTGGGTTATCCAAGTATTTGTGATATTACTTTATAGGGTTTGTTTTATGTATATTGCTTTTAGCATCTACGTGACTCTTAAATGTTTCACAATGAAGAGTAGAATTTATTTTCATTTTTCATCTTTCTTTTTAACCTAAACCTAGACATAAACAAAAACAAAAACCACCCTTCACTATCTGAAGAGGTGGTTTCAAATTCATAAAATTTTTATTGAACGATCAACTGCGCTATTTTCTCACCTATTTTTAATAAATAGATGCCTTTTGGACTTGAAGAAAGATTTATCTCTTTTCCACTTCCAGAAGTAATGTTTTTTCCTTGTAAATTATACACTACCCACTCGCTATCCTTATTTAACTGGAAAAAACCAGATTTTGAAGGATTAGGGAAAACAATCAGTTCGTTTCTATCCACTAAAAAAAAAGTTCCTGTAATCTTATCCACTAGAATTATTTTTGATATGGTAATAGACAAGCCTTTGGTATCTGTCACTATTGCCTCCAATACATGATCACCTACACTTAAACCTACCGTTTCTGAAGGGTCTGGTGAACCTTCATGTCCCCATTCATACGGTGCTACAGACTCAGATCTAATTTCTTTTCCATCAATTTTGAGTAGAACTGTCATATCATCTCCATTAGGATCAGAAGCATTCACAGTAACTACTAATTCAGTATACCCTTCCTCCATAGTACTTACCGCTGGTGTTGTAAATGAAGCAATTGGAGCTTTATTCTTTTCAGTAACTGTAATTGTCACAAACACTTCTGTTTTAGCATTTTCTTTATCAATTGCTAAAGCAGCTATTTTGTAAGTACCTGGCTTTGTTGGTGTAAATGTATATTCAAACGGACGGTCGCTCACTGTTTTATAAAAGTCATCATTGATCTTGAAATTCACTTTATCCAAGTTACCATCAGGATCGCTAGCACTCGCAGACAAGGTGATTTCTTGACCTACTTCAACTATAGCGTTGTTGCTAGGTGAAGTGATATTTACGGTTGGAGCTTGGTTAATATTACCTAAGCCAAGATCATAGACTTGAAGATATGTTGTTCGTTTGTCTCCCGATCCACCTGCTTGTTTAAGGTAATAGTACAGTTTACCGTCACTTACATTCACCACTCCTTTGTCGAAAATTGGCCCTGTGGTATGTTGATACACTTGAACGAAGTTGTTTGTACCACCTTCTGTTTTCACAATATTGACCCTTCCATTTTTAAGTCCAATGACAAATACATCGTTACCTGCTGCATACAACTCACTCCCTGCAGAGTACTCTTTAGTAGTAAAATTGGAAGTACCGGCCTTTCGGTAGGTATGCAGTTTTTTTGTGACGTTAAACTGGTTGTCTTTCACAGTACTGACAAAATGTTCATCACCAGCTTCTGTGATGGTAAAATCAAAACCTCCCACCATATATACTTTGTCTTTCTGAGTTGTAGCTACCCAATCTCCAGGCTCGGCAATTTTAATTTCATCTGCATCTGCTAAAGGAAACGTGATACCACTACCTTTGTGATCCTTCCACTTGGATTTGCCAGTAGGGTCATCGGAATACGCATAATAGATACCATTTTGGTACAAATATTTATCTTTTCCATTGTTTGACCGTCTTTGAAAACCGATGCGGATTTTTCCATCTAAATACTTGAAGTCTCCATAGAGCCCCCAATTATACTGACTTCCATAATTTGAAGCATTTGATCTGTTAAAAGGAGTATAGCCTTCCCAATCCGTCCCGTCAAAACGGGCAAAAAGAAATCTGCCATTTTCTGAATATCCAAAACGCATTTTCATAAATAAATCTCCCTCGTCATTGGTAAAAAACGCTGGATAAGTAAGCAATTTTGTTGTATTTACATCTCTAATGCCCTGAAATGCTAAATGTTTATAATTACCAGCTGGTGAATTAATAAAGCGAGCTAATGTGAACTGATTGTCTGGTACTGTCGCTGCACCATCAAATGAATAAGAGTATCGGAGGTAATCGTCATCAGTCCAATTACCATTTCGATGCATGTCATATAGCAGGTGAATACTCTCATCCTTAGGGCAAATTCCAACAGCTATGGTATTGTGAGTTTCACCTATCCACCATTTGCCATTGTAACCTGTATGCTGATGTGGAAATTCTATAGTCTTGGATACACCAGTCGTCATGTTATACCGTGTCAACATCACATGACGATCATTTTTACCTCCTCTGTACCAAGTCATAAAGACAAAGTTTTTATAGGCTTTGATACAGTCTCCATGAGGTGTCAACGCATTCCCATATACAAAATCATAACCTTTTGTGGAATTTGTCTTGTGACTGACTGGAACTTTAACCCCATCAAAAAACATCACTTTATCAGAGATCTTAACCTCGTCTAATAATTTTACTTGAGCAGAAGTAAAAAAAGCAATTGACATTGTAAGAGATAAGATTAAACCTCTCAACACAAACGACCTCTTTGAAAATAATAAGTACACGTTCTTAAGCATTTATCTATAGTTTAATATTAAATAACCATTTTAATTGCAAGAGTCGTTAGCATTAACGTTGGCTAAAAACTCTTATATAAGCGACAACTTAGGAGGTCAATTGTGAACAAAAAAAAAGCTACTTTCCCAAAAAAACAGAAAGTAGCTTAACATTAAAACCTGAAAGTTTTGTTAATGATGTAAAAGCTGTATTACTTTTCCATCGGCTTTTAAGAAGTAGACTCCTTGTGGTTCTAAGGATAAATCAACAAGGTTACTTATACCTGATAATATGTTGATACCACTTAAATTATATACTTGCCATTCACTTTCTCCACTAAGTTCAAAAACGCCAGTATGTGAAGGGTTTGGATAAACTGTAAGTTGTTCGCTTTTCAAAGTTGATTTTCCTGATGTTACCAGCTTTACTTCAACTGATACTGTTTTCTCCGACTCGTTTCCATCATTATCAATCGCTTTTGCTCCTAATGTATAAACTCCTTCTTCAAGTGGAATAAATATTCCTTCATATGGTGCATCGCTATCTTGGCTATAAAATGTTCCATTTACTAAGAAAACAACTTTAGCAATGCTTCCATCACCATCAGTTGCTGTGGCATTTAAGTTAATTTCATCAGAAAGTAAAAACACTTGGCTAGCAGTTGGAGAGGTGATTTCCAGCACGGGAAGCACTATCTTTTTCGTTACAGTTATCGTTTTTGAAATAGTAGTAGATGCTCCTCTGCTATCTGTTACTACAGCGTCAAAAACATGATCACCTACTGCTAAACCAACTGTTTCATTTTGATCTGGAGAACCTTCATGTCCCCATTCAAAAGGAGGTACAGATTCAGATCGAATTTCTTTACCGTCAATTTTAAGCATAACCGAAAGTTCATCATTATTAGGATCGGAAGCATCAACGTTCACATAAAGCTCAGAATAGCCTTCTTCTAGACTGTTAAAAATCGGAGTTGAAAAGGATGCAACAGGTACTTTATTCTCCTCTAATACGGTAATCGTTACGGAAACTTCTGTCGCATCATCATTATTATCAAAAGCTCTGGCGCCTATTGTGTAAGTTCCAGGCTCTGTTGGTGTGAAAGTGGTTTTGTATGGTGCAATATCAATATATTCATAGTAATCGTTGTTGATTTTAAAATTAACGTTTTTTACACTTCCGTCAGGGTCATCAGCCAAAGCATCTAAAGTAATTTTCTCACCTACTTCGAAGGTAGCGTTATTTAACGGTGAAGAAATTGATACTGTTGGAGCTTGATTAACATTACCCAGACCCATGTCATAGATTTGAAGATAAATTGGTTGAGCGTTACCAGATTTACTCTCCATAAGATAGAAATATAACTTTCCGTTATCTATATAAACATTTCCATGTCGAAAGTTTTTTGTTCCACTGGGTGCTTGAAAAATCCTAGTCCAATTATTAGTACCACCGGGGGCTTTTTCAACAAATACCCGCCCTCCTGCAAGACCAATTAAATAAACGTCATTTTTATACGCATAGAGATTACCACCAGGGAAATTAGTAGCCGTTTTAAAACTAGATTCTCCGGCTTTTTTATATGTATGAACATTAACCCACTTTCCATCAGAACCGTTTACACGAGTTACAAAATGGATGTCGTCATTATCTGTTGTTATCCAATCGGACCCAGAACTCATTGTAACTGAATTTGCACCAGAAGAAGGAACCTGATTTCCAGGCTCTGAAATTTTGATTATATCTGGATTAATAACAGGAAGAGAGACGCTCTTTCCTGCATGATCTTTCCATTGGTTAAGTCCATTAGGATCATCAGAATAGGCATAGTGGAAACCGTTATTATATTTATATATATCATTGTTGTTGCTGTAACGAGTGGAAAACCCTATCCGCATCTTTCCTCCTGAAAATTTGATGTCACCATACAATCCCCAGTTATAATTAACTCCACTTCTGCTTTTTGCATTCATTATATTAAACTGTTTAAAGTCAGACCAGCTGTTTCCGTCATATTTACAGAATTTGTAAGCACCGTTGTTGTTGCCCCCTTCACGAATCCACATAAATAATTCTCCTTTTTTATTCAGGAAGAAATTTGGATAAGTCAATGAACGGTAATCTACCCCACTCTTCATATCAATATGTTTGTAATCCCCATCACTATCCTTTACGAATTGATTAATATTGAATTCGCTATCTGGTACTGTAGCGGCATTTTTTTTTGAATAAGTGTAACGGAAATAATCATTTTTTAAACTGCCATCAGAAGGTCTGTTTTCATCATAGGAATGCATATCATATAGCATGTGTATCGTACCATCTATTGGGCAAACTCCGATTGCAATGGTGTTGTGCGATTCACCTAACCACCATTGATTTTGGAATCCTCCATGTTGATGTGGGAACTCAATAGTTTTAAGAACTCCTGTACGTGTATTATACCGGCTTAACATAACGTGCCTGTCTAACTTCCCACCTCTATACCATGTCATAAACACATAACCATTATACTCCTTTATACAATCACCATGTGGTGTAATACGACTACCAAAAATAAAGTCATATTTCCCTGTTCCATTATTTGGGGCATTCTTCGAGGTCTGAGCTCCGTCAAAATACAACCCACTGTTACTTATTTTAATTTCTTTTTCTAAAGTGACCTGAGCAGAAACCATTACCATACTCAATACTGCAATAGAGAAAGTAATTCCTTTTAATACTTGGAACCAATTAGTGAAAAACGGTTTGTAAATTTTCTTTTCCATATATATAACTGTTTAAGGGTTAATTTGTACTAAACAATTAAGCGTGTTAGCCTTAACAAGGGATATAACACGCTACATAAACAACTAGTGGAAGAATCAATTGTGAACAAAAAAAAACTACTTTCTTTTATTTAATTGAAAGTAGGTTTAGAGTCGAGTTAAAAAAAGAGCTATTTAGTGATTTAAAAGCTGAATTACCTTTTCATTGATTTTTATGAATTAGAAAATTTAAATACACCCGATTCTGACGGATTAGGAAACACAACCATGATTTATGACGAACTATTAGTCTTTTTTCAATCAACATTTATTCACTTAAAACAAACGCTCACTACTTATTCAGTTTAGATTTTTAGTGACGAACTTGTCATGTCGTTTCATTTTTAGAATTTCTAATTAAGCAACAGGGTAAGTCTATAATTGTGAACAAGTCATGGGTGTTTTTCTAGAGCTAAGCCTAACCAAGTCAAAAAATTTACCATGCTTGCTCAAGTGTTTTATTTACACACAAAAAAAATAATTTTTGAAATGAATTATTTACCAGTCAAAAAAAAATAGCACCATGAATTTCATGGTGCTATTTCTTAATAAATATTTATTTAAGAATATTACTCTTCGTCTTTTTTATCAGTCGTGGTAACATCTAACACTACTGGTGTAGCAATAAATATTGATGAATAAGTACCAATCAAGATTCCCATAAATAAAGCAAACGAGAAACCTCTTAATGCTTCACCACCAAAGATTAACAAGATAGCTACTACTAATAAGGTTGTTAACGAAGTCATCATCGTACGGCTTAAAGTGCTATTGATTGAGTTATTCAAAATCGCAGACATTTCAGCTTTTGAAGTGTTTTTCTTTGTAGTGCCCGCTAAAAACTCACGCACACGGTCAAACACAACCACGGTATCGTTAATTGAATAACCAACTATTGTCAACATTGCCGCTATAAAGACTTCGTCAATTTCAAACGAGAAGCCTAAAACTCTTGCAATGGCAAATACAGAAAGTACCATTAATACGTCATGTAATAATGCAATGAATGCACCAATACCAAATCCAATTTTTCTAAATCGGAAAACAATGTAAATGAAGATACAAACCAACGCAATGATGATAGACTCCAACGAAGTTGTTTTGATATCATCAGCGATTGTTGGGCCAACAACGATGGTTTGAACCACTTCTGGTTTCAAATCATTATATGGCGCTAAACCTTCCATAAGTTTAACTCTAACCAACGAATCAGCATTTCGTGCTTCTGAGTTGATCATGTAACTCGTAGTGATTTGAATTTGATCATTCCCATCAAATGATTTCACTTCAGTACTTGCGTCAGTAAACACGTTGTTCAACTCTCCTTTTACTTTTGTAGCACTAACTTCGCCACCAAACTTCACGATGTAGGAGTGACCACCTTGGAAAGCAACACCTAAGTTTAAGCCTTGAGTGAACATCAAACCCAGACCAGCAATAATTACAATTCCAGAAGCGATGTAAGCGATTTTTCTTTTACCCATAAAATCATGCTGTGGGTTTTTGAATAGTCCTCTTGAAATGGCAGTTTCAAAAGTAATCCCTGATTCACTTTTCCCTTTTACTAGATATTCTACCACTAGGCGTGTAATGAATACTGCTGAGAAGAAAGAAGAAATGATACCAATTCCTAAGGTAACTGCAAAACCTTTTACCAGCCCTGAACCAAAATAAGCTAAGATTACAGCAATTAAAAGAGTCGTAATGTTGGAGTCAAAGATTGTCCAAAAAGCGCGGGAATAACCATTATCGATAGCAATTTTTAAAGGCTTCCCAGCAGCTAACTCTTCGCGAATACGTTCAAATATCAATACGTTCGCATCAATTGCCATACCCATGGTCAACACGATACCAGCTATACCTGGTAATGTTAAAGCTGCCCCAACTCCTTTTTGAGCTAGTAACCCAAGAATAAAGAAGATGTTAAACAACAAAGCAATATCAGCTACTAAACCACCTTTGCTGTAATACAACACCATGAATAACACTACTAATACTAAACCAGCAACCAAACTTAACAAACCTCTGTCAATAGCTGCCTGACCTAAAGAAGGTCCTACAACAACCATTCGCTCAATGTCCATAGGAGCGGGAAGACGACCCGCTTTTAAGATTCTCGCTAAGGTTTTCGTCTCTTCCATGTCAAAGTTTCCGCTGATAACAGACTTTCCATTGGGAATAGCCGTGTTCACCACTGGAGCAGAAAACACCACGTTATCCAAGGTTACTGCTACTTGCTTACCAATGTTTTCTTCGGTTAATCGTTTCCACTTTTTAGCGCCTTCAACATTCATATCCATTCCTACAGAGGGACGACCTTTATCATCCATGCTAGAGTAAGCATCTACAATTACCTCCCCGGTTAATGGTGCTTCAACATATTCACCCTTTTTCAACACATACATTTCAACTACTCCACCATCTGCGCCAACTGCAGAGCGATCGCCCCAAGCAAAGGTCATATCTTCTGGTAGTAATGCTTGAACATCCTTGTTATTCAACAATGCTTCGATTTTATCATAATCCTGCACACGTGCGAATATTCTACCTGACTGGGGATCAATCTGAAAATAATTAAAGATTGGATTATCTTTCAAGAAGTTTTCTTGTGCTATAGCATTGCTATCTTTTACTGCCGTATCATTTTCTAACGATTCAGAGTCTGCGAATAATTGATCATCCGCTTTTTCTTCTTTTACAGTAGTATCTCCCTCTTGTGCAAACAAACCTGCATCGTCAGATCCTGGAGTAGCCTGCGTCTTCTCCTCTTTCCCTTCTTCAGTTTCACCTTGCTCAACTAAGTATTGATTGATTTTTTGGATATATGGGTAGCTTTCCTGAATATCCCAAACTTCACTAAATTCGAGTTTAGCAACGGCTTTCAATTGATAAGCAATATTTTCTTCATCATCAGCACCTGGTAACTCTACTTCAATTCTTCCAGTTGATTTCACTGCTTGAATAACTGGAGAAGCTGTACCGAACTTATCAATACGTGATCTTAAAACGATTAATGAACGGTCGATCGCATCATCCAATTCACCATCAATGATTTTAATGATTTCTTCATCCGTTGAATTCGGGTTGATTTCAAACTTGTTGTCTACATTGACAAAAATCTCAGACATCTTATCTTTTCCTTTTCGCTCTTGAAAAGCATTTAAAAAGAGTGTTGTGAATTTTTCTTGTGTCGATTTTTGAGCTGTTTTAGCTTCTTCAATCGCAGCAAGAAAATCCTCGTCTTGACTGTTGTCACTCATAGCTTTTAAAATCTCTACTGGAGAAACAATCAACGTAGCATGAATACCACCCTGAAGATCAAGACCTAAGTTAAGTGACCATTGTTTTACTTCTTGAAAAGTATATCCTAAATACACTTCTTTTTTCCAAAGAGAGTCTCTATAAGCACGCATAGAGGTCTTTCTTAGCGAATCAAGATCAATATTTTCATTTGCAGCCCTAGCTTCGGCTACTTTCGCTTCACCATGTTCAGCAATTTCTGTGTCAATTTTATTTGCCATATAGGTAAACGACAGCGAGAAGAGACATATCGCTGTAATAGCTACTGACAAAAAGATGATAGCACCTTTGTTTTTCATATTCGTTTATTATTAAAATTTAGTTAATACAATTAGGGGTATAGACAACTGGTCTATGGCAGTAGCTTCGTCAGTAATATTTACTTGAAAACTAATTAAAAAAAGGGTTAGGGAGCATTAGTGGTAATGCAAACCTCAAATAATATTTGGAAGTAGGAAAGAACAAGATGAAGTTGCTCAACTTCTAAAACAGTATTTTGTAATGCCTCAAAAGAAAAGAGTATTACAACATAGCTCCATTTTATAAGTTGAAATGTGCTAGCTGGTATGACAGCCTCGGGATGTGCTGCCTGAACAAAAGCCCCCTGATCAGCGTCTTCCTGCTCAATTGTATCTTGGGTATCTACCGTATCAGTGCTAAATGCAACCGATTGAACTAGAATACAACATAACAAGCTGAAGATTAAAATTCGATATGTGACAGACAATTTGACCATTTCAAGCCTGCAATGTTACAAATTACATGTGGATAAGTCAACGTTGATGGGCTTTATTTACTTTCAATCATATTTGTTTAGTAGATTTATTTTAATTTAAGTCAAAATGAGAGAGATCATAATCACTAAAGGCACTCTTGAAGGAGAATTATATAAGTCGATATGCTTACTTACTTCTATTTTATGTGCGATTTGTGTAATTATCAATCATTTTTTAGACCTTTCTCTCTTTTTAGATATTTCACTAGCGTTTTTCAGTCTTATTTTTGGCTGGTTGTATTTTACCTTCATAAAAAAAGACTTAAGCAAAACTAACTTTTACATTTTCGTTTTATCCTTGTTCACCATATACACTGTGGCTTGGTATTTTTCAAATGGGTTAGTAGGTAGTATGATTTCTATGTTTGGTCTACTTCAACTCATCCTACTAATGATAATCAAAGTAAAAAATTTAAAGTTGATGAGCATTGGGATTATTATTTACTTTAGCTCATTGTATATTTTTCAAAACATTTTTGAAAATTTTGTAATCCCTTATAAATCTTTAAAAGAACAAGAAATTGATATTTTCATAACAACTATTATATCTCTCACATTTGGCGGATTAATTATATGGAAATTCAAAAACGCATATGAAGACGAACGCAAACAACTAAAACTAAGCAGAGATATTGAAGAAAAAGCTAAAAAAGAAGCTGAACGATACAATAACTTACAATCAGAATTTTTAGCTAATATGAGCCATGAAATTCGCACCCCTTTAAATGGCATTATTGGTAACTCAGAATTGCTACTCAAGACAAAAGATTCAAAAGGGCAACAAGAACATATTGAAGCGATTGTCCAAAGTGGTCAAATGCTCTTAAGCTTAGTAAACAACGTGCTTGACCTATCGAAACTGGAATCAAAAAAGCTTGAATTGAATCCAACTTATTTTTATGTCAACGAAATATTTAATCAAGTAGAAAGCGTTTTTATCAGTATAGCACGAAAAAAAAATATTCAATTAAATTTTTACATTGACAAGAGTGTTCCTGCTTCTTTAATAGGAGATGCTAGCCAACTTAAACAAATATTAGTAAATCTAGTCGGCAATGCTTTAAAATTCACTCACGAAGGTGCGGTCTCCATAGCTGTTTCTGCAAATATTGAAAAAGAGGAAGTAAATCTCTATTTTGAGATCTCAGATACGGGTATAGGGATATCAGAAGAACATCAACAACGTATTTTTGACCGTTTCTATCAGGTAAACCAACGTTTTAACAGAGAATTTCAAGGTACTGGCTTGGGTTTAATCATCGCCAAAAACCTTATCGAACTCATGGAAGGAGCTATCTGGGTAGACAGCGAAGTAGGAAAAGGAAGTGTGTTTTCGTTTAGTGTTAAAATGAAAGAAGCAAAAGTAATTAAACCTTCTTCTGCTTCTTTATCTGATTTTCATTTACCGAATCTTCATATTCTAATAGCCGAGGACAATGAAATCAATCAAAAGTTATTACAGAAACAACTCGTAGGTTTCGGAGTTAAATCAACTGTAGTGGCAAACGGTTTTGAAGCTGTTAAATGCTTTGATAAGAAATCGTTTGATTTAGTACTTATGGACATACAAATGCCAATATTAGATGGTATTGCTGCCTCGAAAGCTATCCGAAAAAATACTCGAATAAAGCAACCTATTATAATTGCACTAACCGCCAATGCTTTGAAAGATGATCGTGAAGCTTGTTTTAAAGCGGGTATGAATGATTATTTATCGAAGCCCGTATCTCTTCAAAACATGAAAGAAACGCTTATAAAATGGTGTGGTACAAACAAGTGAGGAAGTTAAACCTCCTCACTATGCCGTACATCTATATTTAATTCATCTAATTGTTCCTGTGCAATAAATGAAGGAGAATCAATCATCACGTCTCTACCTGCATTATTTTTTGGGAAAGCGATAAAGTCACGGATAGAATCTGAACCACCAAACAAAGAACATAATCGATCAAACCCTAACGCCAAACCTGCATGTGGTGGAGCACCGTATTCAAAGGCATCCATTAAAAATCCAAACTGTGCTTTTGCTTCTTCCGCAGTAAATCCTAAATGTTTGAACATCGTTGCTTGCATTTCTCTATCGTGAATTCGAACTGAACCACCTCCAACTTCAACACCATTAATCACCATATCATAAGCGTTAGCTCTTACTTCGCCTGGTTTTGTATCCAATAGCACAAAGTCTTCTGGTTTTGGTGACGTAAACGGATGATGCATGGCGTGATAGCGTTTGGTGTCTTCATCCCATTCCAACAGCGGGAAATCAATTACCCATAAGCAGGAGAATTTTTTTGGATCTCTTAAACCCAACCGGCTACCCATTTCCAAACGTAACTCATTCATTTGTTTCCGCGTGGCATCTTTATCGCCACTTAAAACCAATAGTAAATCACCAGGTTCGGCACCAGTTGCTTCAGCCCAGGCTTTTAAATCTTCTTGCGAATAAAATTTATCTACGGATGATTTAAAGGATCCATCTGCGTTACATTTCACATAAACTAATCCTTTAGCACCAATTTGTGGTTTTTTCACAAACTCCGTTAAGGCATCTAATTCTTTTCTGGTATACTCGGCACATCCTTTAGCACAAATACCCACTACTAACTCTGCTGAATCAAATATGCTAAATCCTTTGTTTTGAGCTAATGTATTTAACTCTACAAATTTCATATCAAAACGTGTATCCGGCTTATCACAACCATAGTACTTCATTGCGTCAGCATAATCCATACGTGGTAATTCAGGAATATCAATTCCTTTCACTGTTTTGAATAGGTGACGGACAAAACCTTCGAACATGTTCAACACATCTTCTTGCGTAACAAATGACATTTCACAGTCAATTTGTGTAAACTCCGGCTGACGATCTGCTCGTAAATCTTCATCACGGAAACATTTCACAATCTGGAAATAACGGTCGAAACCACTTACCATCAATAATTGCTTAAATGTTTGTGGGGACTGTGGTAAGGCGTAAAACTGCCCTGGATTCATTCGGGATGGCACCACAAAGTCACGTGCTCCTTCTGGAGTTGATTTAATTAAAACAGGGGTTTCTACTTCCAAGAAATTTTGACCATCCAAATAGTTTCTAGTTTCACGCATTAACCGATGGCGCAATTCTAGATTTTTACGCACTGGATTTCTTCTTAAATCCAAATAACGATACTTCATTCGAAGATCATCACCACCATCTGTATCATCTTCTATTAAGAAAGGAGGCAGTTTTGCAGGATTTAACACGTTGATATTTGATATTTTAATATCGATATCGCCAGTCGCCATTTTGTCGTTTTTTGACACACGCTCAATGACTTGCCCCTCTACTTGCAACACAAATTCTCTTCCGAGGTGACTTGCTTTTTCAAACACAGCTTTGTCAGTGATACTCTCATCCAAGATTAATTGCGTGATTCCATAACGGTCACGTAAATCAACCCAAATAAGTGCTCCTTTGTCGCGTACGCGCTGTACCCAACCGCATAGAGTTACCTGATTTCCAACATGTTCTAATCTTAATTCACCGCAAGTATGTGTTCTAAGCATAATGGTCTGTTTTTTGAAGACTGCAAATTTAAGTAATTCACCATCATATTTACTAAATTGCAACTCTTTTAACATAAAAAGCACATGAAAAACGTCACCATTTTCCTCATATTATTAGCTATTTCGGTATGTAAAGCGCAAGAAACACCTGTTTTGAAGAAAACAGATGTGAATGGAAAAGTAAGTATTTTAGTGCCCACCGCTTTTCATCAATTGTCTGAGCAAGATTTAGTGCAACAATTTGGAATGGTTCATATGCCCGAAGCTGCTTATGCTAGTGCCAACAATGAGGTGACTTTGGCAATCTCTATTCGCGTAGATTCGGTGAGTTCTACCATTAAATATAAAAGTACTGAGGGTAAAAAAGACTCGTTAGATTTAGCGATAGAAAAATCATTTTATAAAGCATCGTTAGGTGCAACGTATGAAGAAATAACTTTCTTAAAAGATGCTATTGTTACCATCGACAAACACCCTTTTATGGTGTTTGAATTCGAATCTACTTTAGTAGGTAAAACCTCAAAAGGAGCAGAAATAAGCACTAAGCAGTACAACTATCTTGCGCATGGGTATAAAGGGAAAAAGAAATACATCATCACTTTTTCATGCCCCTTGGAGATGAAGGCTACCTGGCAACCTTTGGCACAACAGATTATTGATTCGGTAAAGATTTAATCTAGGTATGAATTTTTTACAATTTTAATATGGTCGGTATGATTTATCGTTAATCGATACACACCCGATTTTAGCGATTCCAACTCTAAAGAATTTGCCCAAAGTGCTTTTCCACTTATAACTACTTTTCCATAGCTATTGGTTATTTCATAATCAAAATCTATTTCGGTTTCACTGTTTGGAGAATACACTCTTGTTTGATTATTGACTGGATTAGGGTAGGCTGTTACCACCTCTTCAAAGCTGGAATTATGAATAGCAACAATGTCAAAGGATTCAAAATTTCCATCTAAATCGTATTGAGTAAGTCTGTAGTAAAGTGTAGTTATCCTAGGTAAGTAATCGTCTACAAATGAATATTCCTTTGTCTGTAAACTATTTTTACTTCCAACAACCTCACCTATACTATAAAAATCAATCCCATTTTCGCTTCGTTCAACCTCAAAATAATCATTATTCAATTCCATTGCTGTTTTCCAACTTACAATAACTTCTGAATTGACTTTTTTTGCGTTAAAGCTAAGTAGTTCTATTGGAAGTGGTATGATACCAACATTTATCCCACCACTATCAATAATTGACGAAGCAAACTGGTTTCCTCTATAAGAAGTAGTTCCGATATTAATACGTACATTACCTCCGTTGGGAGCAAATAAACCTAATAGTCCGTCAGCATCATTAGCACCACCATTATTGGCTGGGTTGACTTGAATATAGGAAGAAGTATTCATGTTTAATACTCTTGCCGAACGACCACTTCCAGGAAAAGAAAGTTGACTGCTTTGACCAATCAAATTTAGAAGAACTTTATAATCGCTTAAATCCCAATCATCTGCAAGCTCCACTTTAGTACCGTCAGGCACTCTAACCTCCACCATGGATGAACCTTCTGTTACAGAACATGCTCTAGGACAGACATCAGCGATGCATTTAATAATATTTGCATTTGCTGTCAAGCCTGAATTTAAAGTGCATACTTGAGATAGTGTACAAGGGGCCACAGTAAATACCATTATTAAAGCTGTTGTTATTTTTACACAATTTCCGATTATATTACCTACAAATATTTTCATTTTCTTATTGTTTAGTAATTTGTAATACGAAGACATTTAGATAAAGTAATTTACAAATGATCAATTTAAGACAGTAAAACAAGTTTTTGCGGTGGAACACTACTTTTAAACGTTGAAATAAAAAAATTAATTAACTTTTAAAATATTACACAACAAATTACTTGAAGAAGGATTAAAAAATCAAGCCTCGTTTGTACGAATCTATTAACTAAAAAAAATTGGATGCTTCCCTAAGTGTTGAACGAGGTTGTTATCCTTTCAATAGTTAATATTAATATACCCTGGATACTTCACCTGCTTTCCGGCCATTTGAAAAGAAGGCTTTAACTTGAAAGTAAACACATTGGGATTGTTTGGGTTATCAGAAATCGCCCAAAGAATGGATGTTATTTCTGAATAACTATAATCGCTAAGCACTTTAAATATATCAAAGCTCGCTTTTAGGGGTAATGTTGCTTTACCTCCATCGCCAAGCACTTCTATTCGCTGACTGGTAGTACCCAATAGTACCTCTTTGTTTTTCACTTGAAGAATCCAATCCACGGTATTGAGTACTGCCTTTTTAGGGTTCTCATTCACTACCTCTACATTCATTTGAAGGTCTACTTTCAAACTTCGCTGTGCAAAGGCTTTTGACAAGCTAAAACTCTCTGCCGTGCTAAAGTCTGACAGTTCATCTTTCCCTAAAACATTAATGCCATTAGCCTTTAATTCAACAACTTCGTCATAATTAAAATCACACTTTGCAAACCGTGCAGAACGGGTGAGGACGCAGCCTGTAGCAAAAATTATTAGCGGTATAATAAAGAGGTGTTTTTTCATGATTTTTTTAAGCTATTAGCGGTTGGCTTTTAGGTTTTAGCTAAAATAAGTTTTCTATCTACTTTCAATCTTGGTTCTTAAATCTTTCTACCTTCTACTTTATTTAGATAAGAGATGGTGAGATATCAGACGTTAGACTTTCTTTGAAGGCTTCTAGCTTTTTGTCTTGGTTCTTGACTCTATCATCTTGGTTCTATAAAATTAATGCGCCTCCAACCAATTCACCCCTTCACCCAGCCCTATTTCCATCGGTACATCTAATGGGATAGCTGTTTTCATAAATTCCGGTACTTTAGTTTTGATTAATTCTAGTTCGCTCAGATGGGTGTCAAATACCAATTCATCATGCACTTGTAATATCATTTTAGACTTCAACTTTTCATTCTTCATCCATTGGTGGATGTTAATCATCGCTACCTTTATCATATCGGCAGCAGATCCTTGTATTGGGGCGTTGATTGCGTTGCGTTCTGCATAACCTCTGGTGGTTTGGTTTCGGGAATTAATGTCACGCAGGTAGCGTCTTCTCCCTAAGATGGTTTCTACATATTCGTGCTCTCGGGCATTGTTAATGGTAGCATCCATAAAGGTTTTTACAGCGGAAAACTCCGTGAAATACGACTCGATAATTTCTGCAGCTTCTGTTCTGGAGATATTTAAATTTTGAGATAAACCAAAAGCCGAAATGCCATAGATAATCCCAAAGTTAACTGCTTTAGCTTGCCCACGTTGTTCCCGAGTAACATCCTCTAACGGGGTTTTAAATACTTTTGCTGCCGTAGTCGCGTGGATATCTCGCCCTTCCTTAAACGCAGCTATCATGTTTTCATCCTTAGCAAACGCTGCCATGATTCGCAGTTCAATTTGCGAATAATCGGCAGAAACTAAGATGTGGTTTTCGTCCGTTGGCACAAAGGCTTTTCTTATTGCACGACCTTTTTCAGTTCGAATTGGAATGTTTTGTAAGTTAGGATTATCAGAACTTAAGCGTCCCGTTGCTGCAACAGCTTGTCGGTAAGAAGTGTGTATTCTACCCGTAGACGGCATCACCATTTTCGGTAACGCATCCACATAGGTTGATTTTAACTTACGGTATTCGCGAAAACTGAGGATGTCGTCTATGATTTTATGTTCTTCCGCTAAACGCGAAAGCACACTTTCATCCGTTTTATATTGACCAGTTTTGGTTTTTTTAGCTTTAGGATCAAGTTGTAATTTATCAAACAGAATTTCCCCCAATTGCTTGGGTGAGGCGATGTTAAACTGTGCCCCAGCTTGTTCATATATTTTTTGCTCTAGCGCTACGCTATCTTTCTCTAATTCCTCTGACATCTGCTCTAAGACAACCACATCCAACTTAACCCCATTTCGCTCAATATCAGCTAAAACATTAATCAACGGAATTTCTACCTCGTTAAATAATTTTTTATTTATGGTATCAATTTCTGGAGTAAACACTTCTTTTAACTGCCAGGTGATATCAGCATCTTCTGCCGCATAATCAGAAATTTCTGCTGGTTGCAAGTCAGCCATGTTTCCCTGATTAATTCCTTTCTTTCCAATCAACTCGGTGATGGATACGGGTTCATAATTCAGATAAGTGGAAGCCAAAAAATCCATGTTGTGACGCAAGTCAGGTTGTAACAGATAATGCGCAATCATGGTATCAAAAAGAGGGCCTTTTACTTCGATAGCATAGTTTTTCAACACCATGATATCATATTTAAGGTTTTGTCCTACCTTACCGATACCAGCATGCTCAAACACTGGTTTAAATTCTTCTACTAAAGTTTGTGCTTCTTTTTCGTCCTGAGGTACGGGTACATAATAAGCCTCTCCTTTGCGGTAGCAAAAAGACATGCCTACCAATTTTGCTTCTACCGCATTTAAACTGGTGGTTTCAGTGTCAAAACAAAACTCTTTTTGCTTCGATAAGAACTCAATTAAACGCACGCGATCTTCTTTTTTATCCACTAAATAATAATCGTGTAACGTGCTATCAATAGTTTCCTTAGGAATTAAAATAACCCCTTCTCCATCATCAGAAGGAAGTATCTCCGACTTTTTTTCTGGAGTAACAGCAGGGGCACTAAACAAATCCATTTGATTGGATGGTGCAGCTGCTTTAGCGGTAGCTTTTGGAGCAGTGACTTCTTCTTCGCCAAAAAGTCTTTTTTTGAATGTTTTAAATTCGAGCTCGTCAAATATCGGCTCTAGTTTTTCTTTGTCTGGCTTTACATAAATCAGCTTTTCAGCATCCCATTCAACGGGTACATCTAAAATAATGGTGGCTAATTTTTTAGAAAGAATGCCTTGTTCACCGAAGTTAATGACATTTTCTTTTTGCTTTCCTTTTAAATCCTCGGCATTCGCGACTAAATTCTCAACACTTCCATAGGTTTCAATTAACTTTTTAGCTGTTTTCTCACCAATACCTGGAATTCCTGGAATGTTATCCACTGCGTCACCCCATAAACCTAATATATCAGCCACTTGGTCTACGCGTTCTACTCCCCATTTTTCTTTTACTTTAGCAACATCATACACTTCGGTCCCACGACCAAACGTTGAAAGTTTATACAGAAAAATATTTTCATCAACCAGCTGGGCATAATCCTTATCGAGCGTCATCATATATACTTCGAATCCATCTGCCTGAGCTTTCTTCGCTAGCGTACCAACTACATCATCCGCCTCATAACCTTCAGCTTGAAGAATGGGGATACCCCAAGCATCAAGAATTCTTCTAATGTATGGGGTGGCTACAAGTATATCTTCTGGCGTCTCTTCACGGTGTGCTTTATATTCGGCATATTCTTCTGTTCGGACAGTGCTTCCTGGTAAATCAAATGCCACCCCGATATGGGTTGGTTTTTCTTTATTAATGACCTCCATCATGGAATTTAAAAAACCAAAAACGGCACTCGAATTGATACCTGTGGAAGTAATTCTAGGTGTTTTACTAAACGCAAAATGAGCTCTAAAAATGATAGCGTAAGCATCAAGGAGAAATAGTTTTTTCTTTTCTGACATAATTATGGATTCTAGCTACACCAAAGAAAACAAAATTAACACGTATCTAAAATGGAAAGATGCGATTCAATGTAAATTTAAACGATAAGTACCTGTTGTTCAGCAGCAGACGTTCTTTCGTGTGATATTTAACCGAACCATAAAAAAACTGACACTAGGAATCATTGACCACCTAGGTAAAAATTAATCGTTTTTTTTTAGTGGTTAAGGCTTAGGTGTGGTATATTCAATATCTTTTTTCATAAATGAGAGTATCAAGTAGTCAACCATATCGTTTAATCTATTCGCTTTTCGAACACGAATACCTCGGGTTTCTATTGGAATCTTTTGTGGTACAACTGAACGAAGCTGGTGATTTATCTTATTTGCATCAAAACATTTCAGCTAAAAACATGGAAGAGTTTTCTGCTGTGATGGATGAAACTGATTTTGAACTGATCAAGCTAATGGACTCCATTCAGCAAGATGTGGTGGCACATAAGTACCAAAACAAACACCTCAAGCCTGATGAGTTTTTCTTAAAGATATATGACCAAGGAAAAGGGGATGAAACGATTCAAAAACTTATTCAAGAATATGTAGACCGGATTATGTCTACAATACTTCCTTTGCTCCATGGTAAAGAAGTCTATTCGATGGGTAACGATGGTGAACCTGTTGGGAAACGTATCATCATTCCAGAAACTAAGGCATCAATATTATTTCATTTCATGCGAAATGAAGATAACACACATTATTTTCCAACCATAAAGCATGAAGGACAAAAGGTAGAGTTTCAGTACAACAGTTCACAGATTATTTGTCATAATCCTGCTTGGCTACTAGTAAACGAAGAAACTTTATACACATTTGAAAAAGAAGTGTCTGCAAACAAATTGAAGCCTTTTTTGAACAAAAAGTTCATTATGGTTCCTAAAAAAGTGGAAGATACTTATTATCAAAAGTTTGTCACTCAAATTGTACAAGATTTTGATGTTCACGCCAAAGGGTTTGAAATAGCAGAAGAAAAATACAAACCCACACCAAAACTTACCTTCAAGGAATTGGCGAGTGTACAACAACCAACGATGAGTTTGTTTGGAGACGACACCGCCCAAACCACAGTGGATGAAGGAGGTAAAATAGTTTTCGATTTATCGTTTAATTACGGCCAATATAACTTTACCGCTTCTAGCGAAAGCCATAGCAGTGTAAAAATGGAAAAAATGGGTGATAGCTTTTTATTCCATAAAATATCACGGGATGCTAAATGGGAAAAGGAACAAATTAAGTTTCTGGGTAACACGGGACTCAAAATTAAAAATGGAAAAGCAGTAGTAGAAAGAGGTACTGCTTTTAGCTGGATCAATACAAATCGCCCCAACCTTGAGGATATTGGCTATGAAATTACTCAAAGCGCTTCTGATGGCAGACGTTATTTCATGGGCTCCTCTTCAATCAATATAGAAGTAAGGGAAAGCAACGATTGGTTTGATATTTATGCAGTAGTTAAGTTTGGCGATTATGAAGTTCCTTTCATAAAACTCCGATCCTTAATCATTGCAAAAAAACGCGAATTCACACTCCCTAGTGGGGAAATAGCAGTGATACCTGATGAGTGGTTAACACAGTACGCTGACATTCTAGCCTTTAGTGAGGAGCATGATGACGGTTTAGGCTTAAAGCTTAAGAAACATCACGTTGCGTTAGTACAGGAGCTTGACAACGACAGTCTTGCTAAAGTTGTTATTGACAGAAAACTAGAGAGCCTCAAAGACTTCGAGTCAATTGATGATTACCCGCTTCCAGCTAAATTTAACGGAACGCTTCGCCCGTATCAAAAAGCAGGTTATAACTGGCTGCATTTTTTAAGAAGTTTCAAATTTGGTGGTTGTTTGGCTGATGATATGGGTCTGGGTAAAACCATTCAAACATTAGCATTATTACAGTATCATAAAGAACAAGGAGATACTAGTGCTTCACTCATCATTATGCCAACCTCTTTGGTGTATAACTGGGAAATGGAAGCGGCAAAATTTGTTCCTGACTTAAAAGTACTTGTATACACAGGCACTTACCGCGATAAAGACGTTGAACAGTTTCAAAACTATGATGTCGTGCTGACCTCCTATGGCATTACGCGAATAGATATTCAGTTGCTAGAGAAATATTATTTCAACTACATCATTTTAGATGAGGCTCAAGCGATTAAAAATCCAACTTCAAACATCTCATTAGCCGTAAAAAAACTAAAGTCAAGAAACAAACTAATTCTAACGGGAACACCTATAGAAAATAGCACGATGGATTTGTGGTCTCAAATGACCTTTGCAAACCCTGGCCTATTAGGTTCACAAAATTTCTTCAAAAAAGAATACCTCAACGACATTGAGAAAAAACACGATGACGGCAAAAAACACAAACTTCATGCGATCATCAAGCCTTTTATTCTAAGAAGATTAAAAGAAAATGTACTGACCGAACTTCCTCCGAAAATGGAGCAAATTTGGTATAGTCAAATGAATGAAGACCAAGAGAAAGAGTATGAAGAAGTAAAATCATTCTACAGAAATAAGATTTTATCAGAGATTGAGTCCAATGGGATGAATAAATCTCAAATCATCTTATTACAAGGGCTTACCAAACTTCGTCAAATAGCTAATCACCCAAAAATGGTGGACGAAAATTATACTGGCTCTTCTGGCAAACTGGACGATGTATTAGAAATGATGAACAACGCCATTGCTAAAAAACATAAAATATTGATTTTTAGCCAGTTTGTTAAGCACTTAACCTTGTTCAAAGCAGAACTTCAAAAACAAAAAATTGAATTCGCTTACTTAGATGGTTCTACAAAATCGCGACAGCAAGAAGTAGAATCTTTTCAGCAAAATGAAGATCTACGGGTGTTCTTAATCTCCTTAAAAGCTGGAGGTTTAGGTTTAAATTTGACCGCAGCAGATTACGTGTTCATTCTTGACCCATGGTGGAACCCAGCCATAGAAGCACAAGCCATCGACCGTGCTTATCGGATGGGTCAAAAGAATACGGTACACACTTATAAATTCATCACCAAAAACACGGTAGAAGAAAAAATATTAAAACTCCAGCAACACAAACGCGCATTGGCAAATGACTTAATTTCATCGGAAGATAGTTTTGTGAAAAGTCTTTCTAAAGAGGATATAGAGGAAATATTAAAATAGTAAATTTGAATACTTCCTTTAATTTACTTACTAGGGCTTATGATTGAAAACACCATACAAGTAAGAGTACGTTATGCAGAAACCGATCAAATGGGCTATGTCTATTACGGTAACTATGCCACCTACTTTGAAGTCGCCCGTGTGGAAACCTTTCGTTCATTAGGTTTTAGTTATAAAGAAATGGAGGATGAAGGCATTATGATGCCTGTGTTGGAATATAAAACAAAGTTTATTCGTCCTGCTAAATATGACGACCTGCTCACCATTAAGGTCTTTGTGAAAGAAAAACCAGGTGTTCGGATCAGGTTTGAGTATGAAATCTATAATGAAGAAGAAACATTGCTAAACATTAGCGAGACTACGTTGGTTTTTATAAGTAAAATAACTGGCAAGCCTGCAATGCCTACTGGACGTTTTCTGCAAGTAATTGAACAACCTTTCTTATGAAAACGAGGTTAAAAAATCGAGTTCTTAATTCTACCCCAATAATTAAAGTCTTTGATTTTGCAGATAAAATAAAAGTTAGCAAAACAGAAGATGTATCACTATTCACTGCGATAGATTATTTTATTAAAGAGTTAAAAAATAATGACATCAATTCGGAGGCTAAGTCAGTAGCATTCAGTTTTACGCTGGCAATATTCCCTTCTATCATCTTTTTTTTTACATTAATCCCCTATTTCAATCTACCATGGTTAACTGAAACCGCTATTATTGAATTCTTGAGAGATGGTTTACAATTACCTGAATCAATGTACGAAGGTCTTTCTGAAACTATTTTAGATATTGCTCACAAGCCACGTGGCGGTTTATTATCTGTCGGTTTTGCAATGGCACTATTCATGGCAACTAACGGCATGCTGGCTTTAATGGATGCATTCAACAAATGTTATCGCTCAAAAGAAAAACGCCACTTTCTTAAGAGACGCTTAATTGCAATTGCATTAACAGGTATGCTTTCACTAGTACTCATACTTTCCATGATTGTTCTGGTATTTGGATCAAGCATACTCAACTTGCTTGAAAATTATGGTGTGTTTCCTATTTGGATTATTGAGTTTGTAAGAAACCTCAGAATTATTGAATACGGTGTTTTCTTCCTTTTATTTTTCTTAGCCATATCCATGATTTATTATTTTGCACCAGCCATACATAAACGATGGCGCTTTTTTTCTTATGGTGCTTTCATTGCCACATTATTAAGCGTGTTAATTTCAGCGCTTTTTTCCTTCTATGTGAATAATTTCGGTACTTATAATAAGCTTTATGGTTCTATAGGAACACTTATTGGCTTTTTGATTTGGCTCAACTTTATCACCTTAGTTATTTTGATAGGTTTTGAAATTAACGTATCAATTGATCGAGCAAAAATAGATTCTCAAAAAAGAAATGAAAAAAATGTTGGGTGATTTAACTGAAAAACCTATTTTTGCACTCCCATAGAACGTATGGAAATAGAGAGAGATGGCAGAGTGGTCGATTGCGGTAGTCTTGAAAACTATTGACTGTAACAGGTCCGGGGGTTCGAATCCCTCTCTCTCTGCAAAAAAGCCCGAAACAAAAGTTTTGGGCTTTTTTTATGCTTAAAATCGACTTTACTTTTTCTAATTCGGTCACCTAAAAGGTCACCTACCCTAAAACCAGAGGATATGCAAAACTATCTAGTCTTAGCGTCTCGCTGAGACCTTTCAAGAGACAGTAGTGCTACTTTTCAGGAGGTAAAGGATGAGATTTATCTGTATTGTAATCATAAAAGGATACTTGTCAATGGGGTAGAAGCAGGGGTATAATAGCGCAAAAGATTATCAAGGAGCACATGGGTTGTTGAAAGTATATTATTTAGATTAATAGGCAGTTTAGTATTCAGTCTTAGCGAGACGCTAAGACTAGAGGGGGGGGGTATTCAGAGGAGATGCAAAATCCGTTTTGTGCTTTTTTATGCTCCACTTTCATTAAAAGGTTTACAACCGTAAGTGTTCGCATATACTTCAGCAAAATAACTAGGCTTACCAAACCCTACGATATGTGAAACTTCTTTGACTGTTTCTACTTCTTTATCCAAAATGAGGTTGTGTGCTTTTTTAAGTTTGACTTCTTTAATCAACTCCTGCGTATTTAAGCCTGTATGCGACTTCACTTTTCGATACAACGAACTGTTTGATAACCCAAATTCTTCGCAGATTAAATTCACTCCAAAATCCAATGAACCACAATTTTCTTCTATAAATAATCGTAATTTATGTATAAATGGGGAATCGTTTTCCGAAGAAACATCGATGTTGTTTTCAGAAATAAACTCATTGCGACTTTTAAAATTTCGAAGTAAAATATCTATTCTTGCTAACAGCTCCTTTTCATTAAATGGCTTAGTTATATAATCATCAATCCCCATTCGTAGTAATTCAAGTTTGTCTTGAATGTCTGAACGCGCAGTAAGCATAATAATAGGTAACTCTAATTTTTTCTTGTTAAGCTCTATGATTAATTCTTTACCATCCATCAATGGCATCATATAATCAGTAATTAATAAGTCAAATGAATTTTTTTGTACTAGGTCGAGTGCTTCTATTCCATTTGTACAGAACTCAAGGTTGTAACACACCAATATTTCTTTAAGGTAATTTTGCATCTCCAAATTATCTTCAACTACTAAAAGTTTAAAGGAGGATATGCCTTCTTTTGAAGTTAAATGATTTGTTAGGGGTATATTTGATTCATTTAAAGGTTTTTCTTGCACACTCGTAATTGGGAGAGTTATTGTTACCGTAGTTCCTTTTCCTTCTACGCTTTCAATGGTTAAATCACCACCATGAAGTGATATTAGTTCTTGAGTAAAAGACAAACCAATTCCAGTACCGCTCGATTTGTTAATAGAGTTGTTCCCTTGGTAATACCGCTCTAACACCTGTTTTAACTCACTTTTATCAATACCAATACCAGTATCTTTAATTTTTATGGCTACAGTTTTGTTTTGTGGCATTTCTTGAATTGAAATACAGACACCACCTGAGGAGGTGTATTTTAGAGCGTTAATTAGAATATTATTAATCGCTCTTTCTAAATAAACTGAATCAAAGACCCCTCGAAAGATTTGATTTAAAATTAAGTCGAAACTTAACCCCCTGTTTTCAAACTCAATAGAAAATGATGCATGAATTTTCTTGATTAATAATGACAGATCAATTTCTTCTTTATTAAGTTTTAGTTTTTTCATCTGAAGCTTATTCAACGTTATCATGTCATCAATAAGGTTATTGATAGCCATCGATTGACGTTCAATGAGTAATTTCTGGGGTTCAAGTTCTTTTCCTTTATCAAGAGCTGATACTGCGCCTCTGATAATAGTCAACGGTGTCTTTAGCTCATGCGATAAGTTGACAAAAAAGCTTGATTGGAACCTATTTAACTCCTCAAGATGAATTTTTTGCTTCAATAATATTTCTTGTTTTTCAAAATTCACTTTAATAAGCATATCAACGATAAAGAATAAAGCAATAAAATAATTGACAAAGTGAAGCCTACTTAAGTCGAATGGTGCAGGATTAAAAAGATTGAAAAAATTAAAAAAAAGGCAAACACTAACTACTAAAAGAAAATAATGGATGATTTTTTTGTTAAATAAAAGCTGCGATAGCAAGACAGGGATGATATAATAAAATGAAATATAATACCCAGGAAGAACAAAAAGGTCATAAACAAAAAATACAGCAAAAGCTCCAAAAAGGAAAAGGGCTCTCGCAATTTTGATACAACCATAATTTTGTAAGATCTGAACACTTATCATCAAAAAAGTATGAACACCTATTAATAATAACGAACTAGCATCAAGCACTTCAGGCATAATAGTAAAACCTAAAACTATCAAGAATAGATTTGCTCCATGCCAAATTATACATGCTGCATTCAGGAGAAAGATACTTTTTTCGTCTAATAAATCGCTAGCATACTTTTCCCCAAACCAAAAGAATGACTTAATTTTCATTTCATTTACAAATAAGTTGCTGGTATTTGATCATGTGGAAACACAAGATACTTAGGTATAGGTATGGATTGCAAAAAAAAAGAAAAAAATACATCTACGCACAAAAAAATAAAGGTGATTCTTTAAAAGAACCACCTTTCCCCAAGTAAAAAAATAATGACTATTTCAGACTAATAGTCATTGTCTTACTATCATTTTTATTTTGAATTGAAAGTATGTATACGCCAGCGGCTAAGTTTAAATTAAGAGAAGATATTTCATCAGCTTCAGTACTGTACACTTCCACTCCTGTTGTAGCATAGATAGAAAGGGTGCCGCTAACAGGTACTGTGAAATTTATAGCTCCGGTGGATGGATTTGGATAAATTGATACTAATTCTTGCTCAAAAGATGACACATTTGTGATAATACTTGTTTCTTGAATTGTGGGTGAATCAAACCCTGTTCCTTCTAAACCATATGCAAAATCGGCATATAAATCTGCGTTTTCTCCGACTGGAACAGTCGAAGTATAAAATACCACATCATTTTTTAAATAGGTAATTACCATTCCTTCCTTTGTTATAGTAAAGACATCACCAGTTTTCCAAGTCGTTTTAACGCCTCTTTGTACATTCGATTCCACAATATGTACTTCATTACTAGCCCACAGCTGTATGGCATAATTAATATTCGCATAACCCCCACCTTGTGGTTCAGAAGATAAGCCTATTAAACCATACATATTTCTTTGAGTAAATTCAAAATAGCCATTTTTATCACTTCCAATAGTTTGAATAGAATAAGCCGAAGAAGCATATGAAGCATCACTTTTTGAAGTAACACTTCCGTCAGAAGTGGTAGTGATTTCAATAGGTTCTTGCCAAAAAGAAATCTCCTGACAGTTAAACCCAAAAACAGGGTTATCAAAGCCTGTTCCTTCTAATCCAAAGGCAAAGTCAGCAAACAAGTCTGTCGAAACTGAAATAGTAGAAGTATAAAATACATTTCCATTTTTCAGGTATGTAATTTCGTCTCCCGTTTTTTCTATTCTAAAAACATCACCAGTTGACCATGAGGTTTTAATACCGCGTTGGTCATTAGTTTCTACAACATATACATCATTGTTGCCCCATAGCTGAATTGCATAATTGATTGTTTGATAACCACCTCCTGAAGGATCAGAAGATAAACCAACTAAACCATACATATTACGTTGTGTGAATTCAAAATAACCATCACTATCGTTGTTTAACGATTGAGATGAATAAGCAGAGGAAGCATAAGAACCGTCACTAGTTGAGGTAATACTACTATTCGAACTTATGATTACTTCCGTTTCACTTTCCCATTGAACAATTTCTGTACAGCCATTTTCTATTTTAGGATTATCAAACCCAGTTCCTTCTAATCCAAAAGCAAAATCAACATATAAGTCAGCTGATACCGCAACCGTTGAGGTATAAAACACGACACCATTTTTTAAATATGTAATCACTGACCCTTCTTTTGCGATTCTAAAAACATCGCCAGTTGCCCATGAAGTTTTTGTACCCCTTTGGACATTAGATTCTACAACATATACTTCATTACTACCCCAGAGTTGAATGGCGTAGTCAATCATTTCATAACCTGTTCCGACAGGGCTTGTAGAAAGACCTATTAAGCCATACATATTTCTTTGTGTGAATTCAAAGTAACCATTACTTCCTTTTTTTAGCGCCTTAGATGAATAAGCAGAGGAAGCATAGGAATTATCGCTAGTTGACGTAACGCTACCGTTTTCTGATACTGTAGCATTTTTTACATCCTGCCATTCTACTGCCTCATAAGCATTCGCTTGGCTAGCTAGAAGGAAGCAAAAAATGGCTGAAAGATTTTGTAATTTTTTTCTCATTAGATTGGTTAAATTTAGGTAAAACATTTGCCCCAAAATTGAGCATTTCATCTTCCAATTATCGTTCAAATTCAACCAATCATCATTCAAATTTGGTTGTAATGGTAAAACCAATTCAATCACGATATATTCCTGTCTACTCTATCTCTATTTTTTCATGGATCACTCTTTCAAAGAAAAAATGCAACCGATACAGCTGATTTGCACCCTTCTTTTGTCCCATTTGAGCGGCTATATATAATAAAGCAGCAAGACTAACTTCTACAACCAATAAAGTTAAAACAAACGAACCTTTTCCCATTTGCCACAAGGACAAACCAATAATTAAATGAAAAAGCGCTATAACTGAGAGTGCGCCATAACCAAAGGCAAACATCACCCAAATACTTGGGTTTGGACCATATAGACCTCTAATTTCTGTGTACCCTTCTTTTTCATCTAAGGTTAAACTCAACTGCGGTGACCAATAATGCTGCTCCTGAAGTGGCACTTTGATAATTACCATATTATTTGAAAATGAACCAATACATTCATTGGTCATCTCCAGTTCTGTTTTTATTTCCTGTTTCAATTCTTCAACAGTAGTGGAGATTTTTTTATTGAAACGTGGACGAATGAGAAAACTAGTCATAGTTGAGACTGATTAATGTAAAAAAGTACGATAATCTCCTCAAATAAAACATGATTTAAATTAGCTTTTGGCTTAATGAGAACCACTACATGGAAATCTTTTTGAAATTACTTTTAAGAAAAAAAGCCATGGAAAATAACCACAATTTAATCAATGAATTTCCAGAAAAAGCGCAGAAAATTCATGAACTGAAAGTTGCTGACGCTCATTTTAGAAAATTATTTGATGAGTATCACGAAGTGGACCACCATATTCATCGAATAGAAGTAGACGCAGAGCCTACTACTGATGAACATTTAACCGAATTGCGTTTAAAGCGAGTGAATTTAAAAGACAAACTTTATCACTACTTAAACTAAAAAATAAAGACCGTTTTGCCCATAAAAGAACAAGTCCGTTAATTTTTAATATTAATTTTAGCTTAACTCCCTTTGTTAGCTTTAAAGTTTGGGATTAAATGATTGTAGTGATTTACCATTGGTCGATTTCTTCAAAAGCTATATGATCGCCAAAATCTTTTCCGTAATAGCTTAAAACTATCTTTTGGTTTTCATTAATTAAAAAATCACCTGTTAAAATTCGTTTATCTGTAAAAGAATTAACGTTAAAAAACCCTTTTTTCATGGTTTCAACGATGGCTCCAAGTCGAGCCATCGACTTAATCATCGCCATAAAGGAATGTTTGATGCCAAATTGGTGATACAACCGTTCTTCTGGGTCAGCAATTATGGTGAATTGTGGTTGTTGTTTACCTGCGTATTGTAAAATCTCATCTGCTGTTGACGCAAAGACAGCTACGGTGACAATCCCTTTTTTATTCCACTCTTCTTGTTTCTGAATCAACTGATGAACTCTCAAGTTGCAAAATGGACAAGAGGCTGTCCTCAAAAATGTCAGATATACTTTACGTCCTTTTAATTGTTCAATTGAAAATTCATTGCCATTAATGTCTTTCAATTGAACTGTTTCAAACTGCTTTACCATCTTCTTTTATAGGAGTTAATTTAATTATAAACTAGTTAAGCACTTTTTGTAATTTATCGTTTCCGAATTTGTTATGAAGCAGTGAAATGTCGTGGGCAGAACATATTTTTTTGCCGCTGAACTCACTTTATAGGCAAGCAAATTTAATGTTCACTAAAAAAACCTTGTACTCCCCATCATAGAGTTAACAAAACTTTAGTCTAATCCTAACAGCGATTTAACACGCATAAATTCACTGGAAAGGTTTGCTCGAATTTGTATTTCTTTATGTGTAAAAGGATGTACAAACGCTAACAAGTCTGCATGCAACATCATACTATCCATGTCCCACTTTTCTTTAAAAAGTTTGTTTTGCTTGTTACAGCCATGTGGTCGATCCCCAATAATGGGGTGATGAATATGAGCGAAATGTTTCCTTATTTGGTGCATACGCCCCGTTTTTGGATATGCTTCTACCAACGAATAACGAGAAGTTGGGTGTTTACCTTGGGGCAAATCGATTTCTACTTGCTGGAGTGTTTTATATTCGGTAATGGCGTCCTGACTGTTTCCATTTTCCTTTTTTAAGGCATAATCAATGATTCCTTCTAGTTCAGTAAACCCCCTAACAATGCTAAGGTACGTTTTACGTGTTTCACCGTTTGAAAAAAGTGCTTTCATCTGACGATCGGCTTCATCATTTAAAGCGAATAATAATACACCAGAAGTTTTTCTATCAATCCGGTGGCAGGGAGAGACTTTTTGTCCAAGTTGGTTTCTTAAAAGCTGCAACGCAAAAACTTCGGCATCGAGAGCCAGTTTTGTGCGGTGTACTAAAAGTCCATGTGGCTTGTTGATAGCAACAAAAAACTCGTCCTGATATACTATTTCTAATTCCATAATTATAGCGGTCACAAAGAAAATGATTTCAAAAGCAAAAAAAGCCATTCCGAAAGACTATTTGTATTCTTATATTGGGTAGTGATAAAAGTGCGATTATGAGTTCAACTATTCAAATACATGGTCATCGAGGTTGTCGGGGATATTACCCTGAAAATACCATCGAAGGTTTTAAGTTAGCACTTGAATTAGGAGCTACTGCGGTTGAATTGGATATTGTTGTGTCTAAAGATAATCAACTGATTGTCTCGCATGAACCCTATATGAATCACCTTTTTTGTCAGGATAAAGATGGAAATCAAGTATCCGAAAAAAAAGGCAAGGAAATCAATCTCTACAACATGACCTTATCAGAGATTCAACAATTTAACTGCGGTGCCCGCATAGACAACAAATACCCCGAACAGAAAAAAGTAAAGGCGCATAAACCAAGTTTGGAAGAAGTAGTAACAGCTTTACCCAATCATACTTTTTTAAATATAGAAGTAAAATCTGAGCGACAATGGTACGGTACTTACCAACCCGAGACCGAAGAATATGCTCGCTTAGTAGCTGATTTCATCGCTAAGCATCATCTATATTCACGTTGTTTGGTGCAGTCGTTTGATCCACAGTTTTTAAATGATTTTTATAAACAGGTTGCGGAAAAGGTAACGATTGGTTTGTTAGTAGAATGTGTGTTAGACCCTGAAAAACAACTGAAATCAATAGATTTTAAACCAACCTACTTTAATCCTGATTATACCTTATTAAAAAAAGAACATTTGGAATTCTTGAAAAGTAAGGGGATAAAAACTTTGGTATGGACAGTCAATCAACCCAAAGACATTGAGTTAATGATGGCGCTAGGTGTGGATGGTATCATCTCTGATTATCCGGATAGGGTGGTGGAATTAAAAAAGAAATTGTAGAAAATCATAAAATCTTCTTTTCGAGATTGGCAATTCAATCTCGTTTAGTTTACCATAGTTAAAAAGCGGATTATAAATCCTTTTCTATCTGTACTTAGGGATTGCAAATCGCTAAGAATCACTCAATATAGGATTCTTAGAACTATTTTCTATAATCCCAGACTTCCACCATATAAGCCATTCCCAACTCATAGAATACAGCACTTGCGAATTCATATCTCTCTTATGAACTTCCGACAACAAAGGAACACCTATTGCAAGCCTACAATTTCGTTTCTATCTCAATGAGATTCTTCCCTTTGGTCAGAATGACGGTATAGATATTACTTCAGCGCTTCAAATAAAATTTCTACAGGGTGCTTCGCTTTCCGGTCGGTACCATCTTTAATCTGGTGACGACATGAAGTTCCTGTAGCAGCAATGATAGTAGTTTGTTCAGCCTTACGTACCGCTGGAAACAACACCAACTCCCCTATTTGCATAGAAATATCATACTTATCGGCATCATAACCGAATGAACCCGACATTCCGCAACAACCAGTAGCCAATACTTCAACGCTGTAATTCGTTGGCAAGCTCAATATGGTTTTTGAAGGAATATTGGAAGACAATGCTTTTTGGTGGCAGTGGCCATGAAATATCACATGTTTTGATTCACTGGTAAATTGGTCCGCTGTGATGTTCCCTTTTTTGATTTCTGATTCCAAAAACTCATCGATTAAGAAGGTTTGTTTTGCTACTTTTAGAGCAGTTATTTTCTCCACTTTCTCGACTAGTTTGGGATATTCATCTCTAAAAGAAAGAATCGCTGATGGTTCAATACCAATTAAGACCTCACCTTCTTTTAACAAGTTTTTTACGATACTTACATTTTCTTCTGCTACTTTTTTCGCATGATCCAACAATCCTTTAGACATGGCTGGTCGTGCACTTTCTTTTAGAGGGGCAATAGCAATATCATAACCTAGTTTGGTCAACAATTTAAGGGCAGTTATACCAATCGTTACATCATTGTAATTAATGATTTCATCCGCGAAGAAATGTACTTTTCCTAAGTCTTTGTCTCCCTTTTCAAGCGATGACTTATGCTTTTTATACCATGCTTTCAAGGTAATGTTATGCAAAGTAGGAATCTCTCTTTTTTGAGAAACACCCATCATTGACTTCACAAGATTTTTCACACCGGGTAAAGTCACTCCTAAATTATATAACCATGGTGCTTTAGAAAACAACTCGTTCGTTTTGGCAATATCACCTATCATCTTTGATTGAAACGGAACCCCATTAGACTTGTAATATTGATGTAAAAACTCCGACTTCATGGTTGCCACATCTACGTTGGAAGGGCAATCGCTAGAACAGCCTTTACAACTTAAACATAGCTCCATCACTTCTTTAATTTCTTCGTGATCAAACCTGTTTTCTTTAGTAGAGTGCGTTAAGTATTCACGCAACACATTTGCGCGTGCCCGTGTGGTATCTTTTTCATTTCGGGTAGCCATGTAACTTGGACACATGGTGCCTCCAGAAAGGTGTGTTTTTCTACACACTCCAGTTCCATTGCACTGCTCAGCCATGCGCAGGATGCCAAAGGTTTCGGAGAAGTCAATAGTGGTAGTAATCTCAGGAGTCTTTGCATCTTTTTCGTAGCGCAGAAACTCATTCATGGCTGGCGCATCAACAATTTTTCCTGGATTAAAAATGTTGTTTGGATCCCAAGCTTTTTTGACTGACTTAATCAATTCATAGTTGTGGCTGCCAATCATTTTTTCGATAAATGGCGCCCTTACCCGACCATCGCCATGCTCACCACTCATGGAACCACCATATTTTTTCACTAAGGTGGCTACATCGTCTGTGATTTTAAAAAACAGTTCACGATCGCTACTTTTTTTCAAGTCGAGAATAGGTCGAAGGTGAATTTCTCCATCACCAGCGTGGGCATAATAAATACTTTTTTTTCCGTAGCTGGCCATGATTTTAGCAAACTCCGCAATAAACTCCGGCAAATCTTCTACGGTGACTGCAGTATCTTCGATACAGGCTACCCCTTTATCATCACCAGGGATATTCCCTAATAAACCCAACCCTGCAGCCCGCAAGCTCCAGACTTTTTTAGTGTCTTCACCCCACACAATAGGAAATGCATAACCAAAACCAGCTGTTTGTACTTCTGCTATTATTTTATCGCATAAGACTTGAATTTCTTCTTTTGTCTCACGCTCAAACTCCACACATAATACTGCCTCAGGATCACCTTCCACAAAGTAGCGATTAGCATTTTGTTCCTTGTTGTTTTTAGTACAGTCTAAGATCACTTTATCCATTAACTCACTTGCGCCAGGCTTGTGTTTCATGGCAATGCGATTGGCACGTAATGAATGGTCAATACTTTCACTATGAATAGCTAGCACCCCTATTTCTTTAGGAGGCAAATCGACTAAATTGATTTTAATTTCTGTAGTAAATGCTAAGGTACCTTCAGAACCTGCTAATAACTTACAGAAGTTAAAACTGTCTTTACCCTCTGTAAAAACTTCTGACTCTAACAGTACGTCAATCGCATATCCTGTATTTCTCCGGTTAATTTCAGGTTTAGGAAACTCTTTTCGTATTTCTTGTTGATTGGCCTGGTCTTCTAATATTTTTTTTGTGTGCCGATATACTTGACCTTCTAATGTATCCAAAACACACTTTTGCTCAAATGTTTCTTTAGTTATTTTCCCGAAATGGACTTCTTGTCCATCCGCTAAAATTGTTTCTAATTCTAATAAGTGATCGCGAGTGGTTCCATATAAAGGTGAGTGAGTACCACATGAATTGTTACCCACCATTCCTCCTATCATACAACGGTTGGATGTACTCGTTTCTGGAGCAAAGAACAACCCGTATTGTTTTAGATATTTGTTTAAGTCATCGCGAATAACTCCTGGCTGCACGCGCACCCATTTTTCTTCTTTGTTGACTTCTATTACTTGTGTGAAGTATTTAGAAACGTCAACAATAATTCCAGCTCCCACTACTTGTCCTGCAAGCGAAGTACCTGCTGTTCGTGGTATTAAAGGTGTTTTTGTTTCGTTAGCAAAACGAATTAATTTCTTGATATCCTCTTTGTTTTTGGGACGTGCTACCGCTGTTGGCATTTCTCGGTAAACCGAAGCATCTGTAGCGTAAGCGGTACGTTGAACAGCGTCTGTATATAAATCACCTTCTAATTGGCTTTTAAGCTCCTTTAATTTTGCTAACATTGTAATCATCTAATGAGAGGACAAAGATAATAATATATCAATATCTCAACTTCATTCGTTTAAAGAGGGTTCATGAAAAAAAACAAATTCATCAAATGGCTTTTCATCTGTGCAAGTACAGTGATTGTCTTAGTAATCTTGCTTCTCAAGCAAGTCGAATCGCCTTCATATCCAACACAATCCTATTATAAAAAAACAATAACAGCCTTAGATTCGGCATTCAATCAACTAGACCAAACTTCCAACGAACTGGTATTAGCAGGTTGGGATAAACAAAATATCACACCTAATAAACCTGTTCGAATTGTTGGTTATGGCATTCAAGATGATTTTGAACGGGTAAATGATTCTATTTATGTACGAACTACCGTTTTTTCTCAAGGAAAAAAACGATTTGCTCTTATTTCCTATGATCTATTGTTTGTCCATCCAAACGTTGTTGATCGAGTAGCTAATGAATTACTTTCTAAACATATACACTTAGATGGGATTTATTATGCAGCAACACACTCCCATAATTCATTTGGGGGCTGGGGGTTTAATCGCTTATTTGACGAAGTGATTTTAGATGGAGAAGAAGACCATGTGATTCAATTAATAGTCAATCAAACCATCGAGTCGATTAATAACTCCATCAACAACCTTGACTCCACCTTAATTAGTTCTGGTTCATTCAATTTTGAAAAATTTATACGCAACAGAATTCCCGGTGAAGAAGCGCTTGACCCATGGATGCATGTCATACAACTCGTTCACCCCACACAAAAAGATACCGCACTCATCGCCACTTTTTCTGCCCATGCAACGTGTTTGTTTTCTATTATGGATAAAAATGTATTGTCAGGTGACTACCCTGGGATGATGAGCAAAGCATACGAAAATGTAAACAAACAATTTACCTTTTGTGCTGGAGGAGTGGCTTCTTTTAGCCCAAGAAATACTAAAAGTGCTCTAAAAGAAACTGAAACATATGCTCAACAAATGCTAAAACCACTTATTGACTCTATATCCACCATCACCCCAAAAAAAACCACTCAACTTAGTTTTTTTAAAACCCCTTTATATTTGCCTGAACCCATTTTTAGAATTGGCGACAACTATCAATTAAGACCCTGGCTCTTTAAAAGCACTATAGGCTTTGTTCAACCGCATTTACAGTTTCTGAGAATAGGGCACGTCAGGTTTTTAGGTTTCCCTGGTGAAATATCAGGAGAACTCTACCAAGAAGAGCTTGAAAAAGCTAAAGAAAAAAATGTATCTTTAGTCATTACAAGTCTAAACGGTAATTATACTGGCTATTTTATGCCTCAAAGCTATTACCAGACTAAAACTTGTCATGAATTAAGAGAAATGAATTGGTTCGGACCCCAAAGTGGTCAATATTTTAAAGATCTAATTCATCATATAATAGACCATATAAACTAATTATTTTATGGCGTATACTATGTCAAAATTAACTCGGATAATTTTTCAACTATCCGACCAAGAGTACGAAAAACTTTATCATTCTTTGGTTGATAGCGAGGCTTTAAAATCAGCTGATTTGTTGAAAATTCTTAGAGAAGAACAACTTGAAGAACCAGCTATCTTAGTAAGGTTAGATGTTTCATCCAATGCCTATTATGCTCTTCGATCTCGCTTAAATAATAGAATTGAATCGTTTTATTTAGAACAGCTAGAAGGTGGAAAAAATGAACTTTACAGGCAGGTAGTTAACATTAATGAACTAGTCCTAACCAAAAGTAGAACAATTGCTATTGCTACACTTAAAAAACTTGAAAAAGAACTAGCAAACAATGATTTGTTTCACGAATTAACACTGGTTTATCAAGCACTTAAAAAGCTACATGTAAATACACCTGAACATTTTCAATACTCCCAACTTTATAATAAACACAGTGCGCAGCTTTTAGCTTTTGAAAAAACAGAAACATTGACAGCTGAATATTTCAAAAGTTACAATCAGGGTTTATTGGAAATGAACATATCTGAACACCAAGAAGTTAAATTAATAAGAGATTCAATCGATTCCATAAACAACCGGTACAATTCACATAGAATACTGACACTTAAATCTTTAAGCTTTCTTTTTAGTCAAATTATCACGCCTACTAAAGACAAAAAAGGTAAGGCTATCATGAACCGTTTTGATGAACTAGAAAAGATTTTCAAACTATACAACAACGACTTGTTATATAACCATCTTCAATGGGTGGTAACTTACCTTAAACTTCTCCATGCATTTTCGCTTAAAAAAGAAAATGATGTTGATGCAATTATTAAAGAACTTGACCCTATTTCTAGTAGGTTACTCACTAACTACTCTTCTTTTTGTTCTCCTGCTTATTATTTATTAATCAAACTCGAACATTCTATTAAAAACAATAAAGTTTATCGTCTTGAAAAACTCAACGAATCGATATATCGAAATTATGATGAAGATAGTGCCTACCTATTATCTTGTACAGTATATTATTTCTATCGATCGTATTGTTGTTTTTACAGTGGAAATAATGAAGACGCAATACAGTGGGTTGAAAAAGCAATCTCTCTTCTTAACATCAAAGAACACGAGCGGCTTTTAGTTGATTTAAAACTTACTTCTGCAGGATTTTCTTTTGTTAACAATGATTTTGAAACGGTTCTAAATCAAGTAAACTATGTACAACGGATATTGAGAATATCAGAAAAAAGTAATTTTGAATATGCCTATTCATTCATGAAAATGATTAAATCAGCGTTTTCAAATATTGAGTTTGATAAAAAATATCGAAAATTTGAATCCGCTAAAAAACAGTTTATTGAATCAGAAAAACCTTTTCAAAGTCCTTTACGTTTCTTTGACATAAGTAAAATCGAATGCCCTAACAATGTTCAACAATAAGATAAAAATATTTTAAAATAACCTATTTATTATGAAAACAACCAAACTATTCACCCTTTCAGTGCTAGCAAGTTTTTTTATTACAAACACTTTTGCGCAAAGTTCTGAGTATGAAAAAAAAATTACCAATTCGTGGAAAATGATTAAAACAGAAATTGATGGCAAAGAAGTAGAACCCAAACATGATAAATTAATTTTAGACATTGACAAAAGAAAAAATGCTTTCACCATTACTGCTGCTTATGAAGAAACACATGAAGGGTTTTGGGAAATAGAAAATGACAAACTTACCTTAACAGATCTTGCAACTCAAGAAATAAAGTCACTTGACATAACTGAGTTGAGTGATAATCATTTAACTGTTAAAGGGTTTGATGGACCAAATAGTGTCTTGCACTTTATTCCTACTTCAAAAAATGCTATTGACTTAAATCACAAAGAATTTTTAGTGGCCAAAAAATGGACAATTTATAAAAGTGATAAAAAAGAAAATATTGGTACTCGCATTGAATTTAAACATGATAAAACATTTGTTTTATTACCATGGGGGTATCAAGTACCCACTATGAGTGGTAAATGGCATTTAAATGATGATAACACAAAGTTAATTATTGATGCGCGTGAAGATGGTGCACATATTGAAATTTCAATTCTTGAGTTGCATAAACACGAGCTAGTATTACAGTTTGATGACCTTGGCATCACAGAATATCTTCACGATCCTTTGTTAGCAAAAAAGGACGAAAAAGTTATTGCTGCTGCCCACAAAAACGAGGAGTAGCATAGACACCACAGTTAAGATCAAAAACTCTGGCTTAAACACTAAGCCAGAGTTTTTTTATAATTTGTTTAAAATATAATTTGTCATTTTTTGATACAAATGGTATCGCGTTATACCTCCATAAATTCCATGATTACGATCAGGGTAATTAAAAGCATCAAATTGTTTATTGGCTTTGATTAACGCATTTTGAAAAGCAGTCTGATTCTGGATGTGTACATTATCATCCCCTGTTCCATGTATTAATAACAATTTACCTTTCAACTCTTCTGCATAATTGATAGGAGAATTTAAATCATATCCTTTAGCATTATCGGTAGGCAACCCTAAATATCGCTCGGTATATATTGTGTCATAAAATCGCCAATTAGTAACTGGCGCAACAGAAATACCAAGTTTATAAAATTCTGCACCTTTCGTTAATGCTAGGGCAGTCAAATAACCTCCAAAACTCCATCCCCAAATACCAATTCGTTCTTTATCAACAAATGGTTGATTTCTTAAATGTCTAGCTAACGCAATTAAATCTGCTGTTTCCTTTTCTCCCAAATTACCATAGGTCTGTTTTTTAAAGTCAGCACCACGGCCTCCTGTTCCTCTTCCATCGATGCTTACAATCACATAACCTTTATCTGCTAGCGTTTGAAACCACATGAAGTTAAATGAACCCCATTCATTCACCACTATTTGATGACCAGGGCCACCATATACATACACTAAGACAGGATATTTCTTTTTCTTCTTAAAATCCGATGGTTTTAATATATAACCATTTAATTGCTCACCTCCCTCGGTTGGGAAAGTAAAAAACTCAGGATATTGGATTGATACTTCTGATAAGGCTTTTTTTACATTTTCATTCGACTCTAATACCCGAATTTTTTTTCCTGAAGCATCATATAAACTTGTTGTGTGAGGTTTGATAATGGAAGAATGAACACCTACTATAAACCGGCCATTGGCGCTTAATTCAGCGCTATTTACTCCACGTTCGTTTAAAACCACTTCTTTATTTTCTCCAGAAAAATCTACTCGATACACTTGACGCTCTAATGGCGACACTTCCGTGGAAGTAAAATAAAGCCATTGGTTTTTTTCATCTACCCCGACTATTTCATCTACTTCCCAATTTCCCCTGGTGAGTTGCGCCACCTCTTTCCCTGAAAAATCATAAAGATAGACGTGGTTGAACCCTGATTGTTCACTACTCAATAACAACGTGTTTTGATTGAGGTAGGCCACTTCGTTATTGATTTCAATATACGTTTCGCTCGACTCATTATACACTTCTGTGATAACTCCTGTAGAGACATTAATATGCAACAACTCTAATTCATTTTGCAAGCGATTCATTCTAATCAACGCGATTAAATCAGGATTTGGAGTAGACATTATCCGAGCAATGTAATTATCGTTGTCTGTTTCATCGAGAAGTACTTTGCTTACGTTTGTCTGCAAATCAACATACATTACTTTTAGTTTACTATTTTTTTCCCCTGCTTTAGGGTATTTGAATGTCTGCAAATCAGGGTATAATGAATCTCCCCAAACTTGCATTTGGTATTCTTTGACCTCACTTTCATCAAATTTCAAATAAGCAATGCCTCTGCTATCAGCTGTCCAGACATATGCCTGTGTAAATTCAAATTCTTCTTCATATACCCAGTCGCTGCGACCGTTCAAAATGTGATTCCAGTTACCATCATGTGTTAATTGCTTTATTGTTTTGGATTCAATGTTATAACTATATAGGTTATTATCGGCCGTAAAAGCTATTTGCCTGGAGTCGGGAGAAAAAGTGGGGTTAAATTGTTTTTTAGTAAAAATAGTGTCCACTGATTTATTTTCTAATGAATAAAGAAGATAAGAAGCTTTCCCTGATCTTCGATATAACCCTTCATAAGCAGTTTCCAGAAGAAGATATTTCCTATCAGGTGAAAAAGTAAAATCTGAGAAAGGAAGATGAATATCGCTTGACTTACCAAAAACAGTATCTTCTGTTACTCCTGTGCGTGTGTTTTGAGATAAAATATAGGAATAACCCGAATTGTTTACTCCGATAAAAAACATTGAACTATCATTGTTAGCCCATTCTATGTGGTCAAACCCGCGGTCGTAGTATTTATAGTTTAACCATATTTCGTCCAATCTTACTTGCTGAGCTTCCGTTTGCGGATTAGCAAAAAATAGGCCTAAAATCAATACTGAGGCATTAATTCTACAATTAATTAGGTTATATATTAAATCCATAAATCTACTTGTTTATACAATATCTATCGTTTAAATTCATATCGGTTTACAAAAATCATAAAATAATAATCGATACATATTAAACTTAAACTAAAATTAAAATGAGAAAATTAACAACATTAATGTATTTCTTTATGGCTGCGGCTTTGTTTTTAACAAGCTGTGGTGGTGATGATGAAAATCCAGAACCAGAAGTTACAACTCCAACATTTGATTTCACAGCTTCAAGTGAAGTAAAAAATGGTGAAACTATTTCTGTTACTCCTAATGAAACGGTAACTATTATAGTAACTGGTAGCAAAGTAGATAGAAACTTAAAACAAGTAAGTTTTTACGAAGGAGAAAACTTAATTACAGTTACAGGTGTTGGAGAAGGCAGATTAACTATTAATGGAGAAGTTCAAGATGAAAACCCTGTTGATATCTCTAACGATGATAATGAAAACTTCACTTGGACTATTCAATTGAAAGCCGCTTCTACTGAAGGATCTACAAACTATAAAATAGTTCTTGAAGATAATGATGAGTTAAAGACTCCTTTGTCTTTTACAATAGTGACTACTTCAAGCGATATGAACTCTGGAGTTAAATTATACTCTAGCAAAGCTACTGCTGATGCTGCTGCTACAACGGGATCATTTTATGCCGTTATGAGTAACGCAACTGGTACATCCACAGCTTTTGTGAATACATCTACTGAAGCTAAAGTTGATTTTGCTTTTGCAGGTGGTGGCGTAACTAGTGAACCTTATACTTTAGCACAACCAGGAAATGTTACAGTTAAACCTAACTTTACAAAAACTACTTTATTTGCATCATCTAGTCTAAACTTTTCTACTGCTACTAAATCTCAAATAGAAAGTGAATCTCCTAGTTCAGCATCTGTGGCAATTGCTGCTGGTAATGTTTACTCATTCTATAACAGTACTACAAAAACAAAAGGTTTAGTACAAATAGTATCAATTGACGCGACTGACTTAATAACTTTCAACGTAAAGTTTATTGAAGTAACTCCTGCAGTTGTACTTGTAGAAGCTAAATAATTCTTTAGTCAACTTAAAAAACTAAAACCGATTGAAGCTTTTCAATCGGTTTTTTTTATGCCCTAAAATAAAGCCTTTAACCCTAATCAGTGTTACTCGAAAAGAACGATGTTTGAACTAATCTATTTAGCGTGATATCGACTTGGAAGCTGATGTATCTACCTCCCAGAGATTCCGTATTGACGGTAGAACACGCTCGTCCTTGCGCCTGTCCCGTTTGCTAACGGGGAGGAAGGAGGCACGACTGACGTGACAATCTGTCTGAACACCTACCCCTTTGTTTACCGAAGAATACCGTGCTACGATGGGGAGATTGCTGCGTTTCGTTGCACTACACGCGCAATGACGTTAAAAGATTGAGATTGCCGCACTTCATTTCATTTCGTTCGCAATGACGGTGAGGACTGAGAAACGAGGTTCCACCTCCAATCGGGCGAGATACGAAGTAAAACGGTCGCACTATAACACCAAAAAGGCACTCGTTTAGCTACGCTTCGAGCACCATTTAAGCTTCTAGACTTTTTTGAGCTTTGTCACTGCCTAAGTGAGATTCCAGCCTTCGCAGGAAACAAGGAATAGATAATAAACAAAAAAACCTTGACAACAGCTAGGTCATCAAGGCTTTCTCTAAAATATAATTTCTTTGATTTAAATATTCAACGCTCGATTATCCGTAGCAGCCAAACAAGCTTCTTTCATAGCTTCAGAATACGTAGGGTGTGCATGAGACATGCGTGCAATATCCTCAGCTGATGCTCTAAACTCCATTGCTACAACAGCTTCCCCAATCATATCGGCCACACGTGGTCCTATCATGTGAACACCTAATATTTCATCTGTATCTTTGTGTGCTAGTACCTTTACCCGACCATCTGTGTCCATACTTGCTTGTGATCTACCTGATGCAGAGAATGGAAAAGCCCCACTTTTGTAAGGAATCCCTTTTTCTTTTAATTGTTCTTCCGTATAACCTACCGCGGCAACTTCTGGCCACGTATAAACCACTCCAGGAATCAAGTTGTAATTGATGTGGGGTTTTTGACCTGCTAGCTGTTCGGCAACAAACACGCCTTCTTCTTCCGCTTTATGAGCTAACATTGCTCCTTTGACTACATCACCAATGGCAAAGATGTTGGGTACGTTTGTTTTTAAATGATCATCTACTTCAACTCGGCCTTTGTCGTCCATTTTAACACCAGCTTTATCTAAGCCCAAACCCTCTGTATAGGGTTTTCTACCAATAGAAACTAAACAATAGTCACCTTTGAACTCTACTGTTTCACCTTTGTTGTTTTCAGCTTTTACAGTCACTGACTTAGCAGATGGTTTTACTTCGGTAACTTTATGGTTGAAGAAAAATTCAAAGCCTTCTTTTTTCAATACTTTTTGTAGGTCTTTCCCAAGCGTTTTGTCCATCATCGGAATGATAGAATCCGCGTATTCAATCACTTGAACTTTTGCACCTAAACGAGCATATACGGAACCTAACTCCAAACCAATCACTCCTCCACCTATCACTATTAAGTTTTTAGGTACTTCTTTCAAGTTTAACGCCTCGGTAGAAGTGATGACTCTTTTTTTGTCGTAATTCATAAACGGCAAAATCAACGGTTTAGAACCAGTAGCGATAATGGTATTATCCGCTTTTATTTCCTGAGATTTTCCTTTGTCATCAGTGATTTTAATGGTTTTGCTATCCACAAAAGAACCCATACCTGTGAAGACATCCACTTTATTTTTTTTCATTAAATAATCGATTCCGCCAGTCACTTTGCCGATAACCCCGTCTTTGCGGTCAATCATTTGTTTGATATTTACCTTTGGTGGTGAAGCTAAATCAATACCGTGTTCTTTAAACGAGTGAATAGCGTTATGGTAATGTTCAGAACTGTCTAACAATGCTTTTGAAGGAATACACCCTACATTCAAACATGTTCCACCAAGTTTATTATATTTTTCGATTATGGCAGTTTTAAAACCTAATTGCGCACAGCGAACTGCTGCAATATATCCACCAGGACCAGAACCGATTATTACTACGTTGTATTGTGACATTTTCTATAAGTATTTGGTACAAAGTACGGAGTACTAAGACTGGTTAACTATATTAATTTTTGTTTTAATTTAATGATCATTGCTTGAATCTCATTCAATTCATTAACAATATCAGAGAACTGATTTTCATTAATGTACCCCAAATTTTTTGCAACAATCCATTGAGTTTCTAATTCAAATGAAGAACCTAAAGAATAATTCAGGAAATTACTAAAGTCCTTATTAGTTCCTCTTCCTGCTCCTTCAGCAATGTTAGATGGAATAGATACAGATGCACCACAAACTTGTTGTAACAAACGGAATTTTTCAAAATCTGGAAAGTCAATAGAGTGCTGATAAACTCGTGTTACCAGCTCTACTGATTTTTTCCAAACGTTTAATTCCCGAAAGTTATGCATTGTACAGTCTTTGTACTTTTATCTTAATACTTAGTACTAAATTTCAAGTAACATTCTCGCTGGGTCTTCCAACAATTCTTTTACGCGTACTAGGAAACTTACAGATTCTTTTCCATCAATAATTCTGTGGTCATAAGAAAGTGCTAGGTACATTACTGGACGAATTTCAACTTGTCCTTTAACTGCTACCGGTCTTTCAACAATGTTGTGCATTCCAAGTATAGCCGACTGTGGTGCGTTAATAATTGGAGTAGAAAGCATCGAACCAAATGTTCCACCATTCGTGATGGTAAACGTTCCACCGGTCATGTCGTCAACTGTTAATTTCCCATCACGACCTTTAAGGGCTAATCTTCTTACTTCTTTCTCAATTCCAGCAAATGATAACTCTTCTGCATTTCTGATCACAGGAACAACTAATCCTTTAGGAGTAGAAACTGCAATAGAGATATCACAGAAATCATTATACACCATTTCTTCACCGTCAATGTAAGCATTTACTGCTGGCCATTCTTGAAGCGCGATACAACATGCTTTTGTAAAGAAGGACATGAAACCCAGACCGATTTCATTTTTTTCTTTAAATGACTCTTTATATTGGTTTCTTAGATCCATGATTGGCTTCATGTCTACCTCATTGAAGGTCGTTAACATTGCCGTATCATTTTTCACCGCTACTAAACGCTTAGAAATTGTTTTTCTAAGGTTAGTCATTTTCTTTCTTTCCTGGTTTCTTGAACCATGTACCTTAGGTGCTTCAGAAGCTTCTTGCTTTTTAGCAGGAGCAGACGCTTGTTTTTGTGCTGATGCAGCATCTTCTTTAGTAATGCGACCATCAACGCCAGTACCTTTTACATCGGCAGGATTAATTCCTTTTTCAGACAATATTTTACCAGCAGCAGGCGATGGATGACCTGTTGCATAGCTACCCGAAGACGCAGGCATTGGATTGGGTGCTTTTGCTTCAGGAGCAGAAGATGATTGTGGAGCTGAGCCACCTTCCATCACTTCAATTTTAGCTAACAAACCACCAATTGGTACAACATCACCTTCTTTAGCCACTATTCTAAGAATCCCTCGAGCTTCCGCAGGGAATTCAAAGGTTGCTTTATCTGATTCTAATTCAGCTATTTCATCATCTAATTCAACAAAGTCTCCATCTTTTTTCAACCAAGTTGAAAGTGTCACTTCTGAAATAGATTCACCCACTTGTGGCACTATCATCTCTACCTTTTCACCAGTAGCTTTTGGCTCATCATTACTTGAGTTATTACCAGAGGTAGTTTGTGTTTCCTTTTTCTCTTCTTTCGGAGTGGCTGCTTTACCGCCATTTTCATCAATTGTTGCTATTAAGGCACCAATTTCAACCGTTTCGCCTTCGGCTACTTTAATTGAAAGAATGCCACTTGCTTCCGCAGGAAATTCTTGCGTTGCTTTGTCTGTTTCTAGTTCTACTAAAATTTCATCACGTTCTACATATTCGCCATCAGCTTTAAGCCATTGTGCGATGGTTACTTCAGTGATTGATTCCCCTACTGAAGGGATTTTCATTTCAATTGCCATGATTGTATTTCTATGGTTAATGAGTTAAAGTCTATTTTTAAGCGAATGCTTTTTTAACAATTTCTGCTTGTAATTTTTTGTGCACGTTCGAGTAACCAACTGCTGGAGATGGCGAATCATCTTTCGTGATTCCATCAATTGGCATTTTTTTGTTAAATGAACGTAAAATGTAACCCCAAGCCCCACTGTTTCCAGGTTCTTCTTGTACCCAAACTAATGGCGTTCCTTTTTTATATTTTGCTAACTCTTTATCCAATTGATTATAGGCTAACGGATATAATTGCTCCAAACGAATAATTGCAACGTCTGTACGTTTAGATTTTTGTTGTTCTTCTAACAAGTCAAAATAAACTTTTCCTGAGCAGAGCAAAATTTTACTTACTTTCTTAGCGTCTACATAATCATCACCGATAATTTCTCTGAACTTTGATTTAGTAAACTCTTCTTGTTGAGATACAACCAATGGGTTTCTCAGTAAAGATTTTGGAGACATTACCACTAAAGGTTTTCTAAAAGACCAAGCCATTTGTCTTCTCAATGCATGGAAGAAATTGGCAGGCGTAGTAATGTTTGCAACAATCATATTAAATCGAGCACATGACTTTAAGAAGCGTTCGAGACGAGCACTTGAGTGTTCTGGACCTTGTCCTTCTTGCCCGTGTGGCAATAACATTACGAGGTCGTTTTGCATTGCCCATTTCGTTTCAGAAGTAGTTATAAATTGGTCAATCATTACTTGGGCACCGTTTACAAAGTCACCAAATTGTGCTTCCCAAATTGCTAACGTATTTGGGTGACCCCAAGCGTATCCAAATTCAAAACCTAGCACACCATACTCAGAAAGTAGCGAGTTATATATTTCAAATTTCTGTTCACTTCCTTCTACATTATTTAAACTGTTATAAGGTTCGTTTGTATGTGCATCGGTAAGAATAGCATGACGGTGAGAGAATGTACCACGCTGCACATCCTGACCAGACATGCGCACATGAACACCATCTAATAATAAAGATCCATAAGCTAATAGTTCTGCTGCTGCCCAATCTAACGGTTCTTTACCAGAAAACATTTCTTTTCTAGTTTTTAGCAGTTTATCAATTTGTTTCAACGGTTTAAAACCAGTAGGAACAGTGATTAATGCTTTACCGACTTTTTTAATGTAGTCTTGCTTTAATAGAGGTATCTGGAGATTCATAAAAATCAGTTTCGTCTGCTTTTTTCAATTCAGCCCACTCTTCTTCCGTTGCTTGTAAAGTATATGGCAAAGCTTTTTGTTTTACCATGTTTAAACGATCCTGTAATAAAGCACGGAATTCTTTGTCCATTTGCTTTGCTACCTGTGCATCAATATCACCACGTTCAATTAAGCGTTTGTTATAGATCTCACGTGGATTGGCATGCTTCGAAATGATATCATATAATTTTGGTTGTGTGAATTTTGGTTCATCACTTTCGTTATGTCCGTGTCTACGGTAACATACCATATCAATGAAAATATCTCTGTTAAATTTCTGACGATATTCAACAGCCATTTTCATACAAAAGACTACCGCTTCTGGGTCATCACCATTTACGTGAAGTACAGGAGCATCAATGGTTTTAGCAATATCTGTGCAATAGATAGACGAACGAGCATCTTCATAATCGGTCGTAAAACCGACTTGGTTGTTAATAACAAAGTGAATGGTACCACCAGTAGTAAAACCACGAAGTTTATGCATTTGCACAATTTCATACATGATACCTTGACCTGCAATTGCTGCATCACCATGTATTAAAATCGGAATAATTTTATTTCTGTCTCTGTTATAGAGTCGATCAGCCTTTAGAGCGGCAATAACCTAAAACAACAGGGTTTACCGCTTCCAAATGCGAAGGGTTAGGTGTCAATTTCAAATAAACCTCATTACCTGATGGAGTCTTCACTTTACTGGAAAAACCCATGTGGTATTTTACATCACCATCACCTAAAGTTACGTCTAAGGAAACACCTTCAAATTCGTTGAATATTTGCTCATAGGTTTTGCCCATGATATTACACAATACATTCAAACGGCCCCTGTGAGCCATTCCGATTACGAATTCCTTAGCACCTAATTCAGCACCTGTGTTGATTAAGCAATCTAAAGCAGGAATGGTAGTTTCTCCTCCTTCTAAAGAGAAGCGTTTTTGACCCACATACTTGGTATGTAAAAAGTTTTCGAAAACGACTGCTTCATTGAGCTTTGATAGAATTCGCTTTACATTATCAGGCTCTGGTTTGTATCCGAGAGACTCTTTTTCAAATTTTTCCTTAAACCAATCTAAACGATCTCTGTGACGAATATACATGTATTCGAAACCGATAGTGCCTTCATAAATTTTCTTTAGCGCGGCAATAATATCTTTTAGTGGTGCTGCACCAATTCCGATTTCATGTCCTGCTTGGAAAACTGTATTTAAATCTTTCTCAGAAAAACCGTGATCTTCCAAGTCGAGTCTAGGACCTCTATCTTTTCTATCTCTTACCGGGTTGGTATTAGCTCTTAAGTGTGCTCTACTTCTATAGGCATGAATTAAATAGTGAACTTTGACTTCATTTTCACTAATAGCTCCTGCTCCACCTGTTATAGATCCACCATCTGACCCAAATTTTTCTTGAGAGAACTCAAAACCTTCAAAAAAGCGTTGCCATGTGAGGTCAACAGAGTCGGGATTTTGTTGATAATCAGCATATAACTGATCGATGTATTCCCCATGTGCATTAGCGATATAACTATATTTATCCATTACTTTAGTTTTAACGACAACCAAAGCTAAGTATACTTATCCACATAGAAAAACCGCTTAACCGCTTTAGCAATTATTCACACAACATAGTCTGATAAATAACTGAATTTTGAGGTCAATGAGCCACTTTTAGTAATACTTGCGTTAGAAATAATTTCTGAATTTTCTTCTCCCAAAAGCGTTGGTATTACAAATTTACATAACATATCTCCAAAGCTAGACGAGGCGTCTCTAGGAAGCTCACATGGTAAATTATCGACAGCCATTACCGTAATATGTGAAAGGTCTGAAAAAGGAGCTTTTTCTATCAGCTCCGTTTTACTAAAATCGTAAAAAGGGGCTTCAATGGTTGTAGATCTAATGGTAGTGGGTATTGAACCTTCGATATCACATGTAATGTCCGCAATGGTATTAATTTTAAAACTTGATGATTTAACGTTTTCTATAGTGAACAGAGCGGGGGCTTTCGGGTCCCAATACGCACCCGCAATTAATAGGTCTGTATGAGGTAAATATTGTTCAAAATTAGATTCATATTTCTCTGGATTAGCGTAGAAATGGGCATAATCAAAAGTATTGCCGTCTATTCTTTTGTTATAAGCATCAGAGTCTAACTGTATGTAAACTGCTTCTGAGTAGTCATTTTGAATAAAGTCAGGCATCGCAACATTTTTAATGCCAATAGCGTCTAAAACTTCTTGGGCACCCTTTGTTACTCGTCCTCCTCCGGTTAATAATATTTTGATATTAGGCAAACTAACCTTGGCAAACTGTGTCCACATTTCTGTTCTGTCAAAACATTGGTGCGCGGGTTTGATATCATATAATTCATGTTTTATTCCGTAAGCTCGAATTGCATTGTATGCACCAACGATTCCAGCCCAACGCCCAAAAGCTACTACACGATTTCCATCAGTCCCTTTTAAGCATTCATAGTCAACAAGCTGTATTTTTTTTTCTAATATATTCTGTAGCAAACTTTTATTATAAGGTTGTTTTTTAATGGTGTGCGAGAAGAAAAAATAGGTTTTATTAGGTATTAGCTTTTCGATTTTTACTTCTTTCACTCCAAATAGTACTTTACAGGTAGAGACATCCTCGGAGAGAATAGCTCCTGCAGCGCTATATTCTTCATCACTATAGCAACGAATATCACTTGGCTGTACAACTATTTGAGTGTGGGGGAAGTTTTTTAGTATCTGCTTACAATGATCAGGAGTAAATGCTACACGATGATCAACAGGTGTTTTAGTTTCTTTGATGATTCCGATCTTCATTCTAACACTTTTTTTCTCTTAAATAATATATATAAACTAGTGGTAGCAATCACGGCTATCATAGAACCCACTACTGTATCCTGTAAAAAATGTTGGTATAAATACAATCTACTAATAGCAACTAAAACTGCACAGTTAAAAAAGAAGAAATGAAGTAATTTGTTTTTTGTAAAAAAACTTAAGCCTAAGAAAAAGAAAAAAGCTGTGTTTGTGTGACCACTAGGCATCGAATATAGCTTTTGAATATCCATACCTGGAATCAAATAAAACTCTCTCTTAAGATACCAATAAGGCCTATAATTTTCACTAATAATTACCCTTTTAAGTAAGTGGATAATGGGACCATTGACTGCGTAATTAGCACCGATAAAGTAAGCCCATGACTTATTTTTAAAATATAAAATAATGATGAAAGGAATTATAAATACTCCTGTACCCACATACGTGAAATATTTAAAAAAATAATCTAAAGGTAGAGCATGATTATCATTAAGTAATATTGTGAGATAACCTTTATCAAAAATAGACATTACTATCAATGATAAAAACAGAAGAAGAAAGTAAGGATAATAAAAAAACTTATTACTCTTGATAATTTGTTTTAACACAGGCTATTAATGGAAATAATGATTTAACGTGATATGGGTATAACCATCTTTTCTATCGACAATTAAACTATAATCGTTTTCATGAAAATCTATAAATAATCCTTCATTATCTATTTCTTCATCGTAGTTTTTCTTTTCATCAACCTCATGTAAATAATGAGACTCAAACCCTTTTACTCTTTCTGCAATCCAGTAAGCTTCTGATAGCCAATACCCGTGGTCTGTAAATTGTTTATTATTTCCCACTCGAGTTAGCGTAGCACTGACACCATAATGCATACAACCTCCAATATGAATGTATAAACTATCATTATTAGGTAATACTATACGAGCTTCTTTTGTGAGATTATCCCAGCTATAGTTCTTGAATTCGGGTACTGATTTAAGGAAATTATCTGTCACTGTATCTTTGTTAAACACACAGTCTTTCATGTTTTCAAGTTCATGTTCAATCGAATGAGGAATAGTTAGTGAAGTTGAGTCATCACTTGTAATAAATTCATGTGCTACGGGAGCTTTTGTTTCTGTGTCCGAACCACAACTAAAAAGTAAAAAGCTTAGTGAAAAGATGATAATAAAATTTCTCATAACAATCAGTTTAATGGAAATATAAGCATTAATTCCGAATTATGTGAAGCCATTTGCAAAACACTAGTATCTAAATCTTGTACTTTATGCAAAGAGCATGTTTATTTATTATTCTATTTTTAGCCAAAAATAGAGGTGAATTTTGCAAGTTAATGATTGCTTTAACCTTTGCTTATTTGATTTAATTTAGGAAGTTTGTATCTGTTGGTTTTTTAAAATCATCTAGTATTCTTTTAAATAAAAATAAAATATTGAAAAATTTATCCTTGGGACTTAATGTCGTTCTTTTTATTGCTGTTGCTGTTTTATACTATCTTCATTTTAATAGTTGTGCTGTTCAATCAGAACAAGTTCCCAAGACTGAAGCTAATAAAACTTCAACTCTATCTAAAGTAATTACAGACTCTAGTAAAGCGCGGTTACCCATAGCATATGTCAATATTGATACGCTGAATAAAAAATATAAATTCATTGAATCTGTATCTAAAACTGCGGAAAGAAAACTTAAAGGACAACAACAAAAATTAGAAGCAGAGAAAGCGAAAGTAACGGAGGAATATCAAATTTTTATGGAAAACTATCAAGGCGGCATATATAAAAGTCAAGCTGAAATAGACCAGCGGCAACAATATTTTGTTCAAAAACAACAGGAGTTGGCTAAAAAGGAGTACGAGTTACAAAATAGCTTAGAGCAAGAGATGGCAGAGACGAATGAAAAAATCATGAAGAATGTTACAGAATATCTCAAAAAATATAGTACTGAATTGAATTATTCATTTATCATGGCTACAGGGTCTGCTTCTTCTGTACTGTTTGCTAAAGATAGTTTAGACATAACGCAACCAATAATTGACGGTTTAAACGAAGAGTTTTTAGCAAAATAATTCATGATGGCATTAAGAGGGACTATTAAAAATATCCCTCTACTTTTTAAATTAAGATGAGCATTTTTAAAACTTTTATCACTGATTTCATTTCATTAATATACCCTGCCTTATGTCTCAATTGTAATAAGACTTTAAGTGAAAGGGATCATATAATATGTATAAACTGCTCAGAAAAGTTACCTAAAACACAAAGCCATTTACGGACTATTCCGTACATAAAAGAACGATTTTATGGAAGAATTCATCCTTTGGAATTTTATGCTTTTCTGCATTATAGTCGCAAAGGGATAGTCCAAAAATTATTTTATGAATTTAAGTATAAAGGGAATAAGGATATTGCTGTTTTATTAGGTGAAATGTTTGGTAAAGACTTTGAAAACGATTCAATTATAAATAAAAACAATAGGATACTTGTGCCCATACCTTTACACCCATCCAAAGAAAAATGGAGAGGATATAATCAAAGTGAGGAAATTTGTAAAGGATTGGCTCATGTTTTACATTTCCCCATTGATACTACTTCCCTTATTAGGAAAAAGGCCAGCGATTCACAAACTCGAAAAAGCAGACTTGCACGTTGGGAAAGTTTGCAATCAACTTTTGTAGTCGCTGGAGATAACCTGACAGAGAAAGATGTGATATTGGTAGATGATGTATTGACTACTGGGGCAACACTAGAAGTATGCTATCAGGAATTGCTTAAAGCAAAGCCTAACTCAATCAGTGTTTTCGTCCTTGCTATAACACCTCCGAATTAGACGCGTTCTAATACATAAAACATGTACTTTTTTTCTTTAACAAACTTTTCTGGATCAACTGCTGCTAATTCTTTCTGGGCTTTTTTGCTAATATCTCCTTGAAAACTTTGAGTTAGATAATATAACCAAGGTTGTTTATATTTCATTTTTTCTGTAGCAAATAATGCTAGCGGTTCAAGAAAGCGTTTGTAATAAAAGTTTATCACTTTTAATGTAGGTAGCGAATTGAGGGTTATATCTTGTTCATGGACAATTTTCCATCCATGCTTGTTCATGCATGCCATAAAATCTTCTAATCGATGGCCTGATTTATTAATAGTTTTTTCTTCTATTCTAAAAAAATCGGTAATTAACCAGCGACCACCCTGGAGTAATAAAGCATCAACTTTTTTAAAAGCTTCATCTAAGTTAATGTATTGCAATGATTCTGAATTAATTATTGTTCCAAACTTATCTGTGGTTTCTAACTCTTCAAACTTCAAATTATGTACTGTTAAATCAGGCTTTTTTTGATTGATATACCTTTTTTGAAGTAAATTGGGGGTCAATGACTGAACGCGATACCCTTTCTCAAGAAGAATGGTGGATAAGCCGCCCATCCCACAACCCACATCTAACACTTTTTCTTCTTTGTTTTTTATCTGCTCAATCATCACTTCTGAATAGCGTACCTGGGCATTTTCAATATCACGAACTGACACAGTATCTGGCGCTACATTGATATCATCAAAGTAACCAAAGTGTAGCATATCTTTGCTCAATATTTTTGAGTAAAGCATCAATTCCGTATCGTTTTTAGACTTGTCGTATTTGGGGCTATTTTTATGAAATCGATAAGCTTTATAAAGCTTGATTGGGTTTAAGAAAGTGGCTAAGACTTTTTTCATTGTATTAATTGCTGTTGAAAGAAAATATTTAGTCAAAAAAGAAAGGGATCACTTTCGTGAACCCTTTCAGTATTAATGGTATGAATATTAATTTTAGTAGTTTGTACCTGCACGAATCATCGCACATCTGAATCCAATAGTTGCAGTACAAGAATCTTCTGCTAAGTATCTTCTAGTACCTGGAGACATCCAATAAGCAACATCTTTCCAAGAACCACCTTTGTAAACTCTTGTATGATCGTCAATTAATGATTGGAAACCTTTAGTATCGTAACCTTTTTCATCGTCTAAAGTACCATCTCTTCTTAATGGGTTTAAGTCATCCATTACTTGGAATGAAGTTGGACGGTAAACATCATATACCCACTCATTCACGTTGCCAGCCATGTTGTATAAACCGAAATCATTTGGAGGGTAGTTATAGATATAATCTGTAATCATAGCACCGTCATTCAACTTACCAGCGATACCAGCATAGTCACCACGACCTCTTTTAAAGTTCGCTAAGAACATACCCATTTCATTTCCGTAAGGGTTTCTTAATGCGTGACCATCCCAAGGATAAAGTCGTTTATGCGTTTGATTTTCGTCTAACCATTGGTTACCAATAAGAGCTTGCGCAGCATATTCCCATTCTGCTTCAGATGGAAGTCGATAGTTTGGTAATACAACACCTGATTCTAAAGGAATACGACCTTCATAACCGCCTTCTGGTATTTCAATACCAGCATCTTCAGCCAATTTTTTATTTACAACATTTGTTCTCCAATTTGAAAAGTCAACTGCTTGTAACCAATTAATACCCACAACAGGAAAATAACGGAACCCAGGGTATCTCAAGTAATGATCTACATACGGGTCATTATAAGCTAACTCACTTTGCCATACTAATGTATCAGGCAAAGCTGACTGCCAAAATTCTTCAGAAGAGTCTCTTCTGATATAAAATAAATATTCTAACCAGTGAACATTAGCGATTTCTGTTTCATCCATGTAGAATGACGCAACCGTAACTGTTCTTTCTAAGTTATCTTGTCTTTTTAAAAGATCCTCTTCATAAGAACCTAATACAGTTCTACCACCTTCAATAAATACCAAGTTTGGACCTTCTGGCTGACCAAAATACTGACTTACTTGGAAACCATCTTCCTCATTATAAGCAAGACCTGTTGCCGTACTTTGCGATCCAGGATCCATACTCGTAGGGTTACCTGTACCACCTCCACAAGATGCTAAAATAGCTGCTGCACTGAGTACAAAGGCTACCTTTTTAACAATTCTAACAAGCTTATTCATACCTAAATTTTGTTTGTTGTCTTTTTACAAGCTATAAATATAATCTATTAGTAGTAACATTCAAAAGTTTTCCACACGAAAAATTCTTACTTTATATATATTTTTCTTACTCACAAAGTAACTGATGTGTTATCTCCTTGAGAACAGGAACAATTTCCTGTTCAAACCAATGGTTTCTCTGTAACCAAAATCTATTTCTAGGGGATGGATGGGGCATTGGTAAAAAATGAGGCAGGTACTCGTGATAGTTCTTAACGGTTTCGGTCAATGTTTTTTTCTTTTTTTCACGCAAAAAATAGTCTAAGGCATATTGCCCAAATAGCAAGGTAAGTCTAATATTGGGTAATAATTTTAATAATTGCTCATGCCAGGTGAGAGCGCATTCTTTTCTAGGGGGGAGGTCCCCTGACTTTCCTTTTCCAGGATAACAAAACCCCATAGGGATAATAGCAAAGTTATTTTCGTCATAAAAAGTCTCACGGTCTACCCCTAACCAATCTCTTAATTTATCACCACTCGGGTCATTCCATGGAACACTCGTCTTATGCACTCGTGTTCCTGGGGCTTGACCAACAACCAAGATTTTTGATTCAGCCGAAGCTCTTAATACAGGGTTTGGGCCTAATGGCAAATGCGCCTGACAGAGATTACAACTCCGTATTTCTCTTAAAAGTAAATCCAGTTCGTTTTCCATTAAATCACAGATTTCAATAAAATTAAAGCTTGTCCAACTCCCGTGATATTTTTAAAAGTGATATTCATTTTACCACCCTTTTCTTGTAAAGAACAGCGTTGATGATTTTTTTGAATGAAAGCCAACAGTTTCCCAAATACTTCTGATTGGAAATAGGCATCGTTGTTTTCAATATTAACGTGACCTTTCATCACGCCTTGCTTGAGCATTAATTTTTCAAAACCCAGTCGTTCTGCTTCCCACCGCAAAGGGACGGTTTCTATTAAGCTCATCACTTCGGGTGGAATTACGCCAAACCGGTCAATCAAAGTAGTGGAAAATTCTTGAAGCGCTGGTTCATTTTTAATTACATCTAAGGCATTGTATAACCTTAGTCGTTCGGAAATATTTGACACATAGTCTTCTGGAATCAATACCTCCAAATCGGTTTCAATATTACAATCAACCTTGAGTTTAGAAATATCAATTTCAGTTTTAAATAAGTCCTTAAACTCTGTTTCTTTTAGTTCTTGAATGGCTTCGTCTAGTAAATGTTGATAGGTTTCTATGCCAATATCATTAATATACCCACTTTGTTCACCACCTAATAAATCGCCAGCACCACGTATTTCAAGGTCACGCATGGCAATCTTAAACCCATCACCTAATTCAGAATATTCTTCTAATGTTTCTAAGCGTTTTCTTCCATCAGAAGTCAACACAGACATAGCTGGGGTTAACAAATAGCAAAATGCTTTTTTATTCGACCGCCCCACACGGCCCCGCATTTGATGTAAATCAGACAAACCAAAGTTTTGTGCCTGATTAATAATAATAGTATTGGCATTGGTGATATCTAGTCCCGACTCAATAATATTAGTGGAAACCAGCACATCAGTTTCATGGTCAATAAAGCGAAGCATCGCTTTTTCTAATTGCTTACCCTCCATTTGTCCATGGGCGACTCCAACACGTGCATCTGGCACCAACCGCAAAATAATATCTCCTATTTTTTCGATGTCCGCTACGCGATTATGAACAAAAAACACTTGTCCTCCACGCTTTAACTCGAAGCTTACCGCATCGCGAATGATACGTTCATCAAACGTGTGAATCTCTGTAGTTACTGGTCTTCTGTTTGGTGGTGGTGTTGTAATCACGGATAAATCCCTCGCACCCATTAATGAGAATTGCAACGTCCGAGGAATAGGTGTGGCCGTAAGTGTGAGCACATCGACATTCACCTTAAACTCTTTTAATTTATCTTTTACCGCTACGCCAAACTTTTGCTCCTCGTCAATAATTAAGAGACCTAAGTCTTTAAATTTGATTTCTTTCCCAACTATTTTATGCGTTCCGACAAGGATATCTATTTCACCTTTTTTAAGACGGTCTTTAATTTCCTTGATTTCCTTGGTAGTTCTAAACCGATTGATGTAGTCGACTTTACAAGGCATATCTTCCAACCGGTTTTGAAAAGTATGGAAATGCTGTTGTGCTAAAATGGTAGTTGGTACTAATACCGCGACTTGTTTACTATCGCAGACGGCTTTAAATGCAGCCCGAATGGCTACTTCAGTTTTACCAAACCCTACGTCCCCACATACTAAGCGATCCATAGGGTATTCTTTTTCCATGTCTGTTTTCACATCAGCAGCAGCTTTGGCTTGGTCTGGTGTGTCTTCATACATAAAAGAGGTTTCAAGCTCTACTTGCAAGTAGTTGTCTGGCGAAAAAGCAGTCCCTTTATTTGCTCTGCGTTGGGCGTATAGCTTGATCAGGTCTATAGCTATTTCTTTAACTTTTCTTTTGACCTTTTTCTTTTTGTTTTCCCACTCGGGTGAACCCAACTTACTCATTTGAGGAGGGGGCGCATCTTTATTGCTAAACTTAGCTATCTTATGCAGGGAATGTACATTGATATACAAAATGTCGTTATCGCGGTAGATGATTCGGATGGATTCTTGAATTTTACCATTCACATCTTTTCGTTCCATACCCGCAAAGCGGCCCACCCCATAATCAATATGCGTGATATAGTCACCTGGCTGAAGACTTTTTAATTCTTTTACGGTAAGAGCTTTTGAGCGCGAATGTTTTTCTTTGACCTTAAATTTAAAATAGCGCTCAAAAATTTGATGATCGGTGAAGAGGACTAATTTTTCATCTTCATCTACAAAGCCTTCTCGCAAAGATGTGGCCAGGTTGTCAATGTGTAATGTGGGATCCAACTCTTTTAGCACACTTCGTAGTTTGGTGATGTGTTGCAAAGAATCTCCCACAATAGCTATGGAATAACCGGTGGCTTTATATTCAGCTAACGAATCTGCCAGAAGATTGAATTTTTTATTGAAAGAAGGCTGTGGTTTGATGTCAAAGACAATCTCTTCTCCTTTCAAACGATTTTTTACTCCAAACTCTATGGCAGAGAAAGTCTTAACTAAGGAAGAAAAACTTTCTTTTGTTTCAAATAATTCGCTAGGTGAATTAATGACTTTACTATCGCCAGACTCCTTCATTAGGGTGGCAAAATTTTCGCTCACTTTTTCAAAGGATTTTTCAATGACATCAACAGTTAGTGGATAATCTTTAATCCAGATGGTGGTGTTCGAAGGAATATATTCTAAAAATGACTGACGCGTTTCCTCTAATAATTTCGTTTGTACGTCTGGGATAATAGAAATTGATTTCTTTTTTTCTACCGAAAGTTGCGACTCAGGGTCAAAGGTACGGATGCTTTCTACTTCTTTTCCTAATAACTCAATACGATAAGGTAACTCGTTAGCAAAAGAATATATATCAATAATACCACCACGGATAGAAAAATCTCCTGCTTCATACACAAAGTCATTCATTTGAAAACCGTATTCCACCAAGAGCTCAGACATAAAACTCAAATCAAGAGAGTCTCCGACTTTCACACCAAAAGTGTTTTTAACCAATGACCTTTTATTTATCACCTTCTCAATTAAAGCCTGAGGGTAGGTCACAATTAAATCTGCATCAAGTGATTTAGAATTGATGGTATTCAATACCTCAGCACGCTGAAGCACATTGGCGTTTTCTATTTCATCATAAATAAAAGGCCGCTTATAGGAAGTAGGGAAAAATTGCACATTACGCTCTTTGCCTAACATATTTTCCAAATCGTTTTGGAAATAAGCTGCTTCTTCGCGGTCACGTAAAATAAAGAGGTGAGGCTTTTTATTTGCTTGATAAACACAACTAGCTAACAGTGCATCAAAACTACCGCGACTATTTTTTATGAATAGATTGCCTTTCTCCTTGTCTTTTAACTTCTCAGTTAACAAGGAAACTAAGGGGCTAGCTTTATAAATTTTAAGTAAGTCTTTTACTTCCACGTTCCTCTACTTACTCCTAACAATTACAATCCATATTTTTGATTTTCAGCAAAGAAGAACCACTTCGTTTGCAACAAACAGCTACAAAAGTATAAAACCACTTCAAAAACAGTAAACTAATGACTAAGTTAGTTCTTTGAAAAATTAAAAGGTTGAAACAAAGACCTAAAACTGATAGAATTATTCGATAAATAGTAGCAGTTTTGGGAATTAGGTTAGCAAGTTTCTTTTAGAGAATGAAATCAGGTAAAATTGTCATCACACTTGGAGGGATAGGTTTAGCGTTATTTTTAAGCTGGGCTTTCATTTCTTTCATGACAAAAGAAAAACCACCAGTAGATAATGTCTCAAAACTAGGTACTACGGGGTTAGTTAAGGTCATTACTGTAGATAACGGTATTGTACCCATTATGGTTAAATCGGAAGGGCGTGTCTATAATGCTTCCATGGTTCATCTTATTTCAGAAGTAAAAGGTGAAATTGTTGCAGGAAAACATCCATTAAAACAAGGCGCCTCTTTCAGAAAAGGAGAATTGATTTTTTCAGTATCTAACCCAGAAGGATTATATGCGCTAAAGGCAGCTAGAAGTGCATTTATACAGTTATTGACTACATTACTTCCTGATTTAAAAACCGATTTTAAAAAAGATTTTAAAAAATGGGAAAACTATTTTTCCGAGGTGAGTGCTAATAGTAACTTGCCTAAGTTGCCCGAAATAGAGGATGATAGAGAACATTTATTTCTATCTAACCGGCAATTATTTAAATCCTATTATGAAGTAAAGGCTCGGGAAGCACAGTTTCAAAAACATTATTTCTTTGCTCCTTTTGATGGAGTTTTAATGAATGTAGTTATACAGGAAGGTACACAGCTAAACCCAGGAATGAACGTAGGAACATTTGGAAAAACAAGTGAAAAAGAAATTGAAGTATCGCTTTCTGACTCTCAAATTGGTCAAGTGAAAGTAGGGGATAATGCAACGGTATATCAAACGGGTACTTCGAAGGAGCTATCTGGAAAGGTGGCACGAGTAAGTGATTTTTTAAACCCAGCAACACAGTCTTTTTCAGGTTATATAAAAATAAAAAATCAGGATGCGATTAAACATGGGGAGTATTACCGAGTAAAAATTGATGCTGGAATAATAAAAAACGCTCAAAAGCTAAGCATTGAAGCGATATATGGTGAAAATGATGTTCAGATTTATCAAAAAGATTCAACATTAACCAAACAGGCCGTTGACCTGGTTTACTACGATGACGAAATTGCGGTCGTGAAAGGTTTAAACGATAGTACAAAGGTGGTCAATCAAAAAGTGCCACTATTTGAAGGAAGGAAATACAAAGCACTCAATTAAGTGAGACCAATCGTAAGCTTTTTTGTAAGGTACCCTATTTGGGCTAACGTCCTCATTATACTCATCTGCTTTTTGGGTTTTATGAGTATGAAGGGCATTAAGCGCTCATATTTTCCAGAAAGAAACACCAATAATATAGCTGTTCAAGTAATTTATCCTGGAGCATCTCCTGAGGAAGTAGAACAGGGAATAACACTCAAAATTGAAAATGCAGTTAAAAGCCTTGAAAAGGTAGAGGAAGTTAACTCAACCAGTTCTGAGAATGTAGCTATTGTGGTGATTGGCAGAAAACAGCGGTTTAGCATCGATGAGATGTTGACTGATGTGAAAAATGCAATCGATCAAATTAATTCTTTCCCTGAGGGTGCAGAGAAACCCATCGTATTTAAGTTGTTACCAAAAAATACCGTAATGCAGCTAACGCTTTCGAGCAACGCGGATATTTTAGACTTGCGAGACTTAGCCATCAAGGTGAAAAATGATTTTTTAAACTCTCGAGTTATCTCACAGCTAAAAATGGACGGCATGCCAGAGGTAGAAATGGCAGTAGAAGTGCGTAAAATGGAGCTTGACCGTTATCAAATGACTATTAATGAAATAGTAGATGCTATTAAGTATAGTAATGTGGATGTTTCCGGAGGGACGATTAAGACAGGGAAAGAAGAGTTACTTATTCGCTCTAAAGGTAAGGAGTTAGATGCGGAACACATTGAGAACATTGTGGTAAGAACCTCTTCCAGTGCAGGAATTTTAAAAATAAAAGACCTAGCGGATGTTAGATTCCAGTTAGCTGAAAGTCCTAATAAACGTTACTTCAATGGACAAAGAGCCATCGGTTTCACTATAGAGAAATTAGCTGAAGAAGATATAATTCTAATCACTGATTATTTAAAAGAATACATTACTCAGTTTAACAAACTGAACACAGAGGCTCAAATTGATATTATTGAAGACAGTTCCATTCCGTTGAACGAACAGTTAAAAATTTTAACTGAAAATGGAGTGATGGGCCTCGTTTTGGTGATGATTTCTTTAGGGATTTTCCTTAATCTCCGTCTTGCTTTTTGGGTAGCCATGGGGATACCTGTTTCCTTTTTAGGGATGATAATCGTGGGTTATATCATGGGAGTGACCATCAACCAAATATCACTTTTCGGAATGATTTTAGTGATCGGAATTTTGGTGGATGATGGAATTGTGATTTCAGAAAATGTTTACATGCATCTTGAAAAAGGGAAATCACCCCTCCGAGCTGCTGTTGACGGGTTAATGGAAGTGCTTCCATCTGTGTTCATTTCTGTTTTTACCACAATTATTGCTTTTGTTGGTCTATTTTTTATCGAGGGTTACATTGGCGACTTTATTAAAGAAATTGCCATTATCGTTATTGCCTGCCTTACCGTTTCTTTACTTGAAGCAATGTTCATTTTACCAGCCCACTTGAGTTCTAAATCGACATTGGGTAAACAAACCAAGTTTATAATCGCAGTAAATCAGGGGGTTAATTATGTCAAAAACAAACTATACAGTCGGGCACTTCGATTTGTGATTCATTGGCGAACGCTTATTGCCCTAGCTGTTCCCATCATCACTTTTGGGTTGATTTTCGGTCTAATTCAAGGCGGACAATTAAACTTTTCTTTATTCCCTTTTCTAGACTCGGATAAGCTCACACTAGAATTGGTAATGCAGCAAGGTACCGATGAGCAAATTACTGAAAAGCGGCTTCAGCGGTGTGAAGCAGCTATATGGCGGGTAAATGAACAAATCAAAAAAGAGCGTGAAGACACCACAGACATTATTGTGTCCACTTCGCTAGCTGTGGGTGGCAACAGTATAGAAAAAGGGGCGCATGCTGGAGAAATTGTTATTAAACTTCAAAATGAGGCAGAGAGAGACTATTCGAGCAAACGTATCTCTGCAAAAATAAGAAAGGAAATAGGTGACATTGAGGACGTCACTAAGTTTACACTAGAAGGGAAGACCTTTTTTGGAAAGCCAGTGGTTATCGGCTTAATGAGTCCGAATACCAAAGAACTTTACGCAGCAAAAGATGAACTAAAAGCACAATTAAAAGCACTGCCTGAATTAAAGGATGTGATAGACAATGACATTGAGGGGAAAAAAGAGCTCAACATTACTTTAAAACCAAAAGCCAAATACTTAGGACTAACCATAGGTGATGTCAGCTTGCAAGTGCGAAATGCATTTTTTGGAAAAGAAGCACAGCGTATTCAGCGTAATGAAGATGATGTGAAAATTGTGGTGCGATATCCTAAAGAAGATAGAGCTTCTTTCTCTGATTTAAACTCCATGCAAATTGTTACGCCCACAGGCTTAAAAGTACCTTTTAGAGAAATTGCTAGTTATGAAATTGAACGAGGTATTGTAACAATCGCACACCATGCCGGACAACGAGAAATTAAAATTGAAGCTTCACAAGTAGATCCTGACAAGTCACTAGATAATTTGTTAGAAAAAATAAATACAGAAATTTTACCTCCTATTTTAGATAAATATCCATCAATAAGTATTGTGAAGGGTGGTCAAGAACGCGAGCAGCAAAAGTTTAACGACTCTAAAAATCGTGTAATAATCATCGTTGTGATCTGTATTTATTTAGTAATGTCATTAGCATTTCGATCGTGGTCCCAACCAATTATTATCTTGATTATGATTCCATTTGGCGTAGCTAGTGCCTATTTAGGGCATTTCATCCATGATCAAAGTATTGTAATTATGAGCCAATTTGGTTTAATAGGATTATGTGGTGTAATTATTAATGATGCCGTAGTATTTCTTGATAAATACAATACACAAATAAAGTTAGGCCAATCCGTAAAACAAGCTGTTTATAATGCTGGAAAGTCCCGTTTCAGAGCCATTATGTTAACATCAATCACCACTGTAGTGGGCTTATATCCTTTAATTTTTGAAAAAAGTAATGAAGCAAAATTCTTAGTGCCGATGGCAATTTCTTTGACTTATGGAGTAATGTTCGGTACTTTTTTTGTGTTATTATATTTCCCTACACTTATTTTAACACTTAATGATGCTAAGAGATGGTTTTGGTCTTACTGGGAGGGATATAAAATTAAGTCCGAAAAAGCTGAGCCCGCATATCGTGAAAACATCCGATTAAAAGAACAAGCAGAAGAAGGTTGATAAAACACATTACCATATCGCTAGGGTTGTTGCTTACCTCGTTAGGCTTTGCGCAAGAAAATCTTTCATTGTCTGATGCTATTCAGTTGGGCTTGGAAAATAATTTTCAAATCAAAATAGCTGATTTAGCCACTGATGTTGCAGAAATGAACAACACCTATTCTGAGGCTGGTGGTGGACCAACCATTTCACTTACCGTGCAACAGAATCAAGTTTTCTTAGATAACAATAACCCCGCTTCCTTTATCAATGGAAAACTCTTAACCGCAAGCACCATCCCGGTGTTAAATGCCCGATGGGTTTTGTTTAATGGATATAGAATTCAAGTTTCAAAACAACAACTAGAAATTTTAGAAGCACAATCCAATGAAAATGCCTCTATCGTTGTTGAAAATGTGGTGCAAGCAATCATCTTGTCTTATTATCGCTGTTTAGTGGAGCAAAAAAAGCTATCAGTAGTTTCCTCCTTGCTTGAAAACTCTAAGGAACAACTCGACTTGGCTCAAGAAAAACAAGAATTAGGTGTGCTTACTACCTTCGATTTATTACAAATAGAAAATGCACACTTGGATGACTCCACACGGTTTTTGCTTTCAAAAATCAACTATGATAATTCTGTTCGCAATTTAAACTTGGTGCTGGGTGCACCCGTTGACAGTCAGTATGTTTTTGTGGACTCGTTAACCAAAGCACCTGAGGTGGCTCCTGTAGCAGATATTGAAACTAAGATGTTAGCGGATAACCACACCTTAAAAAAAGAATATTTGAATACTCAGTTGATTCAAAACCAAAGTAAACTTCAAAAAAGCGCTTTATACCCTTTGGTATACCTTGATGCAGGTGTTGGTGGTAACTTGTCGGTTTTAGCTCCTTTTGGGAGTTTGTTGACTCTAATCCAAGATGAGCAAAATACTACGGCACGTGTAGGTTTGGGAAGAAGTTACCAGGGATATGTCAATTTCACCTTAGCATGGAATCTTTTTGATGGGAACAAGAGCCAACGCAATGTTAAGGAGGCGATTATGAACCTTGAAGCAACAGAATATAAAATTGAAGATATGAAACGCACCATGAGCAGTGATTTGAAAAAGTCGTACGCTGTTTATGAAACACAACAACAAATTTCTGCTGTAAGCGAACGGAAAAAATCGACTAGTAAACTCAATAGTGAGCTAAGCACCGAACGATGGGAAAACGGGATTTTAAATTCGTTTGACTACCGCATGATTCAACTGGACTACCTGAATAGCGAACTCCAACTAATGGAAAGTTTTTACAACCAATGGGCAAACTACCTCGAAATTAGCCGTATGACGGGAGGGATTTTAAAGGAGTTGGAGATAGAATAAGCAAAGTTTACTGTCTCCAAATTTTTTCTTTAGAACCATCACTATAAACTTCTATCAATAAACCAGTACTGTTTTCGTCAACTTCACGGCCTTGTAAATCAACTGTTTTTATAAGATCCTTGTTGAAAGAAGGGTTGTTATCAAGGTTTGTTACTAGAGAACATTTATCTAAGCCTGTAGCACATTCGGTACTTATTTGTGTGTTTTCTTCCCTGTCCAAGTAACCAAAACTTTGACTTGTCTCTATACAAACTGTTGTAAGACTGTCATTACCACGAGCATCTAAGTAAAGATTTTCTGCGTTTCCTTTTAGGTCTAATGACTTAAGATTACAGTTGTAACATTCAAAAGCATTAAAATCAGGTAAACAACTTACATCTACTTGAGTTAGTGGATTGTGGTTTGCGAGTATATACACGACCTTTAGGTTATCAGAAAAATCGAAGGAGGTAAATAAATTAGAATAAATATCAATTTCTGTCAGTTCGGGATTGTTACTTAAATCAAGATTGGTAAGTTGATTACCGCCACAATCAATAAATCGCAGCTTCTTGTTTTTTGTAAGATCTAATTTTTTTAGACTATTGCCGTTACACACAAACCAAATTAAATTTTCAAGAGTAGACACATCTAACCATTCTAATTGACAGGATGTAGCTGTAATATCCTTAATACTTGGATTAGGGTATAAGTCTAGTTTTTTTAATGGGTTATCACTACAGATAAGAGTTAGTAGTGAATCCATAGTCCCAATTCGTAAGTCATTTATTTAATTTACTTCACAATTCAAGTATTTTAAATTAACTAAGCTTTCTATACCTAATGTTGAAATTTCGTTATAAGCGCAATTCAAACGTGTCATTTTTTGATTGCCTAAATTTAAATACAATAGCGAGTTATTACTGCAGTTTAGTTCAGCTAAATTGATAAAAGCTTCGATACCATTAAGTGATTGAATGTCTTTACTGCTAACATCAAGTTTAGTTATCAATACAGCTTCACTTACCTCAATCTCCCCATTGTTATTTAAATCAATTTTAGGGACATAGTTTATTAAGGCATTTTTGAAATTTAGATCAGTAAATGTTATTATTTGAGCAGTAGCTGAATAAACAAATGCTGTTAGAGTAAGAAATGGGAGTAATAGTGCTTTCATAATTGTTACTTTACCAGTAAAGATAGCGTTACTAAAATTAAATGCTAGATTAAATCACATAAACAATTAATTTAGAAAGTCCGTTATAAGCCCAGTATGAAAACTGAATTCTCTCGCCAAACTCGCCAACAATGGTTCGACAACCTAGAAGCTGACTCCTATGATTTAATCGTGATTGGTGGAGGGATTACAGGTGCAGGAATTTTATTGGACGCCACCTCCCGAGGCATGAAAACACTTTTAGTGGAAATGCAAGATTATGGTGCTGGCACCTCTAGTCGCTCCACTAAACTAGTGCATGGGGGTATTCGCTACCTCAAGCAAAAAGATTTTAAATTGGTTGCCGAGGTGGGCAAAGAACGAGCTGTCGTGCGTAACAATGCTCGACACCTTGTACACCCCATTCCCGTTATGGTGCCTATATACAAGGGTGGTTCTATGAAAAAATGGGAACTCCGATTAGGCATGTGGCTTTTTGAATGGCTCGTACGAATTCAAGAGAAATTTTTATCGAAAAGCTACAATAAAACTGAAACCTTGAAGCGTGAACCAACACTGAATCCCGAACACCTAGTTGGCTCCGTAAAGTATTTTGAAAACCGAACGGACGATGCGCGACTGACCTTAGAAAATATCAAAACAGCGGTAGAGCTGGGTGCAAAAGCTCTCAACTATGTGAAAGCAGAAGAGTTTGTTTTTGATGCTGAACAAAAAATTGCTGGCGCTAAGGTGGTTGACCAATTGACTGGTGAAAGCCAAACAGTGAAAGCCAAAAACATCATAAGTGCTGCGGGTCCTTGGGTAGATGATGTGCGTGAGCGTGATGATGTAAGTGCAGAGCATAAATTAGTATTAACCAAAGGCGTGCATTTAGTATTTAAAAATGAACGACTCCCTATTAACAATGCCGTGTATTTTGACACCCACGATAACCGTATGGCTTTTGCGGTACCAGCTGGTGACATCACCTATTTAGGTACCACTGATACTTTTTATAAGGGAGACCTCGCAGATCCTGATGTTACAGAAGAAGATATTTCTTATTTACTAAAATCGGTGAACCTCAAATTCCCTTCCTTACATCTTACCAACGAAGATATTATTTCTACATGGTCTGGTTTGCGGCCTTTGATTAATGAAGAAGGAAAACAACCATCAGAGATTTCCAGAAAAGAGGAGGTATTTATTGCGGATTCGGGTTTGATTTCTATAGCAGGAGGTAAATTAACAGGTTATAGAAAAATGGCTGAAAAGGCTACAGATTTAGTGGCTCAGCGAATGAAGAATAATACTCCGTGTAACACTGCAAACATTAATTTAGTGGGTGGACAAGCTGACAATGAAGCTCATTTTTATGAATTAGAAGCTGAAGCTTTGCGTAACGCTTTAAAACTTGGATTGGCTAAAAAAGAAGCATTATGGCTACTTTCCAAATATGGGACGGATACTTTTTCAGTTTTAAATTATGAAGGGACTACGAACACCACTTTACCCACTTATTTAGCCATGGCATTATCCTATTCCAGAAAATATGAAATGGTGATGACTGAAGATGATTTCACAACGCGTAGATCAAGCTTTTCGTTTTTTGAGCCCGATAAAAAAGTAAAATACGGTCCTGTCATCAACGACTTGTTAAAGTAGTCTATAGCTTAACAAACTTGCCTCTTTGGGGCAGACCTTGGTTTGAAAGCACATAAAAATAAACACCTGATTTAAGGGCTATCGTGTCAAAGTGGTGGTGGGTCGTTTCACCTACTAATTGTCCAAAGCTATCATAAATTTTAATCAAGCTATTATCAGACTTGCCCTCAAACTCTATGACGCCAGTGGTAGGGTTAGGAAAAACAGAGATGCTGTTTTTTACTTCTTGGTCTATAACGGTTACAGGTTTACCTGCACAAATTTCTAACTCCCAACTTGTAAGTGTTCCAGCATCCATATCTTCAAATTCATCTCGAATGTATAGTATCCAGTCTCCTTGTGCACCCTCGCCAACAAATCCGGCTAACGGTTCAATGGGAAGGTGGATTAGTCCATCTGTTGGTGGACATGGTGGAAATCCTGCAGTAGAAGCATCGTCAAACCCCATATTAAAGTCTTCACCAGAATTACCATCACACACATCAGCAAGTAATTTCACACTTTTACTTGAGGGTGATTCTAGATAAAATAATAAATCACTCGTGTATTCATGAACCCCTTTGATGGATTTAACATTCACATCGGTAACTAATCCAGTAAGTGTAGAACTTATGGTGGAGGAAAACAGCCTGGTTCCATTCGGCAAAGGAACTGGTGTGTCATTTTTAACTGTTTGACAAACTGTATTAACAGTAGTAAACTGATAAGGAGTCGTGTAATCAGATGATCCACAATTATTCATTCCCTTTACACGCCAGAAATAAGTAGTGTTAGCAACAAGTGTGTTTTTATACTCCCATTCATTTGAGGTAATGTTTTTATACACCTCTTTCGTTTCGAAAGAACTTTCAGTACTCAATTCCAATACATAATCATCCGCATCAACAAAAGCTTGCCATTTAAAAACAGGTCGCAAACCAGTACCGATTTCATTATTTTCTGGTAATTGTAATTCTTTAGCATTTAATTGATTTTCCACATGCGTTCGCAAGCTTATTTCTTGTTGCCGTGTGAGACTTGAGGAAGTTGCAACCACCATCACTTCGTAATTGTCTGAAACATGTCCGTTTTGAACCTTCAATATCAATTTTGTTGAATCACTAATATTCAACTCATCATCAGTAAAGTAATAACTTAAACCACTTGGTAAGTTGTTTACAGTCAAATTTACGTTTTCATTAAAGTCTGAAAAGCGTGTTAAAGATATTGCATAGACAAAAGAGTCTGGCGGACAAATATCTTGAAATTGTGGCGAAATGTTTAAGGCAAAGCTTGGTGTTGTGGGAGCTGTTATATTAAAGTTGACTGTATTGATGTTATAAAACACATTGTCAACAGCTTCCACTTTAATGCGTGCTGCGGAGGTTAAGGTATTGGGAATGGTGACATCTGCCTTTCCATCATTTGGGGTGTTTTCAAGCAATGTAATCGGATAAGTGTATCCCCCATCTGTAGATAGCAACAGTCTTACAAAACTACAATTCACAGGGGAAGCATTCGTGTTAGATACATCCCAAGTAACCTCTATAATTTCGTTGACCTCATAGCTTGAAGGGGTTGTTTGTGAGGTCACTACAAAAGGCCCGGCTTGATCGGTTGATTTAAAAGCTACCTGTGCATCATTTACACCACCACCTTCAGGGTGGTTATCGCGCACCGTCAATCGAAAGGTTAAATCCCGTGAATAAGTCGGGAGCAACTCACCAAAGGTACTTTGACCTGTCACGACACTCTCCAGTTGTGGAAAATAGCGACTTGGAGAAAATGATGGAATAAAGGATCTAAAAAGCGGTGCATTATCTTGCGGAGAAGTAGGTGCGCCAAATGGTCCTAAGTCATACTCTTCCCAACAATAGGTCAAGAACGAATCTTCATTATCAGTTGCGGAACCAGTCAATTTAAAAGGAGTAGAAATAGGAATGAAAAAACCACTTTCGGGCACGGTCACCTTTGGGGGAGTATTCTCTAACAGTGTTACCGTGCCACACGTACTTCCTTTCCCATTGATATAAGTCACAATTTCATCAATACTATGCGTATGGAAATAAGCATCACTTTGTTGTTGTAGGTTATGGGGTTCGCAAATTCCAGCATAGGCCATAATTGTCGACCCACTACCAGGTTCATATGCGGCAAATTCCCAACCCGTACCAGAGCAACTTTCTTGATCCGAATTAAAGGTATGCTCAGCCCCAAATTGGTGACCCAATTCATGTGCGACAAAATCAATGTCAAATGGATCACCTATAGGGTTGGAAGAACCAGTAACGCCACTACCTTTTAATGGTCCACACACTGAAGCCAATTGAGCAATCCCACCGCCACCAGTAGAGAAGACGTGTCCAATGTCGTAATTAGCTGCACCGATAAGCTCGTCAAGTTGTATTTGTACTTCATCAATCAATTGATTGGAGTTATTATCAACATAAGGGTCTGTTGCCGGGTTAGTAAAGAGAAGATCTCCTATATTAGGAATGAGTTCAAGCCGAACGGCTAAATCATTTTCAAAAACTTCGTTTACTCGGTTGATTGAAGTAACAATGGCCGATAAAGCCAATGCCTTGGTGCCTCCATGATAGGCGGCATATTCACCCGTACAGGAAACTGCCAAACGGTAGGTGCGCAATTTCCCTCCGTTAGCTTTCTGAGCTCTTCTTGTTTTTAGGGCTGGTGGACTAGCTGCTTCAATTAACTTTCGAGGCTCTAGTTCAGTGTAGCTCTGCTTATTTGCTGTTTTGTAATTCTTTTCATCAAAGACAATTAGTTCATTTATATTTTCTAAGGAGTGGATGAAATAACTTTCTGTAGGTGACTTTACCCATGCGAACAACCCCTTTTCATTGAAGTCGATTCTTATTTTCTTTTTAGAATCTGTAATAGCATAACCTCTAAAGGATAAGATAGAAGGAAACTGTTTTTGAAGTGCTGGAGAGAGCGTTTGGCTATTAATTAAATTGAATTCATCAATTTCTCCTATTCGATTGGGTAGTACAATTTTTTGCTCTAGTGTTACTGCTTTTAAAACTGTCTCCAGATTAAATAAATAATAATCAGCAGTAGTTAAAAAAGCATAGTTTTGAATGGATTTTATAGGTTTTTGAGCATTTGAAAAATAGCTCACAAATAGAAAGAGAGGAAGTATACGTAACCACATTCACTCAAAATAGTTAAAGCTTTTGATGTCTCATAGAAAAAAGCGTTGAAAAGAAACAAGCTTTCAAAAACAAGATTCCGTATCTTCACACCTTACTGATGAGCAAAAAACAATTACTTGGAATTTTTGTAGCAATTGCTGCCATTGCTGCCTTCATCAAGTTCAGACAATCACAAGCCGAACAACTGAACTACAAGGGCATTAAGTATTATCAGGTTTATTCACTTAATAAACCCGACACCTTGTTTTTTTGTGAAGAACGGGTTCCCGCAGACCTTAGCCATGTAGAAGAAAAATTTGGCAAGGAGATGTATCATTACAATTATCTCCGTAGGAAAACTAACATCATCATCAAACGGGTGAATTATTGGTTTCCCGTGATTGAAAAAATCTTAGCGCAACATAATATCCCCGATGATTTTAAATACTTAGCGGTAGTTGAGAGTGGTTTATCTAATGCGATTTCTCCCAAAGGGGCAGCTGGTTTTTGGCAGTTCATTCCCTCTACGGCAAGAAGAATGGGTTTAACTGTTAACGAGGAAATAGATGAACGGTATGATCCAATTAAAGCAACCCATGCGGCCTGTAAATATTTAAAAAGGGCACATAAACAATTAGGTAACTGGACCAACGTAGCCGCGTCTTATAACATGGGTGTTAGTGGAATAAAAAGACAGTTGAAAGTGCAGCGGAAGAAAAGTTATTACAACCTGAATCTTAATAAAGAAACGGGACAATATGTATATCGAATAGTGGCACTTAAAGAGATTATTGAACATCAACAGAAGTACGGTTTCAACCCTGCTAAAATTGGATTTCCCGCGCATAAAAAAATGAAGGTAACTGCTTCTATTCCTAATCTTTCTGTTTTTGCTAAAAACCAAAATATAAGTTTAGATGATTTAAAAGAATATAACCCTTGGCTAGTCGGTAATTCATTGACACTGAGTGAAAAAAATTACACCTTGAAAATTCCTTTGAAAAAGAAAAATACACCGAAGGAACAAAGCAACGCGAAAGTTGTTCTTGATAGTGTGAAGCCTACTCATTTTACAAAAGACAGCATTAAAGAAGCAGTGGAAAAAGCCGAGCATAATGAGAAAAGCGAGCTATATTTGAAGAAAGTTAAAAAAGATACCAGCAGATCATAACATGGCAAAAAAGACGGAACGAGAAGAGAGCATTGAAGTATATGGCGCGCGGGAACACAATCTGAAAGATATTGATGTAAAAATTCCTCGCAACAAGCTGGTCGTGATTACTGGTGTGAGCGGCAGTGGTAAATCTTCGTTGGCTTTCGATACTATTTATGCCGAAGGACAACGGAGGTACATGGAAAGTTTTTCTTCTTATGCCCGTTCATTTATCGGAAACATGGAACGCCCTGATGTCGACAAGATAGATGGTCTGAGTCCAGTGATATCCATTGAACAAAAAACAACCAGTAAAAATCCGCGATCAACGGTTGGCACACTAACCGAAATATATGATTTTTTACGACTGTTATTTGCTCGTGCGGGTGAAGCTTATTCGTATGTGACAGGCGAGAAGATGATTAAAATGACGGAAGACCAAATCATCGAAATTCTTTTAAAACAACATCAGGGCGAAGTACTTACCATTCTAGCTCCCGTGGTTAAAGGTCGAAAAGGGCATTACCGAGAACTGTTTGTTCAGATTAGAAAATCAGGTTTTACAAAAGTACGTGTCAATGGCGAAATTTTGGAGTTAGTACCCAAAATGCAACTCGACCGTTACAAAACTCACGATATAGAAATTGTGGTCGATCGGCTTGTGGTGGAAGAAGCAGAACGCTTTCGTATTGCACAATCCATAAAATCAGGGTTAAAACAAGGTGACGGTATCATTAGTGTCATTAATCCAAGTGGTATTTTGAGTCACTTCTCTCAACACCTGATGTGTCCAACAAGTGGCATTTCGTATGACGAGCCTGCTCCCAATTCCTTTTCTTTTAATTCGCCTTATGGAGCTTGTCCGACTTGCAATGGGTTAGGTGAGATTGAAAAATTTACAGAAAAATCAATCATTCCTGACGATAGTCAAAGCATCTACCAAGGAGGAATAGTGCCTTTAGGTGATTATAAACGCAATTGGCTGTTTCAAGAAATAGAAAAAGTCCTCAAGTGTCACACGTATGATATCACCACTCCTATCAAAGACATTGATAAAGAATTGCTAAATAAATTACTTCACGGAGCAACTTTTGATATCGAGACCAAATCGAACGTAGGCACAAAAATCAGTTATGAGTTAGCGTTTGATGGTATTTTAAATTACCTCGTTCGCTATTTGGAATCTGACCCTAATAGTCGATTACTACAAGATCACCTCGAAAAAATGACGTGTCCAGAATGTCATGGTCTTCGTTTGAAAAAAGAATCGTTGCATTTTAAAATCGGTGAAAAAAACATCTCTGAATTGGCCATGGTCGATATTAGCTCTTTATCTGATTGGGCGAATAATGTCGAAGATATGCTTTCTGATAAACAAAAAATTATCGGAGAAGAGGTGATGAAAGAGGTTCGAAAACGCATCGGTTTTTTACTCGATGTGGGCCTAGACTATCTTTCATTGAACCGCCCTTTAAGGACACTTTCCGGTGGCGAAGCACAACGGATCCGGTTAGCTACACAAATAGGAACTCAACTAGTAGGTGTATCTTACATCATGGATGAACCAAGTATTGGGCTTCACCAGCGCGATAATGTCAAATTAATTGAGGCACTCAAAAATTTAAGAGACATTGGTAATACGGTCATCGTAGTAGAACACGACCGTGACATGATGTTAGAGTCAGACTATTTGCTGGACATTGGTCCTGGTGCTGGCCGACTGGGAGGTCAAGTAGTCGCGGAAGGAACCCCTCAAGAAATTTTAAAGAACAAAAGTACCACCTCAAAGTACTTGGCAGGGGAAATGAAAATTGCCGTACCTGAAAAAAGAAGAGAAGGGAATGGTGAGAACCTGGTCTTAAAAAATGCCACAGGAAACAACCTGAAAAATGTGACTCTTACCATCCCTTTAGGAAAAATGGTTTGCATCACTGGAGTAAGTGGAAGTGGGAAAAGTACGTTAATACACGACACACTTCACCCCATTCTTTCACAACACTTCTTCCGTTCCCGTAAGGACCCATTACCATATAAGGCAATTGAAGGCTTAAAATTGTTGGATAAGGTTATAGAAGTAGATCAATCTCCGATTGGACGAACACCACGTTCCAACCCAGCAACCTATACAGGGGTGTTTTCAGATATCCGAACACTTTATACTCAATTGCCTGAGGCAAAAATCAGAGGTTATAAACCTGGTCGTTTTTCTTTCAACGTAAAAGGAGGTCGCTGTGAAGAATGTGAAGGTGGCGGTGTTAAAGTCATTGAAATGGATTTTCTACCTAGTGTACATGTTGATTGTGAAAGTTGTAAAGGGAAACGATATAATCGCGAAACGCTAGAGGTGAGGTTTAAAGGAAAGTCGATTTCAGATGTGTTGGACATGACCGTAAATGATGCGGTAAAGTTTTTCGACAATCAGCCAAAAATTCTTCGGAAAATTCAAACCCTTCAAGATGTGGGCTTGGGTTACATCACTCTTGGACAACATGCAACGACTCTCTCGGGTGGCGAAGCTCAACGGGTAAAGCTGGCTACAGAACTCAGTAAGAAAGATACGGGACAAACACTTTATATCTTGGACGAACCAACTACTGGGTTGCATTTTGAAGACATTCAGCACTTATTGATTGTCCTTAATAAATTAGTAGACAAAGGAAACACAGTGCTGGTAATAGAACATAATTTAGATGTGATAAAAGTGGCCGATCACCTCGTTGACATCGGTCCTGAAGGTGGCGCACAGGGAGGTACGATAGTTTGTGAAGGAACGCCAGAAGAAGTTGTTAAAAATACAAAAAGCTATACAGCAAAGTTTTTAAAAATAGAACTAGAGCGATAAAATGAAACTACTATATAAAATACTTGATGTTCTTCGGTTTGTATTTATCGCCTTAATAATTGGCATGCTCATTTATAAATATATGAACACAGAACAATTGCATTTGGAGTTGAATAACTATTTACAAACGACTATTTTTATCCTCATTGCAATTGAAGCGTTTAGAATGTTTGGCCCTAAACGAGAAGGATAAATAGCACGTAAGAAAAAACATATTTTTTAACTCTTTATATTCTTTTGTTTAAAATGTGTTTTACCTAGATTTGTTTATCTAACTACTACAACCTTTTGTTTATCAGGTTGAAAACGACATAAACCATGAAAAAAACACGCCTTCTCTTAAGCTTGTTTTTGCTATTCAGCATCTTTTTAGCCTCTTTTTTTTATTTCTTGTCTAAAGGGCACTCAGATGATGTTAACATTTCAAGACATAGAGAGGAGAATAATAATAATTGGACTGAAAAAATCTCCATCGCCCTTGAAGAGGCTGAGTATAGCATCAGTTCGTCAGATAATAACAAACTCTTCACTTGCCCTAATAGAAAAAACAATCTTAGAACAACTTTTTCACCTGGTAAGTTTACGATAAATCCCCGTATAGATTCAATACAGAAATGGTGTTTTGATATCACCACAATAGGTGTATATGCCGATGAACTGCTATGGGCTGCACCTAACAGTTCTTTTACTATTGAAAAGACTGAAAATCAACTTCAATATAATTATGGGAAATTTTCAGAACAATATATAAATTCTAAAGAAGGGCTAAGACAAAATTTCATTATTGAAAATGCACCTAAACTAACCAAAGAAGTTCGTGTAAGGTTGCAAGGAAAAGGAACAACAATAAAACAGTTATCATCACAAGCACTTCAGTTTTTTGTAGCTGAAACGAGCTTTAACTATTCTGATTTAGTGGTTTGGGATAATAACAAGCAACCCCTGCTCGCTTACTTTGATGTTAAAGCGAACAATAGCTATGACATCGTAGTAAACACTTCCAATGCAACATTTCCAATAACCATTGATCCAATCATTTCTGCTGGAACACCCTCAAATGCAAATACACGATTAGAAAGTAATCAAAGCAATTCCAAATTTGGAAATAGTGTAGCCTCTGCTGGCGATGTCAATGGCGATGGTTATTCAGACATTATTGTCGGTGCGCCTGATTATGACAATGGCCAGACTCAAGAAGGAGCCGCTTTTATTTTTTATGGTTCAGCTTCTGGTGTATCATCAACCCCGACAATAACTTTAGAAATAAATCAAACAAATGCTCGGTTTGGGTTTAGTGTTGCAACGGCTGGAGATGTGAATGGCGATGGTTATTCGGATGTAATCATTAGTGCTTTAAACTATACAAACGGTGAATCAAATGAAGGGGCTGCGTTCATTTATCATGGCTCTTCGTCTGGAATTTCTACGACTATAGCAACTACTTTAGAGTCGAATATAGCAGATGCACAGTGGGGACGAAGTGTAGCAACGGCTGGAGATGTCAACAACGATGGCTACTCTGATGTTATTCTAGGAAGTTCCGATTATGATAATGGATCAACTAATGAAGGGCGATTTTTTGTATTTCATGGTTCAGCTTCGGGAGTATCCACAACAGCAAGTACAAGTGCAGAATCCAATCAAGATTTTGCAGAAATGGGTTATAGTGTTGCTTCTGCTGGGGATATCAATGGCGATGGCTATTCGGATATCATTGTAGGGGCTCCTGGTTATAACAACGGTGAATTTCTTGAGGGTGTTGCACTTATTTATTTAGGATCAGCATCGGGAATAAACCTCGCTTCATTAGTTTTGCTTGATGCAAATCAATCCACAGCCCTATTTGGTAGAAGTGTTGCTTCAGCTGGGGATGTGAATGGAGATGGCTATTCAGATGTAATAATTGGGGCATTTAATTACGACAATGGACAAAACAACGAAGGTGCTGTTTTCGTTTATCATGGTTCAGCTTCTGGTATAAATACTGCTGTGGCTTCAGTCTTGGAAACTAACCAAGCAGAAGCTAGTTTTGGTTTTAGCGTAGCTTGTGCTGGGGATGTCAATGGCGATGGTTATTCAGATGTAATCGTGGGAGCTGATAACTATGATAACGGTCAAGCGAATGAAGGAAGTGCTTTTATCTACCAAGGCTCATCTTCAGGAATCGTTTCCACAGCAATCTCAACTTTTGAATCAAATCAAGCGAACGCTAACATAGGAAGAAGTGTAGCTTGTGCTGGGGATGTAAATGGGGACGGCTTCTCTGATATAATAACAAGTGCTTATAACTATACTAATACCGAGTCAAATGAAGGAGTTGCGTTTGTTTATCATGGTTCAGCGTTCAGCGTAAATAATTCTGAAAACATAGCACTTGAGCCTAATCAGTCAAATGCAAATTTAGGTTGGAGTGTTTCAACTGCTGAAGACATAAATGGGGATGGGTTTTCGGATGTAGTAGTGGGAGTTCCAAACTATGATAATGGACAATCGGATGAGGGTGCTGTTTTTGTATATTACGGCTCATTGACAGGTATTAACACGAGTGCTGACATAATCCTAGAATCAAATCAGATTGAAGCAAATTTTGGTTACAGTGTGGCAAACGCTGGCGATATCAATGGGGATGGTTATTCTGATATATTAGTGGGTGCACCAAATTACGATAATGGCGAAAGTTTTGAAGGTGCAACCTTTTTGTTCTTAGGGTCAGCTTCGGGTATTAATACGACACCCGATTTGATTATTGAATCCAATCAAGAAAATGCTAACCTCGGTTGGTCTGTGGCAAACGCTGGAGATATTAATGGAGACGGTTATTCTGATATATTAGTGGGTGCCCCCAAATTTTCGAATGGTGAGCTAGACGAAGGTGCCGTTTTTGTTTACCATGGTTCTGCCTCAGGTCTTGTATTATACGATACCCTTGAATCAAATACCGTTAACGCTTTTTTGGGTTGGAGTGTGAGTTCAGCTGGAGATATTAATGGAGACGGTTATTCTGATATCATTGCAGGAGCATATGGCTATACAGATGGTGAAGCAAACGAAGGAGCTGCCTTTATCTATCGCGGAGATAAAAATGGAATAGGCACTAACCCAGATCAAATTATCGAATCCAATCAGGCTGGGGCTTATGCAGGATGGAGCGTAAGTTCAGCAGGAAATGTGAATGGGGATGTATATGCAGATGTATTAATTGGAGCTCGGTTTTATGACAATGGCGAAAACAATGAAGGGGCTGTATTTGTACATCATGGTTCGTTTTATGGAGTTAGCACAACTGCAAACAGTTTACTCGAGTCGAACCAAATAGACGCAAACATGGGAAGCTCTGTTGCATCTGTGGGTGATGTCAATGGTGATGGCTATTCTGACATAATTACTGGAGCAACCAGCTATACCAATGGTCAAAGTTTTGAAGGAGCTTCTTTTTTATATTTAGGTTCTGCCTCAGGTTTAGCTCCAAATGAAAATATTATTTTAGAATCGAATCAAAATAATTCATTAATGGGCTGGGCTGTAGCTTCTGCTGGTGATATTAATGGTGATGGCTATTCTGACATACTCTCTGGCGCACCTGATTTTGAAAATGGTGGGGAAACCAATGAAGGGAAAGTATTTGTGTTTCTAGGTAATAAAAACGGAGGACTTCATCGAGCTTTACAAGTTTATGAAGCTAGCTCAACTACACCAATTTCACAAGCCAATAAAGCGGAGGCAGATTTTGGAATTGGTCTTTTTGCTAAAAGTTATTTAGGAAGAGCTGAAGGAAAACTAGTTTGGGAAATAGTAACCGATGGAGATGTTTTTACAGGAATACCGATTACCAATAGTTTAGCTTCTACAGATGAATCTGCTGGGTTTTCGGATTTAGGTGTAGCTGGCACAGAACTTACCACAAACGTTAATAAAGAAGGTTTTGAGAATAAAATACGAGCACGCATTAAATATGATATCAGTACCGCTATTACTGGACAAGTGTATGGACCATGGGTCTACCCTTCTATTACTTCTAAAAGTATTTTAGGCGCAGACAACCCACTTCCAATTGAATTGTTGTCGTTTAATGCTTTTGTTGAAAATGGAAAGGTTCGTCTAAAATGGCAAACAATTTCGGAACTTAACAACGATAATTTTAAAATAGAGCGATCAGTTAATGGACTAACTTGGAATGTAATTGAGAAAATTCCAGGAGCTGGAAATTCAAGTCAATTGTTGGAATATTCTACTACGGATGAACGACCTTTAAAAGGGTTATCCTATTACCGAATAAAACAAACCGACTTTGATGGTGCATTTTCTTATACACCTATACAAGCAGTTCAGATAGGTTCAAGTGAATATAGCGAGCAACTTTCTGTATACCCGAACCCAACACAAGGAGAAATCACTCTTGAAATTGAGGAAGGGGAGTTATCTGCTGTATTTATTCTAAACGCTGAAGGTATCCCAATAAATACCTATCCGCTGAGCACAGAAAAAGCAGAGCAGAAAAAAATGGTAATTGACTTATCTCAACTCAGGGAGGGGCTTTATTTTATTAAGGTCAATAATGCCATTCAGAAAGTGTATAAATTCTAAAATCATTTTATACCATAAACAAAGAAATTTGTTTTTTGACCCCTATCGAGAAATATTTGTTTTTTAAAATAAGCTACTGACATACTGTTGTCACACGTCCGATTTATGTTTGGTCATTATTCACCTAAAACCAATATAAATCATGGAACAGAAAGCCATTCAACCGAAAAAAGTACTAGTCGCTTCAACAAAAACTACGTTGAATAAAATAGCTAAAGAATCAGAACCACTGGTGAATTCTCTCATGTCCGATGTGCAACAAAATGGTATCACACCTAACGGCCCGCTGGAGTTTATCTATTATGGAGCAACGGGTGACTTGGATAAAGAGTTTGACTTGGAAATCGCATTGCCAGTAGTGGAAAACGATTCGCTAAAAGCCACTCAGTTTAGAATAAAGGAAACTAATCATATTACCTGCATGACACATATTCATAAGGGTAGTATAGAAAAAATTATGCAAACGTATGACGAACTTTTTAAAGAACTAGAATGGAATAAAATTCAGCCAACTAGTGAAATAAGAGAAGTGTACTTAAATTGGGTTGATTTTTCATCTGAGGAAAATATTACAGAGATTCAAATAGGAATCAACTAAGAAGGAATGAATAGAATCGATCGGTTACATGCGATTCTTACCACACTCCAAAGCAAACGAGTAGTCCGAGCGGAGGACTTGGCTACTCGTTTTGAAGTGAGTTTAAGAACAATTTACAGAGATATCAGATCTTTGGAAGCTGGAGGTGTACCCATCGGGGCAGAAGCAGGTACAGGTTATTTTTTGATGGAAGGTTATCATATTCCTCCTGTAATGTTTACTCACGAAGAAGCCAGGGCGTTGTTACTAGCGGGAAAGCTCGTAGCTAACATGACAGACAAACAAACTACTTCTAATTTTGATTCTGCACTCACTAAAGTGAAAGCCGTTTTAGATTCCGAGAAAAAAGAAGAATTAAACACCTTGGATAATGATATCGTGATTAACCCTTTTTCTAACAAGTCACCAACATCAGGAATTGAAGAGCTGCAACTTGACCAAATAAAATCTGCTTTAGCTTCTTCTAAAATTATAGCCATTGAATACTATTCAGGTGGAAAGGGTGAACATACCAACCGCAAGCTTGAACCAATCGGCTTGTGTTTTTATTATAGCCGATGGCATTTGATTGCTTTTTGTCATATGAGAAATGATTATCGCGACTTTAGGTTAGATAGAATTAGTAATCTGCAAGTGCTGGATGTTGCTTACTCCCGATTACAACGAGTAAGTATTCAAGAATATTTAGCGCAATTAATTCAAACCACCGAACTTGAATTGTGTATCATTGAAATCGATAAAGAAGTTGCCCGCTATATTGATTCAAGCAAGTTCTACATGGGGATTGTTAAAGAAGATGAAAAAGGTGATAGAATTGAAATGCATTTTGCTACAGCCGAACTAGGTTATTTTGCACATTGGTTATTAATGTTGGGAGCAAATGTTACTATTATTTCCCCCATTGATCTAAAAGTTAAAATGAAAGAGTTGGCAACCAGACTTTATGAGAACTTTGCTTAATTCTACCTTGTGCAAGGAAATTTCCATTTTCTATAGTTAAAGTTGGAGGTTATTTTAAGTTCACATTGTAAATAAAAGAGGAGTTTTTGAAACCATTGAATCTCACAACTGTTTTAATGTATAAAGAATTCTTTAAACATTAAAACAAACACATATATGAGCAAATTATTTTCAACTTTTAGGTTGGGAGATCTTAAACTAAAAAATAGGGTGGTAATGGCTCCAATGACCAGAAGTAGAGCCATAGATAATATACCAAATGAATTAATGGCTGAGTATTATAGTCAGAGAAGTGGTGCGGGCTTAATCATTACCGAAGGTACATCACCTTCACCTAATGGCTTAGGCTATCCACGAATCCCTGGTGTTTTTAACCAAGAACAGATAGACGGATGGAAAAAAACAACCGCTGCTGTACACGAAAAAGGAGGTAAAATTTTCCTCCAATTAATGCACACTGGTAGAGTTTCTCACCCGGATAATCTACCTGTTGGAGCAAGGGTATTAGGTCCATCAGAACTAGCAGCACCAGACCAGATGTATACCGACAAAAATGGAATGCAAGACTTTCCAGTACCCCATGGTATGAGTATTAATGAAATTAGTGCGGCTATTGGTGAGTATGTAAAGGGAGCAAAAAATGCTATCGCAGCAGGATTTGATGGAGTAGAAATTCATGCGGCAAATGGATACCTAATCGAACAATTTATAAACCCTATTACCAATCACAGAAAAGATAAATATGGTTCTTCGGTAGAGAGAAACTTGCGTTTTGCCTTAGAAGTCACGGAAAAAATAATCGAAGCCATTGGAAATGAAAAAGTAGGAATGCGGATTTCTCCGTATGGTGTTTTTAATGGAACAGGAGCGTTTGATTCCATTGAGGAAACCTACAAGTTTTTAGTTAGACAAGTTTCAGGAATGGGGTTACTGTATATTCATGTTGTGGACCATAGTAGCATGGGATCACCAGAAGTACCCGATAGCATGAAAAAATTAATTCGGGATAATTTTTCAGGCGACTACATTCTCAGTGGAGGATATGATAAGGCTCGAGCGGAAAAAGACTTGGAAGCTGATAAAGGAGATCTTGTTTCCTTTGGAAGACCTTTTATTTCAAACCCTGACTTGGTTGAACGAATGGAAAAAGACGCCAAAATTGCTGAACCCAATTCTGATTTGTTCTACACACCAGGGGCTGAAGGTTATACCGATTACCCTTCATTATAAACAAGACTAACTAGTGCAGAAGTTCTGCACTAGTTTAATTCAAACATTACTTTTTCAGTCTCTACACCATTGATGAGTAATGAAATGTAATGTGTTCCTGAATAATGTTTACGTGTTGTAAAATTTTTGAAAGCTTGTTTTTTTGTTAGAGTTATTTTTTCATCTGCCTTAACTATTAATTCTTTCAGCTTAAAGACCTTTGACTGGTGCTTTTCATTATTCTTTAGGTAATATATTTTAAAATCGATGTTTAGTTTCTGTAATGTAGACTTCTGAGAGATAATAGAAAACTGAAAAACTAAATCGCTCCCCATTGACACTACGGGTTGATTAACCTGAAAGCCCTCAATTAAATATGCTGGATTAGCTTCAAACCCCATAATTCCGAAAGCGGGGGTAAAGCCATTTTTAATAAGTGTTCGAACTGCCCTTTTGGCGATCCATTGAGAATGCACATTGTTTTTATCCCAAGCACTCACCGTATCCACCACCAGCTGAGGGTGATGCTTTGATATATCGTTTAAATGATTCCCGACAGATTTTTTTACATAGAGGTCTTTATCTTCTTTCAAAGCTTCAATGATAGGAAGGGTTAATGCTGGGTTTTTAATAAACGCATCAAACTTAAAGGACCATGGTAGCGCAGGTCGAGTCCCTTCTGAAGCTAACCTTCTAACATGAACGTTTTCATCTTTTGTCCAAGTGTAAATTAAAGCCATGCTTCTTTCAAGATCACTTTTGATAAAAGGTCTAATAGCAAATTCCGCAGTTGAAAAGCGTGTTAAATAATGTAGCGCTTCCATTGATTCATCGAAATAGTCTGCACCGTAGTGTTGTACAAAAAAGGGAAGCGAAATACCGGGAAAGCCCGTAATTCTTGGCCCTAACTCTTTAATGTAATACAGTTTATCTAAATAAGTACCAGGCAAAAATTCGAAAAGGACATGCCCCACTTGCTTGACACGGTCCATTAATTCGAGCTTTTCACTCGCATCAAATGCACCCCTAAAATCTGTTATATTAAGCTTCGGATAAACTTCTTTCACATGCTGAGAGAGTTGGCTGTAAAAACTAAAATTAAAAAATTGGTTTTTAAGTGGTTCCATTATGATTTAGGGTTATTGACGAGCTGATGTTTAGTAATATAACTGCACCATACTGAACATCAAAAGAAGTTGAGCAGATAAATATTTTAATCAGAGTTTCTTTTTGCAATTCAAGCAATAATAAGACTTTACATTATCAATTGTTGAAACTGATTCTGCCGCATCCCTCATAACACAATTTTCATTACTGCAATGTGGTAGTCCAGCATTATGACCAATCTCGTGAACTGATATTTTTTGTAGTCGTGAATAGAAGATGGATTTATCCTTATGCTTAATTCTGAAAGTAGAGATAACACAAGTAGGACCATTTAAAAAGCCTAAACCACAAATACCCCAGTCAGCGTATTTGAACGTAGGTTTTTTGATCTCCCCATTTTCTTTTTTTGTGCAAGAAATATCTTTTAAAGTAACACCTATGGTATAATCTATAGAATCAGGTTGAATTTTTTTTAGATGATGTATTATAGAATCTGCACGATAGCGAGTTGATTTTACAATAGTAATAAATCTATTAGGTACTGCTATGGGTTTAAACATCACTATTTGATGTTGTGTCTCTCGTTTTAAAGCATGTTGTATTGAATCTAAAATTTCAGTGGGTACATTGCCCAATGGTTGTATTGCTATTTTATTTTCAGTTCGTGAACAAGCTATTATCGTACAACTGAAAATCAATATCCATCCATATAACCTCATAAGATGTATATCGAAGCTATATAAGCATATACACCACCTAGAAAAAATCCTGCTACTACTTGCGCTAAGGTGTGTGCCCCTAAATAGAGACGAGCACTCATGACAACCCCACTGACAATAATCCCTACCACTAGAGCAAAAATATACTCAATGCCGTAAAAACTAAATACCAACTTTAGCAATACGCCAACGATTCCACCGACACCTAATGCATGTGCACTAATTTTCCAGTAAAGTGTGATGACACCAGCTACAATCATAAGCCCTGCCACAAGAAATAGCATTTCTGAAATGCGAAAATCGTTTAGTTTATTATCTCTGAAAATCATCATCCCGGCAGCCACGTAAATTGCAGCGGTATATAATAACGGAAGCATCCGCTGGGTTCGAATAGGAATCATCATATCAGAAATGACCCCCATCTTTTTCATGAAAGCGAAGGAAACGACAGGTAAAATAAATGTAACAATAAACAAAACGCCCAATAGCAATTTTGTAAGCAGGGGGTTCGGCACTATAATAACCGGAAAATGCATCGTCAATAGATAAAACAAAAAAGTAGTCAGAAATAGTGGGTTCACTACATACGAAAGTATTTTTGAACCTATATGCATTATAACTCTTTTCTTAGACGTGCTACGGGTATATCCAACTGCTCACGATACTTTGCAACGGTGCGTCTTGCAATGTTGTATCCCATTTTTTTCAATTCCTTTTCTAACTTATCATCTGAAAGAGGGCGCTTTTTATCCTCCGCTTCAATTAAATCTTTCAGTTTCGATTTTACTTCTTTGCTACTTACATCTTCACCACTGTCTGTGGTTAAACTTTCAGAAAAGAAATACTTCAAAGGGAATACACCAAACTCTGTTTGAATAGCTTTGCTATTAGCCACACGAGAAACTGTGGAAATATCCATCGAAATTTCTTCAGCGATATCTTTTAGAATCATGGGACGCAAAGAGGCTTCATCACCAGTTAAGAAAAACTCATGCTGGTGTTTCATAATTGCGGACATCGTTCTTAACAAAGTTTGCTGACGCTGTTTAATTGCATCAATAAACCATTTTGCTGAATCGAGCTTTTGTTTAACAAACGATACCGCTTCTCGCATTTTTTTGTCTTTGTCCTTCGCCTTGTTGTAGGTATCCATCATCTCTGTGTAGGATCTACTTACACGCAATTCAGGAGCATTTCTGGCATTGAGTGCTAGATGTAATTTGTCATTATCATTCGTAAGAATAAAATCAGGTATTACATATTGCGCACGTGCACTGTTACCTTGAGAACTACCTGGCTTCGGATTTAACTTTGTAATCAACTCGATAGCCTCTTTTAAGTTCTCCTCATCAATATCCAGTTTCTTTAATATTTTATCATAATGTTTCTTGGTAAACTCTTCGAAACATTGATCTAAAATTTTGAGTGCTAAAATGACTACGATATCTTCTTGAGGCTTACGCTCCAATTGTATCATTAAACATTCTTGAAGACTGCGGGCACCAATTCCAGGGGGATCGAAGGATTGTATTTTGTATAATAACTCTTCTAATTCTTCGACTTCCGTTTCAATGTTTTGACCGAAAGCCAAATCATTAACGATGGCTTCTAAATCTCTTCTGATATAGCCATCACTTTCGATGCTACCCACAAGTTGTTTTGCAATATTTTTTTTACGGTCGTCTAAACGCAAAAAACCCACTTGATCCATGAGTGATTCAATGAAGCTCTCCTGACTAACAATTGGTGTTTCACGTTCTTCTTCATCGCCACCACGGTCGCCAGCCATTTTATAGCCACCAATATCATCGTGGGCGAGGTAGTCATCTAAGTTTAACTCTTCATCTTCTTTCTTAGCGTCTTCTTCATTTTCGTTGCTATCAAAGTTTTCCTCTTCCTCTTGCCCTTCTTCTAAAGCAGGGTTGACTTCCATTTCCTCTTCTATTCGAGATTCCAACTCCATGGTTGGTACTTGCAACAATTTTATGAACTGAATCTGTTGTGGAGACAGCTTCTGTTGCATGTTCTGGGACAATCCTAACTTAATCATATATTTACTTGATACGAAAGCTACTTAAACTTTTGATAAAATAGGTAAATAGCGTTTTTTTGTAAAGTTATTTTATTAAAAACATATATCAAACTTGGAACGACTACGAATTAAATCCTTGCTTACCTCAAAACCAGTAGGTACGCAACAAACAGTAAACGGATGGGTACGCACGAAAAGAGGCAGTAAAGCGGTGAACTTTATTGCTTTAAATGATGGTTCCACGGTCAATAATATTCAAGTGGTGGTCGAGGTAGACCAGTTTGATGAAGAAACTTTAAAAAAAGTTACTACTGGTGCAGCAATTCGTGTAACTGGAATTGTAAATGAGTCGCAAGGAAGTGGACAAGCAGTAGAACTACAAGCTGAAACAATTGTAGTATTAGGCGAAGCAGATCCTGAGAAGTACCCTATCCAACCTAAAAAACATTCGTTGGAGTTTTTAAGAGAAAATGCACACTTGAGAATGCGTACCAGCACGTTTAGTTCAGTAATGCGCGTACGACATGCATTAGCGTTTGCAGTTCATAATTTTTTCAACCAAAAAGAGTTTTATTATTTACACACGCCTATTGTAACTTCTTCTGATGCTGAAGGTGCCGGTGAGATGTTTCGAGTAACAACTTTAGACGCTAAAAAACCACCATTAAATGAAGCTGGTGAGATAGATTATAAAGAAGACTTTTTCGGGAAAGCAGCAAACTTAACGGTTTCTGGTCAATTGGAAGGTGAATTAGGTGCTATGGCGCTAGGTGCTGTTTATACATTTGGACCAACGTTTAGAGCTGAAAACTCCAATACGACTCGTCACCTTGCAGAATTTTGGATGATTGAACCTGAAGTAGCATTTGCGGATATTCAGGATGACATGAATCTAGCGGAAGAGTTTATCAAGTATGTGATCAACTATGCAGTGGCCAACTGTGCAGATGATTTAGATTTTCTACAAAAACGAGAAGAAGAAGCTGAAAAAGGACTTCCTAACGATCAAAAAAGTGAATTGCCGCTTTTAGAGCGATTGAAGTTAGTACTTGAAAATAGCTTTGAACGAATTACTTACACTGAAGCAATCGACATTCTTAAAAACTCTAAACCTTACAAAAAGAAAAAATTTCAATATGAAGTTGAGTGGGGTGTAGATTTACAAAGTGAGCACGAGCGCTACTTAGTTGAAAAGCATTTTAAAAAACCCGTTATCATTACCAACTATCCAAAAGACATCAAAGCGTTTTATATGAAACAAAATGATGATGGAAAAACGGTAGCTGCTATGGATGTGTTGTTCCCAGGCATTGGTGAAATTATAGGTGGTTCGGAGCGTGAGGCTAGTTTAGAAAAACTGACTGCACGAATGGATGAAATGGGTGTGTCAACTGAAGAGTTGTGGTGGTACTTAGACACTCGAAAATATGGAACAGCACCGCATGCAGGTTTTGGGTTAGGCTTCGAACGTTTGGTGCTTTTCGTTACAGGAATGACAAACATTAGAGACGTTATCCCTTTCCCGAGAACACCTCAAAACTGTGAATTTTAAGGGTTATTAGACTAAGTAGAGCTCAAATGTTAATAACTTTTACATTATCCTAGGACTTTTGTATCTTTGACGTCCTTTTAAAAACACATGAGAGTACTTCTTAGTCTATTCATAATTTTCTTTTCTCTGAGCTCATTAACATTAGTTCAAAACAGCTTTAGTGATAGCGAAACCGTTATTTATGTGGCTAGAAGTGGCATGATGCATCATAATAAATATGCTATACTTGAGATAAAAGATTCGTTGGCCAAGCTAGAAATTTATGCTAAATATGATGGTGAAATAGTGCCTGTGAACATGGCGTGGAATAGTAAAATTGACCCTGAGAAGTACATATTAAAAAGAGATAGTACGAACCTTGAAAAACAAATTTTCAGAGGAAACATTGTTGACATTTCAGTTTATGAAAAGCATGCACACGTTAGCTTAAAGTGTTCGTTTATGGGTGGGTTTGAGTTAGCGTTTATTAGAGTAAATAACCTACCGAATAAATTTGAACACGTTAGAAATCATGCTTACATGTTTACTGGTAGAAATGCTATCGGTTACCAATTTAAAACAGAAGGTGGTTATACAAGCTATGATCGCTATATGGAAGGAAGCACACTATATAAAGAATGTGACAAATTAACCTTTCATGACTTTGTTGCTAAATACGACTCTGTTCAAAAAACGATTTATAGAGAGATTTACTCGATGCACGATTCACTAAAAATTAATTCTACGGTTGAAGAAGAGGAAGTGATTGTTGAAGAATAATTTAATCAATGTGATTAATTAAATCACCTGCTAAAAAGCGGCCTTTTCTAGTGCTATTTTTTGCTTCATCACCAGCCACTCCGTGATTAAAAACCGCACTTTTTGCTGCTATAAGTGGATCAAATCCTTGTGCTAAGTAAGATAGGAGTATTCCTGTTAGTACATCACCACTTCCAGCAGTTGCCATTCCAGGGTTTCCTGTGGAGTTAAAATAGACGGTTCCGTTAGCATTACACACTGCTGTATGAGCTCCTTTTAAAATCGTTATTACCTTGTATTGTTGACAAAAGGCTTTAAGCAATTGCAGACGTTCAAAATCATTCCCCCATTCCCCAACTAACCGTTTAAATTCTCCTGGATGTGGCGTAAGCACGCTATTTTGAGGCAACAACTTTAATAATTCTTTTTCCTGGCTTAAAATATTCAACCCATCAGCATCGATCACTAATGGTTTTTTCCATTGTTTTAATAATGTCTCAAAAACAGTAAATGTTTTAGTGTTTGTTCCTAAACCTGGACCAATTCCTAAGGCAGTGTGTTTTTCCAATTCTTTAGGGAGAGTAGAAAAAGTTTTATCATCATCGTCCACTGAAACCATGGCTTCAGGTAAACCAATTTGCATAATTTGATAACCACATTTAGGAACATGGGTCGTTAATAACCCTACGCCTGATTTCATGCAAGCACGCGAGGCAAGTAAAGCAGCACCGATTTTTCCATAACTTCCCGCAATCAATAGCGCATGACCAAAATTACCTTTGTGGGCAAATTTATGAACCTTGCTTTTGTATTCTCTTACTGATGTAGAGTAAAAATGGACTGTTTCTGCCTTAGCAATAAATTCTTGAGATAACCCTATATCTAAGACTTTCCAATCTCCTGTATATTGTTCATTTTCAGGTAATATAAAGGCTAGCTTGGGCAATTGAAAAGTAAGCGTGGTTGTGGGTTGAATGATTGTCTCTCTCTCACTTTTTTTGTCAGCGTATAAGCCAGAAGCAATATCAATCGCAACGACCTCTTTTTCTGATTTGTTAATATGTTGAACCAACTTAGCTGCTAATCCCTCAATTGGTCTATCCAAACCTGACCCAAAAATAGCATCGATAACTACGCTGGTGGTTATCTCAGGAATGTGGTCGATTGTAGTGATTTTTTCAAAAGGTTTAATTTGTGCTAACCGTTCTTGATTTTTGAGGTTGTCATCTGAATATTTATTTGAAGCATTTAACAAGTAGCAGGTAGTTTTGTACCCGTGCTTATGTAATAGCCGAGCGATTACTAAGCCATCCCCTCCGTTGTTGCCTTGTCCGCAGAAGACAGTAAAAGTAGTGTTAGCATCGTATTTTTGTGAGAGCCAATTAAAAACGATGCGCGAGGCTCGCTCCATTAAATGGATAGAAGCAATTGGCTCGTGTTGAATCGTATGTGCATCAAGTGCTCTTATTTGATCAACAGATAAAATTTTTAAATTAGCCATAGGCTTAGCGGTCAATTTCTCCCAACATAAAGTCGAGTGATCCCATTGTAGCAATCATGTCTGTTAACATCATTCCTTTTGATATCTCTGGTAGAATAGAAAGGTTCGAAAAACAACCTGAGCGACATTTAACGCGGCTAGGAATGTCGCTTTTTCCTGTAGTTCTAAAATAAAAGCCCAGTTCACCTCGAGGGTTTTCTGCTCGCACATAAAACTCCATTTCCTTAGGCATCACCTTTTTAGGCACCATTTCTTGTGGGTTAAAGTCTTTTGTCCGTTTATGCTCGCCAGTTAATTTTTCAAGACATTGGTCAATGATGTTGATTG
>CAWFGW010000014.1:0-9482 GCA_963815495.1 uncultured Cytophagales bacterium
TCCTATGGAATCGGATGATTTGATGGAACGATCTGCTGATGTGCTGATTAATGATGAAGCAAAAAAGCAACTTCAACAATTATCAACAGCTTATTTAAAATTAAAAGATGATTTGGTAAAGGATGATTTCAAAACAGTTAAAACAGATTTAGCCAACTTCAAAAAAGCGCTTCAAGAAGTTGATATGAAAAACTTCAAAGGTTCAACTCATACTGAATGGATGCGATTTGAAATGCAACTAAATAAAGGCACGGAACACATCCAACATTGGCAGTCTTTAGAAGAAGTAAGAGCTGCATTTATAGGTATTTCCGAAACTATGATCGACTTGGTTAAAACGTTTGACTTTAGCACGCAAACACTCTTTGTACAACACTGCCCAATGGCAAATAAAGACAAAGGAGCCGACTGGCTTAGCTCAGAAAAGGCAATTAAAAACCCTTATTTCGGACAAGCGATGAGTTCTTGTGGTGAAGTAAAATCAACATTAAAATGAAAGAATGCTGCAAAACTGGGAATGAAAAACCACCTACCAAACTACAAGTTTGGTCTAAAAAAATAGGGTGGATCCTATTGGTTTTAATAATAGTTGGGGTAGCGGTTCTCCAGTTATTGTTTCATAAATAATCAAATGTTTAACTAATAAATTACACTAAAATGAAAAAAACAATTCTTGTAGTTTCAATGGCTTTAGTAAGCTGGGGAACTTTTGCACAACACAGTCATGAAGGTCATGAGCATAAAAAAGAAAAAGTGATGACAAAAAAAATGGATCCTATGTTTAAAGATAAAACAGTAAGCGCAGCTTACACCGAATATCTAATAGTTAAAAATGCGTTGGTTGCATCTAATGCCACCGAAGCGAAATTAGCGGCTGAGGCATTACAAAAAACACTAGCTTCTTTAGAAAACGGAAAGGCGGCTCAAACAGCAGCTAAAAAAATAACAGAAACAGCTGATTTAGAAAGTCAACGTACAGCATTTGCTACTTTAAGCAATGAAATGATGAGTCTCGTAAAGAAAAGTGAGATCACAATGGGAGAGGTATATGTAGACTATTGTCCAATGGCAAATAGTAATAGTGGTGCGTATTGGCTTTCGAGTGAAAAAGAAATCAAAAATCCCTATTTCGGAGAGAAGATGATGAAATGTGGAAGTGTGAAAGAAACTGTTAAATAAAAAAAATTATGGAATCATTACTGCCAGAATGGATGCCTAATATACACCCTTTAATTATTCACTTTCCGATAGTGCTTTGGATCATTGCGGTATTAGCAGATTTGCTTGGGCTTTTTCTGAAAAAGGAGTGGTTGAGAAATACGACAACTTCTCTTTATGCCTTAGGAGCACTAGCTGCATATGCCGCTTTGTTAACAGGTGAAAATGCGATGCACAGTCAAACTATTCCCATGCAAGGTGAGCTAACAGCTAGCCACCATTCGGACTGGGCTCATTATACCTTTTATTCTTTTACTGGTTACGCCATTATCCGTCTTTTCCTTTTTTGGAAAAAATGGGATAAAATCACCGCTGTAGCCATTGTACTGTTTTTGTTAGGAGCAGCTGGTGCCGGAATGGTTGGGAAAACAGCAGACATGGGAGGAAAATTAGTCTATAAATATGGTGTTGGAACCAATAAAAAATAAGTTACAAGTATGAAAAAATCAAAAGTATTATTTTACGCAACAGTCTTTTCTACAGGAGCATATCTGTTTAGCTCTTGTTCAGGAACAAGCAAAAGCGAACACTCAGAAACCGAAGAGCATGACCACTCCGAAATGAATGAAGGAGAACATGACCATGCTGAAATGGAGGGAAATGAAGACCACTATGAACATGAATCTGGAGAAGAGCACCACCACGAGCATGAAAACGTGGAAACCGAGGGTTCTAAAACGTGGATGCCTAGCGGTAATGGTGAGGAAGTGATTCAATCTGACTTTCACTTTGTAGTTGGCCAAATGAGCAACATCACTCCCGAGACAAAAGAAGTTGATGGAACTACTGTGTTAGAAGTGACAGCAGATGGCACGCCAACAGCATTTGTTTTTCATGCTTCGTATGGCAATGTAGGCATTGTTGCAACTTTGAAAAAAATAGATTTTAAAGGTAAAATTAAGGTTGTACACCATGTAAAGGACAAAGCTAATTATGAATTTGTTTCTATAGAAGGTAACAACATGCAGTTGGGAAGAATGGTAGAAGGCAAACCAACTATTCTGGACAAAGGAGCATTTAGCTCAACCAATGATTGGATGGTCTTGAAATCAACGGCCGCAGGAACTCACTACAAAGGATATGTGGGTGAAACAAATGTTACACATGGACATGCGGAAGAAATGGAAGATGGTTATGTAGGATTGATGTTAGAAGGCTCAGGAAAAATTCAAATTAAATCGATTGAAATAGCAAAACTAGAAAGTGAATGATAAAAAACACTCCTAGAGGATTTCTTCCATTAGGAGTGTTTTTTTATTTAAAAATTATTCACCACAATAAAAAGCAACAACAATGAGGAAGTACTTTATATACAGCGCAATTATTTTTTCACTATTACTAATCTTATTAGGTTTATGGCGACCGTACCATTGGTGGCTAGGTCTTATACTAGTCCCTTTACTCATTCTTGGGTTTATCGATTTTTTCAATAAAAGTGATAATATTAGAAGAACTTACCCTTTGATAGGTAGAATAAGTCGGTTGTTAGAGAAGCAACGACATGTACTTCAGGAATTACTTTTTTTAGATCGTACTGAAGGCAAACCTTTTACTTGGATACAAAAAGAAATTGTTTACAAAAGAGCTTCAGATAACAACATGACTCAGCCGTTTGGTACTCAGATGCCCTACACCGCAATAGGTCGTGAATGGTTTTCTCACTCTGCTTTTCCAGCTAAAAATGTGGAAGATGATTTTCGTATTACAGTTGGTAGTTCCTTTTGCAAGCAGCCGTATTCCTCTAGTATCTTAAATGTCGCAGGCATGAGTTTTGGCTCTATTAGTAAAAACGCCACGTTAGCACTCAACGGAGGAGCAAAACTTGGTGCATTTGCACAAAATACTGGTGAAGGAGGTTTTACACCCTACCACCAAGAACATGGTGCTGATATTATTTTTCAGTTTGGTACTGGATACTTTGGATGTAGAAATGACAAGGGAGAGTTTGATGAAGAAAAATTTAAAACTATTGCTCAAGATGACTTGGTAAAAATGGTTGAAGTGAAAATTTCTCAAGGTGCAAAACCTGGGTTTGGAGCCATACTTCCTGCGAAAAAAAATACAGAAGAAATATCGAAATACAGAGAAATTAAACCTCATCAAGAAATACACTCACCAGCACAGCATTCCGCATTTTCTAATCCTAAGGAATTGGTAGCATTCATACAAAAACTTCGAGTTTTAGCAAACGGGAAACCAATTGGAATAAAGTTGTGCGTGGGTTCAAAAGCCGATTTTGAAAATATTATAGCCACTTTTTCCAACCTGAAAAACTATCCCGATTTTATAACAATTGATGGTGCAGAAGGAGGAAGCGGTGCTGCAAATATGGATTCACTCCATTGGGTAGGTACTCCATTAAACGAAGCGTTGGATATAGCACATCAAACCTTGAATAAATATAACCTAAGAAAAGAGATCAAAATCATCGCTAGTGGAAAAATCATTTCTTCTTTTGACATAGCAAAAGTTCTTATACTTGGTGCCGATGCCTGTTATAGTGCTCGGGGGATGATGTTTGCCCTTGGGTGTGTACAGTCGTTAAAGTGTAATCTAAACACTTGCCCTACAGGTATTACCGCCATGGATCCGCAGCGTGTAGCTTCTCTAGTAGTGGAAGACAAAAAAACTAAAGTAGCCAACTTTCATAAGAACACCCTTAAAGGGTTTGAAGAGTTGCTGGCATCATCAGGCTTAACCCATAGAAGCCAATTAAGAAAAGAATTAATTGTGAGAAGAATTAATGAAAAAGAAACGGTGACCTATGCCAAACTTTACCCGTCAAACACATCTACTCTTTAAAACTTAAATTGGAGAGTAGGTCTAATTTACGATCAAAAATAATTTATTAATCCAAAAAAATCATACACACATGAAACGTACAATCTTAATCTTTACATTGGCACTTTGTTCATTGGCATCATGCCAGTCGAATCAGTCAGATATACATGCAGAAGACCACAATGGTATGGGAGATCCTATGGAAGAGGATAATACAGAAGTTGCCCCAGCTGAAGAAGTTTATATTTGCCCAATGAAGTGTGAGGGAGAAAAACACTATTCCCATACAGGAGAATGCCCAGTGTGTCACATGGAACTTGAAAAACAATAATCCATATTAGCTGAGTTTTGCTCGCAGATAACTAAAATTCTTTTATCCTAACTAATCAGTAATATGCTTAAGACGCTTTACATCAAAGACATGATTTGTCCGCGATGCATAAAAGTAATCGAACATCTTCTCACCTCATTACAGGTGAAGGATTTTACAGTAGAATTGGGAAAAATCCAGTTAGATGAAAATTTTGATGAACAGGTTTTAGCAACTCATTTAGAACAGGAGGGTTTTAGCATACTATATGATGCGGATAAAATAATAACTGAGCGAGTAAAAAATTTGATGATAGACTTATGTAGTGCCAATAGGCTAGCTAAACTTGGCACTACATTGTCATTTTATTTAAGTGAAGAATTAAACGTATCCTATGCATCCATTGGTGAGTCGTTTAAGAAAACGGAAAACCGTTCTATTGAGCAATATTGGCAATGCTTAAGGATAGAAAAAACAAAAGAGCTTTTAGAATATAATCAGCTATCACTTGAGGAAATCTCTCTACAGGTAGGGTACCTCTCACAACAAGCATTAAGTAAAGCCTTTAAAAAAGTGACTGGGTTAAGTCCACGTGATTACAAGAAATTAGAACTAAGCCAGCGAAAAACACTCGATAACATCTGATTATCAGCTGTTTTAGATCGTGGTAAGTTTTACTGAAAATTGAACAAGTTGAAAAAAAGCAAATGGAATTGTATTAGTTGAGTTATTAATGAAATTGATTTTATCACTTAAATATTAATAACAATGGAAAAAACTAATTTAATGCAAGCACTTGCAAAGTGTATTGAGGCTTGCGGAATATGTGCATCAAGCTGTTTAAACGAAGCGGATGTTAAAAAAATGAAAGAATGTATCGCTACAGATTTAGACTGTGCCAATATCTGTTCTGCTGCACTTCAAATTTTATCAAGAGATTCGTCTCATGCTGACGCTGTGGTAAAAGCATGTAAAATTATTTGTGAAAGCTGCGAAGAAACTTGCCAATCACACGATATGGAGCATTGCCAAAAATGTGCAAAAGCATGTAAGGAATGTGTAGAAGCATGTGACGCTTATCTTTCTGTAAACGCATAACATACTAAACACTTCTCAAAAGTTAACCTTGAAGCTGCTTCAGGGTTAACTTTTATATTGATATTATTCCAAACAAACTTCCTTCTTAAAAAAAATATCCCCCAAATGATTAACTCTATCACTCGTAATCTATTAGCGCTGTTATTTATAATTACGTTTCTTCACCATAGCTACAGTCAAACAGATACTTCTACTTACAACCTTACCATTAGAAAAGAAATGGTAAGCAAAACGGGAAAAGAAGTAATGGGAATGACTATTAATGGATCAATACCAGGACCAACATTACGTTTTAAAGAAGGCGGATATGCCATAATTTATGTTAAAAATGAAATGGATGTGGAGACGTCTGTTCACTGGCATGGGCTAATTTTACCAAACTATCAAGACGGAGTTCCTTATCTGACAACACCTCCTATTGAACCAGGAAAAACACTTAAATATGAATTTCCTCTTCAACAAGCCGGTACTTATTGGTATCACTCCCATACCATGTTGCAAGAACAAAGTGGTGTGTATGGATCAATTGTAATTGAGCCAAAAAAAGAGACGCACAAGTATGATAAAGAACTAGTTTTGGTGCTGTCGGACTGGACAGATCAAAAGCCAATGAATGTGCTGCGTAACTTAAAACGTGGAAACGAATGGTATAACATTAAAAAAGGTACAGCCACACCATTAAACCGAGTGATTGCTCAAGGTGGTTTTGGTGCGCAGCTTAACTTTTGGAAGCAGCGAATGGAAAGTGCTGACATTGCTGATATTTATTACAACGCTTTTTTAACTAACGGGGAACAAACCCAAGAATACGCTGACCTTAAACCTGGAGAAAAAGTGAGGCTACGGATTATTAATGGTTCTTCTTCATCTCAGTTTTGGATGACTTTTGGTGGAAATGCGCCAACACTTATTGCTGCTGATGGATTAGATGTAGTACATGTAAAGCAAAGCAAGACTTTTATCGCGATTGCAGAAACCTATGATTTTATCATCGAAATTCCGAAAACGGGAAAAATAGAGATGCGGTCTATGGCTCAAGATGGCTCGGGACATACTACAGCATACTTTGGTGAAGGTGAGATAATTAAAGCCGAAGTTTTACCGCGACCTGATAAAATAGAATTGATGAAGTCCATGGCGAAAATGGACATGCGTATGGGCGCGCCTGCCATGAAACTTAACCCAAGTGATGAAGACCCTAAAAAAATGATGAAGAACTGGGGAATGAAAATGAAAAAAGAAGACATGAAAATGTCAGATTCAGACATGAAAGGTGATATGAAAGAACATCAACATCACAACATGGACATGGGCAAAATGGATGAAGAGTCGAAAAAGAAAGATAGGAATATGTCGTCAGGCGGTGGCATGAAGATGGATTTGTTTTCAGAATATAAATACGATTATTTAAAGTCACCTACAAAAACCGATTTTGATACCACAAAAGAAGTAAAAGAAGTTTTATTGAACCTCACAGGAAATATGTGGCGCTACATCTGGAGTATGAATGGTGTGCCGCTTTCCAAAGCAGATAAAATAAAGATAAACCAAGGTCAGGTTGTGCGTATTACGCTGAACAACCTAACCATGATGCATCACCCAATGCACTTACATGGTCATTTTTTTAGAGTTATAAACGGGAACGGTGATTATTCTCCCTTAAAACACACGGTAAATGTGCCTCCAATGCAGAAAACAGTCATTGAATTTGATGCGTCAGAGTCAGGGGAGTGGTTTTTCCATTGTCACGTGTTATATCATATGATGAGTGGTATGGCTCGTATTTATAGTTATGACACCATAAGAGATCCTCGGTTGGCGGGTTATGATTTAGATAATTTGAAAAAAGAAGGCGAGAGATTTTATAACTGGGGAATGGCTGATGTAGCTTCTCACATGACAGATGTAAATTTTGTGACCTCCAACACTCGAAATCAATTTATGCTGAGAGCAGAATATGGTTGGAATAAAAACTTGGAATCAGAATTAACTTACGAACGGTTTTTATACGACTATTTTAGAGTTTTTGTAGGAACCAATATTGAAAATGAAAAAGCAAACAGCCTTGATGAAATTTCTACCACAGCTATTGGAGGGATTCGTTTTTTAACTCCTTATATGTTTAACCTAGATGTACGAATGGATAGTAAGTTGAGACCACAAATTGGGTTGAGCAGGTCGGTAATGATCTTTCCTAAATTAATGCTATTTGGAGAATATGAGTTTCAAACAGATTTTGGCTGGGTAAACCAATTGCCTACCGAAAACGGAAAGAAAAAAACGTATCAGTCAGAAACAGTATGGTCAGCAGGTTTAGAATACATGCTTTCAAGAAACTTTTCAATAATGGCAAGCTACGACAACCGTTTTGGCGCAGGTGGTGGATTAACAGCTAGATTCTAACAAACTAAAACTTCAACCTAAACTTTAAATTTATCATGAAAAACAATTACACAAAATTTGGTCTTATGATGGCTTGTTCATTTGTGTTTATGTACTTAGCCATGTTCTTTAATGTCGCTCAACTTGATCACATTTACCTCAGTGAAACCCGTGCATTTATGGCTTTTTATATGGTTGGTCCTATGGCTATTATGATGTTGCTTTTTATGCTGGGTATGTATCAAAATAAGAAAATGAATACCATTATTATTGCCCTAGCTGTTTTAGTCACAGGTGTAAGCATTTATTTGCTTCGTACCCAAAGCACAGTAAAAGACGTGCAATATATGAAAGCGATGATTCCTCATCATTCTATCGCGATATTGGTAAGTGAACATGCAACGTTTGAAGACCCTGAAACGGCAGAATTGGCGAAAGGAATAATAGAGGCACAAAAAAGAGAAATTGATCAGATGAAGGAAATAATCAACCGACTAGAGAAATAAAATTGGTGTGACCATGGATACGTTTTTAAAACAATGGGGCGAAGCGGCATATACTTCCACAGGTTTTTTTTGGATGGCAATATGGGCGTTTGTGTTGGGATACATAATTAGTAGTGCCATCCAGATTTTTGTAACCGAAAGTCGCATGCAAAAAACGATGGGAAATGCTGGTTCTAAAAGTATTTTCCTCGGTACCTTTTTCGGTTTTATTAGTAGCTCGTGTAGTTTTGCAGCATTGGCTACTACTAAGTCACTTTTTCAAAAAGGAGCTAGCTTTGTATCTTCTATTGCCTTTTTGCTCGCATCCACTAACCTAGTTATAGAACTGGGAATCATTATTTCAATTTTCATGGGCTGGCAATTTGTGGTGGGTGAATATATTGGCGGTCTTTTATTAATCGCTAGCAGTTGGTTATTAATTATTCTTATCAACCCTAAAAAGTTAATTGAAAATGCTCGAGAAAACCTAGAAGATTCCAATGATGAAATGTCAGATGAAAAATCGCTTAGCGAAAAACTACAGTCTGCCGAAAGCTGGGCAAAAGTAGGTAAGCAGTATGCCATGGAATGGAAAATGGTGTGGAAAGATGTGACTGTAGGTTTTACTATTGCAGGAATAGTTGCTTCTTTTGTGCCCGATTCTTTCTTTCAAACACTTTTCATAAATACAGCAAACAGTAATGGTTCTTTCAGTTTCTTTACCCTTCTAGAACACATATTGGTAGGTCCAGTTACAGCCTTTTTGACGTTTATTGGCTCAATGGGCAATATTCCATTAGCCGCATTACTTTTTGGTAAAGGGGTCAGCTTTGCGGGGGTAATGGCATTTATCTTTAGCGATTTAGTCGTATTTCCAGTTTTAAGAATTAATGCCAAGTACTACGGTTGGAAAATGTCGCTATTCATCTTATTTCTATTGTTTACTTCGCTTATTGGCGCTTCCCTTATATTACATTATGGGTTTGATATGCTGAATTTACTCCCTGATCCCTCAACTGTGAAAATCACCGATACTAATTATTTTAAGCTTAATTACACCTTTTACCTTAACTTGGTTTTTCTCCTTCTTTCAGGTGTTTTAATCTACCTGGGCTTTTTTAATGGTGAAAAAGTTATGAGCCATAAAGAGATGGCTCCAAAGAGTCCTTTATTAGAAAAAACATTGAAGTGGTTAGCTGTTGTTTGTT
>CAWFGW010000015.1:0-213629 GCA_963815495.1 uncultured Cytophagales bacterium
ATCATCTCTGTGTAGGATCTACTTACACGCAATTCAGGCGCATTTCTGGCATTGAGTGCTAGATGTAATTTGTCATTATCATTCGTAAGAATAAAATCAGGTATTACATATTGCGCACGTGCGCTGTTACCTTGAGAACTACCTGGCTTCGGATTTAACTTTGTAATCAACTCGATAGCCTCTTTTAAGTTCTCCTCATCAATATCCAGTTTCTTTAATATTTTATCATAATGTTTCTTGGTAAACTCTTCGAAACATTGATCTAAAATTTTGAGTGCTAAAATGACTACGATATCTTCTTGAGGCTTACGCTCCAATTGTATCATTAAACATTCTTGAAGACTGCGGGCAGCAATTCCAGGGGGGTCGAAGGATTGTATTTTATATAATAACTCCTCTAATTCCTCGACTTCCGTTTCAATGTTTTGTCCGAAAGCCAAATCATTAACGATGGCTTCTAAATCTCTTCTGATATAGCCATCACTTTCGATGCTACCCACAAGTTGCTTTGCAATATTTTTTTTACGGTCGTCTAAACGCAAAAAACCCACTTGATCCATGAGTGATTCAATGAAGCTCTCCTGACTAACAATTGGCGTTTCACGTTCTTCTTCATCGCCACCGCGGTCGCCAGCCATTTTATAGCCACCGATATCATCGTGTGCGAGGTAGTCATCTAAGTTTAATTCTTCATCTTCTTTCTTAGCATCTTCATCATTTTCGTTGCTATCAAAGTTTTCCTCTTCCTCTTGCCCTTCCTCTAAAGCAGGGTTGATTTCCATTTCCTCTTCTATTCGAGATTCCAACTCCATGGTTGGTACTTGCAACAATTTTATGAACTGAATCTGTTGTGGAGACAGCTTCTGTTGCATGTTCTGGGACAATCCTAACTTAATCATATATTTACTTGATACGAAAGCTACTTAAACTTTTGATAAAATAGGTAAATAGCGTTTTTTTGTAAAGTTATTTTATTAAAAACATATATCAAACTTGGAACGACTACGAATTAAATCTTTGCTAACCTCCAAACCAGTAGGTACGCAACAAACAGTAAACGGATGGGTCCGCACGAAAAGGGGCAGTAAAGCGGTGAATTTTATTGCTTTAAATGACGGATCCACTGTCAATAATATTCAAGTGGTGGTCAACGTAGACCAGTTTGATGAAGAAACTTTAAAAAAAGTTACTACTGGTGCAGCAATTCGTGTTACTGGAATTATAAACGAGTCGCAAGGAAGTGGCCAAGCAGTAGAACTACAAGCTGAAACTATTGTAGTGTTAGGTGAGGCCGATCCGGAGAAATACCCTATTCAGCCAAAAAAACATTCGTTGGAATTTTTAAGAGAAAACGCACACTTGAGAATGCGTACAAACACTTTTAGTGCTGTAATGCGGGTACGACATGCATTAGCGTTTGCCGTTCATAATTTTTTCAATCAAAAAGAATTTTACTATCTACACACCCCAATTGTTACTTCTTCTGATGCGGAGGGTGCGGGTGAAATGTTTCGCGTAACAACACTGGACGCAAAAAAACCACCGTTAAATGAAGCAGGTGATGTTGACTATAAAGAAGACTTCTTTGGGAAAGCAGCTAACTTAACGGTTTCTGGACAGCTAGAAGGTGAGTTGGGTGCTATGGCTTTGGGTGCTGTTTATACATTTGGACCAACCTTTCGAGCGGAAAATTCAAATACCACCCGTCACTTAGCGGAGTTTTGGATGATTGAGCCTGAGGTTGCTTTTTTCGACATTTATGATGACATGAATCTGGCGGAAGAGTTTATCAAGAATGTGATCAACTATGCTGTAACTAACTGTGCGGATGACCTTGATTTTCTTCAAAAAAGAGAAGAAGAAGCTGAAAAAGGACTTCCCAACGATCAAAAAAGTGAGCTACCTCTGTTAGAGCGTTTAAAGTTAGTGCTTGATAATAGTTTTGAACGCATAACCTATACCGAAGCCATTGAAATCCTTAAAAACTCGAAACCCTACAAAAAGAAAAAATTTCAATATGAGGTTGAATGGGGGGTAGATTTACAAAGTGAACATGAACGCTACTTGGTCGAGAAGCATTTTAAGAAGCCCGTTATTATTACCAATTATCCGAAAGACATCAAAGCGTTCTATATGAAACAAAATGAGGATGGTAAAACGGTGGCCGCAATGGACGTTTTATTCCCAGGCATTGGTGAAATTATAGGTGGTTCAGAAAGAGAGGCTAATTTGGAAAAACTGACTACCAGAATGAATGAAATGGGTGTGCCAACCGAGGAACTATGGTGGTACCTCGATACGCGTAAGTATGGAACAGCACCTCATGCGGGGTTTGGTTTAGGTTTCGAACGATTAGTACTTTTCGTTACTGGAATGACTAATATTAGGGACGTTATACCTTTTCCTAGAACACCACAAAACTGTGAATTTTAGTCGTCTTTGGACTAAGAAGCACTCAATTGTTAATAACTTTTACATTAACGATGACTTTCGTATCTTTGGAGCCCTTATAAAAACACATGAGAGTACTTCTTAGTCTATTTATAATATTCTTTTCTCTGAGCTCACTCACCCTTTTAAACCAAGGGTTTGATGAAGGTGAAACACAATTATATGTTGCAAGAAGCGGCATGATGCACCACAACAAGTATGCAATATTAGAGATAAAAGACTCTTTAGCCAAGTTAGAAATTTATGCCAAGTACGATGGAGAAATTGTACCAGTTAATATGGCGTGGAATAGTAAAATTGACCCAGAAAAGTATATCCTTAACAGAGACTCCATTTACTCCGATAAACAAACTTTTAAAGGAAACATTGTAGATATAACTGTCTATGAAAAACATGCTCATGTTAGTTTGAAGTCTTCTTTCATGGGTGGTTTTGAGCTTCAGTTTATAAGGGTGAATAACTTACCTAATAAGTTTGAACATGTAAGAAATCATGCTTATATGTTCACGGGGAGAAATGCTATAGGATATCAATTTAAATCGGAAGATGGTTACACCAACTACGATGATTTTATGGAGGGAACGACCTTATACAAAGAGTGTGATAAACTTTCCTTCCACGATTTTGTCGCGAAATATGACTCCGTTCAAAAAACGATTTATAAAGAAATTTATTCCATCCACGATTCGTTGAAGATTCAATCCACCGTTGAAGAAGAAGAAAATCTTGTTGAAGAATAATTGTTAGTCAATATGATTAATAATATCACCAGCTAAAAAGCTGCCTTTTTTGGTGTTTTTTTGCGCTTCATCTCCAGCAACACCATGGTTAAACACTGCACTTTTTGCAGCGGAGATGGGGTCAAGTCCTTGGGCTAAATAAGAAAGCAAGATTCCAGTAAGTACATCACCACTCCCCGCAGTTGCCATCCCTGGATTTCCAGTCGAATTAAAAAAAATATTACCATCTGAATGACATACAGCAGTATGAGCTCCTTTTAAAATCATTATTAGATGGTGGTGCTGGCAAAATTCTTTGAGTAGGTGAAGTCGTTCAAAATCATCTTTCCAATCACCAACTAACCGCTTAAACTCTCCGGGGTGAGGGGTTAAAATACTGTTGATGGGAAGTTTCTTCAGAAGTTCTTTATGCTGGCTCAGTATATTTAAACCATCAGCATCTACTACCACTGGCTTTTTCCAATTCGATAGTAAAGTCTCAAAGGCTGCGACTGATTGTGGATCTGTTCCTAAACCAGGACCAATTCCAAGCGCGGTGAAATCGTCCAGAGACTTAGGGACAGTAGAAAATAGTTCTTCATGTGTATCAACTGAAGCCATTGCCTCAGGCAAACCAATTTGCATAATTTGATAACCACATTTGGGAACATGTGTAGTCAATAACCCCACTCCTGATTTCATACAAGCCCTTGAGGCCAGTAACGCTGCGCCCATTTTACCATAACTTCCAGCGATCAATAAACCATGACCAAAATTGCCTTTATGTGCATATTTTTTTGCTTTCTTATTGTATTCACTTACAGATGTGGTATAATAATAATTAGTCTTTGCCTCTGCAATAAATGCAGGCGATAAGCTTATATCTAGCACTTTCCAATCACCTGTGAAGCGCTCATTTTCCGGCAATAAAAAAGCTAACTTTGGTAGCTGAAAAGTAAGTGTGAAAGTAGGCTGAATGATTGCTGTCCCTTCACTCTTTTTATCTGCGAACAAACCTGAGGCAATATCAATAGCAATAATTTCTTTTTCAGATTTATTAATGTGGTCAATCAATTCAGCAGCTAAACCTTCAACTGGTCGGTTTAAACCTGACCCAAATAATGCATCAATAACCACAGGTGTGTTTATTTCAGGAAGATCATCGGTAGATACAATCAATTCAAAAGGCTTAAGGAGGGTTAAACGCTCTTGATTTATACGGTTGTCATCAGAATAGTTATCAGAGGTACTTAATAGATAGCAGGTAGTCCTGTAGCCATGTTTGTGTAGTAGTCGCGCAATGACTAAACCGTCACCACCATTGTTACCTTGTCCACAGAAGACTGTAAAAGTAGTATCCGCTTTATATTTATTGGAAAGCCAATTAAAAACAATACGAGAAGCACGCTCCATTAAATCCAGAGAGGAAATGGGTTCGTGTTGAATAGTATGAGCATCGAGTGCTCTAATTTGGTCAACCGATAAAATTTTTAATTGTGCCATTGGCTTAGCGGTCTATTTCACCTAACATAAAGTCGAGTGATCCCATTGTAGCAATCATGTCTGTCAACATCATGCCTTTTGATATTTCAGGTAAGATAGAAAGGTTTGAAAAACAACCTGAACGACATTTAACACGACTAGGTATGTCACTTTTTCCTGTAGTTCTAAAATAAAAACCGAGTTCGCCTCTGGGGTTTTCGGCACGCACATAAAACTCCATTTCCTTCGGCATGATCTTTTTAGGAACCATTTCTTGTGGGTTAAAGTCTTTAGTACGTTTATGTTCTCCCGTTAACTTATCAAGGCATTGTTCAATGATGCTAATTGACTCCCAACATTCGCGGACACGCACATGGTTTCGGTCCCAACAATCACCTACCGTACCCATTAAGCCTTCACCCACGGGAATGTTAAATTCTAACTCAGGATAAACGGAATAGGCATCCACTTTACGTAAATCATACTTCAGACCAGAACCTCTTAACACAGGGCCAGTGCAACCATAGTTGATAGCTAAATCCAATGGTATTACTCCAACATTAGCTGTTCGATGGATGAAGATTGAGTTGGTTTCTAATAAATCTTCTAGTTCCTTCAGTTTTGGTCGCAAGTATTTTGTGAACTCGTAACAACGTTCTTCAAAACCCACAGGTAAGTCATAGTATAAACCGCCAATCCAGATGTAGTTATAAAGCATTCGTGCACCAGAAACCCATTCCAATAAACGCTGAATGTGTTCTCTATCACGAGTCATCCACAAGAATGGTGTAACAGCACCTAAATCAATGCCGTATGCACCTATACCCAAGAAGTGGGAAGCAATTCGATTTAATTCAGCGACTAAAACGCGGATATATTCTACTCGTTTAGGAATTTTATCCGTGATGCCTAACATTTTTTCCACACCCATTGCATACGCATGCTCACAGTTCATCGCAGCTAAATAATCAGTGCGATCTACAAAAGGAATGATTTGATTAAATGGGAGGGCTTCGGCATGTTTTTCAAAGCAACGGTGTAAATAGCCCAAATGCGGGACTACTTTTTTTACAATCTCACCATCCATTATCACTTCTAATCGCAATACACCATGCGTAGAAGGGTGCTGTGGACCGATGTTTACAATCATCTCACCCGATTTTAAATCTTCCTCTTTGAAGAAGTTTGGCTCCGAATTTTGGAGGTTTTCGGGTTTGAATTTGTATTGTACGGTTTGTGACATACGTTTCGGTCAGGTGTGTCTCAAGTTTGAGCTTGGAAAAAAAGAAAGAGTAACCACATCGGTTACTCGACTTCTTCAAAATCCACATATTCACCCCCTTTAAAGTCAGAGGATGATTTTTTGTTGTTGTTAGGACCTTTTTCAACACGAATTTCGCCTTCACGTTGTTGATGACGCGAATGCCTCTGTTGAGATGAATTCCCCTGGTTATTGTCCGAACCACCTGCTACTGTGCGGTAAAAGAAACCACCTACCTTTTTAATAAGGTAGTATACAATAACAAAGATTAATATCGTTCGAATCAAAGAACCCACTATCTACTCAAATATAAGTTTCGTTCGTTATATATTTTTTGGAAAAACTCGTCTTTCAAATCATCTATGAAGTAAATTGCTTCACCTGTTGATTTCATCTCAGGGCCTAATTCCTTATTCACGTTAGGGAATTTATGGAACGAGAATACAGGTATTTTTATTGCATATCCCTTCTTAACAGGTCTAAACTCAAAGTCAGTAACTTTCTTCTCACCCAACATGATTTTGGTAGCATAATTCACATAAGGCTCTTGATAAGCTTTTCCAATAAATGGAACAGTTCTAGAGGCTCTTGGGTTCGCTTCGATAATAAAAACCTCATCATTTTTTATAGCGAATTGAATATTAATTAAACCAACGGTTTCTAATGCGACCGCAATTTTTTTAGTATACTCCTCTATTTTAGTGATTACTAATGGTCCCATACTAAATGGGGGAAGCAAAGCATAAGAATCTCCTGAGTGGATTCCAGCAGGTTCAATGTGCTCCATGATTCCTAATATGTACACATTTTCTCCGTCACAAATGGCATCGGCCTCTGCTTCAATAGCTCCATCTAAAAAGCGGTCTAATAGCACTTTGTTGCCTGGTATTTCTTTCAAGATATTGACAACATGTTCTTCTAGCTCCCGCTCATTGATCACAATTTTCATCCCTTGACCGCCTAATACATACGAAGGGCGAACTAACATTGGGAAACCAATTTCTTTGCAGATGCTAAGTGCTTCTTCTGCTGTTTCTATGGCTCCGTATGGAGGGAAAGGAATATCTAAGTCAACTAATAAGTCAGAGAAACGTCCTCTGTCTTCAGCTAAATCTAACGCAGCAAAGTTTGTCCCTATGATTTTGATACCATAACGCTCTAACTTTTCAGCTAATTTAAGAGCGGTTTGACCTCCCAATTGTACGATAACACCAACAGGTTTTTCATGTAAAATGATATCGTAAATGTGTTCCCAGAAAACAGGTTCAAAATAAAGTTTATCCGCTGTATCAAAATCTGTAGAAACTGTTTCAGGATTACAGTTAATCATGATTGTCTCGTAACCACATTCTTTCGCAGCAATAACCCCATGCACACATGAGTAGTCAAATTCAATACCTTGACCAATTCGGTTAGGGCCAGAACCCAAAATAATTACTTTCTTTTTGTCTGATGAAACGGACTCGTTTTCACCATCAAACGTTGAATAATAGTAAGGTGTTTTCGCTTCAAACTCTGCGGCACAAGTATCCACTAATTTGAATACACGTTGAATCTTTTCATCGTGACGCTTTTGGAAAACTTCACTCTCTAAACATTTAATCAGGTGTGCGATTTGTCTATCTGCATACCCCTTTTGTTTCGCTGTTATTAATAACTGCGTTGGTAGATTGGAAATGCTAAACTTTGCTATCTCTCTTTCAAGCATCACCAATTCCTCGATTTGGTTTAAGAACCAAGGATCGATTTTAGTGAGTTTATAAATGGTTTTGGTTGGAATACCTATAGCAAAAGCATCACGAATATGGAATAAGCGATTCCATGATGGGTTAGCTAAACTATCAAGAATAGCATCCTGATTAGTTACTTCTTTACCGTCAGCACCTAGCCCATTTCGCTTAATTTCTAACGATTGACAGGCTTTTTGTAACGCTTCCTGGAAATTTCTTCCAATACCCATGGCTTCACCCACCGATTTCATTTGAAGCCCTAGTTTTTTATCGCATCCCTGGAATTTATCAAAATTCCAACGAGGCACTTTTACAATTACATAATCTAAAGCTGGCTCAAAGTAAGCACTGGTAGTCTTAGTAATTTGGTTTTTTAATTCATCCAGATTATAACCGATAGCCAATTTAGCAGCAACTTTCGCGATTGGATAACCAGTTGCTTTTGAAGCTAATGCTGATGAACGAGATACACGAGGATTGATTTCGATTCCGATTATCTTTTCATCTGCGTCATTACTTACAGAAAACTGTACGTTACAACCTCCAGCAAATGTGCCGATAGCATTCATCATTAAGATGGCGCTATCTCTTAGTTTTTGATAGGTAGTGTCTGATAAAGTTTGGGCCGGTGCCACGGTAATGGAGTCACCTGTATGAACGCCCATTGGGTCAAAATTCTCAATCGAACAGATAATAATAACATTCCCAATATTATCTCTTAATAGTTCGAGTTCATATTCTTTCCACCCTAAAATACTTTGCTCAATCAACACTTCGTGTGAAGGGGAGGCGTGTAAGCCGGCTGTTAGTGCTTTGTCGAACTCCTCTGGAGTATTAACAAAACCGCCCCCATAGCCACCTAAGGTAAATGAAGGTCTAATTACTAATGGAAAGCCAATTTCCTGTGCAATCTTTTTACCTTGAAGGAAAGAAGTAGCTGTTTCACCGATACATACACCAATACCGATTTCAATCATTTTTTTTCTAAAAAGCTCACGATCTTCAGTCATGTTGATAGAAGCAATGTCTACCCCAATGATTTTTACATCGTATTTTTCCCAGATGCCTTCTTTGTCGCAATCGATTGCCAGATTCAGCGCTGTTTGGCCACCCATGGTCGGGAGTACTGCGTCAATTTTATGCTTTTCTAAAATTTGGATGATGTATTTTTTCTCAAGAGGAAGCAAGTAGACGTTGTCTGCTGTCACTGGATCCGTCATGATAGTTGCTGGGTTCGAGTTGATTAGGGTTACTTCTATCCCCTCTTCTCTCAATGAGCGCGCTGCTTGTGTACCTGAATAATCAAACTCACACGCTTGTCCAATGATGATAGGACCACTTCCAATTATTAAAACGGATTTTATACTTTTATCTCTCGGCATTTTTCTCCTCTTTTTTTCTTGAATTTCAAAATCCCACAAAGATAGGTGTTGACCTTCTAATACCGAAACCGAACAAGGTAGTTTTTACACAAATTATTAACTAAAAATCATAAAGCATCAACCAAAGCCCTCATCTCAACACATACTTCATTAATGTTTTCTTTTGAAATATGACTTGAAGGGACTGGCACACCTATTTTTAACGTGATAGTACCTGGGGTCAGGTGAACCCTTTCTTTTGGCCAAACAGCTCTCGCACCAGTGATTTTTATCGGAACAATTTCTACACCCGATTCTGCTGCTAATAAAAAGGTGCCTTTTTTGAACCGACCTATCGAACCGTCTTCTGTTCTGGTACCTTCAGGAAAAGTGATCACACTTTTTCCTTTACTAATTAGTTTGCCTGCTTTTTTTAAACTTTCTACTGCTTTTGAGCTATTCCTTTCAATAAAAATCATACCCATCATCGCCATGTATTGACCTATAAAAGGAAATTTTCTAAGTTCTTCTTTGGCTACGAAATGAATGTTAGTGGGTAGCCCATTAAAAATTACCGGGATATCGATGTACGATTGATGGTTAGAAATAAACACATAAAATTTCTTTGGGTCAATATTTTCTTTTCCCTCTACTTTTAGTTTTACACCAGCTAACCACAGAATAGTGGGTGACCACCATGTTCGAGCCCAACTTAGAGGACCTTTGCTGCTACCACTTACTATTCTGTAAATTACAGCAGAGGTAATCGCTATAATAGTTACCAGTGAAATAAAGAAGAAACGTATTACTGAAATCATTTTTTCAATTCAAACCACCAAATTTACTATCTATTTCTCTTTTTCAGCTATAAAAACAAGGTATTTCCACAACCCTTTTTTCAAGCCTAAATATTGGTTAATTGCAGCTTGTGTATTTTTAATTGTGATTTCATTACCGTATTGTTTACCAAAAAATTTTAAAAGTTTGCGATAATAGTGTGCTGCTAAGCCAAAATAATAGAGTCTTCGGGCAGAAGGCATCACTAAACTGGTGGCATCTTTTATTTCTACCCCCACAAAACCTTGGCGATTTATTGATTCTTCAAATTCTCCATCCACTCCTAGCCGTTCAACTGCATAGCCTTCTTCCCAACGTCTCATAATTTGTTCATCTTGACCAGTCAGTTGCTGATTTAACCTAAATCCATCAGCAACAATTAATTTACCACCTGGTTTTAAAAGACGATAAGCTTCTTTAATGAAGTCACTTTTATATACTACATAACAGACACTCTCTATTGCCCAAACGACATCAAATGAATGATCTTCAAAAGGCGTATCACAATAGTCGGCAACAACGAACGCAGTGGTTTCCTCTACAGCATGTTCTTTTGCTTTGACTTGAGCTTTTGCAATTTGATAAGGTACAATGCTTATCCCCGTAGCTTTACATTGGTAATTTTTGCTCAAGTAAATCGCACTGCCGCCAATTCCACAGCCGGCATCCAATACATGATGATGAGGTTTAATACCTGCCCAACCGGCCATCATATCATTTTGATGAAGTAATGCTTGTCGAATAGAAGTGATTCCTTTTCCCCAAAAACCACAATGAAAGGCCATACTATGGTCCAGATCCCACACATCTTTATAAGAAATCTCCGCCTTTTCATAATAGTCAATAATGCGGTTATGGTACTCGGTTTTATTCATAAGGCTCAAAGTTTAAAAAAAATGAAATGAAACGGACTATTACGATATATAATTACAAAAATTTTAAATATTTGTTATAATATTGAATATAATCGAAATAATAACATATTTTATTACAAATCTCTTTGTGTAAAGACTAAAACGTTATAGATTTGTCAAAGTAATCAAGAGGAATACTACAGAAGTTTGAAACTTTACATACTGTAAGATGGCGAAATTGGCAGACGCGCCCTCCTATCTCGAGGGTGGTGGTTTTAGGATAAATTCCGATACTCGGAACTAACTACATCGTGAGTGGTTCGACTCCCTCTCTTACAGCTTTAAAAATCAAGACCCATACTGTAGGGTGGCGAAATTGGCAGACGCGCCCTCCTATCTCGAGGGTGGTGAGTACAGAATAAATTCCGATTTCGGAACTAACTGCACCGTGAATGGTTCGACTCCTTCCCCTACAGCACCGAAACCCCTAAATATAATTGTTTAGGGGTTTTTTGTTTTAACAGAATGATCTTTATTCATTTTTAGACCATAAATGCTCCCTACAATACCGCCCATAATATGACCAAATTGCGAAATTTGGTCTTCAAACAATCCCATATAAACTTCCTTCCCAACATAGAGAAGAAAAATTATTATAAAGGTAAGGGGTAGCTTCCCACGCTGTCTATTGGTGATGGAAATCAAAATAATTAAGGTGAAAACAATGCCGCTTGCCCCTATAATTCCTGTAGAAAATAGAAATATATTTAGAACTCCTGTAGTAATAATGGTGAGCAACATAACTTCAGTTAGCTTTCGAGCTCCATATTTTTCCTCCAATATAGGCCCGAGTAATAAAATAAAGGTGAGATTCCCAATGAGGTGCGTGAAATCCGCATGGTTAAAGGGGTAAAGAAAGAAGCCGAAATAATTGGGGAGATAGTCAAAGTGAAAAATACCACCCAATGAAGTAAAAGGGTCTAACAGGCCATAAGTGTTAGGTGATCTCGTTACAAAATTAATGATTGAGATCACGGCTGCTACCAATGAAAAATTTAAAATTACCGGACTATTATAACTGATTCGCATATTTATTTACCAATAATCTTAAATTCTACCCTTCTGTTTTTTGCTCTATTCTCATCAGAATCATTGGGCACAAGAGGTTTTGTTTCGCCAAAGCCTCGGGCTACTAACCGTTTTTTATCAATATCCCTGATGACAAGATAGTTGATAATTGCTTCTGCTCTTTTTTGAGATAACAACAGGTTTAAGTCTGCTGAACCCAGGTTGTCAGTATGGCCGGAAATTTCAGCTATGATATTGGGGTATTCGGTTAAAAAATTTACTAGGGAAATTAATTCGGGTTCACTCGAAGGCTCTAATTCATCAACGCCACTTTTAAAATGAATTTTGCTTAAAACAAGGACTTCTCCTAGTACGATTAATTTTAGTTTATTGGGGATCTCTAAAGAATCGCGCTTACCGGTATTAAATTTTAATGTTTTGTTATAGAATCCTGTTCGTTTAATGGAGATAGCAAAATGAGTATTTTTTGGTAGATAGGCTATAAATGAAGTGCTGTCCTTATTGTAGGAGATTTCATGGTGGAGGTCTGTGGTATCATCTAAGTTTTTGAAGCGGATTTCCGTGTCCATCGAATTTATCTCAAGTTCAGGGTCCAATAGTGTGAGTTCTACTATGGTTAAATTGGAATCGAGCTTTGATTTTTTGATTGCAGGTTGAGGCAAATCCTTCCGCATTTTCAAAACGGGAGAATAACTTAATACTTCCTCTTTTGGTTGCTTGTCGAAATTAAAGAGTTTCCATTTTTTTGGCTTGACGGTTATGTTATAAGACAAAAAGAGCTCAAAACTTGAGGTTGGTCTTAACGAGTTTTTATTTGCATGGAAATCATAGCTTATACCTACAGAGAAATTTTCTTGTTTAACTTCTGCTGCTACAATAATATCGTGTTGGAAACGGCTGAACAACCCTCCCCCCACATAGCTTGTGTTTCCATAACCTCGTTGACTCATTGTATTTATTTTGTAGTAAAAATTTGAGCCTAATACAGTAAGCGCACTAGTATTTTGACGTTGATAAAGAAAGCTTGGGGCGATTTTAAAATAATTTGTTTCTACAAGTACACCACCTCCTGATATGCTTAATCGCGAGGGGTAACTTTCCTTAGCACTAAACCCATATTTTGATTGTCCTATGTTGTATAAAGACGCACTGATGTACCAATTTTCTTTTTCTCGGTTTTTATTAGAAAATCGAATACCTGCATCAAGAGTAAACATGGAAGCATCCACATTTTTAAACGCTTCACCTAAATCACTTCCTGATTGATAAGCCCCGTTTTGATATTGACTACCGCTGGTTAACCCTTCCGTTGATAAAGAGCTCCACGTATTCCCTGCTCTCAACCCAAACGATAAATCATAGTATTGCGATAAGGCTGTTTTATAATTGATTGTTCCTTTGATTAAATTTTTTTTGTAAACCCCGCCCAACCCTGAAGCATCACTGGCATACTCTAAAGCCACAGCTCCAAATTGAGAATTATTATTCAACTGCTCTCTTATTAAAGGATAAACAAAGTGACCGGCATAGGTTCGATACGAATTTAAGGCTTCAGGCCATTGGTTGCGGTATTGTACACCTGCTTGCAAATAATTAATGGAGGCTGGCTTCGCGACATCAAATTGTGTGGGCGTTTTCCAGTGTTGTGAATAATTAATGTCTTGAGCATGAGCACTAAAACAAAACCAGGTGATTATATATAAACAAAATTTTTTCACTTATATAAAATCAGGGTGCCATTGTTTTTACCTTCTATGGTGACTTTTTTTCCACTTTCAAAAAACCCAGCTATCACCCATAAATAGGTACCGGCTGGTTGTTCTTTATTTCCTGTGGTACCATCCCAACCTACTTCGGTAATTTCATTTAAATCATTGCTCTGGTAGACTATTTCAGCCCATCGGTCGTATACGCGTAATTCTAAGGATAAAAAACCTTTTCCATATACTTTAAATACATCGTTATCACCATCATTATTTGGACTAAACATGTTCGGAACAAACACGTTTTCCCAAACAACAAGGGAATCCTGAGCAATAGTCTTGTGGAAGAAAAAAAGTAGACTGAAAATAAAAACAAACTTTCTCATAGCTTAACAAGAGAAAATAAAGATAAGAAATTACTATTACTATAAATGAACTTGAAGTGCTGGTATTCTACACGTTAATTAAAGTGTCTTTTTTTCTCATTTTACCAGCAGATACCTTAAACATTAACTTAAAGCGTCTGCAAAAGTAAGCAGTGTCTTTATAGCCGACTTCTTTACCTATTTCTCTTACGCTTTTTTTGGTCGTTCGAAGTAAAAAGACTGCTCGCTCCATGCGTTGGTATTCAATATAATCTTGGGGATTGATGCCCGTCAGCATCTTAAAATATTGACCCACATAATCCTCAGAAACATTGGCTACGTTAGAAAGTGTTTTATTAGATAAATCCTCATTTAAATTTTCTCGGATGTAGGAGAAAATATCCAACAATCGTGGGTCTTTAAAGTAGGTAGCGTTGGTGTTAATTTGTTCTTTAAAAAGACCTTTGTCAAGTATGTAACGGATGAGTTCTACCACTAAACGTTCCGTATCCAAGGTCACTACGCGTTCTTTACCGATTAAGGTGGATTCGCTTTCTTCAATAATCTCGTTAATTAAATTAGCCATTATTTTCCATTGCTCAATTTTAAAAGCAGGAATGTCTAATGACTGAAAAAAGTTAACGGAATTAAAGACTTTGGTTTCAAACGAAATTAAACTAAAGTTGTCCTTACCTGACGCTGTTGATGTTTGATGAAAAAATTTATCTAATCCAGCATTGCCTGTGGCTTTTGCTTCTTCATCTGAGCCAAACGTAATACTCGTAGTTCTACCACTAGGGATAAACAAAATGTCTCCTTTCGATAAGGGAGTTTTCGCTTCTCCGAAAGAAATACCTCCTTTATTCACCAAAATCATGGTGTTATCGACATCATAAAAATCACTTACCCCTACGGTGCGTAACACCTCAATGTGCCTTGATTTGATGAACTTAACACCGATTGCTTCAATGATTTTATTATAGTCTTCCATAATGGGTATAGCCTGAGTAGACTATTAAGAGGTTAGGTAGCCTGAGTACAAGCTACTTTCAGACTATCAAAAGTAGAAAAACAAAACATTGGACACAATTTAAATTACGTCCAATGTTAGTAGATTTTATTTTAAAATTTCTCTAGATATGACAATCTGTTGAATTTCAGATGTGCCTTCATAAATTTGCGTGATTTTAGCGTCACGCATCATGCGTTCTACATGGTATTCTTTCACAAAACCATACCCACCGTGAATTTGAACGGCTTCTACGCTGACATCCATCGCCACTTTTGAGGCGTGATATTTTGCCATAGCACTTTCCTTTTCATAGGAAGCTCCCTGATCTTTCAAAAAGGCCGCTTGCAGACAAAGTAATTTAGCTGTTTCAATCTGGGTAGCCATGTCTGCTAATTTAAAACGGATGGCTTGATGTTCGCAAATAGGTTTACCAAATGTTTTACGCTCTTTCGAATAAGCCAAAGCCAATTCATAAGCACCCATCGCGATTCCTAGTGCTTGTGATGCGATACCTAAACGACCTCCATTTAATATTTTCATGGCGAATTTAAATCCAAAACCATCTTCACCAATACGGTTTTCCTTCGGTACTTTTACATCGTTAAAAAGTAAAGTATGTGTGTCACTCGCACGAATACCTAGTTTATTTTCTTTCGTTCCCACTAAAAAACCGTCCCAGCCTTTTTCAACAATAAACGCATTGATCCCCTTGTGTCCTAATTCAGGATTGGTTTGTGCAAATACAATTACATAAGAAGAGGTTTGTCCATTGGTAATCCAGTTTTTGGTTCCGTTTAACAAATAGTGGTCGCCTTTATCTACCGCGGTGGTGCGTTGCGCTGTCGCATCAGAACCTGCTTCTGGTTCGCTTAATGCAAAAGCACCGATTTTTTGACCTGATGCTAATGGTTTTAAATATTTTTCTTTTTGTGCTTCTGTGCCGAAGGATTCAATTCCCCAACAGACTAAGGAATTATTTACCGACATAATGACCCCAGCAGAAGCATCTACTTTACAAATTTCTGACATGGCTAACACGTAGGAAATACTATCCATACCGCTTCCGCCATATTTAGGATCCACCATCATACCCATAAAACCTAGCTCTGCCATTTTTTTGACTTGTTCAGTGGGGAATTTCTGAAGTTCATCACGTTCAATTACTCCCGGTAAAAGTTCTGTTTGGGCAAAATCACGCGCGGCCAATTGCACAGCGATTTGTTCTTCGGTTAACTGAAAATTCATAATAAATTACGGTTTATGGTTATGCTCTTTGTGGCATACGTTGATAACCAAAAAATGTTAGGCGCGCATACCTTTTTGCTCAAGAAAATCTTGCGTTAAAACCAATAAGCTAAAAGTAACTTTATATCATATCGGTTAAGATCAAGTGTAAAAGGTGGAGCACTAAGATTAAAGCCGCTTACATATTTAGCATTTGTAATTTGTGCAGAATTATAGTCTAAACTTGCTCCAAGCGAGAGGTGAGGGTCAAGCATATACATATAAGTCCCTCCAAAACTATAGGTTATATTATCTCCGGTAGTAGATGACAGGAATGTTTCAGAAATTGACTCTTCTTCTGAATAGTATGTATATCCAAGTGTTAGCTTTCCCAGAAAAACATGTTTTTCATTGGAAGAGATTGACCGGACAAAAAAAGTAGGTCCGAAATAACTTATACGAACATTAAAACTGTAGTTTCCTTGTAAATAAATGTCATTGATTGTATCGTTTATATAAGCATTTTTTATTAAAACGTTAGAAATGTGTTGAGAGAATTGGAGTCCAAAACCTATATTATCATCAATAAAATATCCGGATTCTAGTCCCCAGACACTACCGTGAAATAAATCAGAAACAAAGTCTTTTTGAAATTGAGATAAACCAGATGGAACAGCTAGAGTTCTATTACTTATACCCGCATTTATTGACACGAAAAAATTTAGTTCTTTACCATAAGAAGGTAAGTTCTTGGGTTTAGAGATATATTTAGGTGTATTGTAAGGTTGAATAGTCACTGGTTTAGGTTGTGAAACAGTTTTCACCTCCTCCTTTTGTACCGCCTTTTTTGTGGTATAATAATCCACTTTAAAGGTTTTAATGGTTGCCATAGCCAAACTATCCCGCTTAAACCGATGATTTACGATTTGGTTAAAATACATGTAACTGTTTTCATTACGAGTAATTAAACAGTTCAACGAATCACCATTCGTTTTTACGATTAAATCTTGAGCAAGCAGTTGTGATGCCATAAATGTTAAGAATAAAAATACAACGCTTCTCATAACTTTCAATTTAGACGTTTTTCCAGCCTTTGTCCTCAATGTTTTTGGCTGAATCCAAGAACTTTTGATTTTAGACTGGCTTTATAGTCCTCCAGGTTTTTACCAATTTTTTCATCAAAAGCACCCACCATACTTGCTGCTAAAATTCCTGCGTTTTTGGCACCATCTAAGGCAACTGTTGCCACAGGAATTCCACCTGGCATTTGAAGAATCGATAAAATGGAATCCCAACCATCAATTGAATTACTTGATTTCACAGGAACACCAATCACTGGAAGTGGTGTTAATGAAGCCACCATTCCTGGTAAGTGGGCGGCACCACCAGCACCAGCAATAATTACTTTTAAACCACGTGACTTTGCCGATTGTGCATATTCAAACATCCGTTCAGGGGTTCTGTGAGCTGAAACGACTGTTAACTCATAAGAAACACCTAACTCCTCCAACATTTCTGCGGCTTGAGACATTATTTTTAAGTCGGACTGGCTGCCCATTATTATTCCTACTAACACACTCATTAGGCGATTACTTTTATGTTGTTTTTAACAAATTCTACTTTTTCTTTTAAACGGGTCATGTCATCATCAATGATGGTGATATGACCCATTTTACGATGAGGCTTCGTCATGATTTTACCATATAGAAAAACACTTACCCCTTCTATTTTCATGATTTCTTCTAAGCCATCATAAATAGCCATGCCTTCATAGCCGTCTTCACCTAATAAGTTGACCATGGCTGACGGTCGTTTAATAGCTGTGGAACCTAAAGGTAAGCCAAGTATGGCCCGTAAATGTTGTTCGTATTGTGAAGTGAAATTGGCATTAATGGTTTGATGCCCACTATTGTGTGGTCGTGGGGCTACTTCGTTGACTAAAACCTCACCTTGTTTGGTGACAAATAACTCAACCGCCAAAATACCAACAATGCCTAGTTTTTCTACTACTGTTTTGGCTATTTCTTGTGCTTTCTTTTCTATGGATTTATCTAACGCACAGGGTGCAATCAGGTAGTCCACCAAGTTATATTCCGGATGGAAAATACACTCTACCGCAGGGTATACCGATATTTCTCCTTGAACATTGCGTGCTACAATTACCGATATTTCAGTTTGAAAATCAATGTAGCTTTCCAGTAAACTAGGCGCGTCAAAGGCTTTGTCCAAATCATTCAAGCTATTGAGCCGTTGTACGCCACCACCATCATAGCCACCTTTTCCCAGCTTTTGAAAAGCAGGTAAAAAATCTGAGTGATTGTTAATGTCTTCACGGTTGTTAATCAACACAAAGTCGGGTGTTGGGATTCCGTTGTCTTTATAAAACTGTTTTTGAATACGTTTGTCTTGAATGATTTCAATAACCCGAGGTTGTGGGTATACAGGAATTCCTTCTTTTTCGAGTTGGTATAGCGCTTCCACATTGACGTTTTCGATTTCGATGGTCACCAAGTCGACTTGTTTCCCAAAGTTGTAAACCGAATCGTAATCCGTTAAAGTGCCTTTCCTAAATTCGGTGGAGAACCCGCTACATGGTGCCTGACTGCTCGGGTCCATCACTGAGGTGTGTACATTGAGGTTGACACAGGACTGAATCAACATTCTACCTAACTGTCCACCTCCTAAAATTCCTAATTTGAAATCTTGATAAAACTTTACCATGGGGCAAAAGTACAAAAAATGAACTTTGTATATTTTAAAATTTCTTAAACTTCATTAACTCATCCCAATCAGCGTCAGAAACGGCTGTTTTGTTGGTTATAATTGGCTCTACTTTAAATCCTTTTTTCCGATACAATTCAATCAACCCTTTTTTGCCTGCCAAATGACCAGTTCCCACGGCTATGACTAAGGACTCTCCGCTTTTTATCCGTTCATAAGTTTTGTCAAACATAATTTTGTTACGTTCATCAATCAGTTGACTCATCCATTTACCATAGGTTTTATCTTCTTTCATGAGCTTAGCCACGGTAGCCAAGTCTCCATTTACATAAGCTGTAATGATGTCATTTAAGACTACATTAACAGAGTCTTCTTCCGTAAGTGCTTCTATGATGGCTCGACTAGGCATTTCATCCATTACTTTTAATTGTTCTTCTACGTTTTCAATTCCTAATACAGGGGTGTTTTTGGCCATAGCATAGTAATTTAAAAATTGATCTAAGGCCATAGGCGCGTTATCACTTTCATCCAGATGAGTTAACATGATAAATGTAAGTAGGGTAAATGGCTTAAAAGACGAAAAGGGTTCGATGGAATTACCCGTTTGAGATTCAAATTCTTGTTTAATAAGTGCATACTCTTCTTTCGAAAACACATCTTTCAATGTTTTTCCATCGGGAAGCATCATTAACCCCACCATTTCAATGGGATTGATTGCTGATAAGTCAAGCTCTAATGCCAAATAATCTGCTTTTTCAATCGCTGGTAGCAGTGAATCACTTAACTCAAAAATTTGTTTGTCTTGAATATGTATGGTTCCAAACAAATAAGAAGGTTTTTCTAACCCTTTACCTGAAATGCGCCAGAAAACCGATTGTGCATTTGTAGCACCAGCTAGAAAGAAAAATAGGGCAAAAAGCCCTATTTGATACTGTTTTTTCATGCAATAAAGTTACAGAAATTACTTTACTAAATCAGCAAGGATAGCTACATCCATTTTCAAATCATAAGGTAGCTCTGCTTTGTCTTTTGGCAACACAAACGATCCTTTAAAGTCAACCTCTTTTTTACCTAAAACCACCGTTGCAGTAAAATTAACAGGGATGTCTATTCCTGTTAATTTTACAATGCCGTCAATATTGTAGTTAGGTTTTCCTTCAGCCACATCCAATCGTTTGGCTTTCACAATTTTAAAAGTAGCCTCTTTGTATTTGGCCAGATTCAATTGTTCATCTGAACGCATCTCCACCACCAACTCGCGGTTGAAGCCTTCATCGGCAATGTCAGTGCAGGTAAGCGTTTGCATGTTGATGTAAGAAAACCCGTTTAACAACGTTTTAACATCAAACTTGAAAGTGCCAGATTTAAAATTGAGGTTGCCCGTATGGGTAGTGCCATCTTCTGCAATGCTAGTCCATTGAATAGTTGATTTACTGGCGTCAAATTTGTACGTGTCAGGAACACCATTGGGAGCCATTGTAAAGGAAAAAAGCCCTAGAAGGAATGTGAATGAAAGTAGTGAAGTTATTTTTTTCATAATGATTAATTTTTTGAAAATACGGATATAAGATACACTTTTTAAAAGACAATGAGTGGTTGAAAATCATAAAATTATATTTGATACCAAGCGATAAAAATACTTCAACATCTATTTACATTTGACTCATTAATTTAGAACTAAGAAGACCTACTATAACTATACAATTATGAGCCTGGAAATCACGAACATCGAATTGGATTTTTTTACCTTGGCAGATTACCAAGAGTTAAAGCAAGTAATGATTAGCTCGTATTATGCTGACCCAAATGCTTATTGGGAAGAGCACCAGATTAAAACGTTGTTGGAAAAATTTCCTGAAGGTCAAGTGGTTTTAAAGGTGAATGGTGAAATCGCAGGTGGCGCGTTATCAATTATCATAGACCATGAAGCATTTGACGGTGCACATACGTACAAAGAAATCACGGGCAATTTTATGTTTGACACACATGACCCTGAAGGGGATATGCTTTACGGTATTGATGTATTTATAAAACCCGATTTTCGCGGATTGCGATTGGGTAGGCGATTATATGAATATCGAAAACAATTGGCTGAAAGATTCAATCTGAAAGGTATATTGTTTGGAGGTCGAATTCCCAATTACCACCTCTATGCTGATGTGTTGAATCCTAAAGAATATATCGAAAAAGTAAGATCAAGAGAGATTCAGGACCCCGTATTGAACTTTCAGTTATCAAACGACTTCCATCCTGTTCGGGTATTGAATGGCTATTTAGATGGGGATAAGAAATCCATGGAGTTTGCTGTTTTGTTGCGTTGGGATAATGTGTATTACCAAAAGCCTGCGACTAAAGCAAAAATAAAAAAACGGGTAGTGCGATTAGGTTTGCTACAATGGCAAATGCGGAACTATGCTAATTTGCAGGAATTGATGCAACACGCAGAATTTTTTATTGACACATTAAGTGGTTACAATAGTGATTTTGTGTTATTTCCTGAATTTTTTAATACACCCTTGATGGCAAAAAATAATGATTTGAATGAAGCCGAATCCATTCGTAAATTGGCAGAATTTACTCCTGAAATTGTGAAAGAGTTTTCACGGCTTTCTATCAAGTATAATGTAAATATTATTACTGGTAGCATGCCAGAAAAAGTAGGGCTAGACTTATACAATGTTGGTTATGTATGCAAAAGAGATGGTGCAGTTGAGCGCTATGAAAAAATTCACGTGACCCCGAGTGAGGAAAAATGGTTAGGAATGAAAGGGGGTAATAAATTAAAAGTGATTGATACCGACTGCGGTAAAATTGGTGTGTTAATTTGTTATGACGTGGAGTTTCCTGAGCTAAGTCGTTTGTTGGCAGAAGAAAAAATGGAAATTTTATTTGTCCCCTTTTTAACGGATTCTGAAAATGGGTTTTCGCGCGTGCGGTTTTGTGCTCAAGCAAGAGCTATTGAAAACGAATGTTATGTCGCCATTGCGGGGAGTGTTGGCAACCTACCAAAAGTGAATAATATGGATATCCAGTATGCCCAATCAATGGTGTTTACGCCTTGTGATTTTAGTTTCCCTACCGATGGTATTCGATCCAAAGCAACCCCGAATTCAGAAATGATTTTAATTTCTGATGTGGACCTGGATTTACTTCGAGAGTTACACAACTATGGAACGGTAAAAAATTTAAAGAATAGACGTAAGGATGTTTATAATGTAGTGAGGGTTTAGCGCATTAACTCTCCAAATATTCCTTTAACAACATTCCAACAGTAGGTTTCATTTGCTCTACAAAAATGTCCTTTTCAACGTTGTCATCGAAATCAATGCCTTTTTCGTTTAAAATGTTGTTTAAGGTATCAACAATGTGTTTGGTAAAATCTTGCATGCCTACCACGCGTTTGTTAATAGCATCCCCAAAATCATCCGCTTTAACTTTTGCCCACTTGTCTGACTTAGCAATATCTAAACGTACTCTAGTGATGAGTTCTTCTTTTACTTCGTTGTTCGTATCCATGCGACACAAAGGTAAGACAAGCAGGGGGATTGTAACACCTTATTTCGAGCGAATATTCTCTATAGCTGTTTTCATGTTGTCAAACGTAGCAAAACCATACGTTACAGGATGCAATGTTGTATTTTTTTTGAGCAACACACAAGGGTAACCTCTCACACCCCATTCCCTGTTCATCATAAACTCCTTGTTGGTTTTGATTTTCATAGCATCAGACAAAAACAGCGGCTTAAATTGTTGAAACTCGATGCCGAATTTATCGCATATTGAAGCATAAAAATCGACCTCGTTAGGGTTTTCATTTTTTACGTAAAATTGGTATTGCACAGCCTCAAAAAAAGCTAGGGGATCTTCTACATTCAATTCTTTAGCTGTAACCACTGCTCTGCAGGATGGTTCGGTGTCATAATCAAAATTTGCTTGATCAAACAAACTGTAACTAAAGGGTTGACCGCTACGCTCGTTTACTTCTTCCCAATGGTGGCGAAGAAATTCTTTGAAATTCTCATCCCATTCTTCTCCGCCTCCAGGGCGTAATCCACCAACTACAATTCGAAAATCAATGTTCTGACTATTGTAATGTGCTTTTAATTCTTTTAAAGCAGGAGCGATACCCCAACACCACGAACACATGGGGTCACCCACATAAATAATTTCAAAGTTCCTGCCATCTACTGGTGCCTGGGCACTATTTTTGGACAAATTAGCAGGAGTACAAACACCTGTTTCAGGATCACATGATTGATCTTTCATAGTTGCATTTTTGGTTTGGCAGGATATTAAAATCCATATAAAGAAAGGTATATACCTAGTCATGGCACTAAAAAACAAAACTCACGAAAAAAGTTCCGTGAGTATGAAAACATTCCATCCTATTTCATGAGGGGACTTAGTCCGTATCTCTATTTCCAAATACTTTACGCAAAATTTCACTCACGTAAGCAAAAGGATTTAAACGAATTTTTTGTTCTTCGTTTCTTACTTTGATGAAAAGACCATCTAAAGCTTTATTGGTTCCATATTCAGAAATGTCTGTTGCTCCAATAGTGCTAACGTTGAACGCACTGCTAATTGATGTTCCACCTAATTCTTTTGTTAGAATGGTATTGTAAGACCCGACATAGTCTTCATATAACTCAACCACGCTTTTACCCCCAACAGTAACATTTTTCAAAGCAGAATCAATTGTTGGTTCATATTTATAAAATAGAGGATTAAACGTTTTAGTACGTAGATAACTTGTTGCGGCAGTATCTTCTCCATTTAATATAGCTAAACCGTCAGAAATGGTCATGGTAGTAATCGCATTTTTAAATACTGGACCAGCCGATTTTGCTGCAGCTTCAGCAGCTCTATTCAAGCCTAAAATTAAAGAATCTTCTTTGCCCTTTACACCATTAACTTTCCATAAAAAACCACTTCCAAATGGGTTTTCGATTCCAAAACCATTATTGTATAAATCTTCACCTGAAATAGTAAAAGTCAACCCAAATTCTGAAATTGTTCTATTTTTTGATTTTAAAGACTCGATTTTATTTTGAATTTCTTGTGGCAACAAAATCTTTACCGCCTCATCTTTAAAATAGCCATTAGCTTTAGATAATACGGAGGTGGAAGAGTCAGTACCTGTGGTCAATGCTGTTTTTAATCCATCAATAATTTCACTATCCGACAAATTGCTGTTGCCAGTGTTTTTGATGAAATCATCTAAATCTTCTTCCGTACATGAAACAAGGGAACAGAATAAAACGAAGGCTGGTAACAAGAAGAATAATTTTTTCATAGGTTCAATTTAACGATTTTTTCATTGAAAAGACAGCTTCATTTTTCAGTCCACGATCCAATTTGTGAAGGGCTTTGCAAAGACCTTTCCAAATTTAATAAAAAGGACTCACGGGTTATTTCTTCTGCGCCCATGCTTCCTAAATGGTCGTTGTATACTTGGCAATCAATGAATTCAAAACCCCAGATTTGCAGTTTATTACGCAGTTTAATCAATGCAAGTTTTGAAGCATTGCTTTCTTTAGAAAACATTGATTCTCCAAAGAAGGCTTTTCCTAATGAAACCCCATACAAACCACCAACTAACTCTTTGTTTAACCATACCTCAACTGAATGTGCAAAGCCTTTTTCATGCAGAGCGATATAGGCTTGTTGCATTTCTTCTGTTATCCAGGTGCCTTCTTGACCCTTACGGGGTGCTTGCTGACAGTTTTTAATGACCTGCGGAAATGCCATGTCAAAAGTTACCGTAAAATTAGTTTGGCGGATTACTTTCCGCATACTCTTTGATGTTTTTAATTTTTCTAACCAAAGGATACAGCGAGGGTCTGGTGACCACCACATGATGGGCTCTTCATCGGAATACCACGGAAAAATTCCTTTTGAATAAGCTTGAAGTAAACGTTCAACACTTAAATCACCATGAACAGCCAACAAACCATCTTCTGCTTCCGAGGGATCTGGAAAACCTAAATAAGTTGGATGTAAACTATAAATCGGCACTATTTTTTTGTGTATGGCGTTAAGTAGTAACTTGTGTTAAAATTATGAAACGAATTTTAAAGATAGGCTTCATTGTGATATTAGTTGGAGTTATTTTAACTCTGACAAGTAATTTTTTGAGTGAAAAAATTCAAGTGTTTTTTCAATTAAAAAAAGAGATTAATCATGAAAGGCCGAATAACGGTTATTATAAGGAGTATTACGAAAATGGGAACTTGAAATCAGAAGAGTTTTACGAGAGTGGAAAAAAGGAGGGAACATGGAAGACTTATTTTCCAAATGGCAATATTCAAACCATTAAAACATTTGATGAAAATCGATTACAAGGTCTTACCGCTCATTATGACTCCTGCCAGGTGCTCATTTTTACGGAGTTATTTGAAGATGGTGTATGTAAAAAAAGAGAAGTTGTGAACGATAGTCTTTATAAGTTTAAAATCAGAATTATGCCTCATGGGAAGGAAGTATTTGAAAAAAGTTGCTCCCCCTGTCATGACGTAAAACAAACACTAATGGTAACTACCGACTCGATTATTCATCCTGATATAGCTTTTATATCAATGGATTCCATTCATACTCCAATTTTTCATGGCGCTTTTTTAGACTCTTTAGAAAAAACAAAACGCTATAACGATACAATTCCATTGAATGATTATGATATAAAATCATTACAATATTTTCTTGAGAATATTTCCACGAAAACACCGCAACAGCCTAAGTACCCCAAAAAACTAAAAGTCAAGGGCAAAACCTCTTAATCTGTTTTTGTTTGTCTGTAGCCATATAAACCATAAAAGGCAATGTATAAATAACAAATAAAAGGCACTAAAAATGACTTTTGAATGCCTATGTTGTCATTTTCCAGTAAGAATTCCTGAAGTGGAGGAATTAACGCACCCCCTACAATTCCCATGACCAATAGCGCAGACCCCTGAGTAGTATATTCTTTTAACCCTTTAATTGCCAGTGTGAAAATATTTGGAAACATGATGGAGTTGAATAAACCAATACCTACTATACACCATAGCGCAAATCGACCTTCTGTAAATACACCCAATAATAACATAATCATAATTGCTACAGCATTGTAACCTAAATTTCTGTTGGGTATGTAATTGCTTAAAGCAGATATTAATAAGTTAGCACTAATTAAGCCTAGCAAAGTAACGGCAAAGAAAATACTGTCTTGTGCGAACCAGCCACCAAAAAAAGTAAGAATTAGTATACCATATATAATATAACTTTTTGTGCTTGATTTTAAGTTAGACAACATGATGGCACCAGCTAAACGACCTACCATTGCCCCTCCCCAATAAATCATGGTATAAAAACCATATTCGGACTCTTGAATATTTCCTATCTCTTTGAGGTGAATGAATTTGGTGATGTTACTGCCCACAGAAACCTCACCAGCCACGTACATGAAAATAGCCAAGGCTCCTAATACGAGTTGATAATTTTTGAATACGCCAAACGGCACTCTTTTATGTTCATAAGTAAGCACTTTAGGGAAATCAGTAGTTCCCAGCAAAAAAGCAAAAAAGAAAATAGATCCAGCTAATGCTAAATAAGGAAATTGGACGGAAGTAATTAAAACAATCGTGAGAGGCGCGATAAAGGTTCCGAATGAGTTGACAGCCTGTGCCATATTAAGTCTTGACGAGGCATTGTTATCTCTTCCAAGCAAAGCGATGTATGGGTTGGCTGCAATTTGAAGAATAGTGATTCCTGATGCTAAAACGAATAAAGCACCTAAAAACAAGTTATACTCCTTATATTCCGCTGCTGGATAGAACATAAAGCAACCTATACCTGCTACTACTAACCCTAAGATAATAAATCTTCTAAAACCTAGCCATTCAATAGGGTCGCGAATTAGTTCTGAAAACAGGTAATATAATAGCGAAATAATAAAATAAGCACCAAAAAATGCTGATTGTAAAAGAATAGTTTCCAGTGCGTTTAAATTGAAGTCTTCTTGCAGTTTAGGCATGAGGATACCATTCATACTGGTAATAAACCCCCAAAGAAAAAACAGACCGGTTACGATAATAATCGTTTCAGTGTAGTCCACATTTTTTTTGTAATAATCTAAACTTCTTAAGTTTCTTCTCGCCATCGTTTAGGTATAGTCCTCATCAAAAATTAACAAAAAAATATTAATTCACTAATAATAGTGCATTGCTTTCATGTTTTTTCATATTGTTGCTATTTTAGATAAAAATGAAGTTACTAAAATCGCTTTTCTTATTATCGAGCATCTTCTTTTATTTAAAAGTAGACGCCCAAGCAGTGTTGATTGATGAAAACACAACGAATATCACTATACCCACTCAAGCACTTGGGGTCATAAAAGACTCTGTAGGCACTTATCAGTTTAGCGATGTGATGGAAGATGGCATTTTTTTTCCTATTAACACACCTCTAAATACAACACGGGATGCATATTATTGGGTAAAACTAACTATCCAAGGCAATCCGTATTCCACCGCGAAACACGTGTTAGAAATTGGAAATCCAAAAACCGAACTACTTGAGTTATATCGACCAATTAACGAATCGGATTATGAGCACGTGATAACTGGTACAGCTTTACCTTTAGTAAACCGGGAATATCAGCACCTCAATTTTATTTTCGATGTAAACTTAAACTATGAAGGCAGTCGTGACTTTATTCTTCGCATTAAATCAAAAGAGCCGCTTTTTTTGTCAGTGGCAATTAAAACACAGGCGGTTTTTAGTGAAGAATTAGTCGTCAACTATTTAGTGTTAGGACTTTTTTACGGTACATTAGTGTTGCTTTTCTTTTATTCTCTACTCCTCTTCATTACCAAACGAAGGCAAGAATTTGCCTTATTAGCTTATTTAATTATTTCGGGAGGGTTTGTTTCCTTAGTACATGATGGAAGTGGTTTTTTATTCCTTTGGAATGGTAACCTGTTTTTTAACGAATTAGCAGCATATGCCTCATTAGTACTTCTGCTGGTTCCATTTGTTTTGTTGGCAAGAGTAGCACTTTCTATACCCACTTATTTCCCTACGCTTGATCAGTTTATTATTGCTTTAGGAATACTATATCTTATTGTATCATCCGTAGCCCTCTCAATTGAAAGTCCTTTTTTAAATAGCGTAGCATTTCAGTATATTAAAAACGGTATTTATGCATTACCGTATCTGTTGGTACTTTTAATTGGAGTGTTGGCATGGGAAAGGAAAAATGTTCGAGCTAAAGATTTTACCATTGGGTTCGCAATTCTGCTCCTAAGTTTCGCCATTCAACAATTAGTAGAAAAAGGACTAAGTTTTCAATCGCTTGTTGGCACATTGCTAATTACTAGTTCGCTTAAAATTGGGTTTGTGATTTTTCTTACTTTTTTAATGAAAAGTTTGAGCAATATGACCGCAGAAGAAGAGATGTCAGAGCGGGTTGCTTTAGACAAAGATTTAAGCGCTGCTGATTTAAAAGCCCTTCAAACGTCCTTATTACCTTCAAAGGAACAGTTGATTTCCGCACTCGGAGAATATTTTGTGTTGTATAAACCCAAGAAAATTATAAGCGGCAACTATTATTACGTGACAAAAAAACATGACTTATCACATCTTATTATCATCAATTTTAAAGCAGGAGATTGGTTAACAAGTTTAGCTTTTTCTACAGCGGATCAGCTAATTAAAGATCTTTCTTATGAAAATATTCAACCACCAAGAAAGGTGGTTAGTCTATTGCGTGACCGAATGGAAAGAAATAATCTCTTAAAAGAAATTTCTTTTGACATTGGAGTTTTTTCAATTAATAGAAAGACTGAAACATTGGAATACTACACAGAAGAAATATACGGACTGATATCAACATCAGAACAAACAAATATTGAGTTATTGCAAAAACAGAGTAAAACAGAGAAGGTTATAAAAGGACAAAAGCTCTATTTTTATACCAAAGGATTGGGCAATCAGCTACAGGAAAAATCACAGAAATCCATATCAAAAAACAGAATAGCGGGTTTACTTCAGCAATCCAGCAATCAATCTTTTGGAAAACAATATAAAGAAATCAAAGAAACGGTTGAAAAGTGGCAGGGTACCGAAAGTCAAACAGAAGATTGGTTCGTACTGGGATTAAAAATTTAGCGCTGAAAGCATTTTTTTCATGTGATATTGAAGAGAAAGTTGATTTTCTTTTACAAAATCGGTTTCAAATGTAAAATCTGAAGGGTTAACTATTTGAACCACTTCTAACCATGCTTCTAGATTTCCTTCCGGCAATACTCGACCTTCATTTGAAGTCACTAATTCCTTCGCACCCACATGATCAGAGATTAAAACAGGGGTTTTCATGTATATGGACTCAGTAATAATTTGGCCAAAAGGTTCGTATTGGGCAGGGTGGATTAAAAAATCACTTATTGCATACCACTCATTCAAATCAGTATTAAATCCAATATCTTTTATGTTTTTTAAATTAGTTTTCACTTCTGGTTTTCCAGATATAAGCAACAGATATTTGTTGGAATCTAGTCTTGTAAAGAGTTTTAATAGAAATGATAACCCCTTACGTTGATGTCCCGTGGAAACAAACAAGAAAATTTTTTGCTCTTGAGAAAATCCATGCTTCACTCGAAGGGCTTCTTTTCGAGATTTTAAATCAGGGTTAAATTTTAAGGTATTGATAGGTGGGTAAAGCACTACGATTTTAGAAGCTTGAGTCGCATATAAGTCAATCAACTCTTGTTTTACCATTTGAGAACAAGCAAATATTGTTTTAGAGCAATCAAACGCTTGTTGATCCAAATATATTTGTAGTTGATCTGAAAAGGACTTGTTTGTTCTACCTAAAAAATTTAAGTAAGCCAAATGATTTGCTGGTGCTAAAACTGCATCTTGTCCAGCAGTTCTACCCAAAGATAATGAATAATCAAAGGTGTTTTCTTTAAGAAAGCTGCTAACTTTTTGATAAAACCACCATGGCCTTAGGGGTTTGGGGATATATCGAGTGTTGAGTTTAGCAATAATCACTTCAGAAGATAATTTTACCCCACCATCTATGCGGGAGCAGATGACTGTAACTTCATCCCCTCGTGATAAAAAATATTCAATATAGTTTTGAAGTCGGGTTTCTAGCCCGCCTTTTAAACCGAGTTTTGCATGAATAAGTGCTACTTTAATGGTTCTACTCTTTACAGTTATCCAACATGTTTTGTACTTCACTTTTTGTGAAGGTGCCTTCATTCATTTCCCAAGAGTTGTAAATAAAGGTCATTAAGTCCGCTAGTTCCATATCTGTTAAATCCGTATGGCTAAGCATTTTGCTATTATAAATCTTGCCATTCACAGTTATTTCACCTTCTAAGCCGTTTTTTATAATGCAAGGTACTAGTTCTTTGTTTTTGATTAAATAATCAGAACCTGCAATTGGTGGGTACAAATCTTTAAAACCCTGACCAGCGTCCCCATGGCATACTGCACATCGTGCCTGGTAAATTTCCAGACCACCTTGGTAACTTAGGTTAGTGAAATTGTTCTTATTTTTTTCTGGTGCTGAAGTGCATGATGTTAACCAGACAGAAAATAAGATTATAACGATTTGATAGTTCATGCTATGAAGATTTAAGTCATAAAAAAAGCTAACTGTAAAGTTAGCTTGATTTTCCTAGAATTGAATTTATTTCTTATTTAGTTACATGGAATTCAACTCTTCTATTGTAGGCTGGGTTAATAGATTGAGGTCTGTTTTCACCATAACTTCTTACTTTCAATCTTTTAGGATTAACTCCTTTATCGGCTAAATAATGAAACACATTTTCTGCTCTTTCTTTACCTAACTCATAGTTGTATGGCTTTGATCCAGTGCTATCAGCATGACCTTCTATAACTAACGTATAGCCATCATGTTTTTTCATTGTCATAGCCAAATCATCTAATGCGCCTTGTTCATTTTTCTTAATTGCGGCTTTGTCATAATCAAACAGTGTTGTTTCTGCTGCTGCAGCAATTTTTTCTTTTGAATCAGCATCCACAGTTTCTATGGGTGTGAAATCATAGATGTAGTAAACTTCCACAACTTGAATTTTAGGTTCATAACAGTCCCATGTTTCTCCCGTAATTGCAGGGGAACCATTTCCGCTAACTGCTGGTATTCCGCTGCCATCTACTACGGGAGTGTAGCATAATGTCTGTGCATTTAAACTTCCTGCCACTGCTAATGAGACTATTATAGAGATGTTTCGTAGTGTCTTTTTCATAATGTTAATTTTTTAGTTTAAAACTAACATGCTTACCGCAAGGTTTATTCCATGCATTAAACCTTATTTAGGGTTCAAAAAAGCTGGTTTTTGATGTGGAAATATTTAAATGATGTAGAAAAAAATACTCGGTCTCGGGTATTATTTTATTCTGCTAACAATGTTGCTATATCATTAATTAACACATTTACATCTGCTTCTACTGTCCCATCGTAATATCCGCGAATGTGGCCTTCTCCATCAATCAAGGATACTTTTCCACTGTGAACGATACCACCAGGTTGAGAGCCATCTTCAAGAGCCGTTACAAAATAACCTTTTTGTGCCAGCTCATACGTCTCGGACTTTTTGTCGTTTAAAAACCACCATTGATTCGTATCAATTCCCAATCGTTGTGCGTGATCTTGTAACTTCGCAGGGCTGTCATATTCAGGATCGAGCGTATATGAGACAATTTTTAGACGACCTTCATTTTTGAATTTTTCATGCACCCGCAATAGTTGTCCCGTCATCACTGGACAAATAGTAGGGCATGATGTGAAGAAAAACTCTGAGACATATACCTTTCCTTTGAGTGATTCGTTTGTGACAATTTCACCATCTTGATTTGTAGCTTCGAACGAAGGAATAGAAAAAAAGACAGTATCGCCAGCCTGATTAACGGACTTTGGTCCAAGGTGAGGTAGTTTTTTATCTTTGCTGCAAGAAATTAACCCTAGGAGTACAATAATGAATAATAATTTACTTTCCATCACCAAGATATGCTTTAGCTAATTCAATGCTGTTTAACATCATTGTTTTTACATTTTCTATTTTAATTTTTTCCGCTTCATAATAAGCCATGCGTTCTTCTTCTGTACCCTCTTTATTGATTTTTACAGTGCGCATCCAACTCATCATAGCTTTGTCTGCATTTTCTAATTCTTCATATATGTAAGAAGCTTGTGCATCTTCGTCTTTCAAAACCTCCAACTCCCTCATATATTGGTTGATTGTTTCCACCTTTGGCATTACTTCATCGTGAATTTCCATGACCTCTTCAACCAGCAAATCTGAAGCTTGTGGGCTTTTCACTTCTTTGGTCTCTTTCACATCTGTCTCAGTTATAGTTGTGTCTTCCACTATAACGCTGGGATCAGGGTTAAACTCATTAGCTCCAGAACAAGCCCCTAAAACAGCTAGAAATATTATACTATATTTTTTCATTGGTATCATACTCTCAAAAATACATATTAAAGTAGTGAATTACGATAATCGTAATTGTTCTTTTTCACTTAGAAATATGTGATTTCACATTTAGGAAACTTCTTCTTAAATCGTTGTATATCATCTTTAGAAAAATTAGTATGTGGCGCATGAAGAACACGAATATTTTCCATTTTCATAATAGGACCTATGTCACTGATTTTTACGGAGCTTAAGTAAAGTTTACGAATTCTCTCCAAGTTGTTCAATGCGCTAAAATCGTCAATAGGGTTTCCAGCAATGCTAAGATAACCTAATAAGTCAAAATTTTTAATCGGATCGAGCGAATTAATTTGTGCATAGCCAGCATCTAAGTGCAGTAAATTATTCATATTTCTGACAGGTTCTAATGAACCTGCTTGGGTATTATAGATATCCAATTTTTCCATCATTATTAGATGACTTATTGGTTCAATAGATTCTATTTTTTTATTTTTTGAAATATCCAAATTTCTTATTACACGAAGCGATTTTAAAGGAGTGATATCAAAAACTTCGTTGTTTGATAGATTTAAAGTACGTAGATGAACAAAGTTTCTTACAGTTGATATATCTTCTACTTTATTATCAGCGAATATTAGAGCTAAAAGGTTTTGACATTCTCCAATGGGTGATAAGTCCATAACTTCGTTTCCTGAAAAGTTAAGCACTTCTAAATTAACACATTTCTCTAACCCATGTAAACTTCGTAGTTTGTTGTTAGACACGTTGAGAATGCGGAGTCCTGTCATATTTTTCAGCATAATAAGGGTGTCTAATCCCAGTCCTGATAAATCCAGTTCCTTTACACCTTTGAGTTGTTCTAAAACCGTCCAGTTTTTTACCTTTATCCCAGAAAGGTCTATTTTTTCTATTCCATGTATGCGTTGTAAAAAATAATCAGAAGGTGCTTCGGGTAATTTAAGTTCTTCTGACAGCTTGGTTTTCCAAGTGTCTGATAATGCCACCCACCATGCGGTTAGTTCTGATAATGGTTGTACATATTCTGGGGCTTTTCCAGCAACTTGAACGGCTTCCAGTTTTAAAGGTGTGTATTTACTAAACTCAATGGATGTAGTAAAATAAAAGGTGAGGTTAGTAAAGTTTTTTACTGAAGTAGTATCATTGCTGGGAACCGCTACTGAAATAGAATCGGCACCTAAGGTATCAGTTTTTACAGCATCGCTTTCATGAACAAAATACTCGACAAACCTTTTTGTTACAGTAGCTTTCACCCGATAGCTATTTCTTGATTTATCAATATGTAAATCTTCAAAGTCAATTTTAGCCAAGTTAAGTTTCATTTCATAGCCGTGGGGGAATTCTGTTTCTAACATGTAGAGGTATTGATTTATCGGTAGGAGCGTGTCTTTAGCTTCTTTATTCAAATCATTGGGAACTCTGATATAAGGAGAAGTAATCACCTCTCGAAAAGCTTTTTTTGCGTTCGTTACTTCAGCATCATTTATTTCTTTTTCGCCCATCGCTTGAATACAATGTTCATAGATCTCAAAAAAGTTAATGACTTCTTTTTTAAAGTCAGGTTTGTCCTGACCAGAAGTCAGTAACACGGAGAATAGAGTAATAGTTAATAAATAATTTTTCATGATTTGTTTATTATCTTAAATTCCAAAGTAGCATGATGGATGTCTTGTTCCTTCAACAATGTTTTCATCTCTTCTTGTAACGTGTTAAAGTCGTTCGTTGATATTTCCTCAATATCTAAATTGGCTGTCATCACATTATATTCTCCATCAGTAGACCATATATGAATATCGGTTACTTTTTTTACTTTTGAATGAGCTTCAATTAGTTTAATCACTCTCTTTAAATCAATTCCTTTCGGTATTGCTTGCATCATAATTCGAAAAGATTGACTCAAATTTTTATACACTCCCCTCAAAATTATAGCAGCAAGAATTAATGATAGTAATGGATCAATATAGGGCATGTTATAATACTTCATCACTACTGCACCAACCAACACAATGATCCAACCAAACACATCTTCTAGAAGATGAAACATAGCTGCTTTTTCATTTAGGCTCGTACTATCTTTTAAACGAAATACCGCTGCTCCATTCACTAAAATTCCTAAAACACCTAACCAAATCATGCCTTGCGTATGGGGCTGTACAGGATCAAATAAACGGGGAATCGACTCTTGAATAATGAAAACCGATCCGACAATTAGAATAATAGACGTAATAATTGATCCTAATAATGAAAATCTTCCATAACCATAGGAGTATTCGTGATCACTTTCTTTTTGTGATAAATTTTGAAGGTACCAGGCTAACCCTAGTGCAGCAGTGTCACCTAAATCATGTAATGCGTCTGAAAAAATAGCCACAGAGTTGGTATACCAGCCACCCCAAAACTCTACAATTGTAAAAAATGCATTTAAGAAAAAAACAATTTTCAAATTGTTTGCAGAAGCGAAGTTTTGATGATGGTGATGATGATGTGACATCCATTTATTCTTTTGAAGCTACAATATAACTAAAGACAGAAAGAACTAAATCTTTTATTCAAGTTCCTTCCTTAGTGCCAGATAAAGTGATGAAGAAAAGATTTTGACTGAGTTGGAACCAAACAACTTTAATACGAGAAAAAAATCACCCCATTTTTTTCAATGCAGTAAATTACAACCGATTAATTTGTAGCTTAAAAAGCTTGTTATAAAATAAACTTTTGTCATAGCAAATAGAAGTTATTTCATTGAACCCAAATTTATTCATACTTTAACATGAAAGGAACGTAATCATGGGAAAGAAACTAGAAAGCCTGACACGGGGATTAGAAAAATTTATTGAAAAGCAACCGCTATTTTTTGTAGGTACTGCGATGAAAGAAGGTCGCGTAAATGTGTCGCCTAAAGGCATGGATTCCCTGAGGTTGCTAAGTCCAAATAAACTAGTTTGGCTTAATCTTACTGGAAGTGGCAACGAAACCGCTACTCATTTGCTTGAAAGTGACCGCATGACCATTATGTTTTGTGCATTTGAAGGGATGCCTATGATTTTGCGATTGTATGGGAGAGCTAAAGTGTATCACCAGCGTGATGCAGCATTTCAAGAATACATTAAATTATTCCCCACGTATGCTGGAGCTAGGCAAATCATTGAGTTGGATTTTGATTTAGTGCAAACTTCCTGTGGTTATGCTGTACCATTTATGGATTTTGTAGGTGAAAGAGATGAGTTGGTCAAATGGTCTGAAAAAAAATGCGATGAGGGCATAAAAGAGTATTGGAAAGAAAAAAATACCTTAAGCATTGATGGTCATGAAACAAAAATTTTTGAATAAAATGGAAGTCCTCAACCAGCTAAAAATAACCAAAGAACAAACATGTTCTTATTTTGAATTAGAAGAGGAGAGTTTACAAAAATCGTATGCCCCTGGTAAATGGAATGTAAAAGAATTGTTACATCACTTAGTTGATGCAGAAACAGTGCTGTATGAAAGAATTAGAAGGGGGATTGCAGAAAATAAGGTGGTTGTCTGGGGGTTTGATCAGGATGCCTGGTGCAAAAATCTTGATTATAAAAATCAAGATTTAAAATTGAATAAGCCCATATTTCTAGCGACAAGAGATGCCATACTTTCGTTGACTGAACGATATTATTTATCGCATGGAGCAAACCAGTACGTACATAGTGAAACTGGGTTAAGAACAGTAAAAGATGAAATAGACAAGGTAGCGTGGCATAACGCACATCATTTAAAGCAAATAGAAACGGCATTAAAATCATGACTTTTGCAAACACACCTGAACCACCCTACTATGCGGTAATCTTTACAGCAAATATGACTAATAACCAAGAAGGCTATCATGAATTGGCGGAAGAAATAAGGCTCTTATCCGAACAGCAATCAGGTTTTTTAGGAATGGAAAGTGCGGGTGAAAAATTTGAAATAACAGTAAGCTACTGGAAAAGCTTAGAAGATATTAGATCGTGGAAACAACAAAGCGATCATCTTGTGGCTCAAAAAAATGGACAAGATAAATGGTATGCTAACTACAAAGTGCGAATTACAAAAGTTGAACGTGACTATAGTTTTGAAAAATGATTTACATTACTCAATTAATCTATCTGTTCAAAAATCAAGAATCACTTTTTGAGGAATTTGAAGCGATAGCTATTCCTATTATTAATAAATATGATGGTAAGTTAGAAATGAGAATTAGACCTAATAAGGAGTCTATTATTGATTTTTCACTCGAAGAGATTCCTTATGAAGTTCATCTTGTCTCTTTTCCTTCTAACGAAAAATTTAATGCTTTTTTAAAAGACGAAGAACGAAATAAGTTTATTCACTTAAAAGAACAAGCGATTCGTACTACCTTGCTTATAAAAGGAGAAAAAATAGGATGAAATCGGAAAGAATATTCTTAATAGCAATTCTTTTAAGCATGTTTGTGTGGGGCATGAGCTGGTCCTCAGCAAAAGTATTATCGACTTATGGTAGTCCCGCGGCTATTGCTTTCATTCGCTTTAGTTGTACGGCTTTAGCGCTGCTCCCGATATTATATTTCACAAAACATTCCATCAAGGTTTCTCTCAAAGGATACGGCTATGTTGTCGGTGCGGGGTTCTTTATGTTTTTGTATGCTTTATGTTTTTTTGAAGGTGTAAAAGTAGGTATGCCTGGTGCTGGTGGTGTGTTGGTAACAACAATGAATCCCATTTTTGCTTTCATTGTCGGGTTAGTGATTAGCAAAATTATTCCTCGAAAAATTGAATTAATAGGTATAGCAATTGGGGTAGTTGCCGGAGTTTTTCTATTGAAAATATGGACTCGTTCTGATGCTATTTTCTCTTTTGGTAATTCCTACTTTCTCGTAGGTGCTTTTGTATGGGCTATTATGAGCAAGTTTGCTTCCCAAGCAAATCGGTTTGGAAACTCTATTAGTTTTAATTTTTGGTTGCACTTAGTGTCGTTAATTGGGTTAGGGTTGGTTGCTAATCTACATGAAGTTGTATATATATTGAAAACAGCTGATACCAAGTTTTTTTGGAATATGCTCTATTTTAGTGTTATCAACTCCGCCATGGCTACAACGTGTTACCTTTATGCTACGGCCAAAATAGGGGCAGAAAAAGCAAGTACCTTTATCTTTATTGTACCTAGTGCTGCAGCATTTGGTGCATGGGTTTTCCATGACGAAGTAATCTTGTGGCATACCATAATTGGCGGAGTTTTAGGAGTTTTAGCCGTGTTTATTATTAACGGAAAATTAAACGCTAAAAATGTTTAATCGAATCGAAAATCTTTATTTAATAGAAGACGCCTGGGAAAACCAGCCTTATAAAGTTCTTGATAATCAATACTCTAATTTTAAAGATTTTAAATCTAAGTTAGATTGTTTTTTGCTGACCGCTCCTCATTTTTTTCTTCTTTTCAACTTTTTAGAAAGCAAAGCTTATGGAACAACTCCTGGAATTAATGATTTATTAGGAATTTCAGAAGTTGATTTTTCTCATGAAAAGTTATTAAGTGTAATGCATGTTGAAGATATTCCTTGCTTTATTGAGGCAGAAAAAGCAGCTATGGAATTTTGGAAAACTAACATTCCGACTACTTTATGGACAGAATACAGGCATCAAATCAACTTCAGAGTAAAATACGGCAACACCTTCAAACATATTCTTATGCAAAGTATAGTGGTAGATATGGAAGAATCAGGTGGGGTAATGAATAAGCTGGTTTGTTTTACGGATTATATCACAAAGAGAATAGATACTGGCTTTAAATTAGAAGTGCATGCGATAGCACTTTCTGATCAATATCCTTCATTTTATAACATCACTAACGATCAACTTGAGAAAATAGAAAGCCGTTTGTCTCCCCAAATAACATTAAGTGCAAGGGAACACGATGTATTAACCTTAATAAGCTATGGGAAAACCAGTAGAGAAATATCTGAAATACTTTGTTTGAGTAAAAATACCGTTGATAACCATCGAAAAAATATGCTTGTGAGGAATCCTGTCTCTACTATTCCTGAATTAGTAAGAATTGCAGTTCAAAAAAGCATGATTTAAATTTTTGTAAAAAAAAAGCTTTGATGTTGTCATCAAAGCTCTTTTAATTTTCTTTATAAGGACGATATTACTTACTACTGTCCTTAGTTTCCTCTTTTGTTTCTTCATCAGAAGAAGCTTTTTTCTTCTTCGACTTACCTTTAACAGTAAAGAAGATTTTCATCTCTTTTTCATCAAATTCAGCAATTAGTGTGTCGCCTTCTTTTACTTCACCACTTAATATTTCCTCTGCGAGTGGATCTTCTAAGTATTTTTGAACGGCTCTGTTTAATGGTCTTGCACCAAAGTTGGCATCAAATCCTTTTTCAGCTAAGAAGCTTTTTGCTTTTTCACTCAACTCAATATCATAACCAATGTTTTTAATGCGTTGGAATACTTTCGTTAATGAAACATCAATGATTTGCAAAATCTCTTCTTTACCTAAATTATTAAAGACAATTAAATCATCTAACCTGTTCAAGAATTCTGGAGAGAATGCTTTCTTTAAGGCGTTTTGAATTCTTCCTTTAAGAATTTCATCCATGTTGTCCACGCGTGTTTTAGTAGCAAAACCAATTCCTGATCCGAAGTCTTTCAAGTCACGAACACCAATATTTGATGTCATAATGATGATGGTGTTTCTGAAATCCACTCGTCTACCAAGTCCATCCGTTAATATACCATCGTCCAATACTTGAAGTAATAAGTTGAAAACATCTGGGTGTGCTTTTTCAATTTCATCTAATAAAACAACACTATAAGGTTTTCTTCTCACTTTTTCAGTCAACTGACCTCCTTCTTCGTACCCGACATATCCTGGAGGTGCCCCCACTAAGCGCGATACAGAGAATTTCTCCATGTATTCACTCATATCGATTCGAATCAAACTATCCTCACTATCAAATAAATATGAAGCTAATACTTTTGCTAATTCAGTTTTACCCACACCCGTTTGACCTAAGAATATAAAGGAACCAATTGGTTTTTTAGGGTCTTTTAGTCCGACACGTGTTCGTTGAATCGCCTTAGCTAATTTTTCAATAGCTTGATCTTGACCAATTACACGTTTTTTAATTTCAGACGACATGGAAAGTATTTTTTCCCCGTCTTTCTGAGCTACTTTTTTCACTGGAATACCAGTCATCATTGCAATCACATCTGCAACGTGCTCTTCTGTAACTTTAAAGCGTTGTTTTTTCGTTTCCTCTTCCCACTTTAACTTCTCTTGATCAAGTTGTTCAAGTAGCTTCTTTTCTTTATCCCGAAGTTGAGCAGCCTCTTCATATTTTTGGCTTTTAACAACTCTATTTTTTTCTTTTTTGATGTCTTCAACCTTCTCTTCTAAAACAAGAATTGCTTCTGGAACATGAATGTTGCTGATGTGCACCCTTGCACCGACCTCATCTAATATGTCAATTGCCTTATCAGGAAGAAAACGGTCACTAATATATCGATCAGACAATTTTACACATGCATCTAACGCCTCTTCGGTGTAGTGCACTTGGTGGTGCTCTTCATACTTTTCTTTAATATTATCAAGTATCAATAACGTTTCTTCTGGTGAAGTTGGATCAACCATTACCAATTGAAAACGTCTGGCTAAGGCACCATCTTTCTCCACATATTGTCTGTACTCATCTAATGTAGTCGCACCAATACATTGTATTTCACCCCGAGCTAATGCCGGTTTAAACATGTTGGAAGCATCCAATGAACCTGATGCTCCACCAGCACCCACAATAGTATGCAACTCATCAATGAAAAGAATTACATCAGGGTTTTTTTCCAACTCATTCATTACTGCTTTCATGCGCTCTTCAAACTGACCACGATATTTGGTGCCAGCTACTAAGGAAGCCAAATCAAGTGTAACCACACGTTTGTTAAAAAGAACACGTGAAACTTTTTTCTGAATAATTCTTAATGCTAAACCTTCAGCGATAGCAGTTTTACCTACACCTGGTTCACCTATTAAGATTGGGTTGTTCTTTTTTCTTCTTGATAAAACTTGCGCAACTCGCTCAATCTCTTTTTCTCGACCCACAATAGGGTCAAGTTTATTATCTTCAGCATGTTTAGTTAAATCTCGACCAAAATTATCTAAGACTGGAGTCTTCGATTTTTCTACACCCTTACCCGATTCTTTACCAACCCCGCTTGCTGCAGATCCACTTGAACCGAAAACGCCACTTTGAGCGTCATCTTCATCATCAGTGTCTGACGAAGCACTAGGGTTTTTGCTTTGAAACTCTAATAATTCTTTCACAACTTCATATTTAACTTTGAACCGATCTAACACTTGAGTAGCAATATTATCTTCATCACGAAGAATGGAAAGCAATAAATGCTCTGTGCCAATTAATTCGCTTTTAAATATTTTAGCCTCTAGATATGTTATTTTTAAAACCTTTTCAGACTGTCTTGTTAAAGGGATGCTCGCCAAACTTTTTACATTTCCTGTAGCGGTACCTTTTGTAGCATCCTCGATAGAAACTTTTAATTCCTCAAGGGATACCCCTAATTTTAACAACAAGCCAACAGCAATACCCTCACCTTCTCGAATCATTCCAAGAAGCAAATGTTCTGCCCCGATGTAGTCATGGCCCAATCGAAGTGCTTCTTCCCTGCTTAGGGAAATCACTTCTTTTACTCTATTTGAAAACCTTGCTTCCATATCAATATTTGTATGTCTAAAGTAAATATAGACGATTTAAGACTCTTAATCTACCCCCGCATTAATAAATACGAGTGGCTTAGTACAAGTAACAAGAAAAATCTTGTTTTTGTTCTACTTATATTGTAAAACGCAAAAGAGAACTTTTAGTTTAAACCGAAATTTCAGGTGTTTTTAACACGAACATTCCCGCAGGTCCTTCATTCATAATTAAATCGATAATGCTTAAATTGTTGATGTAGGTGTTACCAAAATTTTGGGGGTAATTTGGAAACAACATATCTGATTTCTTTTTAGGGTTAATCATATTTCTCAAGTCAAGCACTTCAGGATAAGTAGTTTCGTAGGCTGTGGATACTAATATGCACGTGTCAATTGACAAAAATTTATTACATGCTGCTATGATTTCAAAATTAAGTTGAAATAAATTTTCATTTTTTTTAAATAAAATAGGCTTAAAAATCATTTCAAAATAGTCGAAATAGGGTGACCGCTTATAGGCTGCCTCAAGGGTTCTCCAAAAAGTTTGTAGCCAGTTTTCTTTATAATCTATTAATGTGGTTTGAATAGAATTTCTTGTCTCACCATGAATAATAGGAATAGTTAAGCTTTTAACGCCATTAGCAGTTAATATTTCACAACGGCTTCTATAGCTTTGTTTTTGAAAACTTTCATTTGCTTCAATAACAAATTCATCCGCATTAATGAGGTGGTAGAAATATTCCAAACAAGGGAAAAAATGTGTTTCAACAATAGCATTTCCCATTCTACAAAATATCCAAACTTCCCATTCCTTCTCGAATCACTACAATTTGTCCATCGGAACAATCAATCACCGTTGAGCCTTCATTATACCCATAACCACTATTAATAATATAGTCTACTTGATTTAAATACTGGTTGGCTATTTCTAAAGGATCAGTCATATAGACTGCGATTTCATCCATACTTTTTAAGGAAGTGGTAATGATTGGTCTTCCAAGTTCTTGTACCAGTAATTGAGGCACTGCATGTTGGGGTACTCGAATCCCGACTGTTTTTTTCTTTTCTTGAATAAACTTAGGGACATTACTGTTGGCATCAACAATGAAAGTATAAGGACCAGGTAAGGCTCTTTTCATCAATTTAAAAACGGTATTGTCAAGTTGTTTTGCATATTGTGAAATATGACTCAAGTCGTGGCAGATGAATGAAAATTGTGATTTGTTAGACTTTACACCTTTAATGCGACATATTTTTTCAATTGCTTTGTTGTTGTGCAAGTCGCAACCCATTGCATAGACGGTGTCGGTTGGATAGATAATTACTCCACCATTACGCAGACACTCCACTACTTCTTTTAATTTGTGAGGATTAGATCTTTCGGGGTCAAACTCTATTACCATGGTGCTAAAATATTCCACAAAGTAAACAGTTTTGTGAGAGTGTTTCAAAGAGGATGACTTTTTTGTCTACTTTTACTTCCTATAAAGTTGCACTAGTCATATCTTAGTAACAATGAAATTAAAAAGGTCACATCAATTTATATTTGTCTTAATACTCCTTTTGGTAATTGTCATTTTCACCGCTTACCAATATGTATTCACTCCAAATATCTTAGTAGAAAGAGAAGACACCCATATTTATATCACGGAGCGGACAGATTTTCAAAAACTACTCAAGTACACAGTAGAACAAGGTATTGTCATTGACCCAATTTCGTTTAGTGTGTTGGCCAAAATGATGGACTACCAAGAAAACATTAAACCAGGAAAATATCTTCTAAAGAAAAACATGACTAACATTGAAGCCATTCGTCTCTTGCGGAGTGGCGCTCAAGACCCGGTGATGCTTCAGTTTAGTCAAGCAAGGCTCCCGGAAAATGTTGCGGGAAAACTTTCTAAGGACATCATCGCTGATTCTGCAACTTTAAGCCAAATGATAAAGAGCCAGGAAGTAGCAGTAAGCTATGGTTTTGATACCAACACATTTATTTCCATGTTCATTCCCAATACCTACCAAGTATGGTGGACATATGACGAAAAGGAATTACTTGACCGAATGAAAACCGAATATGACCGGTTCTGGAATGAAGAAAGAAAAGCCAAAGCAGAAAAATTAGGTTTGTCTCAAAAAGAAGTGTCTACGTTAGCGTCCATTGTTCAAGCAGAAACCTATCAGTCAACAGAAAAACCCCTAGTAGCAGGTTTATACCTGAACAGATTGAGACAAGGGATTCCTTTACAAGCCGATCCAACATTGATTTTTTCGTGTCGAGACTTCACTATAAAACAAGTATTAAACATTCATAAAGAAGTGGACTCCCCTTATAATACGTACAAATATTCAGGGTTGCCCCCAGGTCCCATCAATTTACCTGCCATATCTTCTATTGATGCAGTGTTGAACGCTGCTGACCATGACTTTATTTTTATGTGCGCCAAAGGTGATTGTTCGGGGTTTCATAATTTTGCAAAAACCAACTCAGAACACAACAAAAACAGAGTGATTTATAAGAATAATTTGAGTAAAGGCGGTTGTTAATAGGGATTGATAATCAATGGTTTTAAAAATATTAGATACTTTATGCTGCCTTGTTATTATACTTTTGTGGAAAACTTTGAACTTAAACAATAAAACAGTAGTTTTGCAGCCCTTAAAATAAACTCGGTGGACGGGTTCCACCACTAAATAAAAAAAACAATGGCTACTAAAATTAGATTAGCAAGAGGAGGAAAAAAAAGAAAGCCGATATACAGTGTTGTAGTGGCAGACTCCAGATCACCACGTGATGGTAAATTCATTGAAAAATTAGGTATCTATAATCCTAATGTTGAGCCACCACTCATTGATATCAATGTGGATAGTGCTTTTGCATGGGTAATGAAAGGTGCTGAAATCACTGATACAGCTAAAAAATTACTTTCTCTAAAAGGAATTATGCTGAAGAAACACTTACAAGTAGGTGTGAACAAAGGTGCAATTACTCAAGAGGTTGCAGATGAAAAATTTGCTGCTTGGGAAGCTGAAAAAGCGAAAGCGACAGACAAAACAGTTGCTGACAAAGCGAAAGCAAAAGAAGATGCCGTGAAGAAATCGGCTGAAGAAAGAGCACAAATCAGAAAAGATGCTGCTGATGCTGAGAAAAAAGCTACAGAAGATGCCCTAGCTGCGGCTGCCGCTGCTGAAGCTCCTGCTGAAGAAGTGGAGTCTACAGAATCAACGGAAGACGCACCTGCTGCTGAAGCTACAGAAGAAGTAGAAGCAACTGCTGAAGAGTCATCAGAAGAAAAGTCTGCTGAATAATATATGACTAGCGACTCCTGTTTTGAATTAGGTCTAATAACTAGACCTCATGGTTTAAAAGGAGAAGTGCAAGTTCATCTGGATGTCGATTTTCCAGAAGATTACCAAGATTTGGAATCAGTGTTTGTTGAAATCAACAACCAACTGGTTCCATTTTTTATTTCTAGTCTTCACTTAACCAAAGATCAAAAAGCGATTGTACAGTTTGATGATATTGATTCACTTGAAGCAGCTGAAAAAATTAAAGGAGTAAAATTATTCCTTCCACTAGACTTTTTACCCGAATTAGAGGCTGACCAATTTTATTTTCATCAGGTTGTAGGCTATAAAGTCATTGATAAATCACTAGGCGAATTAGGTGAAGTAATTACTTTTAACGATAACACAGCTCAAACCATCATGTTGATGGATTATCAGGAAAAAGAAGTGTTAATTCCAATTGTCGAGGGTGTGTTTGTGAAAGCAGACCATAAAAATAAAACCTTTCATGTTGATTTACCCGAAGGGTTATTAGATATTTACCTCAATGAAGATCAGTAAAAAAAACGGTGTTATTATAGCTCTAGGTGTTTTTTTAAGCCTATTAGTTGTTGGTTTAGTAGTCAATTATCGAGCAGCAAGAGAAAAAGGGAAAGATACCTTGTTCGATTTTAACGTACCCCAACGCGTTCAAAAAAAATAACTTATGCGCATTGATGTCGTCACATGTGTACCAGAACTACTTGCTAGCCCATTTTCGCATTCAATTTTACAACGAGCGCAAGATAAAGGTTTGCTGGAGGTGCATCTTCATGACCTAAGAAAATATGCCATCAATAATAGGGGACAAATTGATGACTACGCTTTTGGCGGTGGTGCCGGAATGGTAATGATGGTAGAGCCTATTGATAAATGCATTACAGAATTAAAAAACCAACGGCACTATGATGCTGTTATTTATACAACTCCTGATGGCGAAACGTTGACGCAAAAACACGCAAATCAATTTTCTCTATTACAACATGTTATTATTCTTTGTGGTCATTACAAGGGAGTAGATCAACGAGTAAGAGACTTATTCATTACCCATGAGATTAGTATTGGTGATTACGTCCTTTCTGGTGGCGAGTTAGCAGCAGCAGTGTTGGTAGATGCTATCGGTAGATTAATTCCGGGGGTATTGAATGATGAAAGTTCTGCATTAAGTGATTCACACCAGGATAATTTATTGGCTCCGCCAGTATACACGCGACCTGCAGATTACAAAGGAGCAATTGTCCCAGAAGTATTACTTTCAGGACATACAGCAAAAATTGAAGAATGGCGTCAAAACCAAGCAATTGAACGCACTAAAACACGAAGACCTGACATTTTTAAAAAATTTCAGCGTGGTGAGTGATTTTTTCAAAGTACGATTGTGGATAACCAAAAATTAATTCTATATTTGCAGTCCGTTTTTCAAGGGTAGAAAATTAGAACAAAAATGAGTTCAGAAGCAATAAAATTAGTAGAAGCTGAATACCAAGAAGTTAAAAACAAACTTCCTAAGTTTGGCGCAGGAGACACAGTTAATGTGTATGTAAGAATTAAAGAAGGCGATAAAGAGCGTATTCAGCAATACCAAGGTGTTGTGTTACAATTGAGAAACTCTGGTAACGCATCTACTTTTACTGTAAGAAAAGTATCTAGTGGTATCGCTGTAGAAAGAATTTTCCCAATGATTTCTCCTAACATTGAAAAAGTTGAAATTATCAGAAAAGGTAAAGTGAGAAGAGCTCGTTTGTTCTACCTAAGAGGTAAATTTGGTAAAACAGCTAGAATCAAAGAAAAAAGAGCGTAAGGCTTTCATTATAAAAATTCTAAAGCCCTGTCGTTCATTCGTCAGGGCTTTTTTGTTATAAAACAATTAGAATCATGAATCTTCATTTTCATAAATATCAGGGTACAGGCAACGATTTTGTGGTGATCGATAATCGGGACAATCATTTCGATAGAAATAATAATAAGTTGGTTGCCCAACTATGTAATAGACGTTTTGGCGTTGGTGCAGATGGTTTAATGCTGCTCCAAAACCATGTTGATTATGATTTTGAGATGATCTATTACAATGCGGATGGATTTGAAGCCTCAATGTGTGGTAATGGTGGGCGTTGTTTGGTGCAGTTTGCCCACGACTCAGGTGTCATTGGCGAAAGTACTACTTTTATAGCCGTAGATGGTGAACATGAGGCCTTTATTCGTGATGGCTTAGTACATCTAAAAATGATTCCAGTCACTGACATTGAGAGTAACTCAGCTTTTGATTACATGAATACAGGGTCGCCTCATTACGTAACTTTCGTACCTGATTTAGAGAACTTCGATGTGTATACAGAAGGAAAAGCAATCCGTTATAACAAACGTTTTAACCAAGTGGGTACCAATGTCAACTTTGTGCAACAACTGGGAGAAGACTCCTTACGCGTGCGTACCTATGAACGGGGAGTAGAGGACGAAACACTTTCATGTGGCACGGGTGTTACGGCATGTGCTTTATCAGCTTCAATAAAAGGATATGAAAGCCCTATTCAGATAAAAGTGCAAGGAGGTCAATTAGCGGTTTCATTTGAAAAGAACACCAAGGGATTTGATAATATTTTCTTAATTGGTCCTGCAGTGAAGGTTTTTGAGGGTGAGGTTATTGTTTGAAAACACCGCTAAAACAAATAGCAAGTGTAATTAAAATCAGTAAGGGTAAAACAATGATGTCTCCGTACTTAGTATAGAAAGTGGTTTTTTTATAATCTAAATGTGCTGTAAATATTTTTGATCTTCTAGTCATAAACATGACTTCTCCTCTTGCATTGATATGCGAATTTAGTCCCTTGTTTGATACTTTTATAACCTCTTTTCGGGTTTCAATAGCTCTTAAAGCGGAATAATACAACATTTGGTTTTCTTGTTGTTTTCCCTCTACCCATGCTTCATTTTGAAGTGAAACAATTAAATCTGCCCCACTCTTCACGAATTTTGAAGTGAAGTCGCCATATAAAAGTTCGTAACAAATAAGTGGTGCTATGTAGACTTGGCCATTTTTAACATATGACAGTTTTGCGGTTTCATTTGGAATCGAAGAGGAATAGTAGCTACCTTTTTGCGGTATAATGTTTTTTAAAATACGGTAAAAAAATGTGTTAGGTAAATACTCTTCACCAGGTACATATTTTTGTTTTGTACGAAAATAATGTAATGAGTCTTTATTCATTCCAATGACTAGACTAAATACATTTAGCTTTGTTTCGCCAAATGATACTTCATTATATGTGGACCCTGTTTTGGGATGATCGACACCTACCGCAAAAAATAACAATTCAGAAAAGGTGTTTCTTAAGAGGTGTTGGACCGAGTCAGTCAGTGGTGATTGCTGTAATTCATCTAATTTTCCCCATAAAAATTCTCCGCTTTCGGGCCATAGGATTACATCGGGTTGATGTTCAATAATTACTTTGGTGCTATCTTTTAATTTTTTTAAGAGTTCCAAGGGATTATTACTTTCAACAGCGTAACCTAGCTCTATAGTAGCTATGCGAATTGTTTTATTCTTTTGTTGATTAGAGTAATTACTCCATAAATAAGATGAAATTAGGACGGGGATTAGAATGATTAGTAATAGGTAAACATATGACTGTACTGATTTATGATTACATAAAAGGTGGTAAATGAAAATATTGATTAAGAGTAGCCAACATGAACCACCTAAGACACCAGTGTATTCATACCATTGAACTAAAAATGGTGTTTTTCCAAGCACATTCCCAATAGGAGTGTAAGCACAACCGAGTGTACCATGAAAATGATAGTATTCCACCAAAATCCATCCGATTACTAGCACACTGTATCGAATTTTTTTATTAGATAAACAGAAGCAAAAACACAATACAGGTAAAAAATATAGATGAACAATGTTCGCATAAATTAATGCTTCCCAATAAGCATTTGCAATCCAAAAAGTTGATACGGTAGCCCAAACACATAAAATGAAGACGGACAACACAGAAAATTTCCAAAATCCTTTTCTCCAGTTTTGAGATTCGTCCATTAAAAAAAGTAGCGGAACTAACATAACACTTACTCCAAAAGGTATATACCAGCTGGAAAAAGTGATGTAGATAATGACTATTTCTAAGAATAGAACGGTGGCAACTTTTAGGTAACCAGACATCATCGAAACATAAAACCTAATTGAATATCTGCATGTGGGAAAAGCTCATTTTTGGCATTCAAGTAAAATCCATTGGGCCCATAACCAGCACCTAACTCCAACCCTAAATGAAATAACCTCCCGTAATTCCGCTGTATTCCCCATGATGCGCCCCAACCTAGCCGTTGATCATATTTGCCTAATTGTGGTTTGTAAAAGCATTGTATCGCGATGTAATTTGCGTTAAAATTATCAGCTCTTTTTCCTGCTGATTGACGTTTCTCTATATTATAATAATTTCGGTAAGAGAGATATGGCAGAACAAAGGTGAAGCTTTCAGTAGGTTTTAAACCTTCTTTTATGCTCATGTATCGGAAACTTGTTGTAAGTACAATTGTGCGATTTTGGGAAACGCCATATTCAAACTCAGCACCTGGTGTGAGCAGGTTGAGTTTCAAAAGGTTGGTGTTTTTATAAGAAATCTGATCTGTTGCTGAGCTGTCAATTTGAGCCAAAGCATTAAATGCAGCTAACAACGCCACCAATAAGTTTATTTTTTTCATGGAATTATCTGTTTAATAAAATAGTGCCTTTTAAAAATCCTTCGTGGTTATTTCTGTCAGTGTAGTTACATAACCAATAATATACTCCATCGGAATAATTTTCAGGTTGCCAACCTGATTCGAGATTGTGTGTGGTATAAATTTTTTTGCCCCAACGATTATAAATATCTAGCTGTGCTGTCCTTATTCCTTTGTGTTTGATGGGTATGAATTTTTCATTTTTATCATCGCCATTCGGAGTGATAATGTTTGGAAACTCTAAAAGCACCTCACAATCTTCTAGGTCATAAAGTATGGTGTCGTGTATGGAACAGCCATTTAGCCAATAGGTAAGATGTAAGTTGGTGGGCGAAAATAAAGGTGTGTTTGGTCTTTCATTATTGACCCATAGCGAATCGTAGTCACTAGAATTTTTGCTAGGGAGCCATTCCTCACCAAAACATACAAGTGTGTCGTTGTAAAGTATGGACGGTTTTTTACGTACTTCAACTAACATATCTAGGGTGTCAGTTCTGCCAATGATTCTGTACCAACTGGTTTCGGTTGGATGCACCTCAATACTTGTGTCGTTAATTGCAATTCTATTGTTTTCAGGAAATTTATACCACGAAAGCATATTGTCACCAGTTACTTTTAAGGTTATTGTGTCTCCTTCACAAATACTGTGTAACGAATCACCCTTAAGAGGGTAATCACTTATTAACTCAAGGGAAGCATTATCTAGGAATAGATAGCTATTCATTCTCCAAAATGGTTTTAAGGTTGTTGTATCGTCTTCTAATTGATAAAACTGTTCCTCTTCTGGTTTTAACAGATTTCCCAAAATGATGTATTTTTCACCTCCTTTGGCGGTATAGTCAAATGTTATTTCTTTCCACTGTTCTGAATAAAACACCGTGTCAATAGAAAAGTCTGGCATCATTATCAATGGTTGCTGTTCAAATTGAACTGTTGCTGTGTCTAAAAATTTGATTTGAAAGGCGTTTGAAGCCAAGTTAATAGTAGTTGAAAAACGATTGTAAACATATTTACCATTTGCTATATGCAGCTTAAATTTATAAGTGAGGGTATTTTGTAGCGGTGCTGAAATGTTTAGTACAATGTATTCTCGATAGTCTGTTGCCAAACCTGTACTTCCAGCTAAGAGGCTAATTATTCCTACAAATCCATTATTGGATTGTGCGGTAATGTGGTTAAAATAAGGGCGCTGATGAGGTAAAAAACTAAATCCATGGAAAAAGTCTGGAGTAGTTGATTCCCACAAATTTTCATCGGGTGTTGGGCTTGATGGGTTTATCACATCCATAGAGTACTTAAGTTGAGAGATGTCGATAGGAAGTTGTGAATATTCCTCAAAATCCCCATTTAGAATTAAATTTTGTGCTGGTAAGATGTTTGTAAATAGAAGGCATAAAAGAACCGTTGCCCTCAATAGAAGGTTCTTTTTTTCTAGGATTAAAAAGGAAAAGACAGAAGAATAGAAATAACACATGTCAAATAACAAAAAAAACCATTCCCGAAAAGAAGTGCCTTTCCAGGAATGGTTTTATGATGAAATTATTCTTTTATTACTTTTAAGCTAATGGTACTTTCACCATCATTTACACGCACTAAATAAACTCCTTGGGTGTAATTAATCATATTTAATTCTTGTTTGTCAAAACCATAGGTGCTTTCAAATAGCTTTGTACCCTTCATATCAAATACTTCTAACACCCCTTCATTTTTGCCGCCCCAAACATCAACTGTTGTATTACCGGTAGTAGGGTTAGGATACAACCTTCCTGAAAGCCTGCCACTTGTAGCAGGTTCTAATAATGTCGCATCGACCATTTCTTCTGCAATACCTTCACGGAGCCATTTTGGTTTACATGTAGCTACTTGAGCGATATCTATGTAAAACAAGTTAAACACTTGGTTGTCGGTACCTCTATAGAATAAATGTGGGTCTTGATATATTAAACTACTACTTACTTTATCTTGAAAACTTTCCGGGGTAGCTCTTACGATGTGAAACTGCTTGTTTACATTAAAATTAGCATCTCTATAAGCCTGATACATATTGTTATTATACCCCGCATAATAGAGCACATTAGTACTTCTATTTATTGCCAAATAACCTTTTGCTCCAGATTTTAACTGATCGGTTAATACGCCATCAGTAGTTTCAATTTTGTAAGTAGCGATATAGTTCTCATTCACATCAAATGCGACAAAAAACAAATCGCCATTGGCAGTAAAATATACATTGCCCTCATTATCAAAAACAAGGTCGGTAACATCCCACACTTGGTCGTCAGTTAGTACCCCATTTAGTTTTGTTTCTTCGCCAAGGTTTAATAGGCTCTGAGTATAAAACCCGCCATCATTTTTAAAATAAAAAATTCTGTTACGTTGTTTATCTACATCAAAGCGGACAATGGTAGTCAAATCATTATTGCTTACGAGTAATTTATAAGATGCATCGTCTAATAATATTCTTCCACCTATCGGATCAAAAACAATAATCTGAGTATGTAAATCTCCTAGAATACTTTTCCAAAGTACTCGAACTAATGAGCCGTTAATGTCTTCAATAGCATAAGAGTAAGCCGAATTATTTTCACGAGGAGAGATACTCTTAAAATCACTTGATATGCCATTGGTTTGTCCTGTAGTACGGTCGATTAGAGCTACTTCTAAATTCCCTTGAGCGTTTACATAGAACAAGTAATCGTTAGAAGCACCACTTTTTATATAATGAATCGGGTTTTCACCATTAGCCAATAAATCGGTAATGTTTGCATTTTTGAGCAACCAACTTGAAGTTGCCAAATCAAATTGATAAAACCATACCTGTCGTGTTCCATTCAAATTTCGAACAAAATAGACTCGATCAAAATCTGTTGCCATTGAAAGGTTACTTGCTACCTCTGCTCGTTGATTAGGGTTTATATGACCACTTAACCAACCCGAAATATTCATGTCTTCAGGATTGTTTCCACCAAATAGCGATACATTGGTAGTTGCTCTGTTGGAGCAACCTCTGCTATCTTCCACATTTACCGTAATGCTACCATTACTAAATGTTTGAGCTGTGAAGTTGTTTTCAACCACATTAGAAGAGTAGCTACGACCATTTGAGAAGTTCCCATTTAATGCTGTTGTCCAATTGACCTTGTACGGTGGTACAGCATCAGATATAATGGGACTTAGATCAATACTACTTTCACATGAAATTGAGTTTGTTAACAATTGTACGGATATGTTCAGTGGGGCTATTAAATTGACTGTTTTTGTTACCTCATCATCACCGCAGACTTTACTTATCTGGATACTTATACCCCCCGTTTCAGCATTTGGATTGAAACTTTTTATTCGTGCATAACGTAGATTGTTTCCTTTATAAGCGTATTGGCGCATTCCATTTACAGAGTTTATTCTTGAAGGAGACCTTCCTTCTATAATCCAACCTGCTGGTAAATGCCATTCATACTCCGCCTCATCACTTAACCACGGTTCTATAGTAAGATTGAAGCCTTTTGCCTGGTTACAGTTTAGGACAATTTCATTATTAGCTATAACACTACCCTCCAGTAGTATTTGTGAGTCTTCATAGTCGACATTCACATTTCTGGAGTAGACTTTTTTTGTACCGCAATGATCAGTTGCTTCATAATAGATGGTATACTCACCTTTTCCATTAAACTTAAAGTTGGCGTTGTTTATACTACTGTTTAGTACTTGCCCTCCGGAAGACACAGACCAGTTGTATGTAAAATCACCCACGTGTTTAATATAAGGTATAGATATATTCGCAGTTTGATTACAAGAAATAGCATTCAAATCTTGATTAGAAGTGAAACTAATAGTTTGAGGTAACTCTGCTCCGCTTATCTGTACATTTTTAGAAGCTGATACAGAAGAGTAGCACATAAATAGCCCTCCTCCAACTGCGGCTTGACCTGGAACCTCCGTAGCAGAGGCTGATACTTGAGCATATCCTGGTTTTAGCGTTCGAACAACAATGCTATTTCCGGTTATTTGAACATTAGAAAACAAGTCCCTTAATATAGGGAATTGCGTAGCATCTGTTAAAGTGTTTGCAGCAACATTTATGTTGGTTGGAACTCCCTTAATGTCACTTTGAAACGAAAAACTACCATTAAAACTAACTGCGGCATACTCACTTTCAACATAAACCTGAGTGATACCAATCCCATCTGGTATATTCATATCCGCTAAATAACTTGCGATATTTATACCGCTAATTGAAACAATTTCCATTAAATCTTTGGTCACTGTCCAGTTAATTGTTTTTTGACCCTCGTGGTTGATTTCGAATGTCATATTGTTACCAACACATGCGGAATTATTTCCATTAATTCCAAAGTCTTTACATGTAGTCCCATTCAACGGAATTTTAATTGCGAATAAACTTTTGATACCTAATAAGAATACCAATAGCAGTAAAACGTTGATTTTTTTCATTTTTTTAAAAGATTAAAAAGATTAAAAGAGTTAAAATTATTTTCAAATGCTAATCTAGCATAATTAAAAATTGACCGTCAAATAATTTTGTAAAAAATGAGTTAAATAATGATTTTGTTATGAGATAGTCTAATGTAATGTTTTGTCGGATATTTTATTGATTTCATCTAATTTTAAAGGTCGTTAATCTTAAATTACCCCCTTCCTTCCAATCTTTGAGCAGATAGGACATTCCAAAGGATTATGCCCCCGAGCAGGGCAATATTCTCTCCCGAAGTAGATAATTTGTAGGTGAAGACTATTCCAAGTTTCCTTTGGAAATAAACGTTTAGCATCCTTTTCTGTTTGAACTACATTTTTTCCATTAGTTAATGTCCAACGATGCATCAGACGATGAATGTGGGTGTCTACAGGAAAAGCAGGCTCGCCAAACGCTTGTGACATCACTACGCTAGCTGTTTTATGACCTACAGCGGGCAGTTCTTCTAATAATTTTATGTCAGCAGGCACTTCGCCATTGTACTTGTCAATTAAAATATGCGATAAGCCAAAAATCCCTTTCGACTTCATAGGCGATAATCCACACGGTCGAATAATTTGACGAATTTCTTCTTGCGTCATCTTAACCATGTCGTAGGGGTTGTCTGCGCGAGAAAAAAGTAAAGGCGTGGTTTTATTCACCCGCTCATCTGTGCACTGTGCTGAAAGTAATACGGAAATTAATAAAGTATAAGGGTCTTTGTGGTCTAAAGGAATGGGAGGGTTTGGATACCGTTTCTCCAACTCAGCTATCACGAAGGCTACTTTTTCTTTTTTGGTCATACCTGAAAGTTAACCTAAATTAGGCGATTATAGAACGGTGTAAAAAAAAATTAAACAACTACATTTAATGTTTGCAAAGTTAATCAATTATCTTTGAAGACCTTTTTTTAACAAAAAGGGGCATTAGCTCAGTTGGTTCAGAGCGCTACCTTGACAGGGTAGAGGTCACTGGTTCGAATCCAGTATGCCTCACATTTTACAGCCTATTTTTAGATAAAAATCAGCTGTTTTAAAACCATATTTAAAGTTGTTTGTTTGACAATTAATGAAAGAAAAAATCACCCTTTTTTGGTTTAGAAGAGATTTACGATTGGAAGATAATGCTGGATTATACCATGCACTAAAAAATCACACAAATGTACTTCCCCTCTTTATCTTTGATACAACAATTCTGGAACAGCTGGCAGACCCTAAAGATAAACGGGTAGACTTTATTCATTCTACTTTAGTGGAGATAAAAAAACAACTGGAAGAAAAAGGTACTTCATTACTGCTGAAATATGGGAAACCTTTGGAAGTGTATCAGGAATTGACTAGTGAGTTTGAAGTGGATGCTGTTTATACAAACAATGATTACGAACCTTATGCAAAAACTCGTGATGCAAAGATAAACGAGTTGCTAACACAAAAATCAATTCCGTTTAACTCCTACAAAGACCAAGTCATTTTTGAAAAAGAGGAAATAGTAAAAGGAGACGGCTCCCCGTATAGTGTTTATACCCCGTATAGCAGAAAATGGAAAGAAAAACTTAATGATTTTTATGTAAAGCCTTACCCAACTCAAGCCTATTATTCTAATTTTTATTCTTGTAAGCCCTTAGGAGATATTAGCCTAAATGAGATGGGGTTTGAAAAAGAGAACCCAGAAATACCTCCCAAAAAAATTGATAAAAAGACACTTAAAAAGTACCATGAAACGCGTGATATACCTTCAATTAAAGGAACGAGTCGATTGAGTGTGCACCTACGTTTTGGAACAGTCTCTATTAGAAAATTAGTGCAAGAGGCTATAGAACTCAATGATACGTGGCTCAATGAATTAATATGGCGGGATTTTTATCACATGATTTTGTGGCATCACCCCGAAGTTGATAAGTCGTTTAAACCTAAATACGACTTTATTCAATGGCGAAACAATGAAAAAGAGTTCAAGGCATGGTGTGAGGGCAATACAGGCTACCCCATTGTGGATGCAGGGATGCGCGAGTTAAATGAAACTGGCTACATGCACAACCGTGTGCGCATGGTGGTAGCTAGTTTTTTAGTGAAGCATTTATTAATCGATTGGCGATGGGGAGAAGCTTATTTCGCAGAAAAACTTCTCGACTTTGACCTAGCTGCCAATAATGGGGGCTGGCAATGGGCAGCTGGCAGCGGTTGTGATGCAGCACCCTACTTCCGGGTGTTTAATCCTTATTTGCAAACGAAAAAGTTTGATCCAGATTTAAAGTACATTAAAAAATGGGTGCCAGAATTTCAAGACCCATTCAATTACCCAAAGCCGATTGTTGATCATGATTTTGCAAGAAAGCGAGTTTTGGAGGTGTACAAGGTTGCGTTAGAATAGCTATATTCGTAGCTATGAAGTTTCTTATTGTATCGCTGTTTTTAGTAAGTAGCCTATTAGGTTATTCTCAAGATAGTCTGTTGGTTAAAAAGGATTTTGCCCCTCTTTTAGGGTATCAGCAATTTCAAAAAAGTTTTGTAGAAGGTGGAATTGCCCGAGTTCGTTGGTCAACTAATGGCATAGTAAGTACAATGTCTTATGGTATTGCTGGCGAAATTGGCGTGACTGATAAGGTCTATGGAATAAAAACTTTCTTTCGATACGGAGGATCTGTTAACATTGGCTTTAATCTGGTTTATTATCAAGAATACGACAAAGGTCAAGATAATACATTCCGCTTTCGACCCGAAATTGGGTTTGGATCTGGGTTTGTAAACCTTTTATATGGTTATAATTTACCCATTACTAATAGCGGCTTTGATACAGTTAACACTCATGCAATTACGTTACAATTTTTGCTCTCGCCTAAAATGTTGAAACAAGGTCTTTTGTAAAGATTAACTTTCGTGAATCAGTTTTCGTATGAGTAATTATGAAAACTACTCAACAATGGTTTGCAGAATATAATGTGAGTCACCGCAACACGACCAATAAGTTAATTCATTTTGTCTGTGTTCCAGCAATATTTTTTAGTGTTATTGCCTTGGGGCTTGATTTGCGATTTACTTTTTTAGATAATTATCTGCCCGTGTTTTTGGAACCACTTGTTTCTTTGGGCGGGTTATTAATTTTGGGCGGGTTGGTTTTTTATTTTCGACTTTCTACAATGATTTTCTTATTTATGTTATTTGCGGTGTGGTTATGTGTGTGGTTAAGTTTACAACTTCAGGCAGCAGGAATTAACTTTGAAGTGGCACTAAGTATTTTTGTCATTGCTTGGATTGGACAATTTATAGGTCACAAAATAGAAGGAGCTAAACCTTCATTTTTTAAAGATTTACAATTCCTATTTGTTGGACCAGCGTGGTGTGTTTCTTTCCTTTTTGAAAAATTGGGTGTGAAATATTAATCTGCTTTTGTTTTTTTAGGCATCGTACCAAAAACATAATCCCAAAGGGGACTTGAAACGCCAAAAACTTCCCCTTCATTTTTGTAATGATGCATAGCATGATTTACCCAAAGTATTTTAAAGTAATTCTTTGGTGGAGTGTATATATGAACAATATAATGTACTAATAAGTAAGATGCATAACCACTTAATACGCCTGGTAAATATCCATAAGCATACGTTTTAATGAGCAAGTAAAAAAAACCAAATAGGAGACTAGCTAACAAAATACTCACAGGCAAAGGCATAACTAAACGACCTTTATCTTTTGGGTTGTCATGATGAATGCCATGGAATTTATATTTTAAATCTATTTGCCAAGCTTTTTGACCTGGGTGATGGAATAAAAAGCGATGTACTAAATATTCTAACAGAGAAAAAGATAAGAGACCTAATAAAAATAAACCTGTGACAGCAAAAGGGTTCAGTGCTTCTTGAGCAATAGCTAGATATAATAATATACCAGAAATTATAAAATATAATCCCACCGGAATCTGCACAGGAGTATGTGATAAAAACTCTAGTACTGGGTTTTCATACGCACGTATTGATTCTTGACTTTTTCTCACGATTAAAAATTTTGCGCTAATACAGAATATACTAGCTGTAAAATTATAATAATCTACGAGAGTCAAGAAGAAAAAAGCAGTGATTTTTATCAAGCTTATTCACCCGTAAAATTGGGTTTTCTTTTTTCAAGGAATGCATTTACCCCCTCTCTAAAATCTTTGGTGTCAATACAGCGTGAAAATGCTTCCGCTTCTGCATCAAAGCCAGCTTTATGGGAATTAAAATAAGCATTTGTAGCAGTTATAACTTCTGAAATTGCAATTGATGATTTTGATTTTACTTTGTTAAGGATGGCCTCACACGTAGCTATTAAATCAGTATGTGGTACAACATGATTTGCTATACCCCAGTTTAAAGCTTCCTTTGAAGTAATCATATCTGCGGTTATCATCCATTCAAGGGCTTTGCCACGTCCCACCAGATGGGTGAGACGCTGCGTACCTCCATAGCCAGGCACAATGCCTAGATTCACTTCGGGTTGACCAAGTTGTGCGTGTTCTGATAATATGCGCATGTGACAAGCTAATGCTAACTCACAACCTCCACCCAAGGCATAACCATTGATAGCAGCTATCACGGGTTTGGGGCAGTCTTCAATCAACTGAAATACATGCTGTCCTTGTTCGGAGAATGACTTGGCTTTATCGGGACTTATAGTTAAAAATTGATTGATGTCAGCGCCAGCAACAAAAGCTTTATCGCCTGAACCAGTTAAAATAACTCCTCTTACTTCTTTTAAATCATGAATTTCTTGGAAAACTGTTTTTAGATCTATTAGCGTTTCAAAATTTAGTGCATTTAACTTATCGGGCCTATTGATGGTCACATAAGCAATGTTTGCACGGATTTCGAATAACAGATTTTCCATTCTTTTAAGTTTTTTAAAAAGAAACGGGTGGAATGTGTAAAAGGTTGTCTAAATGTTTATGCTTAAGTTATTTTTTTTGGCTTGCTGAAAAAAGTTTCTGTTTTTCTTCTTTAGAAAGGCTTTCGTAACCACTTTGAGAAATTTTATCTAAGATGGTATCTATTTCTTCTTGATTTATTCCATTTGTAGCAGCTGGTGAGGAAGTACTTGGTCTCGAAAATGAAGATTTATTTTTATGAGTGACTTTTAGTTTGCTTTTTTTCTTGAAAAACCCTTGAAAAAAATCAATGACGGCAAACACATACTTACCTAAATCACGACCATTTTGAAGCTGTTTGATAAAGAAATAGCCTAAAGCAGCACCACCAAGGTGTGCATAGTTTCCTCCAGCATTACCTCCTTGAGTTCCTAATAAAGAAAAGAAAACATAAGCAGCTACGATATACGAAATTTTAATAGGTCCAATAAACAATAAGTTAAATCTATAGTCTGGAGCAATGGTGGCCGCTCCAACAGCGATGGCATACACTGCTCCAGAGGCACCGACTAAGTACTGGCTGCTTCCAGCAAAATTAGGGTGAACATTATAAATCACCACAAAAGCTAATGCACCTGCTAAGCTTCCTAAGAAATAAAGACTAATTAACTTTGAATGACCCAATAAGTCAGTGATAATTCTGCCAAACCAATATAACCCCAGCATATTCCAAAAAATATGTCCAAGTCCAGCATGTACAAAAGCATAGCTAATCAGCGTCCAAGGTCTATATAATAATTCTTCTAAGTTGGAAGGCAACCGTAAAAAAGAGGTAATCAGTGCTTCCGTGTTTTTAGAAAATAGCCAAACAATACTTAATATCACAAACACAGAAATGTTCACTAATATAAATTGTATCAGTGAATTGTTTGTCTTGTTAAACTCTGCCTTATAATCTTCCCAGATGTTGTTCATAAGCCTATCAATCAGTAACGTGTATTACTTCCTTTCCAAATAAGCACCATTATTAATCCAGCAATGGCTCCTCCTAGATGAGCAAAGTGAGCGATACCGTCACTTGAGCCGCTAAAGCCATTCATCACGTCCATGGCAATAAATAGAATAGCCAAATACTTCAACTTAATTGGAAACAGAAAATAGATCATCAGTTCCATGTTCGGGTAAAACATCGCACAAGCGACCGTAACTCCCATTACAGCTCCAGATGCTCCCAAAAGGAAAAAGGGTTGGTGAATGTACAATTGAAAATAGGCTACATGCAATAGCGTGGCACTAATTCCTGAAATCATAAATAGTAAAAGAAATTTTTTGTCTCCAATGGTTCTTTCGAGCATGGGTCCAAACACGATAAGAGAAATCATGTTATAAATTAAATGTCGCCAGGTAGCTGGTGAGTGAGCGAACATATTAGTAAATAATTGTGTCGGAAAAAAATTATCGGAACCTACTGGGAAAAGTCCCAAATAGTAGGTTACCTCAGGTTGAATGCGCTGTATAATATATATCCCAATATTAAGGATAAGTAAATTTTTAACGACAGGGGTGAAATTAAACATAGACTCTATTTACTGCTTTTTAAAATAACTTTCAATGGTATTGCCTTCTAAAATCACAAAGGTTGGGTTCCCGTCTGGGGCATAATTGGGGTTTTCGCACGCGAATAAGCGATCGATTAAGCTGCTTACTTCTACTTGAGAGAATTTTTTTGACTTCTGTACCGATCGTTTTGCTAATGCCCGAACCATGCTTTCTTTTACATCAATCTTTAAAGAATCACGATTGTGCTTAAATTGTTCCAAAAAGCCTTCAAATAATTCTTTTTCTTTCCCAGCTGGCACGTCATTTGGGATGCCGTTGACTACAATAGTATTACCGCCAAAGGGGTTAAACATAAAACCTAAAATGCGAATCTCTTCTTCCAGTCCAGAAACTAAGGCAAAATCAGATGGACTAAGTTCAATGGTTTGAGGGAAAAGAAATTGCTGCGAAGCGCCTGTTTTTCTGCGTTGCGAAGTGCTATATTTCTCAAATAAAATACGCTCTTGTGCTGCCTGATGGTCAATTAGCATCATTCCTGATTTTACTTGAGTAACCAAGTATTTATCCAACACTTGAAATGAGCTTCCCGAGTTGTTTTCAGTAGAAGGGGTTTCTACCTGAATGTCACTTAAGTCCACATCATCGTGATGGGAGTTCATTTTACTTTGAAAATTAAACTGATCACTGGTAGCACGTGATGGAATTGTCTTGGGAGAATTGTCAAAACCGTCATACAGTTTATTCCAGTTCTTTTGATTGTTTTGCTCTCGTTGGGAAATGTTCGGTAATTCAAATGGAGCGGGGTCATTACCATAGTCGCGAATTCCTGAAGTCTCTACTCCAAAATTAATGTCCTGTTCAAAGTCAATGGAGGGAGTTACATTATGTGTTCCGAGTGCTTTTTTTACAGCCGAACGCATTACCGCATAAATTACGCGTTCATCCTCAAATTTAATTTCTGTTTTAGTTGGATGCACATTTATATCAATACGAGCTGGCTCAATTTCAATAAATAACACATAAAATGGATGGGATCGATCGGGTAACAAACCGTCATAAGCTTCTACAACCGCATGGTGTAAATAATGGTGTTTAATAAACCGGTTGTTAGCAAAAAAGAATTGCTCCCCCCGAGTTTTTTTTGCTGCTTCAGGTTTACCAATATAACCATGAATTTTAACCACTTCGGTTTCCTCTTCTACCACTATCATTTGAGTTTGATAGTTTTTTCCGAAAAGAGCGACTATTCGTTGGCTTAATTTACCAGCAACGAGATTATATACTTCCAAATCATTGTTGGTGAGGTTGAAAGCAACTTGTGGATTTGCTAGTGCCACGCGCTGAAACTCATCAAAAATGTGCTTGGTTTCTACGGGGTTTGATTTTAAAAAATTCCGTCTTGCCGGAACATTAAAAAACAAATTTTTCACACTAGTAATCGTGCCTTCTGGGGTAGCTGTTTGCTCTTGGACTTTTACTTCCGAACCTTCAATTTTTAAAAGAATGCCCAGCTCTTCATCTTTTTTTCGAGTTTTTAACTCTACTTGAGCTACAGCCGCGATGGAAGCCATTGCCTCACCCCGGAAACCCATCGTGCGGATGTTAAAGAGGTCTTTTGTTTCTCTAAGTTTGGAGGTGGCATGACGTTCAAAACACATGCGTGCATCCGTTTCGGTCATGCCAGAGCCATCATCAATGACTTGGACAAGCTGTTTGCCTGCATCTTTGATAATCAATGTTATTTTTGTTGCCCCTGCATCGATGGAATTTTCCAATAATTCTTTTACCACAGAAGCTGGTCGCTGAACCACTTCACCTGCGGCAATCTGATTGGCAATAGCATCGGGCAATAAATGAATGATGTTGGGCATGCTTATTTTTTACTGATTTTTATAAAGGCAAACGCTAAGATAAACAACACCGTTACCGAATAGACACTAATTGGCATATAAAATAATACTCCTAAGAAACCAAAAAAGCATCCCGAAAGAGTTAAAAACTTTATTGAATTCTTTCTTTTGTACCTAGCTTTGCTGTTAATAGGCTGAGATGAAACATCTTGGGGCGCAATTTGATTTTCTAATTGTCGTTCAATGGTAGCTACTCGAAACTTAAACGCTTCTTTATCTTCCTTGTAAAAACGAGGTTGATAACTGAATCGATGATATTTAGCGAGCTTGTCGCGACTTAAATGTTTCATTTCGGGTTGTCCGTTCTTACAAAATTAATCCTATTTTTGTTTTTCCATAAAGCAATGTGTTAATGTTCAAAAAGCTCCTCATATTTCCTCTTTTGTTTTTACTCATTTTTCTTTCCTCTTGGAAAGGAAAGAAAAAAGAAGGTCAAACCGATATGTCATCTATGAATCACTGGGTTGATAGTGTTTACAGCTCGCTATCAGAAGATGAACGTATTGGCCAGTTATTTATGATTGCTGCTTATTCCAACCAAGGAGCAAGTCACAAAGCAGAAATTGAAGAAGCGATTAATAAATATCATATAGGTGGATTAATTTTTATGCAAGGTGGTCCCGTGCGCCAAGCATTGTTGTTGAATCATTACCAAGCGATTTCAAAAGTACCTCTTCTAATTTCCATGGATGCCGAATGGGGGTTGGCGATGCGACTGGATAGTACGGTGCATTACCCAAAACAGATGACCTTGGGCGCCATTCAAGACAATCGTTACATCTATAAAATGGGTGCAGAAATTGCGAAAGAATGCAAACGAGTAGGCATGCAAGTCAACTTTGCCCCTGTGGTAGATGTGAATGTTAACCGAAACAATCCAGTGATTGGGGTACGTTCGTTTGGCGAAAATAAAGAAAAGGTAGCCGAAAAAGGCATTGCTTATATGCGAGGGATGCAGTCGCAGCACGTGTTAGCGAATGCAAAACATTTTCCTGGGCATGGAGATACCGATGTGGATTCTCATCATGCACTTCCAGTCATCAACCATTCGGTTGAACGGTTAACAGACATTGAACTATATCCATTCCGAAGATTGATTGCAGATAGTTTGTCCAGCATTATGGTTGCACACTTATATGTGCCAGCGCTCGACAATAAACCAAAAACACCAACCACTATTTCACCAAAAGTAGTAACCCAATTGTTGAAAAAAGACATGGGGTTTGAAGGATTGATTTTCACGGATGCCTTAAATATGAAAGGGCTAAGCAATTTTTACGATGCTGGCGAAGCAGATTTACGTGCTTTCTTGGCTGGAAATGATGTTTTGTTATTTTCTAAAAATGTTCCGGGCGCCATGGAGCTTATCAAAAAAGCCATTGATAAAAAACAAGTTTCATGGAATGATGTGGAAGAACGCGTAAAGAAAATTTTACGAGCCAAATATTGGTCTGGATTAAGTAATCGTGAACCAGTGGCCTTAGCAAACATCTATCGTGAGCTTAACAATCCAACAGCGATGGCTTTGCGAGAAACCTTGTATGAAAAAGCAATGACGGTGGTGAAAAATGACAATAATTTAATCCCGATAGAAATTATTGATACCAATTCCTTTGCCTCTATTTCTATTGGTGTTTCAAAAGGGAATGTTTTTCAGCAGACGCTGAGTAAATATGCTGATTTTGATCATTACAGTTTGAGTTTGAAAAAAGCCTCGTCAGCAGACTACAGTTTTGTATTGAATAAAGCAAAGACTAAAAAAGTGGTGGTGGTAGGACTCCACTCCACAAATAACTCCGCATCACAAAATTTTGGAATCAATGAAAGTACCGTTTCTTTTTTAAAGTCCTTATCTGAGAAAACAAGGTTGATATTAGTGGTGTTTGGCAATCCATATAGTTTGAGAAATTTTGAGTTTATCCCTAACCTTGTTTGTGCGTATGAAGAAAATCAGACCACAATGAAGTTAGCACCGCAGTTGCTATTTGGTGCTTTCGGTGCAGATGGTACTTTACCTGTATCTGCTTCTGAAAAATTTAAAGAAGGAACTGGCATCAAAACACGAGACTTAAAACGCACAGGTTTTATGGAGCCAGCACGAAAAGGATTAGATCGCGAAACATTAAACCAGATTGATTCCATTATGCGCTATGCCATAGCCGACAGTGCCACACCAGGCGGTCAGGTTGTGGTCGCCAGAAATGGCGCAATCGTTTATGAAAAAGCATTCGGAAGTTTGACTTACGAAAAAAAAAAGCCCGTAACTGACTACACCCTTTACGATATTGCCTCAGTAACCAAAGTAACCGCCACCTTACAGGCGGTTATGTTTTTAGTGGGCGAAAACGTGCTTAATTTAGATAGCACCATTTCTACTTATCTCCCCGAGTTAAAAAATTCCAACAAAGGCGATGTCACGCTTCGCGAAATTCTCACACACCAGGCAGGCCTCTTTCCCTTTATTCCCTTTTGGAGAAATACCTTAGAACACGAAAGCAATGATGCTTTGTCTGCATATTATTACCAAGATCATGCGAACAACCACTTTACACTCAAAGTCGCGGAAGATTTATATGCTGCGCACTTTATGCCCGACTCTATCTGGAAATGGTTAGTAGATTACAAACAACTTACTCCGGAGAAAAAAACCAACACCTATGCTTACCGATACAGTGATGTAGGATATTATTTGATGAAACGACTGGTTGAAAAAAAAACCAACCAACAAATGGAGGTCTTTTTAGAACAGAACTTTTATAAGCCCCTGGGAATGACTTCCACCTGCTTTAATCCCCTCACAAAGTTTCCAATTGATAGCATTGCTCCCACAGAAAATGATTTGTACTTCCGAAAAGCTCAGGTTCATGGTACTGTACACGACCAAGGATCGGCCATGATGGGAGGTGTCGCTGGACACGCGGGGGTGTTTACCAATGGCTATGATTTAGTAAAACTACTTCAGATGAATTTAGATGGAGGTGTGTATGCTGGTAAACATTACCTCAACTACGAAGTACTAGATGAGTTTACTAAAGCCCAGTTTGAAGGAAATAGAAGAGGTTTAGGGTGGGACAAACCAGAACCCGCAGGCTATGGACCAAGTGGTGAACGCGCCTCATCATCCGCTTTTGGGCATTCAGGTTTCACAGGTACCATTGTTTGGGTTGATCCAGATTATGATTTGATTTATGTGTTCTTATCTAACCGGGTTTTTCCCGATGCAGAAAACCGCAAACTGTTAACTCAAGATATTAGAACACGCATTCATGATGTCATTTATATGTCTATTATGAATTTTGATGGGGACTTAGTGAACTAGTTTTAATAATTGTAGGTTTAGTCTTTGGTTTTATTTGATAGTTTCAAACTTGGGACTGACTTTCATTGTTAAAAGCCGACAATAAAATAAAGAAATATGAAAATAGGAATGGTTTGTTATCCTACCTATGGTGGTAGTGGAGTTGTAGCGACAGAGTTAGGGAAAGCATTAGCTGAAAAGGGTCATGAAACACATTTTATCACTTATTCACAACCTGCTCGCATTGACTTATTAAGCGAGAACCTATACTATCACGAAGTAGACATTTCAAACTACCCGCTTTTTCAGCACCCGCCCTATGTGTTGGCATTAACCAGTAAAATGGTCGATGTCGTAAAACATGAGCAGCTTGACTTGTTGCATGTGCATTATGCCATACCCCATGCTGCCGCAGCATTTATGGCGAAGTCTATTTTAAAACAAGAAGGCATAGATATTCCGATAATAACCACACTGCATGGAACAGATATAACCTTAGTCGGGAAAGACGCGAGTTACGCTCCAGTAGTGCAGTTTAGTATCAACGAATCAACCATTGTAACAGCCGTTTCGGAGTCGCTGAAAAAAGACACCAACAATCTTTTTAAAATCACGAAAGAGATTCAGGTGGTACCCAATTTTGTGGATTTAGATAAATTCCAAAAACAGAAAAAAGACCATTTCCGTTTAGCTATTTGTCCAAATGGCGAAAAATTATTGATCCACGTCTCCAACTTCAGACAAGTGAAGCGAGTTGATCAGGTAATAAAAATTTTCGATGGTGTACGGAAACATGTTCCTGCTAAACTACTTCTTGTAGGTGATGGTCCGGAACGGCCAGCTATGGAAAAACTATGCCGTGACTTAGGGGCTTGTGATCACATTCGTTTTTTAGGTAAATTAGGTGCTGTAGATGAAATTCTTTCGGTGAGTGATGTGTTTCTAATGCCATCCGAATCAGAGAGTTTTGGTTTGGCTGCTTTGGAAGCGATGGCGTGCGAAGTACCAGTTATTTCTACTAATGTAGGTGGTATTCCTGAAGTAAATGTACACGGTGTGACGGGATTTTTAAGCAACATTGGTAATGTGGACGATATGATTAAAAACACGATTGAGTTACTGAAAGATGAAAACTTACCACGTTTTAAAGCCAATGCATTAGCTCGGGCAAAGGAGTTTTCTTTGCCTAATATTTTGCCGATGTATGAGGAGTTGTATGAGCGGGCTTTGGGGAAAGTACCCGTTTCTTAATTTTTAATTTTAACTTTGTGGGGTTATTGTATAAGCGATTAAATATATGAAACTCATTTCATCATTTTTATTTTGGGTATTCGCTATTACGGTTAGCCTATCACAAACTAATAATCTTGCATTAATTACATTAGATAGTGTAGTCTCATCTGTTGATGGCTTTACTTTTTTCAATGACAAGTACCTATATGATGCTGGAGGCAGAATAATTCAAAAAATTGAATTTGATGTTCTTTCAGGAACAGATAAGAATGATTATGAATATGATAAAAACGGAAACAAAATTTCAGAAGTCAAATCATATAAATCATATGGGGAAGAAAGCTTTAGATTAATTGAGAGATCAATTTTTACTTACGAAGGACCTACTGTTTTAAAAAAAATATATAATTGGAATAACGATTCTGTAGACTGGGTAATTAGAAATCAATCGAAAGATTATTTGAACGAAAAACGGTTGGTTGATTCTACTATTCATTCTTCATGGGACACCCAAACTATGAGATTTAAACCTAATCTAAAAACATACATTGAATACAATCAAGCTAATAATCAGACGTTACATTTGTATTTATATCCCATAGGAATAAACAATAGTTGGGTGCCAAAATATAAAGATGAGTTTTCATATGAAAATAATGAAAATCTAAATTCATTCAATAATTATTATTGGATAGATAGCACCAATTCATGGGACCTCAACTATACCGTCAGATACGATTACACTTATGATTTAAATAATAACACCATTAAGAAAGTCGAATATAGTGATGGCGAACCGCATGAAAAAATTGAATACTTTTATGATTCAAAGTTTAATAGAAACAAAGAAATAACCTTTTCATGGGATGAGGAAACCGAAGGGTGGGTTGCTGAAGATTCCTTAAGTTTTGAGTTTGGTGAGGAGCTTGCTTTTGAGGATGTTATTTTCGGTGATTACCCAACTGATTATTTTCAGTTCTTTTCTCGACCAGTGTCTGCAAAGACGGATTTTGGTCTTGATGATGAAAGTTTTCCTTTAGATATTATATTTTACTATTCGGATTTTAGGACAGTTGGAATATCTGATGTGATAAAAAACAAAGTAGAAATTTACCCCAATCCTGCTCAAAAAAGATTGAATTTTGAGAAACAAGTTAATAAACTAACCATTCAAGACCTTACTGGAAAAGTAAGAATCCAATCAAACAATAATCCGATCAAAGAATTAGATGTGTCTGAATTAGAAAATGGTTCTTACATTTTATTACTAGAAACAGATAATGGCCTTACTTCTGAGAAATTGCTAATTTCGAAATGATTTTTTTTCAGAAAAGCTGTCTGATTTAATAATCAAATTAAGAGTAATAGCCTTGCTCGATGAAACATTGGAAATTGTCTTAACTTTGAAGTTATCAATTTTGTAGCGTGAACTCATTTAACCTACTACTAAGTTTATTAATATTTTTCTTTTCAGCTAACAATACTCTTTCACAAGGGTTGTTGTTAAGTGAGTTAATGAGCGCAAATAAAAACGGTTTGTCGGATGAAGATGGCAATACTCCAGATTGGATTGAAATTTATAACAGTACCGATACGGCTATAAATCTTCATAATTATGGTTTGTCGGATGATGCAGATAATTTACAAAAATGGTTGTTTCCAGAAAAAACAATTTTATCCAAGGAATATCTCGTAATATTTGCATCTGGAAAAAATAGAAAGGGCTCAGAGTTACATACTAATTTTTCAATCAAATCATCAGGAGAACCTCTTTTTTTATCTTATGACAATAGGATAGTGCATCATGCGCCACCAACCAGTTTAAAGGAAAATTTTAGTTTAATTTTTTATCCGTCTGATACAACCTCTTTCTTAATTTCCCAAACCGCTACACCAGGTAATCCTAACATTTTATTTGAAGCAGACGAGATTAGTTTTTCAGCATCAGGCGGTATATATGAAGACATTTTTTACTTAGAACTCAGCTCAAGAAACAATAATCAAATAAGGTATACAATTGATGGATCACTCCCCACAAGTCAATCTTTACTATACGTTGATCCTTTGTTATTAAATAATAGCATGACATCACCAATAAATATTTCACAATATCTTATTTCACCACCGGAACAATACCAGCCACCTTCTAATGAACTACCTAAAGCAATAGTCATACGGGCCGCAAGTTTTAATAAAAATGGAGAGGAGATAGTTAGTGAAATCATAACAAACTCATACTTCATAAAGAGTCAAAACTTAGAACATAGCTTACCAATATTGTCGTTGACTTTACCATTTGAAGGAATTTTTGATGATAGTTCGGGGATTATGGTCCCAGGAATTTATTGGGATTCTAAAAATCCTAATTGGACAGGTAACTATTATAATAGAGGGCGGGAATGGGAAAGAAAGATATATGCAGAGTTTTTTGAACAAAATGGAGAGATTGGATTTAGCCAATCAGTTGGTTTAAGAACACACGGTGGTAATTCTAGGAGAAATGCTCAAAAAGCACTTAAAATTTATGCTAGAGATGTTTATAATAATGATGCATTCAACTATAAAGTATTTGATGATAAAGCGACTAAAAAGTTCAAACGATTAGTGTTAGGTACTGCCTCATCCTCTTGGAGTAATGCGGCTATAGAAGATTTTTTAGCTAACAAATTAGCTGATGAATTACAAATAGAAACCGTATCGAGTAGAGCAATTGTACTTTATCTAAATGGGGAATATTGGGGCATTTATTATTTAGAAGAAAAAATTGACAATCATTATATAGCAGCATATAACAACGTTGGTACCGATAGTGTGGATATAATTGGTTCAGCCACAGGCGCTGTTGATGAAGGATCAAATGAGGAGTTTCTAGAGTTGTATCAGTTTGTTGAAACTGCAGATTTTAGAAGTCAAGACAACTATTTAAAGTTTTTAGAAAAAGTAGATATAGAAAATTTCATTGATTATTATCTCTTTGAAATGTATATAGCCAATATAGATTGGCCCGCAAACAATTATGCCTTATGGAAGCCTAGAAATAAAGGTAAATGGAAATGGATTTTTTTTGATGGAGATGCTGGTTTGCAACGACTTAACCATAATAGTTTGCTTTTTTCCTTGGAAGATGGTGGGGAGGGTTTACCAAATAATAAAAAAGCCACTTTGTTTTTTAGGCAACTGATGCAGAATAAAACATTTAGAATTCGGTTCTTTAAACGAACAGAAGAGGTGTTAAATTCAATATTAAGTTATAACAACATTCTTCCCTATTATATAAATGCGCTTGATAATTTTTCAACAGAGTTAGACCGAATGATTCTACGGTTTAATTATCCTAACAGTGCAAATAGCTGGGTGTTAGCCACTAAACGAGTGGAAAATTTTATTCAAATGAGACCTTGTGTGATAAGACAGCATATACTTGACGAATATCATTTTCTTATTGATATTCCAGATTGTAATAATTCTATTGATAATTTATCAAAATTAGATTTTTTCCCTAATCCTAACAATGGTGATTTTAGAATTAGGTTTGATGCTACTTTTGCTTCAATGTTATTGGTAAAAGTCATTGATATGTATGGTAGAGTACAGGCAGAAAAAGAAGTGTTATTTGTCTCTGGAGTTAATGAAAGCTTACTATCATTCGATAATCTCGAAGATGGAATTTATATATTCACTTTTCAAAGTGGTGATCAGATAATTACTAGAAAAGGAAGCATCATAAAGAATCAATAAATGAATTTGAGAAACACACTATTTTTTTTACTTGTTTCTTTTTTAAGTAACTCTTTGGCTCAAGATACAATTAAAGCTACTTATCGAGTTTTTTCTGGAGTATCATTCAACAACCAGCTTTGGAAATATTCGATTTCGGAAACTGAATATCTAAGAAAGTATAAATCAAGTTATTTAATAGGAATAACGAGAGAGTCAAATTCAAATAGATGGATAAAATTTACGTATGGTGTCAGTTACTTTTCTCAAGGTTTTTCCGAGAAACTAAAGGTAATGACTACCAACAACGAAGAGAAAGTATTGAAAGTAAATAATCGGTTTGATTATTTTTTGGTCGCACTAGGTGTAAAAACTCAATATGTGATGGAAAAGATGCGTATTTATTCTACGTTAAATATATTTGGAAACATGCTTGTCTTTACTAAAACAGATGCTTTTTATGAAAACGAGACTAGCCGTTTTAATCGATTTCATCTTCAAGCGGCTTTTACAATAGGGTTAGATTTTAATAGGAATAAACAACCGCTTTTTATAGCGTTTGGTCCTTATAGTAGTCTAACTCCCGCGTCTAAAAAAGATGGTTTAGATATCTACAACTTTGGTTTTTTTCTCAAAACGGGAATAGTTTTCCAATAGCATTTATGCTTTTCTTAATCATTATATAATTTCCTTATTTTCACAGTGTGAATCCATTTAAAAAACTAGCAGGGCAAACGGCTATCTACGGACTAAGTAGTATGGTCGGACGTGCCGTTAATTTTTTACTAGTCCCTTTTTACACGGTTCAAGAGGTATTGACCACGGGAGAGTTTGGTGTAATGTCTGAGTTTTATGCTTACGTGGCTTTCTTCAACATCCTATACCAATTTGGCATGGAAACCACCTATTTTCGCTATGCCAACAAAGGTAATGAACCGAGAACATTCAATAACATCGTTAGTTTTCTGTTGCTCTTTTCACTATTGCTTAGTGGAGGTTTGTTTGCTTTTGCAACGCCCATCATCAATTATCTGAATTATCCAGGGAACGAAAAGTATATTTACTTTCTAGCCAGTGTGTTGTTTATCGATTCGTTGGTAGCTATTCCTTTTGCGCGATTGCGTTTTGAAAATAAGGCTACAAAATTTGCTTCTGTCCGTTTAGGAAACATTTTTCTAAATATTTTTTTCAATGTACTTTTCTTGGTGGTTTTTAAAAAAGTTTATTTAGGAGAATGGTTTCCAATATTGAAACCATTAATAAACTTGCTTTACAATCCAACTTTTGGAGTAGGTTATGTGTTTTTGGCAAACCTCTTAGCCAATGCTTTTTTTATTCCGATGCTCATTTCGTGTTTTAAAGGATTTCAACTCACGTTTGAAAAGTCATATTTAAAAGAATTAATCATCTATGCCTACCCCATCATTTTTATGGGTTTTGCTCAAATGATTAACGAAGTCATCGACAGAAGAATGTTATTGACTATACTTCCTGATGGTTTTTACTCTAACTTCTCAAAGATAGAAGCGGTGGGTATTTATAGTGCTTGCTATAAGTTTTCGATGTTTATGGCCTTAGCGACACAATCCTTCCGCTATGCGGCAGAGCCTTTTTTCTTTTCCAAAGCGAAAGACATAGATGCTCCAGAGACTTATGCAATGGTTTTAAAGTGGTTCGTAATTACTACTTCAGTAATTTATGTCGCGGTGTCCGTCTACCGGTTTCTGATTGCTGATATTATTCTTCGTTCGGCTGACTACCATACGGGATTAGCCATTGTACCTTTTTTATTGTTAGCCAACCTATTCTTAGGGGTGTACTATAACCAGTCCATTTGGTACAAAGTCACCAATAAAACTTATTGGGGTACAATCATTACTGTTTTTGGTGCGGTGATTACATTAACTTTGAACTATTTACTGATTCCGATGTATGGTTACATGGGTAGTGCGATTGCCACGTTGGTTTGTTATGCTTCTATCTGTTTGTTGTCTTACGTAGTAGGTCATAAGTATTATCCCGTTCCTTACAAAGTAGGTTCTGCCTTGTTTTATTTGTTGGTTTCTTCTGTTTTAGTCCTAGTTTCAATGTTTGTATATCAAGATAACACCCTGCAGAGTTTTGGTATGGCTACAGGGCTGCTTATGGCTTATTTGGCAATCATTTATTTTGTTGAAAAACAGAATCTACCCAATAAAAAGCGAGATTTTTAGTAGATTAACACCTTGAATTAAGGAAACAATGCAAGTTAAAATCATCAATAACTCTAAACACGAGTTACCACAATACGAAACCGAAGGATCAGCAGGCATGGATTTGCGAGCCAATTTGGAAGAGGATGTGGTATTGAAACCGCTAGAAAGAAAACTGATAAAAACGGGGTTATTTATCGAGTTACCATTGGGAACCGAAGCTCAAATTCGTCCACGTAGTGGATTAGCTTTCAAAAAGGGAATTACCGTATTGAACAGTCCAGGCACTATTGATGCAGATTATCGTGGAGAAATTGGTGTGTTGTTGGTAAACCTTTCCAACGAAAACTTTGAAGTAATCGATGGCGAACGCATCGCTCAAATGGTAATCGCTAAACACGAACAACCTGAACTGTTACTTGTGCAAAAACTTGGTGATACCCAACGAGGCGCTGGCGGGTTTGGAAGTACTGGAATAAAATAACGTCATTCCAGAAAATAAAAGACATCTGCTTTTTGAAGAGTATTTAATAGATTGTAATCAATGAAGATAATTGTCCCTATGGCGGGCAGAGGAACTCGCCTTCGACCCCATACACTCACAGTCCCTAAACCATTAATCCCGATTGCTGGAAAACCCATCGTTCAACGGTTAATTGAGGACTTAGCTGCAGTGTGTCACACACCTATTAGCGAAGTTGCGTTTGTAATTGATAGAAGTTTTGGAGACCAGATTGAAAAAGATTTAAAAGCTATTGCAGCTAAATTGAATGCTAAGGGAACAATTTGTTATCAAGATGAAAAACTAGGTACTGCCCATGCTATATTGATGGCAGAGGAAGCTTTAAAAGGAAATGTATTAGTAGCATTTGCAGACATTCTTTTCAAGGCAGATTTCCAATTAGATCTTAACAAAGATAGTATCGTTTGGGTACAAAAAGTGGACAACCCCTCGGCCTATGGGGTGGTCAAAATCAATGACAAAAACCAGATCACTGATTTCATTGAAAAGCCAGAGACTTATATTTCAGACTTGGCAATTATTGGAATCTATTACTTCAAAGACGGAGAAAACTTGCGGTCAGAGCTTCAATACTTGATTGAAAACGATATCCGGATTAAAGGCGGTGAGTTTGGATTGACCGATGCCTTGGAAAACATGAAAAATAAAGGGTTAATTTTGGAACCAGGTGAGGTCTCCGAATGGTTAGACTGTGGTAACAAAGATGCTGTGGTAAACACAAATCAGCGTTATTTGACTTATCTAGCAGGACAAAAACTAATTGCTGACTCTGCTAAAATTGAAAACAGTGTGATTATCGAACCGGTTTTTATTGGTGAAAACGTCAAGTTGAACAATAGTGTGGTTGGTCCTTACGTTTCTATTGGGGATCATACTGAAATTCAAAATTCGGTAGTTTCCAACACCATTATTCAAGAAAAATCAACCATAAAAAATGCCAACATTGCCGATTCAATGATTGGTAATCAAGTTAACTACCTCTCCAAAGCAGAAGTTGTAAGCCTTGGAGACTTCAACACGATACAAAAATAGTGAAGAAACTCTTATTAATACTCACCCTCATACTTGGAACAAGCATTTTGTTTCCTCAAGCCGCTTATTCTAAAAACAAGAAAAAAAATAAAAAGAAGAAAGGCGCGCAAACGGAAAAATCTGTTGATGAAGAGAATAAAGCACAATACCTTTTTATAAAGGGCGAGGGTCATTTTTTATTAAAAGAATACCCTAAAGCCATTGCCTTATACAGCGAAGCATTACAACACTCCCCTAATAACGAAGTTATTAATTACAAAATTGCAGAAAGTTATTTTCACATGGGAGTACTTGATAAAGCTATTGAGTTTGCAAAGAAAGCTTTAGAACAAAACCATAAGCGACAAGAGTACTACTTGATGTTGGGTGATATCTACTTGAACAACATGGAGTTTGAAGCATCCGCAGAGGTGTATGAACAAATGTTGGAGAATGTAGAGGGCACAGAAGAATATTATTTTGAGTTAGGCGAGTTATACAATGAATTAGCAAAAGGCGAAAGATCAAAAAAAGCGTTATACCAAGGCAGCTCAGGAAAGCAAAAAGAAATCGAAAAATCGATTGAGGAATATAGTGAAAAAGCTATCGAAGCATATACTCAAGCAGAACAACATTTTGATGTACACGAGGAATTGACTTTTAAAAAACAACGTCTCTATCTTGGTTTAAATAAAGTAGATGAAGCTATAGCTGAAGGCAAAAAGCTGATTGCTGCCTTTCCCGATGAGATCCGTTACAAACTAAACTTAGCGGAGTTAATCTATTCCAATGACAGACAGCAGCAGGCCATTGATTATATGAAAAAAGTCGCGGAAGAAATGCCTGATGAACCAACTCCCTTGTTAATGTTATCCGATTTTCACGAGGGAATTGGTGATTCTAAAAAGGCAGACGAATATCTTGAATTGGCTTTTAACAACCCAAAAATGGATGTAGACTCGAAGGTAAAAATGATTTCCACATACTTACAATTCACGGATGATCAAGAGAAAAAAGCAACCGCATTAAAACTTGCCTTAAAGGTTACTAAAACACACCCCGACAAACCTCAGGCCCATTCTATATATGCCGATGTATTATTCTTAAACAATGAAAAAGCAGCAGCACGTGATGTTTATTATACCGCTGCTAAATTAGATACCACTAAGTTTTTGTTATGGCAACAACTCGTAGGTTTAGACATCGATTTAAACCAGAATGATAGTTTAATTGCTCATACTGAAGAGGCTTTAAACTATTTTCCAGAAAGTCCTCTGCTATGGTTATATAACGGTTTAGGTTATCAAATGACCAAACAAAAAATGAAAGCAGTTGCTTCCTATGAAAAAGGTTTAGAGTTAGCGAAAGATGATCCAGCACTACAGAGTCAGTTCAATGCACAGTTAGGTGATGCTTACAACGACATAAAAGCCTATGAAAAATCGGACGAAGCCTATGGTAGAGCTTTAGAATATGACCCTAATAATGTGCATGTGTTAAATAACTATAGCTATTTTCTTTCATTAAGAAATGATAAACTCGATGAGGCAAAAGCCATGTCAGAACGAGTGGTGCGCATGCATCCAGAAGAAGCTACCTATCTGGATACTTATGCTTGGGTATTGTATAAAATGAAAGATTATCATGGTGCTAAAAAATATTTAGAAAAAGCGCTTAAAAACACGAATGATGGTACTGTAATCGAACACTATGGTGATGTGTTATACCAAATGGGAAAAGAAGAATCAGCATTAGAATATTGGATGAAGGCCAAAGAACAAGGTGGTGCTTCAGACCTAATTGACAAAAAAATAAAAGAGAAAAAACTGTATGAGTAAACTCAAAATTATTGTTTGTTTCTTTGCATTCATTTTTTTACTGAGTGCTTGTAAAAATAAAAAATCTGGTTCTCCTATGACTAAGGTCAAAGGTTTAGACCAAGTAGATTTTGACTATTTTAGTTCAAAGTTGAAAGTGAGTTACAGTGATGAAAATCAATCCATAGGACTAAATGCAGGACTCCGGATGAAAAAAGATGAAGTAGTTTGGTTAAGCGTTTTAGGTCCTTTCGGAATAAAAGTCGGTAAATTAAAACTAACTCAAGACTCCATCTTAATTCTTCAGGATTACCCGGACAAAACATACTCAGCCTATTCCGTGGAAGCCTTTAACAAAAAAAATGGTACAGATATCTCAGTAAGACAAGTGCAAAACCTGTTGTTGGGCAACTTATTGTTTGATAATAAATCGAAAATCGTATCACAAGACAACCGCATGGTCGTAAAACAAACGTCAGGTAGTTATTCAATTTTAAACTTTTTAGAAGGAAATAAAATAAAAGAAGTGCTGGTCAACAGTAGTGTGCAACAAGGAAACATTAATCTGGTGTATGACGATTACCAAAAACACGATGGTAGAATTATTCCCGAAAAAGCTGACTTACAGGTAAGTTCAAGTAGTTTTTCAGCGGCAGTAGAGATGCAACATAAAAATGTTAATTTTACGAATGATAAATTAGACTTTCCATTTACGGTAAGTGATCGGTATGTTCGCAAATAAGCTTTTTCTCTTTCTTTTATTCTTCATTTTTTCAAGCGTACTGGTTACTGCTCAGAAGAAAACACGCTATTCATTAGAAAAAGAGCGAAAGGAAATTCAAAAGAAAATGGCTGACGCTGCTAAGTTACTAGCTGAAACAAAAAATGAAAAAAAATCTTCGGAGAGTGAATTAAGAGCACTTAACCAACGGATATTTACGCAGGAATCTTACCTCAAGAACTTACAAAGTGAAGTTCAGCTTATCAACAACGAGATGAGTGAAATGGAAGATATTATTTATGCGCTTCAACGCGATTTGGATTCCCTCAAAAAAGAATATAGCGAAATGGTGTACATCACTTACAAAGCTAATAATGCATTTAGCAAACTTTCCTTTTTATTTACCTCGCAGTCCTACAACCAGCTGATGATGCGTATAAAATATCTTGATCAGTTTAGAAGAGCACGGAAAGCTCAGGTTGAGAAAATTCAACAGATGAAGGATTATTTGGTAGAGAAAGAAGTTGATTTACAGGAGAAACTCAATGAGAAAAAAGAAACACTGAAGAAATTAGAGAACGAAAAAAATCAGTTAGCTAGTTTACAACAAAAACAACAAAGCTTATTGTCACAGCTTTCTTCCAGAGAAAAAGAATTTTTGAGTAAAATCAAACAGTATGAAAAAGAACAGGAAAAACTCAATAAGCTAATCAAAGACATCATCGAAGAAGAAATTGCTAAAGAACGCGCCCGAGCCGCTGCGGAAGCAAAAAAAAATGCAGCAACTTCTTCTTCCAACTCGAAGCTTGAATCGACTAAAGAAACCACAATTATTTCCAACAATTTTTCTGCAAACAAAGGCCGTTTGCCATGGCCATTGACACGCTGTTTCATCTCTAGAAAATTTGGCAAACAACCACACCCCGTATTGGCAAGTGTATATACAATGAACAACGGGTTGGGATTACAGTGCGAAAAAAGTTCTGAAGTAAAAGCGGTCTTTGATGGCACGGTAACTACTGTGGCGACCATACCAGGAATGAACAAAATAGTCATGGTAAAACATGGAGACTACTTTTCAGTCTACGCGAAACTGGAGACTGTATATGTGAGCACAGGAGATAAGATCACCGCCAAATCACCTATAGGTAGGGTGTATACCAACGGCAACAATGAAACTGAATTAGAATTTCAAATCTGGAATGGTAAGGAGAAGTTAGATCCACAATTGTGGTTAGCTAGATAGAGCAAAGAGTAAAGTAGACAGACGAACTTCTAATTCATTTAAGCTCGCGGCTTATAATTTTATAAAAGAAAATGCTATTTCTATAGTTGCTTATCTCTTTTTACTCGCCTTAGCCAATGGATTAAAGTCCAAACACACTTGGATCCATGCTGCCAGTACTTCGTCATTATCAACCGCTTCGGGCACTACATACACATAACCTTTCATTGGTCGTTTAGTAAAATCCATGGGTCTACAGCCTTCCTTTTGAAGACAGGTTTCATACGCTCCTTCTCCTACACGACACATCAATTGGTCTTTGATAATACCTACACACATTTTTCCTTCAACCATATAACACAAGCCACCCATCATTTTTTTGGCCAAAAAATTTGTTTTCTTTTCTTCCAGAATACGGGTTATGCGTTCTTCTAAATACGTATCGTATGCCATAATGCAATTGATTTGGTTATAGAATAAAGCTATCTTTTCAGATAGTTTTCAGATTTTTCTTAGTAGTTCACAATCTAATTGATTGTTGCTTATGCAAGAAAAAAATATGTACAATTGTATATGCTTATCAGCGTCTCTTAAAATCAGCTATTTGTACTAATGAATGATGCTCCCAAATTCCATGAATATGAAGTGCTAAAGAAAATAAAGCACTACTTACCCCACCAAGCTCCTCTTAAAGATTTTGTTCACCACAACACGTTAAGCTGCTTTCAAGAGTATCCTTTTGAGGAGGCTATTGCTCGTGCTTCTAAAATATTTGGATATAAAACCTCCCTCAACATTGAAGAATACCGTGAACTCTATAAAAAACATCTTATCCGAGAAGATATCCTAGAACAAGTTATTATCAAACGTAAAGGGCAAGATCAAGCAGATGAGTGGATTCATAATCTCTTTCATAAACAATATAACAACTCTATATCCTCGCGAATAGGTAATTTTAGAAACTGGTGGAAAAATGCCTATCAAGTTGACCTTGATCACGAAATCAACAATGTGCTTTTTAAACTATTGGCCGCTTACTTAGATCAAGGTATTGCCATCTGGCACTTTCCTTTTGATGAAAAAGGGTTTTTAGCTTCCGTTAGAAGTCTAGAACAAAAAAGTTTAGCTGACTTTGTAAACACTAAATTAGGGCTGTCTCTTTTAGCGAATAAAAACATCACAATTACAGAACTATTAGAACTGTTGGTAGGGGATGAATCGCTCTATGAGAACTACTTGTTTGAACAACAATTTACTCACCCAGGGTGGTCAGGAATGGTAACTATGATTGAAAAACAACCAAGATCATTATTGGACATCAGGCCAATTACACTAGAAGACCTTATCAAGTTTGAGTTGATTCTGGAAATTGATGCCATTGAAAACCGTCATAAAAACAAATGGAAACCCCTTGGTGAGCACGATTTTCCACGACCAGAATATATTTTTGCTCCAACACCTAAAACTATTGAAGACGAAGCAATAGGTATCTGGCAAGAAGCATATGAGTGGAGTTATTACGATAGTGTGTTGGCGGGCATTCAAAAACAAAAAGGAAAGTCCCACAAAAAAGCTCAAAAAACTTTTCAAGCCTTGTTCTGTATTGATGATCGTGAAGGATCCATCAGGCGTTATATTGAAAAATTAGATCCCCGCTGCGAGACCTACGGTACGCCAGGTCACTTTGGCATTGCGATGTATTACCAGCCGAAGGACAGTAAGTTTTACACGCAGGTTTGTCCAGGATCCATTACCCCCAAACATTTAGTAAAAGAAATTGGAGAGTCAGAAAAGTTAGGTTCTGAAATTCATTTCTCTAAGTTATCTCAAAACCCTTTAGTAAGTTTTTTTTATGCCTTAGGAGTCGGCTTTTGGTCGGGATTAATGATGTTTTTAAACATCTTCAAACCTAATTTCAACGTGCTTGCAACCTCCTCTTTTGCCCACATGGGTAAAAAATCAAAGTTAAGCATCGTTAATGAAAGATTGGATGACACCTATGAAGGACTTCAAATTGGTTTTACCTTAGACGAAATGATTTCAATTGTTTCATCGGTCTTAAGAAGCATTGGATTGATTGAAGACTTTGGAAAATTGGTATATGATATCGGGCATGGTGGCAGTAGTATAAACAATACACACTATGCTGGTTATGATTGTGGTGCATGTTCTGGTAGACCAGGTTCCGTGAATGCACGCGTGTTTGCCTACATGGCTAACAATCCTGAAGTAAGAGAAAAATTGCGAGAACAAGGCATTAATATTCCTAATGCTACTCAGTTTGTGGGTGGATTACACGATACTACTCGTGACGAATTTGAATTCTATGATGAGGATGTTTTGACTGAAGCCAATAGAGTCGCCCATGTCAAAAATCTTAAAATGTTCAAAGAGGCGTTAGACATGAATGCAAAAGAACGTTCACGAAGGTTTTTTTCAATTAACTCGAAGCAAAAAGCCTCGAAAATTCATGAACTTGTAAAAAACAGGTCGATTTCTCTGTTTGAACCACGTCCTGAATTAAATCATTCCGCAAACGCCTTATGTATTGTTGGTCGACACAGTTTAAATGAAGGCCTATTCTTAGATAGAAGAGCATTTTCTAATTCGTATGACTATTCATTAGATATGAATGGTGATTTGCTTTTAAATATATTAAATGCTGCTGCACCAGTTTGTGGAGGTATTAATTTGGAGTACTATTTTTCACGAGTTGACAATCAAAAATTAGGAGCTGGCTCAAAGCTTCCCCACAACGTTGTCGGACTTATTGGTGTTGCTAACGGTGTTGAAGGGGATTTGCGTCCAGGGCTGCCCTTACAGATGATTGAAGTCCATGACCCGATTCGATTGATGTTGATTGTTGAACATTTTCCAGAAGTGGTGTTAGCAACAGTAAAAAAGAACCCGAGTACCTATCAATGGATTGAAAATAAATGGGTGATTTTAGCAGTAGTTCATCCTAAAACACAAGAAACCTACCGCTTTGAAAATGGTGAAATGGAACGTTATCAGCCGCTAAAAAAACTATTGGATACCGTGGAAGATATTGACAAGTTAATTGAATCTCACGAGGAAAATTTCCCGGTTTATCTTATCAAAAACAATTAATCAGCAAATGGAACAGTATATTTCACTATTCATCATTATTCCATTATTTGGGTTCTTAGCTAATACGCTTACGTCTAAAGATGATGAAGTTCGTTTATCTCAGGTGTCTTTTGTTACCATGGGGTTACAGTTTTTAGCTACACTGTTTTTCACTATTCGTTGGGCAATATCAGGCGCAGAGACACTTTACAAAAAACAAATTACACTGTTACGCTTCAATGAATTTGATGTATATATTGACTTTAAATATAACAGTTATACTGCTGTATTTTTGTTAGTTGGAGCCTTCATTGCTTTTTTAATTACTGCTTATAGTCGCAATTATTTACATCGAGAGAAGGGTTTCAAGCGATTCTTTACTACTATTCTTTTCTTTTATCTCGGATATAACACGATTGTACTTTCTGGTAACTTGACTACGATATTTGTAGGTTGGGAAATTGCTGGTATTTCATCGTTTTTGCTTATCGCCTATTATAGAAATAGATATATCCCAGTAAAAAATGCGATAAAGATATTTTCAATTTATCGGTTAGGGGATATTAGTATCATGTTGGCTATGTGGCTCAGTCATCACATTTGGCATAAAAACATTAGTTTATTTGAATTTCAAAATACGGATCTTGTTACAAGCCATATCAATAATCACACAGGCACTGCCATCGGTTTTTCACTGTGTATATTTGTAGCTGCGGCTATTAAGTCAGCACAATTTCCTTTTTCAGCCTGGCTTTCCCGAGCCATGGAAGGACCAACCCCATCAAGTGCTATTTTCTATAGCTCACTAGCTGTACATTTAGGTGTATTAGTATTATTAAGGACATATGAGTTTTGGAGCCATGTGCCTTATATGACGTGGGTTTTAATCGCACTTGGCGGAATTACCTTTTTACTTGGCACCATAACTTCTCGAATTCAACCTTCCATAAAAGGACAAATTGCTTACTCGGTAGTAGCTCAAGTCGGTCTTATGTTTATTGAAGTGGCCTTGGGTTGGCATACCTTAGTCGTAATTCACTTTGCGAGCCACGCCATGCTTAGAAGTTATCAGTTACTAATTTCTCCCTCTATCGTAAGTTATTCAATTAAAGAACAGTTTTACAATTTCACTCCAGTGAAAAGGTTAGAATTACCTCCCTTTTTAAGAAATCTTAGTAACTCAATTTACATTTTGAGTTTAAATGAGTGGTATATGGATGGTTTGATGTATAAAATGGTATGGGGTCCATTCAAATGGATGGGGCAACTCTTGCAGCATATTCCAAAAATATACCTTTTAAACTTTCTCAAAATGCTTGTGTTTACGCTACCTATTTTGGTTCTAGCAATGAGAAAAAACATAATTAATTTGCCCGTCTACCCTATTGTACTGTGCATTGTAATCATAGCTTTTGCGACTATTCTTTTAGTATTTACCGAAAAAGAAAAAGTAATTAATGCCTGGATTAAAATCGCCTTTTTTCATCTTTTGATTGTTTATGCGATGTATTTACATGGTATGACCGTATATGACCTGAGTTTCTATTTTGGAGGAGTGACCATTGCTTACATCCTTGGTCAGCTTGCAATCGACACCATTCGTAAAAAAGAAAAAACAATATCTTTGCATGGTTATCAAGGCCATTGTTATGAATACCCTACAACAGAATTTTTGTTTCTAACCTCTGCACTTGGTTTAATGGGCTTTCCAATCACCTCAGCATTTCTTGGTTGTGAGTTGATATTGAGTGGTGTGCATAATGGAGAATATTTTTTATTAGGGGTGCTGCTTCTGTCATTTTTGGTGAATGGTTTGTCAATGATTCGAATTTACACACGAATATTTCTTGGTCCGCATGTAAAAACCTATCACGAATCCGCTAGAAAGACCTCATAAGGCTCCTTAATCTTTTAAAGCAAGCCAATTAATAAAATTTCTAAAAATTGGTAGTTTCAACATTGATTTTTTTGTTAATTAGCAAACTAACTGAGTTGAGAAAAGAATGGCAGAATTAATAAAAGAGTTAATAGAAGGAAATATAAAGTGGGTAGAAGATATTAACAAAAAACACCCTGATTTTTTTGAAAATTTATCAAAAGCGCAAACTCCCCAATACCTCTGGATTGGTTGTTCTGATAGTCGTGTGCCTGCAACAGAAATTACGAACGCGATGCCTGGCTCTATTTTCGTACAAAGGAATATTGCAAATATGGTAGTTCATACGGATTCGAATTTATTAAGTGTGGTTTACTATGCAGTAAAAGTTTTGAAAGTAAAACACATTATTGTTTGTGGTCACTATGGTTGTGGTGGTGTTAAAGCGGCAATGGGCAATCAATCATTTGGCTTTTTAGACAACTGGTTGATGAATATCAAAGATGTTTATCGTTTACACAGTGCTGAACTGGATGCAGAAAAAAACGAAGACAAACGATTTGATCGTTTTGTGGAACTGAATATCCTAGAACAGGTCACTAACTTAGGTAAGGTATCATTTATCCAAGAAGAATGGAATAATGGTGAGTACCCATACATACATGGCTGGGTGTATGATTTGAAAAACGGACTTATCAAAGATTTGAAACAATCGATTAATTCTAATGAAGATTTAGATTCAGTATTTAGATATGATGAAGCATAGTTTTAATTTTACAGTTAAAACTACTACATGACACTTACTGTCTTTGACGATCACTACTTTATGAAAGAAGCCTTTAAAGAAGCTCAAAAAGCTTTTGAAAAAGGTGAGATTCCTGTAGGAGCAGTTATCGTTTGTAGAAATAAAATAATAGCTCGGGCGCACAATGAAACGGAGCGGCTCACTGATGTAACTGCTCATGCCGAAATGGTAGCAATCACTTCCGCTGCAAATGCTCTTGGAGGTAAGTATTTACATGAATGCACCTTATTTATTACGTTAGAGCCCTGTGTTATGTGTGCTGGAGCCTTAGCGTGGAGTCAAATTGAAAAAGTAGTTATTGGTGCGCCTGACCTTGACCGTGGCTTTCTCCGATTATCAGAAAATATTCTTCACCCGAAAACCACAGTAGTACAAGGCTTAATGAAAGATGAATGCTCAGCGATTGTACTTGATTTTTTTAAAACCTTGAGAAAAAATAAATCATGAAATACTATTGTTACGATTCTTTTCTTTAAAACAGAGTTTTCCTTTGGTCACAAAACAGTTTCTCCTATTTTTATGTTGTTACTTGAAATAGATTGTTAAACCTAAAATTTTATAAAAATGGCTTTTGAATTACCAAAGTTGCCTTATGCAACCAATGCACTAGAACCACATATTGATGCTAAAACGATGGAGATCCATCACGATAAACACCATGCTGCTTACACAAGTAAGTTGAACGATGCTATTGAAGGAACACCTTTAGCAGGCAAGCCAATCGAAGAGATTATGACTGGCTTAGACCTAAAAAATTCTGCAGTAAGAAATAATGGCGGTGGTTTTTACAACCACAACTTGTTTTGGACTGTGATGTCTCCTGACGGAGGAGGAAAACCATCAGGAGAATTAGCATCAGCAATTGATGCCGCATTTGGTTCTTTTGATGCATTTAAAGAAAAATTTTCCAATGCAGCAGCTACACAATTTGGTTCTGGTTGGGCTTGGTTATGTGTTCATAAAGGAGGTAAAGTAGATGTATGTTCTACTCCAAACCAAGACAACCCATTAATGCCAGGTGTCGGTTGTGGTGGATTCCCTATCTTAGGTTTAGATGTGTGGGAGCATGCCTATTACTTAAACTACCAAAACAAACGACCTGATTACGTTGCTGCCTTTTTCAACGTTATTAACTGGACGAAAGTGAGTGAACTTTACGCTGCGAATAAATAATTCAAAACTTCTTAAGAAAAATAATTACGCACAATGTATTACTACATTGTGCGTTTTTTTATGCTTTTACAGTACCCTTCACAGAAAATATTTCAACGATTATATTAGCAGCATCCCTAATATAAATGACAAACGAATTATATCCAACCCAAAAGTTTTAGCCGTTAGACACGTTGGAATCCAAAATGGCACTTGGCTAATATAGTTGCCGTAGTATTACTAAACAATCCAGCGTGTGGCATGGCTTCTAGTATTTACAGTTTAATTATTTTTTATCTGGGGGTCTTTTTATTTTTCGCAAACAAAAACAGGCTAATAATACGTTCACTTTTTAAAAAAAGATAACTATCAATATTAAAAACATCCGAATTCTTTATTTGTTATTCCCTTATGAATAATAAAAAAATTATTGTTGTAGGCGCAGGGATAACTGGCTTAGTAGCAGCAATTGAACTAGAAAAACAGGGTTACTCTCCCTTTGTAATTGATAAAAACAATGTGGTGGGTGGAAGACTGGCAACAGCGTTTCATGAAGGTGTACCGCTAGACATAGGTTTCCAGGTTTTGCTTACTGCATATCCCGAAGCTAAGAGATATCTTAATTATTCTTCACTCAATTTAAAATACTTTTTACCTGGTGCTGTAATCCATCATGAAAATAAAAAAACACTTTGGGGTGACCCGTTGAGAAACTTTTTTTTCCTAAAAGACACGCTACTCTCCAATACAGGTAACGTCATTGACAAATTGAAAATCTTTATATTACAGCGACAGCTTAAGTCTAAGTCACTTGAACGAATTTTCAAAAAGGAAGAAACTACAACCATTGACTACCTATATAGATTCGGTTTTTCAGAAACAGTCATCAATAATTTCTTTCAGCCATTTTTTGCAGGCATCTATTTAGAAGAAGCACTCACTACCTCCAGTCGTTTATTTGAATTTGTATTTAAAATGTTTGCCGAAGGTCACGCTGCAATCCCTGCCAAAGGAATACAAGCAATTGCTGAACAACTAAAAAATCAACTTACTCAAACAAAGTTTATGTTAGCTACTGAAGTAAAAACCATCTCGTCAAAACAGCTAATTTTAGCTTCTGGTAAGAAAGTAGCTTTCGATAAATGTATCTATACGATCCCAACAGAATTTGATCACGTCAAGTGGAAATCGTGCGAAAATCTTTATTTTGAAATCGAAAAACAAAAAGAGGAATTGAACATAATTGGCTTATTCACTCATCAAAATAAGTTAGTGAATAACTATCATTTTGTTACAAGCCTTTATCCCCACGCTGAAAAATCAATCATTTCAGTAACCATTATTAAACACCATCAACACACCGATTCGGACCTTATTCAACTGGTAAAAGAAGAACTCCATAATCAGTTAGGCTTGACAAACCTACAACTTATCAAACACTATCGCATCCCCAAAGCATTACCACAAATCACGAATTTAAAGTATAAACCTAAAAAACTGCGAGTAGAAAACGATGTCATTTACACGGGCGACTATACCGTTCAGGGTTCCATTAACTCCGCAATGTTAGCAGGTAAAAGAGCTGTAGAACTAGCCTGTAACAACCTCTCTCTAATAATAAATTAAAACAATTATTCAACTAGAATAAAATCTGTTGGGATATCAAATCGTGTATTTACTTCTTCTATAAATTTGAAGTTGTTTATAGAAGCTTCTCCGAGCTGTCGCGTTAACCCGTCTTTTTCAGTCCACTCCCAAAACTTCCATTGATGTGCCAAAGGGACTCCATTAACCGCTTGATATTTTTTATATTGAATAGCATGAGGGTCTTCTTCTGCTGCTTCTTTAGTTTTATTTGCTGTTACAATATAGGCTGCCGCTTCTATTTGTTTTGTTTGAGGATCGACATACACTACATACCAGTCATCTGGAGCATCGCCTGTACCAGATTTAAAAGTGAGTTTTTGAGTGAGGAAAAGGGAATCATTTAATTTTTTTGAAGGGAAGTCGGTCCAAACTGTGCCTTCATCATTTAATTTATAAGGAAACAAGAAAAAATAAGACCACGTGTAAGCATCAAACCGAACATTTTTTTGGTTGGCCATTTCTGGAGAACAAAACACACGATCACCATGGTAAACAATCTTATTCCCATCAGCCAACTCCATCAACCCTTTGTTGGAATTGGTGAGTAAAGTCATTTTTGCATCGAGTCGCTCCTTTCCTCCAAACTCCAGAATGATATCAAAGGATATGGCTTTGTGTGACAAAAAAGTTTCTTTTTCATGTGCTAGCTCAACGGATTCGGTAAATCCATGTTCACGCTGTTCACAAGCCAACAACATTATGATAATGAAAAAAGGAAAGATGAATGATTTCATTTAATTAATTCAGTTTTGATTTCGGTTGGACTATGTAGCGTATTGTGCACAGGACATTTATCAGCAATTTCTAAGAGTCGTGCTCGTTGTGTTTTATCAAGATTTCCTTTGAGTTCAATGAGTCGCTCTATTTTATCAATTTGTTCTTTTTTTTCAGCGGTAGCTTTTCCATCAACACTGTGTTCTCGGCTATGACTCAAATGCACTTTTACTTCCTCGAGCGGCCATTTTTTTCGATTGGCATACATCCGTAAAGTTATAGCTGTACAACTACCAAGGGATGCTAATAATAAGTCATAAGGAGTTTGTCCTAAATCACTGCCTCCAAGATTTGCTGGTTCATCGGCAACAATTGTATGTTTTCCATTAGTAATTTCAGTAGTATATTCTTCATTTTCAATTCGTACAAGTACTTCTTTTAAGAGTTTAGGCTCCTCTTTTTCTGGAATCGTCAGATAACGGTCTGCCCAACTAGCGATTACACTACCAACATAGGTAGCATCCGCTTTATTGGTCAATAGATGATCTGCACCATCTAAGGAAATAAAGCTTTTAGGATGTTTTGCAAATTCATATATCTCCTTTGCATTTTCAATACTTACCGTACTATCCTGCGGTGAATGTAATACCAAAAGCGGCTTTTTAAAGTGGCTTAGCCTTTCTGCTAGTTTTGCACTGTTGATATCATCTAGAAACTGTTTTTTGATGGTAAAAGGTCTGCCTCCAATGGATACTTTGGCTATACCCGCTTTTTCAATTTCTTGTAAATTAGTTTCAAATAAGTTTTGGACGTGATTTGGAGAAGATGGTGCTCCAATTGTAGCAACTGCTTGAACAGATGAAATAAGGTCTGAAGCTACTAGAACTGCTGCTCCACCTAATGAATGACCCACAAGCAATTTGGGAGCTTTAAACTGTTCTTCAAGAAATTCAGCTGCGGCTATTAAATCATCAACATTAGAACTAAAGTTTGTGTCGGAAAAGTCTCCATCGCTTTGACCTAAACCTGTAAAATCAAAACTTAAAACAGCAAATCCATCACGTGTCAATGCCTTAACGACCTGCTTTACAGCATTAAAATTTTTGTTACAAGTAAAACAATGGGCAAATAACGCATAGGCTTTAGGCTGTTGATTTAATGGAACCTCCAGCAACGCGGATAACTCAAACCCATTTTTATTTTTAAAAGTAATTTTTTGAATCGATGACATAACCACAACTTAGGAATCCATTTCGAGAATTAAAATTTTGTTCTAATAAATACTACAAGAAGTTTTAATTAAGATAGAAACTATAAAGCTCTATTAAATCTGTTTTCGAATGATATAAGGTTGTTTCTAACGGTATTCACTCCTAACTAATTAAAAATCAGCTTTAACTCTTTTAGTTTTAATTTACAAGAATTATTTTAAATTGTATCTTTTAAAACAAATCTAAGATGTTTTAGTGTATATAATATTTTTATGGGACAAGACAAATAACAATATGGACCAACTAATAGATTTTTTTGCATTATTATTTCAAACTGAAAGTTGGCCTCCTAGATGGCATTGTGGAGAATGGTCTGACTTTCATGGCTGGCTGTTTATTTTTAGTGATATCATGATTTGGGTCGCTTATTTTGTGATTCCATTAATCCTCTTTTGGTTTACACAGAAAATACCTAAACTGCCATTTCTGCCCATATTTGCATATTTTGCACTTTTCATTGTCTCATGTGGAGCAACACATTTCTTAGATGCCGTCATTTTCTGGTGGCCAGTTTACAGATTGTTGGCGCTAGTCAAATTTATTACTGCCATTGCTAGCATGATGACTGTGTTTACTTTGATCAAAGATGTACCAAAAATCTTAAAGCTAAATCTTAATATTAGTACTCATTCGCTTGAAAAAGAAAATAGAAGGCTCGAAAAAGAATTAAAATTAAAAGAGGGACAACTTGATGAGCTTGCTAAAGAGATGAAGTTATTAAAACAAGGCTAACATGGTCATAAAAATCGCAGCCTTAATAGGTTATTTTTTCATATCGGGGACCATATTCATGCTTGATGTTTATGGTAATCAACAAATAGCTTTTGGTTGTTTGTACGTTTTTTTTGTGCTCTATTCTTGGATATCTCCTTTTCCAAAAGCTTCTATTTTCTTAGGTCTAACCAGTTCAACACTAATTTTTGTTGCAATTCTAATTAACTATGATAGCGGACTAAATAACCTAACAGGTCTAAATATGCTTATCTCACATGCCGTTGTCTGGATTACGGTTTCGGTGGTATATTTGGCAAAACAAACGATTATAAATAGTGAGTTATCTCGATCGATTCTTGACACAGAAGTAAAAGAACGAACCTTTGAATTAAAACAACGTGAAAAAAGAATTCAATCTATGATTAACGTGATTCAAGGCTATGCAATTATTTTAATTGATAAAAATGGGTTTGTAATGACATGGAATGAAGGTCTCTGGAAAATCTCCGAGTTTATTAAAGACGATGTTATTGGTAAACCGTTATCCATTTTTTATTCCGAAGAAGCACGAAAACAAAACCGTCCGTATCATTTGCTATTAGAGGCTGAAAAAAATGGTTTTGCTGTATATGAAGGGTTTCAAAATAAAAAATCTGGAAAACCTTTTTTTGCTGAAGTAACAATATCTGCAATCGTAGACTTACAAAATAACATCACTGGTTATACTCATGTTACCCGTGATTTAACAGAAAAGCGCAAGCTCGAAGTTTCCAGAAAAAAACAACGCGAACTAGAAATTCAAAATGAGGAATTAGAAAAATTTGCCTTCTACACTTCGCATGATTTACAAGAACCCCTTTTAACGGTAGAAAGCTTTGTAGATGTAATTTTAAAAGATTATAAAAATGTGTTAGATGATACTGGAAAAGAGTATTTGAATATACTTTCAAACTCCGTGATGAAAATGCGTAATATCATTAAGGAACTTTTAATTTACGCTCATCTGGGCAATCAAACAGACAAACAAAACGTAAAACTTCAAGAGGTAGTAAATTCCGTTTTAGAGGTGATAAAATCCACTATTCAAAATAGTCATGCACAAATACAAGCGAACAATTTACCAACTGTGTATGGCAATAAGGTACTTCTACAACAGGTCATACAAAACCTCATCGCTAATGCCATTAAGTTTCACGAAAAAAAAGCAACCCCTATAATAAAAATTTACGCAGAAGAGGAAGCTAATAGACATAAAATCACTGTGGAAGATAACGGAATTGGAATTGATAGTAAGTTTCACGAAAAAATTTTTCAACCTTTTAACCGACTTCATGCCGAACACAAATTTTCTGGTACAGGCATTGGTCTTGCACAATGCAAGCGAATTGTGCAACTTCATGGAGGTGAAATTGGGTTAAAGTCGGTGCCTGGTAAAGGCACTTCTTTCACTTTTTTTCTACCAAAGTTTTAATTAAGTAATTGAAAATGAACAGTTTTTTTTATAGGTTTAAACACTAATTATTTAAAATTTTTAATCAATGTACAGTTATGAAAAATCTAAGTACAGTTATTGATATTTTGTTAATTGAAGACAATTATCCAGATGTGATTTTAGTAAAAAGAGAACTAGATAGAAGTGGACTTAACTTTACCTTAAAAGTAATGGACGATGGTGAAGATGCCCTGAATTATTTATTAAAATCAAATGATAAGTTGCCTAACGTCATACTGTTAGATATTAATCTACCTAAAATTAATGGTTTTGAAATATTAACCGAAACAATAACTAATAAGCGTTTAGACAAAATTCCTATTATTATTTTAACCACCTCTGACACTGATAGATTTAAGAGTTTTAGTCAAAATTTTGGTGTGGCAGCTTACAATGTAAAACCATTAGATATTAATTTATTGAAGCGAGTATATCATGATTCAATAGCTGCCTGAATGATTACTCTAAGCAGTAATTATTCATTAAGTAACAACTTATAAGTTTAAGCAGATATTTTTTGCACAAACCCTAAATAGGCGTTCAAAAAGCTATCTAATCTTTTTTGAAAATTAGCGTCTAACACTACGCCCTTTTCATCTAATACTTGGTCCATATTACCTACCGTGAGCATGTGTGGAAGTGGATAACCAAAGATTGAGAGAATAATTTGTTGCAATTGATATGCTGCGCGGATTCCTCCTAAAGCTCCTGTAGAAGCAGTTGCCACACCAATTGGTTTTCCATTAAAAGGATCTTTCGCAAACACATCAATAAAATTTTTCAAACCTGATGATATACTACCATTGTATTCAGGAGTAAGAAAAATGATTCCATCAGAACTAATTAATGTATCTGAAACTGCCTTCAATTGATTATCAGGATCCTCCATAAACCCAAAACGTTCTTCAAAAGGAGGAAGGTTCAGTTCTAATAAATCAATAATTTGAGCGCTGTTGTCTGATTTTTCAACCGCACTTTTTAAAGCAAAAGCTACTCGCGGACTCAACCGACCTCTTCTTGTGCTACTGGATACAATGGTGATTTTCATACGTATTAATAAAGCTTATTTTATAATCGGATTCAAGATTTTTTAATTTTGAAAAGAAAGATTTCTGGTTTACTTTTTTCTCAACTCAAACAAGTCTTTTCGTCTATCTTTCAAATTTCTGACACTCCCAAGTTGGTTTAATTCTCTTAATAAATCCAAATCAACATCTGCAATTAAGATCATTTCCGTATTTGGTGTAGCCTCTGCTTTGATTCCATTTGCTGGGAAAGAGAAATCACACGGAGTGAACACCATTGACTGAGCAAATTGAATATCCATGTTATGTACCTTGGGCAAATTGCCTACGCTTCCAGCTATTGCTACATAACATTCATTTTCTATCGCACGTGCTTGAGCACAATTTCTTACTCGTGAATAACCATTTTGTGTATCCGTTAAAAAGGGTACAAACAAAATATCCATTCCCTCGTCAGCGAGTAGTCGACTTAATTCTGGAAATTCAGAATCATAACAAATCAGAATGCCGACTTTACCACAGTCTGTGTCATAAGCCTTTAACTCATAACCGCCTTCCATACCCCATACTTTGGCTTCATCAGGGGTAACATGCAGTTTTTCATATCGCTCCACCGAACCATCTCGCTTGCATAAATAACCTACATTATAGAGTCGGTCATTAACTATTTCAGGCATACTCCCCGAAATAATATTGATATTGTAGGAGATAGCTAATTCAGCAAATTTCTCGACAATTTTACTCGTATGTTTTGCTAACTCTCTAATGGCATTGGCCTCTGACAAATGATTGTTTTCTGCCATCAGTGGTGCATTAAAAAACTCAGGAAATAATGCAAAATCTGATCGATATCCAGAAACGGCATCAACAAAATACTCCACTTGTTGCATGAGTTCTTCTAAATTAGAATATGGACGCATTTGCCACTGAACCAAACCGAGCCGTACTATTTTTTTAGTTGCAGAGGCGTTTTTACTAGGTTTTTCATAATAGATGTTATCCCATTCTAATAAAACCGCAAACTCACTTGACTCGGTATCCCCTTCTAAATATCCTTTTAAAATTTTAGTAGCGTGAAAGTCATTTGATATTTGAAAGTTATATACTGGATCATGTATTTCTTTTCGCTTCACTTTATCAATATATTGTTTGGGCGTTAGTTCACTCGCATGCAAGTGATAATTTGGAATGCGACCTCCAAAAGCAATACCTTTTAAATTTAATCGCTCGCATAACTCTTTTCTGTAATCGTACAACCTACGCCCCAAACGAAGACCTCTAAATTCAGGTTTAATAAAAACATCGATTCCATATAGCCGATCTCCTGTCGCTGAATGGGTGTTAAATGAATAATTCCCCGTTATTTCTTTATAGGTGTGTTTGTATTCAAACTTATCATAATCAACAACAATAGATAATGCACATCCAGCCAAATGGTTATTTACTTTGATAACCACTTGTCCCTCTGGAAATTTGTCTATCAACGATTGTATATGTGATTCTTGCCAATAGGCATTCGTTAAGTTAGAATAAGCTTCTATCATTGCGTCTTTTAGCTCTTGATAATCACTTATACTTAAATATTGTAGTTCTATGTTCTCAATTTCTACTGACATGTTTTTTTATTTTATTAGAGGTTACCTTCCCTACTAACCTTTTGTGCTATTTACTATTTTAGCTACTAAATACAATTGTCTCCTGTTATTTATTTTAAGGCACGACCAATATTTGATTCCCATATTTGTTTCGTACTTTTGGTTTAGTGAAACACGCTATATACGATAAGATAATTAAAGCAAAGACCGAAAACAAAAAGGGTATAGCTATATTAATAGATCCTGATGATATTTCGGAAGAACGATGCATCCAGTTTGCCCGTACGGCACAAGAAGCTGGAGTTAGTTATTTTTTTGTTGGAGGCAGCTTGCTAACCAGTGATAAATTAGAGCAAACGGTCAGTTTGTTAAAAGACCACTCTTCTATTCCAGTCCTCCTTTTCCCTGGAAGCCATAGTCACATAACAGCACAAGCGGATGCATTGTTATTTTTATCACTAATATCTGGAAGAAACCCTGATTTTTTAATCGGACAACAGGTGTTGGCAGCACCAAGCATTAAAAGAAGTGGTTTAGAAACAATCGCTACTGGTTATATTTTAGTAGACAGCGGAGAACCAACCACTGTTTCTTACATTAGCAATACGCAACCAATTCCTGCAAACAAACCTGAAATAGCTGCTTGCACTGCGTTAGCAGGAGAACTTTTAGGTTTAAAATTGTTTTATTTAGAAGGTGGTTCCGGAGCCAAAAACCCCGTTTCAGCTAAAATGATTGCTGCAACAAAACGTGCTATAGATTCTCCTCTCATTGTTGGTGGAGGAATAAAATCATTAGAAGCGGCACAACGGGCGTTTGATGCGGGTGCTGATATTATTGTAGTGGGCACAGCAATAGAAGAAAACGCAGCCTTTTTAAATGAATTAGGAAAGCTAGCGCTTTGAATTTCACCAAATTAATTCAAATTGAAGTTATATCCAGCGGTTATGGTAAAAGGCAATAAAGTTGATGTTTCTATATAAGGATTGTTGACAATAGCATCCCAGGTATCTCGAAATTCTTTCGAACGGACAGGGAATAACAGGGAAAATTGCCAATAGTTTTCTTTTCGATTTTTAATATTTATACCAGCACCAAAACTCGGCCCATAATATATCTCCTTAAAATCTTGTCCATAACCATAAAAATCTTGAATTAAAATAATGCCGTTGTAGCCATACATTCCTTCCAAATAAAACCGCACATTACTAGTTGAAGGGATTAAAAACTGCAACCCAAAATTATAACCAGCGCCAGCAATGGCATATCCAAACCCACCAAATAAACCCAGAGACCCCGCTGGATAATAGGCTAATTTGCCACCTATTCCTCCAAACTCTAAACCAGTACCAATACCCAGTGTCGCAACCCCTTTTTCTTGCGCGCTGCTTGAAGTAGTTTTAGTAATTACTAAAACCACTAAAATGATAAAAAGTGTTTTTTTCATTAATTTATTAGTTGTCTTAAAGTCAAGTAAGCCATTAAACCAGCTCCAATTTCTAGACAACTTTCGTCTATATTAAATGTTGGAGTATGTAATCCCGATGTAATTCCTTTATCAGCATTTCGGATTCCTAAGCGATAAAAACATGAATCAATTTGTTGGGAATAAAAAGCAAAGTCTTCTGCTGCCATCCACAAATCTAAGTCTTCAACATTTTCTTCTCCAAGATATTCTACTGCATAACTCTTTAGTGTTTCTGCTAACTCAGGGGTATTTTTTAAAAAGGGATAACCAACTTTTATCTCCACCTCACAAATACCTCCCATGGCAATGGCAATATTTTCTGCCATTGTTTTTATTTTTTGGTGCGCTTCAAAACGCCATTTTTCATCCATCGTTCGAAATGTGCCTTCAACATCCACCACTTCAGGAATTATATTGGTAGCTCCATTCGCAGTCACTTTACCAAACGAAAGCACTGAAGGAATTTTTGGGGAGGCATTTCTACTCACAATTTGCTGCAAGGCAACAATAATATGGGAAGTAATTAACACCGGATCAATGTTGTTTTCGGGCATAGCTGCATGCCCACCTTTGCCTTTTACTTTTAAAAATATTTCATCCGCACTGGCCATATACATTCCTGAACGAAAACCTACTTTACCAGCATCGATAAAAGGCATCACATGTTGACCGACTATGTTTTGGGGTGTGGGGTTTTCAAGTACTCCTTCTTTAATCATCATGGATGCACCACCTGGTAATCGCTCCTCACCAGGTTGAAATATTAACTTTATAGTACCCTCAAATTCAGATTTGAATTCGTTCATTATCCGGGTAGCCCCTAACAATGAAGTGGTATGCACATCATGGCCACAGGCATGCATTACACCCTCATTTTTAGATTTATAATGCAACCGTATTTTGCTCAAAAATTGGCAATGCATCCATGTCTGCACGCAATGCAATGGTTCTGTGAATCAGGGTTTTTTACCTTTTATATATCCAACCACACCAGTTCCTGCAACGCCTTCAGTAATTTCATCTACACCGATTTCTTTTAATCGGTTAATGACAAATTTTGCGGTCTCATATTCTTGAAAAGAAAGTTCAGGATGCATGTGTAAATGATGTCGTGTATCTAACAACTCATTTTCATGTTTTTTTGCTAGTTCACTTACTTTTTGCTTTAAATCCATTACTTAACTTTATCTACAGGTATACAATTTTCAGGTAATAGAAGTGCGGTATCAAAAACTTTTTGAAGCTGAATTAAATCTTGATGTGCCCGAAGTCTTTCGATATAATTACCAACTTTTACTCGAAAATCAACTTTATATTCTACGTATACATCAGCATCTTTGAAACCTTCTATTTCTTTGAGTTGATTTTTCACTGCTTCAACTTCTGCTTCACTTCTCCCTAAATAAATTTGAATACGGTAACCCCTAGCACACTTTATTTTGTTGACAAATTCAGCATAGCCTTCTAATGCATTCTCAACTTTAGCGTTATCATGGTGCTCAATGGCAACTACGCTATCTTTTCGAGCTTTGAACTCCTCCTCATTGAACTCCACTTGTGGACGAACTTTGGATAAGTCTTCCGAATATTGACCCCAGCTCAAATAAGCCAGTGCAATAAAGAGATATGTGAGAATAGAATTAAGCTTCATCTTCAACTAATACGCATTTGTTATCTAAAACATCTTGTTCAACTGTTTTAAACTTCACATCTTTTTTCAATGATCCATCCATATATTGCACCGAAACACGGTCATTTCTACCATGGATTTTTGTGCTCTTCATGGGTTGAACTACTTGTTTTTCTGTTTGCGTATCTGTATCAGGCTGTCCACCACCATCTAGCAAACTGTGTGCTTCATTTTTATTTTCACTCAACTTACGCTGTTGTGCTTCACGTGCTTCTTGTATTTGTGCTGGATCATTTTCAGGAAGTGATGCTTTCATTAAGAATGAAATAGCCTCGTGATTGATTTCACTTACAAAGGTCTTAAACAACTCAAATCCTTCAAATTTATAAATTAATAATGGATCCTTCTGCTCGTAGGAAGCGTTGTGAACGGCTTGTTTTAAGTCGTCCATTTCACGCAAGTGACTTGTCCAACCTTGATCTACTATTGCTAACGACACCGATTTTTGTAAGGCACTTAAAAGCGCTTTTCCATTAGTCGAAATTACATCATTCAAGTTAGCAGAAATTCGTATTTGTTTGCTATCAGAAACGAAAGGCATGGATACATTTTCAATCGTTGCACCTTTGTTGGCATACACGTCTTTCATGACCGGAAGAACGGCTTTAACTATTTTTTCGTTTTTCTTGTCATAATACTCAATTGCTTCATCAAACAACTTATCTGTAATTGTTTGAACTGTATCTTTAGCTACATCCTGCTCGGTAAGTTTAGAGCTATAACCAAATGCGCCAATAGTCGATAATTGTAATTGCTCGATATCTTTTGTCGCTTTTACATTTTCAGCAAAGTCATCACATACATCATACAAGATGTTCATGATGTCAAGTTCTAGTCGTTCACCGTACAAAGCATTTCTTCTTCGCTTGTAAACTACTTCACGTTGCTGATTCATCACATCATCGTATTCCAATAAACGCTTACGAATCGCAAAGTTGTTTTCTTCTACTTTTTTCTGTGCTCGCTCAATAGAGCTAGTAATCATCGAGTGTTGAATAACTTCTCCTTCTCTCAAACCAATTTTATCCATCAATCGGGCAATACGTTCTGGCATAAAAAGACGCATCAAGTTGTCTTCTAAACTCACAAAGAACTGAGAAGAACCCACATCACCTTGACGACCAGCACGACCACGTAACTGTCTATCCACACGTCTGGACTCATGACGTTCTGTACCAATAATTGCCAAACCACCCGCTGCTTTCGCCTCTGGCGTTAACTTAATATCGGTACCACGACCAGCCATGTTGGTTGCAATAGTTACTGTTCCTGACTTACCTGCTTCAGCAACAATATCAGCTTCTTTTTTATGTTGTTTTGCGTTCAACACGTTATGGTTGATATTACGCATTTTCAACATACGACTGATTACTTCTGAAATTTCTACAGAAGTTGTACCCACCAATACTGGACGACCTTGTTGTACCATCACGCCAATTTCGTCAATTACGGCATTGAATTTTTCACGAACAGTTTTGTAAACTAAATCCTGTCTATCATCTCTAGCTAATTGGTCTGTTGGTAGGAATCACTACGACATCCAATTTATAGATTTCCCAAAACTCACCAGCTTCTGTTTCAGCAGTACCAGTCATACCACTTAGTTTGTGGTACATTCTAAAGTAATTTTGAAGTGTTACAGTGGCATACGTTTGCGTGGCATCTTCCACCTTCACATTTTCTTTTGCTTCAATCGCTTGGTGTAGACCGTCAGAATAACGTCTACCGTCCATGATACGACCAGTTTGCTCATCCACAATCATGACTTTTGAGTTCATGACCACATATTCTGTGTCTTTTTCAAACAAGGTATATGCCTTCAACAATTGGTTGATCGAGTGAATTCGCTGTGACTTTGCTGAATATTCTTTTATTAACGCATCTTTTTGCTGGACAATATCTTCTTCAGCAGCACCACTTTTTTCAATGGCATCTAATTCAACACCTATGTCAGGAAGAATAAAAAAGTGAGGGTCTTCACCATCACCTGTGATCAACTCGATACCTTTATCGGTCAACTCTATGGAGTTTGTTTTTTCATCTATGGTAAAAAACAAAGGTGCATCTGCCTCTGGCATGCGCTTTTGGTTTTCAGCCAAATATTCATCTTCAATTTTTTGAAGTAAGGTTCGCATACCTGGCTCACCCAAGTATTTAATCAATGGTTTATGTTTTGGAAGACCTCTGAAAGCTCTGAATAAAGAAAGTCCACCTTCTTTCGTATCACCTGCAGCAATTTTTTTCTTTGCTTCAGTTAAAAAGTTAGCCGTCATTTTGCGTTGCTCTTCAACAATTCTAGCAATACGAGGTTTTAAATCATAAAACTCGTGTTGATCACCTTTCGGCACGGGACCAGAAATAATTAAGGGTGTTCGTGCATCATCAATCAATACAGAATCGACCTCATCAATCATCGCAAAATGATGCTTGCGTTGTACCAACTCTTCCGGCTTCATTGACATATTGTCTCTCAAATAGTCAAAACCAAATTCGTTATTTGTTCCGTAAGTGATGTCACAGTTGTAAGCATCACGTCTCTTTTGTGAGTGTGCAGGATATTTGTCGATACAATCCACTTTCATTCCGTGAAAGGCAAAAATAGGACGCATCCATTCAGAGTCTCTTTTTGCTAAGTAATCATTTACCGTTACAATGTGAACACCTCTACCTGCTAACGCATTGAGGTAAGCTGGCAATGTTGCTACCAATGTTTTACCCTCACCAGTAGTCATTTCAGCAATTTTGCCTTCATGCAACACTACACCACCAATCAATTGCACATCATAATGCACCATGTCCCAAACTACAGGCACACCTGCGGCTGTCCATTCGTTTTTCCAAACGGCATCGTACCTTGAATTTCAACATAGTCACTTTCGGCAGCTAATGTTTTGTCTAACAAGGTAGCTTCAACTACTAACTGTTTATTTTCTTTTAGTCTTCGCGCAGTTTCTTTCACTACGGCAAATGCTTGTGGAAGAATTTCAAGCAACACAACTTCTAACTCGGTGTCGCGATCTTTTTCAAGCTTATCCAATTCGTCAAAAAGAGCCTCTTTCTGATGAATATCTATTCCTTCGACTTGAACTTTATTGCGGATTTCATCCATTTGACCGTCAATGGAAGAAAGTTTTTCAGCGATTATATCTTTTAGTTCTTGGGTGCGTGCTCTTAGGGCATTATCCGTGATAGAACTTAATTTTTCGAACTCAGTATTTATTTTTCCGACATACGGTCTTATTATTTTTAAGTCCTTGTCGTTTTTATTTCCTAAGATTTTAGACAGTCCTTTTGTAACAAAATCTAACATAACGTGCTTTTTAGCAAATTTTATAAGTGTTGTATGAATCACAATATTACTGAAATTTCATGTAATACCGATGTGAAAATCTTGGTTTCATTTATCAATAAATAAACCAATTGTAGGAATAGGTACAAATTGTCAGGTATTAAAAAAAAGAAAACCGCAGAAGGGGGGACAACTGCGGCTTCTGTTTGCACCGAAGTGCATTCTCCGACTGAGAATTGTATGTAACCTGTTGAAGGCTTTTACAAGGACTGTGCCAAGAATTAAAAACGCCTCTATTTATCAACAGAGGCGTTTTTAAAAATGAGGAAACATGAAAAGTAGTCTATTTCTTAATTTCTATTTCCAGAATTATAATTTTTTTTTCCTTTAAACCCTGGCTTCTTACCACCAAATTTTGGTTTGCTTTTAAAGTTTTTCACCGGGTCATAATCAGGACCATCGCCTAAACCTTCTGCTGGTTTACTTTTCTCTATTTCTAAGCCAATCAATTGTTCAATTTTTTGAAACTTACGTTGATCGTATTCATTGATTAATGTAATCGCTTTTCCTTCTGCAGCTGCACGAGCAGTTCGACCTACACGGTGCACATAATCTTCGGCATCTGGCGGAACAGTATGGTTAATTACCAAATCAATGTCTTCCACATCAATACCTCTGGAGATAATATCGGTACCAATCAACACTTGAATGGATCGGTTTTTAAACGCCAACATGCGCTTTTCACGTTCATCTTGCTCCAAATCAGAGTGAAATGATTTGGCACTCAGCCCACGCTTTTGCATTTCAGCACTGATGTGTTTGGTGTCGCTTTTGGTACTACAAAAGATGATGATACTTCTGTAATTACTTTTTGTAACAATATCTAAAATCACTTTTAACTTATGCTGATCATAGACCAAAATAGCTTTTTGTTCTATTTTAGAAGCGGTTTGTAGAGACTGAAATTTTAACTTCTTTTGGATCCCGTTGAAGTTTTGCCGCCAGATTTTTAATCTTGGGTGGCATCGTTGCTGAAAACAAAAAAGTCTGCCTTGTTTTAGGCAACAGGTTGCTGATTTTAGTAATGTCTTCAATGAAGCCCATGTCTAACATTCTGTCAGCTTCATCTAACACAAGAAAGTTGATGTTAGAAAAATCTACGTAACCTAAGTTAATATGGGAAATCAATCGACCGGGTGTTGCCACGATAATTTCAGCACCGGAAGTCAGTGCTTTTCTTTCCACATCAAAATCAAAACCAGAACCACCTCCATAGATGGCTGCGGAAACGATGCCGGTAAAGTAGCTTAAGCCATCGATTTGTTGATCGATTTGTAAGGCCAGCTCTCTCGTTGGTGCAATAATTAATGCAGATAATTTTCCTTCTGACTTTTGAGAAAGTATGCCATTTAATACGGGAACTAAAAAGGCAGCTGTTTTTCCTGTACCGGTTTGAGCACAGCCTAAAATATCATTGCCTTCAATGGCGAGAGGAATAGCTTCTGCTTGTATCGGACTTGGAGTTTCAAAGCCCATGGCGGTAATTGCCTCTAAGACTTTGGGATGAATTGGTAATTCGTTGAATTTCAAAGTATAATTTTTTAACAAAAGTAAACTTATTCTAACAAATAATTGGCTAAAACCCAAAATAATCAGTGATGTAGAAAACTTAGGTCTCATCTAAAAAAATCTTTTGGTATTTTAGCCAAATAATTACTTATCCTTAGAAAGATTATGGCATTTGAATTAAGCGGAAAACTCATCGAAAAATTTGACACCCAACAAGTGAGTGAAAAATTTAAAAAACGTGAGTTTGTTATAGAAAAAGAAGACAACAACGGTGGCATGGTTTTCACCGACATCATTAAGTTTCAATTGGTGCAAGATAAATGTGGAATGTTAGACCCCTTTGCTGTGCATGACGAAATAAAAGTATCCTTCAACATTAAAGGTAGCAGATGGGAAAAAGAAGGACGTGTTTCTTACTTTACCAATCTTGATGCCTGGAGAATAGAAAAAGTAGGCGCTGAGAGCTCTGGCTCAAGTACACCTGCTGGCGATACACCTTTCCCTAGTGAAGAACCTTCTTTTGCTAGTGATAGTGATGATTCTGATGACTTACCTTTTTAATAAGGTAAGTCATTACTTTTTTATTTGAGTAGATACATTTTTTTCAACATCCTAAATTCACTACCTTCACTTTAGAGCAAAAAATCCCGCTTTTATGGAGAAGTATGACATTTGTGTGGTAGGGGCTGGCCCTGCAGGATATGCCGCAGCCATGCGTGCAATTGATTTCGGTAAAAAAGTTTTATTAGTAGATAAAAACAAAGTAGGAGGAGCTGGTTTGTATGACGGTGCTCTATCTTCTAAAACCTTGTGGGAACTCTCAAAAGATGTCAACCACACACACAACCGCGTGGGTCGTTTCGGGATTAACTGTGATTTTAACCTTGATTTTAAAGTCGTCAAACAGGAGCTTGATACGGCTGTAAATGAAAGAGCTTATCAGTTGGAGTCTCACCTTGCGGGATTGTTAGAAGAAGGATATAAAAATGTTTTTTTCTTAAAGTACGGTGCCGCAAAACTGAAAACTAAAAATGAAATTGAAATCACCACAAATGAGGGTGTTGAAACAGTATATGCTGAAAACATCATCATTGCTACTGGTAGTCGACCTCGCAAATTACCTCATATTCCTATTGATGAAAACATCATCGTCACTTCTGACTCCATTCATCAATGGGATAAACTGCCAAAAAGCTTAGTCATATTAGGCGCTGGGGTGATTGGTTGTGAGTATGCTACCATCTATTCCAACTTTGGTGAAACCAAGGTGAAGATCATTGATAAAGCACCACGCATTATTCCATTTGAAGATGAGGATGTCTCTGAAATGGTGACCACACAGTTGGAAAAAAATGGTGTTGAAATTCACCATGGCGCTCAACTCATCCGCATGGAAATTATTGATGGTGAGGTGGAGTATGAAATTGACTGCAACGGCACTCGAAGTGTACACCGCGTTGAAAAAGCATTGATCTCGGTTGGTCGCGTACCCAATACACAAGGCTTAGGTTTAGAAGATGTTGGTGTAAAACTTACAGAACGAGGTAGCATTTGGGATGATGATACTCAAACATCCGTACCAAATATCTATGCTATTGGTGATGTGACGGCTGATATCGCTTTGGTAAACGTGGGCGAATTAGAAGGTCGACATGCAATTAAACGTATTGTAGGTGAATCAAAAGGTCCGCTTTCGTATGATAACATCTGCTCGATTATGTTTTTGAAGCCTATTGTTGCTTCAGTGGGCATGAACGAAAAACAGTGTCGCGAAAAAGGTGTGAGTTATCAGGTGGTTAAACTTGATTATCGCGCAATTCCACGTGCTATCGCTATGCGAAACCCTCCTGGATTTTTTAAAATATTGGTGACCAATGACAAAGAAATGAAGGTGCTGGGTATGCGTGTGGTTGGTGCACAAGCTTCTACAGCTATTCAAGCGGTTGGCTTACTGATGTACATGAATAAAGGCGTGGAAGAGTTGGCTGAGATGATTCATCCTCATCCATCTCTCATTGAAGGGATTCAGGAATGTTGTCGCGTGTTATTAGGTAAATCTATTTTTAAACCACAGGTGATGAAAGACTACATCGACTATCGTGGTTATACCAGCGACCAGTTTGATGATGTGCCTAATTATAACTAAGAGTCAACTATTTCGCTCATTCAAACGCGAAAGTGGTCTTAATAGTAATTTTAATTAATCTTTTTGGATAACATGGATGCTGCCTTTCAACACCTACAGCTCCTTACTCAAGATGGCGTTCCTCTGGCTTGCAAATTATATTTTTGTAGCAAAGAAAACGCTAAACAGAAAGTTTTAATTATTAATGCAGCCACTGGGGTGAGTCAACAATTGTATCACCATTATGCTACATACATGATGAATAATGGTTACATGGTGCTTACTTATGACTATAGGGGCATTGCGGCTTCAAGACCTGCATCGCTTCGTGGTTTTAAAGCTTCGTTTAGGGATTGGGGGCAACTCGATTTTCACCGAGCGGTGGAGTATGTGAAAGATAATTTTTCAACGCATAAAATAGTAGTCTTAGGTCATAGTATTGGTGGTGTTCTTGTTGGAACAAGTAAAAATATACAGGCCATAAGTGGCATCATTACCATTGGCTCTCAACCTGCGTTTTATAAAGATTGGAATCCCTTTTCTAAAAAAATCAAGTTTTACTTTTTATGGCACCTGTTCTTCCCCACTTTAAATGAGGTGTTTGGTTATGTCCCGGGTAAAAAACTTAAGTTGATTGAGGACATCCCTTATGGAGTAATGAAAGACTGGCACCAAAGACGAAAATCACCAGATATTACTAAGCAGTTTAGCAAGGCTGGATGCAGTTTATTTTTTGATTCGTACAAAGGAAAACTGCTTACTATTGGTATTACTGACGACCAAATTGGGACAGCTGTAGCCATACAACGAATTCACGATTTATTTAGCCACGCAGAAAAAGAACAGCTAGTGCTAACAGGATCTAGTGCAGTAGGGCACTTTGGTTTTTTTAGCAGAAGGTTTGAAAAGGAGTTTTGGGTGAAGACGCTGAATTGGTTTGACAGTGTATAATATCTGATTATACAGGTGTTTACAGGAAACCTTCCAAAAACTAAAACTTGCTAGATTTAATTACGTTATCGCTCCGATTTAAGGTTTGTCGCTTTTTCCTTAGATGAAAAAGTAACCAAAAAATCAAGACTGCATAAAAAACACTAAAATTTGCTGGTTCTAGCTGAAACAAAACAAACTCGCCACTAAGTACATCTCTTAAAAACATTCATTATAAGTAGGCTCAAACAGTGTTTTGTTTCTAACCGCTAGAACCAGCAAATTTCTTCGCGCATTTTTGATGAGGCCGATGAATGGATGAAACATAAGCGATTTCATAGGATAATTTTAGTGGATGAATAGGAGGTAAACGAACGATTTAGATAGAGGGAATTATTTTATAAAAAAACACCTATAAACTATCGGTCAGTCATAATATAATTTTAGCTTTTCTAAAACTAAAAAAGGCCGAAATCGCTTCACGCGATGTCGACCTTTTATTTTGGATAGAATAAATAATTTATTTCTTCTTCAACTTCGCAATCAATGCTTCGTTTTTAGCTGCATAACCGAAGTCACCATCGGCATTGGCTTTTGCCATTTCTAATGACTTAGTAGCTGTTTCAATTGCTTCTTTCTTTTTGCCCATATCCGCTAATAGTTCCGCTTTGCGGTATAAGTAATAAAAAGCTGTAGGGTTTTTCTCAATCGACTTGTTCATCCATACTAAAGCTTGGTTGAGGTCTTTACCTTTTTGATGATAAAATACCGCTGCGTTATGATACGAACCTGCATCTACATCTTCTTTTGCATCCACTAATAGTTTCTGAATTTGTGCTGCTACAACATCATCCGAGTTCACACCTACAGCTATTGCTGCTGCTACTTTATCCCATGAAATTGTTAATGTGGCACCGTTTTCAGAAAAATTAGAAAAATCAATGGTTAATGATTCTTCTACTGTCGGCAACGCAGTTGTTTTTACCTTAAATCGAACCACATCTTTTGCTTGATCATACCCAGCAGTTCCCCAGATATCATTTTGTTTGCTAATGATAATGGTCCACTCTGATTTTGTTGGAATGGCAAACACCCCATAGGTACCTGCAGCAATTGTATTGCCTTCTAAAGTAAATTCAGATGATGCTTCTAAGGTAGTGCAGTGGTTTGCTCCTAGGCGCCATACAACATCATAGGGAACTAATTCGCCAAAAACAGTTCTTCCTTTTACACCTGGACGTGAATACGATATCGTGAAGTCACTCAACCCAACGGTTTGTTTTAAAGTAGCTGTTGGACTAGGCTTCGGAGAGTCAATTTGTGCCATTAAAGAACTTGTCACTGTTAAAGCTGACAAGACAATGGTAGAAAGTAGTTTTTTCATTTTAATAAGTAATGTTTAGTGTATGTTTAAACTTAGAAACATCTAACAACACTATCAACCGATTTGATTCAAATTAATTGGAGCTTTTTACAAATGTTATTTAAAAGTGGTTCCTAAGACTTGATTTTTCCAACCTGAGTTCCAAAACACTATTTTTCCTGATTGACCTTTACAGGCAAGCTTAGTTTTTTACAATTTTTGCGTTTCATTTGACGATTTGGGTTGGTGAAAAGGATATAAACTGTGCGTCTTAGTGCTGTTAACCCTAGTCGACCTAAAGGAAAAGCCCAGGCGGCTTGAGCCGAAAGCTTCTAAAAGCTATAAACTAACACTATTGAACAAGTGTAACTTCCTTTCACAAAAAACCTGCAAACTATCGGTCGATCAGAATATCTTTTTAATTAAGTGTGATGCTGACTAATCTTAGATTTTCAAAATCCCCTCAATACCTCCACTTATTAGCCAACTTCACCAAAGACAGCATAACTGGAACTTCAATTAATACACCAACAACTGTGGCCAACGATGCCCCCGAATTTAAACCAAACAACGAGATGGCTACTGCTACTGCTAATTCGAAAAAGTTGCTGGCGCCTATCATTGCTGATGGGGCACAAATGCTGTGTTTGAGTTTTAGAAATTTTCCGGCAAACCAACTAATGAAAAAGATAAAATAGGTTTGCAAGGTTAGCGGAACTGCTATAAGTACGATAGCAAGGGGATTGTCGATAATGGTTTGCCCCTGAAAGGCGAAAATCAACACCAAAGTAGAAAGCAGCGCAAGAATAGAAACGGGTTTAAGCTTGGCTAAGAACACTTGTTCAAACCATGCTTGTCCTTTAGATTTAATCAACAACCGGTTGGTCAGATAGCCTAAAATCAAAGGAATGACCACAAAAATAATTACGGAGGTAAAAAGTGTATTGTAAGGAATGCCAATCAATTCACCGCTTTTGTTAAGGAAGTCAATGTCAAACGCAGAGAAGAGCACACCCACAATAGGAACAAAGGCGACTAAGAGAATTAAATCATTCACTGAAACCTGTACCAGTGTATAGTTTGCATCACCTTTTGTCAGATAAGACCACACAAATACCATCGCAGTACATGGTGCTGCTCCTAAAAGAATAGCGCCTGCCAAATACTGTTCGGCATCTTCGGGTGTCATCCACGCTTGGTAGATTTTGAAGAAGAAAATGTAGGCAAATAAAGCCATAGTAAATGGTTTAATTAGCCAGTTAACTACCACGGTTAAGCCCAATCCTTTCCAATTGCGAGAAACGTATTTGATGGAAGAAAAATCAATTTGAACCATCATCGGGTAAATCATCAGCCAGACCAACAAAGACACGGGAATATTTACCGTGGCAATGTTCCAATCTCCTAATACAAGCATGGATTCACGAGCAACACTACCCAAAGCAATACCACTCACAATGCATAAGAGTACCCACACTGTGAGGTACTTTTCGAAAAAGCCTATTTTTGTTTCTTCACTCATTATTTCTTGATTTTTGAAAAGGCATACAATAATTCACGAGCGATGTCTCTACATCGTTCATCGTACTTTGCTTCTTGCTCAGGCGTACCATCAAATGCTTTGGGATCTTCAAAAGGTAAAGAAATACGAAATGCACCAGGAATCAAAGGACAATTTTGATCAGCGTTGTTACACGTCATCACCGCTGCGAAACCTAATTGAGGATTAAAATAATCGTCATAGCGTTTGGAGAAAGCAATAATGGCTGGTTCATTTTCCTCATACTTGATACTGTAAACAGGGTTTTTATCTTCTGATAATTGAATGACCTGCAGTCCTGCTTTTTCCAACGCTTTAGCTGCTGAAGGGAAAAGTGCTGTTTCTTCGGTTCCGCCTGAATAAGCAAACACGTTAGCTATTCCATAATGTCGCGCAGCAACTTGAGCCCACACTTGTGACAAATGACTTCTGCGGGAATTATGTGTGCATATAAGAATTAAGTTGGCGAGTTCCTGTTTCTCGATTTTTTCCTGAACGAACTTTGTCAGCGGCTCTAAACAGCTTTTTTCGATCATCAGAAATAAGGGAAAATTCTTCTTTCACCGATTCGATGTATTCTGTTAGTGTTAATGTGATCATTTTTGTGAGATATTGAGTATGTGAGATATCGAGATGATTAGAGTACATTGAGATTTTAGAATAAGTGAGATGCTTCTATGATTTTGTACTCATACTTCTTCTTGTCCTTGATTCTTGGCTCTTGTATCTTGCTTCTAGATTAACAACATCCAGAATTCGGTTCACAACTACTTGCTGGTTTTGTAGAAATTCTAACGCGTGGTTTTTCAGCTGGCATACCACATTTGTCTTTTGCTAAACAGTCGGTTTGTTTGTTGGTCAACTGAAAGGCATTTTCGTGAAATTCGATGCCATATTTTCCAATGGTATCTGCTTGATATTCCACTTCTACTTCTAGGTCTTCCATCCCCAATACTTTCTCTGAAAGGGATATGATGCCTGCTAATTTTTGCGGTGCCTAAACGGTGATCAAAATCATCTGCTTCCCACAACTGAAAGTTAGCTATTTTTTCCTGACGAACTGTTCCACCGCAGTCGATGAAGTCTTTAGTGACAATGCCGACTTCGGTCACATGAAAGTGTTGAGGTACTTGCGAGCCATCGGGTAAGTTGAAGACCACTTTATCTAATGATGTTAATTGATTTTTTATTTCTGATAGTTTCATATTTGGAGATATTAGTATTGAGATTGTTAGATTTTAGAAGTTAGACTCTCTTGATTCTTGGCTCTTGCATCCTAGTTCTTTGAATCTTTCTACCTTCTACTTTATTCTTTTATCTAAATTAACAGCAGTTATTTTTAGTCGAAATTGACGTAGAAATACCTGTGAACAATTCCACCACTTGCCCCCAGATCATTGGGTTAATGCAATAGCAAATATTATTACCCGAGATAGTTCCTTGAATGAGACCTACTTTTTTCAACTCAGATAAATGTCGGGAAACCGTTGATTGCGCCAAGGGCAATTCCTCTACAATATCACCACAGATGCAGGAAGGGCTATCTGCTAAATACAGCATAATTGTCAACCGAGCGGGGTGACCTAGTGCTTTAAGCACCTCAGCCATCTGCGTAGTTTCTATGGTAAAGCCATCGGTTTTTGTTATTCCCATATCGCAATATTACGATATTGTTCAAAGAAAAAAAATTAGCCCTCAACTTTATACTGCTCTTCTTTAAAAAAACGTCTGTCTTTGATCTTTTCAAATAGCATATCCGCTTCCGATTTAACAAGTCCTTGAGCAAATCCTTGAGGTGTGTTTTCATACATAAACGAAAGAGCGCCACTTGACTTGAGTTGTAATGTTCTATTGCCAAAGTGTTTGGTGGTCATCACTTCATTATTATTTAAACCAAACTGTGTTATTTTTTTAATGTGGAAAGTGTTAGTAGGACTAAAAAATTTAAACCTTGTACGTACAGTAAGTATGCCCCTGTTGAAGTTGATAATTTCTTTTCCAGCTATCATAGAAAGCCATATTCTTATCACGACAAACCCTGCTGCTGTCCAAGCTAACAACCAAAATAAAATAAATAGCTCTGGACCCCATACGCCTTTATTTATTGCGCTTAACACCATGAAAAGTGCAAATAATTCACCTCCAAACCAACCACACAACCAAAAAGAAAGAAAAGCCAATCCCATCCAATTTCTTTTTGTAGGGATTTCGATGGTTAACCCGTGAATGGTTTCGGTAACTGTTGATCTTACTTTGTAGGGTTTTTCCATGTATGCTGATTACTTCTTCTATTAAATATAAATAAAGTACCTCCTTCTTATTATATTCAATGAATGATTTTTCGCAGAATTATCTTATTTCTCCTCTTAACACTGGTTACGGTCTCGTGTTCTCCACGCCATGACACCTTTGATTTTTTATCCGTCTCTCTATATATTCTTCCGTTTATTCTAGCACTGGTGTTGTTTAACCTTTCAGAGTTATACAGAGCCCACAAAAGAGCACGAGTAAAAACCCGTTTTTTTACCTTCAAGCGTTTTAGAACCATCATTGTGGCTATCGGTATGATTTTCATAACCTCAGTTGTCGTTTTTTTCCTCCCCGACAATAGTCCATCCACCCCTGCGGAATTAACCAAGTATGGGAAACTCACCAAAGCACCAGAGCTTGAACTGGAAGGCTTGCGACTTCAACATTATGAAAACCCCAATGATCCAATAATCACTTATCATTATTTTAAAAAAGTAGTCGAACTGGATGAAAATTTCATCCACACCAACAGCTTAATCGGAGAAAATAAATCAACGCCAGGAAATTATTTTGAGTTAGCCTGTCTCAACACCTTAAAACTCGATTTTGATAAAGCCTCATTTTATGTGCTTACGTTAGATGAACAGCAACCGGTGGTTTGTTACCTCAAAGGGCAAGTAGCATTGTATCATGGTGACTCCGCCAATTTTGTGTCTTATTTAATTAAGGAAATCGAAAACGATGGGTTGAAAAAGGAAGCCTACCCATTGTTAGCCGGTTATTTTTTAAATAATAACCAACAGGGTTTACTTTATGACTTGGTGAAGTCGGACACCTATTTAAACTACTTACCCAACCACTTAGCTGGTAGTGTGTATTTTCAACATGGTGATATTGTACGGTATATTTCAAGCATTTTTCTGCACCTCTATCACAAACTGAATATTTATAGTTTCATCGGGGCTTTCATTATTTTAATTGCTTACACTTTTTTCCTGCGTGAGCTTGATTTATTTAACAAAGAAAAATGGAGCTGGGTAATTCTCCTAGTTGGGTATGGTGTTATCAGTCCTTTCTTTGTATTCCCTTTTAGTGATTTTTTAAGTTATGGCTTGGGTTGGCAACGTGGGGATACTCTCGTATCAGAATTTCTTTTTTTTACTCTTAATGTCGGTTTGGTAGAGGAGTATGTGAAATTATTCCCTTTCATCATCTTACTTTTCTTTACCAAAAAACTGAAAGAGCCATATGATTATATGCTCTTCACCTCACTAGTCGCGTTTGGGTTTGCCTTTACTGAAAACCTCATTTATTTCACGGACCAAGGAATCGGAATTATGCAAATCAGAGGAATGTTATCCGTGATTGGTCATGCAGTATTTACCTCTACCGTGGGTTATTTATTAGCTTTTTCTCGGTTCAAGAGAAGGTTAGCTCCACCAGCAGTTTTAGTGATGTTGGGGTTAGTGATTGCAGCATTGCTTCATGGTACTTTCAACTTTTTGATTGGGTCACAAAGTGGGGTTTTATTCCTGAAAGTAGCTTTCTTCCTTTATTTCTTAGCATTAGTGCACATGTGGTCTATTATGTTAAACAATTGCATCAATAACTCTTCTTATTTTAACTTTTCTGCATTACCGAAATTAAAAGACTTTCACTTTAAAGCCACCATTGTGCTGTTGAGCATCATCATTACGGAATATTTATTAACCTCCATTTCCATTGGTAAAACTTATGCTTTCGAAAGTTTGCTGAGTTTCTTTTATCCGGGACTTTACTTGGTGTTGTTTCTCTCGAACACACTTAGGTCGCCTTGATTTTTTCAAAAACTATTGGGAACCCGTTGTTCCTCCTTACCGCGAATTGTTATTTCCGCGAACCGCTAACACGAATGAATATGTAGGCAAACAAATTCGAATAACTCCGACAGAAACAAATAAGTTAGTGCATCTCGGTGATTTAAAAGGAACCATCGTAGAAAGGAAAATTTACCGAAGGAGCACCAATTGGTTTGTGGTCCAATTATTAAATCCACTACCTATTCGAGAGGTCTATCCCTCATTACTTTTTATTGAATTTGGAGCAAGTGGTGTTTCTTTGGATGATGAACTAAACAGTAGTTGTGAAATTTATGTAGTGCCTGAAACGATCGATTATAAAAAAATTAAAATCACGGGGTCGTTATTACGTGCTGGTGAAGCGAAGTTAAATTTACTGGTATAAAAAAACCTCAGCAAATTTTTTCGTATATTAGGTTGGTATGTACCTCAAACAATTAGGTAAAAAAATCGTCTCCTTAGGAGTTATCATCATCTGCATTCATCTGCTTTTGCTGATAACTGGAAAAGCCTATATCTGGAAAGCTATTTGGTACAATTTCCCTGGGATATATGATCACGAGATTTTTTTTAATAATCACATTCTACCATCTACAGATCCACAACCTTGGGCAGACGTCTGCTAATTACAATAAAACACCTCTTTCCCCTGAGTTAGAAGCGCTTCACAAACATATAAAAACGACTGCTTATGTCGTGATAAAAAATGACTCAGTCATTCAAGAAAATTATTGGATAGATGGTGACACTGCTGTCATTTCCAACTCTTTTTCGATTGCAAAAAGTTATGTAAGCATGCTGATTGGCTTTGCCATTCAAGACAAATACATTCGTTCGGTTGATCAGCCCATCGGTGATTTTTTACCTTATTTTAGAAGCGAGGGAAAAGAAAAAATCACCATTAAACATTTGTTACAGATGTCATCGGGCTTAAGTTGGGATGAATCGTATACCGGTCCTCTTTCAATTACTACGCAAGGGTATTACGGCAACGATTTAGAAAAGCTTATCAAAGGCTTAAAGGTGATTTCTGAACCAGGAAAAGAATTTAGGTACCTTAGTGGTGACACACAACTTTTAGGTTTAGTGCTCAAAAAAGCAACAGGTTATTCGCTTAGCGAATATTTATACTTAAAATTTTGGAATCCTGTGGCGCTGAAAATCAAGCACTTTGGAGCACCGATAACCTCTATGGTCGGGAAAAAGCATTTTGTTGTATCAGCGCTACGGCAAAAGATTATGCAAGAATTGGCAAGTTGTATTTGAATAAAGGAAAATGGAAAGGCGCTCAATTGTTAAACAGCTCGTATGTAAATGCTAGCTTAGAGCCAAACGGCTATTTCGATCCGCAGAGTAAAACTAGTTGTGATTTTTATGGCTACCAATGGTGGCTTATCCCTAACTACTTAGGTCACGACATTTTTTATGCCCGAGGAATTCTAGGTCAGTTTATTATTTGTATTCCCGAAAAGAACATCATCATCGTACGCCTTGGCCATGAACGAGGCGATAAAAAAGATGGTATTCATCACATCATCACCTATGCAATGATTGATGAGGTGCTGAAGAATTTTTAGTCCAACCTCCTTAGTGCTCTTCAAAATTGCATCTCCCTTTTTTTTAAGCTTTCTTTGCACCCTAATTTCTAACCATGAACAAAGTATATTATCTACATACTTGCTCTACGTGTCAACGCATTTTAAAGGACCTCAACTGGCCCGAATCGTTTGAGAAGCAAAACATCAAAGAAACGGCTATCACCGAAAAGCAGTTGGATGAAATGGCACAACTAGCCGGTTCCTACGAAAGTCTTTTTAGTAGAAAAGCCATGAAATATAGAGCTTTGGGATTAAACAACGAGACGCTCAGCGAACAAGATTATCGCAAATACATACTCGAAGAATACACCTTCTTAAAACGACCTGTGTTTATTCTTGGCAACGAAATATTTATCGGCAACTCAAAAACTATCGTAGAAGCCGTGCAACAAAAACTAGCAAACTTATGATGAAATCAATGACCGGTTTCGGTTCGTCACTTGTAGAAACCGATGGGTTTAAAATAGCGGTAGAGGTAAAGACGCTGAACTCAAAAACACTGGATGCAAATATGCGTCTTCCTCGTCAGTTTTCTGATAAAGAGTTAGAAGTGAGAAACCTTCTCAATGAAAGTCTGGAGCGAGGTAAAGTTTCACTCAACATTGAATTTCAAAAAACAGGTAATGTAGAAACAAGTGCCAAAGTGAACATTCCTGTATTTAAAGCCTATTACCAACAACTGTCAGATGCTGCTGATGCCGTTGGAGCTGACAAAGCTGACATTTACCGTTTAGCCCTGGGCATGAACAACGCTATTGAAACGGTTTCGGAAGGAAAAGCTTCAGAAGATGAATGGAAGCTAGTGCTGAATGGTTTGAAAACCGCTTTAGCAGAATGCAACAGCTTTCGAGATGATGAAGGAAGAAAGTTGGAAGAGAAATTTGTCGGCTACATCGACACCATTGAAGGGCTTTTAAAAACGGTGATTACCCAAGACCCACAGCGCATTGAAAACCTCAGAAAACGGATTAATGATAAGATAAGCGAGTTATTGACCCCAGAGCAAACAGACAAAAACCGCTTTGAACAGGAGTTAATTTACTACATCGAAAAACTCGACATCACAGAAGAGAAAGTACGTCTTCAAAACCACCTTAACTACTTTAGAGAGGTGATGAGCAGTGCCGAAAATACCGGTAAAAAACTCGGTTTTATTTCCCAGGAATTAGGTCGTGAAATCAATACCATTGGCTCGAAAGCTAACGATGTGGTGATTCAAAAATCAGTCGTTTGCATGAAAGAAGAGTTGGAAAAAATTAAAGAGCAGCTACTCAACATATTATAAGTCTGCCAAGTTGGCACAAATTAGTGGGTGGCAAAGAAATTGATAACCCAGAGAGAAGAAAAAATCATCAGTAAAAACATGAGCACACAAGAAGAGCAACACAACGAGCAGGAAGAAATAAACCAAGAGCTACATGATGACACGCAAGTAGCTGATGAGCAACAAGAAGCTCCTAGCGATGCTAACGCTGAAGAAAGTCAACCAAAAGACGAACTGACTGAACAAAAAGAAAAATATTTACGCCTTTATTCTGAATTTGAAAACTTCAGAAGAAGAACCAATAAAGAAAAGCTAGAGATGATCACCACTGCTAACGAACGTTTGGTGGTTGACTTGTTACCTATTCTTAGATGACTTCGAAAGAGCCATGAAAAGTGTGGGTGATGAAGCTGGTGCTGAAAGCTTGAAAGAAGGTGTTGATTTAATATATAATAAACTGTACAAAACTTTAGAAAGCAAAGGGTTGAAACCAATCAATGCTACTGGTGAAGTGTTTGATGCAGAATTGCACGAAGCAATAACCCAAATACCTTCTCCATCAGAAGATATGAAGGGAAAAGTGATAGACGAAGTTGAAAAAGGATACTACTTAGGAGAAAAGGTAATCCGATATTCAAAAGTAGTGATAGGAGCGTAAGCCATGGCAAAAAGAGATTATTACGACATATTAGGAGTTAGCAAATCTGCTACACCAGAGGAGATTAAAAAAGCCTACCGTAAGACGGCTATTAAATATCACCCAGACAAAAACCCTGACAACAAAGAAGCAGAAGACAAGTTCAAAGAAGCTGCTGAAGCCTATGAGGTGTTAAGCAACGAACAAAAACGTCAGCAGTATGACCGATTCGGACACGAAGGCATGCGCGGTGGCGGTGGTTTTGGCGGTGGCGGCATGGACATGAACGACATCTTCTCCCAATTTGGTGATGTATTTGGCGGTGGAGGCGGTGGCTTCGAAAGTTTCTTTGGCGGTGGTCGAGGAGGTGGTTCACGCATGCGAAAAGGCTCAAACCTTCGCATCAAACTAAAACTGAACCTTGAAGAAATTGCCCAAGGGGTTGAGAAAAAAATTAAAGTAAAACGTAATAACTCCTGTTCGGCTTGTAGTGGTACAGGAGCCAAAAACGGTACTGAATTAGATACGTGTAACACCTGTAACGGTGTTGGACAAATACAAAAAGTGGTGAACACCATGCTCGGACAAATGGTGTCTAGCGCTACGTGTCCAACCTGTAAAGGGCAGGGTAAAATCATTAAAGAACGTTGTGGCGTATGTCATGGTGACGGTGTGACATTAGAGGAAGAAGTATTAAGCATCAACATCCCTGCTGGTGTGGCTGATGGCATGCAACTTTCGATGAGTGGCAAAGGTAACTTCCCTCCAGGAGGTGGAGTTCCTGGTGACTTACTCATCATGATTGAAGAAGAAGAAAGTGGTGTGCTGCACCGTGAAGGTAACAATGTGGTGTATGACTTGTACATCAACTTTGTGGATGCTGTGTTGGGTACTTCAGTGGATATACCAACCATTACTGGAAAAGCAAAAATCAAAATAGAGCCAGGAACCCAAAGCGGAAAAATACTTCGCTTACGTGGCAAAGGCATCAAGGACTTAAACGGTTATGCTACGGGTGACCAACTGGTACATGTAAATGTTTGGACTCCAAAGCAAGTTTCTGCGGATGAGAAAAAAGCATTAGAAACCTTGCGCGAGTCAGGTAACTTTACCCCTAATCCAGGCAAAGGTGAGAAAGGATTCTTTGAGAAAATTAAGGAATTCTTTTAATAGACAGTCATTCTGGCCAGAGGGAAGAATCTCTGGGAGCATGACGCAGTTTCATAATATTAGAAAAGGGAAAGCATTGAGGTGTTTTCCCTTTTTTTGTGTCAAAAATCTATTTCTCAATAGTCCGCATTTAACGAAGCATAACGCGTTAGTAAAATGTTGTTTGTGTCCAAAGTCTATGACTTCAATAAACTCACAATTTTAATTAGTAAAGATTTTGTTTTACTTTAGCTGGAGAAAACAATTTGCTTTTCACGTATTCAATCACCACCAATTCACAGCTTTATGAAAAATATTTTAACCACTTTATTTTTATCGCTATCGTTTTTAGGTTTTTCTGACACCTCTGTAAACATAAAAATTGAAGGATGGGATGGCGATTGGTATGAAGGGAATAACCGATTTTATCAAGAACTAAATGATAATGGTGATATCACCTTAAGCATACATACCTATTCTACAAATGATTTTATAACTTACGATACCGCTTCAAAAATCTTATATACCTACAACACAGAGGGCAATTTAATCTTGACCAATTTTTATAGCTTAGGAAGTAATGGTTTATATAATAATAAACGGGTTGAAAACTATTACTCCAATAATTTATTGGACAGTATTATTACTTATACCATCAGTTCTACAGGCACAGCCTCAAAATCGAGAAGGGAATATTATGAGTATGATGCTAATGGAAATGCTATTGATGAGTATATCTATGTTCTGAGCAGTTCTGGTTGGTTTGGGACGCGTATTTTAAATAGATATGAAAACGGATTACTTGTTAGAAAGGAAGTTGGTTATGAGGCTGGTTCTTTTTGGGATTTAGACTCTATGGACTCTTTGTTTTATAATGAAAAGGAACAGCTCATCGAATCAATCCATTATAGTTATGATTTGTCTCCAGTTTCTGCCTTAACTTATGAATATGATTTAAATAATAATCGAACAAAACTCACTTCTTATTCTTATTCAGCTGAAACGCGAATTCCGTTAACCATCGTAAACACCACCTATGATGAATCAAACAGAGTGAGTACAATTATTAATCAATCCTATAGTGCAGGTGAGTGGAACAACACAACACGAACAAGTTACAACTATTCAACGGTTATTACTGACTTTACGACATTCCATAACGAACTGGCTTATAACAACCCTGTTGGAAATACCCTTTCCTTTTCTGACCATAAAGCGCATCAAATTACAATATTAAATACGAATGGTCAAGTGGTGCTGCAGTCAACAAAAACCATCACTGACGTTTCAAGTTTAACATCAGGAACCTATATCCTCATTATTGATACTGTTCTTAAAAAGAGTTTTATCAAGCTTTAGAAATAGTTATTGGATTAAACGCACGTAGGGAGCGGGTTTAACGCTTTATTAGCCTTATTGACACATTCTATATTAGCCCACTAAGTCTTTAACTAATTTAATAACACCTCATTTTTAGGATATTCTTCATTTTGTGAAGGTGTCATTCCTGTCTTCTTTTTATAGATGCGATAAAAGGAAGCTCTATTACTAAACCCAACTTCTAACGCTATACCTTCAATAGTAAGGTGAGAGTCAGTTTTTGACTTCTCAATGAACGCCTCAATCCGATATTCATTTACAAACTCATGAAAAGATTGATTGAGGTATTGATTAAGGCATTTGCTTACAAGATAAACAGGCTCATCAACTAATTCAGCTAACAACTTTACATTTAAGTCTGTGGTTTTATAATGACCTTCCTCCATACACAATACCAGTTTTTGAGCAATAGCAGCAAGTCGTTCTTTATTTGATTCTGTTTCTTCTTTGTCTTTAGCATTCAAATTTTCTTCTATTACTTCATTTTGAGAGATAAATCGTTCGAATTCTTCGTGTGCAAACACACTATTGAAATTAAATGCTGCTATGAAAATAAATAAGAATATTGCCATTAAAACTAACGGTAGATACAGATACTGCACCTCTGAAAAAGGGAAAATAGCATATAAGGCTATGGTGGCAAGGTTCAACAGCCATATAAAAAGTATGAAGAAAAACACATACCGCTCTCGGGTTGAGGCTATGTTAGAAAACACTTTTTTAATTTTTCCCTTATAGCGTACATATTGAACCAACGCCATTGTGAAATAAGTTTGTTGCAGCACAATAAATACCGTATCCATAATTTCCATTTGCTCAGGATATGGCCCTAATTCCAACCCTCTAAAGAAAGCACTAACAGCATTTACTCCACCAATCTCAAGGTTTGCAATCATGTACACGCAGTAAAAAAGCGCTGTACCAGTAAGATAGAGGACTGGGTTTTTCCAGTTAAACTTCATCCCCATCATAATGATGACATAATAATAGACGAGTGGACCGAAAAAAAATGCAGTCAAAATTGAGCAATAGATGAAGTAGGAAAACTGTGCTGCAGCACCTGACAAGATTAAAACATTGGCAATAAAATTAATAGCCGGATTAATAATTATAAGAGCTAAAATTTTATTTGGATGAGCATTATTCCTTTTGAAAAAGAGTACTAGAAAAGCAAAAAATAAATTAGCAGTAGCTACGATGTTTAGTGTTATTAGTCCATCCACTAAACTAAAATAACTTATTAGTCAGCTTAATTAAAGGATTTTAACAAATAAAATTTTGTGTTAGCCTTATTCCTAAAATAAGGTAAAATATGTCTCATTATTAATAAAAAAAGCCTCTATTCTAAGTTATGAGACAACTCAATTTTCTACACTTTTTTTAAAAGGGTTAGTTTGAGACGTGTAAAATATTAATCCATTATTATGAAAAAACAATTACTCCTAAGTGCTATTATTTCATTCACACTCAACTCCATATTTGGTCAAACTTTTGACTGGGCAAAATCCTTTGGTGGGGCTGGTAATGATTTTGTAAACTCCATGTCTATAGATGCTGACGGCAATGTGTATACTGTTGGAAGCAGTTTTGGTCTTGTAGATTTCGACCCGGGTGTAGGTACTGAAAATTTAACTGGTAAAAACGTGGACATTTTCATCAGTAAATTAGATGCTTCTGGAAATTATGTATGGGCTAAAGTTATTGGTGGCACCAACGTGGAGAACGCTGGGTTTAGCACGCTGGATAATGATGGAAACCTGATTGTTGGTGGTACAATAATTGGCGAAATGAATGAAGCGACTGGAGAAGTAACTGCCGTTTTTAAGTATACTTCCTTTGTTTGTAAAATAGATCCTTCAGGTAATTTTTTATGGATTAAAACGTTTGAGGCTACTTCCTTTTCTGATTTATTCTTTAATGCTGCAGACGTAAGTAGCACTGGAAATATTTATTTAACAGGTAGTTTTCAAGGAACAAAAGACTTCGACCCAAGTGCTGCATCGTCTACGCTAACTTCGTCAGGGAACAATGCTCCTGATCTATTCATTTGTAAGCTAGATGCCTCTGGAAATTTTGTGTGGGCTAAATCATTAGGAAATGATAATTACGAAAGCGTATCGAGTTTAGTGGTTGATGATATAGAGAATGTCTTTATCACGGGACAATTTGGTGGAAGTGTTGATTTTGACCCAAGTACTGCAGTTTTTGAATTATCTAGTACTTATTATATAGCACCTATAGTGGGGAACACTGCCTTCATAGCGAAATACGATAAAACAGGTAGCTTCATATGGGCAAAATCCATTGATGGTAAAGAAACTTTAGGCAAAGCTCTTGCTGTAGATAATGTAGGAAATGTATACGCTGGAGGTACTTTTCAAGAGAAATGTGATGTAAACCCAGGGATTGATGTCGATGAGAGAATTTCTGCTGGCGGAATAGATAGTTATTTATGCAAACTCGGTTCTGATGGTGCCTTTCTTTGGGCTAAAACTGTTGGAGGATCAGGAAATGATTATGCTGATGCTATTAATTCTCTTGATCTTGATGCGAATGGCGAAATATATGCTTCAGGTTCATTTCGATCCGGTTGGTTTCCAGCAGGATCAAATACTTTCTTAAATGCATACGGAATTACTGATGTGTTTGTAATGAAGTTACAAGCTAATGGCGAGGTAGCTTGGGCAGAACAAGTTGGCGGGCGATTGAGAGATAACAACAATGCAATTAAACTGAATACTGATGGTAGTATTTATTTGGCAGGAAGCTATTACGGTGATGCCATTTTTAATCCAACGGTAAATGAATTTGAATATAACCACCCAGATAATATTATCTCTCTAAAAAGTCGATCGGAGTATACCGAAGATGTGTATGTAATTAAATGGAACCAAGAAGGTCTTTTAGCCAATGAAAAAAATCTTGACCGTTCAAATCAGATCGCTATTTATCCGAACCCAACAACAGGGAAAGTTATTTTGAGTGAGCATATTAATTCAATTGAAGTCTACAATGCACAAGGAATGAAAATTCTAAATAACGTTAATCCTACTAATCAACTGGATTTGACTTCATTAAACGCTGGTGTCTATTTTATAAAATATACTACCAGCAAAAATGAAATAATCACTAAAAAAATCACCAAAAATTAAAACTTATAAACCTTGTAAGGTTTATAAGTTTCTTATGAAGTCCAGTTATGTTATGTTAAAAAGGGAAGGCATTCTATTGTTTTCCCTTTTTTTTGGAATGCATCAAATCAGATTTTCTTGAATCGCTAACTTCACTAAATTATGACTGCTGGCAGAATTGGTTTTATTCAGCATATTTTTGCGATGATTATTTACTGTATTTTCGCTAATGTTGAGCCTTTCCGCAATTTTTTTAGTGGAATCTCCATTAGCAATTAACGCTAAAATCTCCTTTTCCCGAGTCGACAAATTGAGGGTGTCGCTGCCAGGATGAAATGTTTCATTAATTAGCGATTCAAAATTGCCGTTCTTGTTTTTTATAGAAACGATAAGGTCAATGCTATTGTCTTTTTTGATGTCATGGATATCAGAAACTACTTTTAGACCAATAAGAGGCATCCCTTCTTTTGTTTCGATTATAGAAAGTTGATGTAAAAACCACCTAAGCTCATTATTATGCACCTTTAACTTGGTTGAATAAGAAAACTGCAACTCTTTTGTTTGATCAGAATCAATATGTATGTCAATGATATGAGTGATGGTGGGAAGAATATTTTCAATAAATATTTTTCTGTGACTTTCGGGAAAGTATTTTAAGCTGTGCGCAAATCCATTTTGTAGAAAATCACTTGGAGGATCTCCTAATACATTCATTACATTATCACTTACATAGGCATACGTTTCATTTTTAAAGTCCCAAAGACATAAAACAAAGGGGAAATTGGTTAGGTAATTGGTCTGATAAGTATAATCTTTAATTAATGAATGTATTTTATCTGCTGATAAACCAGTTGGAGATGATGTGTTTAGCAATTTTTTAATTGCCAAAAAAAAATCATTTTCGTTGAAATGTTTTTTTTCCATATGCTTATATTAATAAAAAAGCGATAAGTTGTAATAGGATTATTACAAAAAAAATTCGGTTTTTCTCTACTAGAGTGACCTCCTAACTTTTCAATAAAATTACTTTTCCGTAAACTTTGTTGGGAAGAAATACTACGCTAAGAATAAATAAAAAAACTCAGTCGCCTTTGATAATCGCCTTTAAGCGATCTGCATCTACAGGAGCCATTTCGTCTGATCCTTTAATTAAAAGTCGTTGTGCAGCTGCATTAGACATTGTTAAAACTAGTCTTCTATATACCGCTCTAATCTCGTAATTCATTAAAGGTTGTGTGTCCGTCATAGTACAAAGGTAACATAGTCAGTCGGTATTAAAACCCTAAAAATGAGAAACTTCAATAAATAAGCTAAATTATAGATCAGGAATATTAATTTTAATACCCTAATTTGTCTCTTTCTTGGTCATCATTATGACTTTTAACAATCATCTCATTTGCCTAAATGTCTAAAAAGAAAAAGCCTTCCGTTATTGAAAAGCCGAAATTACATCCTCGTAACAAACACCTTGACCGTTACGACTTACAGGCCTTGTCGATAACCACCCCTGAACTTTTTCCTTTTGTACAGCAAAACGTGCATGGCAATGAAACCATCGACTTTGCAAACCCTCAAGCTGTAAAAACACTGAATAAGGCATTATTAAAACATCATTACAATATTGATTTTTGGGAGATTCCCGAACACTACTTGTGTCCACCTATACCTGGACGAGCAGATTATATTCACCACATGGCTGATTTGCTACAAGTACATAACTATGGCAACATACCCGTTGGGTCAGATAAAGTCACCTGTGTGGACATAGGTGTTGGAGCGAATTGTGTGTATCCCATCATTGGGGTCAATGAATATGATTGGTTCTTTATCGGTTCAGACATTGACCCTCTTGCTGTGGAGTCGTGCAAAGGCAATTGTTGCAAATAATAAGGTATTAAAAGGGAACGTAGACATTCGTTTGCAAACTAATCCAAAAGACACCTTTTATGGTGTAATTGCTAAAGATGAGATGGTTGACGTCACAATTTGTAACCCTCCTTTCCATGCCTCACTTGCCGAAGCGACTAAAGGCACCGTGCGGAAAGTGTGGAACTTGGGCGGAAACAAATCTGTGAAGCCGGTGTTAAATTTTGGTGGACAAAATGCAGAATTGTGGTGCGAAGGAGGCGAAAAACGATTTATTCGCGACATGATTCGCGAAAGCAAAAAATTTGGTGAAACCTGCTTTTGGTTTTCAACCTTGGTTTCTAAACAGTCCAATGTAAAAAGTCTGGCAGAAGCGTTGAAATTGGTAGAAGCAACTCAGGTCGAAATCATTCCGATGGGACAAGGTAACAAAAGCAGCCGCATAGTGGCATGGACTTTCCTCTCCAAAGAACAACAAAAAGCATGGAAAGATCTGCGATGGAATAAGAAGAAAAAATAAACTGGTAACTGAATTCGTTCTACATGCTGCAAATACAACATCTTAGCAAACACTATAGCAACCACATCGCCTTAGACGATCTGAGTTTGGAAATTCCTACAAACTCAATTTTTGGTTTGCTTGGACCAAACGGTGCAGGGAAAACGACACTTATTCGCATCATCACTCAAATCTATAATGCGGACCAAGGCGAAGTATTTTTTAATGGTGAACCACTGGCTAAGCGTCATACAAACCACATCGGATACTTGCCAGAAGAGCGAGGCTTGTACAAAAAAATGTATGTAAAAGAACATTTGCTTTACATAGCCGCCTTGCGTGATTTATCAAAACAGGAAGCAGAAGAAAAAGTGAGTTACTGGCTTCAACGTTTTAGTTTGACCAAATGGGAAAAATCAGAAGTAGGAAGTCTCTCAAAAGGAATGCAGCAAAAAGTGCAGTTCATCGCCACCATACTTCACGACCCCGAGCTCATCATCCTAGACGAGCCATTTTCCGGATTTGACCCAGTGAACCAACAACTGCTTACCGAGGAGATAAAAGCCCTTCATCAGGCGGGTAAAACCATTATTTTCTCCACCCACCGCATGGAATCCGTGGAGGAAATTTGCACACACATCGCACTTATTCATAATGCCAACTGCATCTTAAAAGGGGCAGTTAAGGACATCAAAAAACAATTTTCAGAAAACACAAGTTTAGTCACCCTGAAACAAGGAGATGCAATTACAGAAGAAGAAGTCATTACCACAGAAATACCCGCTCGCTTACAGCAGTTAAGTGCCGGAGAAGAAGTATTCAGAATAGAAAAAAAGGAATTGTCGATAAAAGAAGTATTTATAAAACTGGTCAATGAAGAAAATTAAACACATCGCTTTTCGAGAATTTAAAACCCGCATCCGAAAAAAAGCCTTTCTAATTTCTACCATCATGGGACCACTTTTTATGTTGGCCTTGTTGATTGTACCGTATTACTTTTCTTCCGAACAAAGTCACACCACACCTGTAGCTTTAGTAAACTTTCCGTTTAGCATTCCGTCCATCGAACATCTCGAAATTGAACATGTGACCTCACAATTTCCCGACACGCTCACAAATGATTATGCTATGGTACTGTCTTACCATCAAGCACCCCATCAACGTGAAGCTATCATTCATTTTTATAGCACCCATTCGTCTCCTTTAATTGAGAGTTACTTAACCGCCAACATTAAAGAACAACTTTACAACCTACCGCATTTACTCATTAAAAAAGTAAAAATCAATCCACAAACGGTCAATACGAATTCTTATTTATTTTACAGTTATGCAGCACCTATTCTTATCTATTTTTTTATTTTCCTTTATGGAATTCAAATAATGAAAGGTATTACTGAAGAAAAATCAAACCGGATTATGGAAGTGTTGTTGTGTACCGTAAAACCGTTTGAAATGATGGTCGGAAAAATACTCGGTATCTTCTCCATGGCACTCGTGCAGTTTGGTATTTGGGCAACTTCTTCGGCATTAATCTATAAAGGATTTTACCATTATTATCACCTCGAACGTTTTCAATCGGCCTTGACGAGCGGTAGCGTACCTGGTGTTTCCGATGACTTTGGGGCTTCGCTCCATCAATTAGTTACAACGCTTTCATTATCCAACGTGATGGCAATGGGAGGCGTGTTTATGGTTTATTTTATTGGTGGATATTTTCTTTTTGGGGCGTTGTTTGCCATTGTAGGTGCTGCTTCGGATTTGGAAACCGACACCCAACAGTTTTTATTTCCTATAACCATTCCATTATTGCTTTCTTTTATGTTGTTAGATGCTGTAATTGGTCAACCGAATGGCGCGTTAGCACAATTTTTATCGATCTTTCCTTTTACTTCTCCCATCGTTATGCCCGCTTGTTTTGGAACAGGTCAAATCGTTTGGTGGCAATTGTCCGTTTCTATCCTGTTTTTGGTAATTGGTTTTTTAGTCACCACATGGGTTGCTTCCCGAATTTATCGCGTAGGGGTACTAGCGGCTGGAGCAAAAGTGAGTTATGGAACGTTAGTGAAGTGGTTTTTGGATAAAGATTAGTTTACTGATGATTTCGGATATCACTCCACTTATCCGTTTTAAACTGCCCTTTACGTGTTTCTCCATGCGGGCATTGGTCTCCCATTGCATGTTTGTGTGAATGACAAGCAATTGAAAAGAGAACTAACAATATAAACAGATATGGAGTTGTTTTCTTCATCGGTACAAAGTTAAGAACTTTCATTTAGCTATCTCAATCAATTATATTACCCGTAAATGCGATAAAGATATCGGCTGTATTCAATCGATCTTTTGCAGCTAATAATGCTTTTAATGAAATATGGCCTACCACGTAGTTGTTCTCGTCACTTTTATATTCCTCAGTGATTTTTACAAACTCAAAATAATCTAAGTTCTTCTTATCGTAATATCGGAAATATACTTCAAGCACGACATCTTGGGTTTGACTTATTTTGCTATGCAATTCACGCTTTTTATAAGCATATTTATAATTGTAAGTTAAAGCTGAAATATCGGAAACAACCGAAGAACCTGTAGGGAAACTACCTGCTCCTTTTCCTTTAAAAAAGTGGTTTTGGGAAAAGCTTGCTTCTATTTCTACTGCGTTGTCATCTAAGTTGACATAACTTAAATCACGTTCGTTTGAAACAAACTGCGGCAACACAAATAGACAAATTTCATTCTCATTCACCTTTCTTGCATGTGCTACATGTTTTATTACCACTTCTTTTTCTTTAGCATACTGCACATCGTATTTATTGATGTTTTGAATACCATGCGTCACTATTTCATCAGTTCTTGGGAAATAACCATACGCGTGAGCAGTGATAATTGCCAATTTATACAAAGCATCAAAACCTACAATATCTAATGTTGGATTACTTTCCAGTAAACCTAAATCTTGCGCACGCTGCACTGTCAAATCATAATCTTTATTCTCATTGCAAACCCGAGTAAGAATATAGTTTGTAGACGCATTAAAAATGCCACTTACAGAATTCAACATTTCATTGTCATAATACTCTTCCAAGGTTCTAATAATTGGAATACTCCCGCAACTTGAACCTTCATACAATACCGATTTACCAGTCGATTTTTGTAATTCGTATATTTCTTGTAGGTGTTCTGCCAACATTTTTTTGTTGGATGTCACCACATTTTTCCCACTTTGTAACGCTTCTTTTAAAATTTCAAAGGCTGCTTCAGCATCATCTATCAGTTCAACAATCAATTCAATTGCCGGATCATCCAACAAGTCATACTTATTGAAAGTAAAATGATTCATCGGCAAGTCCCGCTTTTTTTCAGGATGTTTGGCACAAATTTTTATGATCTCGGTATTAAGACTTTTACTGTTAATTAAAATATCATATACCCCATGTCCAACTACACCATAACCAAAAAGCCCTATTTTAATTGGATTGTTCATATACTTGTGTTGTTAAAAGATTAGTAGTTGACTTTATTTTTTGAATAGAAATTCAAAACGATGTCTGTGATTGCTGGTGCTTCAATCAGAAATCCATCATGTCCATAAAATGAATCTATTTCGGCATATTCAGCTCCTGTAATTCCTGCTGCCAACGCTTGTTGTTCCGAAACAGGAAATAAAACATCCGTTGAGATTGCAATCACTAGTGTGTTCGCTTTCACCAACTTTAATGCCGCCTCAACGCTACCTCTGCCTCGACCTACTTGATGCGAATCCATGGCTTTAGACAAGGTGAAATAAGAATGCACATTAAAGCGCTTCACAAATTTTTCTCCTTGATATTTCTGATAAGAGGATGCTTTATAATGATCTATTTTTTCGATATCAGTTTCCGATTGGGTGTTCCAGTAGGCAGCATAGTTTCTATATGAAAACATGGCTACCGAACGAGCGGCACGTAATCCATTTTGAGCAGCATCTGGTCGATGTTCTTTCCAGGTAGTATCTGACTCAATACACATCCGTTGCGTTTCATTTAAAGCAATACCCCAAGGTGAGTTTTTTGCATTAGTTGCCAACAAAACCATGTTTTCAAACACTTCTGATTTCATAATGGACCATTCTAAGGCTTGCATTCCACCCATTGACCCCCCGATAAGGGTATGTATTTTATCAAATTCTAAATCTTGTCGCAGTAATTCAAGTGCACCAACCATATCCCGAATGGTTAATAAGGGAAAATCCTTTAAATACAATTTTTGTGTATTGGGATTGGTGTCTAACGGACCACTAGAACCATAGCAAGATCCTAAGTTATTGACGCAGATGATGAAATGTTTAGCTGGATCATATAGTTTCCCAGTACCTATTAATCCTTCCCACCAGTCTTCTGCTTCAGCATTTGCTGTCAGGGCATGAATTATCCAGATTACATTGCTCTTATCTGCGTTCAACTTACCTAGCGTGCAATACTTCAACTGAAACCGATGAAGTTCTTCTCCACATTCAAGTTGGTAGGGGTCGTTATGTTTAAATAAATGATGCTCCATTCATGCAATAGAAAGCGCCAAAAATACACTTTATCCTATTCAATTAAAAACACTAGTATTACGCCTTTTTTTAGCCATACAGAAAAATAAATTGTTCAAATTTTAGATTAGTCTAAACTTATATTATGTTTACGCTAATCATTAATTAAGCCAAAGCTAAACCATAGTCGTGATACGCTTATTCTATCTATTGACATTTCTCCTTTATATGCATTGTAGTGCACAGCAAGGGAGAATCCATGGCGTTGTATCAAGTCAAGAGGGGAGCATTCCCTTTAGTACTATTGAAATAGGTGATCTTAAAATAATTACTGGTATTGATGGTGAATATAGCATTAGCATTGACACAGGTCTATACAAAATAACGGCCAGTGCATTTGGTTATCGCTCAGAGACCAAAAAAATATTGCTGACTATCTACGAAGTCAAAACGGTTAATTTTCAACTTACTACAAGCGTTAACCAGTTGGAAGAAGTGGTCATAACTGGAACCATGAAACCTGTTAGCAAGTCGGAGAGTTCTGTGCCAGTAGAAATTTATACACCTGAATTTTTTAAGAAAAATCCAACTCCCAACGTATTTGAAGCATTACAAAACGTAAATGGCGTTCGCCCGCAACTCAACTGTAGTGTCTGCAACACCGGGGATATACACATTAATGGCTTAGAAGGGCCATATACGATGGTTTTAATCGATGGTATGCCAATAGTCAGCAGTCTCTCTACGGTGTATGGGTTGTCTGGAATTCCTAACTCCCTGATTCAGCGAATAGAAATAGTAAAGGGTCCCGCTTCCTCGTTATATGGCTCTGAAGCAGTTGGCGGTTTAATTAACATAATCACAAAAACCCCAGAAGATGCACCTATTGTTTCTGCGGATGCCTTTACAACCTCATGGTTAGAACACAATGTTGATTTAGGATTTAAAAATACTGTTGGAGAAAACTCCTCTTTTTTAACAGGTGTAAACTATTATAACTATAACTATAAAGTAGACAATAACAATGATAATTTCACGGATGTGACACTTCAGAATAGGATTTCAATTTTTGAAAAATTTACGCTTAAAAGAACCCAAAACCGACAGTTTAGTCTAGCTGCACGCTATTTCACGGAAGACCGATGGGGTGGTGAAATGAACTGGACACCAGAGTTTCGCGGAGGCGATAGCATTTATGGCGAAAACATCATCACCAACCGATGGGAAATTATCGGGAAGTATGATTTGCCAATCAAAGAAAAAGTGTCTGCTCAGTTTTCATTAAACAGCCATGATCAAAATTCCGCTTATGGAACAACCTATTATCTTGCTAATCAAAAAATTAGCTTTGGTCAGTTGATTTGGGATAAGCGCATCAAAAAACATGATTTGTTAGCAGGAGTAGCGCTTCGCCATACCTATTATGATGACAACACCCCTGCGACCGCTACCTTCGATAGTGCTAATAACCCTAACAAAACATTGCTGCCAGGTATCTTTCTTCAAGATGAAATCAATTTTACTAGCAAACAAAAACTCTTGCTAGGTGCTCGATACGACTACAACTCCAATCACGGTAACATTTTCACTCCACGCATTGGCTATAAGTATGCTTTTAACAAAAAAAACATCGTGCGGCTGAATTCAGGTACTGGCTTTAGAGTGGTGAATTTATTTACCGAAGACCATGCTGCACTAACGGGAGCAAGAAAAGTCCTCATTGAGGAGGAGTTAAACCCTGAACAAAGTTACAACGTGAATTTAAACTACGAGAAAAAAATATTTCCATCTGATGATGTCTTTATTGGTCTCGATTTTTCTGCTTGGTACACGTATTTCACGAATCAAATTATACCTGATTATGAAACCAACCCCGATCAAATCATATATAAAAACTTAGATGGTTACGCCCAAAGCCGCGGCATCAGCTTAAATGCTGATATAATTATTGGGGAACGTTTAAAAATATTAGCAGGAGGAACTGTGATGGATGTTTCTTTTGTCGAAGAAGGAGTGAAGGAAAGACCTTTTCTGACTGAAAACTGGACGGGTGTGTGGGCGGTAACTTACTCTTTGCCCAAATTAAATTTAACGGTGGATTACTCAGGTAACATTTATGGTTCAATGCGCTTGCCCTTAGCCGGTGAACTTGATCCTCGTAGAGCAACATCACCCGTATGGAGTATTCAAAACATTCAGTTCTCCTATCAAAAAAAGGGAAGTCCGTTAAAAGTTTTTGGTGGAATTAAAAACCTGTTGAACTGGACACCAAACAAAAACAATCCATTTATCATTGCAAGAAGCAATGATCCATTTGATAAAAATGTAGAATACGATAGTAATGGTCAAATAATTTCAACACCAAACAACCCCTACGGTTTAAGCTTTGATCCTACATACGTGTATGCTCCTAATCAAGGTTTGCGACTTTTTCTGGGACTAAATGTAGCACTCAATTGATGAAAAGTCTTTTCACCATTTCACTAATTATTATTAGTACCTGTTGTTTCGGTCAACTAAAAACAGTGTCCATAAGCGAACTTGAATCTTTAATGGTCAATGAGCCAAGACCAGTATACCTATTCTTACATACTGAGTGGTGTAGTATATGTTTGATGATGGAAGAAACCACGTTGAAGGATAAACAAATTATAAACCTGCTAAATGAACACTTTTACTGTAGCTTTTTTAATCCTGAGAAAGAAACTGTCCACAAAAAACTCTTACCAATCATAAATACCCACAAAATATATCCTTCGAGCATTTTCTTTAACTCAGATTTTGAGTTTTTGGCAAAAAAAGAAGGGCTACTTAAAAAAGAAGCCCTTATGGAAATACTAATAGCTATTGTTAATTAGTGAATTTTTTTAAATCCTACTTTACAAATCCCATGAGCTCTAGATCTTTTGGGATCTAAAGAAATAGTATAAAGTTTTGTGGCCTTGCACTCAAATATTACTGAACTCAAACACGCATTATGTACTTCATCATAATTGGTCAAAACCAACTTATCATTTTCATCTCTCATCTGAATAACCACATCACAATCATTGTTTTCCAGTAGGATGTTGTATTCCATATTTTTGTTTAACAATATTTTTTGTTCAATGTGGTCATGACCAAGTTCAGCACTTTCATGTGTAATACTAAACGTTTTGAAGTAAGTGAAGCCTTCTAATAAAGACGTATTGTTTTGAAAAGAAGAAGAAAAAGAACTTAGAATGATTATCATGCTAAGTAAAGAAGCTGTTTTGAAAATGTTTGAACTCATAGTATTACTGTTTAAAATTTTCTGGTTTAATCACAAACTTAATGCCTAAAAAGTTTTTTTGCAAATTTTTATCAAAAACTTACACTATTATAATTGGGAATTAAAAATTTTGTTTAATTAAAAAGCTGATTAATAAATGATAAAAATAATTCTGGCTTTAAAACTATTAAATATATTACACCAAAAACACTTCCCCATAAATGAGCAGAATGATTAATATGATCCGATTGGCGCTTATCTTGATACGTGCAATAAGCTAGATAACCAACGCCATAAACGATGGCTGGCATAGGAATTAGAAAAAAATACAGTTTTTCTAAGGGGTAAATAAAAATGAAAGCAAAAACCACTGAAGACACGCCTCCAGAAGCCCCAAGAGAGCGATAGTAGGGAGAAGTACGATGGCGTAAATAAGTTGGGATTTCTGAAACAATAACGCCTATAAGAAACAAAGCTAAAAAATGAAAGTGCCAGGTAGCTCCAAAAACATGCGGAAAAGTATATTGCAAGGCTTCTCCAAAATTCCACAAAACAAATAGGTTAAAACCTAAATGAATGTAGTCAGCGTGTACAAACCCTGAAGTAAGGAAACGGTAGTACTGACCTTTTTCTTTGACGAGATACGGAATAAAAATCAATTTATTCATAACGTTTGAGTCTTTCCAGGCCCAAAAGCTTATTCCACCTATCGCAAGGAGCAATACCGTTAGTACATCTAAATCCACTTATTTTATTCGGTTTAAAATATCATTTGTAAACAGTCGGAGGATTTCTTTTCGTGATGTGTCAGCGTCTATGGAATTTAGTAATTCAAAGCCTTCGTCAAAGTAATTATTCATAACTTGTTCAGCTTTTGTTATCACACCAATTTCGTTATATAAGTCAGTTACTCTCTTCACTTTTTCTTCTGCACTGAAACCATCTCGCGTAATCCAATATTCCAATTTACTTCGTTGTTCAGCATTCGCTTCCTTTAAAGCCGTGATGAGCAGAAAGGTTTTTTTGTTGGAGATAATATCGCCACCAACCTGTTTGCCGAAATCTTTTGCATCACCGTAAACATCCAGAATATCATCTTTGAGTTGAAAGCCAAGGCCGATAGCATCCCCAAATTGTTTGATTTTTTGAGCGTCAGCATCGTTAGCCCCACCTAAAATAGCTCCCATCTGTAAGCTAAACCCTAATAACACAGCCGTTTTCAGGCGAATCATTTCTAAATATTCTTCAACAGACACATCGTTTCTTGATTCAAAGTTCATGTCGTACTGTTGGCCTTCGCAAACTTCTAACGCAGTCTGATTAAACAACCGAATCACTTTTTTATATAACACTGGTTCCAAATCGTCCAAGGCATCATATGCTTTGATCATCATCGCATCACCAGATAGAATAGCGGTGTTATCATTCCACTGCGTGTGTACGGTTGCCTTACCTCTTCGAAGGGGTGCTTCATCCATGATGTCATCGTGCATCAAAGTAAAGTTATGAAAAACCTCAACTGATAATGATGGTTTAAGTGCATCTTCCCATTCATTGGAAAACAAATACTTACCCAATAAAACCAACATAGGGCGAAGTCGCTTGCCTCCAAGAGAAAGAATATAACTTACTGGTTGGTATAACTCTTTTGGTTCGGCAGGTAATTCAAATTTTTCCAGTTCCGAATTTACTGCTTCAATTACTTTTTTAATGTCCATTTAAAATTCAATCATTTCAAAGTCAATCGTACGGTTATCTATATCTGCGCGAATAACTTTCACAGTTACCTTGTCACCAAAGGATAGTATCTTTTTATTCTTTTTACCAATGATTCGATAATTATCAGGGTCATAATCGTAATAATCATCTGATAAAGAAGCTAGTTTGACCATTCCTTCGCATTTTGTCGATATAATTTCAACAAAAATGCCAAAATCAGTTAAGCCAGAAACAAGTCCTTCGAACTCTTCGCCTACCATCGACTTCATAAACTCAACTTGTTTATACTTGATGGAAGCTCGCTCTGCTTCTGCAGCTAACTTTTCTCTGGCAGATGAATGTTTGCACATGACTTCATATTCATTTTCATCAACCGATTTTCCTCCGTCTAAATACCGTTGAAGTAAGCGATGGACCATCATATCAGGATACCGTCTTATGGGAGAGGTAAAATGCGAATAGTGAGGAAATGCCAAACCAAAATGACCTCGTGGATCAGTGGTATATACCGCTTTGGACATGGCTCTAACTGCTAAATTTTGTAGTACGTTGCCTTCAGGTTTTTCCTCTAAATCCGCTGATATTTTATTTAAACTTTGAGCGATATTATTCAAATCTACTTGATGACCAAATTTGACCGCAAAATTGTTGAAAGCTATTAGTTTATCCATGTCAGGATTATCATGAACCCGATAAACAAAGGTTTTAGGGATGTTGTTTTCCTTTTTATTGAAAATAAATTCTGCCACTCGTTTGTTGGCAAGTAACATAAAATCCTCTATCATTTTATGTGCTTCTTTACGCACTTTTGGCACCACTTCCAGCGGTGTACCATCTTCTGCTAAGCGGAATTTCACTTCTACAGTTTCAAAGGCAATCGAACCGTTTTTGAACCGTTTTTTACGAAGTTTCAGGGCTAAATCATTTAAAATATTGACTTCTTCTGCAAAATCTCCTTCTTTGGTTTCTATACGTTCCTGTGCATCTTCATAAGCAAATCGTCTATCCGAATGAATAATGGTTCTTCCGAACCATTCACTTTTAATGTTCGACTCATTATCCATTTCAAAGACTGCTGAAAATGTTAGTTTATCTTCATTCGGACGTAAAGAACATAATCCATTAGAAAGTCTTTCTGGTAGCATCGGTACTACTCTATCGACTAAATAAACAGACGTTGCTCTTTCATACGTTTCTTTTTCAAGTATTGTATCCTCTTTCACATAATGTGTAACGTCAGCAATATGAACACCTATTTCCCAATTGCCATTTTTCAATTTTTTAAGCGAAAGGGCATCATCAAAATCTTTTGCATCCACAGGGTCAATGGTGAAGGTAGTCACCTTTCTAAAATCTTTTCGTTTACTGATTTCCTCTTTAGAAATTTCTTCAGAAATACCATTTGCAAATTTCTCCACGCTGTTAGGAAATTTCAAAGGCAGTCCAAACTCAAAAAGTATGGCGTGCATTTCCACAAAGTGGTTTCCTGCCTCACCTAATACTTGAATAAGTTCACCTGTTGGGTTTTTGTCTTTTTTATCAGGCCATTTAGTAATTTTTACAATTACCTTATCGCCATTGTGCGCTTTTCCTACCTTTTCTTTTGGAATAAAAATATCGGTATGCATTTTTTTGTTGTCAGGAATAACAAACGCAAAATTTTTGTTGATTTCAATGCGACCTACAAATTCCGACTTGGAACGGGTTACCACTTCAATGATTTCACCCTCAGGTCTTGGACCTCTTTTGTGTGGGAAAGTAGCTACGCGAACAACATCACCATGCTGGGCATTATTCATGTCGTCAATAGACACTTTAATGTCTTGATCCGTTTCTTCAGTAACAATAAAAGCAAATCGGGGATTAACAAAATCAACTACGCCTACATAAGTTTGGGTGTTTTTTGCTGCTATTCGAAATGTTCCCGGTTCAATTTGAACTAACGAACCTTCCAACTCCATTTCACAAAGCGTTTGTTCTAAGCGACTAATGTTTTGTTTCCCCCTATAGTTAAGCTTTCGAGAAAGCTGTTTAGCATTAAAAAATGAACCCTGTTGGTCTCTAAACAAATCAAGTATTTTACCTTTTACTTTGTTTTGTACTTGTTCTTTATGGTTAGTTCTTTTTTTCTTCATCTGTAAATAATATGCTCTAAGTTAAAGAAAAGCACACAGTATTCATCAATATTCCATCAATGGCTTTTTGTAATTAGGTTAAAGGTAAATATTTAATACCCCAACCTAAAAAAACAGGCTTTCATCGAGTAATAATTATAATGAGAAAAAAAATAAACTAATTAGTATATAAATTAAACTTACCAGCTCTATGGCATTTAGACAAGTCATCTTTAAATCACTTTTATTAATAGTGCTTTTGTGCTCTGTTGAAAGGGGGGTGAGTCAGGTAAAATACCAAGTTTATGCTGACTACGTGTATTTATTTGCTAAGAATACCGTGTTTCCTCTTGATAAAGATTCTGGAGATTTTGTGATCGGGGTAATTGGTAAAGAAAGCCTTTATGTTGCCATACAAAACATCGCTTTTACAAAAAAATTGAATGGAAGAAGTATTGTAGTGAAACAATTCTCTGATATCAAACATGCACAAAATTGTCATATCCTATTTATTGATTCCGATCGAAACAATGAGTTACATTCAGCGACTGCTTTTTCAAAAAAGATACATGCCCTATTAGTGAGTGAAAATGTTAATGAAGATAAACACGGAGTAACCATTAATTTTGTGAACAATGAAGAGGGTATTCAATTCGAACTAAATGGTGAAGCAGCCAAACAACAACATTTGAGAATTAATAACGACTTGTTAAGGCTAGCCAGCACCCGAAAGTAATGTCTTGTTTAATTCCGGTTGACCTTCAATTAAAAAATAAATTATTTTTTACTCTTTAGCACCAACTTTATTAACGTATATCACGTAATAACTATTCCGCTAATATTTAACACTGCAAATGAAAGCGCTTAAAGTTTTTTCTTTACTATTATTTATGAGTGTTTTTACAAGTTCTTCTGGAGCCTGGTATTATACTGTATATGCTGAGTATCTATATTACATGGCAAAACATACACATCATTTAAATCAAGAAAAAAGTGTAAAATTTAAAATTGGCATTTATGGTTCCCAATCTATGTACAGTGCTACCAAACAAATGTCTCTTACCAAAAGAATTGAACAAAAATTAATCTATGTTGAAGAAATATCTTCTTTGCCAACCAATCCCGATTTTCAATTAATTTTCATGGGAAAAGACAAAATAAATGACCTATCAAAAGTTATTTCCTATTGTAGAAAAAACAATATTTTATTAGTCACAGATTTAACTGGGGCAGTCGCAAAGGGAGCTGACGTAGAATTTTTAGAGGATAACTCTGGAAATATTAAGTTTAAAATTAACGCTTTGGCTTGTAATAATAGAGGAATAAAAATTTCACCTGTTTTACAAAACATGGCGATGAAATAACTAGACATTTACTGACTCAAGCAGTTGCTTCGTGTATTTTTCTTTTGGGTTTTCGTAAATACTTTTTGACGTACCTCTTTCCACTATTTGTCCTTCTTTCATTACGATTATTTTATCACTCATATATTTCACAACTGATAAATCGTGCGAAATGAAAATGTAAGTTAAATCAAATTGTTCTTTTAAATCGTTCAACAAGTTTAGCACTTGAGCTTGAACAGAAACGTCTAGGGCAGAAACCGACTCATCGCAAATAATTACCTCGGGTTGCATGGCCAAAGTCCGAGCGACACAAATACGCTGACGTTGACCACCAGAAAATTCATGTGGAAAGCGTTGGTAAAATTCTCTTTTTAAACCTACCGTTTCAAGCAATTCATGAGCTTTTTCCTTCCGTTGTTGTTCACTTTCAAAAAGGTGATGAATTCGCATAGGTTCAACAATAGCCTCTCCAATAGTCATTCGTGGGTTTAAAGAAGAATAAGGATCTTGAAAGATAATTTGAACTTTGTTCCAATAATTTTTCAACGCTTTAGAAGAAAAGGTAGTAATGTCTTGTTCCTCATAAAATATATGCCCGTTTGCTGCTTTTTCCAATCCGAGAATCGCCCTCCCCATAGTTGTTTTACCGCAACCTGATTCGCCAACTAAACCAATCGTTTCACCTTTATTTACTTCAAAGGAAATATTATTCACTGCTTTAACAGCGCTTATTGATTTCCCTAGCCAACTTTTTTCTGTGATGTACTCAATAGATAAATTTTGAATCTGAATTAAAGGTTGGTCATGAATTACTTCTTTCTTTTTTTCATTGGAAATCGGATTCCCTGACAAAAAATCGGCTACAGTAGGTAATCGATAATTGTCTGTTTCTAACGTTGGTTTGCAAGCAATTAAACCTTTGGTATATGCTTCTTTGGGATGATTAAAAATGGTGTCAACAGTACCTTTTTCCACTATTTTACCACGATACATCACTATGACTTCATCAGCAAATTGTTTCACCACACCTAAATCGTGGGTAATAAATACACATGCCATGTCATGAGTAGTCACTAGTTCATCAATCAAACTAAGAATCTCACCCTGAACTGTTACATCTAAGGCAGTGGTGGGTTCATCCGCTATTAATAAATGTGGGGAACAAGCCATCGCCATAGCAATCATCACTCGTTGTTTTTGTCCTCCAGAAAGCTCATGGGGATAATTACTCAACATGGTTTTCGCCCGCGGCAATTTTACTTTTTCAAATAAATCCAATGTTTTTTCTTGGGCTGCTTCTGTTGAAAGCCCTTCATGTAATTTTAAGGTTTCACTTACTTGTTCTCCACAAGTAAGTAGGGGGTTTAGCGAAGTCATGGGTTCCTGAAAAATCATCGCCATATCTTTCCCTCGCAATTTTCTACGTTCTTCGCTGTCAAGTTGTAAAATGTTCTTCGAGTCAAACATAATCTCTCCGGAAGATACGCGACTAATCTTTTGAGGTAATAACCCCATTATGGCAAGTGAAGTCACGGACTTACCAGAACCCGATTCGCCTACTATAGCAAGTTTTTTTCCTTTTTCAACTTTAAATGATACGTTATGAACGGCATCAATAAACTCTCCTTCGGAACGAAATGCAACAGATAAATTTTTGACTTCCAGAAGCGACATGAACGAAGATACATCTTTCGTTGTAAGATAGGAAAATCTAAAAGTTAGATTACCAGTATTTGATCAGGATTTAATAGGGGCAACGCTTTCATTTTTAAATAAACCTGAGCTGCTACCACCACATCTTGTTTGCAATATGCTGCAATTCGTTTTAAATCTTTCTCTTTGTAATAAACTTCACCAACCATACTTCCATCAATATCGGTTTTGCTAGTAGGCACATCAAAAATTGCTGCTAATGTTTCTAATGAAGTATAATGCTTATAATCACCAAACCTCCATAGGTGCATGGTGTCTAAATGCTGCACTTCCCATGGTTTTTTCCCAGACATATCTAAACAATAAGGTATTGTCAACCCATTGACCAACAACCTACGACACAAATAGGGGAAATCAAACTCTTTTCCATTATGAGCACAAAGCAGTAAATTTTCTTCATCAAATTTGGACAGCACCGTTTTAAATTCCTCTAATAATACTTTTTCATCATGTCCCATTAAACAGGTAACTCTAAATTTCCACTCATGCTGTTCTTTGGCAAAAAAACCCAAACCAATGGTGATTACTTTACCAAACTCAGCAAAAATTGCTGCCCGTGCTTTATAGGCTTCTTCTTGGGTACACCCTTCTTTTTCAGTATAAAAACTTACTTTTTTCTCAAAGAGTGTTTTAAAACGTTCGGGCAATTTTTCGTGATTTTCATATTGAGAGATGGTCTCAATGTCAATAAAAAGGATGTTGCTCAACTTGCTGTACATGATAAAAAGTGTTTGTACTAAACTACATTTTTTTGATTAAAAATTAAGAGTTTGAATAATGAATCCTTAAAGTTAACTTTCAAAATGAATTCTTGGGTCAGTCTTCTACCTCCACTCATTGCCATAAGCTTTGCTTTTGCCACGCGACAAGTACTGTTAGCACTTTTTTCAGGTTTAGCAGCTGGTGTGCTTATATTGCATGGAAGCGATTATTTCAGGTATGTGGATTTACTTGATAAATACCTGGTCGGTAGTGTTGCTAATGCTGACCACGTCTACATCATTTTATTTTCGCTTTTCATTTCAGGAAGTGTATCCATTCTTTATAAAAATGGAGGGATGAAAGCACTGGTTCAACCTTTTGTCGGCTACATTAAAACTAGAAAACAAGCGCAATGGAGTGTGTTGTTAAGTGGTTTAATTCTCTTTTTTGATGATTATGCTAACTCATTAGTAGTAGGTAATACCATGCGACCAATTACTGATCACCATAAAATTTCGAGGGAAAAACTGGCTTACCTTGTGGATAGCACTTCAGCACCTGTGGCAGCCATTGCACTGGTGACTACTTGGATAGGTGCAGAATTAGCTTACATCGATGAAGCACTTATAGTTTTAGGCGTTACCCAAAGCGCGTATTCTGTTTTTTTAAATAGCTTACCTTATGCTTTTTACCCAATTCTTACACTCATTTTTATTGCATTACTCACCTGGCAAGGAAAAGATTTTGGGCCAATGTTAATTGTTGAAAAAGCCGCTTTGAAGAATGCTGAAATAACAATTGAAATATCAGAAGAAAACATTACGCAAAAACCTTTTTTCTATGGTGCATTACCCATTTTTCTCCTGATTGTCATCACATTTTCCTGTCTGATAATTACTGGGAGTGATGAACAACATCAAAGCTTGAGTGCAATTATGGGTAATGCTAATTCATACGTCTCTTTGCTTTGGGGTAGTTTCATCTGTTTGATGAGCACATTAATACTGACTTCTATTTTTTCAGTCAAGAAACTCGAAGTGTTATTCGAAGAAATGCTGGAGGGGTTTGCCAATTTATTACCAGCAATTAGTGTGTTAGTGCTTGCTTGGGCTTTAAGTGAAGTGATTTCCGATTTAAAAACTTCCGATTACCTTATTGAAATTATGCCATCCAATTTCTCTGGGTGGATATTGCCAACTGTTATTTTCTTTATCGCTGCTGCGATTTCCTTTGCAACAGGTTCAAGCTGGGGAACCATGGCTATTTTATACCCTTTAATAATACCTCTGGCTTATTCCGTGTCTACTCTCCAAGAAACTGATTTAGTCTATGCTTGTGTGGCGTCAGTGTTAAGTGGTGCTGTTTTTGGCGATCATTGCTCACCAATTTCCGATACGACTATATTAAGTTCTTTAGCTTCGGGCTGTAATCACATTGAACATGTTCGCACTCAAATTCCATATGCTTTAACTGTAGGATTAACCTCTGTAGTTTGTCTGCTGCTAAGCCTGTTTATACCACCCGTATTCTGCTTTTTAATGGGTGTGGGACTATTGTTTATAGTGATAAAGAAAATAGGGCGTTAGATGCTCATTTTATCTTGACTAATATCACGCTCTTTCAACATAATCGTTGAGAGATCTTTGCAAAAACTTATGAGACTTTCTACTTCATTAATAGATAGTTTTTTCGAATACTTATGAATTAAAATCTTTTGTCCACGGGTTTCGATATAATACTCATCATGTTTAATTAAGAAACTCATCATTTCATAGTTAAAGAACTTCTCGATGCTATTCGGCTCTTCACCATATAAAAAGTATTTATCTGTAAACAATTGATTGTTTTTAAACGAAATTCTTTCGAAGCCTTTTAACTCTTCAAGCAACGTAAAAAGACTGTCTTTTTCCAGCACAAAATCGGGAATATAAATTTGACTAAAGTCCGATAATAAAGCGACTGTAGCTATCACTGAATCTTTGGAAAGCGAATCATATTTATCATAGGCAATATCAGCTATCATAAATCGAAAGTCCTTTGGGTTTCCTAAAATAAAGTTAGATCCATATTTGGCGCGTTGAATTTTACTAAACGTAGCAAAATTATGTCTTAAAAACCCAGTTTGTAACAAAGGTTCAAACATTAACTGATGATTTGCTGCTAAGTCTTTAATCTCACGTTGTCTCTTATTTAATTCTTCGTTCGTATGGCTTCCCGTATTTGGATTAACAATCCATCTTCGTGATGAATAGGGATTTTGAGAAGTAAAATTGTGTTTGTCAAAACCTGTCAGCTGTAGTTGTCCTCCATTTTTAGAAAACTCATCTTCTAAGTGGTGTAAATTTTCCATCACACTGTGATCCACCATTTTAGAATTACTAAAATCGAGCACAACATGTGAGTGTTTAGGAATTTGACCAATCACACTTTTAGCAGTTAAGTAGTTGGAAAAGATTAAGGGGCTTGCTACATCAATCAATTGTAGGCTATCACCTGTTTGAGTAACAAACATTCTAGATTTAAATAACTCGTTGAACTGAGCACCTCTTAATATATGAAAGATTAACTTTGCTAAAACCCCTATAATCACTCCTATTAACAAATCAGTTAATAAAGTAGCCACAAGTGTAAGTAGAAAAAAAGCAAATTGATCATAACCTAACTTCATGTTTCTTTTGAATTCGTGTGGAGATGCTAATTTATAACCCGTATAACACAGCATGGCTGATAGCGCTGCGTTAGGTATTTTTTGTATAAACGAAGCCGCTAATAGTGCAAACAGAAAAAGGAACAATCCATGAAAAAAATTACTCATCTTCGTTTTTCCCCCATTATTAATATTAGCTGAACTACGTACAATTTCAGAAATCATGGGTAAACCTCCGATGAACCCAACAACAATATTTCCCAAACCAACAGCTACCAAATCTTTATCAAGATTTGAAGTTCGTTTTTGTGGATCAAGCATATCAATTGCTTTAGCACTCAGCAACGACTCTATGCTTCCTACAAGCGAAAACATAATAATATACTTTATACTTACTGCACTAAATATTTGAGAAAAATCTGGAAAAGTAATCCCTGAGAAAAAATTACTTGGAAGTGCTACAAGCAGTTGAGCCGGGTTTATATGAAAATGTAAAGATCCCAAATCGTAATCATGTTCGTGCCCTAAATCAAAATACAAACCCATTGGAATAGCAATTAATAAGACTACTAAAGGTGCGGGAACCAAACGAACATATTTATTCTTAAAAAGCGGTAAAGTAAAAAGTATGATGATACTAACTAATCCAATTACTGCTACCTCGGGGTTCATATTTAAAATACTCTGAGGAATTTCAGCTATCAAACCCATTGTTTCATGACTTACAGGAACTACACCTAAGGCGAGATGTACTTGTTTAGAGATAATAATGATACCAATGGCAGCTAGCATTCCATGAATTACTGAGGAGGGGAAAAAATCACTTAAACTACCTGATTTTAAGAAACCAAGCACCACTTGCAGAGCGCCAGCCACCACAATCACAGCTAGTGTAAGTCGGTAACCATCAACAATGTCTCCTTGACCTAACTCGTTAACTGCTCCAAGCGCTATAACGATTAATCCAGCAGCAGGTCCTTTTATAGTAAGGGGGCTATTGGTAAAAAATGTAACGATTAATCCACCAACTACTGCAGTGTATATACCAGCTATAGGAGGAAATCCACTTGCTTTAGCAATTCCTAAACATAAAGGTAGGGCAATAAGGAAAACCAGAAACCCCGATATGAGGTCTGATTTCAGACTCTTTTTCAAACTCATCTCAACTCAACTTAAACTCACAGGCAATGTTCTTTTCAATTCTGAAAAGAATCTGAAATTAGCACTATCAGACATGGTCTTATAGCTTGGGCAAAGTTCAATAAATATAAGAGCCAATCTGTATCAGTATAGTAGTATATATTTATAAGAACTATAAAAATTTCTTATCCTTTAATGACTTCGTCCAAACATACATTCCTCCAACCGCTCCGAAAAACAAATGAAACACCATTTGGATTCCATGAAAAATTACTGACATAGATGTAGCGAATAAGGCTGTCACACCAAATTGTAACAACACCTCTTTTATTATAAAATGATAGGCACCCATCCCCCCTCCAGCAATCGGCAAGCTTCGACCTATGCTGCCAAAAGCTCCTGTGGCCAATGCTGCATTCCACTTTTCTTGTAATGAGCTATCCAAAGCAAACAAACACACATAGTTAGTCGTGAAGTAGTAAACCCAAACTAAAAAGGTATACAGGATTAATAATGGTATGTTTTTTACTTTTTTAATTGATAAAATACCTTGCCACATCTCGTCTGCCCAAGATTTTTTACCTGCTGCTTTTTTTGCTTCTTCTTTTTTATCCAACTCATTACTAAAAAAATACAGTGCAATAAACCCAATAATCATAATAAGCACTCCAATAATCCAATTGTCGACTATTTTTATATAATATGGTCGAATCCATGGCAACACATATTCCTGTATTAACTCTTTAAAACGGTCGTATTGCATAAAAAAAACAGTAGGTAACACAATCGCCAACGAACACACATCAAGCACTCGCTCTATTAAAACAGTTCCAAACAACCGAGTTACGGGTATCTTAGTCGTTTTATTTAATGAAGCACAGCGAATAATTTCGCCAACACGTGGAATCAAATAATTAACAGCATAACCTAACAGTAAGGAATGAAAAATTGGTGTCAGTTTTACATGATCTCCATTGCTATTTATTAACTGTTGCCAACGAAGGCATCGAATGATGTGTCCAACAAAGGATATTACCACCACTAAACCTATCCAATAAAGATTAGCAGACAGGAGCTGCGTTCCAATTTGACTTAAATCTTCTTTGCCAAATGTTTTTTGTAAAAAATAGAAGCCGATTGCTAAAAAAGCAATGTAACCTAAGGCTTTAAAGAAGAACGATTTATTCATGGCACAAATGTAGAACATTAAAAACATTCTTTCCATAGGTCTTCGAACGATGTTTTCCCCAAGCTTTTTCTACAATGTGTAGTCTTATTTTCTCAAAAAAAACTAAAAAAACCCATTTATTTTAAAAAAACGGGGTGGTCTCATGTTTGTCTAAGGAGTTGGTACGATAACCAAACAACTACCACGATGAAAGCATATATTATTACACCCGAGAAATTAATTGATGAATTAAATGTTTTAATTTTAAAAAACATTGACGCCTCTAGGGGCTTTTTAGCCGCAGCTTATAACATAAGCTTACACCCACTCAAAGAAATTTTTATTAACTGCTCTTCACAACGTTACGCTTTTGCAGAAGAATTACAAGAGCGTGTAAAAAAATTAGGAGGAGAACCTACTGGTGAATCAAGTTACCCTCATACAGGTAAAGGCTTATGGGCAGATATGTCGTTAGCTGTTAACTCTGACTCTGAAGAAATGGTCTGGAATACCTGTGTTACTGGTGAACAAAACGTGCTTTCAGATTATGACTTTTTACTTGAGTCAAACTTATCAGACAAACTTGATTCGGTAATTGAAATTCAAAGAAATGTGATTAATGATACTCTTCAAATGATGAAGATGTTAGAAATGGCCGCTTAATATAGCGCATCTAAAATACTCTTCGAGAGTTTTTTATAAATTATGTATAACCCTAAAATTTAAAATTATGAGTAATGAAATGATAAATAACGAAAAGTTAATTGACGAGTTAAATGATATCATCGTAAAAAACTACGATGCAGCTAGAGGTTTTAAAACAGCAGCAAACAATGTAAAACTACAAGAGTTAAAAGAGGTTTTCCTTGAATGCTCGACTCAGCGAAAGAAGTTTGCAGGTGAATTACAACAAGAAATAAGAACTTTGGGTGGAGAACCTAAGCATGAAACAAGTGCTATTAGTGCAATGCATCGTGCTTGGATGGATGTAAAATCTACGGTTGCGTCTGATGAAGAGGAAGCAATTCTTGGTGCTTGTGTTACAGGTGAAAAAGCTGCAGTAAAAGAATATGATGAGTTATTAGGTGAAAATATACCATCAAACGTTAGAGAGGTAATTCAAGTGCAGCGTAATGTTGTAAATGATACTTTGCAGTCAATAAAAATTTTAGAAGATGCTGCCTAAGCTTACCCTTCCTATACGAAAAGGTCAATGTGAACAGAGTTACATTGACCTTTTTTATTATAAGTTATTAGTTTTTAATATGAGGTGATTTTTAAATTTATTATGCTAACTTATTGTAAGTAACTTTTTCATACTCCTCAAATACTAATTAAAATGCGTACCGAATTATTTATTGATAAAAACCCAGATAAAATTCTTCCAACGTCAAAAATCATGTCTATTGGATCTGCTTTTTCTAATATCCTTGCTAGCAAATTTTCAGAACAACATTTAGAAATCGAAAACAACCCTTACGGAAACCTCTATAACCCTATTTCTGTCTTTAATGCCCTTGATATTTCGATCAAAAACAAACCTGTAAACGAAAGTCTAATTTCGGAAACAGATCATGTTTGGAATCATTACGACTTTCATTATAAAACAGGTGCAAACTCGAAAGAACAGCTAATATTACAATTAACAGAACGGATTCAACAAACACATCATACATTAAAAAAAACGGAGTTTTTGGTGCTTACTTTTGGCTCCGCGTTTGTCTACAAAACAGCTAAAACTAAAGAAGTTGTGGCCAATTGTCATCGTACTCCTATCAATCAATTTAATAAACAAATACTTTCACCAGAAGAAATCGTTGAAGGTTTTAGAGGCATATTTCAATCGCTTAATCATGTAAAAAACATCATTTTAATAGTGAGCCCTGTAATGCACTTGCAAGACTCGCTTACACTGAATGCAGTGAGTAAATCAGTACTACGTTTAGCTTGTCATATGATTATGAGTGAATTTCCTCATGTAAAATATTTTCCTGCTTACGAGTTTTTAACAAGCGACTTACGTGATTATTCTAATTATAGGGACGATTTAATCACTCCCACACAACAATCAATGGACTATATTTTTGAGAAATTTTCAGCCGCCTATCTGCTTTAAAGAAAAAACTAGTACATAAGCGTTAATTGTGGTTTTTGCTCTTCTTCAGAGTAAAAATTTGAAACGGAACATCCAACCAATCGAACAGAGTTTTGAAGTTCTTCCTTGTCAAGCAATTGAAAAATTGCTGCTTTAATTTCTAATGTTTTATTTGTGAAATAAAACAGCGTTGTACTTCTTGTTATTTGTCGAAAGTTGGAATATTTTATTTTTAGAGTAATGGTCTTCCCTTCTTGTTTACTTTTCACAAGTCGCACAGCAACCTTTTCTATCAAAGGAATTAACTTGATTTTCAGCTCGTCTTTTTTAACCAAATCATTAGCAAAAGTAGTTTCAGCACCCACCGATTTTGGTTCGCGAGGAGGCTCTACAGGGCGATTGTCAATGGCTCTTGCTAAATCATAAAAATAAGGTCCTGACTTTCCAAAACGTTGAGTCAATCCCTCTAACGAAAAGCGCTTTAAATCTTTACCGCGAAACACTCCCATTTTTCGAAGTTTTTCAGCTGTCACCTTGCCTATTCCGTGAAATCGTTCAATCGCCAACTTTTCAATAAATGCTTGACCCTGATCAGGAGTAATCACATATAAACCGTCTGGCTTGTCGTAATCGGAAGCTATTTTAGCCAAAAACTTGTTGTATGAAACTCCAGCAGAAGCAGTTAAATCAGTTTTTTCTTTAATCTTTTCTTTAATCTCTCGGGCAATGTGAGTAGCCGAAAGCATATTTTTTTTATTGCTACTTACATCAAGGTACGCCTCATCTAATGAAAGTGGCTCAAATAAATCTGTATATTCTTTAAAAACAGATCGAATAATCAGCGAAGTTGTTTTATAAGCTTCAAATCGAGGTTTTACAAAAATCAAATGAGGACAAAGCTCTTTAGCTCTCCGTCCTGCCATGGCTGAACGCACACCAAATTTTCTAGCTTCATAGCTGGCAGCAGCTACTACGCCACGATCACCCCCACCACCCACTGCAATGGCTTTATTTTTCAACTCTGGAAAATCACGCTGTTCTACAGAGGCAAAAAAAGCATCCATGTCGATATGTATGATTTTTCTAACCATAGCACCGAATAAACAAAAAAATTCCGAACGATAGTCCATTCGGAATTTTATTATTCAATAGCTGGGTTTATACTTTAATTAGTTCATTGGAATTGGTAACTGAAAAATAATATCTTGAGTGCTTGATGTAGCCATCCCATTCAATTCTTGTTGGTTTACTTCTTTTGCATCAGCGTCTTCTTGACCACTATAATATTTGAATGCAAAAAGAATTAATAAAAGAATAATAATGGGAAGCTGCCCCGATGTTTTATATTCAGTTTGCTCTATTGTATTCATAGCGTTTTTATTTTTTGCCCTACAATTAATAAGAGCCAAATTGTGGATAAAAGGTTGCTAAGCTCTATATAAAAATATTCATCTATTTATTTAATCGCTTCCCAAAGCACCACACCGATTGTGACAGAAACATTTAACGAATGTTTAGCGCCAAACTGAGGGATTTCAATAGCTACATCAGCTAATTCCAATACTTCTTCTGACACGCCAAACACTTCATTACCAAAAATAAAAGCTGTTTTTTCTTTTTTTGAAAACGAATATTTTTCCAAAGAAATGCTAGTATCTATTTGTTCTATCAAAGCAATTTTATAACCTTCTGATTTCAGCTGTTCTATAGCCTTTTTTGTTGTTTCAGCATGTTCCCAAGCTACCGTTTCTTGTGCACCAAGTGCCGTTTTATGAATATCACGATGAGGTGGAGTACCAGTTATTCCGCACAACACTATTTTTTCGATGCCAAACGCGTCTGATGTCCGAAATGCTGAACCCACATTATTGAGACTTCTTACATTATCTAAAACCACCACAAAAGGGGCTTTATCAGCATTTTTTGCTTCTTCTTGACTCAATCGGTTGAGTTCGGTAACACCTAATTTTTTCATTGTTGCGAAATTAACCTTTTTAATAGGTTCACGCAATTTGAATGAAATGTTAACTTTGTGTTTTGTTTTTATTACTAAAGAATGAATAAAAAATATATTCGCCCATTTCAGTTTATATTAGTGTTCTACTGTTTAGCACTACTGTTTTTTACCTTATGTCGAACTTACTTGCTTTCCCAAAATTTTGATTCTCTGAATCAAAATGCAAAATCGTACATTCCCATGATGTATTGGGAAGGATTTAGGTTTGATACCGCAGTTATTAATTATTCCCTTTTTCTGCCAGTTTTACTTTCAATAATTTTTTATTACACAAAATCATTTAAAAAAGGCGTTGTCAATTTTTTAGTTGGTTTCCTCACCTTTGCTTTTTTTGTGTATTTATTAGGGGGGTTAACTGATATAGGCTATTACGATTATTATAATTCACGCCTAAATACAGGCATATTTTCTTGGATGGGCACTCCAATACTAATGCTCAAAGTCGTGTTTTTAGATGTGAATTATTGGGCTTTTATTATTCTTGGTTTATTTTTCACATGGATGTGTTATCGTTTTTTAAAATGGTTGGCGTCCAAACTGTTAGTTGGTGATTACGAACCTAACTCCCACTTTAAATTTGCCTTTCAATTCGTAATAATTGTGGTATTATTGATTCTCGGAGTCAGAGGAAGTTTTGATTCTGAAAAGCGACCATTAGATCCGAGAGAATCCATTTTTTCAAAATATACGACTATAAACAACCTCTCTATTAACGGACTTTTTAATTTAGTCCATAGTTTTAATAATAGAAAAATTGAGTTTTTTGAGGAAGATAAAGCATTCACAGCCATTCAAAATTATTTTGATTTTTCCCCTAGACACCCAGATTATCCGCTTTCAAGAATTCAAAAAGCTGATTCTGCTGAGAAAAAGAAAAATGTCGTATTAGTGATTATGGAAAGTATGAGTGCTTACCAAATGGGTTTATATGGTAATCCTAAAAACTTAACGCCCTATTTGGATAGTTTAGCAAAACAATCAATTTGTTTTCCTAATATTTATACCTCTGGCGTGCATACGCACAACGGTCTTTATTCCACAATTTATAGCCAGCCAGCAATATTAGACCGAATTGCTATTAGAGAAGGGGTTTTGGTCAATCAACAGTATTACGGATTGCCTCATGTATTAAAAGAAAAAGGATATAGAACACATTTCTTAATAACTGGAGATGGTGCTTATGACAATATGAATAGCTTTTTCCCTCAAAATGGATTCGATAAATTCATATGTCAAGATTTTTTCGAAGAAAAAGATATTATAAATCAATGGGGAGTGCCTGACCATCTTTTGTTCAATAAAACCATTGCATTTATGGATAGTTCTTACGAAGCAATGGAACCTTTTTTAATGACTTACATGACCATTAGCACACACTCTCCTTATGGAATACCTACAGAAGGGGTTACCCGAAAATTTCATTCAGAGACAATTGCCGACCAAAGTTATGAATATGCTGATTGGTCCATAGAACAATTTATGCAACAAGCGGCCACCAAACCTTGGTACAATGAAACGGTATTTGTATTTGTTGCTGATCATGGTCAAAAATTTGATGTGACTTACGAGATGTCTCTTGCATACCACCACTGTCCTCTTATTATTTATGATCCTGAAAGGAAGCCTATCCTGTGGGATGAAAAAATTGGGCAACAAATAGATGTTTTTCCCACTTTGATGAGTTATTTAAACATTGAATTTGAAAACAACACATTAGGGACTGACCTCTTTACACATACACGACCCTTTGCCTATTTTACCGCGGATGACAAAATAGGCGTAATTGACAAAGAACATTTTTATATAGAAAAATTAGATGGAAGTAAAGGTCTTTATGAATACAATAAAAAATCTTTAGACAACATGTCTTCAAGATACGTTGACAAAGTAAAACAAATGGGAAGCTATTCCCATGCTATGTTACAATGTAGTCATTCACTTATTGAAAAACGCTTAGTAGGTAAGCCCCATTGATTGTGAATAACTTCCAACTGTTCACTTCCTAATTCGCAGGTGAAATCAGTAGATTTATTGTCACAATAATTAACCCAAAATGGCTTCCAGCGAAACTCCTTTAATGAAACAATATTACGCTATCAAAGCGAAATATCCTGGAGCAATGCTCTTATTTCGCGTGGGCGATTTTTATGAAACTTTTGGCGAAGATGCAGCTACCGCTAGTAAAATATTAAACATTACTCTCACTAAACGAGCAAACGGTTCCGCTTCAGAAATTGCACTGGCTGGATTTCCCCATCATGCTTTAGACAACTATTTACCTAAGTTAGTGCGAGCTGGAAAACGAGTAGCTATTTGTGATCAGCTGGAAAACCCCAAGGATGTTAAAGGTATCGTAAAAAGAGGAGTGACTGAATTGGTGACTCCAGGAGTTTCGTACAACGACAATGTACTTGATGTAAAGCAAAATAACTATTTAGCTTCGGTTCAGTTGGGTAAAAAGTCTTGTGGGATTGCTTTTTTAGATATCTCTACTGGAGAATTTTTATGTGCAGAGGGTACAAAAGCATATGCAGATAAATTGATTCAAAGTTTTAATCCTTCGGAAATTCTATACTGTAAAAAACAGAAAGCCGACTTTGAAGCTACTTTTGGAGATCAACACACCACATTCCGTTTAGATGATTGGGTGTATCAAGTGGATTATGCTAAAGAAAAATTAACCACTCATTTCAAAACCACCAACCTCAAAGGTTTTGGCATTGACGATCTTCAAGAAGGAATTATTGCCGCAGGAGCTATCTTACAATATTTGGAAGAAACAGAACACCGCGAAATCAATCACATTGCTTCTATTTCTCGCATTGAAGAAGAAAAATATGTGTGGCTGGATAAGTTTACCATCCGCAACTTAGAGCTGGTATACCCGCAACATGAAAACGGCATTCCATTAATTAGCATTTTGGACCAAACGGCCACACCCATGGGGGCTCGAATGCTCAAAAAGTGGATGGTACTTCCGCTCAAAGAAAAAAAGCTGATTGATGAGCGACTGAAAGTGGTCGAAGCCTTTACCAAAGATGATAAAATTTTAGAAACGCTAGTGCTGCACCTTCGCCCCATTGGCGATTTAGAACGCTTAATTTCTAAGGTAGCTGCTCGAAGAATAAATCCACGAGAAATTTATCAGCTTAAAAGGGCGTTGGATCAACTTGTTCCAATTAAGGAATTATTGAAGGCTAGTAAAATCACCTCACTACAGGTCATTGCAGATAAAATAAATTTGTGTGAATTCCTTCGGGACAAAATCACTAAAGAGGTTAGGGAAGACTTACCGATAGTTACCAACCAAGGCGGAATTTTTACTGCTGGCGTGAATGAAGAGCTAGACGATTTACGAGCTATTTCAGGTTCTGGAAAAGATTTCTTAATTCAGATTCAACAGCGAGAAGCAGAACGTACTGGCATTCCAAAGATCAAAATAGCTTATAACAAAGTGTTTGGCTACTACCTGGAAGTTTCCAACGCCCAAAAAGATAAAGTGCCACCAGAGTGGATTCGTAAACAAACACTGGTGAATGCAGAGCGATTTATCACAGAAGAATTAAAAGTCTACGAGGACAAGATCCTCAATGCTGAAGGACGAATTCATGCCATTGAACACGAACTTTTTCAAGACCTTATTATCGCTGCTTGTGAATATGTAACGCCTATTCAACAAAATGCGCAGCTACTAGGCACCATAGATTCTTTGTCTTCTTTTGCTCAAGTGGCTCTGGAAAACAATTACTGTAAACCCGAAGTGCATGAAGGGCACGAACTGGAAATTAAAGCTGGTCGACACCCCGTCATTGAAAAACAACTTTCTGCAGATGACCCTTACGTGCCCAATGATGTTTATTTGGACGACACCGATCAGCAGGTGATGATTATCACAGGACCAAACATGGCAGGTAAGTCGGCCTTGCTTCGTCAGGTTGCTTTGATTTCTTTGATGGCCCAGGTGGGTTCCTATGTGCCTGCTACATCTGCTAAAATTGGCATTATCGATAAAGTATTTACTCGGGTGGGTGCTTCAGATAACCTCTCTCAGGGTGAATCGACCTTTATGGTCGAGATGACTGAAACCGCTAGCATCCTCAACAATTTGAGCGAACGCAGCTTGGTCTTGATGGATGAAATCGGACGAGGGACCAGTACTTACGATGGTATTTCCATTGCATGGTCCATCGTAGAATTTTTGCATAACCACCCGAAGTGCAAAGCAAAAACCTTGTTTGCCACGCACTACCATGAACTGAACCAATTAGCCACCGACTTCCCCCGCATCAAAAACTTTAATGTTTCGGTGAAGGAAGTAGGAAACAAAATTGTGTTTATGCGGACGCTAAAAGAGGGTGGAAGCGAACACTCCTTTGGTATTCATGTGGCGCAATTAGCGGGTATGCCTCAAAATGTAGTGATTCGCGCACACGAAATTATGTCGCACTTGGAGAAAGACAAGGTTAGCGAGAAAACGAAGGCAAGCATTGAAGCGATGCCGAAAAACAATTTTCAACTCAGTCTTTTTGATGCGGCCAACCCTCAGTTTGAGAAAGTAGTGAAGCTGTTAGAAACCATTGATATTAACACGATTTCGCCAGTGGAAGCGCTGTTGAAGTTGAATGAGATTAAGGGAATGTTGAAGGAGTAGGTGGCTGCGCTATGAAGAAACTAACCCTTTTTCTTATTCAACGCATAGCTTAAATAAAATTCTTGAGATACAAAGCCTGCTATACTCCTTAATTCATTAGTAAAGTATTCATAGCTATATGAAAAATTGAATTTCTTTACTTTTATTCCTGCTAAGAAGACGATACTTGCTGATTTTTTGTGAAGAACTCCTAAACTAATTAAATCATTCTGAACTTTTAACCCAATCATATTTAGCATATTGAAATCGTTGTACACTATAGTTTGAAGCAGGGGTTTAATTACCCAGCCACTTGAATCCAAATTCATATTATACGAATAATAGAAATGTAGTCTTTCTGGGTTATATGAAACGAATTCACCTAAAAATTCTGTGTCGTTATTAATAGATTGATTTTGAACAATATTTAAAAAAGAAAGACCAGCTTTATGTTTTCCATGCTCTAAAAAAGACCCAATATTTGAGTCCAAATTGGTATTATTATTTAAAAATCCTGAATTAAAAACTGGGTCAAAATCATCATAGTAAAAAGCAGAGTAAAATGGGAATCCTCCATATTCAGTATAATTAACTTTGAAAGAGGCACCTAGACTAAGTTTAGTTTTTTCAGTAATACTCATTTTTAACCCATAATTTAACACTATGTTAACTCTATAAAAAAAGCTTTGTAAATCGTAGTGTTTAATAAAAATGCCTAACCCGTGATTTTTCTTTTCGCGATCCAAAATCACTCCACTTCCAGTAAAAAAAGAACTAGTTTGAGATGAAAGAAAATTTTCTTTTTTACTACTATTTACTACAACACCACTTGACAATTGAGCTTTTTCTTTACTGGCAACTATCGATGGATTATAAAAACTAATATAACTTTCAATATTATTAAATGGTACATCTGCCTGACCTAAAGACATTAAATAATATAAATTGAGAAATACGATACAGATATTTTTCATTAATGTAGTATTGCTATATTACGTTCAATTATTTGATCTGAAAAAGGCACCTCTTCTTTGAAATCTATGATTAAAACATAAATCCCTATGGGAAGTCTTTTCCCATTATTTTTCCCATCAAATGGGGGATCTATTGAATAATTACCTTGATATACTCTTGCTCCGTTTAGATTAAAAACACTTACAATAGCCTTTTCAAATCTTTTGATACCTACTATTTCAAAATAATCATTTATTCCATCTTCATTAGGAGAGAAAAAATCTTTGAAAAAAAACTCATAATATACAAAAGCAAAGGTGGTGTCGTATGAAACACAACCATTTTCAAATCCAACTTCAGAATATATTTCGTATTCGCCTGGACCAAGTTCTATTTCTAAATACGATTCATTTGTGGTTGCAAAAAAATTGGAAGAGATACGAGTAAAGGCTATATCTTGTCCAAGATCCGTACTAATGGAAATAAAACCTTGCTCCTTTTCGGAATCTGCTGGAATTCTCCCATTATTATCTAACTCAAAATAAAGATCATGAGTTTGATCAGAATCACATTGGGCAAGTCCATTTAAGGAAAAACACACTAACAAAATTAAGACAAAACTTTTCACGTATTTGATTTTAGCTAAAAATACACTTTATATCTTATAAACCTGTTTATACAACAAGCTATTCACTAATTATTCCTTCAACTATTTCCTTCGGAACTTCTTCCTCAGAACCACAAACAGGAAACTGCTGCATACTCTCTGTCATTGCAAAAGGCACATTCTCCTCAATGATTTCATTGCCATACACATCGGTTAACCGATACGTGTGTGGACCCACACCCATGTTTTTCATGGTGAAATAATTATGTGTTTTTCGAGGCATTTCTTTGTATACCGAGTCATTCAAAAACTCCAACTTAGCCAGCGGATTCCGGTGGTTACGGATTTGAACGGAAGCCCACCATTCGTTCGAAGTTTTTATGAAATGAAAAGTGAGGGGATTAGTAACTTCACAGGGAACTACTTTCCATGAAATAGCAACTCTCCCTTGTGCTCGTGAAGCGATGGAATCAAACGCAGGTGCATTAAGATCAATATCACCTGATTTACATGCCGGACAACGATCTACTATCTGAACCTTAACGCTGCCTTTTGGACCTTCAATTTCCACACAGGCGCCACAATAATCCGCTTTGCCATACTCTTCATCATTTATAGCGCCTACTAAAAATGGAGTAATCTGGGATTTTTTAAAACTACAACTACCTACTTGTGTTGCGGGGTTAAAATAATAATAAGTCGCATTCCCGTTATGTAAAAGTTCTTCTTCACATTTGTTTTGAGCGTTACACGAAACCATGAGAAGGCAAAAAAACAGCTTCACTAATTGCGTTTTCATATTACTTCTACTTTTATAAAAATCACCTCACTAAGATTCTTTGTACCACAATCTTATCTTCCATTTGAATTTTCAAAATATAAATACCTGAACCAAGTGCTCCTATCGTTATTTTCTGGTTCGCAACTCCAGAATCAATTACTTTCCCTGTTGTATTAAACAATTGATAATTACCCTCTCCGAGTAGTAGTATTTCCTCACCAATTTCCACAGTCTGAACAACAGCTATTTCTTCCGACAAATTAGTTACAATACATATAGGAAATTGGTTTTTACCACTCAATTCTTGGTCTATTATAAAGGGAATGTCTTTTTCAATAATAGAATTACCGTAAATGTCTGTTATCCGAAAAGTATTAGGTCCAGGCCCCATTCCATTACTTTTTAAAAAATAATTATATACTTGACGAGGCACATCTACATAGGTACTGCCATCCCAAAATTCTAGTTTTTCTATTGGGTTTCGGTGATTTCGTACCTGTATCCCTGTCCAATATTCATTTGATCCGTCTTTATATATCAGTTTCACTGATCCAGAAATTTCGCAGGGCACTACTTTCCAAGTAATTGGAATTCGCCCATCTACTAAAGGAGCCAGTTCGACAAAGGCTTCTTCACTTAAATCAATATCACCTGGTTTACATTCGGGACATTCATCAACTATGTGAACTTTAACACTGCCTTCCAGACCATCAATCTCAACACAAGCTCCGCAATAATCTGCCAGGGCATAATCTTGATGATTCATTGCTCCAATATAATACGGTTGGATGACTGATTCATCTAACATACAATGACCCGAAACCTCAAGCTTCTGGTTAGTATAATAAGTAGCATCACCAGAATGAGTAGATTCATTGTTACAGTCTACTTGGGCTTGACTCCATGTGACCATTGTGATGAAGAGTATCGCGATATATTTCATGGTTACTTATTAAAATTTGAGAAAGGATCATTCCCATATTTGCTTGTTTCCCAATTCGTTATCACCTCAATATCTTTTAAATGAATATCAAAGATGGCGCTTTCGTGTTTGGTGCTAATTTTTAAGCCACAGTCCAATGTAATCCAATCTTCCCAGGTAAATTTAAAATTGTTTATAGGCACAATTTTCACAAACAAATTCCATTGAGTGGGTAAATTGCCTTCACCAATAGTCCAGTCGTAGAGGTCACCAATATCTTCTCCATCAATATAATAAATCAGTAAGTGTATTTTTCCTTCTTCGTCAATGTATTTCTTCCGTTTTACACCTTGTTCATTAAATTTCCAAAATGGGTTTAACCAATACGAATCATTTTTCCAGGTATCATAAGCACTTTGTAGTGTTTTAGATTTAGTTTCTACCTGTTTTCCATCTTCATAAATAAATCCATGTTGCGGGTTATCCAAATCAAGTAAAATTACCTCATCATCATTTTCTAGTCGGTATAAATTTCGGCTACGGTCCCAGAGGTGTTTGTTGTTTACAAAGGTCCATTGAATCACGGTAGAAGAATCCCAACAGGTCCCATTAGTCGCCTCAATAACCAAATTTGTTAATGAATCGGCTCCTTCAAACGAACTGTTTTCAATACGTTTTTTTTTAGTCATGCATGAACTAAGCAATAATAAGATAAAAATTGGTAAAATGATTTTGACTATTCTCATAACAGCAAGAAACAAAAAAAGGGTTACTTCTGAAATAAGCCGGAAAATGTTTGTGAACTGCTATCTTAATCTGACATCCTATTTACTACCAGATAAGACGTTACTCTTTACATTTAATTTACCCATTGACTCTGATTGAAGGATATAGACTAAATAATTCATTCTAAAAGTTCTAAAAAAAAGCTTCACAGAAATGTGAAGCTTTTTGGGGTGAATGATGGGGTCCCGAGCACAGCTCGAGGATTCTCGTCCCGTTAACGGGTTAACGGGACGGAATTCGAACGCACGACCCTCGGTACCACAAACCGATGCTCTAGGTTTCTTGGTTATGAATCCATTCAATAGTTCGACTCCTACTTTTTAGATTCTTCAGTTTTCTTTCTAGAATTACTGCCTTACTTCGCGATGTTAGTGAAACACTATATAATATTTTCCAAGGACCTTTATTTTTAGTGTATTTACTGTACCCAGAATTATGTGCATTCAAACGTGAGTTTAAATTATTCTTTGACCAATATAAAATTTGCCAGTTGTTTCTGATTCGAGTATGTAAACAAAATAGTCCATCACAAAAAGTAAAAAAAAAGCTTCGCAAAATGCGAAGCTTTTTGGGGTGAATGATGGGGTCCCGAGCACAGCTCGAGGATTCTCGTTCCCGTTAACGGGTTAACGGGACGGAATTCGAACGCACGACCCTCGGTACCACATACACCGATGATCTAGGTTGTTTGACTATTAATCCACGCTATAAGACGTTTTCTGCTTTTCATGTTTTTTAATTTCTTTTCCAGTATCATCGCTTCGCTTCTTGTTTCTAAAGCGATAGAATAAAACACTACCCATGGCCCCTTATTTTTTGTGTACTTACTATAACCCGAATTATGTGCATTCAAGCGTGAAATTAAATCATTCGTTTGACCAATATAAAATTTACCCGTTGACTCTGATTGAAGGATATAGACAAAATAGCTCATTCTAAAAGTTTTATAAAAAAAAGCTTCACATTTCTGCGAAGCTTTTTGGGGTGAATGATGGGGTTCGAACCCACGACCCTCGGTACCACAAACCGATGCTCTAACCAGCTGAGCTACAATCACCATTTTAAGGACTGCAAAAGTAATAGTCCAGTTGTAGTTTTGCAACTAATTTTTAGTGTTTGTTATGATCTCTCAAACAATAGACGTTGCCCTCTGGTGGATTCGTCAAAGGTTCCTTGGTTATAAACCAGATTTCCAGATACAATCGTATGCGTGACTTTCGATTTGAAATTCGTTCCTTCAAAAGGTGACCAGCCACATTTATATAATATATTGCTCTGAGTAACACGCCATTGATCATCCAAATCTACCAATACCAAATCTGCCCAGTACCCTTCCCTTATGAATCCTCTCTCTTTAATTTGAAAACATATCGCTGGGTCGTGGGACATTTTTTTTACAATATGCTCCAATGAAATTTCTTTTCGGTGGTAAAATTCTAACATTGCTGGTAACGCATGCTGTACCAAAGGACCACCTGAAGGAGCATTCCAATAGTTGTTTTGTTTTTCCTCTAACGTATGTGGTGCATGATCTGTCGCAATAATATCAATATGATCATCTAAAACCCCTTGGAAGATAGTTTTTCGATCCTGTTCTGACTTTACTGCTGGATTCCACTTGATAAAGGTACCATTATCATCATAGTCGGTATTGTTAAACCATAAGTGATGAATACAAGCTTCGGATGTGATTCGCTTTTCTGCTAATGGCAAAGCATTAGAAAACAAGCCAACTTCTTTCCCTGTTGAAATATGTAAAATATGTAACCGCGTATTATGTTTTTTTGCCAAGCTCACCGCCATTGAAGAAGAGATGTAACACGCCTCAGCACTTCGGATTTCTGGGTGGTATTTAATAGGCATTGCGTCACCAAAATCTGCTTTATATCTTTCTGAATTGCTTCGAATAGTGGCTTCATCTTCACAGTGGGTAGCAATAAGCATATCCACCTTTGAAAAAATATTATTTAGTGTTTCTTCACTATCCACTAACATGTTTCCAGTGGAAGAACCCATAAACACTTTTACTCCGCAGACGTTCTCTTTATTTGTTTTGAGTACTTGTTCTATGTTATCGTTGGATGCGCCCATAAAAAAGGAATAATTCGCTAACGCATCTTTTGCACCGATTTGATATTTATCTTCCAACAATTCTTGAGTGAGCGCTTGTGGATTAGTGTTCGGCATTTCCATAAAAGAAGTGATCCCTCCAGCTACTGCTGCCCGGGCTTCCGTGTAAATAGTGCCTTTGTGAGTTAAGCCTGGCTCACGAAAATGTACTTGATCATCAATACAGCCTGGTAACAAATATTTCCCAGCAGCGTCAATAATTTGATCCGCGCCATCAGCTATGGATGAAGCTATTTTTTCAATACGTCCATTTTTGATGAGCACATCAGCTTCAAAGATCTGGTTTTCATTGACTATTGTAGCGTTGATTATTTTAATTGTTGGCATATTCAATTCATGTTAAATGATGTAGTTCAAAAATAGGTGTTTCTTTCACTTTGCCAAAGTTCAAAACTCGGGGAAAGTAATTAAAACACATCCTTAAAAACTGATTGTCTATATTTGCACTATGACTTTCGAAGATTTAAAGCTTAATCGTCAATTGCTTAATGCTATTGACGATTTAAAATGGAATCAAACTACAGAAATTCAAGAAAAAGCAATTCCGCTAGTTCTTGCTGGACATGATTTGGTAGGCATTGCGCAAACAGGCACCGGTAAAACAGCTGCTTATCTCTTGCCCATCCTTCGAAAGCTTAATTATGCTTCCTCTGACAATCCTCGTGCGTTAATTTTAGCCCCTACGAAAGAACTCATCATTCAAATTCGTGAACAAATTCTGGAATTAGCTAAATATACTGACTTACGCTGTGTAGCACTCTATGGAGGAATTGGACCAAAAGCGCAGATTGAAGAAATAAAAAAAGGCACTGATATTATCATCGCTACACCTGGTCGTTTAATTGATATTTATTCACGAGGTGCACTTCCTACCAAAGAAATTAAAACAATGGTAATGGATGAAGCCGATCGCCTTATGGATATGGGGTTTATGTCTCAAATCCGAAGCATTCTGGAATTTGTACCACGAAAGCGACAGAATCTATTGTTCTCAGCTACCTTTCATGAACGAGTAGAAAAATTGGCAGGTGAGTTTTTAAAATTCCCGGAACGTATTGAAGTTACCCCACAAGCGACTGCTGCTACAACAATTACGCAATCGGTGTATCACACTGAAAATATTGCCACCAAACTTAACCTAATGGAATACCTTCTTAACAAAGAAGAGTTTTCTAAAGTGATGATTTTTGTGAATTCCAAAAAATCGGCTGATACGGTTTATAATCATTTAAAGCGAAAGTTTCAGGGCGGTATGCGGGTCATTCATTCCAATAAAGGCCAAAACTCGCGCATTAATGCTATGAAAGAATTTGAGGATGGTATTGTAAAGGTTCTGGTAGCTACTGATGTTTCGGCACGCGGTATTGATATCGATGATGTCTCTCATGTTTTTAATTATGAAATTCCTTATCTCTACGAGGAATATGTCCACCGCATCGGTCGAACGGGGCGGGCATTCAAAAATGGTGTGGCAATTTCTTTCGCAAACAAAGCAGAGCGAAAACATTTAGAGTTAGTGGAAGAAATAATTAATCAAAAAATTACTGTGGCTAAAATGCCAAAAGAAGTGGTGGTTCCAGAAACTCCTAAAGCAGAAATCATTGAAAACGAGCGGCAATTGGACTTTTTCAAGCGAAAAGCTGACCCAACTTTTAAGGGCGCCTTCCATGAAAAAAAGTTTGTAATTCAAGAAAGAGAAGAAAAAGAGAAGAAAAAGAAAATATTTAAAGGAAAAAGCTGGAGGAAGTAAACTTTTTTGAACGCTTCTTGGTTATATAGTTGTAAGTTTTAGCGGACTTACATAGCTGGTTGAAAGAACCCGGAAGAATTAGAAGAGCTCCCAACCTCTTCTCTTCCGGGTTTTTATTTTTTTATAACAATATTTCTCTTTTGATGTTGATATCTTCGAGTAGCATTTCCTACAACTCTCTACATACTAAATTATATTTGTGCCTTCAAAAATAACACCCTCAATCAAGAAAATATTTTTGAAAAAAGCATCTCTAAGTACTTACGTTTCAAAAACTAATCAAACACTTTATGAAATTTGATTTCAGATACACCGATCAATTTGATACCCGCCACATAGGCCCTTCAGAAACCGAAGAAAAAGACATGCTGAAACTTATCGGTGTAGGTTCCCTAGATGAATTGATTAATAAAACTGTTCCTGAAAACATCCGCTTAAAAGCACCTTTAAACCTGCCTAAAGCTGTTTCTGAATACAAATTTTTAAAAGGATTTAAAAAACTCGCACAACAGAACAATGTGATGCGTTCCTTCATAGGAATGGGGTATCATAACACCGTTACACCAGGAGTGATTTTACGCAACATCTTAGAAAACCCAGGATGGTACACAGCTTACACGCCTTATCAGGCAGAAATTGCCCAAGGTAGATTAGAAGCTCTCATCAACTACCAAACCATGGTCACTGAGTTAACAGGAATGGAGATTGCGAATGCATCTTTATTAGATGAAGCAACTGCCGCTGCTGAAGCCATGACTATGTTTTTTGCTTCAAGAAAAGGAGCGAAAAAATCAGCTAATAAATATTATGTCTCTGATGGCACCCACCCCCAAACCATTGATGTGTTAAAAAATCGGGCTATCCCTTTAGGAATAGACGTAGTCGTAAGTGAAATAAAAGAAAAAGCATTCACTGAAAAAGATTTATTTGGGTCTAACTTCTTCGGTGCTCATTTTCAATATCCTGATACAAACGGAGAAGTGGTTGACTTATCCAGCATCATAAAAAATGCTCAGGACAATAATTTATTAGTGGCCGTTGCTGCTGACTTGATGAGTTTGACTATTTTAACACCTCCAGGTGAAATGGGTGCGGATGTTGTCTTAGGATCTTCACAGCGATTTGGGGTTCCTGTGGGTTATGGCGGACCACATGCAGCGTATTTCGCCACTCGTGAATCATTCAAAAGACAATTACCCGGAAGAATCATCGGTGCTTCGCAAGATGCTCATGGTAACTTGGCTTACCGCATGGCGTTGCAAACACGCGAACAACACATTAGAAGAGAAAAAGCAACCTCTAACATCTGCACGGCTCAAGTTTTATTAGCTGTTATTGCTGGGGCTTATGCCGTATATCATGGCAGTGAAGGATTAAAAAAAATTGGACAACGCATTCATGCTTTAACGCGCATTTTAGATCACTCACTAACTTCAATTGGAATTAAGCAAGTCAATAAAAATTACTTTGACACACTTAAAATTGCCTTTGAAGACACCGACTTACTGAAAAGTATTGCTGAAAATGAAGGTGTGAATTTCCGATATTATGACAATGGCTTTGTAGGTATCTCACTAGATGAAACTGTAGACCAAAAAGATTTAGAAACAATCATACGTATTTTTCAAAAAGCAAATAACCAAAACCACGACCAAGTTCAATTGGTGGAAAAATGGGATTCACAATTACCCGCCAGTTTAAAAAGAAGTTCTGCCTTTATGCAGCAAACGGTCTTTAATAAATACCATTCAGAGCATGAGATGCTGCGCTACTTAAAGCGATTAGAAAACAAAGACCTTTCTTTGGCTCATTCAATGATTTCATTGGGTTCATGTACAATGAAATTGAATGCTACCGCTGAAATGATTCCTGTAACATGGGAAGAGTTTGGATCAATTCACCCTTTTGCACCCGTAAATCAAGCCAAGGCTTACAAAGAACTGTTTGAAAAATTAAATCAGTGGTTATGTGAAATTACTGGTTTTGACGAAGTTTCTTTTCAGCCAAACTCAGGAGCACAAGGCGAATATGCGGGTTTGATGGTGATTCGTGATTACTTGAAAACCAAAGGCGAAAGCTTTAGAAATGTGGCGCTAATTCCTACCTCGGCTCACGGTACCAACCCAGCAAGTGCTGCAATGGCGGGCATGAAAATCGTTTTAGTTGGTTGCGATGAACGCGGTAACATTGATGTTGCTGATTTAAAAGCGAAAGCTAAAGAGCATGAAGAATCGTTAGCCGTATTGATGGTAACTTATCCATCTACGCATGGCGTTTTTGAAGAATCCATCGTTGAAATATGTAAAATCGTTCACCAACACGGAGGTCAGGTTTACATGGATGGCGCAAACATGAATGCACAAGTGGGTTTAACAAGCCCAGCCAATATAGGTGCTGATGTCTGCCATTTGAACTTACACAAAACTTTCTGCATCCCTCATGGTGGTGGTGGACCAGGTGTAGGCCCTATTGGTGTCGCTAAACATTTAATTCCTTTCTTGCCTAACCACTCAGTAATTGACTTAGGTTATGCTGGTAAAAGTGCCGCAGTGTCTGCTGCTCCTTATGGTAGTGCTAGCATTTTACCAATCTCCTATGCGTACATTGCGATGATGGGAGGAGAAGGTTTGACCAGAGCTACAAAAACAGCTATTCTTAATGCTAACTATATTAAATCACGTCTGGAGAAACATTATCCTATTCTTTACACAGGAAGTAATGGTTTTTGTGCTCATGAAATGATTGTGGATTTTCGCCAATTCAAGCAATCCGTTGGGGTTGAAGTAGAAGATGTGGCTAAGCGCTTAATGGACTACGGGTTTCATTCCCCTACTGTATCTTTTCCGGTAGCAGGCACACTTATGATTGAGCCAACTGAAAGTGAAACGAAAGCTGAACTAGACAGGTTTTGTGATGCACTAATTTCTATTTATAATGAAATTCGAGAAATTGAATCAGGTGATGCTGATGCTGAAAATAATGTGTTAAAGAATGCTCCTCATACTGCTGAAATCGTAATGAGTGATTCATGGAATAAACCCTATTCGAGAGAAAAAGCTGCTTTTCCTCTTAAGTATCTGAAAGCCTATAAGTTTTGGCCAACAGTCAGCCGAATAGATGGGGCATATGGGGATAGAAATTTAATGTGTACCTGTGCACCAATCTCCGATTATGCTTAACTTAAAAATTAAATCTTATAAAAAAGCCCGCCATCAAATGATGGCGGGCTTTTTTATAAGGGACGAGAAAGGATTTAATATACTTAATCCACTAATATTTTTTTGCTGATTACTCCTTTATTGGTATTTATAGATAACAAATAGATTCCTTTATCAAAATTAGATACATCTATCATATTGCTGTTGACCGTAAGTATTTCCTGCCCAGATAAACTCAGTACTTTTACTTGATAAATTTTAGCCTCTGTGTTAATGGTAATTATGTTTCTTGCTGGATTTGGATATACAGATATAATCAAGCCCTCGTCAACCAATAACTCTTTTTTTGTACCCACAACTGCTTCAACACCTAAATGTTTTGCTTCAGCTACTAGGGCTAAATAAGAAAAAGGAATTGTATAATTTATAGCCGGTTCGTTTGTAGCAAAACTGCCATAAACATCTAAATACCTTTTTGCTGTTTCAGATGGATAAGGAAACCCTTCATTGGCTTGAAAAGTTGGACCATTTACAACCATACCTGGCACTGGTTCTGAAACGCCATCAGCGATTGAAATTCTATGATGTGGGTCTTTAGGGTATTTGGTACCAAATCCAGTCATAAAACTATAGCCTGTAGGGTTTTTCCCTAACATATAATCCAAACAAGACAGGGCTGCTAAGCGATACTCTTCGTTTCCAGTAATATCATAAGCGTGAGCCAAGGCTACTCCTGCATTTCCAGCCACAGCATTACTACCCCAGTAAAAGAAATTTTGTGTTCCAAACGCTGTTTTATAAGTGGAGGTCTTATAATAACCTAACCACCGGTTAGCAAAGGTTAGAATTTTATTGCTAACCCAGGTAGAGTCAATATTTAAGTTAGATGATTGTTGGTAGTGATGAAGAGAAAATACTCCTAAGTAATAAACGCTTCCCCATGATATAGTCCAATCCGTATGGCTCTTACTGACTGCATCATAATAAGTAGAATTTGCTGTTGAAATATATAATTCACTTGCAGCCCAACTTTTTTCATCTTCAAAATTTCCGTCTCCGTACTCACCTGTTTCAAAATCTGAATCTTGGACATATCGAATGTTGGGATTGTTTTGTGCCCAATTCCATGCTTTCTGTGCTGCTGAGAGACATGAATCAGCTAAGCCGGGAAACTGTGACGGAAATTGCTTATATATCCGGCTAGCTTGTGCCATTACAGCTGCAAAATCTAATGTTGCCGGTGTAGATTTCATTGTGACATACCGGTCTTGAGTATGAACTTTAGGCATAACATCTAAACCAAATTTAAAGTTTGACAATTTATGAAATACGCCACCGTCAGTGGGGTCTTGCATCCCTAACATCCAACGTAAGTTCCAAAGGGCTTCATCTAGCAAATCAGGAACATTATTATCTGACTCAGGTATATTTAAATCTAATGTATCCATTATTGGCGTATATCTTTCATACATAGCAAGCATGGTATACATGGTAATTCCAGAATTAACGATGTATTTGTTATAATCTCCTGCATCATACCATCCACGTTGACCGTTGGTTACATATTTAATTCCAGTGTTAGCCTTAGCCGAATTGTGTATATACACAATATTGTCAGGGTGCCCTCCTTCACGTGTCCATCGTTCTGCATAGGTTGGGTTTAATAATAAGTCTCCGCTTGAACATCGATTATAAAAGTATGATTTTAAAGACCCTTTCAATACGTTGATCATTGCTGTGTTGGAAATATTAAATACATAAGATTTCAAATCTCCTATTTTGATTTGATACCTGCCACTGAATTTAAAATCTGAAAAATCAGCTATTCGAGTATTTTCCTCGGCAAAACTATAATACTGCTCTTCTTGTAAAGTCCCTGTAAAAACCACTTTATTATCTTCAAGATCTATTAACTCAAATGTTTCACCACTTGATTCACTCAAATCTACTGCCACCGCAATTTTTTCGGATTCAGGATAATAACCCACTTGATTGACGTGAATGGCTTGTGAAAAACAAAAACCAATAATCGAAAGAAAGAAACCTGTTAATAATCGATTCATATTATATTTTTAATCTTTCTATTAATCTACCATGATTAAATTTAATATTAGATACGCTTAACTATTAAAAAGTGATTTTTGTTCTTTAAACTTAAAATTTGTTTCATTGAATATGTCACCATAATTTTACTAATACCCTTCTTTCAATTTGTATTTTCGTTTTTTTTTCAGTTTTTGTAGCACCTTAATTCTGAATATGTTGAAATGAGCAAAAAAATTAGATTCTTAGTTTTATTGATGTTAGCAGCGAGTTTCGTTTCTTCTGCCAGCAACATTATAGTATTACATGACTCCACAACTACCCAGACTGTCGCTGTAGAAGACAAAGCGTTATTTATAGACAGAAGTGCTAATCTTACCCGTTGGCAACTTACAGATAATCTATTTAATAATGACGTTGTTTCATCCAACCAACATATGTCTGCGGCCTATTGGTACAAATTTACTATTGAAAATAAGTCTACATCTAACAATTGGATTATTGAGTTTCACGACCCTCACATATCTGAAGTAGAATTATATAAAGGGAAAGATTTACTATACCCCTCTACGGGATCAACTCGCGATTTTGACACAAAAAATTACAGTCATAAAAATCACACTTTTGGATTAAACCTTCCATTGAACAAACAAACCACTTATTATGTAAGGTTAAAGTCCAGTTATCATTCTGATTTTAGCTTTGTGATTAAAAGTCATAAAGAATTTTCGAAATACGCCTTAATTGAATATTATATACTTGGGATATTTTATGGTGTTTTAGCCATACTGGCCATATATAACCTTATCTTATTCTTCTCCATTAAAGAGAAAACATACTTGTTTTATGTAGCTTATATTTTTTGTGCTGCTCTACACACCTTTTCAGAAGATGGTTTAGGATTTCAGTTTATTTGGTCAGATTTTCCAATCATCAATAAAATAGTTGATCACAGTAGTTTCCCTCTATTACTCATTACTTTTTTATTATACTCTAACAGCTTTATAGGATTAAGCAAACGTGCTCCCAAGACATGGAACTGGGTAATCATTGGTACATCTGTTTACCTTTTAGGATTTTTATATTTTAATTTTTTTGGGGAATGGAACGCAGCCATATTTTTCATTTATATCATTCCTTATTTAATCACCTATTATGCTGCTATTAAGATTTATAAACAAGGCTTTAAGCCTGCTCGGTTTTTTGTGATGGGTTTTTCAATTGTTTTATTAAGCTTTGTGGTATTTTTCTTCCGTGTGTTTCTTAGTTTACCAGGGAATATTTTCTTGGTCTATATCTTTAATTTTGGTTTTGTATTAGAAGCAATTATTCTTTCTTATGCTTTGGGTGATAAAATTAAAATTACTAAAGAAATTAGTGAATCAGCTCAAAAAAAGGTGATAGAAGAACTAGAAAAAAATGAAAAATTAAAAGATAAAGTCAACCGCGTATTAGAAACAAAAGTAAGGGAGCGGACCATTGAATTAGAGGAAAAAACGAATGAACTTATTGATGCAAATGATGAGTTAGCGAGCCTGAGAGATAAGCTATATGAAATGAACTCATCGCTCGATAAATCAAACTGGATGCTACAACGGGAAGTAAAAGATGTGATGCGCTCAAAAATTCTTTCTGAATCTGTAGCTTACCCTGATTTTATAAAAATATTTCCTGATAACCTTACCTGCATGAAGCATTTGGAAACTATTAAATGGGGAAAAGGGTTTAATTGTACAAAATGTGGAAACAACAATTTTTTAAAAACGGCAAAACCATTTGTACGCAAATGCTCTAGCTGTAAACACCCTGAGTCAGTTACTGCGCACACTTTGTTTCATGCGGTAAAATTTCCCATGAATAAAGCTTTTTACATTGCATATGTCACGTGTGAAAATCAAAAGAAATTTACCATTGATGAACTTTCAGAAATTTTAGATTTAAGAAGAAATACAGCATGGATGTTCAAGAAAAAAGTGGAGGCTAGAATTGAAGAACAATCCAAAAAAGGGAAATACAAAACAGGGGAGAGTTGGGAAAAATTAATTGTTTAGTCGGTATTTTACTTCTTGTTCTTGATAAATTGGAACCTCTAACTCAATCTCACAGGAAAGTTCAAAATGTTGATGGATAATCTTTAAGTCAAACTCTTTAACTATACCCATTACTTGATTCATCGCCTCATATGCGAAGTGATGTTTCAACCGTAGTGTCGGTGTTTTACTTTCTATTATTGCCTGTTGAAGCACATGCTGTGCCGCGGTTTTATATGCAGTAATCAATCCGCTCATTCCTAGTTTGGTTCCACCAAAATAACGCACCACCACTACCAAAATATCGGATAAATCAAATGATTTTATTTGGTTTAAGATAGGGTCTCCTGCACTATGGTTTGGCTCTCCATCGTCATGAGCTCTGAATTTATCTTTTTGATAACCCAGTATATAGGCAAAACAGATATGTCGGGCATCATAATATTGCTTTTTGAAGCCATCCAGAATCGTTTTTATGTTTTCCTCAGTGGATACTGGAAAAGCAAAACTTAAAAATTTACTTCCCTTTTCTTTATAGAGACCTTCTGCGGGGTTTTTAATAGTTTGATATGCAAACGTATCCATTAATGGGCATCAAGATAATCTTTGGCTTCTTTTATTACTGAAACATACTCTGCTATCCCCAGTGATAGACCATAATATGTTTCTGCTTTTTCAATATCGCTCATTTTAGCATAATGCCTCCCTAAACCATTATACACCATACTCAAATAATCGTAAGTTACTTTAACATTTTTTTCTCCTATCTCCTTAGCCATAGCAAAGTTATTTCGGGCAATTTCATCGTTCTTTTTGTATTGTTCGTAATAAATTCCGTTTAACGTGTAACCTACAAACTTAAAAAACTCGATTTTTGAATTAAGCAATTTATTTATTTCTTGCTTGGCTGCTTCGGCCTTACCCCCAAAAAGTAATGCTTCTGCATAACGACATTTATTGAAATCATTACCAGGAAAAAGTTTAATCATCTCCTTGCTTGTCTTCTCGGCTGCTGAATAATCATCTTGGTATTTCAAATAAATATGAATGAGGTAGTTATAGCATTCTGGTTTGGTGAATGTAGCATTTTGAGCGCCTAACTTAATGTATTTAATACCTCTTGCTTTATCTCCATCAGGGAAAAACCACATAATAGGTTTTGCGATTGGATAAGCTTCAGGGTACCTTACTACATAAAAGTCGAGGAGACCAGAAGTTAGATAAAATTCAGGGTTACTTTCTTTTCTCTTATAGCCTTTCTTTAAATATTTATAGGCTCGTTTACCTTCGCCTGCAGCACTTAACACATTTTTATTTTCATTGTGATATAAGGCTAAGTAACTATGGAGAATAAGTTCGAAAAAAATAGCTTCATCACTTTGGCTTTTTTTATTGTAAAGCTCATCTGCATATTCAAGCCCCAATTTGAGCTTTGCATAATAATCTGGAGCCTCTTTGTCTTTAGTTAAATCAAATACCGATTGTTGGTACATCGATAAACATTGAAGTGTAATGTAAGCTGGATGATGTCCATAATCCTTTTTTAGTTGCTCGATATAGACTTCTCCACCTTTAAAATCATAATTGTAGATTTTACCTACTGCTTTTCGGGCAATTTCTAAATCTTTAGGATGATCGAATAACATCTTCTGCTGAGCAACGCCTGATAGTGTTGAGCCGAATAATACGAGAAAAAAAAGAAGTTTATTCATGCCTAGTTTTAGAGTGCAAGGTAGTCGAACATTTCTTGATATGAAATAATCGCTATTGCAAATACTGCACAAACTATCCCCAAAATATTTATGGTGGTCAGTTTTTCTTTAAAAATAAACCAAGCAAGAATAGAAGAAAACACAATAACACTAATGCTAATTATAGGAAACACAAAAGCACCATTTCCTTGATAATCTTCCAATGTGCGCATCAAAAAATAAATAGAGAAGTAATTAGGTATTCCAAGAAAAACTCCAGCGAAAGCACTTCTCCCACTAAAATGATTTTTTTGAATGAGAATTTTATAAGTCAATAGCAATGAGCCAAATAAGCTTGCCATAATGAACACGGTAATCGGAAACAGTTGCGCAAAGTTTGGGATTCCACCAAAAGTTGAATTAGCAAAATTCACCGAAGTATCTACCGCCCCTGATAATAAAAAAATTAAACTAGCATATTTTAAGTAGGATTCCGACTTCACTTGCGAGTACGGCTTTTTGGTGCTTAAGTAAATAGATATTATTGCTAAAACTAATCCCGTAAGGTAAAAAAACAAGTTTCCTTGCTCTACCTTTAAGTAGAAAAAACTAAACATAACGGGCAATATCATAGACATTTTGCTAGAAACAGTCGAAACGGTAACACTGATTTTTTGTGCACTCCAAGCCATTAAATAAAAAGCACTGATAAACATTAACCCCATCATTATGCTTAAAAACGCCCAAGAAAGATCTTCCAAAAAAGGCTGTTTGTTTGTGTTTAATGAAAACAGACTACCCACTAACACACACGTGATATAATTAAAAACAACTGCTTGAAAGGTGTTTATTTTAAGGACTTGAAAAGACTTGAAAATGAGATAAAGTAGCGTTGTTAAACCTACAGTGATAATGAGATTAACCATCAATATAACCCTTTTAAGGTGTTATAGATAGAGTCATCTGTAATTAAGCAACCACTTTGAATCATTTCAAAAATTTCTACTTCTCGTGCTTTAATGTATGGTTTAGTCTGACGAAACGATTTCACTTTTCCGTCTAGCATCTCACTGTTCAACAACATGCTTATAACTGAAGCTTCATTGGTCAAATCAATTGCTAATTCCTCTGAAACTGTTAAACCAAACAATTCAATTTCATCTTTACCACAATGAAACACAATTAAGTCACGTTCATCTCTGTGCTCAATGAACTGTACTTTTTTAAGCACTTTATCTAAAACGACATCACTAAATAGTTCAATTAGTACCTCCGCTTTTTCAGGATCAAACTCTTTAATTTTCAACCAATCATCGGCTGTAATGGTGTTAGCAACTAAAAAATTAACAAACTCTTTCTCGAGTTCTTTCAGCTCTGGATCTGTTAATCGCCTATACTTCATCGCTTATCTTTTTGACCCTTCGTAAATGGTATAGCAGTTATATCGACATTCCAACGAACCGTTGTATAAGGTATGACGCTTGTCGGTGCGCAACCCGATGGCTTCCATAGCTTCCACGTTGGAAGAAATCACCCAGGCTTTCCAGCCGTGGTAATTATTCTTAAAAGTATCTCCAAATTGACCATATAAGTCAATTATGGAATCTTTTTCTAATCGTTCACCATATGGAGGGTTCATTATTAAAACGCCTTCTTCAGCTGGCTTAACTGTTTTTTCAAACGCTCGTACCTGAAATTGTATTTTGTCTATTAACTGAATGTTTTCCAAGTTACGTTTCGCGATAGCCATGTTTTTTCTTGAAACATCTGCGCCATACAATTCTGCTTCTATGGGAACTACTTGTGCTTTTGCTTCACGTATTAAATCACGCCAAACAGAGTTTTCGTAGTTGCTCCAGTTTTGAAAGCCAAATGATTTTCTATAAATATTAGGTGCAATGTTAGCTGCCATCATCCCCGCTTCAGCTAATAATGTTCCAGAACCACACATAGGGTCCAAAAAAGGTTGTTTTTTATCCCAACCCGATAGCATAATCATCCCCGCTGCCAATACTTCATTTAGAGGTGCTGCATTTACATCTATTTTATAACCTCGTTTAAATAATGGGGCACTGCTGCTATCAGCAAAAAAGGTGACTTTGTCGCCTCTTATATGGACATTTAAATGATATTCAGGGCTTTTGAAATCAACATTGGGACGTCTTCCCCCTGCAACTTTTCTAAACCGATCCGCAATGGCGTCTTTTACTTTCAGGGCTACATATTTAGAATGGTTAAAATTTCGAGACGAAACTACTCCATCGATGGCAAAAGTACTGCCTACTGAAAAAATGGTTTCCCAAGGATAGTCAAAGGCTAGTTCATAAAGTTCTTCTTCATTGGTTGCTGTGCCCTCTCCGAGATAAGCCAGAATCCGAATGGCTGATCGTAGGTGTAAATTAGCTTTATACATCAAGGTTTTATCCCCCGTGAAATTTACTGCCCGAGAGGCTTTTTGCACATTTTGAGCACCTAATACTTCCAGCTCTTGTGCTAGTACATTTTCGAGTCCAAACAAGGTTTTGGCTACAAATTGATGATCTGATTTTATAAACTCCACTACTTAATTATAAACATGAAATCACTACCTGGCTCATTGTCTCCAAACTCTCCCCAACGAGGTTCAGGTTGAACCCTCTCCAGATAATGTAAAATTTCGCTAAAGGTAAGAATTTTATCTTCGCCTCCATGCGAACGTAAGGCTTCTAATATTTTTCGTATAAATGGTGAGTGATAACCTGGTCGCCCATCTGGCACATATTCTTTACCACCACTTGTTAAATATAGTCGTGTATCGTATTGTAATTTATGATCAATGTACTGCTTACGCGATAGCTCATCATACACATCTCCATCACCCCGATGGGAAGATCTGTTAGCTAACTTTTTGTCAAAGGTCCCGCCAAAACAAACATCCATCATCAAAAATACATGTTCACAAGGTATATTGTTAACGACCGTCTGCAAATTGGAGTGTGATATGTGTGTAGTATTGCCAGCATCTTCACGCAATGAATTTGAACATACCACATACCCATCACCAAAATCCTCATCATATTTTCCGTGTCCAGCAAAAAAGATTAATAATTGGTCTTGCTCATTATATGTTGCCTTCGCATATTCTTTTAACTTAATCATGACTTCTGAAATGTTAGCATTTTTAACGACCTCCACTTTAAACCCATAATATTTTTCTAATTCTGCAGCCAATATTTGTCCATCGTTGATGGGATTAATTAGATCCATCCAATGTTCATATTCATCAGTTACAAATAATAAGGCTAAATCTCTACGTTCCTCGTTGGTATCATCAACAAGTTTGACCACATGTGTTTCTTCCAGTTGATGACCGCGCACGTCTTCTACAACAACTTTAATTTCATTTACGCCAGATCGAAAAATTACATTTTCCGTAATGATTTCATCCAAATCGGTCTCTCCTCTAACTAATTCAAAACCTTCGTTTTTTGAAACTAAAACATGATTGAGGTATAAAGATACGTGATGTAACAATTCCGAAGAACGCACGCCTACTTCAACATGTAACTGGTTCTTATCGGTAGTGGTCATGATATGTTTGGGGTTCAGCCATACCAATTCAATGGTTGAATTTGCGTTTTCTGTTCCAGCAGGTAATGAGACACTGTAATCATCTACCAATACTTTCATATCCATGTTTAACACGAGCCCTGTTTTTGGTCCCATTTCAGCTTCAAAAGGCATTGTAAAGACTAGTTGATCATTCACATAAAACGAGATAGTTTTACCCGACTTAAGTACTTTCAAATGATTCCAACTTCCACTAGTTCGCACCTGATCCTCTAAAAAAGTATTTTCTTTTATGTCAAAAAAAACTCCTTCCTCAAATTTATAGATAGCAAAACTACCTGTGGCACTCACTGTAAAAGCGAAATAATTGCGCCCATCAGCCCCGCCCCAGGTGATACCATAACCATAATCAGCGTTCCCAGTGAGGTGTTTCATGTGTGTTTCCACGACATAATCATCGTAACTATTAATTTCTATGTCTGTATTCCAAATCAGTTGAGCGCCTTTTGTTGTTTTCTTATCCAAAACATATCTACCATGTTCAATATGAGTTGTTATTGATTCAGAATTTTCAATAGGCCAACCTTTATCTGAGTTCTCAAAATTGTCTTGAAAAAGAGCTTTACCAAACTGAGCTTGTGTAAAGTTGAAGCCTAAAATCAAAAAAAGAAAGCAAAAGATATGTGGCTTTAAAACAGGCATCTAAGATTGTTTATACGAAGATGCTAAAAATTGAGCAAGGCTAAAAAGGTTTGTGGAAAAGAAAGCCTGTTTATGATTAAGTAAACAATCACCTCAATAACTTTGTTTAAAAACCGATATCCCATTATCTCTTATATGTTAAAAACCGCTTTATTTGTGGATTATGAAAAAACAAGCTTTAATTTTCTTTTCAACCCTGCTTTTTCTAGCCTCTTTTACCTTCCTTTCTAATGAAGATTGCACTATAGAACTTACCTCAGAAGTGCATCAGGATACTGCAAGCAAAACCCTGCTAATGATGTGCCCACCAATCACTGAGCAAACCATAGACTCATGTAAAACCCTCGATTATTTATTAACTAATAAAGAAGGTGTAGCAACTGCAGTGAACTTTAAAACGGTCTATGCATTAAATTTTTATGTGAAAAACAAAAATGCCATTACCTTGGATTTTTCTTTTTGTTCACTTGATAAAGAAGGAAACGAACAATGGACCAAAATTAGTTCTGTAAATTTCAACTCCACAGCGGGAAGGTATCAATCTTTTGCGTTAGCAATTAGCCCGATTAACTCAGCTTTTCAGGTTAACGCTATCACTAAAATACGCATTAAAATTAATACAGAAGGCCCTTTCCTTTTAGATGAACTTGGTATGGTATATTACAACATAGAAAAAAAAGAACCTGATGTTGAAGTGAAAAAACAACTTAAAAAAGTTAAGGCTGACTATAAAGACAAAAAAGATAAAGATCGTGCTGAACGTTGGGTGAGAGATCATGGAAATATTCGATAACCCTAACTTACCAGTTGACCTTCAGAGCCATTATTACTTTTTGGAGAAAGTTTAAAAATAAAATCAGGAGTTATGTTTTTTTCTTCTCGGTGTGACACATATATAATTGCTGATTTTTTCTCTGCAGCGATTGTATTTATCAAATTGACAAACAGTTGCACATCGTCATCATCTAAACCTGCAGTAGGCTCATCTAAAATGAGCAAAGAAGGGTACTTGACCATCGCACGCACAGCCAATAGTAAACGTTGTTTGCCCAATGAAAGCGAAGAAAAAGGCACGTTGTATTGATCAACCAACCCTATCAAATCCAGCCATTCTCGCGCTAACATCCGGTGACGATTAGTCGGCATGGTGTAAAGCCCCACGGAGTCAAAATATCCCGAAATTACCATGTTTTCAATAGTATCTCGCGTGTTGAAGTTTTGAACCATGGAATTGGTAAAATACCCGATGTGCTTTTTCACCTCCCAAACACTTTCTCCTGTTCCCTTTTTTCGACCAAATAAAAACAAATCCTGACCATAGCCTTTGGGGTTATCGCCAATAATCATGGAGAGCAGCGTACTTTTCCCAGAGCCGTTAGCACCAACTAATTGCCAAAACTCGCCACGATTAATTTTAAGTGAAATGTGATTCAATACATTTTTCTCCCCAAAGGAGACTGAAACATTATTTAATGCTACCAATGGATTTTTTAATGCCTCAACTGGTGCGAATGGAGGTGGAACATTTCCCTGTAACTTCGTTTCCTTGTGAGTTTCTGGTTTTTCAAAGGGCAATATTAAACCGTCTATAACCACCTTCTTGTCTGTGATGAAGGGCAAAAAATCAGTCGATCTGCTTGCCAATTGAATGATTAATAACTGATGACTCAATTGGGTTAGTCTTTCTTGAATTGCCTGTTGCGATTGATGATCTAAGCTATCAAAAATATTATCTACGATTAAATAGTCAGGTTTGGTAGAAATAAGGTGCTCGAGCAATACTTTTTTCTGTTCTCCTTCAGAAAGTGAGGCTAATGTTCGGTTCAGGTGTTTCGTTAAATCAAACCGATCGTGTCGATATTCTTCATCCAAAAAAATTTTGAGGGTAAGAGCAGAATATATAGCTCCTTTCATCTCTCGAGTTACAACATCGTTTTTTAGCAATGCGCCTTTTTCGAGTTGGGCAATGATTGCTTGCTTGTTTTCTTTTGAAGAAACATAGAGAAGGATATGTTGTTTTTTCTCCATAAGTCCTCAAAAAATCATTTAATCCTTCTGAATCAACACAGTCGCATAAGCCGAAACACCTTCTTCACGACCAACAAAACCCAGTTGTTCAGTGGTAGTAGCTTTGATTGAAACTTGTCCTTCTGAAATACCCATTACCTCAGCTAAACATGTTTTTATGGCTGGAATAGAAGGGTTAACTTTTGGAAGCTGTAAACAAACTGTTGTATCGATATTACCTATTTCATAACCTTCTTTACGGATCAACTTCATGACATCGCGTAATAATATTTTACTGTCTATGCCTTTATACTGAGGGTCTTTGTCTGAAAAATGAAACCCGATATCACGCATATTAGCGGCACCCAATAAAGCGTCACAAATCACATGAATTAGCACATCCGCATCGGAGTGTCCCACAGCTCCTTTGGTATGCTCTAATTTAACACCCCCAAGCCAAAAGTCATATCCTTCTTGCAACTGGTGTACATCGTATCCAAACCCTACTCGTATGTTCATTATTTTATGGCTTTGTAATAAATTACGTTACTGTTTTCTTCTCTTAATACTTCCTTCGCTACGCGAGCTAGTTGTTCTTTAGTCACTTTCGTCATGTCTTCTAATTCACTATTGGCTAATTCCGTTTCGCCTAAAATAGTAGCATTAGCTAACGACATACAACGCTCTAGCAGTTCTAATTGTTCGTATAAAAGCCCTGTCTCTGCCTGATTTCTCAACTTAAACAACTCCTCATCTGACACACCATTTTCAACTAAATCCGTAACCACCTCATTAATCTCCGCTTCGACTTGCTCAAAGGTAAACCCCTTTCGCAGTTTGCCACTGATCACCAACAAGCCTGCATCACTTGAACCAGTAATGTAAGTAGCTATAGAACCCATCATTCGTTTTTCTTCAACCAAACGTTGGTGCAAGCGTGATGATTTATCCCGACCTAGTACGTCAGCTAAAATGTCTGAGGCAAAGAAATCTTCATGTAATCGATCACACATGTGATACGCTTTGTAAATAGCATCAATAGGTACTTTGCGCTCAAGAGTTTTGGTGCGTTTTTCTGTTTGACGAGGTTCTTTAGGTAAATTTCTTTTTTCTTTTGGTTGAGACGGAATGGAGCCAAACCATTTTTTTGCTAATCGCTTAGTTTCACTTGCTTTTATTGGTCCGCCAATGACTAGTACCGCATTGTTAGGCAAATAGTGGGTGTGAAAAAAATCTTTGACATCAGCCATTTCAGCTTTTTCGATGTGGCTAATTTCCTTTCCAATGGTCGGCCAGCGATAAGGGTGAGTGGTGTAAGCCAACTGTCGCAGCTCAAGCCAGATGTCACCGTAAGGTTTGTTGAGATAAACTTGCTTAAATTCCTCAATAACAACTTTTCTTTGCACCTCCAACACTTCGGGGTTAAAGGAAAGACTCAACATACGATCAGATTCTGCCCAAAAAGCAGTTTCCACATTGTCGGCAGGAATGGTAATATAATAGTTGGTAACATCGGGCGAAGTGTAAGCATTATTTTCACCTCCAGCTACTTGTAATTCTTCGTCAAACTCCTCAATATTTACCGAACCCCCAAACATCAAATGCTCGAAAAGGTGCGCAAAACCAGTCTTATCTGCATTTTCATCGCGTGAACCAACATCGTACATCAAGTTCAACACCGCCATGGGAGTAGTATAATCTTCGTGTGCAATAACCGTTAAGCCATTGTCTAACTGAAACTTTTCGTATTTAATCACTTACCTTAGGGAATTAATTGAAGAGCTAATTTTGCAGTAACTACGAATACTGTAATTTTGTTTGCTCAAATCGTGCGATGAATTTCAATAAAAAAAACTATTCAAACAAACTACTAGTAGAGTTGTACACCCAACTGCTGCGTTCTCGTTTGATTGAACAAAAAATGCTTATCCTTCTCCGTCAAGGCAAGATTTCCAAATGGTTTTCGGGTATTGGACAGGAAGCAGTGTCTATTGGCGCTGCCATGGCATTGGAAACCAATGAATTCATTTTGCCCGCTCATCGAAATTTAGGAATTTTCACTTCGCGAAATGTGCCTCTAAACCGTCTATTTGCCCAGTTTTTGGGGAAACGCGAAGGCTTCACCAAAGGACGTGACCGCTCATTTCACTTTGGCTCTAAAGAACACCACATCGTGGGAATGATTTCTCATCTAGGTCCACAGCTTACCGTGGCTAATGGTATATCTTTAGCAGAAAAATTATCAGAAGATAAAAAAGTGGTCCTTGCCATTACGGGCGAAGGCGGAAGTAGTGAAGGCGATTTTCATGAAGCACTTAACGTGGCTGCTGTCTGGCAACTGCCTGTAATTTTTTTATTAGAAAATAACGGATATAGCATTTCAACCCCTACAGAAGAACAATACCGGATAGGTAGCTTTACTGAAAAGGGTCCCGCTTACGGTATAGAAACTTACAAAATAGATGGTAATAACATTTTAGAGGTCTATAGTACCATTCAAAAAGTGGCCTCAAGCATGCGCAGAAGCCCTAAACCAGTATTAATTGAAGCAGTAACTTTTAGAATGCGCGGCCATGAAGAATCATCGGGAACGGATTATGTGCCAAAAGAATTATTTGCCGAGTGGGCTAAAAAAGACCCCATAGAAAACTATGAACAGTTTTTACTTCAAGAAAAAATTCTTACCGAAGACAAGATACAGGATCTCTATGAAGAAATAGATCAAGCTATTGATGAGGCCCTGGAAGAAGCTTTTGCTTATCCCAATGCAACCTCTACCATAGAAGAAGAAATTAAAGATGTATATGTGCCCTATGATTCGCGAGTGAGCGCTCCTTCGGGTTTAACATCTAATAAAAGATACATTGATGCCATTCGTGAAGCGATGCTACAAAGTATGCATCGCTATCCTAATCTGGTGTTAATGGGGCAGGACATCGCTGAATATGGTGGTGTATTCAAAGCTACCGAAGGACTTGTAACGGAATTTGGAAAAGATCGTGTAAGAAACACACCTCTTTGCGAATCAGCCATTATCGGAGCTAGTCTAGGTTTGGCAATTAGAAATTATAAATCAGTTGTTGAAATTCAATTTTCCGACTTTGTAACCTGTGGATTCAATCAGATTGTGAATAATTTGGCAAAGTCCCACTATCGCTGGGGTCAAAACGCAGACGTGGTTATTCGAATGCCTTCGGGTGGAGGAATTAGTGCGGGGCCATTTCACTCCCAGTCTACGGAAGCCTGGTTCTTTCATACGCCAGGCTTAAAAATTGTTTATCCTTCTACACCATCTGCTGCAAAGGGATTGTTAACGGCAGCTATTGCAGATCCTAATCCCGTTTTGTTTTTTGAACATAAAAAGTTGTATCGTTCTATTAATGAAGAGGTATTTGACAACTATTACGAAACCGAGATTGGCAAAGCGAGAATAGCCAAAGACGGAGACGAGGTTTCAATTATCACCTATGGTATGGGTGTGCATTGGGCATTGGATGCCTGTAAAGAGTTAAAAATTGAAGCACAAATTATTGATTTGCAAACCTTACTTCCCTGGGACCAAGAAGCTGTAAAAAAATCTGTTGAAAAAACCGGGAAAGCTATTTTGTTAAGCGAAGACTGTCAAACGGGTAGCATCATTGCAGAAATTGCCGCCTGGATTAGCGAAAATCTCTTTGAAAAATTAGATGCCCCAGTTAGTAGAGTAGGAAGTCTAGATACCCCAATTCCCTTTGCCAAAGGGTTGGAAGACGACTTTCTCCCAATCAATCGCTTTAAGGAAAAGCTTCAGACTCTAGTAAATTATTAAAGTTTAATTAGGAAACTGATTTGCCGAACTAACTGTTCTGTCTATTCATAACTTCATATATTTCCTTATTTTTGTTTAATGCGTTATCGTCTATCAAGCATATTATTACAGAGTTGTCTACTGGTTTTAATTTCAGTGGGGCAAGTCGCTTGTAAAAACACTGGGGCAGTTTGCCCAGGAACGGGTCAATCGAAGGCTGCTGACTTTAGTCCTTTTAATAATGATGGTGAGCCTAAAGGTGGCAAAAAGAAAAAGGGTGAAAATGGCCTTGTCAAAAAAAAACAACCCAAAAAATTAAACAAAAAATAAGCGTGTGAAGCAACTCTTAAAACTCCCCTTTCTGCTTGTTATTTTTTTACTGTCTATCAGCTCAATTTGTTGGTCCCAAACAGATCGACCTGCTCCTGAGCATACTAAGGACCCCAAGTATAAATTCATGAATTTTCGGAGGATTCAAAAGTCTAAGGAACTAAAATCTGGACAACGCGGACAAAAGGCACCAGATAAAGTCTCGCCACCCTCAACGGTTAAAAATGAAAAAGGTCCAAATTATGGCGATTTACAACGGAATAAAATAGCAAAAGAAAAAGAGCGCCACAATGCTCAAGCCCATCAAAAAGCTCCGGATAAAGCATCGCCACCTAGTCGCACAACCCAATCAGGAGGACCAAGTTATGAAGACATTCACAGAGCAAAAATTGCCAAATCAAAGGAATTAAGTGCTGGAATGGCACAACAAAGCGGGCCCGACAAAGCAACACCTCCTGCCAAAAAAGGGGACGTACAAGGTGCGACCTACAAAATGCTATATGGTAAAGTTATGGCCAAAGAAGCTGAAATGAATGCGAATAGCACTGGAAACATAGATGCTCAAGCGTTGGAAAAAAAGCGACTCAGAGAATAATCAGAAAAATGCTCAAATGAATTATGAGGGGGGCATTGACATAGAAAAAAGGCAAAAAGCGCTAAACGAAAAGCAAAAAGAAATTAACTATCAAGGAAGTATTGATTTAGCCAAAAAAGAAAAAGCCGTTGAAGAAAAACAACAAGAAATTAACTATCAAGGAAGTATTGATTTAAGTAAAAGAGACGAATTAATAAAACAGAAACAAGAAGAAATTAACTATCAAGGAGATATAGATCTAACTAAGCTTCAAGAAGTTGTTCGGCAGAAAAGTGCCGAAATTGATTATCAAGGAAATATAGATTTACACGCTCGACAGAAGGTAGTTCGAGAAGCTCAAAAAGAAATGGCTGGATATGAAGGGTCTATTCTTCGAAAAGATTTGGAGAAAAAAGAAGCAGAAATCCGAAAGAAAGGAAGACAAATTGCTAATTATGATGGAGACATCCTTTTAAAAACAATTCAACGAAGAGAGCGTGACATCCGCAAAAAAGACAAAGATATAGCGAACTACACTGGAGACATTGTTGTTAGAAGAGTTCAGAAAGGAATGCACCCGAGTGCGGCCTATCGAGGTGGTAAAGTGCAAAATTCCTATGCCGCAAAAGAGCGACTTAGAAAACGAGTATTAAAAAAGTCTCAGAAAAACGAGCGGTTATTAAACCCAGAAAAGAAAAAAGCTCCAAAACCTCAATATGACAAACAAGAAAGCGAGATTTGGTATTAACTAAAATGATGGAATTATGAAGTGGCAAAAATTACAATCTGCTGATCAATTAGCTGAAATTAAAAGCCTTTCGACCATAAAACCTGTGTTGATATTTAAACACAGCACCCGTTGTTCTATCAGCTCCATGGCCCTTAGCCGACTTGAGCGTGCTTGGAAAGAAGAAGACAATAGCAAAATTGAACCTTATTACCTCGACTTGATTGAATATAGACCGATATCCAATCAAATAGCACAAGAGTTCAATGTGTTACATGAATCTCCACAAGTGCTTCTCATTAAAGATGGCAAGTGTCTGCTCTCCAACTCACACAGTGGCATTAATTATTTTGAGATTTTAGAAGCTGTATAATTACATGCGATGCTTAGTTACTTTTGTTGTATTTTTATTTTTTTATCATGCCTCTTTCTCGCAATTAATTGACGGATATAGAGAAGAGATAGAATATGATCGAGAAGCAACTTTTGGTATTAACTTGAATACTATTGGTGGTATGATTGGTGGTATTGATGGTCGCTTTGCTTGGAAAAAAAGTGATGGTAACTGGGACGCACTCTATCTTCAGCTTGTAAACATCAAAAACAGCAAAGAAATTCGATCTCAAATTATTTCCACTGGAAACATCATTACTCCAGGTAAAATGAATTCCCTGTATGTGTTTCGAACACAGTATGGAAAAGAACAACGCTTATTTTGGAAAGGTGATGAAGATGGCGTACGCCTTTCTTGGGTATATGCCGGGGGGTTATCATTAGGTTTAATTAAACCCTATTATATTGAATATGACTATACCATCTACAAAATTAAAAACGGGCAACTTGATTTAGACAACACCGTTTTTGAAAGTAGAAATGAAGCATATGATCCAGAAATTCATAGTCCAGGGAGAATCCTTGGACCCGGTTCTTTTACCGATGGGATAAATACAATCTCTACTAGACTGGGTTTTAACCTTAAGACCTCGATTAACTTAGAATTTGGTATTTTTAACAGAGCGGTATCTGGTATTGAAACAGGATTTATGGTAGAATATTTCCCTAAGAGCATTCGTATGTTTGCTGAACCAGTTAAGCCCATTACGTTACAATCCACCGTATTTATTTCCATTTACTTTGGTAGCCGAAAGAAAAGTAAACCTAAACCTGAGGTTTCCGAAATTCCATAGTAAAAACTAACTTTGCATCCATGATAGAACTTCCCGTAGTATCAGACCAGCCAAGCCCTCGAAAAAAACGACCAGATTGGTTGCGCGTAAAACTTCCTATCGGCAAGGAGTATGCTCAAGTGCGCAAGGTGGTGGATGAAAATAAACTTCACACCATTTGTGAAAGTGGCAATTGTCCTAATATGGGTGAGTGCTGGGGAGCTGGTACGGCAACCTTCATGATTCTTGGCAATGTATGTACACGTAGTTGTTCTTTCTGTGCTGTAGCAACAGGCCGACCACCTGAGTATGATGAAGATGAACCACGAAGAGTGGCAGAGTCAATTAAAACCATGGGTGTAAAACATGCGGTGCTCACCTCAGTAAACCGCGATGAGTTAAAAGATCGAGGTGCTTATATTTGGCATGAAACCGTACGCTTAACGAAAGAACTCAGCCCAGACACCACAATAGAAACCTTAATTCCAGATGTGAAAAACAACTGGGATGCTTTAATTACAATGATTTCAGCAGGACAGGAAGTAGTGTCCCACAACATGGAAACGGTAAAGCGGCTGTATAGAAATGTGCGCCCGCAAGCAAAATACGAACGTAGCTTAGAACAAATCCAACGTACCAAGGACTATGGTCAACGCACCAAGTCGGGTATTATGCTAGGATTAGGTGAAACCGAAGATGAAGTCATCGAAATTATGCAAGACCTTTACAATCATGGTTTAGATGTTTTGACGTTAGGACAATACCTACAACCCACAAAAATGCACCACGAGATCATTGAATATATCCACCCAGAACAATTCAAAAAATACGAAACCATCGGCTACGAAATGGGGTATGACTGGGTGGAATCAGGACCATTGGTGCGCTCCAGTTATCATGCTGAAAAACATTTGGCAGGGTATCCGAAGCCTCAGCGGTAATAATAAATGAACTAAGTACAGGCATGTACTGGATTGTTTAAAATTTCACCTGTACTCCTGAACTTTATTAACCGTATAAATCATTTACTCTTCAACGACAAAGTCAATGTAAACTCAGCGACAAGTTCATCTGAAATCGAAGGACAAGTTGCTGTAATTTTCACTAACTCGCTGACCCGTTCTTTGGTAGTTAGTGTTTCTGCAATCATTTTTTTAATTAACAAACCATCCGAACAGGTAAAATGCACTGCTGCTTCTGGTCGCTTGTGAAAAGCGGCTGTAAAATCTTTAAATACCAAGCTTACCTTGTTGCCACTTCGTTTTATTTGGTCATAGGCGATGAATCCTCCCGCAACATCGGCTCCCACTGCTAAAGCCCCGAAATACATGCTGTTTAAATGGTTTTTTGTTCGTCTGCGCAAGGGGATTTTAACTTCCACTTTTTCCTCGTCAAAAACCACAATTCGAGGTCGACAAAAAAAGATCATGGGGACTTTAAAGAACCCAAATAGATACAACTCAAGTGTAGATTTAAACAACGATTTCGGCATGACTACTATACTTATTTACGCGCTTAAAAGTTATTGAAAATCGTTCTCTTCCTAAGTTACGCTAGCTAAACTTTGAAGAGAGATGGAAATCAGTATATCTGTAATGGTAGGGTTTAGCTAATTGCTCCAAATCCTCGCTCCACTTAAGGTAAGTCCAATTTCCGTTTGTGATGAATAGCGGATTATTGAATGGATGACTATTTCTTCACCATTTCGACTAAACATTCGACCCATTCAGGGTTATCGTTTAAGCTTTCTACAAGTTGCCATTTCTCTCCTCCGTTTTCAAGAAATTGATCACGGTATTCTTCTCCGATTTCAATGTTTGTTTCAAGACAATCAGCCACAAAAGCTGGTGAAAAAGCTAAAACTTTTTTATACTTTTTCTCTTTCAGCTCATCCATAGCTGTCCCAATATAGGGTTTTATCCATTCCTCTTTTCCTAATCGGGATTGGAAACAAATACTATATTTTTCTTTTGGAATATTCAGTGCTTCGGTCAATAAGCGAGTAGTCGCAAAACACTGTGCTCGATAACAATAGGCATTTTTTGAATGGTACGAATTACAACAATCGCCCAATTGACAACAACCACCAACGGATGCTTTAAGAATTTGTCGTTCAGGCAACCCATGATATGAAAACAAGAAGTGATCGTATTCCTCTTCTTGCATATATTTTAAGGCAATGTTTTTCCATGTTTTAATGAACAAGTCATGATCAAAAAACTTATCTATAAATCGTACCGAAGGAACTACCAATTCATTTTTAATTTCTTCCATCACCTTTTGAGCAACAGAACCCGTTGAAGCAGAAGCATATTGCGGAAAAAGAGGAATCACTATCAATTCATCTAATCCAACACCCTCAAAGGCTTTTAAGGCTTCTTTGATTGAGGGGTTTTGGTAGCGCATGCCTAACGACACGATATACTCATTCCCAAGTGAAGCTTGTAATTTTTCTTTAAGGCTTACACTATGAAATAACAAGGGAGAGCCTTTCTCTGTCCACACTTTTTCATATTCTTTGGCCGATTTTGGGCTTCGGAAAGTGGCTATAATCACGTTGACCAAAAACCAACGTTGAATAAATGGAATATCTATGACGCGTTCATCCATCAAAAACTCCCGCAAGTAGGCACGTACATCCGACACTTTAGGGCTATCGGGGGTGCCCAAATTCACAATCAATACTCCTTTCACTTTCTTTGCCATGGGTTAAAGCTAACTAAACTTTCAAAATGTAAAAAAGTTTAAGATTTAATGATGATTTAAAATTTGCTAATCCTTTATTTGTGCTATGCTTGCAATTTATAACATGATGAAAGGTCACAATTATTACTGTAAAAATTACGGTGACGAATATGAATTTACGGTGGTAGAAATTAACTCGAATACTGATGTAGTTTGCAAAGACTTGAACACACTTGATATTTTTAATATCCAAGATGTTTTTATTACTGGCAAAGGACCAGATTATGAATTACGAGAAATTTAAGTTTTGTATTCGTCTGTGAGGACACTGACGAAGGCGAGAGAGATTTCGTTCGTTAGTAGAGACTCTATCGAAGGCAGTTTGTTCATCGCCAATGTCAGTGTCTCCACTGACATTCTAGATACCCTTTGTTTCGGTTCTATTTTTCTAGTAAGTTAAACTTATGGAAATCGGAAGGATTTATTTTTTACTGCAACAATTTTTAAACTGGAAAAGCCTGCTTTCAGAAGATAAATACAAAGACATACTAATTGGCTCATTAAAACATTTAGTTGAACGTAAGAAATTAGAAATTTACGGGTTTGTAATTATGCCAAACCATATTCATATCATTTGGAAAATCTTAGAAACAAATGGCAAAGAAATGCCTCACGCCAGTTTTTTAAAATTTGTGAGTCATGAAATTCAAAAAGATTTAAAAATTAGTCATCCAACTATTTTAGGACAATTTAGAGTTAATACAGAAACGAGAACGTATCAATTTTGGCAACGTGAGGCTTTACCTATTGAACTTTATACCCCAGAAGTGATTTATCAAAAACTAGATTACATTCACAACAACCCGTGTGATGGTAAGTGGCGTTTAGCTGAAAGCCCTGAACTTTATCACTACTCTTCTTTTCGGTTTTATGAAACTGGCTTCGATGATTTTGGGTTTTTAACTCATATTGGAGAGGTGATATGAACTTGACTTTGGCGAAGTTCGTCAGTGTCTTCACTGACAAAGGTGAGGGAACTTGGGGAAATCTATGCCAACGTCAGTGTCCTCACTGACGTTCTACCATAAAGACCACTTCACTTTCCTTCTCTACCTTAAACCGTTCATCAACCCTTAAACCAACAACCCAACAAATTTTATTTTCAGAAAGTAGTACCAAAACCTTATTTTTTTCATGAATCGGTACTTTTTGGTCAATTAAAAAATCACTGACTTTCTTTTTCCCTTTCATCCCGAAGGGTTGAAATTTATCACCTAGTTGCCAGTTTCGCAGGGTCAGGGGGAAAGTCAATTTTGAAGCATCCAGCTGTGCAATAATATTTGGCTGTGCTAGGTTTTGAGGTTTAGCAATTGTAGCGAATGTCAATTTACCTCCTGGGAAAATCACTTCTGATTGTCCTTCTTCAATAATAATTTCAAAATCTACAATATTTGCTTTTTCTGAAACCAACAAACGACCACGATCATACACCGCCACATACTTTTCTGCTTCCCATTGTTTACCTGAAAGTTTTGCTTTTAATAGCTCTTGAAACTGGTTTTCAGCAAACCCTTTTTCTTTCAACCATTCTAATAGAATAGCATGGTTTGAAATCGTTTTTAAAAATGCTTCTTCAATAGTCCAACCAGTCGGTGTCTTAAAATTAGTATCAATTTTTTTTACTTCAACGGCAACATGTTCAGCAAGCAACTTCCATCGCTCGATATTATCAGAAAAAGTATGTAAGAAGTTCGGGTTAAGTTGTTCAAACAAATCTATAGCATGATGCCGGATTAAGTTTCTTTTATACTTATCACTTTGGTTGGAGCTATCTTCTCGCCAAGTTAATCCTTCTGTTTTTGCGAAATTTTCAATTTCGATTTTTGTTGCGAATAGAAGTGGTCTTACAAGCTGTTCTGAGACGGGTGCTATTCCACTCAAGCCTTTTACTCCAGTACCTCGAATTGTGTTTAACAAAACCGTTTCCACATTATCATTCAAATGATGTGCGGTTACCAATTTTATATACTGGTATTCTTCCAATAATTCATTAAACCAATGATAACGTAACTTTCTAGCTATCATCTGGGTGGATTCACCACTTCCTTGTTGTTCGGTTTTAGTATCAAATACTTTACAATGAAACGGGACTTGGTACGTTTCAGCTAATGATTTTACAAAAGCCATATCCCCATTGGATTCTTCACCACGCAACTGAAAATTACAATGTGCAATGGCAAAAGGAATGTGGGCAGCAGCAAATAAATGGGACAAAACCACAGAATCTACCCCACTACTTACTGCCAAGAGAAAAACTTGGTTTGGTTTTGGTTTATAGATCGAATTCAAATAATCTAAAAAGCGGTCTAGCATGATTACAAGATAGCTTTTTTCCTTAGTTTTGCACACCATGAAAAAAGGGCTTTACATATATTTATTACTTTTCTGCTGTTTTTTCTTCCAAGGATTTTCTCAAAAAATAGAGCGAATCAACCTAAAACAAGCCAATAAGCTAAAAGGGGGCGTGTTTAATGGGGAAAAAATTAACAAAGTATTGGGCAATGTCATTTTCACACATGAGGATGCTACCATGTATTGTGACTCTGCTTATCAATATGTTAAAAGTAATAAAATAGATGCCTTTGGTCATGTGCGAATCTTAGATAAAGGAACAACCGTCTATGGCGATGTGTTGTATTACAATGGTGATACCGAGCTAGCAAAAATTCGAGGTAAAGAAGTTCGGTTGGTTGATGATAAACAAACGTTAACTACACAGTTTTTAGACTATAACCTTAAAACAAGTACGGGAATCTACTTCAATGGAGGAAAGGTCGTTGATCAAGAATCAACCCTAACAAGTGATAGAGGTACTTATTATAACTTACAAAAGAAATACACCTTTAAGAAAAAGGTCAAGTTGGTACGGGAAAATTATACCCTATATTCGGATACCCTAGAGTATCATACTGATTCAAAAATGGCCTATTTCCATGGTCCAACTAACATTTACTCAGAAACACAACACCTGTTTGCTAAGAAAGGACAATACCACACTGTAAAAGAAATTTCACGATTTAAGGACAGTGCTTTTGTAGAAACTAAAGAATATCGATTAACGGGCGATAGTTTATTTTTCAACAATGCTAGTGAAGTGAGTAAAGCTTTCAAAAACGTAAAACTCACTTCTATAAAAGATACCATCACGGTGTATGGTGACAAAGCCATCCGCTGGGGAAAATTAGGGTATTCGAAAGTCTTTGGAAATGCAGTTGCCCTAAAAAAACTTGAAAATGATACTTTGTACTTATTGGCTGATACGTTGATAAACCAAGAAGATACCTTAGGCAGAAAGAGTGGAATTACAGCCTTTAATCATGTGAAATTATTTCATAAAGATTTTCAGGGAAAATCAGATTCATTGATTTACCTTTTAACTGATTCCACTATCTCCATGTTTAGAGATCCTGTATTATGGAATAAAAACAATCAAATTACGGGTGATACCGTGATTTCCGTATTGAAAAATGGGGAAATTAACCGTGCTTATGTCAACACAAATAGTTTTGTGATTTCGCATGACACCCTCACGCGTTTCAATCAAATTAAAGGTCGAAACATGATTGCCTACTTCAAAGAAGGTGACTTAGACTATGTGGATGTTTTGGGGAATGGGGAAAGCAATTATTATGCTGTCGATGATGCCGATAAGTCTTTAACGGGCTTAAACTACATTATTTGCTCTAACATGGTGATTTATTTTAAGGATAATCAGTTGAACCAAATTTCATTTTTGAAAAAACCCGATGCTCGATTTATTCCGCCAGCTCAAATCACCAGTACCGACCGCCAACTGAAAAATTTTAATTGGCGAGCGGAAATAAAACCTCAACTGCATGAGTTTATCTCTCGAACAGATTTTGAGAAAATAATAAACATTGAAAATCAATAATAAAACTGGTATCTTTGCCGGCTTATGTTTAAAAGAATCGTATTTGCGTTCATAATAGTTACACTCACCTTATCCGGGTGTAGTGAATTTCAACGTATCCAAAAAAAGGGGACGTATGATGAAAAATATGAGGCTGCTTTACGCTATTACGATGATAACGATTGGTACCGCGCAAGTGTTTTATTAGAAAGCATCGTTCCTTTAACTAAAGGGAAAAAAGAGGCAGAAGATGTGCAACTAAAATATGCTTATACCCAATACAATCAAAAAGAATATTATCTAGCTTCCTATTACTTCAAGAAGTTTTACGAAACCTTTCCAAGAAGCGAGTTTGCGGAAGAAGCTAACTACATGAGTGCCATGTCTCTTGCTCGTATTTCGCCTATCTACGAACTGGATCAGACAAATACATACAAAGCTATTAATGCTTTGCAAGGATTCATTAACAAGTATCCAGATACAAAATATATGGCGGAGTGTAATGCCAAAATTGATGAGTTTCAGCGTAAGCTGGAGAAAAAGGCATATGAAACTGCTAAACTTCAATTTAAAATAGGTCATCATCGCGCTGCTGTTATCTCCTTTGATAACTTTAGCACTGATTACCCTGACTCGCAGTACAACGAAGAGTTAGCTTATTTAAAAATTCAAGCACAGTACCTTTTTGGAAAACAAAGTTTACAAAAAGTTAAAAAAGACGGTAAAACTATCTATTTAAAAAGAAATCGCTTAGAAGAAGCAAAAGATTATTATTTTGCCTTCATCGATAAATACCAATCCAGCAACTATAGAAAAGACGCTGAGGTTGTATATAGAAATACCCAAAACGAATTATTAGAACTTGAAAACTAATTAATATTATGTCAAAAGCAGAAATTGTAACAAGAGACCTAATAGATATGTCAGAACCTACTGGCAACATCTATAAATCAGTAAACATCATCTCGAAAAGAGCACGACAAATATCTGTTACTACGAAAGAAGAATTGAGTGGTAAATTGGCTGAATTTGCTAGTTCTGTAGATAACCTCGAAGAAATTTTCGAAAACAGAGAGCAAATTGAAATTTCGAAGCATTATGAAAAAATGCCAAAGCCTTCTATGAGTGCTATCTATGAATTTTTGGAAGATAAAATAGCTTTCAGAAATAGAGAAGAGCAAGTATAAACAACGCTTACATGTTGAACCAGAAAAAAATACTACTTGGAATTACCGGTAGCATTGCTGCTTATAAAGCCGCTTATCTGGTTCGGCAATTGGTAAAAAATGGAGCTGAAGTGAAAGTCATCATGACTTCTTCAGCTCAATCTTTTATTACGCCACTCACGCTATCAACGTTATCCAACAATCCTGTCTATTCAGAATTTGAACTCAGCCAAGGACAATGGAATAACCATGTGGAGTTAGCGTTATGGGCTGATTATTTTCTCATCGCTCCTGCTAGTGCAAACACATTAAGCAAAATGGCTCATGGTGCCTGCGATAATTTACTTTTAGCAACTTATCTATCCGCAAAATGTCCTGTAGCGGTTGCCCCAGCAATGGATTTGGATATGTATAAACACCCCGCAACACAACTCAACATCCAAACTTTGACCGCTTATGGTAATAAAGTAATTCCAGCGACTCATGGCGAATTAGCCAGTGGCTTGGTGGGAGAAGGACGTATGGCAGAACCTGAGGATCTTGTTGCTTTTTTGATTAGTGAACTATGTTAAAGGGTAAAACTATTGTAGTCACTGCAGGACCAACGCATGAAGCAATTGACCCTGTACGGTTTATTGGCAACCATTCCTCTGGAAAAATGGGTTATGCTATCGCTAATGAATTGGCAAAAAAAGGCGCTAGAGTGCACCTCATCAGTGGACCAACCCATTTAACTCCTGATGCTGACATTCACCTTGTGCGTGTGCAATCTGCTCAAGAAATGTACGAAGCCACATTGCCTTTCGTTGAAATTGCAGATGCTGTAATTTTAGCAGCAGCAGTAGCTGACTACCGACCTAAATCGGTTTCTGATACCAAAATCAAGAAGAAGGAAACCGAAATGACGCTTGAGTTGGTTAAAAATATAGATATTGCGAAAACACTTGGGGCAAATAAAAAAAGTCATCAAGTGTTTGCTGGTTTCGCTTTAGAGACAAATAATGAACTTGAAAACGCAAAATCTAAGCTTGAAAGTAAGAATTTTGATTTTATCATCTTAAATTCATTACAAAAAGAAAATCAAGTCTTTGGTTCTGATTATAATAAAATCACCATCTTAGACCATAATAAACATTACGATTTTGAGTTTAAACCTAAACATGAAGTTGCCAAAGACATTGTTTCATTCCTTGAGAAAAAACTTAGCTAATTTTTTTACGCTAACACTTATTATTATTGGAAGCGTGGCTTTTGGTCAAGAGCTTAATTGTAGAGTGGTCGTCAATACCGAACAACTTCAAACCCAGGAAAAACAAATTTTTGAAGAGCTTCAAACGCAGATTTATGAGTTCATGAACTATCGCCAGTGGACAGATGATGAATTTAAGCCAGAAGAAAAAATTAATTGCTCTATTTTAATACAGGTGACCTCCATGAGTGCTCCGAATGGAGGAAGAATCTCTGCCATTGCTCAAATACAATCGAGCAGACCAATTCATGGCGTAGATTATGAAACACAACTATTTAATTTTTCGGATAAAAACTTCAACTTCGATTATACCCAATCGCAGGAATTGAACTACAACGAAAATAGTTACATCTCCAACCTCACCTCCTTGCTTGCTTTTTATGCTTACATGATTATTGGGTATGATTATGACTCGTTTGCTCCATTAGGAGGAACCCCATATTTTAACCAAGCCCGAGACATTGTTAACAATGCGCAACAATCTCCCTATGAAGGATGGAAAGCCTTTGAAAATGTAAATAACCGATATTGGTTGGTAGATAATATGCTTAACCCCCAGTTTGAGCCGTTTCGCAAAATTACATACCGCTATCACCGAGAAGTATTAGACACCTTTAAAGACATTAAAACACAAAAAGAATCACAGGAAAAAATCATAGCGATGTTTGAAGAAATTCAAAAAATCCGAAACATTGTGCCTACCAGTGTGCTTTTAAACACCTATTTTTTTACAAAAGGAGATGAATTTGTAAATATTTTTAAATCTGCTGATATGCAAACAAAAATGAAAGCTTATAGTACCTTGCGCAAACTAGACCCAAGTAATGCTGATGTGTATCAAAAAATGATGCAATAAAATCACCTCGATGAAAAACATATTTAACCTTAGCTTATTTTTTTTAATTACTTGTTGTTCTCTCCAAGCTCAGTCGTCCATTCAGGAGCGATTAAATAATGGGGAGACCCCAAAAAAAATTATTGAAAGTGGTGTTTCCAAGGATTCTTTATATGGTTATACCTACCAGGGCGGTTATATTTTCCACTTTTTTGATGATACCACGGGAATGGTGTTCGGCTTGAAAGATTTGTCGTACGATTATGATACTACTAAAACTCAAATCATTTGGAGTTGCCGTGTGATTGTCACGGGCGCTACGGATGCCAGCATTGGTGCAGGACTGGAAAACACACGGAAAATAAAAGCCAAAAATTGCCCGTTGTATGATCCTGATGCTAAAGAATGGATGATTTCTGCAGCGGAATTGTGTTTGCTCCATGATGGGGGTGGGTTTAACGATTGGTTTTTACCTTCCAAAGATGAACTGCATGAAGCTTATATGAACCTCTCGCACAACTCTCGAGTACATTTTAACGAAAAGGAATACTGGACTTCTACCGAAAAAGACGGTGAATTTGCTTGGATTGAACACTTCAAAGGACCAAGTGAGTATGAAATGTTTGGGCAAAGTTATTACCGCAAATTTTATAAAGAATCGGTGCGGCCTGTGCGGGTTTTTAAATAAACCCCTTACTTGTCATATATCTTTTCCCATCTCTTCACTATTTTTGATTTATGAGCAAACGCTTAATTCGAATACCTGCAAGTCACATCGCAGCTTCAACTGAAAAAATCATCAACCAACTCGCTAACATCGTGTTGAAATCGGGTGCTGTTTCCATTGGCTATATAAAACAAGTCGATGGAAATTCTGTAACTTTAAAAACGAAAAGAAGTTCGATACTTCGATTTGTATTAAAAGAAATTAACGAGATAATTATCGATATACCAAAGGATGCTGCAATCGCTTCAAGTTAAAAATTATGCCCTCATTAAGTCTCTGCACTTTTCTCCTTCAGAAAAGCTGAACACCATTACTGGTGAAACGGGTGCTGGTAAATCCATCATGCTGGGTGCTTTAGGGTTAATTTTAGGACAGCGTGCGGACACAAAATCATTATTAGATGATTCTGAAAAATGCATCATCGAAGGTACTTTTAATCTCGCTGCCTATAAAATTGAATCGTTTTTTAAGGAAAACGACTTGGACTATGAAGCGATATCGACCGTAAGAAGAGAAATTGCTCCTAGTGGAAAATCGCGGGCCTTTATCAACGACACCCCTACCACCTTAGATGTACTCAAAGAACTGGGTGAACAGTTGGTCGACATCCATTCTCAACACGACACCCTATTTTTAAAAAAGAACAACTTTCAACTTGAGCTCATTGATGCTTTTGCAGACACTACCCTCGAATTAAGCGCGTATCAAACCGGTTTTTCGTATTACTCTAACTTGAAAAAGGAGTTGGAAAAAGTGAAAAGCAGTGCTGAAAATTTTAAAAGTGAATTAGACTACAACAGCTTTTTACTCAACGAGCTTGAAGAATTAAACCCACAAGTGGGGGAAGAAGCAAGCTTAGAGCAAGAAATGCAGTTGATTGACAACGCTGAGCTTATTAAAACCAACTTGATTCAAAGCAATCAGTTGTTGGATAATCCAGATACGGGGGCTACCAATTTTCTTTACGAAGCCATTACTTCCCTCAAACAAATCCAACATTTATCACCTGCATACGCCAAGTTATACGAACGCTTGTTAAGCAGTCAAACAGAAATTCAGGATTTGGCTCAAGAGCTCGAATCAGAAAATGAGGCCATAGAATATGATGCTGCCCGTGCGGAGGAATTAAAAACCCGTTACGACAAACTTCAACGCCTACTTTTAAAACACCATGTTGAAAGTGCTCAAGAGTTAATCGCCATTCAAGATGACTTAGCGGAAAAAGTCGCCAAAGTCACCAACCTGGACGATCATATTCTCGCACTTGAAAAGCAAGTCGCTCAAACTAAAGAAGAAGCCCTGGCTTTCGCTAAACAGTTGAGTGATAAACGTATCGCTTCTTTTGAGGCTTTGGCATCCAAAATTCAAGAATTAGTGGCGCAATTAGGCATGCCTGAGGCGAAAATACACATTCAACGAAACGAGTCTGGCTTAACGGCTACAGGTATTGATGACATTGCGTTGCTGTTCAGCGCCAACAAAGGAATAGCACCAGTCACCTTAAAACAAGCCGCCTCAGGAGGAGAAATGTCACGACTCGTATTTGCCATCAAATACATTATGGCAGATAAGATGGCGCTCCCGACTATTATCTTTGATGAAATAGACACGGGTATTTCTGGTGAAATTGCTCTTCAAATGGGTAAAATGATGCAACAAATGGCTCAAAACCATCAGGTGATTGCCATTACGCATTTACCTCAAATTGCCTCAAAAGGCGCCATGCATTTTTATGTATACAAAGATACCACCTCGGATAAAACGATGAGTGCCATGCGGGTGCTTGATGCTGCTGATAGAACCAAAGAATTAGCAGAAATGATTGGAGGGAAAAACCCTAGTGAAAGTGCCTTCGCCAGTGCCCGCGAATTGCTTGGCGCTTAAAGTGGTTTTTGCTATCTTCAATCCTTTAAAATTAGACACACAATGGCTTATAATTTATTAAAAGGAAAGAAAGGAATTATTTTTGGCGCTTTGGACGAATCGTCTATCGCCTGGAAAGTTGCTGAACGAGCAGTAGAAGAAGGTGCAGAAATCATTTTAACCAACGCAGCTTTGGCTATGCGAATGGGTGCCATCAACGACTTGGCAGCAAAATGTAACACCGAAGTTATACCCGCTGACGCGACTTCTATTCCTGAATTGGAAAACCTGATTGATAAGTCAATGGAGAAATTTGGTGGCAAAATCGATTTTATCCTGCACTCCATAGGCATGAGCCCCAACATTAGAAAAGAAAAGCCTTACACCGACCTCAACTACGATTGGTTTCAAAAGTCCATAGACGTATCTGCTTTATCTTTTCACAAAGTGATGAAGGTTGCTTACGACAAAGACGCGATGAACGACCATGGATCTATCCTGGCGTTATCATACATCGCAGCACAACGCGTATTCCCAGACTATACCGACATGGCACAGGCGAAAGCAGTCCTTGAATCCATCGCTAGAAGTTTTGGTTATGAGTTTGCAAAGAAAAACGGCACGCGTGTCAACACGATTTCTCAATCGCCCACAGTAACTACGGCAGGAAAAGGCATCAGTGGTTTTAATGCCTTTATCGACTTTGCAGAGCGCATGTCACCACTAGGCAACGCCACTGCTGATGAGTGTGCCGACTACTGCGTAACCCTATTCTCTGACTTAACGAAGAAGGTAACCATGCAAAACTTGATGCATGACGGTGGCTTTAGCTCAACCGGCATTACTGAAAGTATGGTTGAGAAATTGTCTTAGTCAGTGTCTTCACTGACTAACATATAATAAGAACCCCCCCAATTGAGTTGTACTTGGTTGGGGTTTTTTATGCCTTTTTAATGAAGAGAAACTGTGACCGAAAGGGAAAATGGCAGCTTTCTAAAGAATTTTTGGATATCTTTAAAGGATAGACCAGTTATATGAGTGTAGACTCATCGGCAATTATTAATCGTCATAAAGAAAAAGACAACCATAAATGATAATAGAACCTAAAACTCGTGGATTTATCTGCACCACAGCTCACCCCAAGGGCTGTGAAAAAAGTGTTTTAAATCAAATTGACTATATCAAGTCAAAAGGGAAAATCGAAAGTTCAAAAAACGTATTAGTTATTGGAGCATCCACAGGGTTTGGACTAGCTTCACGAATCACGAGTGCTTTTGGCTCAGGCTCATCCACCATAGGGGTGTTTTTTGAAAAACCGCCTTCAGAAGGTAAAACAGCATCCGCAGGGTGGTATAACACCGCTGCTTTTGAAAAGGAAGCCCATAAAGCAGGTATTTACGCCAAAAGTATCAATGGGGATGCATTTTCAAATGAAATAAAACAACAAACGATCGAATTAATTCAACAAGACTTAGGACAAATTGATTTAGTCGTTTATAGTCTTGCCTCACCTGTACGAACTCATCCAGATACGGGCGTTCGATACAAATCCACCTTGAAGCCTATTGGTGAAACCTTTACCGATAAAACGGTAGATTTTCACACAGGAGAAGTGAAAGAGGTGAGTATTGAGCCTTGCACTGAAGAAGATATTGAAAATACGGTTGCAGTAATGGGCGGTGAAGATTGGCAAATGTGGATTGACCAATTAAAAAAGGCAAACGTGCTTTCTCCGAATTTTAAGACAATTGCATACTCATACATTGGCCCAAAGCTTACGGAGGCGGTATACCGAAAAGGTACCATTGGAAAAGCAAAAGACGATTTAGAAAAAACGGCTTTTGCAATCACTGATTCCTTAAAGGATATTAATGGAAAGGCGTATGTGTCGGTTAACAAAGCTTTGGTCACACAATCCAGTTCTGCCATTCCTGTAATTCCTTTATATATTTCCTTGTTATATAAGGTGATGAAAGAAAATGGCGTGCAGGAAGGATGCATCGAGCAAATTCAACGGTTATATGCCGAACGATTGTTCCTTAATGAAGTACCTACCGATTCAAAAGGACGTATCCGAATAGACGATTGGGAAATGCGTGATGATATTCAAGAAAAAGTGGCGCAACTGTGGGAGCAAGCCTCTACGGAAACGCTACCATCAATAGGCGATTTGGAAGGTTATAAAACAGAGTTTTTTAATCTCTTTGGATTCCATTATGATGAGGTGGATTACACAGTTGAATCAAATGAACTAGTGGAAATCCCTGGATTACAAACGGCTTAATCAGTTTCAAAAATTATAATCGAAACCCCTATCGAGTTGTGCTTGGTTGGGGTTTTTTGTTTTTCTTTAAAAGCGAATTATGGATGTCCCGCCTTAGTCAGTGTCTTCACTGACTAGCCTCTAAACATGTCAGTGAGGACACTGACATGGGCACAAATAATACTATTTTGTTAATGCGTCATTCCCGCGGAGGCGTGAATCCTTGGTTTCCATAAGTCTGTTTTAACCATATTAACTGGTTTTCTTACTTTTGATTTCCTATCATGTATATTAAATGCACATAAAGATACATTCGCACTGCATTTGTGACCGAGCAGGAAAATAAAAAGCACAATGTCAAATAGATGGGGTATCCCAAAAGAGGTTGAAGATTTTGTAAAAAAAAGAGATACAAGCTGTGTTTATTGCGGTGTCCAGTTCACCAATGAAAATAATTTCAGAAAAACTAAGTCATCATGGGAACATATTGTTAACGACATCAGAATAAATAATATTGATAATATTTCTCTATGTTGTATGTCATGTAACGCAAGTAAAGGTGCTAAACTATTAAAGGATTGGTTAAATAGTATTTATTGCAAAAAGAACGGGATTACAAGAGAAAGTGTAGCGGCAGTGGTACAAGCGGCAATGATAAATCCACCAAAATTAAAATGACTCCGCCCAGAGTTGAGCTTGGTTGGGGGTTTTTATTTTAGGGAAATTCGAGTTATTCGTTCAACATTAAAAATGATTTTCTAATAACTTTTTTGGCTATCTTTAAATAAAAGATAGAATAGATATATTGACTATTACTGGGGAGTATCTCATGAAAAAAGTATTTTTTGTAATTTTATTACTAGCAGTTATTATTGTCACCAATTTTGTATCCTATCAAAAGGGACACAAGAATTCAATAAACCCACAGAATAGTTATTGTAATGAGACAATTTGTTCTAATAATTACTGGGAGGGTTTCGCAGAGAAAGAACCAGTTAGTAGAATAACTCCTTGCTTTGACCCAAATGTAATTGAGTACCTTAATTCTCAAAATAAAGGAAAGGGCATCAAAGAAAAAATATCCTTTAGCGACCAAGAACAAAAGGTAATTGACCAGTTATTAATTGCAATAAATAAATGGCCCATTAATATATCTACATATTTTTGGGATCATGTAGCACACATTTACATTGTAGATGGACTTTATTCTAGTGGGATGGCAGACTGCATGGATGATAAAGAAACATTTATCATCTTTCTCAACAAAAACATTTTAACCAAATCACCAAATAAATGGATAACGGAAGCCGAAGAATCATCTTTCACATATCAAAATGAATATGAAAAACTTGAGATTATAATTGAAGATTCAGATGAACCACATTTAACTGCTGAAAGCATTTTAGTTCACGAACTAGGACATATTGTTTCACTAAACAAAACTTTAATCCCTGATTGGAGAACTCCACTGAATATTAATCATGAATACTGTTCATCTGAATTCAAAAAGAGATTAAGACTTGACCGAAAATCAAAAGAAGCATATTCATTCAATTTAATCACATATTATGCAAGTGAATCAGATAAAATCGAGTTTAATGATTATTTAAATCTTACTAGATTATTGGAAAAGACAACTTATCCAACACTGTATGGAGCAACAGATAATGTTGAGTATTTTGCAGAACTTTTCTACAGTCACTTTCACTGTAATATTCAAGATAGGCCATACCTTATTTTTTTCACTACTAATAACAACGAAAAGATAATCTTCCAAAATGGACTTTCAATGCCTCGATGTGAATTACAAAAAATACAATTTGACCAACTAATCAAAGAAATATAACTCCCAGTTCAAGTCTGCAACTTGGACAACTAACTATGGGAAAACGATCTATGATTATTAAGTAATGCCAAAAATCCTCCTTGAAACACACATCAAAGCTCCAATCAATCGCGTGTTTGATTTGGCTAGAAGTATAGACCTACACGAAAAATCCACTAGTCAAACGAAGGAAAAAGCAATTGCTGGAAAAACCTCAGGGTTATTAGGGCTGGGTGAAACAGTGACGTGGAGGGCAAAACATTTGGGCATATACCAAACCTTAACAGTGGAAATGATCGCATGTCAAAGACCACACTCTTTTACCGATAAAATGATTCAAGGTGCTTTTAAGTCCATGACCACTTTTTTGAAGAGCATAATAATATCACTATTATGAAAGACGAGTTTCATTTTTCTTCTCCTTTTGGTATTATAGGCAAACTGACAAATTTCCTATTTCTTGAAAAGTATATGACGAATTTTCTCAAAGCCAAGAACGTCCTATTGAAGGAAGTTGCAGAAGCAGAGAGCAAGAATACGCCTTAGTCAGTGTCTTCATTGACTAACTTCAAAAAATGTCAGTGAGGACACTGACATTGGCACAAATAATTCTGTTTTTTAACCCGTCATTCCCGCGAAGGCGGGAATCCTTTTGAGATGGAAACAGATACAGTCGCAATGCAAATGTTACCGAGAAAGAACCTCTAAAATATAATTACTAGCTTTTAACAAAGATTTTGTGGTTATTCGTAACTATAGTCTATATAAAGATGTATGAGCTATAGCTTATATACAATTGTTGGCATGGATACCCCTAAAAAATGAATTCACCTTTTAGTTTAACTAGACTTCATTACAACCTTATAGGTTCAATAATAATTGCGACCATTATAATAAACATAGCCATTTTCTTAACTGGTCATTTCCTGCAAGTAATAGGGATATTTTGGTTTGGTGTAGTTGCTTCACTTGTCGTACAGATTCTCGCTAAAATATTACACTTAAAAATAAATTTTGAAATCGCTTTCGGAATTGGGCTTTTTACTCTGTTAGTAACACATTTAATACTATACCCAATCTGGATTTTCTTTGGAAATAACAACATCCCATTGGACACTACTATAGCCTATTTTGCTATAATATTTCTTATTGGATGTGTTCAGCAACTACTAACGTCATTGATTTTTATCAGATATGGAAACTAATATTGGGGGTTTAATTTGGAAAACTTGAAGGGTAAAAAATCAGATGTCTTAGACGTAGGCAAAAGAATATTGACGATTGGTTTGTAGGCATCAACCCTCTCAGGCTTAAATTTAGCTTTCTCAGCGTAACTTATGCCTTACCATTTAAGAAGTCTGCGACTTCGCTATCAACACAACATAATACTTTCCGATTGATCCGTATATAAACAGACTCCTCGTAAACTCGGAGTGACATTCAGGAGTCCAAAAAAAGGCATAAAAAAGCCTCACAGTATTGCGAGGCTTTGTTTGTGTGGGCAATGAGAGATTCGAACTCCCGACCCCCTCGGTGTAAACGAGGTGCTCTGAACCAGCTGAGCTAATTGCCCTTGTTGTTAAGGGAGTGCAAACATATTCGCTTTTTTTTTAATTGCAAAACAAAACTTAAAGAAATATTTCCGCTTTCTTTCGTTTTCTTGTTATCAGATAATGATAACTTTATCTATTGTGTGGAATAAGCTACTAAAAACCGTCAAATATCTTTTCTTCTTTTTCCTAATCTTAGGTCTAAGTATCGGGTTGTTAGCCTATTATAACAAAGACAAAATTTTACTCGCCTTTCAAAATAAGGCCAACGACTATCTGCAAACGGAGGTGAAAGTCGACAAAATAGATTTAGATTTTTATCATCACTTTCCGCAAATTTCTATTCAGCTGGATAACCCCTTAATTTTTGATGCGATTGAAGGTAGCACCGACACCTTTTTGGTCGCTAGTAACATCAACCTTTCTTTGGATTTATTAGAACTTATTCGCGGTGAATATTCCGTTAACCGTGTTTCCATTGAAAATGCGCGCATCAAAATTAAAATTGATGAATCTGGGAATAACAACTACACCATCTTTAAGTCCAACGCCACAGAAAAAGATACTTCGTTTCAATTCAACCTTGAAAAGGTGTTGCTCTCGAATGTTGCCCTCGAATACATCGATCAGCGGATTAACAACAACCACTCTGTGCTAGCGAAAGAGTTAGAAGCCTCGTTAAGTGTCTCAGACAAACGCATAAAAATTGATTTGTTAGGTGACCTCTATTCGAATCATATTGGCATTCGGGGTGAAAAATATTTAAAACAAAAAGCCGTGGCGCTGGATTGTAATTTAGCTTTCCTGTCAGACTCGCGGGAGTTAGTAATTAGTCCGTCAACCATAAAGATTGGTGCTTCCGCTTTCTCCATTTCAGGGGTCTATATCAACAATGAACACAACACCACTGATATTCACATTGAAGGTGACAACACCAACATACAAACGATTGTAGCGCTTTTACCGAATGACATCGCTACAAAATTAAACGAATACCAAAGTGAAGGTAATGTGTTTTTTAGTGGAGACATCAAAGGCAACATTAGCAAACAGGAGTCGCCTCAGATAACCTGTGATTTTGGATTTAAAAACGCTTCGTTTTATCATCCTGCCACCAAGCAGTCCATTAAAAATGCTACGTTGACAGGTCGTTATTCTAATGGCGCTCAGCGGAACCTTACCACTTCTTTTATCGACTTAAAAGATGTTTCGGGGTCCATTGGTTCGGGTAGCTTCAACGGAAGCTTTAATTACCGGAATTTTGAATCGCCCTATTTGAAAATGAATCTGCATGCTAACCTCGATTTTTCACGAATCATGTTGATGTATCCAGTAAAAGAAATTGCTTCCCCTTCGGGCATCTTTCGTATACAGGCCAACTTTGATGGCTCGCTGCATGACCTGCGAACCAATACCCATAAAGTAAGAAGTAGTGGTTCATTTGATATTCAAAAAGTAGGGTTTCTGTGGGTTCCCAATAAGCTAAAAGTGCAAAACCTGGATGGTAACTTTTTGTTTAACAACAGCGACTTAGGCATTACCACCTTTAGCGGAAAGGTGGGCAATAGCGATTTTTCACTTTCAGGGTTCTTTAAAAACTTCGTGGCTTACCTGTTTGTGGAAAATGTCAACTTAAAAATGGAGGCAGGCATTGAAAGCAACATGCTTGACTTGGATGAACTGTTAAGTTCTGATAACACGGTGAGCACAGACCAAAACAACTACCGCTTTAACCTGTCACCTAAACTTTCATTTGACATCGACTGCCATGTGAAAAATTTAAAATTTAGACACTTAACGGGTGATAACATCGGTAAAAATCTTATTGGCGATTTACATTTATACGATCAAAGGCTCACCTTCAACAGCATTAAGTTTGATTTGGCTGGTGGCCGTATTAGCAGTCATGGATTTGTGAATGTGCAAGACACGGCCAACTACAAAGCACACATCACAGGTAATGTTGAAACGGTGCAAGTAGATCGCTTCTTCGATATTTTTGAAAACTTTGGTCAAACCTTTATTACTGAAAAAAACTTATCAGGAACGGTTTCTGCCGATTTTGATACCAAATTATTTTTTAACAATCAATTAGTATTTGATAGCGATCAGTTATTGGCAGATTTACACATTAGCATCGAAAACGGTAAGTTGATGAATGTGGCGCCACTTGAAGAAATGGGGTTTTTTATGCGAACAAAAAACTATGATAAATATTTAAAAAACAGCAACCTGTCTGACATTTCGTTTTCTACTTTAAAAAATAGCATACACATTGAAAATCGAAAAATGGTGATTCCTGAAATGGAAATTAAGTCCAGCTCAGCTGACTTTACCATCCGCGGCACACACTCCTTCAATAATGAGATTGACTATTATGTGTCGGTGCCGTTAATTAACTATCAAAAAAGAGCAGATCGAGAGGATCGGGGTGTCAACCGAAATAACGATACGGGTGAGTTTTATCTACACATGCAATTGGTGGGTACGTTAGAAGATTTCGAGATTAACATCGATAAAAAAGAAACAATTGAAAGTGCGAAGGAGAAAATCGGCAATGAAATTCAAAATTTGGTTAAACCTGATGACGATGAGATCAACTACATTCAAATAGACATTGAAGACACCACCAATATGATTGATTTCGATGATTTATAGGTACTCGTTAATTTTGTGGGTAACACTTTTTAGTTGTACATCAAATCCTGAATTATATTCTGAAGAAAAAACAGCCGTACCTAATCATGCTGTATTTTCTAGACTGCTTCAAACGTATGTAGACTCCACTGGAATGGTCGATTACAAAAATTTTTTAGCCGAAAAAGACACGCTGGAGTACTATTTAATGACCTTAGACTCTTTTCCACCCAATGAAAATTGGTCTGTTGATGAACAAAAAGCCTACTGGATCAATGCCTATAATGCCGCGACCATTGGGCTAATTTTGGAAAATTACCCACTTAAAAGCATTCGGGACTTGCACCCGACACCGTATATTCCTTTTGTGAATACCGTCTGGCACATTCAAAACATTACCATTGGTGGGAAAAAAGGTTCATTGGATCAAATTGAACACGAAATTCTTCGTCCACGCTTCAACGACCCCCGCGTGCATTTTGCGATTAATTGTGCTTCAGTGTCTTGTCCCCGCTTGAGAAATGAAGCTTACACTGCGAATCAATTAGAAAAGCAGTTAATCGAACAAACGGCCGGGTTTATAAATAACCCTACTAAAAATACCCTTACTGCACGTGACATAAAAATCTCCCCAATATTTAATTGGTTCGCAAACGACTTTAAAGAAAATGGCACCATCATTCAATTTCTAAATACCTATAGTGAAGTAGAAATTGACGACCAAGCCACCATTTCCTACAGAGAATATGATTGGAGCTTAAATACTACAAAGCATTAAGTTGCCAGTTGTAGGGATAAAAATCTACTTTGAGGGCGTTATTAATTTTATCCGTTCTGTATTTATTTAAGAAAGCAATATAATCCTGATTGTTATCTGTTGAGATAAAATCACCCCTATACCATTTAAAAATTTCAGAGAGTAGCACCAATTTTGAACTAGTTTTCACACGAATAAAGTCAGGGTCGTTCAATGCTTTTTTTGTTTGCATTTCCAATTGGCTTTCTAGTTTGTCGGGCGTATAAGCAAAGTTGGTGATTTGGGGACAGCCTTTTGCCGCACACACCAACACAAAATGTAATCGGGCATCGTTATATTCTTTGCGCAGCTTCTCGTTCTCAATGTCGTTTAAGGTCAAATATTCATCGGCAATTTTATGTTTCTTTTTATCAAAAAAACCGTCTATATCGAGGGGGGACTTTACTGGGTATTGCTTTACAACCGCATTAATCACTAAAACATTATAGGCATTGATGTAAAAAGCTTCTGTTCGCACATTAGCCGATTTACCCACCGGCATGTCCTCGAGTTGGTCGACAAGGTTTTGCATATCCGTTTTATTGGCTTTCACTCCAGCATAATTCACTAACCCATTTTTTACATATTTTTTCATAAAGGCATCGGTATCCTCAAAAAATTGATCAAGTTTTGTGGCTTTCGAAAAAATGAAAATGAACACAAAACTTAAGGTTAAACTATATTTTTTCATGTGGTGGAGTTAAATTTTTATTTTACAAGTTATCAATTGTAGACAATATTCATACCCATTCTTATAAATCAAAGGGTATTGAATCACAAATAAAGTTTTGTCCCTAAGAGGACAAAATTATAGCGAATAAACATACAAAATAGCTAGTTTTCACCGGTAGACTTTAAAAAACAGCACATTTTTGTTTTACGTTGATTTACAGTTGGTTATTTTTTATTGATTGGATATACTAGGTAGATTTTTTAATTTATGTACGCACATCAATTATTGAAGATAAAACAACGGTGAAAGAAAAAAGCAGCAAGCCAGTAGGCATTAAAGCCTTAGCAAAATTAGCAAACGTTTCAATAGGCACCATTGATCGTGTATTACATGATCGTCCAGGTGTTTCTCCTAAAACTAAGGAACGTGTAAAAAAAATAATTGAAGAAGTAGGCTATAACCCTAACCCTTTAGCCAGACGATTAGCTAACTTTAATACGACCTATACAATAGCCGTTATACTTCCTGAAAAAAGTGAATTTAACCCGTACTGGGGTCAACATTTATTGGGTATTGAAAAGGCTTTAGCTCAGGTGAACTTATACGGTGTGGAAGTCGAACCAATATTCTTTGACTTTAATAAAGAAGCATCCTTTGCTGCAGCTACCGAAAAAGCGATGGAAAACCGTTATGATGCTATCATTTTAGCGCCACTTTTCCGAAAACGCTCTTTGGCCTTTGCTGATGAATGCACCGAAAAAAATATTCCATTAGTTTGCATTGATACCGATTTAGATCATCCACAAAAGCTTTCTTTTATTGGTCAGGATTCTTATCAAAGTGGTTTTTTAGCTGGAAAAATTATTAGCTGGAAGCTATTAGAGGGTCAGAAAGTACTTGTTTGTCATCTTGAGTATGCCGATGAATTACCTGAAAACTTAAAAAAACGAGAAGAGGGATTACGGAATTATTTAATAGAGGAGGCAAAAATTTCTGCTGATCAATTAATCCGTTTAGAGGTTGATACGAAAGCGAATACGTCAATCACAAGTCAAATTCAAGATGTAATTACTAAGAATAAAACCATTAAATGCCTCTTCATTCCTAATGCCCAATGTTTCCTTGCTGTTGCCAGTCTGACTGAAAAGCAAAAAAAGGATATTTTTATTGTGGCCTACGATCTTATTGATGAAAACATTTTTTTATTAAAGGACGGAATTGTAGACGTATTAATTAGTCAAAAGCCAGCCGAACAATGTCATAAAGCAATTACAATACTGTATGAAAAACTTATTGCAAAAAAAGCAGTGTCTTCACGGTTAAATATGCCTGTTGATATAATTGTAAAAGAAAATATCGAGTATTATTTACAAGAAAACCAACAGCTTTAAACTGTGAAAATCAAAAGGGCTCACATTCCCTTTTATAAATCCGCCCTTGTGGGTGTGGTCTAACCACAGGCCGTAATTCTCTCATTTAGCTCATTGCCTTCGTTACATAACATGTTGTTGGAATTGTTTCCAACAACGGCTAATGGCTTAATCTACACTTTTTTTGCGTTTCATAGGGCGATTTGGGAGTGTGAAAAGGATATAAAATGTGCGTCCTAGTCTGGCTAACACTAGTCGACCAAATCGTCTAGATTTTTGTTTCCTTTTTATCAATGAAAAAGGAAAAGCCCAGGCGGCTTGAGCCGAATGCTTCTAAAAGACATCAACTAACGAGTTTGAATAGAGGTAACTATATTTAATAAAACACCTCTAGTAAACTAAATATCAAGCCATAATTCTCTCGTCTAGCTCATAGCCTTCGTTACATAACATGTTGTGGGAAACAATTCCAACAACGGCTAAGACTTTTTCAGTAAGCCCTAAACATAAAAAGAAAAACCCGCAGACATTATGGTTTGGGAACCAGTCTGCGGGCTTTATATCAACCAGCTATGTGATACAAATATGCGTGTTTGAACATACATGTTTTATTTTATTTAGATGAAATGCCTTAAAGTCAGGATGAATAACCACTTTTTGTTGCCTAGTTTGTTTTTTTACTAGCGTAATAATCTTCTCGCTCCATGTATTTTCTAAACTTATTGGGCATTTCAATCGCTACTTCTATCGGTTTTTGCGTAATGGGATGATTAAACCACACTTTATCGGAACACAACATCAACCCTTTTCCATTGACTACATCAAATCCTTCCGAGTAAAACTTGTCTCCAATTACGGGGTGACCAAGTTGAGACATATGAATGCGCAGTTGGTGTGTCCTTCCCGTCACCGGATAGAGGTTAACTAAAGTCAGCCCGTCATATTTTGCTGAATTTGATATCGATTCTACCTCATACTCTGTTAAACAGGGCTTTCCTTCAAGAGGTGTGTCAATCGTTCCTTTTTGTGGTTTTAGTTTACCTATTACTACGGCCTTATAGCGTTTGCGAATTGTTTTTTGCTCAAATTGCTGTCCCATTACCACCTGAGCTCTTTCTGTTTTCGCTATCAAGACTAATCCACATGTAGGGCCATCAAGACGGTGAAGAGGGCGCATAACATCTAGTGCATCTTGTTCTATAGATGGTTTTAAGTTGAAGGGTAGGGTATTTTCTAATGTTTTGAAAAGGTTCCCATTTACCGGTAAGCCTCCCGGTTTGTTGAGAATCGCCATGTGTTCATCTTCATACACGACTTCAATTTTTTCTTGATATACTTTCCGATTAGTTTTTGCTTTAGATGTTCCTGCCGCTTCAAGTCTCGTTACAATATCCCCTGAAAAAATCCGGACATCATAAGCTACTTTTTCGCCATTTACTAGCAATTCGCCATTGGCCATCATTTTCCGAGCCTTTGCTTTTGACGCTACGTATTTAAAAATCGTAGGAGCTAAATTATTTAAAAACTGCGGTTTACTGTTTTTAGGGTGGGTGTAGGTTTCTAAAATAGTCATATTAATTCACTCGATCTCCTCGTAACACACGATACATCTTCCGTGATTCGGCCACATAAATACTTCCTGGATAATTAATCATCAAGTTTTTATAAATTTCCATGGCTTCATCTTTTTTCTGTAATTCGTATTGATAAAGTTGAGCCAAGCTAAATAAGGCATCATCACCTAGAATATCTTCCCCATATTTTTCAATGATGTTTTTGTAAAATTTTTCTGCTTGTGCATAATCGCCCGTTTGTTTTGCGATTTTAGCTTTTAACCAAAATACCTCATCCTGAAGCGAATGATTTTTAAATTTTGTAGATAACGAGTCAAGCGTTTGCTGCGCAGCAGCCGGTTTTTTTTGGAATAACAACAAGTCAGCCCGTGAATACATTTTAAGTGCCGCATCGGAGGTGTCAAGTGCCAAATTATCTTGAATTAGTAAGCTTAAGTCCATGGCGTCATTCGCAATTTCACGAGTGGTTGCTAATTTCAACACATCGAGGTTTGCTTGTGCCAATTCAAAATCACCCCTGTAAAAAGAAAGTTTCGCGTTTTTTAATTTAGCTTCATGTCCCAGGCGATCATCACCAACCAATTTTTCTACTTGTGAATACAGTAGAGTAGACTCCCAAGGCTCATTATTCAACAAATAAATATCACCTAAATCCAATTTGCTTTGCGCCAGTAAATCTTTTCGGGTGCGTGGTTGCTGAACAATTCGATTCAAGATAGCAATAGCCGAATCATTTTCATGGAGATAAAAAGCATACAATAACGCTCTATTTCTGTTAATGTCCGTAATATCTTCTAAGCGCACTGATTTTGTTAATAATTCATCATAATCAGTTAAGATTGCTTTAACCGCTAAACTGTCTATTGGAAACGTATTTTTTACTTGTTGTTCGCGAGAGCGAACCAAAAATTTTTTGGCGCGGACATAGGTGAAGTTATCATTATAGTTGTCCGCTATATGTTTATAAATAGTAATCGCATTTTTATAATCTCTGTTTTCAAAAGCTAAATCAGCCAAATCAAAAAGTTCTCGACCATGTAAGTGCAATTTTTTATCTATACTTCTGCTTTGTACAAAGGCATTGTAAAAATCCTGTTTCTGAACATAATACCAAACCAGCATATTTGCTAGCTCTAATTGTGGCGATTGTTCATCCAGCCGTTGATAAAGCTGTGATTCCAGATATGAATAATCTTCTTCTTTTAATTCTGCTTGCAGTGAATTTTGAACAAAAGGCATTTCTTTAGGGGCTAGCAAAACCGTATTGATATACTCGTCAATCATCGGCTTAACCTTGTGTTGAAATTTATAGAGTGAAGCCAGCTCTGGTGCATAGGCATACTGCTGCACTTTGTTAAGTTCACGTGCTGCTTTATAAAGTTGTTCTGAGTGTTGGTAAAGTTGCCTATTGTTAAAAGCTGAGGCTAATTTTTCGATTTCATATTGATTGTATTTGGCTTTAACGATTAACTTATCCATGTTTTTTTGATAATCTTTTTCGTCAGTATTGGCAATCGTTAATAAGTAGTCAATTTCATATTTGTAGTTTTCAGGATACGCTTTTTTTAAGTCTTTTATAAAATCTTGAAGTTCCTTTGATTTATTAAGCTTCAAAAGTGTTGTTCGATAGTTATCATATATCAACTCGAGGTTGTGATCCTTTTTACTTAGTTTATCATATAAAACCTCAGCTTTTTCATAATCAGCCTTGTTGAAATATTCGTTAGCAAGATCCAGCTGCTGATTTTGCGCAACAGCTAGGTTCATTATTAAAAAACAGATAAACACAAGCAAGTTTTTCATTTCCATAGATTTCTTCACGTAGTGTTAATAATAAATAATTAGATGATTAAAATTCTCTTTTATTGATTCTATTATCATGTGAATTCGTGGATAAGCTATTTATCTACACGCTTGTTTAATTCAAATTGATGTTATAGATAGCCAATTAATCACATTTACACAATTTTTGCACTTTGTAATTTAGCTATTATGAGCAGGTTATCTATTTAATTCTCATTCAACTTATTTTATTAACATTTAATTCAGATGCTTATCCCTGTTTATAAAGGTATCCATAACTCAAGGTTAAGTGACCATTAATTAACATCGTTTTGTTGCGATGAAACTAATACACCTATTTTATCAACTAATGGGAGCTTATACACCCCATGATAAGCTTATTTAACACCATTTTCGGTATAAATAACAGTGTAAATGTGTACAAATAGTCAACTGATTGTTTTTTCTATCTTATCTCGATTTCAATGGATGAAGCTAACTGAATAACTTACTGAATGATTAAACAAATGCAATTATCATAAAGTTTGGATAGTCTAATATGCAGTTATCTAAGATTATCAGTCATCTATTTAAGCATATTAGCATATAGACCAAACTAAAGATATTGATAGAACGTGTTAAAAAGTAATGTTAATATCTGCAAACTCCCAATTCGCTTTTACATCTAAAACTTCCTGATTGAAATAGATACTTTCAGGAACCGTTCTTTTTTTAAAGTTTCCCTTTTCTATTTTCCCATCCTGATTATCATCTATCAATATTCTCATCGTATATTTTCCAGGTGAAATACTTTTAAATGTGTATATAGGCGTGTTTTTTATTGATTTGTTTATAATATATTGATTATCAATTAGTTGTAATTCGTAGTTCTTCTTTCTTGTATCAAGCGTTCCTTTTATCAGTCCATAATTATCAGATAGATATGGTAAGTAAGTAACTTTGTCTTGTTTACTGGTTAAACCGCTAATGGAAGTAAATTGGTTTTCAGTGAATTGAAGTTCTACGGTGTCCTTCTTAAACGATGGATGATAAATCTGTAATCGTGTTTTACCATTTGACCAATTATATTGAATTTGTTCTTTATCAAGGTAGACGCTGTCTCTAAGTTTTAATATTTGTGTGCTATCAAGCATTGTTTTTATTGGCTCGATAAATTCCATTACGAAAAAGGTGGTATCCTGTAACCGATCAAAATAAAACTGCTTTTTAAGAGCCCCACTTGGTTTATTATCACGATTAACCTTAATTGCTATAGTTGAATCAATTTGTGTGTTTAAAGAATCAACTAATACAAATTGTATTGTGGTACTATCCACCACTGAGCTAGTATCAAAAAGTTGAATGAAGTTATCTTCTGCCTTTACTTTAAAGTAGGATTCAGGATAACTTGTTTTGTCTTGATAGATCCCTTTATTTGTTTTTACCTGATAATAATTATCCCGGGGAGAAATAGTAACTATTTTAAAAAGCGTATCGGGTTCTAAAATCATCCTTAATTGTACATTGTTGATTGCTGAATCTAATTGTATAATAGAGGAGAGGAAGCCTATTTTTTCTTTGTTGAGATCGTATTTGAAGTTTTGATTTTTATCTGTAATGCTAATTAATTCATATTCGCCAGCTTTTAAATAGTTTAATTTAAAACTTCCAGATTCATCGGTTTGAGTATAATACTTAGGTTTATTGGAGAATAACTCTGCTGTGTCAGTTTGTGCATACAAACCTACTAAAGCTTTACTCACAGGTTGGTTGGTTAAATGGTCAACTACTTTACCCGAAATTGAAAGTGAGTCTATTTTATCACCAGTAGAAAAAGCTATCACAACATTTTCAACGACATTGCCTTCCGTTATATCTTTAATACTTTTTCCAAAGTTGATGGTGTAGGTTGTATTTTCCTCTAATTCTTGATTGAAATTAAGACGTACAGAATTCTTACTTGTCACTACTTTAATCTTATCAATATCTAAGGATGGAGTGGTATATATTTCATTTTGATAATTTGCTACCTGTACTCGTTCATCAAAACTTATTTCAATATAATCTTTATTGTAATTAGTCAAATTTGATGCATTTGGAATTGATGCTTCTTCTTTGAGTACTGGAGGTGTATTATCTACTGGACCTCCTGTTGGTGGAACAATATTAGCACAACGTGAAAAGAAGAGTATAAAACAACTACTGAAGAATATAAGACAAAAGTTTTTCATTTATTTCCCTAAATAAATCATCATTACGGATATATCTGCTGGAGTAACGCCACTAATGCGTGAAGCTTGTCCTAACGATTTTGGTTTATGTTTTTTTAGTTTTTCTCTTGCTTCATAAGACATCGAAGAAAGTTGATCATAGTTAAAATCTTCTTTGATAAACAAATTTTCCATCTGACTCATTTTATCAGCCATCATGGCTTCTTTTTCTATATAGTCTTCATACTTTATTTGTATTAAAGCTGACTCCAAAAATTCCTTATCATATTTCTCATAATATTCTTTGACTCGCGGAATATCGACTGCTAAACTATCGAGTTCGAGTTGGGGACGTTTGAGTAAATTATATAATGTGGTTCCAAATTGAATTCCCGAGGTGTTGTTTTTTTCCAGGATTGCATTAATCTTATCGGGCTTTAATTTGTGTTGTTTTGTTTCATTAACAAAGTCTTTCATTGATTGTTCTTTGTCCCTTACACGATCATAACGAGCTTGACTGGCAAGACCTAAATCATAACCTAACTTTGTCAATCGTAAGTCGGCATTATCCTGTCTTAGTAGAATGCGGTACTCTGCTCTAGAGGTAAACATACGATAGGGTTCTTCCGTACCCTTGTTCACCAAGTCATCAATCAACACACCTATATAAGCTTCCGATCTTTTTAGAATCACTTCTTCTTTTTCACTTGCTTTCCTTGAAGCATTTATCCCTGCCATTAATCCTTGGCAAGCTGCTTCCTCATAACCTGTTGTTCCGTTTATTTGACCTGCAAAATATAAGTTCTTTATTAACTTAGTTTCTAGGGTTAAATGGAGTTGTGTAGGAGGGAAGAAGTCATATTCTATTGCATAACCAGGTCGGAACATCTTAGCGTTTTCAAAACCTTTAATTTTACGTAAGGCTTTGTATTGCACATCTTCTGGAAGAGAAGTAGAAAAACCGTTCACATATACTTCTACCGTATCCCATCCTTCCGGCTCTACAAATATCTGGTGTCTGTCTTTATCTGCAAAGCGGTTGATTTTATCTTCTACTGAAGGACAATATCGTGGACCGAGCCCTTTTATTCTACCATTAAACATAGGTGAACGATCAAAGCCAGTCTTTAAAACATCATGTACTTCAGGGCTTGTATAAGTGATATGACAACTTCTTTGTTCTTTTAATGGTTGTGTATCCGTATAAGAAAACTTAAAAGGAACCTCATCACCTTTTTGTTCCTCCATTGCTTCATAGTTAAGCGATCTCCCATCGATGCGTGGTGGAGTACCGGTTTTCATTCTACCTGATTCAAAACCTAAGGATACTAATTGCTCTGTTATACCAGTTGCAGATTTCTCTCCTGTTCTACCACCACCAAATTGTTTCTCTCCGATATGAATTAGTCCATTTAAAAATGTACCATTTGTTAATACTACTGTTTCACTGAGTATTTCTAGACCCAATGCTGTTTTCACCCCTATTACTTTACCGTCTTTTACGATAACTTCTTTCACCATTTCTTGCCAGAAGTCTACATTAGGGGTTCGTTCCAATGCCAGTCTCCATTCTTCGGAAAAACGAAATCGATCGTTTTGGGTTCGCGGACTCCACATGGCTGGACCCTTTGATTTGTTCAGCATACGAAACTGGATCATTGATTTGTCGCTAATGATTCCTGAGTAACCACCTAACGCATCTATTTCCCGAACTATTTGCCCTTTCGCCACACCACCCACCGCAGGGTTGCATGACATTAAAGCAATTGAGTTCATATTCATTGTTACTAATAAAACCTTAGAACCCATGTTGGCAGCTGCCGCAGCGGCTTCACAACCCGCATGTCCAGCACCCACAACAATGACATCGTATTTTGGAAACATATATTATGTGTTTATGATTGCAGATGTTTCACGTGGAACATCTGATAAAAACCAATTCTGTTTATTGAAGTTTTTAAATAGATTGTTTTAATGTTTCACGTGGAACATTACTTTGGCCACAAAGATAGACAAGCATCTTCGTTTTTCCGCATCTCGGTTTCTTCTTCTTTTGATTTGTCACCGAAACCTAAAAGGTGTAATAAACCGTGGGCGATTACTCGGTTAAGTTCTGTGGTGAATTCGACTGCATTGGTCTTTGCATTTTCTCTTACACGATCAATTGATATGAATATGTCCCCTTCAATTATTCCTTCTTCATCGGCATTGTCAAATGTGATAATATCGGTATAGTAATCGTGATCCAGGTATTCTTTGTTGATTTGAAGGAGGTAATCGTCACTACAAAAAATATAATTCAGGGTAGTTAGATAGTGTTGATGATTACTAATAATTGGTTCTAACCATGAAAGGTACTTTTCAACAGACAAGTCTAACTCGGGAGTATCTTCGAAGAAAAAAGTTAGCTCTTGTTCTTCCATTACATATTAAATACTAGCTCAACTTCTTTACCATTTTCTGAAAAAGCTACTTCATCCGATAATTGTTTCATTAAAAAGATGCCTCGACCACCAACTTTTTCAATATTTTCGGGGGCTGTGGGATCAGGGACATTTTCGTAGTCAAACCCTTCACCTTGATCTTGGATAGTAAAACGAAGCGTTTTTTCTTCTAAGACTAAAGAGAGGTTTACCGTTTTTTTAGCATCAGACTTATTGCCATGTACAATAGCGTTGTTGACAGATTCAGTTACTGCAATCATGATGTTTCCATATAGGTCATCGTTGATGTGAAACTTGTCTTTCGCATTGTCAATAAAGCTTTCTACAATGCGAATATTTTCTGGAACAGAAGGAACTTGTATGTTTATTTTATCCATGGTCATTTTTGCAATCGAAATCTACTAATAATACCCCTATTTTTCAATGCTTTGAAAATATTCATTGATTTCTTGTTTGTAATAAGGTGTTAAATTCGGAGGGATAGTCTTAAGCAGCTCTATTTCCTTTTGTTTCTCCTTTAAATACTTTTCAATCTCAGGGCTAGTTGTACGGTTAAATTGCGTTGCGGTTTTGGATTCTCGCTTATTTTCAAAATCTTTTTCTTTCAAGGCTTTTTCTGCTTCAAGTAAACGCGTAAGAATTTCTTGTTGACGCTGTATAGTTTGCTGAGAAAGTTGTTTGTTCACTAATTCTTCTTCTGTTTTTTCCATCAGCTGTTCTAGTTTTTTCAGTTTATCGCCCAATTCTTTGGAAGATGAATCTCTCCCTTCTTCACCCTTTTTCTCTCCCGGTTTAATACCATTACCTT
>CAWFGW010000016.1:0-28284 GCA_963815495.1 uncultured Cytophagales bacterium
AACAAGTATATTGATGGGGAGTTGTTATTGAAGCGGTTGCAGACGTTTACCCCAAAAGGAACCACACCTAGAATGTTCCAGTACAATCTGCTACAACGGGCCAAGAGTCATAAAAAACACATTGTACTACCCGAAGGAGAGGATGTTCGTATTTTAGAAGCAGCCAGCCAATTGAGTGCTTTAGGAACTGTCTCCATTACCCTTTTAGGAAATCGGGAGCAGCTAGAAAAGAAAGCAATGCCCTTAGGATTTGATATCAGCCAATTGAATATCATCGATCCGGCAACATCTCCCAATTTTGAAAATTATGCGGCCACTTTTTATGAATTGAGAAAGCATAAAGGGGTGAATATGGATATGGCAAGGGATACAATGCTAGATGTATCCTATTTTGGAACCATGATGGTTTATAAAGGGGATGCGGACGGAATGGTTTCTGGCGCGGTACACACGACCCAACATACGATACGCCCAGCGCTTCAGTTTATAAAAACCAAACCTAGCATTGGAGTGGTCTCCGTCCGTTTTTTTTATGTGTTTGGAGAATAGGGTTTCGGTTTTGGGGATTGTGCCATTAACCCCAATCCCACGGCTGAAGAATTAGCGGAAATTGCCATCTCCTCAGCAAGTTCTGCCGAGGCTTTTGGAATTAAAGCGAAAATTGCCATGCTTTCGTATTCTTCCGGAAGTTCTGGAAAAGGAGAGGAAGTCGATAAGGTAAGAACCGCCACCGAAATCGTTAAATCAAAGCATCCCGAATTACAAATTGAAGGTCCCATACAATATGACGCAGCGGTGGATCCGCTCATCGGAAAAAGTAAACTGCCCGATTCTAAAGTGGCGGGGCAAGCATCGGTTTTGATATTCCCAGATTTGAATACCGGAAACAACACCTATAAGGCGGTACAAAGAGAAACCGGAGCTTTGGCCATTGGCCCTATGTTACAAGGTCTGAACAAACCTGTCAATGATTTAAGCCGGGGCTGTACGGTTGAAGATATATTTAATACGGTTATCGTTACGGCGATACAAGCACAGGAAAATTAAACGATTATGAAGATTTTGGTCATCAATTCAGGAAGTTCATCCATCAAATTCCAAGTATTGGAAATGCCGTCCGAAGAAGTCATCTGTAAAGGTCTGGTGGAACGTATAGGCACTGAGCAGTCTGAAGTGCACTATACAGTTAAAAACGAATCTCATAATAACGCTACCCCTTTAGGAAATCATCAGGAAAGTTTACATACGATTACTGAATTATTGCTGGATGCAAAAATAGGAGTATTAAATTCTACCGATGACATTGATGTCGTCGCACACAGAGTAGTACATGGTGGGAGTACGTTTAACCAACCCACCGTAATTGATGAATCCGTACTTGCCGAAATTGAAAAACTATCGACCTTGGCACCGCTACACAACCCTGCAAATGCGTTAGGCATTAAAATAGCTACAGCTATTTTCAAAAATACGACCCAAATTGCCGTTTTTGACACCGCATTTTTTCATACCCTGCCCGATAAGGCATATTTATATGCTATACCTAAAAAAATGGCTACGGAACATCATATCCGCGTTTATGGTTTTCATGGTACAAGTCATAAATATGTATCCGAAAGGGCTATTGATTATCTGAAGAAACCATCCTCAAAAATCATCAGTATTCATTTAGGAAACGGATGTAGCATGACCGCTATAAAGGATGGTAAAAGTATTGACCACTCTCTGGGATTTGGACCTACGGACGGACTTATTATGGGTACGAGAAGTGGCGCTATCGATTTATCCGTTATTTTCTATCTGATGGATAACCTAGGGCTGAGTTCCAAAGAAGCCAACCAACTGTTGCAAAAACAAAGCGGACTTCTAGGCCTTACAGGGGAATCCGATTTAAGGGAGGTACAAAACGGTGCGGAAAACGGAAACAAAGATTGTCAATTGGCGTTGGCCATGACCGCCTACCGCATTCAAAAATATATAGGCAGCTATTTTGCAGTACTCAATGGTTTGGATGCGATTATTTTTACCGCAGGTATTGGTGAAAATTCTAGCGTATTACGTCAAATGGTATGTGACAATTTGGATGCCATGGGAATTCAAATCGATATTCAAAAAAACAAAGAAAGAAATTCCGGAATCTCCGAGATTCAACTTGTGGATTCCAAAGTAAAAATTTTAGTAATCCCTACTAATGAGGAGTTGGAAATTGCAAAGCAGTCGTATAGTTTGATGCTTTGAACTACTACTTACCAACTCGTCAACTTTAAGGGTATCCGAATTGGATGCCTTTATATAATACGTTTTAAAAATAATATAAGAGAAAGTAGTATTTAAAACCTTCAATACTTTTCAAAATTCAGGAAAGAGTTACCATCCGAATAACCGGAAAGTATGGCAAAATCTTCAGTAAGTTTTATGCCGTAATATTGAGAGCCGCTACCTTCTTCGATAAAAAAAGTCCTGTCCAAAATCCACACGCCATTTTCAAGTTTTAACAAATAAGCTTTTTGCGCGTCGTTTAATGTAGCTATTAAAGCATAATTTTTGTACATACTTATATTATCATAAGAATAGCCAATATAAAATAAGTCCAAATTTGCATCTACATCAATAGAGGCAATAGTGCCATCCAGATTGATTTTAAAAGACTGTAATCCATCGCTATCCGTAATGTATAAGAAATTATCTTCAGAGTTGGCAAAGTCCGTAGGAAGAATTTCAGGTTCCACTCTAGCTAATTCCCATCCATTATCGCCTAAACCATAAATATGTAATGGGATTGATAAGCCCCCCACAAGAATTAAATCGTTCCAAATAACTACATCGTTACCAAACCAATCATTTGCGAGGGAATTCTGGGCATAGAATTCCTTATTAAGATTCCAATCAACTCCTTCTTTAGTGTATATATAAAAACTACCGGGATTAATATTTGGCTGGTTAAAGGACTCGTCCCAAAGTGCCGATGCTCCAATAACCATTAAATTATCTGTAACTGCTATATCATCTCCAAAGTTATCTTCACTTCTACCGATATCATATCTTGTTTTATACTGCCATACTGTGTTGTTTTCGGAGTATTGGTGTACGCTACCTGTTCCTTCATCGTCATTTATACCAAAGTAAAGTGTACCATCTTTTGCTTTAATACTGGTCAACCAGCCCTCATTTGATAAATCAATTTCTTGTACTAATTTAATTTCCTGTGGGCTATAATCAAAAATCCAGACGCGTTTATTTCCCCCAACAAACACCTGATTTTTGTTCGCGTCCAAAACGACTCCAAAATCATCACATATCTCACAAATAATTTTATCGCTTTCAATAATCAGCTCATTTTTAGGGTTGTTATTTTCCTTTGAACAAGACATAATACAGATAAGCAACTGGGAAATCAAAATAAAATAAACTGAAATTTTCATATTTGTCTTTTAATGTTATCCCTATAAAAATTGAACAGTAAATATTAGCAAACGCGAGGTAGCTGATATTAAAATCATATTTTATATATTTTTAAAATACCTTGGTTGCGTAACAAACTGATTGTAAGGTAATTAAAAAAATAAAAATGCCAAAGTCGCCACAATCTTTTTATGCTCTTTTAATGATATTCAAAACAGCTTCATTTGTAATATTTATAAGAGGCCCTTTTTCTTTTATTTTTTGTTCTGCTTTTAATAGACTGTGTTTATTAGCTTGCTTTATATCCTATCCTTCAAATAATCCATCATGGAAAGCCAATTTTATAAACCTTTGAGCAATATAATCATTCATCCAATTAAGGCTTAGCTTTGCAGAAGAACACCCTGCCGAAATATAAAACTCTTAATCTTGGCTATTTTTTATTGAAGCAGGCAAATGGCTAAGTTTACAATCAGCAAGCATTATTCTTATCCCTTTATGTCTTCAAATTTTTGCTTAATACAAGAGGGGTTCTGCTCCCTATATCTAAAAACAAAAAATCCAACCTAACTAAATAGATTGGATTTCGCTTTTGCTCCCCCTCTTGGGCTCGAACCAAGGACCCTCTGATTAACAGCGCGAATATTTCCCTTTTCATACGTTTTCATTTTTCTTCAATCTCTCGAAACCCTTGTTTTCATTGGGGTTTTGTTTTTACTTGTTTTCATGCGTTTTCAAAAAAGGTGGCATTTGTTTCACCTATGTTTCACCCCTTAATAAAAAAGCATGGTAAGTATTAAGCTAAAACTGAAGACAAAAGCAAACGTCGAGGGCGAACATTCCATTATTTTACAAGTTCTAAAAGACCGACAAAAGAAAATTATCGCTACCGGGCTTGTGGTCAAAAAAGAAAAATGGGATGACAAAGAGCATTGTTTCAAAACCAGACATCCGAATGCGATGCAGAACAATCGTTTGCTGGATACAATTAAAATTAAAGCCCGAAATATTATTTCAGAATTTGAAATAGACGATATTGATTTTACACTCAATGAATTTGAAAACCGTTTTCGCTTTGGCTCAAAACGAAGTAAAATCGATCTGTTCGAATTTTGGGATTCTGTAGTTAAAGATTTAGTACTATCCGGACGGACTGGTTATGCCAGAAATAATAGGGATACCATTCGCTCCCTAAGAAAATTTCATAAAAAACCCATTTTACATATGCGGGAAATTAATGTGACCTTTCTTGATAAGTATGAGGTATTCCTAAGGAGTAGGGGCGGTTCTAATGGTGGTATTGCAGTGCGCATGCGAAGCCTTCGAACCATTTTCAACTTGGCCATTCGCAGAGACTTGATAAAACAGAACCGTTACCCTTTTCACAAATACAAAATATCGAAGCTTCGAGGCAAAAGAATCAAGCACGCGCTAACGATGGCAGAAATAGAGTTGTTCAAAACTGTAGATTGTGATAAAGACGTTCAACTTATCAATGCAAAAAACTATTTTCTATTTAGTTTCTATACCAGAGGCATGAACTTTGCCGATATGATGCGTTTAAGGTGGTCGGATATCACCAATAAACGTATTACCTATGCCAGGGCTAAAACACAAGGTAATTTTTCCCTAAAGATTGTTCCACCTGTAAAAGAAATCTTGAACTATTACGATAAAAACAGAAGGGATACTAATTACGTCTTTCCGATTTTACTACACGATGTTCTAACACCTATGCAAATCGAGAACCGAAAGCATAAAACTCTATCGCAATACAACAAAGCACTTAAGGTGCTAGCAAAGAAATCAGGTATAACCAAGAATGTAACTAGTTATGTTGCTAGACACAGTTTTGCCATGTGTTTACGTGAAAAAGGTATTAGCATTGATGTAATCGGAGAAACGCTTGGCCATCAAAGTGTTCTTACTACAAAAGCGTACGTCCGTGAGTTTGGCGTAGAAGTATTGGATAAGGCGGTAGAAGTACTTTTGTTGTAAAATAATTAACCTTAATGGTAGCTAATATATTATCCATTATTCGTATTTTAGAGCATTATTAGTTAATATATTATCCATATCATGAATAAATATAGTGTCGAAAAACTTCCTAGGGATGTTCGCATAGAACTAGCGCACAAGCACAAAAAGGTGCGGAAGCAGCGGGGGTTATCCCAAGTTGAACTTGCAGAACGTTCGGGAGTATCTTCTCGGCAGCTTAAAACGTTTCGAAACCAAAGGACAGGTTTCTTTAGAGTCACTTTTAAAACTTGTATTTATACTAGGACGGTTATCCGATTTTGAAAGCGTACTGAAACCTGACAAGGATCTTAAGCATATTGAGAAATTATTCGATTCAAAAAAGAATAGCTGATGGAACCGATCGAACAAATAGAAGTATATCTCCGTTTTACCGACACCCCTATTGCAGTCGGGCAAATGGTTGCCGACAATGGGGTTATTTTCTTTAAGTACGATGATGCTTTTATAGAAAAAGGTTTAGATATTTCCCCTTTCAAACTGAAACTTTCCGATGCTATTTTAACCCCTGAAACGACTATTTTTGATGGACTCTTTGGGGTATTTAGCGATTCACTTCCCGATGGTTGGGGTCGGTTGTTATTAGATAGAACATTGCTATCAAAAGGAATATCCCCAAACCAAATCACACCCTTAGATCGTTTGGCTTACGTTGGTTCAGGCGGTATGGGTGCATTGACCTATAGACCAGATCTAAACTCCGAAGTCCAAGCGGATACCCTTATGGAGTTAGACGCGATTTCCCAGGAGATGAATAAGGTGCTGGCTGGCACACCTTCTGATGTCATTGAGGAACTGTTCCATCTCGGGGGCTCATCCGGGGGAGCAAGGCCGAAAATTTTTGTAGGTTATAATACAGAAACCAACCATCTCATTCACGGTATGTCTGAACTCCCTAAAGGTTATGAACATTGGATCGTGAAGTTCCCATCTTCAACTGATCTGCCTGATATCGCACAAATAGAATATGCCTATTATAAAATGGCTTTGGCCGCTGGTATCGAAATGTCAGAATCTAGATTATTCGAGGGGCCATCAGGAAAGAAGTATTTTGGGACCAAACGATTTGATAGGATACACAGTGACCGTTTGCACTTACATTCCGTGAGCGGACTCCTGAATGACAATTTTCGCTATAGCAATTTAGACTACGGCAATGTAATGGACTGCGCTTTCCGCCTTGAAAATCATGTGGCCGCCTATTCAAAAGTGCTTCGGCTAGCAGCTTTCAATGTGTATAGTCATAATCGGGACGACCACAGCAAGAATATATCGTTTCTAATGAACGCTGCTGGAGAATGGAAGTTGGCCCCGGCCTATGATCTTACCTTTTCAAACTCATCTCACGGAATGCACAGTACTATGGTTGCAGGGGAAAGTAAATCCCCTGGGCAGCAACATTTGTTGGAATTGGCAAATACCTTTGAAGTAAAGCACCCAGAAACTATTATTATGGAAGTGAAAAGTGCTATTGCCGATTGGCGAAATTATGCCAAGGATTCTTTCGTAAGTGATAATTCCCAAAAACTAATTGCCAAAGCTTTGACGGAAATCAGCAAAGGGTGAAATACAGGTTATGATTGATTTTAAAAACCCGCGTATCTTCGAATGAACTTTTCCGGCATCAAATGAAAAACGAACAACATTATGGAAATCGAAGTGGTTGGCTCAGGGCTGCCGTGCTCGGTGCCAATGATGGCATTCTGTCCACGGCCAGTATTGTCATCGGGGTCGCGGCAGCCAGTACCACAAGGGAACCGATCATTCTTGCCGGGGTTGCCGGATTGGTGGCCGGGGCCTTTTCAATGGCCGCTGGGGAATATGTCTCCGTAAGTTCACAAAGCGATATCGAGACCGCCGACTTGGAAAGGGAGCGAAAGGAATTAAAGGAAACTCCCAAAGCCGAACGGGAGGAACTTGCCAAAATCTATGAGGAAAGAGGCCTTGATAAGGACTTGGCCATGCAAGTTTCCAAACAACTTACGGCACATAATGCCCTTGAAGCCCATGCCCGCGATGAACTGGCCATCAATGATATCACACAGGCAAAACCGTTACAGGCAGCCCTATCTTCAGGAGCGGCTTTTACCGTCGGCGGGCTACTTCCGGTAATTGTAGCTTTGACAGCATCCCTGAAATGGATGGAGTACGTACAATACGCTTTTGCATTGGTATTCCTAATTATTTTGGGCATCGTTGCGGCAAAAGCAGGTGGTTCCAACATTGGAAAAGCGGTACTACGAATTACGTTTTGGGGCACCATCGCCATGGGAATGACAGCCCTTATCGGTTATTTTTTCAGTAGGAAGATCGCTTAATCAAATCATATTTAAAACTACCCAAATCCTCTTTTTTGAGGAAATGTGTCGATCGAACGCTATTCATCCGTCTTGTTAAGCGTAACCGTCCGCTGTGGGAAAGGAATCTCGATATTTTCCGCATCAAACCGATGCTTGATGCTCTGTAAGAGGTCACAGTACAGTACGAACCCATCGGAAGGGTTGGCCGCCCAGGCCCACACCTTAAGGGTTACCGAAGAATCGCCCAGACCAATGACCCGTGCGATTACCGAAGGCACACCGTTCTTGATATCATCGGGCGTACGGGTATCTATGCGCAATGGGTGCTTGGCAACTTCCTCGGTCATAATTTCCAAGGCACGTTCCATATTCGAGGAATAACCGATACCGATTTCTATCATCTTGCAACACTTGGCGTCTCTCATATGGGCGTTTACGATGACATCGCTACTGATGACGGAATTGGGAATGATGATCCTGTTGTTTTCAAAGTCCCTGATGACTACCTGTCGCAGGTTGATATCTTCAACGATACCGGTAAAGGTGCCGCGCAGGGTAATCCTATCATTGATACGGAAAGGTTTGAAGACTACGATTAAAATTCCGCTCATAATATTGCTCAATGCCTGTTGCGACGCGAGCCCCGCGACCAATGAAATAACCCCCGCTCCTGCTAAAAGGGAGTGGCCCACTATCTTTAGTTCCGGTATCTGTACCAGTGCAGCGGCAAAGCCCACCAGATAGATGATGGCGGTAATGATATGGCGGAAAAACTGAAAGCTGGTAAGGTCATGGTCGGGCATCATCAAACTTCTCTTGATATAGCGGCGTGCCATCCAATTGAAAAGAAAGGCGACCAAAAAGGTTGCGGCAATGATAATGGCGATCATCGAGATGGTCCTGAATTCGCTGAAAAAACTTTTTAGCATAAGAAAAGGTTTTATAATATTCGATTTTTACAGGAACTGTACATTTGTTAAATGAAAGCATCCCGCTCATGCGTCCCAGGGGATATCGTCGAATCACTGGCTAAGATACAAATGAAAGATGTATTTAATCCTTATGCCGACCATTGCCCGCTTAACGACAAAAAGGATGCGGCCGCCATCCGAAGGAAAAATTTATATCATTATTTGGACTATCAGTTTCAAAACAACCCTACCCAATTATGGCTGGCCGAAGCTGGGTCTTATCAGGGACTTCGAAGAACTGGACTTCCATTGGTGCCTGAGACCTTACTGGAAACCGATATTTCGGACATCCGATTCATAGAAGATGTCAAAAAAGCCACAAACAGTAGAGCTCGGCCCGGTTATTCCACCAAAATCGTGTGGCAGGAAGCTATTGAACAGGATTGTTTCCCTTTTCTATGGAACACAATGATGGCACATCCATATACCAATGACAATGCCTTTAAAAATAGAACCCCTACCCATGCTGAGCTTGACGCGTACCTCGAAATCATTCAAGAACTGCTTGATACTTTCAAGTTCGAGCATATCATTTGCATTGGCCGAAAAGCGGAACTGGCTGTCAAGGGGTTGGAAATACCCTACAGTTATGTACGGCACCCTGCCCAAGGAGGAGCCCGTATTTTTAGGGCTTCTATAGCTCAAAATAATAGGCGTCAATAGCCTGTTTCGGGGTCCCTACTGGTTTATGTTTTAGTAGTTCCGATGTATCACTAATGAAAACTTTCAGATCTGCTATTTTAGGGTACGTTCTGTTTTGAACCTATAATTAAGTCTCGATAATAGTCAAAGCCGAGCTATTTAGGCATAAGATTCGTCGCTATACATGCGCCAACCTAGGAGTATATCATTGGAAAAGATATCGGAATCATTCACTATTTTCATACTGGCTTCCAATTTTTTCCCGTAATTTGAATCAAAATATAGTGTGAATTGGATTTAATTTTTTGATTTTTAAAGGGTTGTATACATTTCTATATTTCAATGGATAATGCACATCTTATAAAAGGCAAATGGTGTTTTCCGTTGAATTCTTCAAAGTCAGATAACTTTGTTGACTTTTTTTAACTATAAATATGTCAGGGAAAGAAAAGGATGCAATGGACGATAGCATGAAAAATGCTAGCTCGGAAACCGAAAATGCGAAGTCGCATGGCGAAATATTGCGTCAGCAAATTTCTGATGGTCAAGAAACCTTCAATAAAACCGCATCGAGTCTATGGTTAAGTTCCTTTTCCGCGGGGCTTGAAATCGGGTTCTCCTATTTGTTGATCTGTGTATTGCACTCATTTCTGGTCGGCAAGTTTTCCGAGGATGCCATTTTCAAATTGATGGCTTTTGTCTATCCCGTCGGATTTATTATGATCATCGGTGGGAAATCCATTTTATTTACCGAAAAAACATCGCTTTTGATGTTGCCCGTTCTAAACAAAAAAAGCCCTGTCACCAGTCTTTTGAGGGCCTGGGGAATCGTGATTTTTGGGAATATAGTAGGGGGATGGCTTATGGCATTTGTCATAGTCTGGATAGGGCCCCAACTCGAAATCATTGAGCCCGACACCTTTGAGATTATTGCACAACATGTTACGAAATTCGATAATTTTGTTATTTTAACAAGCGCTGTTCTTGCCGGATGGTTGATGGGTCTGCTGTCTTGGTTGTTAACGGCGGCCAAAGAATCGATAAGCCGAATAGTGGTGGTATATTTAATTACCGGGGTATTGGCATTTGTAGAGTTGCACCACAGTATCGTAGGTAACATAGAAGTTTTTGCGGGCCTGATAAGCTCTCCGAAAATTACATGGGGGGATTATCTGTCTTTTCAGGGAATAGCTTTGTTGGGGAATGCGATCGGGGGAACCGTGTTCGTTGCCATATTAAAGTATAGGGCCTTTGTTAACAATATAAACGAATAGCATCGTATTCCGTTTCATTAGGTCTTTGACACTTTCAACGGAAAATGATAATCGGTCCGGATTTGACATACATCTAAGCATTGGTCAACTTATACTTTTTGACCATTTTTTCCAAGGTAAGCCCTTGGGCAAGAATAGAGAATATGACGATGATATAGGTTATCGTTATAAAAAGTGTCCGCGACATTGCATCCGGCAACGACAAGGCCATTGCGATGGATATGCCGCCACGCAATCCTCCCCAAGTCATGATGAGCGTAGTCTTTGATTCAAAGGGGACCCATTTTCGCATTAGCACTATTAGGGATTTCAAGGAAATATAACGGCTCAGGATAACCGCGGGGATACCTATGATACCGGCGATTATGGCAGGCTTGGTAAAATCTACCGTAATAAATTCCAGACCTATCAACAAAAATAGAACGGCGTTGAAAAGTACATCCATCAACTGCCAAAACTTGTTCACATAGGTTTCCGACTTTTCCGAGACCATTTTTCTATCCCCTATCTTTTCCCCTATAAAAAGCCCGCCTACGACCATGGTTATGGGCCCTGAGAGGCCCATCATATCGGCAAGGGTATAACCGCCCATGACCAGGGCAAGTGTAATGATCACTTCTACCTCATAGTCGTCGATACGGGATAGTGCCTTATAGGTAATCCATCCTAGTAATCCTCCCAGTAAGATACCACCTCCCATCTCCTGTAAAAACAAAAGTCCGATGTCATTGATTTGTACGGCATCCGCTCCGCTTCCTGTTTGGGCTATATGGAGAATGGTAAGGAACAACACATACCCTACCCCGTCATTGAAAAGGCTTTCGCCTACGATTTTCACTTCCAGTGATTTGATAATACCCGCTTTTTTGAGGATTCCCATAATAGCCACTGGGTCCGTAGGTGAGATCAATGCCCCGAACAGCAGGCAATGCAGGTAGGGAATGGGATTGTTGACCAAAACAAGTGTATAATACAATAATCCGCTCACGATAAAAGTGGAGATCAGCACGCCCAAGGTCGAAAAGATCAAGACCGGCCAGCGCTGTTCCCTAAGTTTAGAAACGTCCACTTGCAGCGCACCGGCAAAAAGGAGGAAGCTCAAAATACCATTTAAAACGATATCCCGAAAGTCGATCTGGGACATCAGCTTATTTTCATAGACCAGGATGTTCGGAAAATAATTGCCTACCAACAATACCCCAAGGGAAAAAACGATGGAAATAAGCATTAGGCCTATCGTGGTGGGCAGCTTGATAAACCGTGCATTGAAATAGCCGAACACGGATGCGAACACGATTAAAATACTGATTAAATGGAATAGGCTCATACAGTGGAATAGGCAGAAAGGAAATAAGAATCAACAACGACCCATGGTCTGTTTTCAGGTTTATCTCATCTTCAGCTTTTGAAGCATATCGAAGGACAGACTTTCCGCATAGGCCCCATAGGCGTCAATAATGACCCCTTTGATACCATCCTTTGAACTGATGGCATAGACCACGCTATTGTCATCTGGATTGCTGACGCCCTCGAAACGATAATATTCATCAATCTTAAAATCATTTGGGCTTAGGGTCAAGTCCATAAAGGCACAGGTTATGGCCTCGCTTTCGAGTTTAAAGTCGTGCTTGTAACCTCGTTCGCTCAAGTCATTGGTCGCTTCGGATAAGGTGTCGTAGTTTTTCATTTGCTTTGTGCCTAAACTCTATAATTTGCCTTGATGCCAATCTTATCAAATTTAAAGAATCTTATTGGACAATACTGAATTCTTCAATAAATACGTATAAAACAAACCTTTAGCTACAAGGAGTTTCGGTTTTTCTTAGAAAAACAATACTGGCAGCTAAAACACCGATAAAAATCGCAAGAATCCCCATCTCGATCATCGTTCCATAAAATATTTCCCTTTTCGAATCGTCCCATCCTTTCGGATCTACCAGGTTACTTGCTTCCAGGGTAATGACCAAAAGACGGCGGACCGATGCGATGATTCCAACAGTCAGGAAGGGAACGGTGATCAACCGATGTGTTTTGATAGACACGCGGACCGTATGCAGAATCTCGACCAACATCAACACAAGCAATAACGACTCTATTAGCCGTACGGTCTGTGCGTACAGTTCACCCGTTTGAAAGGCCTTTGCGAATAGTTGTCCGCTATGCACCAGACCCAAACCGGCCGTTGCGACCAACAGCAGGGCCACGGATCCGTAGAGCATGGCCTCGAGTATCTCAAAGCCGCCAGAAATGTACTTTCTGCCCGCTGCTTCCAGTGGATGAATACCCGTTTTGGTCGATGTTGGCGTGTCTTCTTTCATTTGGTCTTATCCTTTTGATCAAATTGTTTCTGATCATTTAAAAACCGATGCTTGGGCCGTTCGAACCAATCACGGGATGCCGGAAAAAAAATCCAACTAATTACGAATAACAGCATCAGTGCGGTGACGCTGTAAATTATGAGGTTCATTATCATTTTGACATATTTGAATTATCGATTAAAAATAAGGAGCGGACATAATCGACCAACAATTTTTGCTCCGGTTCGGTCAGTTCGTCCCTCCAATGCACCATAGCGGTTCCCGGCATTCCATATTTAATGGATTCCGTCGCATGTTCCACCGAAGGCAGTTCTTGTTGAAAATTGGTAGGTGGGGGCGCCAATGCACCGGCCGATAAACCATCCCCAGCTCCGTTCTTACCATGACATAGGGCGCAATTCTGTGCATAAAGATTTTGTGCCGTTTCCAATTTTTTGCCAACGAGAGGTTCAGGACGTTCGTACTTGGCCTGTGAAAGTTGATCCACATAGACCGCCAGCGCTCGCAAATCGCGTAGTGACATTTCGTGCCAAGAAGGCATTGCCGTACCCTTTACACCGTTCCATAAGACTTGGCTCAGGAGCTTATCGGACAAATGGATATGTTCGAGTTCCTTGGGTTTTGGAAACAGGCTTTCAGCTGCAGGCGCTTTTCCGGTACCGGGGGCCGAATGGCAACCGGCACAGTTATTAACGAACAGTTTACGGCCTTCCTCTGCCAATGCGGCGCGTTCATCCTTCGTCCAATTGCCGAGCAACATCGGGGCATTGCCTTTATCGAGTGGAATTTGGCTGTTATCCATTACGGAATGGATATCCGTTTTTTCCAAATCCTGTCCGCTCGTGATATTCTCGGACGATTCAGCTTCTATGGCCGTAAGATCAAGACCTGCAAGTTGGGCGTTTCGACCGAGGGATTCGATATAGGCGACCAAGTCGACCGCTTCTTGGGTAGGGCTATTCGCCGAACCGTTGAACAACCAAGGGTATCGAGGCATTATGGATCGGGGCACTACATACCTAGGGTCATAAAGATGTGTCATTTGCCAATCGGTAGGCCGGCGCTTCGACTCCCGTGCCAGGTCCGGGCCTATTCTTCGCGTACCCCACATTTGCGGATAGTCGCCGTCGGATTCCCAGGCGCGGCTTACCGGACCGAAACGCCGTACATCATAGTCGGTCGAACGCACCATTTGCGTATGGCAGTAGGCACATCCTTCGCGAGCATAGACACTTCGACCCCTCAGCTCACTATCCGTCATGTTTATGGCATAGTCAGGTTTTGTTTCGGCAATCGTATATTCTAGTTCTTTGCTCGGCCAGACCGCGAGAACGATAAAAGATAGGGCGAAAAAGCCTATTCCTGCTATGCCCGTATACACGTACGCGCTGCTTAATCTTCCTAAAAAACCGCCCTTTTTGCCAGACAGTGCCACTGGAGCCTCAATGGCAATGGCCCTTTTCATTTCTTCGCTCTCAGGGATATCCTCTTGGGCAACTATCTTCTTACCTGTAGTTATGCTAATGCACAAACAGATAAAACCTGCCAATACCGGGATTCCTGAAATCGTTCTTGTCATCCAATAAATGCGGGACGCATTGACGGAATCCATCCAAGTAGCTGCAGATTGCCATAATTGGCCCTGCACCATTCCGGCAATGGTCAGATCGACCACCATGAGGCCCAAACCGATCGTTAATAACCAAAAAGACCAGTTGGCCAAACTTTTGTTATAGCGACACCCTACCGTATTTTTCCAAACATGTAGCAGCCCTCCGATGGCCGCAAAACTTGCAAAACCTAACATGGCCAAATGCGAGTGACCTATAACCCAGTCCGTAAAATGGACCAATCTGTTTACGGGCATCAAAGCCTGCATTGCACCTTGCATGCTGACTATCAAATAGAAAATAATGCCTGCCCAGGTAAACCGTAGCGGTAGATTCGCTGCAACCTTTCCGGAACTTCCTCGCAAAGACATTAATTGATTGGTAACCACCAAAATCACATCCATTCCTAAATAGACAGATGCAACGATAGCCCCCATTTGGGCCTCCATTGGAATAGAGGAAAATATATAATGATGGGTTCCATTTAGAGGGTAAACAAAAAACAACAGCCAGAACCCGATCATGGACACGAAATGGCTATAGATAGGTCTTCCCGTAGTTGCTGGAATAACAAAATAGGCAATGCCTACGGCTATGGGGGTCACCCAAAGCCCAATGGAATCATGGATCCATAAGCCACTAAAAGTGGCTCCCTGTGCCCCGGGCAGAAATTCCGGTACAAGGTTTCCGACCGGATATGCTAAAGTCGTAAAAAGTATGGCACCTAGGATGTACCAGCCCGTTACATATAGGTTCGATAACTTCCCCTTTAAGAACGGCATTACAAACTGATAGATAAGCATCAGAAAACAAAAGATAACGATATAGTCGATCAGGATCGGAAATTCTGCCCATTCCAAAGGTTGACTAAAGCCAATGAGCATAAGGATCCATCCCGGTAAAACCATGAAAAAGTTCCAGACAATAAAAAGGAACCAACCCAGTCTGGGGTTCGTTATCGGTCTCATGGTCAATCGGGGCACGGCAAAGTAAAAGAACGCCAAGAATGCATTTCCTAGCCAACCGAAGAAGATACCTTGGGTATGGCAATATCTAAGGCGACCCCATGTCATTACCGATGAGCCTCCCAGGAAGTCGGGCCAGTTAAATTTAATGGCAACTGCAATTCCGAAAAGAGCGGAAACTACGACCATTAATAATGCCATATATCCATGGGCCCTGATGAGTCCATTTTCAATTTTTGGGACCGTTATATGGCCGGCTACCTGATTGGTTTTTTTCATGATCTTTTGAATTAAATTTTGGCCTATTCCTTTGTCCCGCGAATGGAGACCAGATAATCGACGATTTTTGCCTGATCTTCCTTCTCCACATGGCCTCCATACGTGGCCACCATCTTATGAACGATCTCTTCCCATTTCTTCCTTGGAAAATACGGCTGATTCGTGACCAACCTGGGGGAATGACAGGTAATACAGTTGGTCATAAATACGTTTCGGTTAGGCCCGGGGGGCATTAAGGGCTCGTAGTGGGGCAACGTTATTTCATCTAAGAAATTTGATGATAATTTGGTCTTACCATCCAGCTGTCCGTTTTTGGATCGGTCGGCGACCGTCGTTTGCATCGGTGCATCGTTTAACGGGTCATTGGTCTGTACGCCGTACCAAGCAATGCCACCGGCCATAATGGCAAGGACTACGATCAAAAGAATAACCTTGTATCCGGTTTTACCTTCTTCCGATGTTCCGTTAGGTTTTAAATCTTCCATTTTAATTTGGTTCTATTTTTTAACTTACCCGCACATGTACTTCTTCGATTACATTTCTCATGTATCCACCTCTATTCCATTTGGGTTTCATAGGCTGGGTCTCCCCTTGATTGTTCGTCGCTTTTGCCAATAACTTGTAGGTTCCCGGCCGAGGCGGTGTCCATTGGGCACGCCAGCGTCTAAAAGAGTAGTTCCCCAAGTCTTCGCCTAAAGTGGTGGCCGTCCAGGTAGCCCCATCGTCCACAGAAAATTCTACCGTTTTAATTCCGGCTCCGCCATCAAAAGCGATACCTTCCAAGAAGATCGGTTCTACACTTGCCAACTCATTTAAGGCCACATCCGGATTAGGCTCTACCCATAGCGACCGGGTATTGAATTTATTAATGGGAACCGTGTCAGTGGCAAGATTATTTGGTTCTTCCGATGCGTTTGCATTTGCAGGAATGTGGTACGCTTTGGCCATCCAATGCCCTTTGAATTCTTCTGCCACAACGTTAATTTCCCAAACACTTTTTACCCAGTAGGTAGCATACCAGCCAGGTACAATAAGTCTAATAGGGAAACCATTCAATAACGGCAAAGGCTCCCCGTTCATTTCATAGGCCACGATCACTTCGGGTTGCCGTGCATGTTCTATTTTCAACGATTTCACGAAATCCGGCGTGGCGTTCAAAGGCCCGGTATCCAAACCGTTGAAGGTGGCCTCTACCGCGCCCTCTTTTACTCTCGCTTTATCGAGTATATCGCTAAGGCGCACACCTTTCCAACGTGCATTGCCCATGGCCCCGTTATCCCATTGGCCACCGGGAACACGGGGTTCAAAATACTTGCGTGAATTTCCCGAACATTGGCAGACCGCTACGATCTCTACAGCTTCCATGGCCTGCAACTCGTCCATGGACAGTGCAAGTGGTTCGTGTACATGACCCCCGATATTCAAACGCCAAGTCTCCAGATCGACATGGGTGGGAATGGGCTGTAAGTGCCACCGGACAAAAAAAGCCTCGTTAGGGGTCAGGTCATGTTTGAAATATTGCCAAGGGGTATCCAGTTGTGGAGGGCGGTCATTGACGAGCCGCATGGGTATTTTTCCGGGAAATCTGGCAACGGGATTATCAAAGGGCGGGTTTTGAAAAACAGTTTTCTCCTTGCGCAGGCAAGCCGTGGGCAGTACGGTCGCCAAACCGGCAAGGCCCAATAGATTCAGCCATTGTCTTCGGTTTAATCCGTTTTTCCCATTCGCGATAGGATTTGGGCTTCGTTTATTTGGATTATTCTTGTCGGTTTTCATGGTATTCTATTTGTGCGATATATTAGTGTTGATGACCTTAGCGTGTAATACGTATTCGTAAAGGCTCTCCCATTCTTTTATATGATTATTTAATGTTATCTTGTTAAATTCACCACCCTAAGTGCCCCTTCTGATACTGCATAAAACCCCAGCCCTTTTATAATATTCTCTATGTAGTGAACTTCAATGAGCTTACCTACGTAGACCGTAAATTCCGTTGGCATTTTTTGATAAGTATAGACGACCTTTGTAATCCCATCAACTTCCCTAAGCTTGCTTGTTATTAAATTCAGGTCAGCCTTGTTTTCCGCATTTATCCTGAATACTTTTCCATGTTTGCTGGGCAAAATTATTTCTGTAAAAAAGCTCATAGCACTAATTTTTAATTAAACTACTATTTTGTTCATTTACGGTATGTCCCTATCTCCCGATGGAAAAGAAGAATTAATTAGACCACCCTTCAGATTTGAATATTTCTACTCCTTTTGGGCCTTTCATAAACTCAATAAAGTCTTTAGCTTCAGCATCTGCTTTTTCATTGGTTACTAAAGTGAGGTCTCTATAAATAGCCCGTTCAGGCTCAATATCTACCAGATCTGCCTGGTCTGGGTGAGTGATAACCCAATAGTTCCAGGTGATCCAAGCATCGGCATTTTGCTCTTTAAAGGCCTTGAAGCCGGCACCGCTACCTAGGGCATAATCAATGATGTTTTTTCTAAATTTTTTCAAATCATCGAGTCTTCCCAAGCGACCTACTACATCTTCCCAGACGCCGGTTCCTGAAGTATTATAGACACCAGAACCTTCTACTACGACGATACGCATACCAGGTTTCATAAGGTCATCAATCCCTTGTATGTTTTTAGGATTTCCTTTTTGAACCGCAATTGCTGCAGGTCTAAGGTAGATGGGCTCCACATTTTCACTCTTAAATTCCGTATAGGTCTGTAAAAAGGCAGTCATCGATTGTTCTGCGGTTCCCCAGATGATGTCAGCATTAGCTTGTGCCTCATCGGTCCATTTTGATTCCGGTCCAAATTTTACAACGACCTTATTTCCAGTTTCTTTTTCATACACATCGGCAACTCTTATAATAGCGGTCTGTGGGCCTCCTGCACCATAAATACGGACTACGCCGTCCTTTGGTGCATAATCAATTTTAGGTACAATAAGATCACTTTTATAGGTAGCGTCTGTGGTTGTTTTTTCTGAACTGGTATCTTTATTCGTAGTTGTTTTATTTTTTGTTTGCGTGTTACAGCTGATGACTATTAATGTCGATGCGAATAATAGTAAAGCTATGGTACTCTTTATTTTGAAATGTTTCATTTTGTTATTTTTTTATTAGCTGTTATTTTGTAGAAGCTCTAAGCATCCAAGCCATTTCCTCGTGCTCCTGCATAAGACTGGTAATGAAATCGCCTGTACCTTCGTCTTTATACTCATCGGCTATCGGTTTGATATTTTGACGGATAAAGGTGATGACACTTTGATGATCCTCTAAGAGCGCTTTAACAAAGCTTTGACTATCATTATTATGTTCATTTTCCTCGGATAAATGAGTTATTTCTAAAAACTGTTTTAGAGTTGCAGGAGCATAATGTCCTAGTTTTCTAATGCGTTCTGCCACATCATCTACAGCCACTTCGAGCTGTTTGTATTGCGCTTCAAAAAACAAGTGTTTGTCGTGAAAGCCGATACCTTCTACGTTCCAGTGTGCATTTCGCGTCTTTGTGTAGAGCACAAACTCATCTGCTAATAATTTTGCAAGTACGTCTGTTACTGCTTGTCTATTTTCTTCTGTAATTCCTATTGCTGTTTTCATTTTAGTATATGTTTTGTTGATTTGTTAATATTATAATCGAGATAAGTCGCTCGGCGTTTCTACGAGTATGGCCTGATGCCCCCGTATGGCAATGGGTTCTTTGATGAATTTTGGATTTTTCTGCAATATTTTTATCCAATCATCATCAGAAAAATCGGAATTATCGTATTTGGAAGAAAAATCGGGATGATCCTTGTTTACCAAACCTGCGATGTTAGTAGCTAACCGTTCGGCGATCTCTTCCAATTGGGTGCCGGTAAATCTGTTTTGGAGGATATCTACATCACGTACAGGAAAACCTTCCCCTTTGGCATAGGCGAGCGTTTGTTCCCCAAAAGGTCTACTGGGATTATAGAAAAGTATGATTTCATATTCTGAGGTGGCTAGTTCTGGCATAAGGAGTTTTATAAATATAATAACTTGTTTTTCAGTATAATATGTAAGACATAAACTTTGTTTTGAGATTCCACTAAAGACATATTTTAATTATTCCCTATAATTACATACCTCTTTTTCTAGAACCAACGTTCTTTTCATTATTTTAAAATTTAATATGGAAAAGCCCGGGAATCATTTGATTCCTGAGCTTTAAGAATTTCCTTATTGTACGGTTATTGACGTAACTATAACATTAGTGGCGGTAAACCCGAAAACTTCAGGTATATCTACACCTGGAAAATTGTATTCGTCTATTGGAGCTTCATCGATATGAAGCATAGGGAATAATTTTTGACCTACTGTATAGGTATTCGCTGCATCTATATCAATAACCACATTGGTATTGACACCGGCCATAACTTTTGTTTTACCAATAATAGCAGGCAAGGTTATGTTTCCTGTGCCATCATCATTGTGAATAACAATCCAACCATCGACAGCGGCAACTACCTCAGCGATTACTACCTGATTATTTGTTACAGATTGATCAACGGCTGCAATAGAAGCAGAAGTAATTTCGATGGGAGCTGTTACTACGGCACCCCTTTCATTTTTGATGGGGATATCCAATCCGTTGGACCCATCAAATTCGTAGGTTCCTGAAATTCCGGTGTCGGTATGTAACATGACCCAGAGTGTTTCTCCATCAGTAATAGTTGCCGTATCTTCCAGCTCCACTACAATATCCGTAGAAGTTCCCGGCCCGACCAATTTTGGGATTGAAATAATGGCTGGCACCATTGGACCTCCATTACCATTGTCTTTGTGTATGACAATCCAACCTTCTTTATTGAAAGTAGCTGAACTAATTACTACCTTATTTTGAGATAAGGTTTGATCTGATGCCATAAAAGAACCTGTTGGTTGTACGGTAGTAGCAATTATAGATGATGTAACAACGTTTCCATCTGCGTCTTTAATGGGAACATCCAATCCATTTTGGCCATCGAACTCATATTCTTGGGCCACACCGGTATCGGTATGAAGCATAATCCACAAGGTATCCCCATCATTAACTCCAGCTTCGTTCAATAGTTCTACGGCAACATCGGTAGATGTTCCAGCCTCTAAAAATTTCGGCACGGAGATAATAGCAGGAACTACTGGGCCACCACTACCATTGTCGGCATGGATAACTACCCACCCTGCGCTATTTAAAGTAACCGAACTCACGATTACCGTATTGTTTTCTACATCTTGATCACTAGCCGTAAAAGAACCACTGGCAGTTACTGTCACTATAATAGGAGCAGTAATTACGTCGCCCTCCCTATTTTTTAATGGCGCATCCAAGCCATTAGTTCCGTTAAATTCGTAGGTGCCTAATATCCCATCATCTGTATGGAGCATTACCCAAAGCGTTTCCCCATCGGCAACCGATTCATTCGTCTCAAGTTCCAGTTCTATATCTGTAGCGGTTCCTGCAGTGACCAATTTTGGCACCGATATAATGGCAGGAACCGTCGGGCCTCCATTTCCGTTATCCCGATGTATAACGATCCAACCGTTTTCTGGAAATGTAGCCGTCTCGACCATCAAAGTATTGTTGGTGGACAAGCTTTGATCACCCGCCGTGAAAGAAGCAAATTGTTCGATTTTTACGACGTCGTCATCATCTGAACAAGATTGTAGGCCAAGGCCTGTAATCAATATTGCAACGATAGTTAGCGTTTTAAATAAATTTATTCGTTTCATTTAAAATTGATTTTAAGTGATTAATACTATTTACAAAAACTTTTTACTTCTGTTCATCCCTACAAGTGGTGCCGCTGCTACAGACGCAATTGCGATAAAAACAGGAACTTCTATAAATAATGCGCCCAAGATAGCAAGAGGTTCTTGCTGTGTTTTGAAAGCCGTATGCAGCTGCAGGCGATGCAAATCGGTATGATCAAAACCTAAAGCTAGAAAAAGTAGTGGGAAGAACAACAGACAGAAGTAGACACCGGTAGTCAGACATAGTTTGAAAGCTTCCAGGTAATTGACATTGTAATTCCGCTGTTTTGAGTAGTCATGGACCATCCATAAAAACGCCCCGAGCAGAAAGAACAGATTGATCATTCTTATGAACAAGGACTCGGACCTATCGGTCAACGAAAAAATAAGTTCCATGACAATAATGCTCAAGATTATCGCTATGGCAGTAGTCCATGCATAGCGCTGTTTGCTCCAATTGGCACGTTTATTTGAACTTTTGTTTACTCCATTTTCCATTATTTCTTATTGCTTTGCTATTTTAAAAAAAATATTAATATTTAATAAACCCTTTTACGTAAACTATTGATGTTATCGAAATCAACGGCCAGGCCACCACGACCAAGACCAAAGGTTTGATTCCAACATTTTTTAGGGATGAATAGGTAAGCGTGGCACCGATAAGGAAAAGCACCAAACATCCAAAACCAAGCTGGCCCAGTGATCTGTATTTGCCGAAAGCTTTCAGGTATCTTTTGTACATCAGTCATTTATTACTGATGTAAAGGTACCGGCCTAACGAAGTGTAGTCAAATGATAAAAACGCATCTTATATAACTAAAAGTTATAATGATGTTGTATAAAATTTAAGAATAAAGTGGACAGGGCGGACTGGTGACCGTGTTTGAAGATATAATACAGCGGCCTGTCCATTGAAAGCCCCTCGACATCGACGATACCCAATTCCAAGGATTTAAGTTCCCGGAGTACCGTATTGATACTTAAAAAGGCAACGGTGTTTCTATTTCCAAGATACGACTTGATGCTTTCCGAACTGCCAAGCCGCATTTCAACGTTCAGGTCGGGCATAGTAATGCCTTTTTTCTGTAGTGAATCAAGAATGACTTCAAGGGTTCCGGAACCCTCTTCACGCAGAACGATGGGCTCTTTGCACAAGGTCTCCAAAGACATTGGTCTTGAATTGAACAGGGGATGGCCATTGGCGACCACCAGTACGATTTCATCCTTTAAAAAGTCATGATAGGATATCTCCCTGTTCTTGTACTGGCCCTCCGTAAAGCCGAGTTCGGCGGTTTTGTCCAAAATGGCATGTTCGACATCTTCGGTGTTGCGATTGAGCAGCAGCACCTTCACTTTAGGAAATTTTTCATGAAATTCAGACAGGGCCGCCGGCAATATGTATTGCGCGAAAGTAGTGCTTGCCGCAATTTTTAAAATGCCTTCCGTTTCGTCGATAAGAGCGTTCATGTCGAACTGGAGTGACCTATAGTTCTCCAGTATCGTTTTACCGTGTTCCAGCAATACGGTTCCTGCCTCCGTCAGTTTTATACTGTTCCCCAAGCGCTCGAACAATTTTTGGCTGAAATGTTCTTCGATCTGCTTGATATGGCGGGTTACTGCTGGCTGGGTAATATGCAGTTCATCCGCTGCCTTTGAAAAGGACAAGCGGTGGGCAACCGTGTAGAAAACTTTGAGTTTATAATCGAACATTATAAACAAAAGTAATACTAAAACTGGTTTTTTTGAATTATCTTGAGAAATTATTTATTTTTCCGGGCCTTTTTATATCCGAATTCGATGACAAAACACGCTGCTATAATACCCAATGAAATGAGCACACCCGTTCTATTAGCGCCGAATTGCTGAATGATCAGCACCACAAAAGCAGCGGTACAGAGTAGTGCTCCCAGAAAGGTAATGGTCTTGCTCGCGTTCAATTTCTCCGCTTTTCTAAAGGCGATATAGTTGACCACGGCAAAAATCAGCAGAAATCCGGCACTTCCCGAAATGGAAATACTTTCCAGATTGATAAAATTGGCAACGATCAAGGTGAGTACTATGGTAATAAGGAGTCCTATCGGCTTGTTCCAAAGTTGGTACGTGAATTCATGCGGCAGCTCATCATCTTCGGCAAGTTCGTAGCTTACACGACTACCACCATAGAGGGTCGCATTGATAGCCGAAAACGTAGAAATCAAAGCCGCTATAGTCATAATGGTAAACCCGACTTGCCCGATAAGTGGTTTTGAGGCTTGGGCAAGCACATAATCCTTCGCTTTTGCGATTTCGTCGAAATTGAGCGAGCCTACCGTGATAGTAGCTATCAAAATGTACAGCACTACCACAAATCCCACCGAAATAAAATAGGCCTTGGTTACCGTCTTTTCAGGGTTTTCCATATCCGGAACGGCATTAGCGATGAGTTCAAAACCCTCATAGGCCACAAAAATGACCATGCCTCCGGCAATAAGCTGCAAGGGCGCTTCCCAATTGGAGGGATTGAGTTGAGACAGGTTTGCGTTTCCGAAAAGTCCATAAATGCCAAGTCCAACAAAGGCCAGAAGAATAAATAGCTTTATAAAAACGGCCGTGCTTTCAATTTTTCCTACTACTGCCAGGCTGTAATAATTGATGATCGCGGCCAATAGTACTACAAAGGTTATATAGATATGACTGTCCGTCTGTTTATCCCCCGTTATGGAAAACAGTTCGGGGCCATAAGAACCGAACGCGCTGGCATACAACGAAAGCATAATGATATAGCTTACCCAGAGCACATTATTGATACCCCCACTAAAAACGCCCTTACCAAAGCCTTCGTTGATAAAGCGTACCGTGCCACCCCGATCGGGATATTGCAGGGAAAGTTTCGCGTAGGCATAGGCGGTAAACAAGGCAATCACCCCCGCAAATAAAAAGGCCAATGACGTACCTCCCTTGGCTAGGGAAACTGCCAGGCCCAGAACGGCAAAAATTCCGCCGCCTACCATAGATGGCGATGGCATCCTTTAGTGTTATTTTACTTTCTGTCTTCATTTGAAGATTTCAAATTACAATATAATTCTTCATATTCATCAAGTATAATGTCTATCCTTGATAAAATAAGATATACTGGCTTAAAACTATTTATCTGGATGGAAATCTGTAGTTTGATGAAACGAATGTTTTTTTAATTTGCAAATCCCCCAAATCTTACCATAACCTTACCTGCGCATGGATCCTGTGCGGTTTTTGTAGTATTCCGGTAGATAAGCGTTAAGCAAAAACCGCATAGGGCGCATCTTGCCTATGCAAATCTGGAGTTGATTTTTACTTCTTATTTAGCTGCTTTCGAATACTTTCCAATTCGGCTGCATCGATTTCCAATTTAAAATAGGGCTTGCCGAAGGTCGGCTCTACCTTGGCAATACTATCCAGTACTTTCGAAAAAGTCCGTCGGTCTTCGCCCCTGGCCTTTATAAGATCATGGTATTTTTCGAACGATACTTTTCCTTCCTCCATGTTCCATTCCTCCCTGGTCATTTTGATGGAAGCCCTATCCAAAATCAAGGGTTGCTGCTTTTTCTTGAGTGCCGTTCCATCGAACAGGCTTTTGAGCATATCGTGGGTAGGTTTTAGCTGTTCCCGCTCCATTCTGCGTAACGTTTCCTCCAAATAATCGAACCGCTCTATCATATAGTTCTGGAACTTGATGAAACTGATCATCACCTCACTCTTTGGCGTGATTCTGGCCCTTTCGAAAAAGTCGATCATCGTATCGATAGTTTCCGAATGCGATTTGGAGACGGTCTTGGAATAGGCCCGAAATCGTTCGGAAGTTATCCGGTTGATACTTATGGCCGAGAATGTACTTTTTCGTTTGATTTTTGGCTCCATTACTGTAATATGTCTCAATGTTTATGGGTCTTTCAGGGATTTTTTAGTCAAATTTATCCTAAGGGAAAAATGCCGAGCTCTTTAGGTCTTTTAACAATCAACTGAATGTTAGTGTTTTAATCTTTGAACGGTTTACGCAATAAAAAGTGATTACTGTAAATTTTTCCACTGTTTTCAGGGGTTTAAGGGCGTTTGACTCAAATTTAGCTGATGCCATAAGGCGATATTATTTTCAATTATCTGTAAATCAATGTTTTAAGAAACGTAACGGGGCTTTAGCCCGTTACCCTCTTGCTATTCCTTTTCTTCGTTTCACTTCGCATCGGAATACCTTTTTCTTTGTTGTGTTACAAAAATTAGTTCCAAACTATTCTTTTATATCACTTCCTACGGCTTGGACCATCCAATTTTAACAGGTTGAACATTTTTATAAACCGGTCGGCCAGTTGATTTCCATACCGTTCTTCAATTTGGCCAAGGCTTAAATTTGTTGTGATATGCGTCTTCGTACCCAGACTTTCAAAATTGCGATAACGGTTGAGCAGGATACGGACGAACACTTCTTCCTTTCCATATTGATAGCTGTTATTACCCTCCATTTCAGCTCCCAAATCATCAAATAAAAAAACACCCTTGGAATAGTATTGAATGACATCTTCTTTGTTTTTTGCCATATTGAACCTTTCGACAACTTCTTGGGTCGAAATAGAAGGAAACCACAATTCGCGAACTTGATAGTGTTTTGCTAAATTTTGGATGATTTGAAAACTTGACGTTTTCCCAGTCCCGTACGAACCAAAGACCAATAGTCCTTTTCTCAGGGAGATGTTTTCCAAAACTTCAAAGGCCATATCCCGGTTCCAATATTTGCAGAAGTACCCTAGAAAATTCCTATTTCCAATATCCACTTCAAAGTCCGTGTTACTTTTCGCATAAAACTCTTGTGCCATTTTGAAAAAGACTTCTTTGAAAATATCGGGTTCGCATAGCGGCCCTTTCATTTCTTCTTCTTTTTTCAACAGCCTTGATATTTCCTTCTTCATGCTTCCTATTCTAATATTGGACTTCTATTTTCAATATTTTCTTTTAAAGAAGTAATTGATTTTTTATTTTGTTTTGTAATTGGTTTATTATGGTGGTCATTTTTGTCAATCCTGTTACGATAAAACTTTCGATGCTGCCTAGACAGAATTGTCAAGTCTGAATCGACCGTTCGGAAACTGAATTGGAGCATACTTCTTAGATATCTTTTTCTCCCATCGAACGCAACTGTCTCAATCCAACCTATTGTCTTTAGTTCGGATATGTATCGGGAAACCTGTCGCTCGGAGATTTTCAGAAATGACGAAATGTATTTGTTCGACATATAACATTCTTTTCCGTTTTCCGTAAAGCTGTGAATCTCTAGAAATAGAATTTTTGCATACCAGTTTACCTCGGTATTCAAGTAAATCAGTTTGGGAATCCATATCCCTTGGAAATTCCTATCCGCAGCTTTCATGGCATTGTCTTATGAGTTGTTGCGATGATGTTTTCGCAAATGGGCATTTACTTTTTCCTCGATATCGTCTTCCGTATAGGAAGGGTTTTGAAGTAGCCATTCCTCGATTTTTTCCCGTTCAAAAAAGAGAGACCCATTCGTTGGTTTTGAAAAGGGAATCAATCTTGCTGACGTGAGCTTATAGATTTTGGAAAGACTCCAGCCAGTATACATCTGTAAGTTGGTAACGTTAAAGACCTTTTTCTTGACCAGTGCAGCTTCATCTAGATGGTCTATTTTTTCAAGAAGTAATTGTACTAGGGAAGAATTTTGTTTGTTCATAATGCTTTAAAATTAAGTTTTCACACTTTTTCCATGATTAGCCAATGGAATTATCTGAAAGCAATTTGCGCACATTAAAGGAGCAAATCAAGTGAAGGAAAGGTGTCCTCCACTTTCCTTTAGTTTCCTCTTCACTTTATGATTAAACGAGAAGGACAAGGTGATTTTCAATATCGATTTTCAAATCCATCCGTCTTTTCGGATTGCAGTTTTTCCAACTCGAATGCGCTTTTTGAAGTTGCTTTACTGCCCATTCTTTGTGCTTTGATTTAAAATTAGAGATGATATAGCTACATAGCCTCGCTAGGTTCTCCCCATAGTAGCCTTCGAGATTCTCTTCGGAGATATGGTTGAGAAACTCGAAAAAAAGCCTAAAATTCGGTAGCTTCCTATCGGTCAAGGGCAGCCAAATCAATTTCTCCGGGATTTGCTTTCCGGATACTAACTTTTGAAAGTCCTCCCGGGTCGTTTTTAAATAGTTCTTGAAGAGGCTCGAATTATCATAATCTATCTTATGAATTAGTTGCGAAAAACGAATGGGTGGGCCTATTAGTCCGTCCCGAGTTTTGACAGCTTGTTTTTCATTTTGAATTGGATATGGACTTTTGTAATCGAGAAGTTGCGAAATATACATTTTGGCCAAGACCAAAAACAATACTGTAAGAACCAGAACCAAGACAAATCCAAAGTATTTGAGGGGAGGTATTTCAGAAGCTGATAAGAATGGCCATAACTGCCAAATTAGAAGAAAATACAATCCAAGTGCCAAAACTAAAACAAACCAATGTGGTAACTTCCTTGCTTTCCACGCCTTACCGGTTCGATATAAATCGAAAACTGCTTTATCGATTCGCCGGAAAAGCAAAATAATCGTATTTTTAAAGGAAGGTTTCATAATCGCATGAGAGCTGTTTATGAAGATAAGAAGATATATGCAAAGAATATTTGTTTCACCCTTGTTTCACCCCTACCAAAAAAGAAAGGCCCCGCATTTCTGCGAAGCCTTTGCTGCTGGGAGCTCCCCCTCTTGGGC
>CAWFGW010000017.1:0-29591 GCA_963815495.1 uncultured Cytophagales bacterium
CTTTAACCTTGCACATATTCATATATATACGCGCACAACCTTCCCTTTTTCATTCCCCGTCTCTTCCTTCTTTCTCATCGGTCACACCTTTTTATCATTTCTCATGGGTCACACCCCCCCCCCCCCCCCCCCCCCCCTCACATATGGATTGCACACATTCATCTTTTTTCAATTACTCCCTCCTGCTGCACTCCTCTTTCTTCACTCACCCTCCCTTTCTCCACCGCTCAAACATTTCTCTTTTTTCATTCACCCTCCCTTTCTCTCACGAGTCACACATTCCTCTCTTTTCGTTCACCCTCTCCTCCTGTCACTCACTCCTCTTTTTCCATTCACTCCCTCCTCCCCACATTCCTCTTTTTTCAGGAAGCTTGCTACTTTGGGCTGGAGCTGTCAGACTTCCCACTTCACGACAATAGGCGCAAGGAGTTCATCCGAGGGGTGAGTGGTTTCATCGAGAATTGAAGTATCAAAGAAAAATTAGACTGTTTGGTGCATGAGACAACGAGTATTCCAGTGAATGGTTTGATTGTGAATTGAGAAATGAAGGAACTGGAACAGTGTGATTAGTGATTTTAGAACAAATGAATGGTTTGTTATTAGAATTGAAAAAAGAATCTTGTTTGGCGCATGAGAAAACGAATAGTCACGCAGTTCGCCCACATTATTGAATGAACTTGTGTTCTGCACCATATGTGGGGTACCGACAAGTGAATGGATAAAATCGAAACGAAAGCAGAACTACATGAAAGGAGCATTTATTTCACTCCTACTGCTGAAAACCCTTAAACATTCGCTCATTGCCAAGGGTCGCTTTGCTCATTAATTTTCTACCCGAATTCTGCCCTCATTAGGACTGTAATTCACCAATTTCACAGCCACGATTGATGAATTCCAGTTTCAGGGCCGAAGTGATTGTGACAATGAGACGGATTGCCACTGTCAATTCGGTTGGATATATTTTAGTCATTTAAGGGAATATGGACACAGCAGTGTTTCCGCCATCTTCAATCTAACCCACTCGCTCCTTCTCTATCTCACTCCTCAGTCCCTGAATACGTTCGACCTACCGTCCATGAAGCTGCCCGAAGGTTGGGACCACATTCACAGAAAGAAGACCAAGTTAGGATTGGGGAGCATGAAAAGGAAGTCCGTTCGCCGCCATGACTCTGACCCTGGAGTGGGAGAGGAGAGGAAGGAGGGGAGTTGTGGTGGTAGTGATGGTGGTGGTGGTGGTGGTGGTGGTGGTGGTGGTGGTGGTGGTGGTGGTGGTGGTGGTGGTGGTGGTGGTGGTGGTGGTGGTGGTGGTGGTGGTGGTGAGGTAAGTGGGTCTCTGTCATTCCTTAAGCGAGGTGCGAGGAGAGGCAAGGCAAAGAAGAAGGAGGAGAAAGGGAGGGAGTTGGAGCAGCAAGTAGGTTCCATAGGACTAGGTGTGTCCCCTGTTCTCAATTCGGTTCTGTTTGGGTTCCACGGGTTGAATGTATTTTCATATTCATTTGTTATGGATGTTAGTGTGCTTATGTATATATGTGTGTACGTTTCTTGTGTTTTTTTTTTGTTGATTTTCGCTTTTTGCTTGCTCCTTGGCTACTCCATGACCCAGAATGTTAATTTTCACAAACACATGCACACATGCGCACATGTATATGTGCATGCATGTGTGTGTACCTATATATATATATACATATTTATATGTTTTTCATGATATGTAAGGTACGTGATCAGATGTGACCGGTCATTTTGAATTGTGAAGCCATTGGGGGTGCACACAATGTACTTGATCTCTTCAATAAAGCAAGATTCACGCTGTGCTTTTCTCTCTATTCAAATCTATCAGTTTGACGTCTTCTTAATCAAGATTTCTCCTTCGCTCTGTGTACTCTGTGTGTGTGTACCAATTGCGTGTGTGTATGTGTGTGCGCATGTACGTGCGTCTGTGATCTTGAATTTGTGCATGTGTGCATGCGTGCGTGTGTATTTGTGCGTGTGTACGGTGTGTGTGTGTATGTGTCTGTGTGTGTATGTGTGTAAATGCATGTGTATGTGCGTTACTGGGAGTGTGTATGTGTGCGTGCGCGTGTGTATGCATTGAGGTGTGTATGCATCAATGTGTGTTGTGTGGGTTGGCGTACTTCTGTGTATTCGTGTGTTTGTGTTTGTGTTTGTTTTGTGTTTGTTTTTTGTTTGTCGTTACGATTTTTCAGAGTCAAAGAGCGCAACTTCCAGCTCAACCTCGGACTTCCAAATACTGGTAACTGTCAAACTAACAATCTTGGAGCCTCGCACAGCCCCTTATGAAAGAAAATATACAATTAATTGTTTCGGAAACATATACACATATACTCTATTTTATATATATGTGTGTGTATTGCGCGAGTCACTGTATTGAGAATTTAGACTCCAATTGAGGTCGATTACGCGAGAACTAATATTTCTATATCTCTAATGAATGAAAGGTATAGTAATTAAAACTTCCAGATAGTCCTAAGTTTGCAAAAAATTTTTTACTATACATTTCGAGCCATGTAAATATTCATAACCATTTATATCTACATGTATATACTTACAAATACCGATATACGTTCAGATTTGTTTGCATGTATATATGGTAATATCTGTATGCATATAGCCACGCCTTGAAGCGTACGCAGAGACACACATATATAAACATTTACATATATATATATTGCATGTATTTTTATCCCCATGTTATGTATAAAGCTTTTTATTATATATATATGTATATGTATAGGTCTATCTATTCATACATATGTGTACGCATATGCATATGCATGCCTTTTTGCACATCTCTGGTCATTGTCGCTGACCTTGTGTTCTTTTGTCCGAGCAGCAACAACTGATGTCGGGCCAATTCGAGAAAGATACAAGTGCCAACGTGTTACAGAGGTAGGGTTATTGTTCTGCATATTTGTATATATATATATACATAAACACATCCATGCTTGTATTGATGTGGTTTGATAGACATTTAAGATACACACATCACGACACTGATCGAAAGGATTGGCTATGGTTGCTACATCTATGTACATAGATAAGCATGAACTTAATATTATTCATGTTTTCATAGCATATGATTTTAATATATTATCATACATATGCTCTCTATTTGAGTTAATCAAGTCAATTCTTTTATTAACACATTCTGCGAATGTAGATTACGCGTGTTTGTATAAACTTAAATATTTGAATGTATTTACTCACAAGTCTTTGAGTTTGCCTAAATTCAGCTTGAAAGAACGAAATCGCGCTCATTAGTGTCTGCGCAACTATCTAGAGTGACTGAAGGAAATGTACACATGAGCACATGTTTCGAGGAGCGTCGATTATTTGGCACCTCATTTGCATGCATTTTCGCGCATTTCTCTCACTTCACAATCAGGATCCGTATCTACCAACTCCTCCGCACGGGGAGGTCACGTGAGCGCACTATGGCCAGTCGGGCACTGTGCAGCATCTTTAGTCGGTAGGTACATATACCGTGATCTGATTGGGTTGACTGTGACATGTCACATGGGTGTCAAGATTTCCGCCTTCTCCGCGAAAAATTCACCCTTGATTTCGTCAGCACTCTCCTCCTCCCTTTAGAGTTTATTACCTTTGTGTTTGTCCTGACGCGTTCGATTTCTCGAGCAACGGTTTTTTTCATTTCTTAACGAAACATGATTGGTTTGCCACAGATTGATTGGGATCAGACACCCTTTAACTCTATCATAGTCGTATTTTTAAGTCGTTGGACAATGAGGCGTGCGTTGTAATCTTATTTTAATACACCACTCGGGTGCACTACCACACACACATATACGTATATATATCTCTTATGTATCGATCACAGGTGCTTACATTTACGTATTTTCACGCATTCGTTTAAATACACACATTTCACAAGTAATTTGCTTAATTTATAGCCTCATTCCACTCAATATCATCATTGATGAGTACCTTCGCACACTCGTATGTTATAAACGTATGTATTTATAATTATGCATTTTTTCGTGCACATTCCATGTTCAAGAGTGGTAATATATATATCTCTATATAGTCAGTCTTCTGTCTTGTAATGTCATTCAATTTGTTCTGTTGCACACTCTTGTGTAACTCTCATATGTATATGTATATGTTCTCAATCTCTCATATATTTGATATTATACATATACATATATTAATATATATTTTTTAACCTCAAACATGTTCTCAGTGTCATACATATCTATCTATATATTCTCTATGTCACATATCAATGAAAGTGAAAATGTGACATATTGATATTCATCAATGTACTCGTTCTTACGCACTGGTCATCTTATATACATGAAATCTTAAATACTTGACACCCGAATTAATGTGTTCTCTCTCTGTCTGTGTCAGAATCGCAACCTCCGTTACTCATGAAGAAATCCAAAAAGCGAAGATACAGGCCACGCACACTAGCGTGAGTGTTGGTTCGGACACTCCAACCACTCACACAGCTATTTCGTGTGATATGCGCGTGAATATACCAGACCGTGCGAATACGCACACACACACACACACACACATATATATATATATATATATATATTGGTTGTGAATTTGTATGCGAAACTAGTTTGTATACATTTGCTTGTATTACTGAATACTTTTTGATGCATTCATATATACATATATGTATGGGGATGACACAATTTAGCATAAAATTGCACTAATCCTAACCCTAACTCTAACCTCAACCCTAAGCCTAAATTTAACCCAATCCCATTCGTATTCCTCAATCTCTCAGTCCTTGGCATTTGCCGTGTTGAATGTGGCAAAAGCAATATCATTCTTCAAGTCTTTATTATTAATAACTTTGATACATTTAAAAGAAAGAAATAATTGAGGAAAGACTTCAACTTTATCGAAACTCAACCCAGAGCACTGATGTTGAGCACCCACTCGTCAGGCTCTTCCTTTGCAAAGGGAATCGAAATAAAAATATACTTTGGTCTACCAGACTGGGGCACATTCATGGTCTTGACCAAAGCGTGGTCAGTCTTGAGAGGTGCGGGAGCAGCAATAAACACAGTGCTGCTTTGCTCAACTACGACTCCAATTTCTAACCCAGACTGCAACCCAATAGTGTCTAGCGCCTCCTGAAACATTTTGTCTGTGGGGGGAGGGGTGGTGACCAGATCACCTTCACCCCATCTTTCTCTATGACCTTTAATGAGACATCTGTTACAGTGCGATGTGGGAAAGTCAACATCCAATTATCATTCGTGTCTAACGTTCTATACAGACCACAATCCTGCAACCTAGTTAACACCATGTGATGAAACTCGCCCATGTCTCTCTCCATGTCTGGAGGAAGACCACCATCACTCGGGATGGCATTCTCCAGGTCGTCCTCCTCCCTGCCGGCAGTGGCATTCATTCCAATCATGTGCTCTGCTCTTTGCCCTATGAAAATAAAGGTTATCACGTGGAATTGAAGTTGACAAATCACGGAAGGGAAATTAAATCACCAATTGCGCTTGAATCACCGATTGCACTTGAAAAAAAACAGAGTGCAACCTAATGAACGGGTGTAAGTAATGGAGAGGAAAAATGAGGGAAACCGGAAGAAGACAATCGAAAGTGTCTACACATTAAAGACGTTGCACGAAACGAAGGCTTTAGAAACCCTTAACACTGAACATTCAAGAAAAAAAGGGCGTTATAAAACTAGGAATAAAAGTTAAGTTATGCGAACAATAGCAGTCAAACGAAGGCGAGGAATGGTTAAAAAGTGAAAAGAGGTCGGAGTTTGGAAGACAGAAAGGTTGACTTTGCGCGGGGGGGGGGGAAACTATAGTAATCAATAAATTTGTTTTTCTTTAAATAATCCGCTCTTTCAAGTAACTCCAGCGGTCATAATTCTAAAATTTTGGAATACGGCCATTTCATTAGCTGAAGTCACCGATCTCATAATAAGGACGTCATTGAATCGAATTTTCTGAAGTTTCTGATAAAACTTCATAGGAAATATTCACGAACTTTTCATGAGTGTGAAGTTCTAATAAAAATATTCAAGAAAATTCTCAACTGAACAAAATGTCATACTCAGCGTAAAAATTTTTATGCTGCCCCTTCCTCCCTCCGAACTTGTCACCTCATCTACAACTCGGTTTGCCCAACTCGTCTGCCGCCGCTGACTCCAGTGCGGAAACATCTAGCGGGAATAAACGGAGTTCAAACACTGGCTTGACTCAAAATGCAACGCCTGCTTCAGGCACGAAGTCCAGTTTAAAGAGAACTGGCGCCCCTTCAACAGCACTGGGGCTCCGAAAAAGGTGAAGGCCTGCAAGTGTTGTCTCCCAGTTCGACAATGAGATCCGGGAGAAACTCAGACTGGGGAAGGGGTTGGCTCAGATCACTGCTGAGCTTTGCCAGGAGTATTACCTCATCCAGGACATGTTTGTGATGAGGCTAATGGACTCTAGGAATCAATACCTCAAGAAGAACAGTGCCTGCTTCTGCAAGCTCTCTCACTGTGTTTGGCTGACGCGAATAAAAAAGTTTTCGCGATTTTTGATCGTGTCTACTTTTACTTTATTTCATTGGGGCTTCTACACGTGTTTGAGTTTGGTTCCCATTCCCTCCCACTGCACACTTTGGACCTCAACAACAGCAGGCACTTTTGGTCGTCCTAAAGGTGAGTTAATGTTCTTAATTTTTTTTTTACTACGTGCTCTGGAACTCTTCTGCTTTTTGTTCTCTTTATTTGTTTTTTCCTATTCACACGCATACTGCTCCTCTCCCCTGCTTGAATTGTTCCTCCTCTCTTGCGCATTTTTTGAACTTAATTTTTTTATTACAGAAATGCCCCGACAGGCCAGCAACAAAGCTGTTGCTCAGCTGCAACAGAGCACTAAGGTTCAGCGGGAGTTAGTAACCGGTGTCTGGGACCGGTTAGCACCGCGATTGCTCCAAGGCGGAGATCGCGAAGGCTACAGCCCCCCCCTTGCCCAAAAGATTGGGTACAGGGGAGAAGGATGAGTTCATGCTTTTGAAGGAAGGCTCTTCCTACACGGGGAGGAGGTCAGAGCGAGAGTTTTGGAGGGGGTTTGGACTCCCCTCCGTTGCTGCAGCAGAGCTCTACTTTTGGTGCAGGAGCAGACACCACGACAGTGTTTAACATCACGCACTTTCTTTATGCGTTAAGTTTTTTAGCCTCTCCCTCCTCCAATTTTGAGCTGATGGGGATGCTTTGGGGGGTGGACAAGCGCACATTTGAGCGGAGGGCAATTGAGGCCATCCGCCACGTCTCCAAATGTTTGCCAAAGGTAAGGTTTTCATTCTTTTTTGAAGTCTTTGTTGTGGCACTGACACTTTATTTACAGATTAACATTTTGGACAGATGGGAGAAGTGGAACATTCGCAAGCCCAGCATCATGCTGGATTGCATGAAATGTCCCATTACGGCACCCACTGAGGATGCCTGGGAATACGTTGTAGGCACAAATGCCTTTGGGGTGAAATATGAGATTGGGTGTTCACTTGGGGTGCCAAGGGTGTGTTGGGTTAGCGGCCCCTGGAAAGGGGCCGCTAGTGATAAAACAATTTGTACACAGTCTGGTATTCAGCAGGCGATGTGCCCTGATGAAAGGGCACTCGCTGATAAAATTTATAGGCATGAACGTGAGTTTTGTATTTGCCCTGTGTCAGGGCACAGGTGGTCACTTAGCCACAATGAAAATGCGTATAACTTTCTTGTTTATTCTGCAAGATCAACTGTTGAAAGATTGATAAGGAGGATAAGAAATGGGAAGTTTAATAGGGCCGTGTGGCCATATGGTTTAAGGTTGCACAAAGAGTGCATGTATCTTCAGTGTCAGTTGACCAATTGGTGTTTAATGTTTGAGCCCTTGGGTTAAATTAACAAAGTTGTAATAAAGAAATTTGAAATTTAGTGAGTGCAGGGTTAGTGCAATTTTATGCTGAATTGTCTCATCCCCATATGTGTATGTATCAATCGTTTGTAAATTTGTGAAAACATGTTTATTTATTATGTAAATGTACTGTCTGCCAACATGTGCAAATATATAAAGATAGATTGTTTGTTAATCAATATGTACTCACATACACGCCTTTTGTGAGTATGTCCAGGTTTGTAATAATATCTCACGGCGATGATAATCATGATACACAACAAAAGTATCAGTACTGTTTTGGAAATATGGGAAATCTCATTTGTTTATGAATATGCATATATTTACACGTGCATATATTTACACGTGATTTTCGTTTGAAGGTAGTTTATATGCTCAGTAAGAAAGTAATCACACCCACACGTACCTACTTTTAAACTACAAGAAGAAATGCATCTCCATACTCATGCACATAAATATATGTATATAATATTCATATATATGCACACGTGGTCACTCTGCGGTGACGGAATAGTTTTGATTCTGGCGGATTGATTGACAAATGCGTGGATAGTACGATTGTTTCGTCACATGTGCGCAAGTATATTTTGATTGGTTGGTTCAAACTAAGTTGATTGGGTTGCATGGACAGACACGGTGGTATTATCTGAATTAATTGGACTCGGTGTTCAACAACACCTTCCACCCAATACCTTAGCGCCCGGACAAGATTAACATCCTTATTTCAATTCCTTATTAGTTTCCCTTTTTCACTTCCCATTCAGCACCCATCCCCCTCCGACCTGGATACCGTCTCCCACTGTAGAGAGGGGCGTCAGGCGATGGACAGACTGCTGAACGAACTGAACCAGTACGCGTGCTTGGAGCCACTCTTGGTACAATTACGCACTCCACACTCACTCCCCTGAGCACACATATCACCGTTTCGTAGATTCGAGAAAAAACTACGTAGCGCTCCTATTATTCTGTGACATCTCTGTCAAACTCAAAAAACCGGTCCTAAACTCAAAATTACCCTGTGTGTGTGTGCGTGTATGATGTTTGGGGATGTGTGTGCAGGGTGTGTCTTGGCGTGTGTGTGTGTGTGTGCTTGCGTGTGATGGTCTGTTTGCTTAGTTTTAGTGCCTCGATTTTGATGTCAGCATGAGTGGATCATGGCGTCAGCAGATGTGCTCACCATGTTCTCTCCGTCCGGAATGCTCAGCTAACGGTTGCGTCCGACGTTACGTTGCGATTGTACCACGCGATCGACTTTGCTGACGTCACCGATAGAGTGAGGATTGCCGCCGGAGGCACAAGTCTTGTCTCGAAAGCTAAATACAAGTACGCACCCATTTTTCACTATCATAGGGATCTTTTATTACAGAAAATTATTGTATTGTTATCATGAATGTGGGGGTGAGGGTACTGCAGATGTACTTGAATAGTCGGTTCTCGAATTGCAAAAACCATTCTTCGAGTTATGACCTCGTTGAGATATTTTTTGAGTGTCTGTCAGTGTTATTGTGACCACATTCCTCCATTTTCACTGACCATCTGGTGGCGCTGAATCTCATCGGAGTTTGTCTGAATTGGGCGAAATTTGGTTCAATGCCTTACTTCAATCGACGAAATCAACTCGGGATTCCAATTTTGAACCTGATTCGCCTCAATTGTGGATTAAAACAGAATTCAGGAAACCCAAACACGTACTCGCCGAACTCTCGAAGCGGCATGTCGCGTGGTAGATGTGCATGACGTCGCAACAGTTTGAACAGTGAAAGTCCCCTTGATGTCATGATTACGTCATCCATAAGTGATTGTCATGATTGCGTCAGTAATTTCTTGAGTGCTCGCACTCGATGACATAGCTCTCGTACCTTGAGAGAGCATGAGATAGAGGTAGCTAACGCTTATATCAGTAGGGAGTATGTGCCTTAATTCATGCTTCATGTTTTGTTCATTTTTGAAGGTTTATGTGCTCCCTCTTCCATCTCTGTTGATACACCTAATCGTAGCAACTCCAATTATGTAGTCTCACCCCCCACTTCACTCACCACAGAGGCATGAATATTGCCGTGAAATCTCTGGTTGCGTCCAGTGTTGCTGACTTGACCGACTTTTGTCGTGAGGTGAGGAGGAAGGCTGCAACTTACCCGAATTCACACAACACTCCCTCGCCCACATACATGCAATCACTCACTCACTGGCACTCACTCACTAGCATTCACTCACTGACACACACTCGGTCACTCACTTACTCTTTCACTGGCACTCTCTCGCTCACTCACTTACGTCACGTTACACACTCACCTCACTCACTTAACACTCACTCACGTCACTCACTCACACACTCATTCACTCACTCACTCATCACTCCATTACCTCACTCTACCCATTTCGAGCGAGCATTCAATAGTGAGTCAATGGAGCATCGGTTGGTGAGCGATTTCAAAATGTTGCGTCCGCTGCATTCTCATTCATCACCCATGGTTATCCCTGGTCTATTTTGTTCTATACTCACCCTATCAAATCTAAGAACTACTTACTCACTTGTTTTTATCTCAATGCCCATGACAAACACATGAAAATGAGAATATGTATATACTTAGGTTATGTTTAGTTAATCTATATCTATATATGTAAATGTATAATTTTCTTTATAGCCATGCATACATTTATGTATACACACATATATTCATAATGTTTAAACTTAAATATATGTGTATTATTCTCTACAGAATGATATGTAGTGTTGCTGGCCATTCAGAGCTTTGATGTGTACGTCTGCATGGACACGGACACACACATTAGCACACACACTCACACGGCTTTACAATGAAGAATATGTACGCACACACTCATTCAACATAACTGAAATTGACCTAAAAGAACCTACTTAGTAATTATTTCACGCACTTTCAAGCTTTATAAGGTCAGGGTCAGGGTCGGGGTCAGGGTTGGGTTGGGGTCGGGTCAGGCTCAGGGAAAAAATGGAGTCTAAGTCAGTGTTAGGATGTTAGAATTGTTTAGTTTTTCTTTATCTCATTCATATTTCATCTTTCGCACACCCACTAATCATATTACACTCCATTTTTTCCTTATTCCGCTCTCCAATTCTCTTTATTTCACTCACCAATTTACCCCTTCTTCCCCTCCCAGGTTGCACTCATGACCTTGCTTCAACACGAGAACCTCCTGCTGTGCGTGGGTGCGTGTGTCCAGGACATGGAGGAGGTATGACAGCGTCACACCAATATTCAATGCTGTTTGAAACCAGCACTGAATTTTCAATCACTGTTTACCCAATCACCCCTCCTTCCCCGATCACTTGTTTCATTCCCCTCAAACACCTATGTACTCATTGTTCACTATTTTGGTTCTTTTTTTCATGCACCAATCCTTACTTGTTCTTGTTCTACCTATTTAAACTTTATGATTTTCAGGCACACCTCATGACACCCCTCATGCAAGGCACGCTTTATGATTGGTTGAGATCCCAGCTGACAAAGGTCAGCAGACTGCCACGTCAGCTCAACACCACTCACAATCATATAATCACTTGCTCACTTGCTCATTTATTCATTGAATTTTGTGTTTGCTGGCCATACATGTGTGCGTCTGCGTGTGCGTGTGCGTGTGCGTGTGCGTGTGCGTGTGCGTGTGCGTGTGCGTGTGCGTGTGCGTGTGCGTGTGCGTGTGCGTGTGCGTGTGCGTGTGCGGCGTGTGCGTGTGTGTCGAAGAGTAATACTAATCTAGTTAATTAATGTTCCAATTCGTGTGTAAGCACATCAATGCAAATCAATAGACATGTATGCACAGGGTGGAAGTGCAATGCACTCTTACCTCCGATTGGAGAACGTTTTTAATCGAAAGGTGCCATTCAATCATTGCTGATCAACCAGCGAAGTATTTTTTGTTGTCTAGGTCTGTGCGGGTCGTAATGAGATGTGGGGGAGTGGGGGGGTGTAGGACGAGGCGAGTGGTGCGCACACTTATATATCTTCTTTCACTCTCCTTTCTTTTCATATAGGATTCACAACTTCACAATCGTTTACATAGGATTCACACATTCAGAAACATTCCCACATAAAGTGGTTATTAAAGATATATATATATATATATGTACCAACATAGTATATATATATATATATATATCCGATTCGGTAGATAATAAAGAATGAAATAACAGTTTATGAGTGTTGCTCTGAGTAAAAAGAACTAGAAATTTCGCATGAACAGCAGCAGACTCATCGCCCTCACCTTTCGCCTATGAATTTACGTATTCGTCCGTAAATGTAACTGTAAGATCAGTCATGGTAAATTTGGGTTTCTTTTTGCTCAGTCACATAACCGAACGAATCAGTTCTTTAACATTACTGCATGTAGGATAACTGGACGGCTAAGATCCGAATTCTGATTGGGTGAGCAACTTTCTCTATCATCCAATCAAAACTGTAGATGACTCGCATTGTAATTTATGCTCGGAGTGAGTTGAGCAACATTGCACTGTCACGCTCCACGTTGTCCGATCAACCAACACTCCTCCAATTGACGAAATCTCTACTTTTTGAGTACATGCACTCCAATTTTGAATATTTTTCCGGATTTCATCAATCATGATCTCCAACAGATGATGCAATTCGTTCCAATGTTCGAAAATATCTCGCATTTGCGTGAAATTGAATACTCAGGATCGCCAATACTCTTTTCGTTCTGGTTTGTCCGTCACCTACCCTTGTTTGAAACCGAAGAGATTTGTATTTATTCACATTACACATAGAGTGAAGTTTGTGCTGTCTAACACACACACATACACACACATATAGATACATATATGATGGTATCATAGTGAAGTTTGTACTGTCTTATTATTCAACAACACATACATATGAAAGATATGTTTCACTTTGCTATTCGATGATTGTTTATTCCAACATATATATTATTTGAGTCAAGCATCTTTGCATATACTTATTATTATCATTTTGTATTGTTATTCGCTTCTCTGTATAGTCAAATTTCTTTTCTGTGCACGGGCCGCTGAACACGCAACGTTATTGAGATTTCAATTAATTCATCCGACCGTGTTTTTGTTGCTTAAGTCCCAGAACCATCTCGTATAGCTGTCCCTTCACTTTAAGATCCTATTTGAGGATTTTTTTGGAATTTCCACGAATGCTCGCCGTCAAAATTGATGCACGTGGTCGGGGGGTCAGGAGTGAATTTTGGGAAGCCTTTTGAAACTCACTTTAATTTTCGGGGGTCTTCAGCATCGCCAAAGGCCTTGAATACTTGCACAGCTACCACATACTTCACCGGGATTTGAAGAGCCTCAACGTCGTTCTGAACAGCGAATTGGTGCCTCATTTGGTGAGTTGGGGAACGAGGTAAAACAATCACTCCCAACACTCCAAGCACAGGTTACTCCATTCTTTCTATAGCCTATTATGAAGTGGGAGCTGTTGAATGAGAGAAGGTGGTGTATGAGACAAGGAGTTACCTCAACCCTATCCACGCACATCGCGTCACTTTCACGAAGACTGCCCACCTCTCCATTCTTACTTTTAACCGTACACTCCTCGTTATTGTGCTCACTCTCTCTTTCAATCACCACTTTATCACCCCTCACTATTTCTTGATTGACCACTTCATTGGCACTCACTCACACTCTCACTCCACTCACTACTCACTCACTCACTCACTCACTCACACACTCACTCACTCACACTCACACTCACTCACACTCACTCACTCACTCACTCACTACACTCTCACTCACACTCACTACTCACTCACTCACTCACTCACTCTCACTCACTCACTCACTCACACTCACACTCTCACTCACTCACTCACACTCACTCACTCACTCTCACTCACTCACTCACTCACTCCACTCACACTCTCACTCACTCACTCACTCACTCACACTCACACTCACACTCACTCACTCACATCTCACACTCACTCACACTCACACTCACACTCACACTCACACTCACACTCACACTCACACTCACACTCACACTCACACTCACACTCACACTCACACTCACACTCACACTCACACTCACACTCACACTCACACCTCACACTCACACTCACACTCACACTCACACTCACACTCACACTCACTCACACTCACACACATTCACACTCTCTGCTGTTTTCATTCTCGAGTAGATGGACTTTGGGGTGTCCCGTCACCTCGGGAAGAAAATGTCCAGGACGGTCGGCACGGTTGGATGGATGGCGCCCGAGGTGTGCAGATACCTTATTCATCATCCCGCATTCTCTGTCTCATTCTCCATTTATTACCCTCATCCCCCCGGCACGCCCCCACTTTCCATTTTTTCATCCCCACCCTTGCCTCCAGAATTTATCATTTCGAGCAACATCTTCAGGATGCTTTCCTTGTGTTTCATAACACATAAACATATTTGCATATAAACACACACACACACACATATATATATATATACATATCAGGACTATTCATTGAAGATATACTTTATTTCTCTTTTTATTTTTGATATAAACGCATATGTTTTATTATGTGTGGTAGTCATTTTAGACTTGACAAAGTTATGCTAGTTTAGGTGTCGCTTCCCTATTTTTGCATTATCTCCTGTTTCACCCACCACCCTTCAGGTCTTCACCCAAAAATTTTACGCTGAGCCAGCGGACATCTACAGTTTCGCTGTCGTTATGTGGGAGATGCTGACGCACGAGGTATGTCTGTTTTTGGAAGGTATAACCCATTCAGGAAAAATTATTTTCTTATCCGGGATGACTCAGGGCTTAATTGGTCGGGCTTGAGGTCAGGGTCAGGTTTGAGGTGAGGTCTGCTTTGGGTGTGGTGAGCGTGGGGGCTCGGGCTGGGGTTGAAGTTGGTGTTGGGGTCAGGATTAAGGTTGGTGTTGGGGTTGAATTTCCATGGTTTTGAGTATTCTTCTTTCCATATTTGTTGGGTGTGCGTATCACGTGCCGCACTGACCCCAACCAATGAAACAGTGAGGTAGTCTTTTACCGTATATTGAATCGGGATCAACTATGTCTAACTCCCATTGGCTCACTTCACATTCACCGCACCAGGACCCCTATGCTGACCGGGAAGGAGACTACGCTGAGTTCAAGTTACTGGACTACGTCAGGAAGGTATAGACTCATTTCGACTCAATTCACCAATTCGTGCGATTTCAGCCTCAGGAGCGAATGCTGATTTCTTGACCTTTGAAGCCTTTATGTATGTTTTGTTGATACTCGCGATAGTCTTCTCATAAAGCATCTCATTCCACTCTGAAGATCACATGACGCTTTATTCCAATCACCATAACTGTAGAACCTAAATTTCTCTTGTTTCATTATTTCACTCATCACAATCATGTAGGAACCACACAACCATGGAAGAAGACTCTGTTAATGAATAGAAAAATGCGAATTTTTTTTTTTAAGACCAGAGACCCTACACGCACCTGTGACCGTTATCCTGGTCACCAATATCTGAACGATTCTGATTAATTTATTTAAGTATTTCATGACGGAAGAAAAGTAAACAGTGTCTTCGAGAACCGATGTGAGGTGGCAACAAAAAAAACGTCGGTTTTTTTTCAGACAGCTATTTGTCTGTCAGTAAGAAATTGGGAGTCAAATACTGATTACCGTCATGAAAGATAACATATAAATGATAACATATATGTATATATACATATATCTTGTAAGCCAAAGTCATAGCACCTCGGAATTAGTTCAATGGAGACTGGTTACGAACTTTGGCATGTCACAGCTCGTCTATTGGCTGAATTCTCGGTACTGTAAAGGCACCCGCTTCGCGCACTCGTACAGTAGTACTTTATTTAAGTGACTCTTATTAAATTAATTGACACGTTTTATGGTAACAGGGAGGCAGGCCCGCACTTCCGAAGAAACGCACTCACCTCCAGAAAGAGATCGTCAAAGTTGTGGAGGTGAGGGATCAGTGATCCGAACCTGAAAACTGAGCTATTAGCGATCATGAGTTGAAAATCGAGAAATCAGTGATCCCAAGTTTGAGATTCGGAAGTATTTTAGGGTACCTTTCATGATATAAGCGAGCATATGCTTGAAATTTACAAAGTGTTGGTCATTATTCGAAACTTGAGAAATTTGTAAAGGTAATCTGAAACTTACTAAATTGGTGATCCCAATTCGAAAACTGAGATATTCGCGATTATAAGTTTTCTGAAAATTGAGAAATTAGTGACCCTTACACGAAAACTGAGTTAGTCGTGATCGTAAGTTTAAAATTGGAATTCAGTGGTCCCTTTGTGGAAACTGAGATATCAGCGATCATGAGTTGAAAATCAAGAAATTTGTGTTTCGAAGTTTAAAATTGGAATTCAGTGATCCCTTTTAAAAACCGAGATGTCAGCGATCATGGTCCTAGAAGGTAGCTGCAATATTGATGGCACAGCTTATGGAGAGAAGACACTGGTAGTCTCTAGCACGATTGAGCCGCAAGCATATCAAGTCAGTACTACAGAAGGCAGTTCTTGTTTGTTTTTAGGTCTATCTTTCTAGATTCAAGATATTGTGGCATGACATTGTCGAGCTGGCTTTGTCGAGCTGGCTTTGTCAAGCTGGCTAGAAGGCATGGTTCAACCAATGAACGGTCAGCGATTAAAGCACATCTTTTATAGAAAGCGCCTTGTTACGTCAAAGCTGCTTGAAAGACTGCATCAGTCTTTCAAGTAGTTGGCCTGTTGAGAAAGTTTTGCTGAACCATAGAATGAGGCGTACCTTTTTGCAGAGCACCAAAACCTCTAAACCAAAACCTCTAAATTTCAGGAAGGTTGAAAGCACTACAGACACAGGAGTTTCAGGCCAAGAGCCTAAGTACTGACCCAGTCTTATCTACCTGAGAAGACTAGCTAAACCTCGGCGTCAGAGTAGATACCACCCTAAGCTATCTATCCCTAGACGTACAGCTTAACAAAAGTAAATACTGCTATAATCGTAGTCAAGTCTGAAGCACTTCAGACGTCTGCCATCTATATTATTGCAGCGCGTCGGCGCGGCCTCTCCTATGGAGAAATAGCCCTCTCATCTAAAGGCTTTGAGAGGGTTTGCTTATGTTTAATTGGCCTTCGATTCATAAGGACGTGTCAGAATGTTAGCTGTTATAAGTAAGCGGTTTGCGGGCTGGGGTCATCAAAAGCTGTCAATGCTGAAGGATCGTCATCGTGGTGAGTGGCACTGGATGGAGTCTAAGCCGGTGCCACTTGCGAGTTTGAACCGTAGCCTTTGGCGTAGCGCAGAATCGTCTTCTAACTACTATCTGTTGCTGTTTTTCTCAGGGGCGATCGCAACGTTTGGTCTTCTCTCTGGCAGCAGCGCTACTGTCATCGGTGCCATGATTGTCGCACCGCTAATGGGTCCAATTACGGGGATCGCCTTCGCGCTGATCATGGCAAACCGTAAGCTGCTAAGACGGGCGAGTTTGTCGCTGGCGCTTGGCTCACTGCTGACAGTATTTACAGCGGCACTCATCGCACGGGTAGCTGGAATCGAAGAGCTGACCGGCGAAATTTTAGCTCGCACGCAGCCGACACTACTGGATCTAGGCGTGGCCTTAGCAGCGGGCGCGGCAGGTGCGTTAGCCAAATCTCGTCGAGGCATTTCAGATGCCTTGCCAGGCGTCGCCATCGCTGTCGCACTGGTGCCGCCACTTAGCGTAGTTGGCGTCGGTATTGCCTTTGGCTCAGCGACTGTCTTTACAGGCGCACTCTTACTGTTTTTGACTAACCTAGTTGGTATCATCTTTAGCGGCGGACTGGTCTTTCTCGCGTTGCGCTATGGGTCGGTGCAGCGGGCAAAAAGAGGCATGACGATTGCGGTTGCTACGTTAGCCTTTCTAGGGATTCCGTTGAGTCTCTCCTTCCAAGACTTATCAATCAAAAAGCAGGCTCGTATCAGTGTGAACGAGTTGATTCGTCAGAGTAGTCCTTTTTCTGACACGAATATTCAGTCGATAAAGATCAGTAGAAAAGACGACGCGTTGTTTGTTTATCTAGACGTAGCGGCATTGCCAAACGCTATCTCTGCCGAACAGGTAAACCAGGTCCGCGACCTGATTGCGGCAGAAACAGAGCGACCTGTCACGCTGAATGTAAACGTCATTCCAATCGAACAGTTTGTAAGCGATGCACCGCCATCAGAATCACGGTCTTCTTTGAGATATAGGATAGCTAGAAAGATGAGGTAGCCAGAGAGGTAGCTGTCTAGCTTTTTGACGGCTGATGCAGTCCAAATCGGGCACCTTGCGGATCCTTGCAGTTACAAAATCAACCGAGCCCAGGTTCTTCTGGGCCAAGGCCTTTCACTTCTTTGCCTAGCGCCTCTACCTTAGAGACCGCTTCCGCCAGATTAGGAACGTTGAAATATACAGCCGTTGAGGGGCGCGATCTAGCAGCGGTCTACAGTGCAGCAACCTCGCCCTAAGCCTTAGCCACAAACTGACTAAACTCTGTGCCCGTGTCGTTTCCCCATTCCCAGTTCGCCACTAGGCCAACCCGCCGAATAGAGAGCGGCTGCAGCCGAGGATAAACGTCAGTAAGCGCCCGATGTAGCACCGGCTCTCCGGCTAAATAAACCGTGTAGTTGATGCCATCAAACGCAATTCTAAACTGCTGCTGTTTGCCCCAACCGATTCGAGTACCCACGTTCGTCCATACCGCATCGTAAATCTCTTCAAAGCCATCTATGTGAAAAAAAGACGATACCGAAGCGCCGCCATAGCTATCGTCTAGCCACTGGCTGATCGTGATGTAGTTGTCCGCGTCTTGCCAAAAAATTAGCCCGCCTCTACCCATCTCGCCCTGATAGCGGGCTGTGCCAGGTGGCAATATATCAACAGAGACATCTGCAAACGTCGGATTTTCCCAGGCTACGGTATAAGCCACTCGGCGAGGATTTGGCTGCACGGCAGACGCATTCACCTTGAGTGCGCCCTTGCCTGTCAGCTTCATTTGTCCTGTCCCGATTGTCTTTTGCCACTGGCTGTTGCCGACTTCCGTAGGGCGATCGCTTAGCTCTTGACAGGCACCTGCAAAGCTATCGGCAACCAGCGTTTTAGATCCTGCGCTCTGCCAGGGCGGCGACAGCTCGAACTCAGCAGGAATGGGAATCTCTCGGGGGTGGGCTTCTAGCTGTGCAAATGCGACATCGTCTTTGCCTGCATAAGAAAGCCCCATCTGAGAGGCCGACTGCAGCCGAGTATCAGCAAACCAGCAGTTGAACAATAGCTGGCCGTTCAGGTAAAGGCTAAACGATTGGCCGTCGTCTAAAATCTGTACGGCGTTGCGTATAGCCCAGGGGACGTTATTTTCCTCTAAGGCTATTTGTGTCCACTCTCCCTCGGTTTGCAGCGCTAGCCGACACTGACCATCTTCAAAAAAGAGTCCCCAGCTATTGTGTTCGTCTTGCGTGCGCCAAAGCACTCCGCAAGTAGACGTTGATTTATCTATTGGTTCGCCTGTCGTACTGACAACAATGACATGGACAGCACCCGCAGGCGCAGGCATATCGATTAGCGCCAGACTGTCTTCTGTGCGAGCGACTAGCCCTTGCGCCGTTTTTTCTAGCGTGCCTTTCACAAGGTGCCAGCGTCCACCTATTTCGGCGATCGCACCATCAGCCAAAACCCTATCAGCCAATGAAACTGTCTCTTCTATCACCAGCGCATCCGCCGTTTGCGCCGTACTATACCAATTTGCAAGGGCGGGCAGCACTTTTGCTTGAAAATCATAAACGCGCGTATCTACTCGAAAGCCAACCTGTCCGAGCGCACTTTGAAAGAGGCCCGCATGCAGCGTTTCTATTGAGCCTTCAGAGCCTTCAGAGCCTTCAGAGCCTTCAGAGCGCATTCGCGACGCGTCAATGCCCACTAGCCGCATATAGGGAAAGGCTACCAGCCCCCTGGTATTTGGCGCAGACGCTGCGTAGTAGGCTGCGCCTTGCTCTGTGAGCAGCACAATGTAGTAGGTTTGCACATTTTGCAGTCCCTGGACGGCTGGGGTTAGCCGACTTTTCCCAGCGAAGTCTTTACCGCCGCTACGCGTGCACAGCTCGCCATTCTCTGGCCCCAGCGCTCGCACCACCAGTGAATGGCCTGTCACTGTTGGATCTGACGGCACCGTGTCAGGAAACCAGCCCAGCGCCAGATTCTCCATCAGGTGGCCGTCTTTGGGGAATCGGCGTCGGTGGTTGCGCGCCCAGCGATAAAACTGCCGGATGGTGCCCTGATGCTGCGAGCTAGTCGCCCTTCGCCACAGCCGGTCGGCAATTGGGTTGGTTTGGCTGCCCCTTACCCAGCGCCAGATTCTGCTTTTAAAGCTGTCTTCTCGGCTGTTGCCCTCAGAAGTGTTGTGGCCATTCAACATAAAAATGGCCATAGCCAGTCCGGCCTGCCGCTGAAACGGACCATAGACAACGCCCGCTCTGGCCCACCCTGGCGTGATCGGTGGCTGAATGCGCAGGGCCCCGTTGTCGATAGAAAGCAGCTTTTCAGCATCCATGCCCTGACGTCGATAGCCGTTGGGACTTTGGCTACCAATCACTCGGCCAGGTTTACAGTCTTGAGAAAAGTCGTCTGCGATCGCCCGCTCGGCGATCGCACCATCTCGCTGCTGACCATCTCGCTGCTGACCATCGCGCTTTTTCATCCAGCTCATAACCCGCTACTTTCAGCCGTTTGGATAATTGTGCCTTGAGGCGCAACATCTGAAAAGCGACGACCAGCGGCAGCAGCCGTTGTCTGGCGATCGGTATTCCTTGGGTTACGAGCAGCAAGCGCAGGTTCTTTGGTAGAGAGCAGCAGGCTGTACTGATGTTGCAAAGACGTTGCGATCGCCTTCCAGGAAAACATATCCACAGCGCGAGTTCGGCCCGCTTCGCCCATCTGTTCTCTAAGCGCCTCGTTAGACAATAGCCGAGCGATCGCACTCGCCATTTCGGTGGGTTGCTCGGGCGGCACAACCAGCCCCGTTTCGCCATGCCGTACAATCTCGGGCATACCGCCTACCTCTGTTCCAATCGTAGGCGTGCCAGTTGCCATAGATTCTACTAGGCTCATACCAAAGGCTTCACTCACCGAAGGGTTAATGAGAACATCGGCCCTTTGAAAATAGTCTTGAAGCGACAGATGAGAGATTTGGCCAGTAAAAATGACGCGGTCGGCAACCTCAGACGGAAGCTGAGCTTTGAGCGATTCTAGATAGTTCACCTCGTCGTAGATGGCCAAATTTTGAACGAGCGGATCGTCGCTGAGATTGACAATAAACTCAGATGAGATCTGCTGCTTGTCTCCTACGATAAAGAGCTGGGCTGTGGGAAATTGAGCCACAACCTTGCAAAAAGCACTCACTAACGTATGCAGTCCCTTTTCAGGAGAAACTCTGCCCACAAACAACAGATTAGGCGAGGACGGCGTGTTAGCGGCTGTTTGCGGTGCGTTTTGGCCAGCGGGTGCCTGGGCATCTGCAAACTGGCTGATGTCTACACCGTTGTATACCGTGCGGCAGCGAGGAGCAGCTTGAGGAAACCGCGCCTTTATTTTGTTAGTGATGTAGTCGCTACAGCCCACGATCAAATCAGTTTGGCCCAAACGCGGGCCGATGACCGCTGGCTCGAACTGAGTAGCCCACTCACAGTGCATGTGCAGCACAATTTTGATCTGTGGGTTGAAGGCTCTGATAATAGGAACAAACTGAGAGAAGTTGTGAATATGAACGATGTTGCACTGCTGCTGTTTCAAGTCGAGCGCAATTCTAAGTGCGTAGGGTAGATAGTAAAGCCGCGAACTGAGATAGCGGAACGTAGTGTCTATTTTGGCGAAGGCTTTGGCCGCACCGCTGCAAAGTTTAGAGCCACTGACCGAAACGCGACGATATTCGATGCCCTCATAGGTTTCGACTGCGGCCTGATCTTTGTCTTTCCGAGCATAGATAACAACATCACAGTCATTCGCTAGCCGCTTAGCGGTTTCGTATGTCCAAATTGGAATAGACGCTGCGCTGACGGGCGGGGAAACGTTGTCCCATCCCTGGTTAACGAAAGCTACTTTTGAGCGGGTCATAATCTTAACTAGTGACTTTTATCAGGAACTACGCGTACATATCTGTCAGAAACACCTAGTCAGAAATATATATTGAGTCGTGCGTATCTCCGTATAGGCAACCCTTCGGATTTACGAGACCTTCATCCAGCCATCCGTATTCCTACGATTGCGCCGTATTTCTACACAGAGAATTAACAGAATTTAGTGACAACCTTTAGCGATCGCTTCCGCAAGAATACCAATGCAAAGCGAAACCGACAGTTACAAAGAAGACTGACGCTGCTGTAATCTCAAAATTTAGTCTTCTCGGCCAGCAGCGTCAGAGGCCAAATCGCCGCTCTATTAACTTTCTAGCCTGACTCGCTTGGTCAAAATGGCCATGACTTCATTGGGCCTGCCGGTAGAAATCGGCTGGCTCCAGTCGTTGACTTCGGCGTAGCGAAGTTTGTGCAGCACCTGGATAGTGGTGCATACGGCGCTAAGGCTGCCAAATAGCATGTGCCGGACGGGTTCGGCGGTAGGGGTTGGCAAGGGATTGACGGCAGGTGAAGCTGTGGACGCACTGGCGTCCGAAATAGAAGGGATAAACATGAGGTCTGGTCTCCGGTGAGTTCGTTTTTGGCGTCTTTGAAGGAAACCAGAACCCAAAAGAGCAAAGCCACCCCGCAAAAATGAAGTGCGTCGGGGTGGCTAAGGGTTTAAAGTAACCCTAGCCTCCAGACTGCCTCGATCAGTTCGGGGGTTAGCCGTCGGTACGGTGCTGGTTACACCTACCGATGGCGCTCGGCAAAATTGAGTTCTGTATGAATCGACCGTGATAGGCATCACAGCCGTAGGATCGAAGATAGGCCAAATTTTCCCTGCAGTCAAGCCATGACTAATTGACCTGATTGACTGAATCGGTTGAGTATTCTGTCTCTAGTTTTGAGAATTGAGTTTCTCTGCGATCGCACAAATCTATCTCTTCACGATTGTATTTGTGGTTAAGATTGTTTCATCTGACTTGGGTATCTTCCTAACGTAAGGATAGTCATGAGAGACCCAATGAATCTTGAGCAGTTGAAATATATTAAAAATGTCAGCCATTTAGAAAATGGTAAATGGGCCTACAAAGCATACGGTAAGAGTTCTTATTTTCCCTTGAATTTTAGAGAAGGAAGGGGCGTTGAAGCGAATGCCATGAACCTAAAGAAGGGAGACTTAATTATTTTGTCTCAAAACTATAGGGCAGAACAATCTCAAAACGCTGAGGGAACACGGTACTTGTCTCATGTGGTCGAAGTCGTTAACGAGTGGCATGAAGACAGACCGCAATGGCGTAATTCAGAGTGGGGAATTGTTCGGTGGGTTAAAGTTGTTTGGGCCAATGCCGACCCTGAACAGGCACCCTTAGATGCAGAGCTAAAGAGGGATTGGGGATGGCAAAACACCCAGGCTAAATCACTAAAGAGCCCTAGTCTTATGGGTTATTGGCAGTCGCTAGATACGCTGCAAGCGCACTTAAAGAAAGTCTTTATTTAACTCGATATGGAATTGACTGCATCAAGATCATCTAGAAACTCTGAAGCTGGATCGATACCAGTTATGAGTAGTTGATCGCGGGCACGAGTGCAAGCCACATAAAGCAGATGGCGTTCAGTGCTATAAACCTCTTCGAGATCAGCTTCGTCTGAGATGGTTTCGATTCGAGACTGAGAGGGAATGACTTCATCGTCGCAGGCCATAACGACAACAGCGCGAAATTCTAACCCTTTGGCAAGGTGCATTGTACTCGCTGCGATGCATCCCTGAGCGGGCGTGACAAGATCATCTAGCTCTGCGGGAGTAGAGCCTGATGCTTTGATGGCAGCGATCGCCCTATCCAATTCTGCAGGCGATCGCACAAACACCCCAATCTCATCTGGCTGCAATCCTTCTGCCAACCGCTGCGAAATCCAATCACTCACTGTCTGCTTTTCTGCGGATTCGTCATCGCAAATAGAAACCTCCGGGATGGGGCCATTGAAAACAGAGATAGTATTTTGTCTTTCTTCGATGTTGCCATCTACGTCGGCAAGAGAATTGGGGAGTAGGCGGTCGGCCTGCTGGCGAATTTGATGAGAGGTGCGGTAGTTGATTTTTAGAGACTGCGATCGCCCTCGCACATCAACCCCTAGCGATTTCCAAGAATAAGGTTGTTGAAAAATTCGCTGGCCCAAATCGCCCGTAAAAAAGAGACTGTCAGCTTGGCGAGTTCCTAATGCGGCTAATAGCTGAAGTCCGGCAACGCCAATATCTTGAGCCTCATCTGTAATGATGTAGTCAAAGGGCGACTTTGCTTGCTGCTTTATATGGTCGGTAACTTGGCGAAACAGACTTGGCCAAGTAAGCTTATTTTGTTGTTCTAGTTGATAAAGCATCTGCCGAAAAATTGACCAGAGATGTTCTCTTTGTTTAATGCCAAGACGAGTTTTGCGGCCTAGTCGCTTAAAGTCTCGATAAGCCTCCCAGGTTTTGACCTGCCAAGCATCTACAATGTCTTTCCATTCGCCCCATAGGAAAGCAGGCGTGAATGTGTATTCATTCGTTTTACTGGCGATGTTGACGAGCTGAGTTTTGAGATAGGCAGGTTTAGCGATGTCAGGCTGGCTGAAGGCGTCGGTGTATAGCGTTAGCGCAACGTCTCGAATAGCGCTGACTTGGATACGGTTGGCAATATCTGGCTCGTTGCCAACCAGCCTACTCAGCTTTATGCGCAGCGCATTGGCAAGTGCTGGAGAAAAAGTGGTGAGCAGAATGCGAGAGTCTGAAGACTGCCTAGCTAGGAAGACGGCTCTGTGCAGCGCTACGATCGTTTTACCTGTCCCTGCAGAGCCAGAGGTGCGAGCCGGTCCGTTAAATTTGCGCTCTACTAGCTGACGCTGGGCTGGATGCAAAAAGACTGTCCACTTTTCCCAGGGAAAGTCAAGCGCTCGCTGAAGTTCTTCTTGGTTGGTCATTACCCGGAAGCGACGCTGGGCATCTGGGTGGTCGAAGGCGCTAGTGTCTTGGTCGATGGTGGTGGGCTGAGCAGGGTCGCTGCCCGTGGCTAGTTCTAGCAGGGCTTCGGCGGCTTCTTGGGGGAGGTGTTCAGCAAGGTCGAAGAGGGTGTCTTCGGTGGCGGCGATCGCATCTTCTATCCATTCGGATGGAACGCCGTAGTCTAGCAAATCGTCCTCGGTGATGTCTTTAAAGAGGGGAGGCTGAGTTTTCGGCAGGGCCGGAACGGTGACCGGCTGATGAATGGTGATTTCCTGAACGGTTTCGCGCACTTCAACGAGTTGGGCGGCTCCGGTTTTAGGATGGCGTTCTATTTTGCGTTTGCTGGCCCAGGCATAGGCTTTGTCGTGATGGTCTACGTAGCACAGTAGCAGGCTGCTAGCGGTGCGATGGACGATGAGGCGGATGTCCATGTTGGCGCTAACAGAACAGAAGTTTTCGTCTTTAGTTTTGTTGAGCTTGTGAAATCGCAGTCCGGGGTTCTGTAGGTTTAGCTGTAGGTCAAAGGCAGTAGTTTTAACGCCTTTCTGTTCTTGATTAGTGAGTTTGGCTAGGCTATCGGTAAAAGTATCAGCTATGCGGAATTCCATTTTACAATTCCTCTTCTAGCATCTCTTCAATTAATTCTTTCAGATCTGGTGCTATCTCATTGGAGGTTACACAATCTAGAATAAGTTCTTCAGAGAAACAGTTCCCAGGAATCTTATTTTTTAGCTGCCTGAAGATGTATTTTCCTTTTGCACCTCTAAGATTTCTTAGCTGAAACTCTTCCCATACTTCATCATTTTGTGGACTACCACCGGAAGGATACATCTCCTCATTATGTGCTTTCCTCTGTTTACTGAACTGATCCTTAATAGCTCACGGTTCGCTCAAAATAATTTGAGTTGCAAAAATACGACGAAGGCAATGGGTTTTCATGCTATTGACAAATAAACAAGGCTATAAGCTTTGCGCCTCTGTAGCCCTGACCAATCAGTCAACTGCAAAAATAGACTAGCTTTACGCTACATGTAGCGTTTTCGTGTTTCTTGGAACCACTAGAATAAATGAGCGAACCATGAGTAATAGGATGAATACTCTTTTCTATAATCTGATCAACATAAGAGTTTGCTTCATCCATAGAACAACTAACAAATCCCTGTATAAATTGAGGAAGACAAAAATACGATTCTACGTCGGAGAGCATAGGGAACCATAGAAAAACTTCCTTTTCTCTATACTTGAAAACTAGCTTTTCTACCTCATCATCCGTCAAAGAATCACGGTCACGATGAACAATTATTTTATAGCTTCCACCAAGAGCCGCTCGTATATCCGCAGCTTGGTCGGGAGTCACAAGCGACTTATATCCACTACCTGGATAGAAAGCGATGAATTTCTCTAGCTCCGGCCACTGCGATATAATTTTCTTGAGCAGAGATAAATTGCTATCTTCGGAAATTATGATAATTTTCCTACCGAACGCTCCCCACCCTAAGGCTAGCTCTACGCTAGATCGGCTTTGAGGCTGAATACTTCCAGCATCCAACCAAAAAACGTTTGTATTTGATAGGGCACCTCGAACAATAAAGGGAGAATGCGTAGTTAATAGAATCCTTAGGTTCCGCTCTGCTGCCACCCGAGTAAACATCTGGCCAAGCTTTTCTTGAACGTTTGGGTGTAGGTGAATATCAGGTTCATCAATGAGAAGAATCCCTGGGTTAAACAAAAGTATGTAAGAAAAAATCTGAATCAGTTGTAGATAGCCCGTTCCAATCAACTCGATTGGACGAGTATCTCCGAACATCTCGATTGTACAATTGATAAATAGATGTTCCTCATCATCGTGTTCTACGAAGATCTTTACAGGCCCTATGATCTGACCAATCCAATTTTCAATAAGCTCTATATAAGTGTCATTCTCTTCTTTTAGCAGTAGCAGCGCATTGCGAAGGATGATATTGGAATCGCCGTATGAACAAGCCTTTAAGACAGCTTTCTTAGATTTCTTTTCTTCTTTATTCGGAATTCCAGATATCCCAGGTATATATGCAGAAAAGAAGCTCTTCTTTTTACGAAGAAAGTTAGTCAAGTTGTTGGAGATATTTCCTGTAATAGAAATACCGGCATTTCTTGCTGACCGAAGTTCACATGATGCGTTTGCTTCTACGTTGTTCTCGTTTGAAAACATAAGCTTCACTTCAGAAGAGGATGTGCCAGCTCTGTTACCCCAAACAGACTTATGACCCAGCATCTTATAGTTGTCTGTGGGTAGATAATCCAGCTCTTCGATTCCTACAGTAGATGTCTTTCTTTGTTCAACTCTTTTAGCTTGACGCATAACGCAACATGCCAGATGGATAGCCTGAAGAGTAGATGATTTTCCACTACCATTTGTGCCGACAAGTATATTCACATCGGCCAGATCTATATGAACTGACTCTATACACTTAAAGTTTTTCACCTCTAGCTTCATTAACTTCATTCAGACACCCCAAATACTTTCATAACTTCATCGCCTAAATGATTAATCACTTTAACGGCAATTCGACCAGACTTAGGCTTGTCAAACGGACGGGAAGTTTCGCTGTTTAGGCTGCTCCATGCTTCAACATCAATTTCTGCTTGCAGTGTCTTTTTCAATGACTTGTAAGGATCGCTTGCGCCTAAGAAGTAAGCGTGGCGGACGAAGAAGCTTTCTTCGTTGTAGTCGGTGTCGATGAACCAGCAGGCGATTTCATCGGTGTTGCTAGAGTGGACTTCACCAGATTGAGGATGGAATACATCGACGCCGTGGATGGTGACCTGGATTTTGTCGTTTTCGACGCTTTCGATGTCGATGTCGGGTTCGCCGAAGATGACGAATAGGTTGGCTTTGTCGGTTTGTTTGAGGTCGGCGGCCATGTGGAGGTCAGCGTTCATGCGGGCTTTGAGGATGGGGATGCGGCCTAGCTTTTGGAAGTCGGCGCAGTGGGCGTCGTAGTTGAAGGCGCAGGCGATGAGGACATCGAAACCAGCGTCGCCGACTTCGCGGGCGGCCACGACCAGATCTTCGCGGGTGACGGTGCCAAATTCGGGGCCGATGAAGATGCCTGCGCGTTTTTCGGTGCCTTCTGGTTGAATCTGGTCGGCTTGGGGCGGTGGGCCTTGATGGGCTTGGAGGTAGCGGCCTTCGGCGCAGATGTAGGTTCCGGGCCAGGGGGTGAGACTGGTGAAGGCGATTTTGTCTTCTTTGTGGGCTTGCTGGACGCCTGCGGTTTTGAGGTTTTGTAGGATGACGCTGGCGAAGTCGGTGGGTTCTCCGCTTTGGGTGGAGGGATTTGTTTTGGGGTCGATGATTTCGTCGTTTTCGTCTACGGCGAGGACGCGGTGGGGGGAGAGGCTTTCTACGGTGAAGGGGCCTGCGACGCGGACAACGGATTTGTCTTCGTAGGGTTTGTCGTAGAGAAATTCTTGGTCGGCTTTGGCGGCGATGGAGGCGTCAATTTCTTTTTGGCGAGCGATGCGGGTTTGCCACCAGTCGGCGTGGAGTTGTTTGGCGGTGTCGGGCCAGGTGTCTTCAGCTTCTTCTGGTAGTTCTCTGGGAATTTCCCATTCTTGCCAGTCTTTGTTTAGCGCTTTGTTGAGTTTTTCGCGGAGGGGTTCGAGGGTTTCTTGAAAGGTCTCGTAGATGGTGTCGATTTCGGCGTTGTTGGCGATGGATTTGAGGGTGATGTGGGGGACGCGCTGGTAGACGAAGCCTTGGCGGATGTTGCCGTAGGTGGGGGCTTCGGATACTTCGGTGCGGGTGATTTCGGCTTCTTTTTGTTGGCCTTCGGGGGAGTTAGAAAGGAGATAGTAAGGATAACGAGCGCCCATAATGCGGGCACGGGCGAGGGCGAGGGCAACACGGGAGGTGTCGATGGTTATCCAGCGGCGGCCCCATTGTTCGGCGACGTAGGCGGTGGTGCCGGAACCGCAAGTGGGATCTAGGACAAGATCGCCTGGGTCTGTAGCCATCAAGACACAGCGTTGTATTGGTGCCGCTCCTGTTTGTACCACATATACCTTAGGATCAGCGCGACTTTGAACAGCCCCACCGATGTCCATCCAAACATTAGTGATTTGTTGCGAAGGGTGATCCTCGAAGAACCGAACAAAGTTGATAATACTAGTGCTCTTTTTGACACGATCAGCACGAATGAGTCGGTTCATCCCTATCTCAGAAGAAGACCAGCCTCTAGTTCCACTAGGACGATAGTTCTTACCCTTGAAAGATACTGGATATCGAGTATTTGCCGTACCCGTTTGACTGTCAATTCCACTCAACCTGAATACCTTCGCACCTTCCGATAATTCTTTCAGCCGTGATTTCTCAGAAGGAGTCATACCTCTTCGTACGTATACGTCCAACTGAACTTGATCGTATTTGGATTTTGAGTCTTCAAAAGGAGAGGGCTTGGCAGTAAACAGGGGCCGAAACTTAGTTTTACTCTTGTCCTTTGCAAACCAAAGAACAAAGTCATTGATAGTTGCTAAATTATCAGCAGTAGCAGAACTAGTCTTGGAGAAGATAATTTGTGATATGAAGTTGTCAGTTCCAAAGACCTCTTCCATCACTCCTC
>CAWFGW010000018.1:0-19369 GCA_963815495.1 uncultured Cytophagales bacterium
GCTTATAAAAGCCAAGAGCAAGATCCGAGTTATGATTTAACAGCCACGCAAAGACCTTTTGCAGCCGTAATTCCAATGACGGGCAATAGCCCTTATAATCTGCTTCAGCTTAAAAATATTGCGACACAGCAAACCGAAGCTGCACTAAATTATTACCGCATTTTGAACAATACCAACCACATTAATTTCAAACTGGGCTTTAACAGCACTAGCCAAGAACTGAATTCAGCCTTATTAGAAAAGTTAAGCGATGGCAGCACCAATCAGTTCAACGATGCGGCACTGAATAACTTGGTCGATTACTCATTTAACGATTATTATTTTGGGCTTTACTACAAAGTAAAGCTGGGCAAATTGGTGATGAACCCAGGTTAAACTTACATCAATACCAAATTGAAAACACGCAGAATGGAGTGACTGAAGGGTTCGATAAAATGCTGCTTTTGCCATCGGTAAATGCCAAATACAATTTCAGGAACTCACATTCGCTGAATTTAAATTATTCGGTAAACGCCAATTTCACCGACATTCAGAATGCTGCCGAGGGCATTATTGTGCAAAGTTATAACGGATTGTTTGCCGGCAACCCTGTGCTCGACAACAGTTGGTACCATAACCTAAGCCTCAATTATTTCAACTTCAACATGTATAACTTTCTGAATGTTTCGGGTGGCTTAAGTTACCAGAAGAGATATGATGACATTACAAACATCATCGATTTCAGCGGCTTGGAAAGGATTAATACACCAATTAACATCGACTTGGCAAACGAGAACCTTTCCGGTAATGCAAGTATAGACAAGCGCTTTGACAATTACAGGCTAAGCTTTTCGGGCAACTGGTCGCGCATAGTGACCAACAATAGAATTAGCGATATTCAAAATGAGAATGTAAGTTTTCAACAAGGTTATAAGGCGGGTTTATCAACTACTTTGCTCAAGTCCTTAGAGATGAATTTTGGTTACGAGGTCTCTTTCAATAATTATCAAGCCAATAATACAACGAGTAATTTCGAAAACCACAAACCTACCGCTAGCCTTATTGTGCGTTTTTTGAAGTCGTTTAGGTTCGATACCAATTACGAATACAACACCTATAAAAACACTTCAAACGATACACAAAGCACCTATGATTTACTGAATGCTAATTTAAGTTTCAGAAAAGAAGGCAGTAAGTGGGAGTTTAAAGCCACTGGAATGAACTTACTAAATACCACAGGTGTCAGAAGAGATTCGTTTTCGGAAAGCTTGATCAGCACTTACGAATACTTTATTCAAAAGCGTTATTTCCTATTTTCAGCTGTTTACGATTTATAAAATAATTCATTATAAATTTTTGTACGAATGCCATCTGATTTTCAGATGGCATTTTTACTTTTGTGCCTATAGTGTCAAGGCTAAAGGTCAGAGGTTCAGGTTTGTTTTTAATACAATAGGCTTTTAAAAGCCTATTGCTGTGCAGACTGATCAATAATTTCTGCTATTTTTATGCCCAAGGTTTTTTAATCATAATAGCCATGAAGCGTCTTCTTTTTATCGTAATCCTCATAGGCATTGTTTCTTACGTAGCAGTTCAGTATTTCAAGGACCGCAGGTTCAATCCGCCATCGGCCTACGACTACGCTTTAAGCGAAAATATCGATGCCGACTTTTATGACAAAACTGTTGTTAAAGAATACTACAAATCTGCACTGGAAATAGGTATGTATGCCCGCTCACTTTGGCGAAACGACCAAATTGACGTACGCTCAATCGACAATGAAGATTTTGAATCTACCCGCGCCACACAGGTATATATAGAAATGATTGCAAGCACCAAAATGTTGGAAGATCAATTGGAGCTTTCGGCCATGTTAAAGGAACAAGGTTATACAAATGGCGAAGTAAAAATGTATTTCGAGCAAAACCTTACTCCAGAAGACTTACAGATAAAGCGGCTTTCTAACCTGATTGGGTTGAAAATTGGCGCACGTGGAGCTGCCGTTTGGCAACTTCAAAAATTGCTGAATACGGACAGCGACAGCATTCCTCAGGATGGAATATTCAATCTAATTACCACGAACCGACTGAAGAATTTTCAAGAAAATAGCGGCTTGTTCCCTTCGGGCGAAGTAGATAAAGAAACACTCAAAGCTTTAATTCAATAACAATGGCTAAGGAAAAAGAAGAAGAAAAGAAACAACCAGTTTCTTCAGGCGACCCAAAAATTGATGCAGTAAAACAATTGATTTTTGGAGAAAGTATGCAGCAGTACGATGCAGAATTCAATGAAATTAAGGCGTTGATGAAGCGCACACGCAACGAGATTGAGAACGAGTTGAATGACACGCGCGATCAGCTCAACAACATCATTAACGACCTACGCACGGACATGAACAAAAAAGTAACCCAGCTAAGGTCTGACATGGACGAAGCCGTTACCGATTTGGACAACCGCAAAGTAAATAGAAAGCTGCTCGGAGCCCTTCTTCAAGAAATGGGCAAACAAATCGCTGAATAAGGCTTATTTATGAGCAAAGGCTTGGCTTTTGATAAACTCAGAGAGATTCTCCTAGAAAAGGACTGGGAGGAAAGGGAAGAGTTTGCCCAAAAGTTAAATGACCTTGACGATCAACTGAATTCAAGAAATAGGCTGGAGGAAAAAATACAGCCTATTTTAGACACCGAACGGGACAATCTCAAACACAAATTTCCCGAACTTTTTGGCCCGCAAATTACAGAGTCCATAAGTAAGCAAATCCGGGAGTCGCAAGACGAAGTAGTGGAGGCGCTGTACCCTATTCTCGGTCGGATGATTAAAAAGTACATAACCAGCGAGATCGAAAAGCTTTCAGAAAAAGTAGACGAGCAAATGAAACTTGCTTTTTCTTGGGAAGCTTGGAAGCTCAGGATCAAAGCTTGGCTTACAGGAACACCTCAAAAGAGCGTCATCATTTCTAAGTTGATCGAACCGAAAATCGAAGAGATTTTCATTATTGAAAAACAGTCTGGGTTATTGCTAGGTAGTTTCTCTAAAAATCACTCGGTTGATCAAGACATGATTGCCGCCATGTTAACAGCCATAAAAGCTTTTGTTGAGGATGCCTTTAAAGGCGAAGAGCAAGAGCTCGATAGCATAGATTACGACAACTATAAAATCGTGATCAAAAACTTTAAATCCTTTTTTATTGCTGTGGTAACTTCGGGCGGAATGAGCTTGGCCTTTAGAGATAAACTAGACGACACCTTACTCGATTTCAGCGAGAAAGTATTGAAAAACGCAAGACAAAGCGCAAATCAAGAAGCACAACCAGACCAAATATCCCTAGGCTTGGAAAAGTACTTCACAAAGTTTGACGAAGAATGAATAAAAAAGTAATACTGATTGGGCATTTCGGGGTAGGTAAAACTTCGCTGGTTCAACAGTTTGTTCATAGTCGTTTTTCAGAAAAATACCTTACCACCATTGGGGTTAAAATTGACAAAAAGATAGTTGAATTTGATGGCCGCCAAATGACTTTGTTAATTTGGGATGTGGCTGGAGAAACTGAACAAAAGAAAGTACCCCAAAGCTATTTACTAGGAGCACATGGAGTAATATACGTTTTCGATCTTACACGCCCATCTACCTACGAAAACTTAAGCGAGCAAATCGACTACGTCAAAAAGCTTTTGCCACAAGCGCCCATTCAAATTTTAGGCAATAAGAAAGACCTGCTCTCTTCAGAAGAAATAGAAGAAGTATTGGCGCAAATCAATTTTGATTTAAAAACCACCAGCGCCAAAACTGGTGAGCATGTAGAGTTGGCCTTTCTCAATTTATCTAAAGCAATGGCTTAAATGGAAAGGCTACAACAGATTAAATTGGAACAGATCGAGTCCAAAATCCAAGTAGTCATTTTTGATGTTGAGGGCCAGGTTCAGCAAACTTGCAACACGCTACTGAAGATCAAAAAGGAAACTTCACTTTACAATCAGTTTGTTTTTTTCCAAAGTCTTCAGCCCATAATTCAGTCTTCTGCAGTGGGCGAAAGTCATTCTTTTCCTGAAATAGAGTGGAATGAGCTAGTAAATGCACTTTTCGGAATTACGATCACTAAAATTGAAGAACAACAGATTCAATTGGTGATTGTGGATAAAACCGAAGACTACGAAAAACTGGTCAGTAATCAGCAAAGCAGAAATGACAGCGCGATCAATGAAGAGGTAGCCTTGCTACAAAAGAAAGTATCTGAAATGGAAAGCCAACTCCTCGCTTTTCAGAACGAAGAATTAAAGAGAATTCAAGGCTTTAAAAATGAGTTTTTCGCAAGCGTAAGCCACGAAATACGAACGCCACTACAAAGTATTACTGGCTTGGTGCAACTTTCTACAGATAACAGTGCTGCTATTCGCGAGTATTTGCCAGCAATCAAGTCTACTTCGGAACACCTGAATTCTATCGTGAATGACATTTTAGACCTTTCTAAAATTGAAGCTGGGAAGTTGACGTTTGAAGACTTAGACTTCGATTTAACCGAAACCATCCAAAGTGTATTGATAGGCTTTCAGTTTGCGGCCAAGCATAAAAATACTGAGCTGATTATTGAGGCACCGAAGGAGTCAATCAGCGTAAAAAGTGACCCGACACGACTTCGTCAAATACTCTATAACCTCTTAGGAAACAGCCTAAAGTTTACTGACAAAGGCAGGGTTCAACTTAACATTGTATTGGTTGCTAAAGAAGAAGGCAGAATTAGGATCAAGTTTGAGCTGAGCGATACAGGCATCGGAATGTCAGCCGAACAAATTAAGGCTGTGCTTGAACCTTATGGACAAGCCAATTCAACCACTGCCAGAATATATGGCGGAACGGGCTTGGGCATGGGCATTGCCATTAAGCTGATAGAGGCCTTTGGAGGCAAACTAATAATTGATAGTACACCCAACAAGGGCACAAAAATGAGCTTTGAGCTAGCACTGAACCTGGGTGATGGATTGAGTGCAACTTCAGCTGTACAAGAAAGCATTCACTCTATTGAAGGCCTTTCTGTTTTATATGCCGAAGACGATGAAGTAAGTCGCAAAGTAATTGCCAACTTTCTTGAGTCGAAAAAGGTGGATTTAACAGTAGTAGAATCGGGTGATGAGTTGCTTTCACAACTGGAAAACAAAAACTTCGACCTTGTAATTTCTGATTTGCAATTGAGCGGCTTAAGCGGTGGCGAAGCATTTTTGGAAGCTGCACAAAAAGGCATATTTACTCCGTTCATTTTTGTCAGTGGTTCTCGACCCAATATTGAAACTGAAATTTTTCATTCACATTATACTTGGCTTCAAAAACCCGTTGATTTAACCGATTTACAAGCTGCCTTGGCGCAAATGGTGCAACGGAAAAATGAGTTCAAAGTCAATTTAGACTTACTGAAGCGCACGGTTGGTGGAGACCAACAATTTATGACTGAAATGGTTGATACCATTTTAAGCACACTGCCAAAAGAAATGGCCTTGCTAGAAAAAGGCATTGAAAACTCTGATTGGGAAGCGGTCAGGAAAATCACCCACAAAATCCGGCCAAGCATCGACTATTTAGGAATAGAAGTGTTGAGTAATTTGAGAAAAGAAATTCATGCTTTGGCTGAAAGTAATAATGAGGAAACATCCATAGAAGCATTGTCGGCCACCTTTAGTTCTTCTGTTGCTTTTGCCTTAAATAATTTGAAATTTACAAGCCTTTTTTAATCAATCAACCCTAAGTATCTCAGACGGGTTTTTTCTAGAATTGAGCCAAACTATTGAAGCCACAATATTTAAGGTTATGAAACTAATGATCACTACGGACATAACCATTAAGTTTAAGCTAATAGATGTGTGATAAGCAAAATTTTCGATCCAATTTTCTATAAATAAATAAGTAATTGGCAGAGCAATAGCACTAGCGCAAATAATTATAACAAAGGAATCGCGAAAGATTAATTTGATAATTGAAGATGTCATCGCACCAAGTACTTTTCTTATTCCAATTTCTTTTTTACGCTGATTCACATTAAAAGCTGCGAGTCCCGAAACACCAATGAGTGAAATGATAATGCATAGTATTGACATAGTCATTACTACAGTATTTTGGTTTTTGTCCGCTTCGTACTGACTATTGAGGTTTTGGTTTAGAAATGTAAAGTCGAACGGGTAGTCAGGATTTACTTGATTCCAAGAATGCCTAAGATCTGTCATTAGCTTATCCATATCTTTAGAGTCAAACTTCAATATTATCTGGTTTCCTGGTTGATTATCAAAAATAATAACTAGGGGCTCTATAGGATTGTGTAGGGAGAAGAAGTTGAAATCATTTACCACACCAATCACTCTACCGAATTCTTCCTGCCTAAAAAAGCCCATCTTTTTCTCCAAGGACTGATTCCACCCGAGCACCTTGGTTGCAGCCTCATTTACTACAAAATATTTATTACCACTGTTGTTTTCTGGTTTAAAAAACTCTCCTTCCTTTAGTGATATCCCGAAGGTTTTTAGATAGTCAGCATCGCCTCGAATAGTTTTAAATTCCTGTTGTTGCATCTGCCCCTCTTTTTCAACCATAAAAACGGTCTGACCAATACTTGAGCCGGGTAAAAAACTAGAGGACGTTACTGAGGTTACGCTGGGAATGGTTTTAAACTGTTGTTTTAGTATTTCGAATTTGCTCTGAACGAGGCTGTCTTGACTATTGATAATCATAACCTGATTACTGTCATAGCCTAATTCAGTGTTTTGAAGAAAGTGCAGTTGGTCTTTCATGAGTAATGTGCCGGCCAAAACCCCAATAGAAATGGTGAACTGAATAAAGACCAATCCTTTTCGGAGCAAACTACCCCCTCGCTCTTTAACAGTTCCGCCTTTTAGTGCATTGATGGGTGATATTTTTGCTAAATAGAAGGATGGGTAAAGACCAGAAACTAACCCTGTAAAAAGAGCAATAATAAAGAATTGAATAATTAATGATGGTTGGTCAATAAGATTAAATGTGAAGTTGACACCCAATATAGCTTGGAAAGCAGAGTGTTCAATGATGAGCCAGGCACTCAATAAGCTCAAAATGAAAGCAAAAACCACTTGAATTAACGATTCTGTCAGAAGCGACACCCTCAGTCTTTCCCTTGGCGAGCCCAGTACCTTACGAATGCCTTTTTCTTTGGCACGAAGGCCAGCTCGAGCAGTTGAGAGGTTTACATAGTTAATGCAAGCCAAAAGCAATATTGATACACCAATAATAGAATAAGCAATTAGGTTGCCCCTGTTCCCTTTTGGAAAGTCATCGTCAATTAAGGTTGTGTCATAATGAATGTCGGAGAGCTTTTGCATGCGAAGTCTGTGCTCACCATTGATTACCTTACCGAATGGCATGTAATACTTTTCATTAAATCCCTCAAATTTTGCTAAAAACTTTTCCTTATTAAACCCAGGTTTCATAAGAACATAATTTAGAACATCTGCATTCCATAGGGCTTCAGAGTTGAATACTCCATTTTGAAGTGCAAATTCTCTTTCGCTCACCCCAGAAATAAGTACGTCAAATTTGAAATGGACATTTACGGGTAAGTCTTGAAATACGCCAGAGATTTTTATGTTTTTGCCGTCAATTTTTATCAGTTGGCCTATAGCAGGGTTGTTTCCAAAAATTCTGGTTTTAGTTTTTTCAGAAATTAACGCAACATTGGGGTCGGCAAAACTTGACCTATTTCCAGCGACAATTTGTAAACTAAAGATGTCCAAAACGGAAGGGTCGGTATAATACATTCGATTTTCCGTAAACCTTTCTCCATCTACCTCTATTTCTTGAGAATTAACTGAAGAGAATCGTGCATATGATTCTATCTCAGGAAATTGTTCTGCTAGCATTGGAGTCAATTCACTAGCAGAATAAGCTGTATTAAACTCAACTCCTGGGGCTTTTAAAATATGGCTAAGTCTAAATACCCTGTCCGCCTTATCATGGTGCTGATCATAAGTTAGCTCGTTCTGCAAATATAGTAGAAGCCAAATAGACGCAGTTAAACCTAGTGTAAGCCCTAATACATTAATAACAGAAAACATAGGGTTTTTGCGTAGGAGTCGAAGGGTCAGCTTGAAGTCTATAAATTTCATAATGATGAGATTAACCGATGTCGAAATATATTAACTAAGAGTTAAGTTGAAAAGCTTTTTTCGACTTTTTGGTTGTTTTCTTGTCTTTCCCATGAAATAACTTATTGATATTTAAACTGTTGTATTCATGTTTCATGACTTTATTTAATGGAACATAAGTCCGCAAGTCCCGTTAGTGATAGCATAGTTTATTAACCCAACGTGTTTTTATTAAACTATGGCTAGGGGTTAATTAACGTTAAAATAATGTGAAAAACACAACTTTTTGGCTGGGATAACGATCTTTGTGGTAAGAAGTTGATCAACAGAAATCACTTGTTAAATATTTGACCAGTAAAGATTGGTCTAGCAAGTAATTAGATCATTTAAAATAGGATTTAAGAATCACGACTGAGTGATTCTCTTCATACAGTTAGTAGTTTATTTGTTTAGTAACCCGAGGAGTAGTTAACCTCGGGTTTTTTTATGCCAAAGCATGAGATTATAATTTCGATCTGCAACCTAAATTTCATTTCGTAAATTAGAACCATGAATGAAGCTTCGTTTACCATTTTCGTAGTGGAGGATGACGAATGGTACAGAAAACTCTTGGTTTACACATTAGAGCTGAACCCCGATTATAAGGTGATGTCTTTTGAGGACGGTAAGTCTTTGCAAGCCGCTTTGAAGGAAAAGCCAAACGTAATTACGCTCGACTATCGTCTACCAGATACCAATGGAGAGGAGTTGCTCAAGAAAATTAAAGAGTTTGACCCAGACATTAAGGTGATTATTATTTCGGAACAAAGCGAAATTGATACAGCTGTAGAGTTGTTGAAAAACGGAGCGTACGATTACATCACCAAAACCAAGGACATTAAAGACCGCCTTCATAATGTAATCAAACATATTCGCGAACACTCATCATTGCGTGAGCGTATAGAGGTGCTTCAATCAGAGGTAGAAAAAAAGTATGATTTCCAGAGTTCCATTATTGGCCAAAGTGACCCGCTAAAAAAAGTATTTGGTTTAATTAAAAAGGCAACAATTACCAATATCTCAGTAATTATCAATGGTGAAACGGGTACGGGCAAGGAGCTTGTTGCCAAAGCGGTACATTACAATTCCGACAAAAAGGAAAGCCCTTTTGTGGCGGTAAATATGAGTGCAATTCCGAAAGAACTTGCCGAAAGTGAACTGTTCGGGCATGAAAAAGGCTCTTTTACAGGTGCAGCCAATCGGCACATTGGTAAGTTTGAACAAGCCAACGGAGGCACCTTGTTTTTAGACGAAATGGGTGAAATGGATAAAACCCTTCAGGCAAAAATTTTAAGGGCACTGCAAGAAAAAGAGATTACCCGTGTAGGCGGAAAAGAGGTAGTGAAAATCAATTGTAGAATCGTAGCGGCCACTCACCGCGATTTGTTGGAAGAGGTAAAAGCAGGAAACTTCAGAGAAGATTTATATTATCGTCTGTTTGGTTTGACAATTAATTTGCCGCCTTTGAGAGAACGCGGTAAAGACGTGATCGTACTGGCCAAGCACTTTATTGAAGCTTTCTGCAACGAGAATAGTTTGCCAAAAAAATCACTTTCGTCTGATGCATCTAAAAAACTATTAGGCTATAGTTACCCTGGCAATATTAGAGAACTCAAATCTGTAGTGGAGCTTGCCGTGGTAATGGCAGAGGACTCCACCATTTTGCCCGAGGATATTTCTTTTGGAACCAAAGATGTAATTGCAGAAATGTCTGGGGAAGAAATGAGCCTGAAAGAATACAACCAACGTATTGTTCAGCTTTACATTAAAAATTACGATAACGACATTAAGCTGGTGGCTCAAAAACTAGACATCGGTCAGTCTACCATTTATAGAATGCTCAAAGAAATAGACGAACCAACCTAAAATTTCCTCCAAACCTTATTCATTTTGACAAAAACGCTCTCAATTGTAGAGCGTTTTTTATTTGGCGCCTTCTCAAATGTCTGTTATTCAGCCGGTTGTGTTTATTCTCGGTATTGGTCTCGTTTTGGCATAATACCAACCACAAAGATTTAAATAGAGTAATCACACATTAAATAAGTAGCCATGAAGATTAAAAATTCAAAACCAAGCAAAGTGCTTTTAGCATTAGCAGCGTTCGCCACTGTAGGCCTAACGTCTTGCAGTAATGGCGAAAAACAAAAAGTAATTGATCAACAAACGGTCTCGATTCAACAAATGGAAAACGAGATTGCTTCAAGAGACTCTGCCTTTAACGAAGTATTAAGTATGCTGAATAAGGTTGAAGACCAAGTAGCAACCATAGTGGAAAAAGAGAACTTGGTGGCCAATGCCCAAACGGGGGATAATGGTACCAACAAAGACAAACTTCTTAAAGAATTGGCTTTAATTGACAATCTGGTAGCCCAGTCGAACGAGACGATTGCACAATTGAAAGGTGCTGTCAGAAATTCGGACTTGAAGCTTACAGGTTTTCAGAAAAGACTAGAACAACTGACAGAAGATTTGGAACAAAGAAGTACTGTAATCGCAGACCTTAGGGCTGAAGTCCTTCAGAAAGATCAACAAATCGATATGATTGCCGGAAGGTACGATTCACTTCAAATAATGTCTGCCAGTCAGGTAAGAACCATTACTGACAAAGAGCAGGAGATTGAACTTTTAACTTCTGTCAATGACGATTTAAACACTGTGCACTATGCAGTAGGTAGCTTTAAAGACTTGAAAGAAAGAGGTTTAGTATCTAAAGAAGGCGGTTTCTTATGGTTCGGAAGAACGATTGATTTAAACGAGTCCGCCTTAACAGACGAATACATTGAAACCGATATTCGTGATTTCTCGAAACTACCGTTAGAAGCAGATAAAGTTGAATTAGTAACAGAACACCCAGCCGATTCTTATATGATTGTGCAGGATGAAAACGAAGAGAATATCAAATACTTACAAATCACCGACCCGAAGAAATTCTGGCAAGTATCTAAATACTTGGTGATTTCAACAAAAAGCTAATGCCCTCCTCAACTGAGCATAGCCAACAACAAAGTGGACTCTGAATAAGAGTCCGCTTTTAAGAAACTTAAAGAAATTCAGTATTGACGGCTTATATCGGCTTTCATTTTTGATGGTTCTTTGAAAGTCATATATGTTGAACGGGATCATAAGGATCCCGTTCTTTTTTTATGCCTATAATTTCTAATTTTGAGCATGCGCAAACTCAAAAATGATGAACTCGATCGGCTTACGATTGACGAGTTTAAGAATACTGAAAAGCTGCCACTCGTACTTGTGCTCGATAATGTACGGAGCATGAACAATGTAGGCTCTGCTTTTCGTACCTCTGATGCATTTGCGCTAGAGAAGATTTACCTCTGCGGAATTACCGCACAACCTCCTCATAGAGAAATCAATAAAACAGCCTTAGGGGCTACGGAGTCTGTAGCCTGGGAACATACAGAAGACACGGTAACACTCTGCAAAAAACTACAGCAAAACGGTTATAAAGTACTGGCGGTAGAACAAGCGGAAGGAAGTATTTCTTTAGAAAAATTTACAACAAAAGAGGGAGAAAAATATGCCTTAATATTTGGAAACGAGGTTTTTGGCGTAGACCAAGGCGTTGTTGACGCGGCAGATGGCTGCCTTGAAATACCCCAGTTTGGCACCAAGCATTCCTTAAACATTTCGGTAAGCATAGGAGTAGTGCTATGGGATTTAACCAGTAAAATAAAATTTAGGTAAGCCATTTTTAGCTAAATTCACCAAGGCATAAAACCATATCATATGAAGCAAATTAGTAACAGTGGAAAAGTAAATCGGTACAAATTTCTGATCTACTTCTATTTACTTTTTGTCGTTTTCATTTTTGTATACAAGTACATTATCCGACCAGAAGTTAGCACACTCATTTTGCTGTTGGCGCTTGCTCCAATTTTTGGATTCTTATCTAGCCTAGTCAATTGGCCCATTTATATGACCGTGATTGAAACCGAGGATGGTGTGGTAATTAGTACAAAGAAGTTATTCTCCAAGAAAGAAAACTCAATGGTTGTGAATAAATACAACTTTGATAGCTACTACGAAACAGACCATTTGCACATTGGGCTTAACCTACTAGACAAAAATGACCAGCTTCAAAAACATAAATTAAGAATCAGTTGGCTTAGACTAAAAGACTTGCGCGCTTTAGAAGAAAAGCTTCGAGAAATCAATCCATATGCGCCAGTGAAATAGGTGAATATACCTTGTTGTCCAGAAATAAATATTTTTTTATTGAAAGGCATTGCATATTTAAAGCCCTTCGTTAAATTTGCACTCCAATTCGCTACAAGAGCGGAAAAACAAGTACTGAATAATAAGCGAGAGTAGCTCAGCTGGTAGAGCACGACCTTGCCAAGGTCGGGGTCGCGGGTTCGAATCCCGTCTCCCGCTCATAAAATGGAAGACGTTCTATCTTTTATTAGTGAGTAGACTAAAATCGCAGCTTGCCAAGGTTTGGTTGCGGTTCGTCCCGAAGCTTCGGGACAGTCTCCCGCTCATAATATTAAGAAGCGTGATCACGATCGCGCTTTTTTACTTTAGAGCCAATAGGTTTTGAAGACTACCAAAAAACTTGACTATCTGATAGTCGATGTCTTCCTTTGCTAAAAGCTATGGAAGACTAAGCCGGAGTGGTGGAACTGGTAGACACGCAAGACTTAAAATCTTGTGCTCTTCTGAGTGTGCGGGTTCAAGTCCCGCCTCTGGTACGTTTAAAGCCCCTTTTTAGGGGCTTTTTTCGTTTCTGGGATTCTGGGTACAACATAGGTACAACAAAATCACAAAAAATCTGTTTCGTGCAACGGAAGAAAGTAACTAAGGAAATTACCCCAAACTTTCATATCCGAAATAAATGGAATTTCCCAATGTCAAAATTCGTATTTGAAAATCAAAAGTGTTAGAATTGGTTTTCAACACAATACCAATGGGGGAACTATGGAGGTTATAGTTATAGAAAGTAAAGCCTTTGAGGAGCTACTGAATCAATTAGTAGAGAAACTCCAACCAACAGAAAAGGAATTGAACAAATGGATTGATGGCAAAGAAGCCATGGAAATCCTCCACATTACCGCCAAAAGTACCCTTCAAAAAATGAGGGACAATGGAGAAATCGAATTCTCTAAGATCAATGATCGAACCATACTTTATAACAGGTTCTCGATAGAAGAATTCATAGAGAGTAAGAAATCCAAAATTTTTTGACAATGGGTGACAAGGAAAACAAGAACGACAAAGAACAGCTTGAACTATCTGCCCTATATAAAAGGGCTTATAATGATGCCGAGTTGGTGATCAATCAATTCCCTAATCTCATAGATAAAATGGAACGTCCAAAAGGAGAGCCAAGTGAGTATACGAGAGGGTTCGAGGATAGAATAAGCGAACACAGAAAAGTCCAGGAGCTTATAAAGAACAATCCTTATCAGCGCATGAATCAGCGATATGGCATCGAAAGGCAGGCCACCGATAAGCCCAAGGAGAAACCGAAAGATGATCGTAACAAATAACTAGCACACAACCATGGGGCTTTTTGGGAGAAATAAAGAACATCCAAATCTTGAGAAAATTCTTGATCAAGAATTATATAGGGTTCCAACCACAGATACTTCAATTTCATGGGCTGATTGCCTTGAAGGAACCCTTATAACTGGAGCTACCGGCAGCGGTAAAACTTCTGCAATTGGAAAATATATCGGGCAAGCTATGCTTAAGAAAGGCTTCGGTATGGTCATTTTCTGTGCAAAGAAGGAGGAAAGAGAAAGATGGGACGCATACATAGAAGATTGCGGCCGCACTGAAGATAAGATCCTCTTTAATAAGTCAAGCGGCTTCAAATTCAATTTTCTTAAATATGAATTAGAGAGAGCTGGTGATGGTTCTGGCGATGTGCTCAATGCCCTGAACATTTTGATGAATCTCAATGAACAAAGCCGAATATATCAAAGTGGCAATTCGGGAAACAAAGATGAACGTTTCTGGGATGAGTCATTAAGGAGATTAATTTCCAGGACAATTGCCCTACTCCGTCTTGCAGATGAAGAGGTTAGCATATACAACATGCGAAAAATTGTTGTGAACTGCTTTCGAGATGAAGATGCTAAACGATATTTCAACCTTACTAAACTCGCTTTTAGCAATGAACAGATAGATAAGCGAGTAAAGGATCAGGCTTTTCAGGATTTAACAGAATGGAAGGCATCTAGCTATTTTGTCGAGGTCATCGATATGATCATTAGTGGCCCATATTACGGTTCTGAAGAAACAGATATTATTCTTGACTATTGGCTGAAAGAATTTGCCAACATTTCAGAAAAAACAACATCAATTATAATTGAGAGTTTCATGGGATGTGTGGAAGCTTTTATCGGAAATGGAATATTAAAAGAACAATTCTCACAAGGGTTAAATAAGGAGTTAGCACCTGAATCCATAATTAAAGGGAAGAAGATTCTCATCGTTGACTTCCCTGTTAAAGAATTTGGCCTGAGCGCCATTTATGCGGCAACAATCTATAAAACTGCATTCCAAAACGCCTGTGAAAGACGCAATTTGACAGCTGAGGTAGACCCAAAACCAATTGGTTTATTCATCGATGAATATCAAAGTTTTTGCAATCCAGTTTCGGACAGTCTCTTTCAGGCGACAGCACGAAGTTCCTGGGTTGCGTGCGTATACATCACACAGAACATCAACAACCTCTTCTTTGTAATGGGTGATAGTCAGCCTCAAGCTAGAGCCTATAGTCTTTTAGGGAATTTGAACCTCAAGTACTTTGCAAACAATGCTGATATCACAACGAATGAGTGGGCTTCCAATCTTGTTGGAAAACATTGGATTGATGTTTATTCGTCAAGCTACGGCAAAGATGATGATTTGACCAAATCCAAATCCATGCAATTTCATTACAAGGTTACACCTGATCATTTTACAACGCTTAAAACAGGTCGGAAAGAAAACAGCAATAAAGTTCAGGCTCTTGTCTTCAAACCCGGAAAGCAATGGGGAGAAAATAGATCTAATTTTGCAGTAGTTGAGTTCAAGCAATAGTTTTTTAAACTCAAGTTATTCTAATTCGAATTTAAACATCTTTTCATTGAACTCAATAGCTTTGTCATCCGCATAGTCGTCCAGGAAATCGGAAGGATTAAATCCTTTGTCGTATGCACCAGGGTTGTGCCTAATAAAATCCTTAACGGCTTCATCAACATCATAACCATAACTTTCTTCAAGTTGGGATATCATTAATGCCGCAGAAGATAAGGCATCCTCAAATGAAATCGTCTCTCTTATTCCTAGACGACTTAAAAACTCTACAATCAACCCAATCTTACTGGTGTCCGTTCCGCTCAACCCATAACTCCATAATTAACAACAATCACAACACTTCAATATTTCCACCTTGATAATTTGGAAGGAAATTTTTCAGGTAATCGGAAAGTTCCTTCGAAACATTTTCAATTTCGTTTTCCAAGTTCCCCTGATAATAAATCTTCTTTAAAACAGAATTCCTTAATTTATTTAAAGAACTAGATAAGAACTCTTTTTTTGTTATTACAATTGCCACCTTGCAAACAGTTATGGCAATACCTAATTGAAGATAACTATAGCTCAGTGTTTCAGGATTGTCCATAATTAAAACAAAAAATCTAGTTGTCTTGAGTTTCTCAATATCTCGAAAAGGTTGCCTTTCGCCTCTAAGATCTTTCTTTGCAGGCATGTCTCCTCTTTTGAATGAGATATAAACCTGATTCTTGAATACCTCATCAAGATGATCCTTTATATCGGAAGCAATTGTATAGCTTTTTTCGGAGGTCGGCATGGATATAAAAACCCTTGGTTTATAACGCTCTAAAAACCTTTCGTATTTACTATTGTCGCTTGGTCGGTAATTATCAACATGAACTTGTAATGCTTTTTCTGTCCTTATATTGTGAAGTTTAAGGATGTTGTAATTTGTTAGTCTTTCAGATAAAAAAATACGAAAGGCATCGGGAATTGTATCGTCGTTGTAAGAGTTATGGTTATGAATGAAAGAATAAACCCCAGTTTCTAGTTTATTTTCTTTCTGGTCTTTTAAGTTTTTAAAAATAATATTGCCGCTTTGAATATAACCTTTTTCAAAGGTTGTATACTGGCCTAAAAGGATATGTTGTTCCGGACTTCGGCAGAAAACCTTTATGTGAATGTTTCTAGCTCTCTCCTTGCCGTTTTGTGGTTCTAGGTCGAATATTACAATTCCGTGATCTAAATCCATGTGTGTGGTGTAGTTTCCTGAATAATTTACTACACTATCAAATTCTATATTTTTAAACAGAACTGGAGTAAGAGATCCTAATGAGCTATCCACTTCAACAATAGCTCTACCTATTAAAGCCTCATTTACTTCGTTATGCGTATCGTCTTCCTTGTAATAAAGAAAATAAGCGGCCCACTTAGTATTGTCTAATTCATTATTATTTCCTCCAGTAACTATCCCTTTGGATTCTTCAATCGAGTTGTCAGTGTTTCCTTTAAGCCCTTTAAACGGATTTTTTATGAACAGTTCTGCTGTTCTTAAGGTTTCTTGACACTTACTTAATGCATCAGGGAAAGACCTTGGCTTAAAATTCACTGATTTTTTTAAATCACTCAATGACCCTCCAGAGGTAATGACTTTGAGTGAGCTTATTTTGTTGCCAATAGCGGTATCGGAAATCCCCCCTTTGTTGCCAGGGTAATTTACTAGCTTCCAATCTTGTCTAGACACTCCTGATTTTTTTTCTGTCTCAGATATCTTCCTTTCTAAATTCATGTTTTCATCTTGCTCACCTCTCTCATAGAGCGTGAGAAGTTTATTTGCTTCGTCTATTTCATCGCTTGATGGGAAGATATTCCTTTCCTCTTCAGTGTTCATTGTGGGCTCTTTATTTATGCAATACATGCAAATATAAAGCTTGGATAAGCTTAATCAAGCTTATCCAAATAAAATCAGGCTGACCGTAGCTTGCTTTAGCTTCTCACGATATTTAATAAGCTTAAAATGATACTTGACAAAATAAAATATTATAGAATTGAAGTATTAAAGAATAATAGAGAACAAATAGCTGGCCATATATACACTGAAATATAGAACAAACCTTATAAATATGAAACTAAGACTAACATTGAAACAGTGGCTACTTCTCATACTACAAGGTGGTAATGTAGAAGAGTCCAAAAAACAGGAAAAGTATCAAAGACAACCTAAATCCAAATTTATTAGAGAATGGCGTAAGAAATCATTTGATAGTGCGCTTAGAGGTATAGATGTCAAAGAAGTCATCTCGCAAGCTCAGACTGTAATGTCAGAATTGAAAGTCTCGGCTTCCTCTATTTACGGCAGGAAATTATTGAGTACACCAACTCCATAAAAGCAGATAGTCAAGAGTTGGAAAAAATCAATAAAAATCCTGAAGCATACCTACAAATGACAATCAATACCCTTCCAGAGGCTGACCACCAGAATATAACCAAGCTTATGGTTGAATTAACAAAGGTTCAGGATGACCTTCAAAATACTACAGTGAGATTATTAGACCTTCAAAACGAATATAACTATGATTAATGAATTAGAAACCACCGGAAACAGCAGTGTGTACAGAAAGTCATACTGGTTTGTTGTGATAGTGTATGTCATTTTATGCACTGTCTTGAATCGCCCTACATTCGAGGAATTTTCAGGAGGAGTTTACTTCTTCGGTTTAGTCCTTTCATTGTGCATGAGCATTGTGGAAATGAAACTTGCACAGTTCATTGGGAAGTCATTAGCCCTCAAAAGATGGAAAAGAGCTATCGTTTCGTTCATGGTCGGCTTGGGCATGGTACTCTACCTTGTCAGTAAACAAGTCGACTTTGGGTTTGGACTGATCATTCTCCTTGTCTTTATGGTAGGTATATTATTCTCCTATGGTTATGCAATGGATGAGGAGAAATACAGAATTCCCAGACTCAAAGCCTTTCTAACCAATAAAATCAACACGCTCAAAGGAAGTAAAGTCCAATTGAAAAATGACCTTAAAAGGGCTCAAGAAAAATTGGGAATTAAAGGCCAGGCGATTATGAACAACAAAGTTGAATCACTCAACAAAGGCATGGCCTCCAGCTCCAACAGGATTGAAAAACTGACCAATGAAAAAGAGGCCGAGTTGAAATCAATTGAACATCTCGAAAGAGAGATCATTGCTGAAATCAAAAGAGGTTACAGTGACTACGTTCAAGTAGCCTGATCATCCAACCCTTAAACTTTAAAACCATGAAATTACTAAACACAAATAACTTCAATGCATTGTCCCTGATCGGGGCAATGCTGATAATATTAGCCACCGCAACCTCTTGTGAAGACAAAGAGCAATTAATGGAGCCAGATGAGTATGTTCTGCTCGTTGACGTATCAAAATCATACGAAGATTCAAAAAGCGGTTTAACTGGAGATATCCTTCACTCGGTACTCATGAAAGAAATGGGGATCGAGGAGAATTCACCAACCAGCATAGACGCCAGAATTTATTTCTCTTACATGGGCAGGTCGTATCTACCTATTGTGAGTAAAGCCGAGTTAGAGTCGAAGGTATGGATGCTGAACCCCAGAAAGGATAGAATCAGCGAGGTTAATGCTTTTTACAACCTATCAAGGCAACAAACCAATGATTTACTATCCCGCAGTGCCAATGATCAAATAAGTAACCTCTATAGAGGAATGCTCAATGGACTCTCCCAAATGGATCATTCTGCTCAACATCGTAAAATGATCGTAATGGCAGATTATTTGGAGTCATCAGTTATACTGGAGATGGGAGACTATTTAAATGAACCTGAAAAGCTTCAAACCGACTATGAGAAGCTCAAAGGCTTACTGATTGCCTCAGAACCTGTTTCAAATGAATTCAAGGGTACAGAGATTGTCTTAATATGCCCCGAAAATTACCTGGTAACCTACGAGGCGGCTAAATTCTGGAAACGCTTCTACGAGGAACATGGCCTGATTGTTTCCATACGATCTAGTTACTAAACCACCCAAATTCTTATACAAAAGTGACTTCCAAGGCTTGGTGAAGGCCTTGCCTTGGAATGCTCTGCTCTTTCCACAGTCAAAACTTAACAGCTATGATCACTAAACAATCAAATCAAGACATCAAACCAAGAAAGAAGTGTTTCGGTGACAGTTCAATCATTTTTGGTGCTACGAAGACTGAGTTTTACAAACTTCTCTTTAAAAATCCATCCCTAGCTCTTTTAAG
>CAWFGW010000019.1:0-34367 GCA_963815495.1 uncultured Cytophagales bacterium
GGTCAGTCTGATAATAGATTTTAAGTTGTATGAAAAAAATATTTGTATCCGTTCTATTCTCACTTGTATTATTAATTACTAGCTGCAAAAGAGGAATGGGTTGAGCCTGATAAGCAACCGTATGTACAAAGTCTTGAAAGCTATTTACTTCAACTGCGTACAATTAATTTTCCTACTGCAGTGGAGTTACCTGTGCAAATTGGAAACACTTTAGTAATGCCAAGAAGAAGCCAAAACTTGTACAAGTATGAAATATAAGGTGGGGCCAACACAGCGCGTGGGTTTAGTGATGGATCCTAATTTAAACATCTTTATTGGAGATGTAATCGATGGAAATAACCTATATGCTAACTCAGAAGAAAAGTATAGAAGTATAGCATTGCCACGGTCAGGAGGTAACATTAAACTTGTGATTGAAGATTCCGACCTTACGGATTCAATAGAGTAGAGGAAACCACGAAGGATAAGGTGCATCTTGCTATAGATAGTCTACTCAATAAAATGATAGGGGGCTCCCAAGTGAAGGCTAAAATAGGTTTTGAGATACGTGATATTTATTCTAAAGAACAGTTGGAGTCCTATTTCGCCAATCATTTAGGTTATCCTTATTTAAATACGTTTGATTTCACTCGTAAGAATAAGTCTCGGGTATTAGTGAAACTATATAAACAGTATTACACAACATTTTATGATTACCAGATAAACCTTCAAGTTTTTTTGAAAAAAAGGTAACAACTGTAGACATGAAAAATGAGCTGTCAACCGGTGATCTTTCTCCGTTGTATGTTCAGGTATAATTTATGGCGAATTAATGATTTTGTCTTTTGAAATGGATATGTCTCAAAGGACCTATCAGGTTGGGTATTAGGTGCTATGATGTATATGCAGAGAATGGAAAGGTGGCAGTCATTTTAATACAGTATTCAAAGATCCTGAGGCATCTCATAGCATACGTATCATTAATGTACCCAGTTCTAGTGGTGGGTATTATACAAATACAATGTATGGAACAGATGATATAGCTACTTATTTAAATAAGCCGAGTGATTTCTCAGCGAGTAAACCAACAACACCAATACAATATACTTTAAATGATATTCGATCGAATACTCCTTATAAACCAGTAAAACTTGGCGAGTATATTATAAAAGAATGTAAATAATTGTAAAAATCTATTGCTATGAAAACATTAGCCTTCAACATACTCGTCTTTGCTTTATTATTGAGCCCTGCTTGTAAGAAAGAAGAAAAAGAAGACCCAAAACCTGTACCGATCGCATTACAGAACAGCGAGAACCTGATGTAAAAAAGATATATAATATTGAGTTATACAACCAAGTCTTGGATACGGTAAATAATAAAAGGTTTTATAAGTTTTATAATATCACGCAAGAAAAATATAGTAACTCGTTAGATTTCCCCATTGAGTTGGCTTATGTCTATCAAGAATTCAGCAATAATGGCATAAATCAAGTACTTGGATGTGCAAAAGATTATTATGTAAAAACGGAGCATAGTTTGCCTTCAACTAATGAAACTAGCATTGATTTTTTTATAATTGAGGATAGTCATAGCTCGTTGATTTATGATACCATCCAGTATAGTGCAAGTATTACTGCTATATTTAAAAATAAAGCAAAAATTTCTTATGTAATAGGTGAAAATGATGCTATCCAAAGTGATAAATTTGGCTGGGACAAAGATGAAATACTTGGTTTCAAACTTGGTAATGGAAAACAAGGATTGATTAAATTGACAAAAATACCAACAGGTAGTAAAGATGATTTAGGGAATATTTTTTTAGGTAAAATAAGCTTCGATATAAAGATGGAAAAATAAATTAACTATGGAAGCTTTTGCTCAAAGCGAACTCCTCTTGCCCCATGGTTTGTGTCCTCACAAACCATTGTTGTTTACTCCTATATATTCCGATAAACCAACCCCTCTTTCAACGCATAAGTAGACGACACAATCTCTTGAATACCGTAGTTGTCAACCACATATTCAATTAAGAGACAAGCAACCACTATCATGTTTACCCGCATCTCAATCATACCGGGGATAGCCAATCGGTCGTCTTTGTCTTTGGAAACGATTTCTTCAATAATACCATGAAAAACGCCAAACGGCAGGTGGTATTCAGTGCGGCTGTCCAAATCAAAGGAGATGCCGTTTTCTTTGTGGTAAATTTCACACAGCGTATCAAAACTACCTGAAGCACCAATCAAAACGGTGGGTTGGTGTGTAGCACAGGCGTTTTTTAAACTCGTTAACTGGTCTTTTAGATAATCCTTCAACTCAGTAATTGCACTTGGTGGAATCGGGTCTACCTTATGAAACTTCGTCATCAAGCGTTGGCCACCTATTTCGAAGCTCTGTTTCCAGAACACTTCATTTTTGTTGCAGATGATGAACTCCACGCTACCACCACCAATATCCATAATGAGGTGTTTGCGTTCGTCCATGACCACAGCACGTCTTACGCCTTCATAAATCAATTGTGCTTCCTCGTCACCACCAATGATGTCGATGTCTAAACCCGTCTTTATTTTAATGGCCTCTTTAATCGCTTGTTGGTTTTTTGCATTTCGAAACGCGCTGGTGGCAGTCGCAAAAATGTTCGTAATGTTGTGTTCAGCGATGGTTTTTTGGAAATATTGTAGGGTATCAATGCCGCGTGCTAAAGCAATATCAGTGATGATACCTTCGTCTATGCCGCCTTCACCAATTTTAACCGGTATTTTTTCCTTGTGAATAGTACTCAATAAACCATCCACAACTTCTACAATAAGAAGGTGGAAGGTGTTAGTACCTAGGTCTATAACCGCTATTTTACCGTTTTTTACCATTTTTCAATAAAGCTGCCAAAGATAGTTTTTTGTAAATAGAACTTTGAGAAAAGGCAGCTTTTTTATTCACATAATTACGTATTAATCGGTATCTTCGATTTGTGTCAAATGATTTAATGAATAATTGAATATGGATAAAGTGAGTAAGAAGTTTTTGGAGAAATATTTAAACAATGCTTCCCCAACAGGATTTGAAGTTGAAGGTCAAAAAATATGGTTAGATTATTTAAAACCCTATGTAGACGAACATTTTGTGGATACCTATGGCACTGCGGTAGCGGTTATTAATCCGAAAGCAAAGTACAAAGTAGTCATAGAAGCACATGCTGATGAAATTTCGTGGTTTGTAAATTACATTTCCAAAGACGGATACATCTACGTGATCAGAAATGGTGGGTCCGATCACCAGATTGCACCATCGATGCGGGTAAACATTCGCACGGATGAAGGCAAAATTGTGAAAGGAATTTTTGGATGGCCAGCCATTCATGTACGAAATGGTGAAAAGGAAGAAGCACCAACCTTGAAAAATATATTCATTGACATTGGTGCGGATTCGGATGAAGAAGTTGAAAAACTAGGCATAAAAGTAGGTAACGTCATCACCTTTGAGGATGAGTTGATGAACCTCAATAAAAAATACTGGACAGGCAGAGCATTAGATAACCGCATTGGTGGTTTTATGATTGCTGAAGTGGCACGGAGGTTAAAAGAAAATAAAGTAGGCTTAGATTACGGTTTGTACATCGTAAATGCCGTGCAAGAAGAAATTGGCTTGCGCGGTGCTCAAATGATTGCTCAACGAATCGATCCCGATGTAGCGATTATTACCGATGTAACGCACGACACCCAGTCACCGATGTATAATAAAAAAGCGCAAGGCGACTTGAAGTGTGGTAAAGGACCAGTCTTAACTTTCGGGCCTGCGGTTCAAAATAACTTGTTGAAAGCACTTTTTGAAGTAGCCGATAAAAAGAAAATACCGTATCAGCGTTCAGCCACTTCGCGGGCTACAGGTACGGATACGGATGCCTTTGCTTATTCAAATGATGGGGTAGCTTCGGCTTTAATATCCTTACCATTGAAGTATATGCATACCACGGTAGAAACTGCTCATGAAGATGATATAGAGAATGTTATCAAGCTGATGTATGAGTTTTTAGTGCAATTGAAGTCAGGAACTAGCTTTAATTACATCAAATAACTAATACCAACCTTTTGACTTAAATCACGTTAAGAATAGATGCGTCTTAACGTGATTTAGTTCTAAGGTTTATGAAGCAAATTACACCACATATTCTTTCCATCATTTTTGTTTTTGGAACTGACTATGGCTGTTTTTTCTCAAACAACCACTGATTTTTTAACCCAAGGGAAAGCACTTATTAAAAGCTGGAAAGCCCAGTGAAGCCATTTCTTTTTTTGAGCAATTTATTGATCAAAATTTTGAGAACCCCGAAGGATATTATCAAGTAGGCATTGCTTCAATCCAACTTCAACAGTATAAAAAAGCAGCGATATCTTTTGGACAAGCCATTGCGTTGGGAAAAGATAGCAAAGAAGTGTATTTCAACCGTGCTTATGCTTACACATTAAATCATGATTTTTTGAAAGCAATCAGAGATTATGACAAAGTAATTACGATGGATCCAGAGAATGCCGAAGCTTATTTTTATAGAGGCACACTGAAATCAAATATTAACAAAGAAAAAGAAGCTATTTTAGATTTTAATGAGGCGATAAAACTTGATCCCAACAATCAAGAATATTATTATGAACGCGGTATCGTACACTCCATCTTAGGCGATGATGATTTGGCGATTAGTGATTTTAAAAAATCAGTAGAAATTAAACCAAACGATTATGTGTATTATAAAATTGGAGCCCTTGATATGGAATATGGTCGCGATGAAAAGGCGATAGAATATTACACGAAGGCCATTCAGCTTAATAATACAGAAGTAAAATACTACGACATGCGGGCATTTTCATTGATGCGCTTAGGTAGGTTTAAAGAAGCCATAGCAGACTTGGATGTTGCAGAAACAAAAGATAAATATGATGTAGATCTTTTTATGGAAAGAGGCTTAGCGTATATGAGTTTAGGGAATTATGATGAAGCATTAAAAAATTTTAATAGAGCCATTGAGTTAGCACCAAATGGTGACAAACATTATTACCATCGAGCACGAGTCTATTTTTCAATGGGTAATTATCCATTAGCCGTGTCTGATTTTAAAAAAATACTTGAACTAAACCCCAAGCATTTAGATGCTACTTTATATTTAGGTGATACCTACTACGAGCTGAAAGCAATATGGACAAGCGGCAATATGGTATTCGGCTTATCTTGAAAAGAGTGAACAAGCCTATTCCATTTATCATAAACGTGGAGATGCTTATTTTGCTAATCAAGAATATGATAAAGCATTAATGGATTATAACTTAGCGCTTCAGTTAAAGCCAGATTTAGGCATTGTTTATAACATGCGGGCACAAGTAAGGTTTCAGTTAAACCAACAACAAGGTGCATGCTCAGACTTAACTGCAGCAAAAGAAAATGGATACAGCCAAGGTTATCACTTGTTACAGAAAAACTGTGAATAGTTACAGTCGTTCGTAAGCCTCTTTAATTCGCTCAACGGGCACACATACTGAAACACGTAGATAATCATTTCCGTTAGACCCAAAAATCATCCCTGGAGTGAAGAAAATGTGTTTTTCTTCTAATGTTTTATCAATAAAGTCGGGAATCGAAGTGATGCCAGATTCGGGTTTAGGTTTAGCCCACACAAACATACCTTCCTGTTCTCTGGAATATTCACATTGAAGTTTATCTAATATTTTGAATACCCATTCTCTTCGTTCGTTGTAAGTTTCATTGCGTTCTTGATGCCATTCCTCGTCAGCATGAAGCGCATTGACCGCTGCTTTTTGAATACCGAAAAACATTCCTGAGTCGATATTGCTTTTTACACGCAAGGCTGCAGTTACATATTCTTCGTTCCCTAGCATCATACCTACACGCCAGCCAGCCATGTTGTGTGACTTACTCAAGGAGTTAAACTCAATCGCCACGTCTTTAGCACCTTCAACAGATAAAATGCTTAATGGTGCATTGTTGTTGAGTACTTGGCTATATGGGTTATCGTGACAAATAAGAATGTTGTGCTTTTTCGCAAAAGCAATCATCTTTTCAAAAACCTCTAATTTAGCAGGTGTTCCCGTAGGCATGTGTGGGTAGTTCAACCACAAGAGTTTTGTTTTTTCGTCCACCAATTGCTCCAGCTGTTCAAAATCGGGATACCAATTGTTTTCCTCTTTTAAGTCATAATTAACCACATCGGCACCTAATAATTTGGATAAAGAAGTATAAGTAGGGTAGCCTGGGTTAGGTACCAACACTTTTTCACCTGGGTTAACATAGGCTAATGTAATGTGTAAAATGCCTTCTTTTGAACCCATTAATGGTAAAATTTCGGTATTCGGAGCTAGATCAACATTAAAGGTGTTTTTATAAAAATCGGCCATCGCTTTTCTCAACTCAGGAATTCCTTTATAAGGTTGGTAACCATGATTGTTTGAGCCTTTTGCAGTTTGATGAAGGTATTTATAGTTTCTTCAGACGGAGCTAGATCAGGGCTGCCAATGCCGAAGCTGATGACATCTTTCCCGTCAGCTACCATTTCCCGGATTTGCTCTAATTTTTGTACAAAATAATATGCTTTAACTCCCCCCAGTCTTTCTGCCAATGAAATCATGTATTGTTAAAATAAATATGGTTTTTATATTAGACGGAACTTTAATCAGTACGCGTTTTTAAAATTTAGTGATCAATGTCATTGTACTGAAGTCTTAATTCGTTTCTCTGATACCTTCAAGTCTGTTTAATAAAGTCTTCTGATTTCGTTTTTCATGAAACCGAGCGCCATCGTAATAGAGTCTTGCTCAATCGCCATGTAGTGTTCGAATATTTTTTTAGCCAATTCTATTCCTCTGGCTTCTTTGTCGACAGCTTGCGAAGCATTGTTAATCGCAGTGTTTAAGTCTTCAATAGCTTTCTTAATCAAGTGCCAGCTGTCATCACTTACATATATTTGCTGTGCCAAGTTATGGTTGAACTCATCTCTAATATCCATTAATAAACGTTGGTGTAGTTGAGCCACATTGTAGTCAGGATCATTGACCCGTAAAATTAAGTTGTTAGGAGAAAGTCGTTCAAGTAACAAGGTCAATCGTTCATAAGCCTGAAGTCGGATGGGGAGTATCAGTTCGTTGTTTTTAAGCTTTAGCTCGACTAAACGTTTTTCAAATTCCTTTCCTAAAAAAGTTTTAATCGTTAAATACATGGCAAAAAGCACAGCTCCCGAGGGTAATACGACTGCTAAAATAAGTGATAGGGTATCCATATAATCTTCTTTTAGCTGTAAAAATAAAAAATATGTGGAGATTTGTGTTACTGTAAGGAGAAACAACTTAGAATAGGAAGTTGTTGTTGTTTTTAATATGACCAAGAAGCCATGAAATTACCGGTGAATATTTCTGAAAGAGCCCAAGATGAAATTCTTCTGATTAAGAAAAATAAAAATATTCCTGATGAATATGGTTTACGAATCACCTTGGATGCAGCAGGTTGCTCAGGGGTCAATTATCGAATTGGTTTTGACAAAAAAAACGATGGTGATGATGAATTTGAATTAAACGGAGTACCTCTATATATCAAAAGAAAAGACTTTATGTATCTCGTAGGAGTGAGTTTAGACTTTGTCGAAGATGAATCTCAGAAGGGCTTTTTATTTAAATAGTTAACTATTAAGCCATTTTTTTGCTTCCTCTTGGGTGGTGAAAGAGTGAATAATCAAACTATACTCTTTTCTTAAAACATCCGTAAAACCTTTATTACTTTCTAAGTATTGTTCTTCTAGAACATAGGCAATTTTTGGGGGTCTTCCACCTGCGTTAAAATAGGCTCTAAGCATTTTTCCAACATACTCCATGTAGTCATACTTCTGGATGCTGCTTACTTCTCCTCTTAAATTAGAAATGTCAACAATGGTTTTATATACTCCCTCTTTAAAAAAAAATCCAAGTGTAGTGGCAAAACTGTCTTTTGCTAATTGAATATCATGTTGACCTTTGGCAGTTAAAATTAGTATGCCATCGACAACCAACATTCGAGCTGTTGTGTTTGGGTATTTTTGGTCTTTAAAATTTATTTCTAATTCTTGAGGAATCATTGTGTCTCAATCAATTCTAAGAAAATATAGATTAGGCTTAACTGATTTCCATTTTCTTTCGATAAGCGGACGGTTTTATACGATTTAATCTTTAATCGGTGTTTTTCGTGAGGGAAAATAAATTAATACCTTTGTAGCCGAATCAAATAAATAGATAGAAAAATGATAAACGCAAACGAATATTTTGACGGAAATGTGAAGTCGTTAGGTTATGAATCTGCTGAAGGCAAGTCTACCTTAGGTGTGATGGAAGCAGGAGAATACACATTTGATACTTCTTTGGATGAAATAATGACAGTAGTACAAGGTGAATTAGTGGTTCAATTACCAGGTGAAAGTGAATGGAAAAGCTTTAAACAAGGCGAGTCGTTTAATGTAGCTGCTAACAAATCGTTTAACGTAAAAACGAGTGAAGCTTCTTCTTACCTTTGCCAGTATAGCTAAAAATATACAAGTGGCTGTTTAAACAGCCACTTGTGCTTTTATATGTGGATGAGGATCATAATTTTTTAGCTCAAAATCATCAATCTTAAAATCAAATATACTTTTAACCGCTGGATTAATCTCCATAGTCGGTAATGGTCGCAGCTCACGACTCAGTTGCATCTTAGCTTGTTCCAAGTGATTAGAATATAAATGTGCATCACCAAGAGTATGCACAAACTCACCAGGTTTTAAGCCTGTTACCTGTGCAACCATCATGGTTAATAAAGCATATGAAGCAATGTTGAACGGAACACCTAAAAACACATCGGCACTTCGTTGGTAAAGTTGACACGAAAGTTTGCCATTTGCGACATAAAACTGGAACAAGAGATGGCAGGGCGGCAACGCCATTTTATCTACATCAGCTACATTCCAGGCACTTACAATTAGTCGTCTGCTATCAGGGTTTTTCTTGATTTGATCGATCACGTTACTGATTTGATCGATCACGCCACCATCATTTGCGGGCCAAAAGCGCCATTGGTGCCCATACACTGGCCCTAAGTTCCCAGCCTCATCAGCCCATTCATCCCAGATGGATACCTTGTTGTCTTTCAGGTATTTGATGTTGGTATCACCTTGCAAAAACCATAACAATTCATGAATAATAGACCTTAAATGAAGCTTTTTGGTGGTGAGGCACGGGAATGATTCTGATAAATCGAAACGCATTTGGTGCCCAAAAACACTTACCGTACCTGTTCCGGTTCTATCTTCTTTTTTGACTCCTTCTTTCAGGATTCTGTCCATCAAATCGTGGTATTGTTGCATAATTCTACTTTGTGGCTATGATTCAAAAATAAGGAAATCTCCTTATTAACATTAGACCGAATTGAGTTTATGACACTTTTTTGTTTAAAATAATTAGTGTTTATAACTATTTCACATTTTTTCAGTCTTTAGTTGCTCGATAGAAGTAAAGATATGAGAAGTTAGATTGTTAGATATTAGACTTCACATTTCAGCTTGTCTTGATTCTTGTATCTGATATCTTCAAGTCTAACTAATTTGGCTTTTAACAGTGCCTCACACTTTTGGTTCTTGTTTACTTAGACAGTGGAAACTGCCTTGTCCCCAGATTAAATATTTGGCAGACAAGCCTATTGTTTTTCTTTCAGGAAAACAGTTTGCAATGATTTCTAAGGCTGCTTTATCATTCTCACAATCATATTGAGGGACTAAAACGGTGTTGTTGATAATTAAGAAGTTAGCATAACTACACGGGAGCACTAGTCCATTTAATTCATATTTGCTAGGCATAGGTAGTTTAATCAACTTAAATTTAGGATAGTTTTGTGCAAGATGGTTATAGTTCCAACTTAAACAGGCCGCATTACTATTTTTTTCATCCGATTCCCAGGCACATAAAATAGTGTCTTCATTAACAAAACGAGCAATGTTATCAATATGCCCGTCTGTGTCGTCACCTGTTAACTCTCCTTTTAACCAAATAACAGTTTGACAGCCGTAATATATTTTCAGAATTTGCTCAATTTCTTCTTGAGACAAGTTCGGGTTTCTGTTCGGGTTTAATAAACATTCGCTGGTAGTTAAGACGACCCCTTTGCCATTGAAATCCACCGAGCCACCTTCCAAAATCATGTCGATGGAAAGTTGTGGTAATTCCAAGGCTTCAGCCACTAAGGTTGGAATTTCGTTATCATCATCAAAGGGAGGGTATTTACCTCCCCATGCGTTATAACCCCAATCCAACACTAATTTTTGTTGGGTTTCCGGGTTAATGATAAAATCAGGTCCGTGGTCCCGAATCCAGCTATCATTGGTAGGATGGAGGTGATAAATAACGAAGCTCTCCTTAACATCTGTTTTTAACAGTAAGGATTTAATCAATTCAATTGTTTCCTCATCATTGACATTGATGTTTACTTTTTGATGATTAGAAATTACAGCGATAAAAGCAGCATATTCCATCTGTGCTTGATGAATGATTTCTGCTGGCCATGTATCGGGATTATGTGGCCATGAAAGCCAAATACTTTCTTGTTCATGCCATTCAGCAGGGTGATAAAAACCCTCTAAGAAATCAGTCATTATCTATAAATCGTTTAGTGATGTCATTATAAGAATCAATTCTTCGATCGCGAAGAAAGGGCCACACTTGTCGGTAATTCCTGCCTTTTGTTAAATCAATTTCTTGCACAGTAGTTGTTTCATTTTGATGGTTTTCATGTAATAAAAAGCTGCCAAAAGGATTTGCAATGAATGAGTTACCCCAGAAGCGAGTGCCATTTTCTTCTCCAACACGGTTTACGCTAACTACATGTACACCATTGGCCACTGCATGAGCGCGCTGGATGGTGATCCACGCATTGAGTTGCTCTTGATTTATAGCGTCATCTTTTTCAGTCTTGTCCCAACCAATAGCAGTAGGATAAAATAATACTTCAGCACCCATTAGCGAGGTCAGCCGTGCTGCTTCAGGGTACCACTGATCCCAACAAACGAGCACACCAATTTTAGCATATTTTGTTTCAAATACTTTATAACCTAAATCGCCTGGGGTGAAATAATATTTTTCATAAAAACCAGGGTCATCTGGGATGTGCATTTTTCGGTATTTGCCCAAGTAGGTTCCGTCAGCATCAATCACTGTTGCGGTGTTATGATAAAGTCCAGCTGCTCGTTCTTCAAACAAAGAAGCAACAATTACGACTTTGTTTTCTTGGGCGGCTTTTGATAATGTGCTGGTGGTATCTCCAGGTATCTTTTCTGCTAGATCAAAAAACAGTTGGTTTTCTTCATAACAAAAATAATCGGTCATGAATAGTTCTTGAAGGCAAATAATATGAGCACCTTCACTGGCTAATTTATTTATTTCCTGTACAGCGTGATTCAGATTTTTTTCTTTATCACCTAATGATTTTGCTTGTACAATTCCAATGTTAATTTTTGTCATCACTTATGAATTTGATTACATACAAAAGTATATAAAAGAGACTATTTGCTTGGTAATTCTTAGGGTTTTGTATTAAAAATGAATTTTGTTCGTATTGTCAGCTCAGTAAAGGGTTTGATAATAAACCCTTTTTTCTATTTTTGAATAGATTTCAACCGGAGTAATTAAATCAATGAAAGAAATAGGGAAGTATTTTCATCGTGTTTTTTCTTTGAAAAACCTTATTCACAAAGACAATTTAATCATTGGTATATTGATTTACCTCTTTATTCTCTTTTTTGAATATGTGCCATTACCAAATTTCTTAGATCCGCTTTCCGATGCTTTTGAAGATGTAGAGATTTCGGATGTTGTTTTTTCTCGGATGGGCAAGAACAAAGATCTTCGAACAACAGTAGATGGCGAGGTTAGCCAGAATACGGATGTTGTTATCATCAATGTCGGAGGACTAGGGCGTTCTCGCAGAGATATTGCTGCCATGGTGAATGCAGCAAGTATTGGAGGGGCGAAGGTAATTGCTTTAGATGTATTTTTTGAATACTTAAAAACAGACACCATTGGTGATTTAATGTTGCAAGAGTCTTTCCAAAATGCGAATAATTTAGTTTTAGTTACCGAACTAATAGGACATGATGAAGAAACTGGAGAATTTGATTCAATTAAAAAAACAGTTCCTTTTTTTAATCAGTATGCTATTAATGGATTTGCTGATATGGATATCAGTGGAAATGAAACGTTTAAAGTATTAAGAAAATTTTACACTAAGGCATATTATAAAGACAGTAAAAAAGAAGTATTATCTTTTCCCGTGAAGATTTGTGAGCTATATGACTCAACTTCCCTAAATAAATTAAATAAAAGAAATAGGTTAACTGAGTATATTAATTATGCTGGGAATATAACCACTGATTTTCCAGAAGCTTTTTTGCCTGAGTTTTACAAATTTGATGTAATTAATAAATGGGAAAAAGAACATTTTAAGGTGGTGGAACATAATTGTGCCATTAACGCTTTTTATAACGCCTTAGGAATGCCTTCTCCCTATCCTAATTGGGAACCAACAGATTTAGAAATTACTTTCAGGGATAAAATTGTATTAATAGGATACGTAGGTGATCGAATTGATATAGAAACTGGAGAAGATAAGTTTTTTACACCCCTGAATTCAAAATATATAGGTAAAACGGATAGAGATATGTTTGGGATAGTAGTTCATGCAAACATAATTTCCACTATTTTAAATGGACAATACATTCGTGTAATGCCTGACTGGCTAATGCATTTAATTGGTCTAATAGTTGTTTACCTTGTGTTCGCTATGTTTAGACCAATTTATGATGATTATAAAATATGGTATGATGGTGTTACTAAGACAATTGGTTTAATATTAGCGGCAACTATTTTATATATAATCGGTCTTAGTTTTGAGAAGTTTGACTATGAATTGCGTTTTGGAGCAATATATTTTGCCTGTATACTTTTAGCAGGTGATTTTCTAGAGATATATTATGGTTTGATTCGTAATATTGGTAGAAAAATTAGAATTAAAGTTATAAATTTGAAGAAGAACAACAGCTAACATTATGAAAAAGAAAGTTTCAATATTATCGATTTTAATATTTTGCGTATCAGTGGTTTATGCGCAAGATTATACTTTTAAAGTATTAGCAAGTAAAGGAGTAGCACAAGTTGACAATGGCTCAGGTTGGGAACTGTTAAAGTCAGGTTCAAAACTTACTAAAAAGAATAAAATAAAAGTATCACAGGGTAGTTATGTAGGCTTAATGCATACTAGTGGTAAAACGTTGGAATTAAAGAGCCCCGGTACCTACGAAGTAGAAAATTTATCAGGAAAATTGAATAATTCACAAAGTAGTTTTACATCTAAATATGCTTCTTTCGTCTTGAATCAGCCATCTGCTGAAGAAGTTGCTCAAAACCCTAACGTAACAGGTAGTGTTAGTAGAGGTAGTGAAATTGTAGTTAGGGCTCCTAAGCACATTGATATGTACAAAGAAATTCCAGCAATGATTACTTGGGATGATAAATTAGAGGGTGAAACTTATGTTGTGACTATTACTTCATTGTTTAACAAAAACATACTTGAAGTGGAAACGAAAGATAAGTTTTATGAATTAGATTTAAGTGGATTAGATTTAGAGGATGAAGCTTATTTGTTTAAAGTGCAGCTTAAATCAGATGGAGGAACTTACGGTGAACGTGCCTTGAAAGTGATTGATAACACTAAAAAAGATGATAAAGGAGCATTGGTCAAAGAATTTTCAGAATTAAAAAAAGAAATTGACCCTACATCTCCTTTAGATCAATTGACATTAGCTTCTTATTTTGAAGAAAAGGGGTTGACCATTTATGCATTGTCTAGTTTGTCGAAAGCAACAGAATTAGCTCCTGAAGTTGAAGATTTTGAAATTCTTAGAAATCATTATTTCTATACAAATGCCTTAAATAAGTAAGCATAGGAATTAATTGAATATAGAAAAGAAAAGCTCTTAAGGTAATTAAGAGCTTTTTTTTATTTTTATGATATGAAGAAAATTGTCTACTTCTCATTTATTCTTTTGCTAGTAAGTTTTTCTTGCGGAACGCAAAAATCAGCCGTTGAAAAACGTAAGCACAAACTTGAAAAAAAGAAAAAAAGGAATCCTAATGACTGTCCAAAAGTTGATTGCTAGTGTAAAGGTTTGATTAAAAAAAAACGGTGTCATCAATAAAAAAAGCAAATCAAATGCCCAAGGGAGGAAATGGTTCTATTTGTATAGGAGCTCGAAATTACATTGCTAATTCTAATTTAGAAAGTTCTGATTATATATTCACATTCGATTCTTATAGAGGCTTTTTAGTCAATCATCGTATTAGTAAGGATGCACTTTTGTTATGCCGTACTGTTGTTGGGAATTCACTTGTTGATTTAAAAAGATGAAAAAAACGCTTTTTATCATAAATCCTATTGCAGGTACACGCTCAAAAAAAGACATTCCTCTGTTGATTGAACAAGGAATAGATAAAGATAAATTTAAAGTTGATATTGCTTTTACAGAAAAATCAGACCATGCTACTGATTTAGCTCTGGACGCAGTCAGGGCAAACTATGATTTAGTGATAGCAGTAGGTGGAGATGGCACTATAAACGAGGTAGCTCGTGGTTTGGTTAATTCTAGTGTTGCATTAGGTATTATTCCTATGGGATCTGGGAATGGGCTTGCACGTCATTTATTAATTCCTATGAACATTAAAGAGGCTATAAAAAAACTGAACCATTATCAAGTATTGAAAATTGATACGGGTACAATTAACAACCGTCTATTTTTGTGTACCGCAGGTATAGGACTTGATGCAAAAGTTAGCCATGATTTTTCTAAACAGACAAAACGTGGTTTTTTTACTTATTCAAAAGTGGCGATGAATAATTTTATAAAATCGCAAGTGTCTTTTTGGGAAATTGAAACTGATGGTATTAGCGAAAAAGTTGATGGGTTGTTGCTAACTATCGCAAATGCAAATCAATATGGGAATAATGTTTTCATCGCTCCTCAAGCGCAACTTCAGGATGGTGAATTTGATGTGTGTGTATTGAAAAAATTCTCTTTTTTAAATTCCCCCTTAGTATTGAGGGACCTATTCAACAAAAACTTGCATAACAACCGTTTTTATTCTTTAAGAAAAGGAAAACAGATTTTAATAAAAAATGAAGGGGAGGTTGAAATACATTATGACGGTGAGCCAATGTTGGTGCAAGGTAATATTACTGTTCAGATGCACCCACTATCTTTAAACGTATTTGCGGATTAGTGTTTCAATTAAGTGTTGAGCAAATTCACTTTTTTTATATTTGACACTATTCAAATGAGTAATGTGTTGTATTCCTAACGCGTTACTCAGAAAAATTGAATCAGCAGTAGTTAGCGTTGATTTATTATCGACAACTTCTATTATATTTTTCTCATTTGAAAGGATTACCCTTCGCATGACGCCATCAATACAGCCTGTTTTTAGCGAAGGTGTATATATATTATGGTTTTTTATCCAAAACACATTGCTATAAAGTGCTTCAGAAAGCACATCATTTTGTCCTAAAATTAAGACATCATCCAGCACATTTTTTTGTTTGAACAGTCCAGCTGAAACGTATTTCGAAGCACTCAGTGGCTTAAATTCAGATGTTTTAGAAAATACATTGATATTTTCAGGATAAATCATAACCCGTTCTTTAATTTCCGGAGCCCATTGCAACGGTGAGCAGGTAATCAAAAATTCAACTGTATGACTTTGAGGAGAGTAAAACCCTCCCTCAGTTCTCCAAATAATAATTTTAACTCGAGCAGAATCGAGCTTGTTTTTGTAACAAAGTTGGTGAATGATTTTTTCTAAATATGTTAAGTTAAAATAGTCTGGTTTAACTAATTCGTAAGCATTAAAAGCGCGCAAAATTCGTTGAAAGTGGTTTTCAAGATAAGGACTTTGGTTGTTAAGATATAAAAGCGTTTCAAAAAAGCCATCGCCATAAATAAACCCCCGGTTAGAAATTTTTAGATGAACCTGTGATTCATTAATCAATTGGTTTTGGTAGACTACTTGCATTTCATTTAGGATTGTCTGCTGATTTCTGTAAATTTGCGCATATTTTGCTTAAACATGAAGGAGAATTTGGAGAATAGATCATCTGTAAATGTAGCGGTTATTGGTGACGGTAGTTGGGCCACTGCTATCATCAAAATTTTATCCGAAGATAAACAGCACAAAATCAATTGGTGGGTTAGGCAAAAAGAAGCTGTTCAAGTGATTAACACCATTGGTGTCAACCCTAATTATTTAACAGGTGTACAAATTGACACTAAAAAAGTAACCCCAAAAAGTCAAATAGAAAAGGTTATCACAGGTACTGACTATGTTATTTTAGTTGTTCCTGCTGCTTATATTAAAAGTGCTTTAGACCACTTGCCTGTTAATGCTTTTGAAGGTAAAATTGTTATCACTGCTATTAAAGGGATTATTCCCGAAGATGATTTATTAGTGACTGATTACATTAAAAACAAGTTTGGCGTAGCTGATAGCAAAATGGCGATCATTTCAGGACCTTGTCATGCTGAAGAAGTGGCGTTGGGTAGACAATCATATCTAACCATTGGAGCGAATGACCTTGAGGTAGGCGAAGAAGTTGCTAAACTGTTGAGGTGCCGATATGTGAATGTCTCTTGTGCCCAAGATTTGATTGGTATTGAGTATTCGGCCATCATGAAGAATATAATTGCACTTGCTTGTGGAATTGCAAATGGTCAACATTTTGGGGATAATTTCCAAGCGGTATTAGTGTCCAATGCAATGCAAGAAATAAAATATTTTTTAGACCAATTGTACCCTGCAGAACGGGATGTGAATGGCTCTGCCTACCTCGGTGATTTGTTAGTGACGTCCTATTCCCAGTTTAGCAGAAACAGAACATTTGGGAACATGATTGGGAGAGGTTATTCTGTTAAATCTGCCATGTTTGAGATGAAAATGGTGGCAGAGGGATATTATGCAGCGAATAGCATCTTTAAAATTGTACATGAAAAGCAATTGGACATGCCGATATGCTCTGCTGTGTATAGGATCCTGTATGATAAAATTGCACCTGCAGTAGAGATGCAGTTGTTGAAAGATTTACTCAAATAAATTGAGCTGTTTCATCGTTTGAAAAAGTGAACTTGCAGGTAGCCCCACTACATTATCATAGTTGCCTTTTATTTCTTTAATTCCGATTAAACCAATCCATTCTTGAATGCCGTATGCCCCAGCTTTATCTAGCGGGGAATAGTTATCAATATAATAAACGATCTCTTGGTCACTTAACGTGTGAAAGGTTACTTCAGTGATTTCTTTAAAACTTATTTGTTGATCACATGTGATTAAGCAAACACCTGTAATGACACGATGTGTTTTGCCAGACAACGCCTTTAACATGACCGATGCATCAAATTTGTCTTTTGGCTTTTCGATTACCTTACCATCTAAAATCACAACAGTGTCAGAGGTGAGATAGATCTCATTTATTTCAATTTTGGGGAGTTGTTTAGCTTTTAGCTTGCTAATAAAAATAGGGACTTCCTCTGGAGGTAGTCCCTGTGGGTATGACTCGTTAAATTCAATCTTTGTGATTGAAAAAGGGATATTTAAGGCTTCTAAGATTTGTTTCCTACGAGGGGAACTAGATGCTAATATTAATTTCTTTGATGTTTTTAACACAGCTATTTACAGTATTTTTTCAAATCATGTTCAGCTTCTTTGTCGCCTAATTTTGCAGCTTCTTTCCAATCTGCACAAGCACCAACTGTGTCACCTAACTCAAGTTTAGTATAACCTCGAAAAACATAGGCATCGGCATGTGGAGCCTCAAAAGAAAAGAGCTTATTAAATTGTTCTAAAGCTTCTTTATACTGTTGTGTTTCGTATAATCTTAGAGCGACAAAATATCGTGCATCAGCATAAGTTGAATCCATGTTTAGGATGCTCTGCATTTCTTTATTTGCAATATCTTCGTACCCGTAGTGATAGTTACATATGGCTTTTAAGTAATGTGCTTCCATGTCGGTAGGTTTTAGTTCAATGGCTTTTTTAAAGTCAGCAATTGCTCCTATGTAATCTTTAAGCTCCATTTTTACCTCGCCTCTATCAAAGTAGGCAGGTTCTATCTTATCATCTAACTCCAATGCTTTATTAAAATCTTCTAAAGCGTTATTTAAATGAGCCTTTTTGTGATCGTATTCCTTTCTAGAAGCTTCTTCAAAATGAGCTACTCCTCTAAAGAAATATGCTTGAGCGTGTTTGTTATTTTTATTTACTGTTTTCGTCAGTGTTGTAATTGCTTCATCAAATCTTTCTAGCTCAACTTCCACAACACCCTTTTGAAAATATGCATCCACATTCGTTGAATCAAACTTGATAGCCGATTTGAAGTCTAACAGGGCTACTTCGTTTTGGTTACTTAGTTTATTGCTTATTCCTCTTAGATAATACGCTTTCGCATTGGTAGAGTCTGAGTTCAGCACTATGGAGAAATCAATCACAGACTCTTTGTACTGTTCTTGTGCCACCTTCATAAGACCGATTTCAAAATGCGCTTCGGTTTTAAAATCTTTCTCTAAAGCAGTAACTTTTTTAAAGTCCTGAAAGGCATCTTCTGTATCATTAAAGTGTTTGTTAATCAAACCTCTTTGATAATACGCCTTTGCTAGTTTAGGGTCTTTTTCAATGGCTTTGCTAAAAATTAATTTAGCCTCAACGCGCTTTAAGCGGTTAAGTTTGTCTAATCCTTCTTTATATAATTCTTCGGCACTTTGTGCTTGAGCGATATTAATTGTGAAAAAAGCAATTAAAAAAACACTACCGATAAATTTTAATCTCAAACTTTTCATAGAAACGGGTTATTTAATATCAAATTTACATGATTAAGCATCTTATACAAAGGAAACTTAGCATAAGTGTTACCTTTAAAAAGATATACATAAAAAAATCATGCCGTTTTGTGTATAAATAGAAAAATGAAACTTTGAGAAAATTTGATTTAGTCGTATTTTCACACATTATTTTATTAGGACAGAAGTAAAACTTAACTCGCATATACATTGGATTTATTTGACAAACTACTTACAGACAGAGGACCTTTGGGTAAACACTCTCAAATTGCTTATGGATATTTTATGTTCCCAAAACTGGAAGGTGAAATTGGTTCAAAAATGACATTTAGAGGCAAGGAAGTCCTATGCTGGAGTTTGAACAACTATATTGGTTTGGCTAATCATCCTGAAGTTAGAAAAGCTGACGAGGAAGGGACAAAGGAGTTTGGTTTAGCAGCCCCTATGGGTGCTAGAATGATGTCTGGTAATACTACGTTGCATGAAAAGCTTGAGGAAGAACTTTCTTCCTTTGTACAGAAAGAAGACACTATACTATTGAATTACGGTTACCAAGGTATTATGTCTGCAATTGATGCTTTAGTAGATCGTAAAGACGTCATCGTTTATGATTCAGAATGCCACGCCTGCATTATTGATGGAGTGCGTTTACATCAAGGTAAGCGATTTGTTTTCCCGCATAACAACATGGAAAACCTAGAAAAGCAACTTCAACGGGCGACCAAACTTACACAAGAAACTGGAGGGGCTATTTTAGTCATCACGGAAGGTGTTTTTGGGATGTCTGGTGATATGGGAGATTTGAAAGGAATAGTAGCTCTTAAAAAGAAATATAACTTCCGATTAATGGTGGACGATGCGCATGGTTTTGGAACCATGGGTAAAACGGGTGCTGGTGCTGGCGAAGAACAAGGTGTGCAGGACGAAATAGACATCTACTTCTCTACGTTTGCGAAGTCAATGGCTTGTATTGGAGCCTTTATTTCTAGTAAAGAGCAAGTAGTAGAGTATTTAAGATATAATACACGCTCGCAAATTTTCGCTAAAGCAGTTCCACTACCATTGGTAGTTGGTTTGTTGAAGAGACTAGAGTTGTTAAAGTCTTCTCCTGAGTTAAAAGATAAACTGTGGACCGTGGTAAATGCGTTACAAAGTGCTTTAAGAGAGAAGGGGTTTAATATTGGTAACACACAATCTCCAGTAACCCCAATATTCCTTAATGGTACTGAAACAGAGGCTGTTAGAATGATTATGGATTTGCGTGAGAATTATTCTATCTTCTGTAGTATGGTGGTTTACCCGGTAGTTCCTAAGGGCGTAATGATGTTGAGAATAATTCCAACAGCAGCTCATTCGTTAGAAGATGTGTCGTATACGATTAATGCTTTTGAGGAAGTACAGAAAAAATTAAAGGACGGATATTATGAAGAAGCCTTCACAAATCTTACTGTACAATAAAAAAAAAGGCATTTTTTGTACATATTGATTTGTATGTACTTTATAAATTGCTATCTTAGATACGATAATAATAGTTATTAACCTAAAATTCGGACCGATAATGAAAAGATTTGATGAACTTAAAGACTTAGTTCTTGCTCTAGAAGGAGACTTTGTAAAATTTTATGACAAAGGCAACCAAGCTGCTGGAACAAGAGTTAGAAAAGGAATGCAAGAAATGAAAAACCTAGCTCAAGACATTAGAGTTGAAGTTCAAAACAAAAAGAACGATGCTTAATTCCAACTCGGAATTCTAGTAAAAAAATTAAAGTGATTGATTGCCAATCACTTTTTTTTATGCCTAATAATTAAAATGAAACAATTATAGTTTCATTTTTTTGCATACAGCAGCTATTTTTTGATTTAATTCCTCTGAAGCACTTACTAAAGGGTCTCTCACAAAATTCTTACAAACACCTTGAATGTATAATACTTCTTTAATTCCTACAGGATTACTTTCTTGATAAAGTAAATCGTCTAATAAGATAAATTCCATCAACAATTTGTTTGCCGCCTTAAAGTCGTCATTAAGCGCAGCGTGAATCATTTCAGAAAACTGTTTTGGGTAGGCATTTGTCATTACAGATATTACCCCTTGTGTGCCTATAGCTATCATTGGTGTGGTTAAAATGTCATCGCCACTGATAATGGAAAAGTCATCATCTTTATCTCGCATAATGTCAAGACATTGGTATAAGTCACCACTCGCTTCTTTTACTCCAATGATGTTGGGGTGCTTTGATAATTCAATACTTGTTTTTGCTTCAACATTGCTTCCCGTTCTCCCTGGTACATTATACATGATGACAGGCACAGGTGATGCGTCTGCAATAATTTGGTAATGACGGATGATACCTTGTTGACTCGGTTTGTTGTAATAAGGGGAAATGGTTAAAATACCGTCAACACCATTAAAATCTGTTTCATGAATGAGCTCTAATGCGTGTTTGGTGTTGTTCGACCCAATTCCATAAAGAATTGGTAAACGACCTTTATTCACTTTTTTAACAAACGCTAATATGTCTTTTTTTTCTTGAGGCGTTAAAGTGGATGCTTCCGCAGTAGTCCCGTTGGAAACTAAATAGTCGACCCCGCCTTCTATACAATTGTTAATTACTGTTTCAAGCGAAGGGTAATCAACGGACAAATCTTCATTAAAAGGAGTAACTAACGCTACACCAACACCACTAAACTTACTGCTTTTCATTCCTTATATTAATTTTGTGTATCGAATCATTTGTTCAGTTAAGGAGTTGATATCTCCCTTTTTTGTTGGCTGAACCATTAACTCGAAATAATCGGTACGTTTATCATTAAATACTCCAACCCGACATTTAGCTTTGCTTTGGGCTAAAATATTATCAAACGGCAAAAATGGAGATGTATTTAATGAAAACAAATAATCGAAGTCTGTTTTCACAAAATTTTTCAATACATCTTGTTTACATGCGCCTACCCAACTAAAGTCCTTTTTTGAAAATGCGCTATATTTGATATTTAATTTAGGAGCTTGTTTTGGTTTGGTGTAACCGAGGACCTCAACTGATTTTCCCTGCTGCTCGAGGTTAGCGACAAACTGATCTATTGCTTTTTTGTTTTTGTCCAAATTGTCAACAATTACCCCGATACGTTTTGCTTGAGCAAATGGAATCGTAATTCTAATTTGAGGTTTTTTAATTGCTAACCTTTTAATAATGAATAAGCCAATATTTCTTAACATACCTTTGACTAATTTATCATGTGATTAAATTCTACTTCTGATATAATTTTGATACCCAATTTCTCGGCTTTTTCCAATTTGCTTGGTCCCATATTTTCGCCTGCAATTAAGTAATCTAAATTACCAGAGACCGAAGATAGTATTTTTCCACCATTTGATTTAATTAATGCCTTTAATTCGTCTCTGCTAAACAAGTTAAAAACTCCTGATACTACAAACGTAAGTCCGTTTAAACTAGTACCTTTAGGTGATGATAAGTCTTCTTCCAGTTCCAGATGCACTCCGTTTTCCTGAAGTATCTGAATGGTTCGGAGGTGTTCTTCGACTGTGAAATAGTTAATAATGCTATTTGCAATTCGTTCTCCAATCTCTGGAACGTTAATAAGTTCATCATAGGTGGCTTTTGATATATTATTGATGGAGTGGAAATGTTCTGCTAACTTCTCAGCTACAGTAGCTCCGACAAAGCGGATGCCCAGACCAAATAATACTTTTGGGAATGGTGTGGTTTCGGATGATTTTTTAATTCCTTCTAATAAATTATTAACCGATTTATCAGCAAACCGGTCTAATTGGATCAATTGATCATAAGTTAAAGAATAGATGTCACCAATATTTTTCAGTAAACCAATCTCATACAATTGCTCGATTGTTTCTTTACCAAAGCCATCAATGTTCATAGCTTTTCGTTGCGTATAATGCTCTATTTTGCCTTTTATTTGTGGTGGACAGCCAAATTCATTGGGGCAATAGTGAGAGGCTTCACCTTCGCTACGCACCAGAGGGGTATCGCATTCTGGACATGTTGAAATGTATCCGGTGGGTGTTGAATCAGGAGGTCTTTTCGACAGATCTACTCCCGTGACTTTTGGAATAATTTCACCCCCTTTTTCTACAAAGACAGTATCGCCAACACGAATATCCAAGCGTTCTATTTCATTTGCATTATGTAGCGAAGCCCTTCTTACTGTGGTGCCTGCTAATAACACTGGAGAGAGGTTGGCTACTGGTGTAATTGAACCAGTGCGACCGACTTGATAGGTTATTTCTTCCAATAAAGTAGCGGCTGATTCGGATTCGTATTTATAAGCAATCGCCCAACGGGGACTTTTTGCGGTGTATCCTAGCTGTTCTTGTTGGCGGTAGTTATTAATTTTTATAACGATGCCATCCGTATCCAGGGTGAGTGTACGCCTTTTCTCTTGCCACTCTTCAATAAATTCAAAAATATCATCTACTGAGTTACATACTTTGTAGTAATCGGGAACATTAAAGCCCAATGATTTTAGTAATTGAAGCGATTCACTATGACTTTGTGTAGGCGTATTATCTGCGTAAAAGCCATAAATGTAGCAGTTTAAATTACGCTTAGCGACCACTCCCGAGTCTTGCATTTTCAAGGTTCCTGAAGCCGCATTTCTTGGATTAGCTAATGGCGCTTCTCCAAGGTCCTCTTTTTCTACATTGATTCTTCTAAATTCTTTTAAGGGGAGAAAGACTTCACCTCTTACTTCGAAATCCGCCAGGTCACCAGCTACTTTGAGTGGAAGTGATTTAATGGTTTTTGCGTTGTTGGTGATGTCATCGCCTCGCACGCCATCGCCACGGGTTACCGCCTGAGTTAAATACTGGTTTTCGTAGCTAACGCTGAGTGCTACACCATCATATTTCAGCTCGCATACATATTCAAAGGTTTGCCCTTCAAGTCCTTTTTGTACTCGATGATCAAACTCAATCAATTCTTCTTTGGAATAGGTGTTTCCCAAAGAGAGCATGGGATACTTATGAACTACCGTGGGGAAATCTTTTGTAATTGTGCCTCCCACACGTTGGGTAGGGGAGTCTTGAAATCGAAGTTCGGGAAATTGGCTTTCAAGCTGCTCCAGTTGTTTGAGAAGTTGATCGAACTCCAGGTCAGAAATTTCAGGAGCATCATTATTATAATAGAGGTAATTATGATGGTTTATTTTTGTGGATAGCTCCTCAACAAGTACTTTTGCTTCTTCGTATGTCATAAAAAAGGCTTTGAAATCTCACAAATCTAAAAAATAAGCAGCGATTACCATGCAAAAAGAAGTTGAAAGAGCAGTAGAGCTGTTGAAGCAAGGCAAGACTTTTTTATATCCTACGGATACCGTTTGGGGTTTGGGTTGCGATGCGACCAATGCAGAGGCTGTAAAAAGGATTTACGACATCAAGAAAAGGGAAGATAATAAAGCCCTCATTGTTTTAATTGCTTCTATCGATCAGTTGTGGGATTATGTGGCTCAAATCCCAGAAATTGCTTGGGATATTGTAGAGTTTAGTGAAAAACCCCTGACAGTTATTTACCCGAAGGGGAAAAATCTGGCACCTAATTTAATGGGAGAAGATGGTTCCATTGGCATCCGGTTAGTGAAGGATGAGTTCTGCATAAAAGTCATTCAAAAGTTAAGAAAACCCTTAGTTTCTACTTCTGCAAATATCAGTGGAGAAGCTAGTCCTGCCATTTATGAGGAGATAAGTGAACCGATTAAAAATGCTGTAGATTATATCGTAGATTGGCGCAGAGACGATAAAACAAAAAAACAGCCCTCCACAGTCATGAAGTTAGAAATGGATGGTCAAATAAAGTTTTTGAGAAAGTGATATCATCAGTAGTCACTTTCATCCCCCTGTTCCCGGCTGGGTCGTTCTATGCCACAGGAAGAGTGACGATCGGACAAGCCTAATTTTTTGTACCGAAGCTGATTAATTTGTCGCATCAGTTGGAGGCGAAGACCGATATTAGAAATTGATTGTTCTTTCACATCAAAATTATCATGAACATAGGGTAAAAAATAGCTACCCCATACTTCACCACCCACATTTTTTATTTGAGAAACGGTATAGTCTAATGTATGACAAGTATCATCTGAAGAATAAGAGATTAATAAATAGGCTTTATCTTTTAGCCCTTTATGAGAGGTAATGATTTCAATTAAACTTTCCTGAGTTGTGGTATTCGTCATTTCCTCTAACGACAGTAAAACGAGCTCTGCAGCGCGTATTGTTGAAATGATTCCTGAATTTACAGTTAAAACAGGAGCCACAAGTAGGTCTTCCATTGTATCTTCTTCTACCTCAGTATTTTCTATAACGATTACTTCGCTTTCACATCCTTCAAATAAGGAAAGCGCATAGCGAACTAGCTGAGTATTTACAGCGTCTTTATTACTACTTAATGCAATCCCAACTAGTGTCATTGCCGTGGGTTTAATAGTGTGTGGCTATGGGGTATAAGGTAGTAAAAATATTAAGTAGTTGGTTATCTTCACCCTAGTTTTTAGAACAGAACAGCTTAGGTAAGCGAACTGTCGGTTTACGAATCAGCAATTTGAAAAATTAATGTGATTAGACCTTGTTAAGAGGTACTATTGGTTTTAAGGCTCCGTAAATTATACTTTCTAAATTTACGAAGTGTAAGTTGATTTTATTTAGTTTTTGTGAACCAAGTGGTGGTTTTATAAATAATTTTTAGTTCTTATTAATGTTTGACAAACCGTACTATATTGTTAACTGTTTTAAGCAAGTAAATACCACTTGTGAGCTCGCTGACCTCTACTTTATTCCCTTTACCTTCAATTATTTTTTCTCCTAAATGATTATAAATAGCAAACTGAATACTTGTGTTGTTAAAATGTAGCATATCAGTTACAGGATTTGGGTATATTGTTGTAAAATCAGTTACATCACTGTTTAAAGCCAAAGGTGGGGTGCAGTCTGGTACATTTTTAAATCGCCTTAAATTATCAAAATAATAGACGTCATCAGTTTTATGTCCAGGGTCAAACAATAAAGCAATAAAGTCAACTTGTTCAGGAGAAGTGCTTGCACTGATAATTTCATTGAAATCAAAGCGGATTGTATGCCATCCATTTTTTTTGTTCACGATACCTATATAACTACTTCTACGTCCTTGGGGATATGCTCCTCCATTAATTGCACTATTTTCAAGCTGTATAACGATTTCAGTTGCAACGGCTGCGCTTGTATATACATCCATGTAAAATACGCGTTCACTGTTTTCATATTTTAATGCATTTTCAAGTGCGATATCTTTTATTTTTATCACGTCATAGGTTTCCTCTTTGTTTCTTTCATATTTAGCAACATTTGTTGATGGATTAATCGTGTCTGGCAATGGGTTTAAGAAAAGCTGGTCCAATATTCCCGTTGCCTCATAACTTACCTTTCTTACTTCATCAAAGTCGTCATAGATGATTGTACATGTATCAATAAGTAAGCTCAATGATAACGAGTCCGACAATGTATCACAAGGATTTGAAGCTACTACCTTAACCTCCCCTTCTTCATCTGTAAAGTTCACATAAATAGCACTTGTTCCTTCACCCTTAATAATCGTTGCTCCCTCAGGTATAAACCACTCATAAGTGGTGTTTGGAAAGTATGCTGTTTCATACAATATATTTTGGCTATTTGCCAGTAATGATTTAGGACCAGAAAGGTCAATTGAGTGAGCGGTTGTAGGCAAAGAATATACACGTACATAATCTACCTCCATATATTTAGGTGAATCCAAGGTGATCACACTTCCACCTCCAGTACCACCAATTGCACAATTTAGAATTAGAAAGAATTCATGATTAAAAAGCCAGTCTTTAGGTGCTATTGTGGTGTTTTTATAGGTGGTATAATGGTTTCCATCACAATAATATCGGATTTCATTGGGACTCCATTCAATTGAAAACGTATGAAACTCAGAAGTAAATGATTCACCATTTGGTATATTATAAGGCGTGCTCAAGTGATTGTCTGGCCAAGTTCCTTCAAAAAAAATACTTCCAGTGGCCACGTTTGGTCCTCTGCCTACCCATTCCATTACATCAATTTCACCACATCGAGGCCAGCCCACATCAAAATAGTTAGCGCCTAACATCCAAAATGCAGGCCATGAACCTACTGCATCGGGCATTTTTATGCGTGCCTCAATTTTACCATACAAAAAATTAGCTTTTGAAGCTGTCCACAATTTTGCAGATGAATAATTGTAGGTAGTAAATCCGTCTAAAATGGTATCCTTGGCGATTTTGATGTGTAGTAGTCCATCAGAAACAGTAGCGTTTTCAGGCTGATAATATTGGATTTCTTGATTACCAAAACCTCCACCTGCATCAGTCAGCACCCATTTGGTTGTGTCAACGGCAGTAGAGTCAAACTCATCAGCCCACAACAATTCATAATTAATGTTACATTGACCAAAATTTTCGAACGAAAAAAAGATAAGATACCCTAATACAACTATTCTTAATTTACTCATAATTATAACTATCAATAACGTGTAGCAATGATCTCGTACTTAATTAAAATCAATTGCCAGCGTGCATTTTAATTAAACTTAAAATCATTACAATTATGATAGGGATAGAAAACACATTTTTAACCTAAAAAAGGGGATAAAAAACACAGGTTTTTAATGGATAAAAAGCAATGTTATTGATGGTTATTAGAAGGGGGTTGAACCTTTGAGAGTACGCGAAAGCTACCTATTTATTGGTTGATTAAAAATAATAGGTTTCAAAGTTTTGGTACCGAAAAGAACGCTAAAATTATAATCAAAACATATGCCAGCTGTTTTCTATTTTTTTAAGATTATTTCAGAATTAAATGTCGGTTCATCTTTAAGTTTATTAGCAACTTCTTTACGGTTTATTGTAGGATTATGCCCTTTATAGAAGTATTTAATTGTATGTTTTAATAATTGGGTCTATGTGCTTTTAATAAATCGTTAAATAGTAAATCTGAACCAGTTTTATTTATTTTCAATTAAGTGGCATTTTGATTTTATCACAAGAGTTAATTCTATAGATTTACGGCATAACCTAACCGACTGAGCTATGAAAATCTTAAACTTATTTTTTGTGGTAATACTCTGCATAGCAGTATTCTATCCACAGTATACCATTAAAGCACAATGTGTCATTCCCACTGATGTTTCTGTTACCTCAACCACAAGTAATTCAGCGGATTTAATATGGGACAGTGACATAAATGCTTTTGAGGTAAAGTACAGAGATAGTTTCTCAAGTTTTATTTCTCTTGTAGTAGATAAACCAGAAATATCTTTATCAGGATTGGATCCTGAGACGCAGTATCGTGTAAAAATTAGAGCTCTATGTGCTGGAGGTACTTCAAAATGGACGGACCTTATCAGGTTTACAACTTATGGTACAGCTCCTATTTGTGAACCACCTCAAGAAATTAATTATTCTGTATCTGGTTTGAATAATGTTAAGCTATCTCTATCCTGGGAAGAAGGTGACCCCAATGATTCTTATTCTTTGCGTTATGCTACCGATGGGACTTACGATTGGACTATTTTAAATGATATTAACACCACTTCTATAATAACTGATTTTCAGCCTGAGGTTCCTTATAAATATATGGTGCAAAAGAAATGTGCCTCAGGGCGTAGTTCAAGCTGGTCAGCCACGCAACGTCTTAATTACACTGCTCCAGTTGTAATTTCAGATGTACATATAGCATTTGATTTTCATGAGAAAGCAATTGTTACAGCGCAGTATCAATCAGATTATACAGTGATTAGTTCGGGTGTTTTTTACCGTAGAGGAATACCTCCAAGTTTGGGTTTAGATAAACATATCTATCAAGTAGCTAGTGATAGCTCGACATCAATTAATTCAACGTTGTATACAGTGAGTAATTATAAACTAAATTACATTGTGCCATTTGTTGAAACAGATCAAGGTTTCTTTTATGGGGAACTTCAATCTTTTTATTTCCCAGGTTGCCCGAAACCGACCGCTTCAATCGTTGATGTTGGTGCTAACCATGCAATCGTGCAACATGTTCCTAGTAACTTAGGTCCTACCACTACAGATGCATTTGAAGTGCAATTTCGTCATAAACAATCGGACGTTTGGAAAAGCACACCACATATTTATTACGATGTTGAATTATATGACTATGGATATATCACAGAAGATGAATATTTAATTGTTGATGTACCTGCGGATACAACGTATATAGGATGGGGTTATAACGAATATGGAAAAGCATCTCCACCAATAGGCCTTTCTAATGTAAAACAACTTTCTGCAGGAGGAGAGTTTGCTATGGCTCTTCTAGATAATGGAACACTTATAAGTTGGGGAAATAGTAGCTTTTTCCCTCCAGCGGACTTAGGTAACGTAGTACAAGTTTCAGCTGGAAAAATAGAACACGGGTTGGCACTGTTAGAAAACGGAACGGTTGTCGGTTGGGGTAATGATTTGTTTTATGAGGATAAATATAATTATGTTGGACCTGATTACAACGAGGGTTTTCAAGGAAGTTATCCCGATAGTCTCACCGATATTGTAGCTATATCTGCTGGATTTGCTCACAATAATGCTTTAAAAAGTGATGGTACTGTTATTACTTGGGGACTTAATTGGGTTAATGCTGTGGAAGATAAGCCGAGTGATTTAAAAAATGTAAAAAAAGTAGTAACTGGTAATTTTCATTCATTAGCACTTCTACAGGATAGCACAGTGGTAAGTTGGGGAGCTAACTATAAAACCGATACAATTTATCCGCTTTCCTATGATGAAAATGCTGTTTTAATGCCAGAAAATCTTCACGGGGTTGTTGATATCTCCACTGGAGGTGAGGTTAGTTTAGCACTATTATCAGATGGTTCTGTAGTTCAATGGGGGAAAATTGAAGCGCCAGTTCCTGATGGGTTAATGGGGGTAGTTAAAATAGCAAGCTCATCTAATCAAAACTATGCGTTACTTCACGATGGAACATTGGTGACTTGGGGAGGTGGAAATCTAACTCCCATTCCTGAAAACTTACAGGGCGTTACTGATGTTTTTGCGGGGACAAATTATGTGATAGTAAAAGTTGTCAACGACTCCAAGTCCAATAACGCTGGTGAAGTTAATTTAGAATATCGAATACGTACTAAATGTGTAGACGGGAATTATTCTGAATGGTTGAAAAGAGCTGTAAACTTAACTCCATGTGAAGCGCCTAGTAATCTAATAGTAGAGACGACCACAAACTCCAAAATTATCAAGTGGGACAAAACAGCGACTATGGGTGCGCAACAATTTGAATTCGTCATCACAGATGAAACAGCTATTCCGAACACTGTGGATACACTAGTATATTCAGGTCTGAATCCTTTCCTTAATGAAGTTGAAAAATATAATTTTAGAGATTATGTTTCATTTGAATACGAAGCAGGACATTCTTATTCGTATAATGTAAAAACAATTTGTGATGATAAAAGAGCTTCAGAATATGTCCTTTTAATAGATGAAGCACAAAGCGCAACAACTCGAAAAGGTGATGAAGCAATATTGAATTTTGATGCCGTATTGGTTTACCCAACCCTGGCTGATGATCAAATCACAATAGAAAGTCTCACTGATACTTCTTATGAAATACTAAATGCTCTTGGTCAAAGAATAACTGCTGGTGTTCTTCAGTCTGGAAATAATTTAGTTACAGTTTCTAATTTGAAGACGGGTACATACTTTATTACAATCGATAAGAGTGTTCATCAATTCTTTAAGCAATAATTTTAATGTTGGCCTAGCCTATAAACTACAGGTTCATTAGAAACTTAGATAGTACGTATACTGCTTATCTATTTTTTGATTTCTAACGGTTATAGACTAGGTTAATTTTTGCTATTTAATTTACAAGAAATCGATTCACAAAAGCGTGATAGGCTTATCAAAATCTTTATAAGTTAACGCATAAAAAACTGTTAGAGCAACTTGAGCTTTTTGCGCAATGCTTATCCTCGTTATATTAAATCTGTTTTGGCGATACCGTTGTTCATTTGTTAGGATATGATATAAAAAGTTAATACAAACGAACTCCTTTATTTGGCACTTTTAAGTCAATCCAAAACACGTGGACTGCCTCTTTATCGTCTTGATGTCCATTCCCATTTTCGTCCAACGTTGCATATACATACATGTAATCGTTAGATGGATCAAATTGAGAGCTGCTCACGGAATACATATTTGGAATCAATTGCCTATTTAGTGTTCCATCTATATTGAATAAAAAGAACCTTCTTAAATCGTCTGTGTTAATATAGCCATCTTTATTAGAATCTTCATTATAGGCAGAAACCATATAATAATCTCGATGAACAGGGTTGCCATTCAACGTATCTTTAGAGTCAGTTGGGTAATAGAGTGTTTTGATAAGTACTGGGGTTTTGAAGAACTGGGTTGTTTTTTTAGAGACAGTATTGTGATAGTAAATATTGATAAAATTATATCCATACATAGCTTCAAAACCTGGCATAAAATTGTTGTTCCAGTTATTGCCCTCTATTCTTTCATATTCTGAGTAACCGGAATAAAAAGCATTGCTACCTGTGAAGTAAGTTGTATCGTCATCATTCTCTCTTGAGTTCAACTTGTAGATAGGGACTAGCCTGTGTTCTGGATCTGAAGTTAGAAGAATGCCGTTAGGTCTACTTTCAAAATTTAAGGTGTCTGATTGAATTCCTTTTATCTTAGCTTGTCCTTCTTCAGGACTTGAGTTATTTACTGTAAATCCTTTTTGAAATTGTTGAGGTTCTTCACTACATCCCCAAATAAAAATGCTTATTAGAACGAATAAATATCTTATTTTCATGCTTTTTAATTATCGCTAACAATAGGAAATACAGCCCCCCGGGTCCAATTTATATTGTCCACCTAAGTTAAAGTAAAATCTTAGTTTGAAGTACTAAAATAGATTTTATTGTTTGTGAGCAAAAAAAATAATGATACTGCTTTTGTAATCAGCTAGTGCATCTATCCATTTCCATCGCTCGCCATTTTACGAGCAAGGTCTTGCAGATCAGCAATTGTATCGGACTCATCAACGATCTCATGACCCAGCATCTCCTCAAAAAGATCTTCCATGGTGACTAGGCCGATGACATTCCCAAACTCATCTTTAACCATAAATAAATGCGCGTTTTTTCTTCAGTAGACTAAAAAAACTATTGAGACTCGTGGTGTCAGGAATTGAATCGACCTCGCGCATGATTTCAACGAGTTGAGTATTGTCCTTATCTTCTGATAAAGTAAGAAAAACATCATCTTTAAGCACAACTCCAACCACATCGTCTTTATCTAAATTGTAGATGGGTACTCGTGAGTGAACCTTGGAGTCATCTAGTGCGATAAATTCTTTCACAGTAAGGTCTTTTTGTGCCATGAACGCCACACGTCTGGGTGTCATGATATCTCGAACCGTCAGTTCTTTTAGTGCAAGCAGGTTTTTAATAATGGTAGATTCTGATTTTGCCAAAATTCCGCTCAATTCACCTTCTTGTGTTATTTGCATGATATCGGACCGTGATAGCACTGACTTTTCCTTCTCTTTTTTTAATGATCGGGTAATCAATTGCGACAGCCAGACTAAAGGAGCCAATATCCATATCAATACCCGCAGCGTTCTGACTGTGAAAGGAGAAAGCGATTTCCAGTTATTTGCTCCAATGGTTTTTGGAATTATCTCTGAAAGAATAAGTATGGCTAAGGTCATGACTACTGCAATCACTGATTCATAACTCATCTCGAATCCAAAAATGCTAAAGTAGTTTGAACCGAAAACATCGCCAGCCATGGCACCGACACCAATTGCCCCAACAGTGTGTGCAATGGTATTGAGAGTGAGAATAGCGGATAATGGTCGATCGATGTCTTCTTTATATTTCGCTAACAATTCACCAGTTACATTTCCCTGTTTTTGTTGCTCTTTAATGTATCGCGGAGTTACACTGAGAAGTACAGCTTCAAGAATTGAGCAGAGGAACGAAAAAGAAATGGAAAGGACGAAGAAAAATAGTAATGCTGTCAAATTAGTAGTTGTTTTAGGCCTAATATACAACCTGTGTTGGAGAATCCAAATCGGCTTACGCGCATTTATCTTTTGCGAAATGGGTGACCATGATTCTGTTGAGGTTTTCTAAAGAAAAAAATGGGTGGACACGAGTTGCAAACTCGCGCTAGCTGGGGTTGTGTATATACTTTTCTATTTCAATTCATCGAGCCATCTTATCTCTTTGTCAGTTAACTCGTTTACATTGGCAGTGTAATCTTTATTTGGTACATACCAGTCTAGAGACTCGTAATATTTTTGAATCAATTCAGTTTTAAATATATAGCCTCTTCTTGCAAAAGGGTAGTTTCTAAGGATTTTAAATGATTCTTCATCCGCTGTAGAAGTCATAAATCGGAAGTTGTTTAGATCATAGTCAAGCAATTGATTTTGATAGTTGAATACTTTTATGTCATAAGTCGAATAGTCCAATTTAGAATAAATGTGTAATTCTCCATTTGGTTTGAAGTTTAACTTTTTGAATATGATTGGTTTTTCATTTGTGAAAACTCGCATTGGCTTTGTATTAATCTCTTTATATGGGAAACCAGTTCCATCCATTAGCTTATTAGCTTGACTCCATCCGCCAAATCCAGTAAAAAAACTTCGGTTGATATTATAATCACAATAATCGCCAAGGTCGATTATTAAGGTGAAATCATCAATTTGTTTATTTGCCCAACGATTAGCAGCCGTGAGTATATAATCAATGCTATAATGGGTTTCTACTGAGCCTGCAAGTTTGAATATATATTCGTGTTTAATCTTATTAAGTCCTTTTTTAAAAGTAGCGTTGAAATAATTGACGTAATAAAAGTTGGGATAATTTTCGTCAAAATTTTCATCTACAATATCATCTATTGATTTTGATTTAATTATTTCATTTTTCACATAATTACTATCCATTACAAGTGCTGTTTTGTATGTTAGGTAACTACCATTCATGAGCACGGTGAAATCTTTAATGTATGGGTGTTTTCCATCTTTTGGATATCCATTGACATCACCACTAGGGGAAGGAGCTTCAAACCCAACTATTATTTCTTTTTGGTCTGTTGGATTTATGAAGTCATAATCAACAATGATTTTTACTTCGTTTTCATTAATCCGTATTATTTGTAATATTTCCTTTTTTACTGAAATGTCAGTTTCATTAATAGGTATTAAATGATTTCCAGAAGTGTAGTATGAACCGTCATTAGCAAAGAGGTTAAATGTTAATAAGATGATGAATATAAAAAGTACTTTTTTCATTTTTTTTCGGTTACACACAACAATTGTGTAAACCACATATGTGGTTTATTCCTTTATATATTTATGCTCTCTAAAGTAACACAAATCTTGATTTAAAACCTGATAATACAG
>CAWFGW010000020.1:0-18532 GCA_963815495.1 uncultured Cytophagales bacterium
CCGATGCTGACACCGAAGTTCCAACTGGTTGGGTAGAAAATATGTTTGAAGGTTTTGATGATGAAACCGGAGTGGTGACAGGTGTGACCTCTTTACAAACCAAGAACTGGTTTCATGTTTTTCAACAAATTGATTGGCTTTATGCACTTTCATTGGTAAAAGTTGTGAGTGATTTAGGCTTTCCAGTCACAAGCATGGGTAACAACATGGCTGTGAAAAAAGAAGCTTATTGGCAGACAGGAGGTTATGAGAAGCTACCGTTTTCAATCACAGAAGATTTTCAACTTTTTAAGAAAATAATAGACAAAGGATGGGGGTATAAAAACTTGTTTCACAAGAGTGTGTTAGCTTTTTCGTTACCACTTAAAAACTTGAAATCATTGCTCTACCAACGCAAACGATGGATGGTGGGTGCTATGCAATTGCCTTTTCATTTTTTGGTTTTGCTATTTTTGCAAGCTTTGTTTTACCCCGTTATGCTTTTGTTGTTTTTTGTTGATTTTAATTGGACGATCAATATTGTTTTGCTCAAAATAATTATTCAGACAGCGTTTATTATTAAAGCTTATCGGAAACTACATTTGCCAACACCTATGTTGTCGGTGGCATTATTTGAAATCTATAGTGCTTTTCTTTCAATGCTGATGTTGGTGTTTTATTTTACACCCATAAAAGTGAAATGGAAAGGGAGGAAGTATTAGAATTATGAATTATGAATTATGAATTATGAATTATGAATTATGAATTATGAATTATTTTTTGTCTCTATCAGTCTATTATAGAGTATCTAAATACCTTACTACTTAAATAAGACCATGCGGGATTTTAGTTTAAATAGCCTTTATCGAATGCTTGGATTAAGTAAACAAGCTGTTTTTGATTATCAAAAACGTCAAAAAGCCTTTGATTTAGAGTTGTCAGAATTAATTACCCAAGTCGATTGCATTAGAACCGATCACCCAGGTTGTGGGGTGGAAAAGATGTATGATACCTTAAAGCCGAAATTAGTAGGCAGGGATAAGTTTTGCGAGATCTTTTTTTCTTTAGGTTATGGCTTACAAAAAAAGAGGAACTACCATCGTACCACCATTCCATCGCACCTAAACTATCCTAATTTGATAGAAGGGATGCAGGTAACAAGACCTCACCAAGTTCTTCAAAGTGACATTACTTATTTTGAGTTGAATGGAAGTCATTTCTATTTAGTGTTCATCATTGATGTATATACACGAGAAGTAGTAAGTCATTGTACCAGTAATCACCTTCGAGCAGAAGCGAATGTTAAAGCTTTAAAAAAGGCGTTAACAAAAATGGAGTTTCCAGAATGGGAATGCATTCATCATTCAGACAGAGGGAGTCAATATACCAGTAAGGAATATTTAAAGTTGCTAAAAGAAAACAAAATTCAGGTGAGTATGGGGCTAATTGCCCAAGACAATGCGTATGCAGAACGCGTAAATGGAACTATTAAAAACGAGTATTTAGAACGCTGGGCAATAAAAGATGCTCGTGACTTAACAAGAAAAGTAAACAAAGTAGTAGCTCATTATAACCAAAGCAGAAAACATAGGGCTTTTAAAAACAGGTTTTCTCCACTAGAATTTAAAAGCACTTTAGTAGATTTAACCACCCAAGAAAGACCGAAGGTGATAATTTATGCCGAAGGAAATCATAAAATCAAACAGGCATCGAGCCTGTTTGATTTTAACCCAAGACAAGATCCTCAGGCTCTAAATTGTCCGATAGAAGTAATTAGTTTTAAACCCAAAACGGTCAAGTGTATTTAGGGATTGACACAATACTAACATCTCAGTACTCGCTACTCAAATCTCAATACTCCAACAAACATGAAATTAATCGAAACTCACGCACATATTTACTCAGAAAAATTTGAAGAAGATGTAGTTGAATGTATTAAAAGAGCTAAGGGAGCAGGTGTTGAACGTATCTATATGCCTAATGTGGATAGTGAATCGATTGATCGAATGTTGAAGATGGAAGAGGATTACCCAAATTATTGTATTCCAATGATGGGCGTCCACCCATGTTCTATCAATGCGGATTATAAAAAAGAATTAGCGATAGCGGAGGAGTGGTTTTCAAAACGTGATTTTGTAGCTGTTGGTGAAATCGGTATGGATTTATATTGGGATAAAACCTATCAAAACGAACAAGAAGATGCGTTTAGAATTCAGTGCAACTGGGCAATAGAGAAAGACATTCCTATTATTATTCATTCCAGAGAATCAACTCTTGAGAGTTTTAGACATTATAGAATCCTTTTCAAATAAAAAGTTGAGAGGCATTTTCCATTGTTTTTCTGGAACAACAGACGAAGCTAGCCGAATCATTAATTTGGGGTTTTATATTGGAATTGGGGGAGTCGTTACTTACAAAAATGGAGGCTTAGATAAAGTTGTTCCGCACATTCCGCTTGGATAAAATTGTTTTAGAGACTGATTGTCCATACTTGCCGCCAACACCACATCGCGGAAAGCGAAATGAAACTTCGTATTTGAACTTGATTGCTGAAAAAATAGGGGACTTGCATCAAGTCTCAGTAGGAAAAGTGGCGGAAATCACTTCAGAAAATGCTGAGAAAGTATTTCAAGTAAAGTAACTTCACCGATCAGAAAGAAAAACCATGGTTACCTACTCAAAATTAAAGCTAGACTTTCACAAAAATCCAGAACAGCAATTTCTGATTATCTATACTGGTGGAACAATTGGCATGCGTGTAAATGAAGAAGGACAGCTAGTGCCTTTTAACTTTGAGCAGTTTGTCGACTTGGTGCCAGAGCTCAAGCAGTTTAAACACAATTTTACTATTTTTTCTTTCAATGAGTTAATTGATTCTGCTGACATGACTCCCGATCATTGGATAGCCATAGCCGATTGCATTGCAGAAAATTATCATTTGTTTGATGGGTTTATTGTGCTTCAAGGTACCGATACCATGGCTTATGCAGCTTCTGGCGTGAGTTTTTTGTTAGAAAATGTAAAAAAACCAATCATTTTTACTGGAGCACAGTTGCCAATAGGTGCAATAAGAAATGATGCACGAAAAAACTTAATTAGCTCAATTGACATTGCTGCACAACGGAAAAACGGTGAGCCGATAGTGCAAGAAGTGACTATTTTTTTTGATGAAATATTGATTCGAGGAACACGGTCTCGGAAAGTTCAAAGCAATCACTTGGATGCGTTTCAATCTGAAAATTATCCTGAACTAGCCCATGCTGGTGTGTTTTTGGAGTTTAACGAGTTGGCTTTAACCAAGTCTACAGGTGCATTTCGAGGTTATTCGAAACTATGTAGAGAGGTGTCGTTGTTGAAAGTTTTATCCTGGAATTAATGGTGCGGATATTGAGGCTACGCTTTCGAGACCTAATCTTAAAGGTTTAGTAATTGAAACCTTTGGAGCAGGAAATGCTTCTACTAATGATAGCCTTATTGCTGAATTGGACAAATTCATAAGAAGAGGGGGGGTCATCATTAATGTTTCTCAATGTGATGGTGGTCAGGTTGTACAGAAACTATATCAGACGGGTAATAAGCTGGATAAAATTGGTGTGATTTCAGGTAAAGATATGACTGCTGAATCAGCCTTGGCCAAGTTGATGTTTGTATTAGGGAACTTCGAAGGAAGCGAAGTTTCAAAAAATCTAGCTGTTTCTTTGAGGGGGGAAATGAGTTAATGTTTTTAAACAAACTGGGGTGATAAACGTTTTGTGTTGGTATGGCAACACTTATAGTGGATTTCGGGTTGGTGATTTTGATATGGATGACTCAGTTAATAGTTTATCCTAGTTTTGAATATTACCAAGAAGCAGACCTCAAGCAGTGGCATAAAATTTATACTTCAAACATCACGCTATTAGTACTGCCGCTAATGGCACTACAAGCTTTTTTTTGTGTTTACAGACTTATGTTTTCTTTTGATTGGATTGGTTTAATTGTTTTCTCAATGGTTATTGGAGCTTGGATAAATACTTTCTTTTATGCTGTACCACTTCATGGAAAAATAACCAAAGGAAAGGATGTTTTGCAGTCAGCACGAAGTTTAATACGTGTAAATTGGTATAGAACTATTTTATGGACGATGGTTTTTATTGTAAATCTTTGGGTTTTCGTCAAACAACAATTGTAGCAGTAGGTTAAACAAGTACTAAACGATAAAAAAATGATATCAACTTTGTGGATGAAAAACACACTAAAAGCCGCAGGAATTTATAATATACTCTGGGGAGCTTGGGTAGTCTTGTTTCCAACTCATTTTTTTGAATTAGTAGGCATGCAGCCTGTCAATCATGAGGTGATTTGGCAAGGTATGGGTATGGTTATCGGTGTGTATGGGTTAGGCTATTGGTGGGCAGCTTCAGACCCTTTAACACATTGGCCAATTGTTGCAGTAGGATTATTGGGGAAATTTTTGGACCCGTTGGTTTCTTTATGAATTATCTCTCAGGTAAAATTCCTTTTGAATTTATTTACACGATGTTTACTAACGATTTTATCTGGTGGATACCATTTACCTTGATTTTAATTGAAGCAAATAAAAAACAAAAAATTAAATGGCTTTAGTCAATAGGTTAAGTCGCTATATTCACAGTCAGCTTTCTACATTATTGCTAGGTTTAAATCATTTTATACAACCCAGAGTTTTTATTACCCTTTAATTCCTTCTTATTTACCTTTTCACGAATCTTATTAACTATGGTAGTGGTGTTTTTGAAATGGTTTTAGGAGTGGGGCTGCTGTTCTAAAACAACGAAATTGGGCGCAGTTGGAATAATTGTCAATGCTTGATTGCTTTATACCCTCACATATTTATTTTATTCAGCTTGGTGGTTGTATTGAGGATGTGCTTTGTGTCGGACCCTTGGGTTGCTTGGATTGCGATTGTGTTATCCACCCGTTGTTAATTTGGTGGGCTGCAGTATGAAAGAAAAGTTATTAAGAAAAAATATATATAAACTGTTCTTATTAAAGTTATAGACTTATATTTGGTTAAATAAAATTATAAATAATGCAGATTATGAATAACCCTATTAATTGCTATTGTTCATTGTTACTTTATAGTTTTTGCTCAAAAAGATTCTTAATATTAAAACCTCAAATGGATAACACAATTTATGAAGAGAGGCTAGCCTAATAGTAATGGTGCTGGAGACTTTTTTTTCGTAGGAAACACTGCTGCTGGAAATGCACGAAGAGCTTTCTTAAGTTTGATTTGAGTGAATGTAGATCCACTCACGCAATAATAGATAGTGTGGTATTAATTATAACAACGTCAAAAAACGCTACAGACTACAGCTCAAGTCTATTACGGGACATGTGTTAACAAGTGAATGGGGTGAAGGAACAACAAATGCAAGTGGTAATGAAGGAAGTGGAGGAGTGACGACTTCCAAAGTGCAACGTGGGAATAGCTTTTTTTGATGTGTCAAAATGGAGTAACGCCAGGTGGCGATTTTTTAGCCATCAACTTGGAGTGCAACTATTGAAGATAATAAAAAGCAAATTATTTCTTCATCGGTTTGAGTGATGATGTCAATGCTTGGGTAGATGGTTCTGATAGTAAATCATGGGTGGATTTTATTGGGGAATGAAAATGAAAACAAAACAGCCTATCGCTTTAACTCAAGAGAAAATGACAGACAACCCACCAGTACTTAAAATATATGGGCAAAAATATTGTGACATCCACTTTCAAAAAATGTTTCAGCAAATTCTTTGGAAGTATTTCCAAATCCGCAAGTCAGGGCATTATAACTATACAGGGTTAGACAGTAAAAACTGGATTCTTTTAGATGAAACAGGAAGGAAAATAGCTTCGGGAATTCAAACACACTAGATGTTGGTTCATATAATTAAGGAGTTTATTTTCTTCAAGTTGATGGTCTTGTAAAAAGAGTGACAGTTAAATAATATTATCTGATTGTACGCTAGTTTACCACTAATCTAAAAACAATGCGTCACCCTGAAGAATCGGAGAATGATGTAATATGAATACTGGTAAACTACAGTATTATCAGATAATATAAATTCTCATTTGAAGTTTTGATTATAATTTATCTGTAGATATTGGAGTTCCGAAATAACCTTTGATTATTAAACATTGAAGTTTAAACTAAAAATTATACCTTTAAAAACTGTAATTAGAGAGGTGGCCGAGTGGTTTAAGGCGCACGCCTGGAAAGCGTGTATACAGCAATGTATCGGGGGTTCGAATCCCTTCCTCTCTGCACAAAAAGAGTTTGCATTTAGATTCTTTTCCTTAATATAGCTACTTGAATAACAGGTTTTAAACCGAAAATAAGACATGAAAAAAACGTTGTTTGCACTTGCGCTACTAGCAGTATCATTAGGCTCACCTTCAATGGTATCGGCTCAAGATAAAATTGAAACAAAAAAAGTAGATTCTGCTAAGGCCTCATCGGATAGCATAGAAAATAAAGCGATTGAGAAAAAAGTTTCTGCTGAAATTGTTGAAGATGTAGCCGTTGCTCCCAAGGAAACTACTAGCTATCATCAAATCATTAAAGACCGTTTTATTGAAGGAGGGGTAGAGTTTATGTCTATCGTACTCACTTGCCTTATTCTGGGGTTAGCGGTAGCCATTGAGCGTATCATCGCTTTAAACCTAGCATCTACAAACACTGAAAAATTATTGACTGATGTGAAAGGAGCTTTATTAAATGGTGGAGTTGAAAAAGCACGTGAACTGTGTGTAACAGTTCCTGGGCCTGTAGCCTCAATTTTTGCACAAGGTTTATTGCGAGCAAAAGAAGGCCCCGAAGCCGTTGAAAAATCGATTATGCAGTATGGTTCTGTTGAGATGGGTAAACTGGAAAAAGGTCTTTCTTGGGTTTCATTGTTTATTGCTTTAGCACCGATGTTTGGTTTCATGGGAACGGTAATCGGTATGATTGGCGCGTTTGATAAAATTGCTATTGCAGATGATATCTCAGCAAGTATTGTAGCTGATGGAATTAAAGTAGCGTTGTTAACAACTGTTGCTGGGTTAATTGTAGCCGTTATTCTGCAGGTATTATATAACTACTGTATTCACAAAATTGATGCAATTGTGAACGAGATGGAAGAAGCATCAATTTCGTTTGTGGATACGTTGATTGCTCACGACATTATCAAAAACAAATAATGTATAAGAAATTTAACAAATCAGGTTTAGTTATCGCTACAGTAGTAGGTGTTGCTATTTTAGCGACAGCATTACTTGCATCTAGTGTAGATTTCGCACTAAAAGGGGGTTATGTATTAATGGCAATTGCAGCGCTTACTGCAATAGGTTTGCCTCTCTTCTTTGCCTTGGATAACCCAAAAAGCCTTATTCGAAGTGGTATTAGTGTTGGTGTAATAGCGGTAATTTTCGGAGTGATTTACGGTATTAGTTCTGGCGAGTTGTTGCCTCAATATATTGCTCAAGGTGTTTCCTCTGGTCAGGTTCAATTCTCAGGAGCAATGATTACCATGATGATGGTAATGATCGGTTTAGCAATTGTGTCTGTAATAGTAACTGAAGTTTACAACCTTTTTAAGAAGTGATAAAAAAGAAAGATAGAGCCATAGTAGAAGTTAATAGCAGCTCGATGGCTGATATTGCCTTTCTATTGTTGATCTTTTTTTTGGTGACGACCACCATCGTGAATGAGCGAGGTTTGCCTATTACCTTGCCTCAAAAAGTGGATGAAAACGTTGAGGTTGATATCATCGACCGAAACGTGTTTAAAGTGTTGGTTAACTCACAAGACAACCTATTAGTTGAAGGTGAGCCAATGGAATTAGAAGGAATTAAAGGAGATGCTATTGAGTTTTTAAAAAACAATGGTCGAAATCCTAACCTATCAGATAGCCCTCAAGATGCAATCATTTCATTTAAAACAGATAGAGGTACCTCTTACGAAATGTATATCCGTGTGTTAGATGAATTAAAGGCAGCTTACCATACTGTAAGAGCAGAATATTTAGGTATTACTGTTGAAGATTATTTAAAACTAAATTCTGAAGATCGAAATGATAACCAATTGTTGAGCAAAGCTCAAGATGCTTTTCCAATGCAACTTTCAGAAGCAGAACCAACAAACGTGGGAACCTATTAAGTATGGGATTTAAACGAAAAACAAAAACCTCTCAAGAAATACCAACATCAGCGTTGCCTGATATTATTTTTATATTGTTGTTTTTCTTTATGGTTACAACTAAAATGCGGAAAGAAAACCTGTTGGTAGAAAACACTCGCCCTCAGGTAACGCAACTTCAAAAGTTAGAACAAAAAAATACGGTTAGTTTTATTTACATTGGAAAACCTAAGAAAACAGAGGTTTACGGCACTGAACCTAGAATTCAGGTAAATGATGCTTTTGTTTCACCTAATGAAATTCTTCAGTTTATACAACAAGAAAAAACTAAGTTAGGTCCAAAAGCTAGCCAAATAAAGGTGGTGCTTAAAATTGATAAAGAAGCTAAAATGGGTTTAATCACTGATGTGAAAATGAAGCTAAGAGAAGCAGATGCCCGTAGAATTGTTTATTCTGCTAATAAATTGACGGAAGTTTACTAATACAAATTCATAAATGTGATACATGCTTTTTTTGTGAGTTTGTTTTACATTTGAATAGATACCAGCTAAGATGACCAAACAAATAAAAATTGAAACAACAGCATTAGTTGCTGTTACGCTAATTGCAGGTTTTTTTTTAAAAGATATAGTTAAATTCAATTCAATTCTATTTCCTTTATTGCTTGCAATAGCATCGTATTTCATTTTTAAAAAAAACCAATACAACACTACTTTTTTGGCAATAAGTATATCACTAATCTATGTGATGTTTATCTATTTAATATTTCCTAAAATCTACTATGATGACACTGGCTTTGTGATCCGTTACTTTCAAAATTTTTGGGAAGGACATTGGTTTAAATTTAATGTTTCAGATGACCCTGTATTTGGCTTGTCTGGATTTTTGTATGGGTTAGTTGGGGGTACGTTATGTTACCTGAAATTTTTACGACCTGAAGATGCAATAGATACGCTATGTGTTGTGGGTATATTTTTTACCTCTTTTTTGATGTTCAAGATTCAATTAAAAATTTTTAAACGAATAGACCTTGCGTTGATATTTTGGGTACTGTGTATGTTTGGAAATTCCTATTTTTTAAATGCTTCAAATAAAGGATTAGAAACACCTTTTCATACAGCAATAGTCTTGTCAACGATTTACTTTTTTTTAGCTAAAAAAGGAAGTTGGATGTGGTTATTTATGGGGCTTAGTGTAGCATCAAAGTTAGATGCAGTACCAACTGTGGTAGCATTAGGTATTGCTTATTTAACTCAAGTACTAACCGATGATAAACCCTTAGACCGGTTTATCAATTTTTTACAAAACGAATTTATATATGCCGTAGCTGTAATGTCAGTTTATCTAGTTGTTACTTTTCTTTTGTTTGGGTCACCAATGCCTCATTCAGGAGCTACTAAATTAGCCTATCATCAAAATGGTAGTAGTTTTTGGTTCCCATTTTTAGAACCTTTGATTGATCATGGAAGTTATACTTTTCTGCTCGTGGGTTTTCTCGTTTTGTTCAGCGTAAGTATAGTTACTGTTCATTTAGTTGAAAAAAAAGATAGGGCTATTTCTTTAGTGTTTGGTTTTGCATTTATCGGTACAATGATTTTGTACTACATTTATAACCCCTACGAAAGGATGATGTGGTACTATCCTCTCCCTATATTTCTTTTGCTATTGCAGATAAGCGTTAGTACTTTTTTTATTTCTAATTCGGTTTTTAAACATCGAAGTTACATTGCTTGCCTACTTGCTTTTGTGATTTTCGGAGGCTCAATGTTTTCATTTGTTGTCAGTGATAATAAATATTGGCTACAATCAATAAAAACCACAGAATTTCAACGAATGCAGATAGGGTATGACTTAGCTACTAAAGCACACGAAACAGATACAATTGCTTCATATCATGGTTTACCAATTTGCAGAACAAAAGCATATGTTTTGGATATGACAGGCTTAAATAGTGAGTTGGCAACAGAGGAAAAACTAGATGAAGGTAATTTATTAAGTAAATTTAAACCTCACTGGTATGAAACTCACCTTGGTGACCAGACTATTGCTACTTTAAATCACCAAGGCAAGTATGGTATTGATTTACAGTATTATAGCTTTGTAAAATATGCTTACCCACCAATCACAGTGTTTAAGAGAGATAACTTTGCGAACTATACCTTTAGTAAGATTAATCTAAATAATGTTGCTAATGTAAAGGTAGTTGAGCCTTGTGGTAGTTTTAACATTTATATATCACCAAGATTAGAGTTGGTATCATTGCCTTTCAAAAAGTCTTCTACATTATTTTTTGGTAATGATAGATTTGGTACAGATTATTATTTGATTGTGGAAGAATATTCAGGAGATAAAAAAGTCTATGAATCTAGAACTTATGTGCATCCTTTGAATAAAAATATACCTTCAGAAACAGTTATGCCGATAGCACATCAAATTCACTCAGACAGCGTGACATCAGTTGTGTTAAAAGCAGATATTGACTGGATAAGCGTACATATCAGTACACCTATCCTTCAAAACGTAGATTATTGAGTTTTTCTATAGGGGTAAGCCAAAGCAATTTATTTGTCAAGAGTTTTCTTTACAGAGCATTTTAAAAGTATGATTCGTTGCTATTTACCCACCATTACAAATGCTCCCCAGTATATTCTTTCTGGGTTTTTCTTTCTGATTTCTTTTTTAGCTTCAATAAAAGCTTGTCTTTTATCTCCTAGTTCTATCCATTTTTGGTAGAAGGTATCCATCAGCTGCATGGTTACTTCATCCGATACCTTAAACAAACTCATGATTACTGATTTTGCACCAGCAACAATGAATGCTCGCTGCAAACCAAAAACCCCTTCTCCAATTTGCACGTCACCTAGGCCAGTTTCACAAGCAGACAGCACAACCATTTCTGTGTTACTTAGGTCAAGGTTCATGGCTTCGTATGCTGTTAAAATACCGCTTTCTAAATTGAAGTCATACACATCTTTGTTTTCCATTATTTCTCCAGCATGAGTCATTAATAATCCTGATTTTAATAAAGGATTGATTACAGCTCGCTGCTCGTCTAAACCTGTGTTCACCGAAGCATCTCTTTGTGTGTTGTCAGCTATGAAAAAACCATGCGTTGCAAAATGTAATATTCTAGGGCTTACAATCTTTTTTATAGTGTCCTCTGTCGCATTTTCGTACAGGTATACTTCGGTTTTCCATCCTTTTTCCTTCAAGAAATCGTTTACAAGCTGCACTTCTTTTTCTGCTCCTGGTAGTTGCTTTACTGTTTGAGCTATGCTGGCATTGTTGTGGTCGGTTCTGGTTACGTTTTTGTCATAAAACGCTGGGTTACCTACAAATGTGGCTCTGTCAGATAGTTGTGCGGTACTACTCGTAGGTGCTTTTAACAGATCTTTAGTGTTGCTGACAAGCACAATGTTGTTTTCATCCAGCACGTAATTTCCGTCAGCGTTACGCAACGATTCTACATTTATTTCATTGTATACACCTTCTGAAGAGAAATAAATAGTCGCACCTTTTGGTATTTTTTCACTTATAGGTTTCCAAAAATGTTCGTAAGAGATGTTGTCGTCTAAGCTAAGTTTAGTAGTGTTTCTATAATATTTAACATACTTCCGCTCTAAGTCAGTGCCGTTAGGAATAATGACCACTTCTGGTGCTTTTTTCGTTTCTGGTGAAATGATTAATGCTGCATAAATAACCGAGTCTGAAAAAGCTTTATCGTAGTACCTATACCGAATCATTTCTATGGCATATTCATTAGGGTTTAATTGATCACGAACTGTTTCCCAAGTAATCTGTTCTTTTTTCTTTTTTCTACTTTTATTACTTTCCGAGAAAGCTACTGATTTTTCGCTTAGCTCTTTTTCTAACGAGTTAATCTCTTTCTCAAGTTCGTCTTTTGTTGCTTCACCTAGTTCCTTTAGTTGCTCGTCTGTGTATGAAAGTTTAGCGGTAAGTTGCTCTCGAAGAAAAATCCAAAGAGTAAACTTATCGATTAGGTCTTGATCATTGCTGTTAACAATAGCTTGCCTCAGTTGTATGGATGAATTTAAAAGTAAAGCTTTAGTTTCTAACGTGAAGTTGTAAACATTTTCAATTAGCTCTTCTTTATTATTTCTAAACTTAAAAGCTAAAGTGTTATAAAATTCAAAATCACTCCTTATTTTACGCCAAAATTTACTTTTCTCACTTTCGCTTAACCAAGTGAAATAGTTGTCGATAAATGAAAGGTAATAACTAGTTGTTTGATCTAAAATGTCAATTGCCTTATTGTAGTCTTTTTTGATATAGTGAATTTGACCTTGTTTACTAAGTGCATAGACATACTCTGGGTGATCTTTGCTAAACTTGTTTTTATATTTATCTCCAGCTGATTCAAATTGTTTAATTGCTAAATCGTATTTACCCTGTTTTTTATAGATTTCACCTTTCAAAATTTCAATCGTAGCAACGCTTTCATTGTTTTTATCGATATCTAAAGCAAGAAAAATAGACTCAGCCTTATTGATTAACTCTAGCGCTTTGTCAAGATTGTCAGTTTCTATATGATAATAAGCAAGGTTTTTTAATGCCTGAGCATAACGAGGCGATTCACGTACTTTTCCAGACACATCACCTTGGTTAAACTCTTGTGCTACTTTTGCAGCGTGAATTAAGTAATTATAAACTTCATCGCCTTTGTCGCCATCTAATAATCGGCTAAGCGCGAGCTCTGTCATGGTTTCAGCAACATATATGTTGTTGTCTGAACCGTAAAACCGCTCTTGTTTGGTTAGTATTTTTTCAAATTGTTTGATTGCTTCTGGATAATTGCCAAGCGAAGAGTATAGTTTTGCTTGAAGAATTAATGCTTCCATATAAGCAAGAGAATTTTCTCCAAAGCTTTCTTTTGCTAATGCTAATCCTCTTTGTGATGTTTTTCCTGCTTGTGTAAACTCACCTATCCTTATGTATAAATCAGTGAGATTGTTAATGGTGTTGAGCAACACACGGTGGTTTGTGCCAAATATTTCTTCTTTATATTTAATGGATTTGAGTAGCTCTTGTTCAAGTTTAGAATATTCACCTTTTGCCAAATAAAGACTCGTAAACTCACTTACATCAATATCTTTTCGGTACTTTCTTTTCTTGTCTTTTTCTACATCGTTTAACAATGCATGTGCTTCTTTAAAGTTGTTTTCGGCTTCTTTTAGGTTTCCTATCATTAAGTTGTATTTCCCTAAAAATAGGAGGTAGTCGGCTTTGCTTGTTCTCTTTTTGTTGGCTGTGATGTAGTATACTTTTTTACAAACGCGATTATATTTTTCGGCTTCCTGCATTTGTCCAATATGAAAATGAGCTTCAGCAAGAAGGGTGGCTTGAACGGCTAACCGATCAGTTTTTGAGAAATCATAATATTTTTCGGCAACGGCATACCCTGATTCTAATTGCTCAATCGCCTCAGTATACTTTTCTTGCAGTGTGAGAAACTTTGCGTAAAGGTTAGAATATCTGAGGTAGTCGACATGTGTTTGGCTAAATTCTCCGAGGTAATGGTTCTTGTAGCTTGAATTAAAAATTGCTTCTGCTTCAGAGAAGTCGTTGCTATACTCAACCAGTAGTTCTGCTTTGTTTATTTTTGCTAAATGATAGGTGTTTGAAGTTTCAGGGTATAGCTTTTTTAATAATGCTAATGATTTATTTTGAGCCTCAAGAGCGATTTTTAACTCTTCCAACTTGGCATGTGTTTCTAAGGAGAGTTCAAGGTAGGTGAGGTAGTAGGGGTGGTCTCTAGGAATTAAGTCTTCTAAAACCAGTTCTTTTAATAATTCCTTAGCTTCAAGAAAGTTGGTTTTGATAAGTTGTTTTTTTATATCAACAAAATAAATTCTAGCACGATTTACATTACCCTTGTCATAGTATTTTTTTATTTCAGAATAAAAATAGTTGCGTTTTCCCCTTACTTCGCTGTCTTGGTTCTCAATCCAACTACATTCCATCACCTTACTTAAAATTCTGTAGTGGTCTGGGCTAGTGATTTCGTATCGGTAGTCATACTTACTTTTAGACATAGAACTGTACGTGTCTAGAAATGATGTTAGCGCTTCATCATAAATCTCTAAGTAATACAACTGTAAGCTTTTTAGATAAAGGTTATCTACATAAGCAATGTCTTTCTTTCCAATTTCATTCTCAATCCATTTTTCAGCTACACTTCGTGCTGAATCAGCTTTTTTATACTCTCCTTTTTCTAAGAGTATTTGTGCAATAAAATTTAGGTGATTACCTAACCCTCTTTTGATACGGATTAACTCTGGTTTTTTATATTTTTTCTTTTTTACTTTTCCAGACTTAGCATCTGTATACTCATAATACGGAGTGATTTTTTCTTTGTAATAACTCGTAAGTGAACGAGCTATGCTGTAAGCTTCAGCATAAAAGCCTTGCGCAAAAAGTAACTTACTTTCGGTTTTTTGCACTTCTGGTGTGTATTTCAACTTACCCGTTATTTCAAGTACTTTCACTGCATCACTATAATACTTCAGTGCATCGTTCACATACCTGTATTCAATCAACGTGTTTGCAATCTCGAGATTATTGGAAATTAATTCTTGTGCTTCTTTATCTGTACTCGAAATGAGTGCTATCCCTTTGTTCATTTCTGTTAGTGCAGTTGCCAGCGGATTCCCCATTCCTAATAGGCCTTTTCCCTTTAGCACACGATAATGCCCTTCATGAATCTTGGCAGTATTTCCAGTTTTAGATTGGTAAAAATCAATGAATTTATCGAGGCTGCTTATGTAGTCTTTATATTCACCGCTAATGTAATAGCCCTCTAGTTTTTGTGATTCTTTTAATAATTTTTTTGGTAATTCTTGGCCAGAGGCTCCTAAACATATAATTAAAGAAAAAAAGAATAATAGATGTTTCATAGTTCTGTATTGAGTAATTAGGATAAATCTAACTAATTATAGTGATAAGTAGTAGTAGCAAAGATTATGAATTACTGGTTGAATGATGGGAATGTAATTTCCAAGTTAATTTTAATATAAAAAAAAGAGAATTGCCGATGTGCATAACTAACGTGTAGTATGTCAAAACAAATAAAAAATTGTAATTTTCGAAGAAATATTTCCAATTATAGGGCTTCTGTCTGTTCTAAATATTTGAACTAAAAAGTCAATAGCAAATGCGTTTTTATGTTATTTTTTTTTTCTACAATTTTGGTTTTCGAGAGTTGTAAATAATTGTTGAAAGTTTCTGTCTAAGAAAACTTTTTTAACCGCTAGAACTTATGATTAAAGATTGTGTAACTGCTTGGAATGGCATTTTAAGCTACATTCGTGAGAATGTTGGTCAACAAAGTTTCGATACTTGGTTCAAACCTATCTCTCCAGTTAAACTTGAGGATAATGTGCTTACAATACAGGTACCCAGTCAGTTCTTTTACGAGTGGTTAGAAGAGCACTATGTCAGCATATTACGAAAAGCAATTCATAACGAATTGGGGATATCTGCAAAATTGGAGTATTCTATTGTGGTAGATAAGGGCTCGGAAACAAATAAGCCTTATGTAGTTAACATTCCTACGAGTAAGATTTCTCCAAAAAGTGAACAATTTAAACCTCAAGTAGCAAACCCATTTGATATTCAAGGCGGATTAAATGGTCTTGCAACAGATTCACATTTAAATTCACACTATACATTTGATACTTATATTGAAGGTGATTGCAACAGATTAGCTCGTTCTGCTGGTTTGGCTGTTACTAACAAGCCTGGTATTACTTCTTTCAACCCACTATTTATATACAGTGGTGTTGGTTTAGGTAAAACACACTTGGTGCAGGCAATAGGAAACAAACTAGAATCAGATAAGTCAGGCAAGTTTGTGCTGTATGTTTCTTCTGAGAAGTTTGCTAACCAAGTTATTGAAGCATTTAAAAACAATAAAATACAAGAGTTTGCTAACTACTATTTGCAGGTAGATGTATTAATTGTAGACGATATTCAGTTTCTATCAGGAAAAGAAAAAACACAAGAAATATTCTTCCACATCTTCAATCACCTTCATCAAAGTGGGAAGCAAATCATCATGACGAGTGACTGTCCTCCAAAAGAGTTGAAAGGATTGCAAGAACGTTTGATTTCACGTTTCAAATGGGGATTAACTGCCGATTTGCAGCAGCCAGATTTTGAAACTCGAATGGCTATCATTCACCAGAAATTAGATAATGATGGCATCGTGATGCCTAAAGAGGTGATCGAGTACATCGCATACAGTGTAGATACGAATGTAAGAGAACTAGAAGGTGTAATCGTTTCATTGATTGCTCAGTCTTCTCTTGCTAGAAAAGAAATTGATTTAGACTTAGCAAAACAAGCGCTTCAGAGCATTGTTCAAAACATTGATGTTGAAGTCAATATGGACTATATCCAGAAGTTTGTTCAAAACTACTTCGATATTTCTATCGAATTGATGAAAGCAAAAACGCGAAAGCGTGAAGTAGTAGTAGCTCGTCAGGTGTCTATGTATTTGGCTAAAGAATATACTAATATGTCTTTGAAGTCAATCGGGGCACACTTCGGTGGTAGAGATCATAGTACAGTAATTCATGCAATTACCACGGTAAATGACATGATGGATACTGATCAGCAGTTTAACAATACGATGCAAGACGTGTTGAAAAAAGTAAAAATGCGTGCGAAAGCGAGTTAATCATAGTTTTCAGTCATTGAAAGCCCTTATTTACGCCAAGTAAATAAGGGCTTTTTTTATTTTAATGCGATGTGTGCATAATATTATGGCGCGGAACTTAGTTCCGTGACAAATGAAATTATCGTATCACGGAACTAAGTTCCGCGCTAGATTGAGAAACCTGTTTTTCTTCCTCTTTACACCTCTTTAACTAAGTTACTTTTTGTATTTTTGACTTGATATATGGGAATCCGTTCAACTTTAAGTAAACCATTTGCCGCTTACATTCATAAGCAGACGGTCAAGTGGTCCTCTCGTCCAGTAGAAACGCAAGAGAAAGTGTTTCAAAACCTTACTTCGAATCTTGCAAAAACAGTTTTCGGGAAAGAACGTGATATCGTTGCCTCTACTTCCATCAAAGACTTTCAAGCTTCCGTAGCTTTGGCAGATTATGAAGACTTGAAAAAATATGTGGATTTAATTATTGGCGGACAAAAAGATGTGCTCTGGCCGGGCAAGCCGTTGTATTTTGCAAAAACTTCGGGTACTACTTCGGGAATGAAGTATATCCCTATCAGTAACGAATCCGTTCCTTTTCATGTGAACAGTGCGCGAGATGCAATGATGAGTTATGTGTATGAAACAGGGAAGAGTCAGTTTTTAGACAAAAAACTTATTTTTTTATCAGGTAGTCCTGTTTTAGAAACAAAAGGTGGTATTCATTACGGGCGACTTTCAGGAATTGTCAATCATCACGTGCCTTCTTATTTGAAAGGAAATCAATTGCCTAGTTATGATACTAACTGCATCGAAGATTGGGAAACAAAATTAGATGCCATTATTGATGAAACCATTAATCAACCGATGGGGTTGATTTCAGGTATTCCACCATGGGTGCAGATGTACTTTGATAAAATAATGGCTCGTACGGGCAAGCAAATAAAAGATGTATTTCCTGACTTTTCGGTGTTTGTGTATGGTGGGGTCAACTTTGATCCTTATCGTAAAAAACTATTCGAAAGCATCGGAAAAACGATTGACAGTGTAGAAACTTACCCAGCTTCAGAAGGTTTTATCGCTTATCAAGACACACAAACAGAAGAAGGTTTATTGTTACTGCTCAATCACGGAATATTCTATGAGTTTGTTCCGGTAGAGGAATATTTCAACGAAAAACCAACACGACTTACCATTGGGGAAGTGAAAACAGATGTTAACTATGCGGTGATTCTAAATACTAACGCTGGTTTGTGGGGCTATTCTATTGGTGACACGGTGAAGTTTGTTTCAACGAATCCGTATCGTATCATCGTTACAGGGCGTATCAAGCATTTTATTTCAGCTTTTGGCGAACACGTGATTGCAGAAGAAGTAGAGAAAGCGTTAGAATATGCTGTGAAGCAGCAAGCCAATGTTGAGGTAACAGAATTTACTGTTGCACCAAGCATTAACCCTGATAAAGGACAATCGCGGCATGAGTGGTTTGTGGAGTTTGCTAACCCACCACAAGATTTAGAGAAGTTTATTACTGATTTAGATTCGAAGCTTTGTGCAGTGAATGGGTATTACGATGATTTAATTTCAGGTAATATTTTGCAAAGACTCACGGTTTATTCCCTTCAAAAGGGTAGTTTTATAAATTACATGAAATCAGTCGGTAAACTGGGCGGACAGAACAAAGTTCCTCGCTTATCTAATGATAGAAAATTGGTTGACGAATTAGTGAAATACATAGTTTAGTTGGAAGTCAAGA
>CAWFGW010000021.1:0-6952 GCA_963815495.1 uncultured Cytophagales bacterium
GGATCTGTTTTTAAACGATAATGGGTGACAACAGCACATTCTTTTGCAAATCCCTCTGCGTTTTTCTCTTCTGCCTCGAACAAACTTTTTGGCACAAACAAGGGAAAGTAGGCATTTTGATGTCCGGTGTCTTTAAATTTTTTATCCAATGCTTGCTGCATTTTTTCCCATATTGAATAACCATAGGGTTTGATTACCATGCAGCCACGAACTGCTGAATTTTCTGCCAGATCGGCTTTTTTTACTAATTCGTTATACCACAATGAATAATCTTCTTCTCTACTAGGTATTGCCTTCGCCATTTCTTTGATTTATCTTGAATTGTTTTGGTACATCTTTTGTTACCTACATACTAAATGCAATACAAAAGTATAATTTTGTGTAATTTAACTATCATGATATTAAACCTTTCAAAATATAATTTGTCAAATCATTCCTCGTTTGGATTTAAAATAAAAGCTATGAAACCAATTAGTTACATCTTCGCATTTTTTATGCTCATCGGAATGACTTCTTTTGGTCAACAATATGATGACTTATATTTCAACTCAAATGATAGGAAAAAACTCGAACAGGAAAATAAACGAGACAATACGGTAGAGCAAAATTATACTAATTCTGATAACTCGGGTAACACTACTTACAACGACTACTCTGAAAATCATTATTATTCTGACAATAATGATGGTTATAGTCAACAAGATTATTCATATATGAATAATAATTATTACGGGGTTGACGATTATTATTACACGCAATCGTTAAATCGTTTTTATACACCATTTTATGGTGGCGGATACAATAATTTATTTTATAATCCATATGCATTATATTCACCATGGAACATTTATAACGGTGGTGGTTTAATATTGGTTGGAATTCTGCCTTTGGCTGGAATGTAGGTTATAATTCTTGGGGAGGATATGGTTTTAATAGATTTGGCTATGGAGGCTTTGGGGGATATGGATTTGGTGGTTATTATGGAGGCTGGGGAAATCGATATGCTTTCTGCGGAAATCCTTACTTGTATAACAGATGGGGATGGGGCTATGGTAACGGTTTTCATCACCATGGTTATTATAATGATGGTTATTACACGAATAGTTATAGGAAAAATCAAGCAAACACTCCTGTTCGTGGTGGACGCACAGTAACTACTTCGCCTGGGGTAAACGCTGCTAATTCAAATAATAGTGGTAGATCATCAGCAGGAAATGCTGCGAAAACAACTTATGGATCAAATAACAGGACTTCTTCAAATCGGTCAACCTCTGGTAATGGTACTTCAAGAGACGGTTCTTCATCATCAACTGGTTATGGAAGCAATCGCTCAACTTCTGGTAACACTACTTCAAATAGATCTTCGTACGGAAATAGTTCAAGCACGAGGAGTAGCTCTTCTTCGTCCAGTGGTTATGGCAGTAGTCGTTCTTCATCAACTACCACCCAACCAGACCGAGGATCAAACTCAGGTTATGGAAGTAATCGAAGTTCATCGAACTCCACTTATTCAGGTAATAGAAGTAGTGGATCAAACAGTGGTTATAGTAACGAAAGATCTTCGAACTCAAATAACCGCGTAACTGTTCCTAGAACAAATTCTAATAGTGGGTACGGAAGTAACCGTAGTAGTTCACCTTCGCCAGCTCGTTCATCAGGTTATTCTGGTGGTGGCGGTAGTAGAAGTTCTGGTGGTGGATTCTCTGGTGGCGGAGGCGGTCGTAGTTCAGGAGGCGGAGGCGGTTCTTCTGGAAGTCGTGGAGGTCGATAATAGTTAATCAGCAAAAAAATTACATTTATAATTTTATGAAAAACTTAAAGGGAACATTTCTTTATATCACATTTTCGTGTCTTGGTTTCACTTCTTTTTCTCAATCAATAGATCCAGGCGCTACAGGGTTTTTCTTGCAAGCAGATCAAATTGCGCGAAGACATTTTGGTGGAAGTGCACGAATGATGGGTATAGCAGGTGCTCAAACTGCACTTGGAGGAGATTTAAGTAGTATTCATGTGAACCCTGCTGGAATTGGCGTATATCGGCATTCAGATTTTGGAATGACAGCTGGGTATTCAATTAAACTCAACTAGAACAGATTTTAGATCTTATAATTATGAAAACGAAACCAGTGACAATATGGATAATTTCCATATAGGAAATATTGGTATTGTGTTAGCACAGTCTGATGATAGTGAATATGGTGGTGATTGGAAAAGCGAAGGGATTGCAATTAGCTATTCACGGTTGAGTAATTACCACACACGTTTTAACTTTAGAAATGAGGGCAGTGTCTATAACTTTAGAGATTATGCGTTACAGTTGAGTAAAACCATACCACCAAGCCTTGTAGTGCCTAATGACTTTTCACCACGTTCAATCAATGAAGATGTGGTAGATATGGCTTACAATACTTATTTACTAAATGATGTTGATTCGTCTACATTCGTGACCTTTAACCCGAGGCAAGCAAGCACTCAAGAAGGAGAAGTAACAATATCTGGTGGACAAAGCCAGTGGGATTTTGGTTATGGTGCTAATTATAAAGATAAATTCTATATTGGGGCATCTATGGGGGTCGCCTCATATAAACGAAATGTTTCAACATTTTATAAAGAAGAACTCACAAACACAACGAATACTTCAAGTGCAGAATTCAGGAGTTTGACCTATACTACAGAAGAAAAATCAAGGGGTACAGGTGTTAACTTTAAAGCCGGTTTTATTGCAAGGCCTTCCGATATTGTTCGGATTGGTCTAGCGCTAGAAACACCTACTTTTTATCGAGTTGATGTAGAGTATAACTCAATTTTGACAGCGAATTACAACGGAGGAAGTACTACTGTGAATAATGATGGAAGTACAGAGACGATAACACTATCAAACGAACGTTGGCAAGGTGCTACTTTTAAAGATGATTTAACTTTGCGAACACCTTATAGAATAAACACAGGTATTGCCTTGTTTGCAGGAAAGAATGGTTTTGTGTCTGCCGATTTAGAATATGTGATGTATAGCAGAACACGAATTAATAAGTTTAACGGCAGTTCAAGTGGCACTTTTGAAGACAATAACACTTTAAAAAGCATCTATAAAAACGCATTAAATGTACGGTTAGGTGGTGAGCTACGATTAGATGATTTAAGATTACGAGTAGGGTATGCGTATTACCCAAATACACTGAAGACCGATGAATTGCCTTCAACAAAAAAACAATTTATAACAGGGGGCATCGGCTATTATGTTGGAGCAAACTACTTTGATTTGGCAGTTGTACAGTCGACATCTTATTCAGACTTTCACACCATATCCTGATATGAACGGGATTATTAGAAACACACATAACGATTTGTCTGTGATGCTTACCTATGGGTTTAGATTTTAAAGAACCTCTTTTATGAATCGTGTGTGTTTTCAATCTCTTTAAAAGAATACCTTTTAATTGGGCAGGTGCTAATCCCAAGAATAGCGTAAAATAAACACCAGCCAGAGAAACTTGTAATCATAAGAAGAAGTGCGATGGCTAATAAAATGGCCGCGTTTATTCCACTTATTATACTTGTAAAGTATAAACTTGTAATTAATGCAACGATAGTCAATCGAGTTAGACGGTCAAAACTGCTGAGATTTTTTTTCATTTCAGGACACATTATCATGTGTGTTTTGTGGTTGAATACCGTGCTAATTTAAAAATATATTTTTTTATTAAAACCATAAGTTATTCACATACAGTATTGTTGTGCTCTAGGAGATATTTTGTTGAAAAAATAAAAATTATAATTTAAAACATAAACTTACTCCCCTAGTGTTTGGGTAAAAGTAAGGTAGTAAACTAATCGAATTATTTTTCGTTTTTGTGTAACTGAGGTATTAACCACCCAATTCCTCCTCCGACAAGGTAGGCGGCAATTACATCGGAATAAAAGTGTTCTCCAGAATGTACCCGTAATAAGCCGACAACAGCAGGGAGGGTTGCGGCACCAATCCATGAAAAAGTTTTTAAGCTGTTGTTATCAGAATAAGCGGCTATCACACTTGCACTAAAAAATCCTAATGCCGATGAAAAACTGGTGTGACCAGAAAAGAGCGAAAAGCGCGCATCCGAAGCGGTTTTTTTTTGTAATGAGATATTAGGATTGTAAGCATAAGGGCGAGTACGAAGCGCTATTCCTTTCGTTAGTTGAGTCAAACCAACAGTGAGTCCCAGTACTTCTTGTAGCATAATAATGTGTGTCAAACTTTCTTTTTTTGAGGGGCGAAAAGCCAAAAAACTAAAGGGTAAGCCAATAGAAACATACTGACCAACATCGCTCCACAGAGCTGCTTTTTCAGAATTATATTTAATTACACCTCTCTCAAAGTTTGGAATATCATTAACACTTAAGTTTTGTATTTCTGTCTCAGATAAAGGGGAGATTTGTTGATTATGCAAATAACCTATAGAAGTGGAAAGAATACCAAGACTTGAAATAACCAACTCCCTATTTCTGTTCAAGTGAAAAGGGTTTTCTCGTTGGGCTTCCGCAGCAAAAAAAGAAATTGAACATAACAAAAATAAAATTCTTACCATGGAACAAAGTTAGTCCATTTCCATGATTAAAGTATTGAAAGGAGGAAGGTCTTGGAAGGAATTGTGAAACAGCTGGTAACTCTGTTACTACCAAACCAACTAATAACTTCATCGCTCTGAAGTTTTGTTGGTTTGTTTTCTAAATGACTGTGAGAATAAGTTTCTGGTTGAAGCGGTTGAATGTATCTGCGTAAAAGTAAGGTTAAATGATTTTTATATATGTAAAAAGAAGATAGGGTTCAAAACCCTGTGTTCTTTAAAATATTTAAATTTGTCCATGCGTTTTACCATCATCACCATCTTGTTGTTCTCCATGTTGGGTTTGTTCTTCGACACTTTTTTTATCGAAATCAGAACAGTAATTCCATACCTCTTAATGGCAATCATGTTTTTTATGGGTATTACATTGACTCTAACTGATTTTAAACGAGTCGCTCACCAATGGCGTTTAATAGTACTGGGCTCCTCGCTTCAATTCTTGGTGATGCCGGTGTTAGCATTAATCATTTCTGACGTAGGTATGTTTTCACCTGCATTAACTATTGGGATGGTATTAGTCGGTGTTTGTCCAGGCGGTACAGCTTCTAACGTAATCGTTTTTTTGGGTAAAGGGAATGTACCCCTATCCATCTCATTAACCCTAGTTTCAACTATAATGAGTCCATTGTTGGCACCTTTGTTTTTACAGTTCTTGATAGGAGAAACTGTTCAGTTTGATTTTTTAAGCATGATGGTTTCTATTGGTCAAATAGTGATTTTACCATTGGCTTTAGGGCTGACTTTAAACCAATTTATTCCAACAGTAGCTAACTCGCTCGTTCGGTTTTCTCCTTACTTTTCAAGTGTGGGCATCGCTTTAATTATCGCTTGTGTGTTGGCGTTGAATAAAAGTACCTTACTTGATTTTCCATTCTTGGTGTTTACAGCCATTATCTTACACAACGGTTTAGGCTTTCTCATCGGTTATTGGGGGGCACGGATTATTTAAAGCAGAAGAAAAAGATGCTCAAACCATTGCTATAGAAGTAGGAATGCAAAATTCAGGATTGGCAGTAACACTTGCTCAACAGTTTTTTTCGACACTACCTTTAGCGACTTTACCTGGAGCTATATTTAGTTTTTGGCACAATGTGGCGGGACTTGGGTTTGCGTTCCTTAAAAAATTAAAGATTAATGATTTGTAAAAATCACCATTTATTGCTTGGGCATACAAATCCCATTAAATAATTTCTTTGGTAGTGTAAAAATGGAAAACGGGAACTAATAAATAATTTTCTTCTTCTGAATTTTCTCGAATTCCTTAATGTTTTTTTAGAAGGGTTTTCTGAAGTTTTTTCTCCCAACTCACTTTCAACTTGTTTTTCATAATAATTTGCTAAAGTTGAATCATTTTTAGCTTCAGTCATCACAGTATCATGTGTTATCGTTTGTGCAGATACAGGTTTCAAAAAACTAAAAAAAGCCACCAACGAAGCACCAATGGTTTTAACCCAAAAACCCTTAAAATCAAGAGGAGATATTAAATGTTCAACCACGTGTTCGCTTTTATAAATACCGCAAACGTCTTCATGTTGTTGGTGATATACTTCAATTTCTTTCGCACTAAATCGAGTGAAGTCTATCAACGTTTTTTTACATGTACCACAATGAAACCCTGTTGAAGTCTGTTCAAAATCATCGATAGTTTGGTTACAGTAATACGAAAGCTTCATGGCGAAAGGATTTGTGCTTTATACTTTAAAATAATAAAAAGAAACTAAGGGTTCTTCATTTATAAGGATGTTAATACTTCGTTGTGAGGTAACAAAGGATTTTGCACTACTGAAAACTGTATTAACACAAAAATAGATTTTTCGCTTTGATTCAGAATGATCACTTTATAAAAGTAATTTCAGTTAAAAAAACACCAAAACAGTAGAAAAAAGCCATTTAGAATTAGATATTTGTCGGTTGGAATAGTCAATAGCAATCATCATATACAAATGTGCTAACAAGCTAATCGCTAAAAGCTAAGAATAAATGAGAGTATTAAAATTTGGAGGGACTTCTGTAGGGTCATCGGAGAACATTAAAAAGGTAATAGCCATTTTGAAAGATTATCATAAAAATGGAATTACGTTTACATCCGTATTTTCAGCCGTAGGGGGAGTTACCAACAAATTGATAGAAATGGCAGAGATGGCTAGTCGTAAAGACGAAAGCTATATGACACTGTTGAAAGCAATTGAAGATCAGCACTATGGTATCATCCGGGATTTAATTCCGATGAAAGACCAAAGTTCAGTTTTCGCTTATATTAAACAAAAAATAAACGAACTCGAAGACGTCCTTCAAGGTGTGTTTTTAGTCGGTGAGTTATCAAAGAAGTCGTTAGATTTTGTAGTAAG
>CAWFGW010000022.1:0-34968 GCA_963815495.1 uncultured Cytophagales bacterium
CACTTGAATTGTATATTAAAGAAGTAAACAAAAAGTAAAAGGCTTCGTAACTATACACTTTGCCATGGTATTTACTTGTGTTTATGGGATATTTCCTATATTTAAAAAGTTTATTTTAATAATATGAAAACAGTTGGTGCTCTAATAGTGATATTTTTTTTGTTTGGGATGGTATATTCCCAACAAGATCCGCACTTTAGTCACTATACATTCAATGATATTTACAATAACCCTGGAGCATCAGGGGTTGAGGGAGTTACAAGGGCAACGCTGTTACATAGATCTCAATGGGCTGGTTATCAAACCCAAGGTGTAGGAGATCCCTCTGCGGCTCCTCAAACGCAAGTCCTTACCTTGTCACACCCTTTAAAAATAATGGCGTCACCAGTTGTGAATAGTGGTGTTGGACTTATGCTGGTCAACGATAAGTTGGGGCCGTTAAAAAACATGAGTGCTAAATTATCTTATGCATATCACTACAAACTTAGGAACTCTGCTACGCTTGGGTTAGGGTTAAGAGCAGGTATTTATTCTCAAAGAATTGATGGCTCGCTTCTAAGAGAGGCTGAGGAAGGCGATGTTGTGGTAGATCAGTTAAGAACAAGTCCCAGCCAAATTAGGCCTGACTTTGGTTTAGGTGCTTGGTACAGTTCTCGAAAATACTACGTAGGCGTATCAATGAATCATGTAATTGGTTCACGTTTTAATTTTGGTGCAAATAAAGATAGTTTAAACTCTAAATTAGTTCAACATCTTTACATCACTGGGGGTTATCACATTATGCTTGGCACAAAAGTTAGGGTAACTCCATCAACAATGATTCAATCAGATTTTGTTGAGACAAATTATGTTTATGGTTTTATAGCTGATTTAAATAGATACAAATATTGGTTGGGCTTTAATATTAGACAATCGGTAACTGGTAAATCAGAAAACAACACGACAAGACAAATAGTCACAGATGATTTTGTGTTCATGGCTGGTGTGAGTCTACTTCAAGATAAAAGTTTGCGTATTGGCTACTCTTTTGATTTAGTTACTAGTGGTGCTAGAGCTAAAGATTATACCTCCCACGAATTCATGATATCTTATGTTTTACCACTAAGTTTGGACAAAACTCCCCCACCTTTAAGAACGCCTCGGTACCGCCACGAAAATTAATGTGGATAACTGTTGTTTTTTTTATTTCTTTTTAGCAAATTGTATCGCTCTTTGTGAAATGTATTCAAGCGGGTAATTGGTTCAACTCTTTGCTCTTTGAAAACTTTTCACGAAAAGACTTTCGAAAGTCTTTTTATTAGACTTGGAAAATGAGTAAAATGGGAAACAAATTAAAATTAGTGTTATGAATAAGATTAGTGTCATCACAAAAGTCTGTTACGTACTTGCTATAACAACTTCTCTGATTCTACAAGGCTGTGGGGGAGGTTATACTGGAAGTGGAGACCTTATAGGTGTTCAAGGAAGATTAGGTTGGGGTCAAACCATACCTTTCGGAATGGTGGTAGCGCCATCTGGTACTTTTCATATGGGACAAGCAGATGAAGATGTGGCAGCAACGCAAACCAACCACAACCGTCAGATTACTATCGGTGGGTTTTACCTTGACGATACAGAGATAACTAATAACGAATATCGCCAGTTTATGGAGGTGATGTTAAATGACTCAATTGATGTATTAGGCGAAGAGTATGTGATGACAGAGTTATATCCTGATACAACTGTTTGGGTTAAAGATTTTACTCACCACATGGGAGATCCAATGATGGAGTATTATTATATGCACCCTGCATTTGATGATTATCCAGTAGTTGGAGTAGATTGGCATGCTGCTAAATATTTTTGTGAGTGGAGAACTTCTCACATGAACACATGGAGAACTGATAATGGGATGTTCGAAATGCCACGTTTTAGATTGCCTTCAGAAGCAGAATGGGAATATGCTGCAAGAGGTGGTCGAGATATGGCCAAATACCCTTGGGGGAATCCATATATCAGAAACTCGAAAGGATGTATGTTGGCTAACTTTAAGCCAGGTAGAGGTAATTATTATGATGATGGTTTTATGTATACAGCACCAGTAGCTTCATATTTCTCAAATGATTATGGAATCTATGATATGGCAGGTAATGTGGCTGAGTGGTGTGAAGATGCATTTTATGACGCATCAGTACCTGTAGTTTGGGATTTGAACCCAACTTATTTTAAGGATGATGAACCAAGAAAATTAATTAGAGGTGGTTCTTGGAAAGATATCGCTTACTATTTAGAAACTGGAACTCGTACATTTGAGTACGAAGACAGTACAAAGTCTTTCGTTGGATTTAGATGTGTAATGACCTACTTAGGTAGATCATCTGGTGCTGAATTCTAATGAAGTTTTTTTAAAAACGTGTAACCTAAATCAAAATTGTTAAACTCTTAAATCGGTAGAAAAAAATGGCAAAATCAGGAAGTTTCAAACACAAGTTCTATCACAACATTGCTCCAGTACTTACAGGTGTTGGTGCATCAGTTGTAATTGTTGGAGCATTATTTAAAATCCAACATTACCCAGGTGCTGGCGTTATGCTTGTGGCAGGATTGGGAACAGAAGCAATTCTTTTCTTAATGTTTGCATTTGCACCCGCTCCTAAAGAAGAAGTTGGTCTAGAAGATTGGGCAAAAGTTTATCCTCAATTATCTCAAAGTTATGATGACTATTCGGATGAGGAAACTCCAACAGCTGCAAATACAACAAAAGCATTAAGCGAAATGATGGCTAGTGCAAATATTGACCAAAACACAATTAACTCTTTAGGTCAAGGATTAAACAGCTTAAGTGATAACGTTTCAAAAATGGCTGACTTATCAAATGCTGTATCCGCAACTAATGACTATGCTAGAAATGCAACAGATGCAGCTAAGCAATTAGAAGCTGTTGGTACTGCATATAAAACTACTGCTGATGCAATGTCAGGAATGGCGTCTGCTGCAACAGATGCTACTGAATATCATGCACAAGTTCAAACAATAACCAAAAATCTTGGTTCGTTAAACGCTGTATACGAAATGGAATTAGCAGATGCTAATAACCACTTGAAAGCAATGAATAAATTCTATAGCAACTTATCTAGTGCTATGGAGAACATGTCTGAAGCTAGTAAAGATACAGATCAATTCAAGAAACAATTATCTGCATTGTCAAGCAACCTTACTCAGTTAAACTCTGTGTATGGTAACATGCTTTCTGCAATGAAAGGATAATTTGTTGTTCAAGATTTTAAACTATTTAAAAAAATTAGATTATGGCAGGAGGTAAAGAAACACCACGTCAGAAGCTGATTAATCTGATGTACTTAGTGCTTTTGGCACTATTAGCACTTCAGGTTGGAGCTGAGATTATGGTGAAATTCCTACAGTTGAATAATTCACTTGCTGATTTCGTAACTGAATCAAGTGCAAAAAGTGGAGATCTTTTATCAAATATAAAAGATAAAGTTCAAGAAAGAGGTGGAAAAGCTGACGAAAAGAAAGCTTTAGAAGAGGCAGAAACACTTCATAAAATGTCTACTGAGTTAATTTCATTTATCGAAACAAAGATGAAAAATGAAATGATCACTCGATCAGGCGGTTACGATGAAGATGGTAAAACTCCATTAGGTATGAAAGATGCTGATGTTTCATCTGTAATGTATCTAGGGGATAATAAAGGTACAGAACTCGGTAATGAATTTGAGGCTCGTCTTGATAAATATATTGAGGAGCTCAATAAAATTTATAGTGAAGTAAACGAAGCTACGGGTGGTAAACCAGTAAAAAATAAATACCCATCAATGACTATGGATGGTAAAGAAGATCCACAGTTTGCTGGTAATGCTGAACAAAAAAACAAGTCGTTCTTGCAATTAGCATTTGATCACACTCCTATGATTGCTGCTTTAGCATATTTGACTGAGAAGCAATCTAAAATTGCTGCTTATGAGAAAGAAATTTTGGAGAAACTTAAAAGTATGGTGGGTGCATCAGATTTTAAATTCGATGAGATTTTCGCTGCATACAAAGCTGAGTCAAGTGTGGTAGCTGCTGGTACTAAGTATAAAGCTCAAATGTTTATTTCTGCAACTTCATCTGCAATTGTTCCAACAATGAAATGGGGACATGGTGCAGCATCGAATGATATACCAGATAGCAAAATTGTTAATGGTGTAGGTGAAATCGAATTTACTGCTTCAGCAGGTGCATATGATGCTGAGGGAATTGCTAAGAAAACTTGGGCTGGAGCTATTTCATTGAAACACCCATTGACAGGTAGAGATACAACTTTCCCAATTAAGGCTGAGTATAAAGTGTCTAAACCAGTTATTCAGATTCAATCTGCTTCAGTTTCAGCGTTATACAAGAACTGTGGTAATGAATTAAATGTACAGGTACCAGCTTTAGGTTCAACTTATGATCCTTCTTTTAAGGTGTCAGGAGCTACTTCTAAAGAAGGAAGTAAAAAAGGAGAGGTAACGATTGTTCCAAGTGCGCCTAATGTTAAACTTTCTGTTTATAGTAATGGAAAACATATTGGGGATCAAGAGTTTAAGGTTAGGTTAATTCCTGAACCAAAGATTGTTGCTAAATACAGAGGTAAAGAAGTTGATCAAAAGAGAGGAATGACTGCTCCAGGACCAAGGTCTATCGAGATAGATGCTATACCAGACCAATCGTTTAAGCAATTTCTACCTAAAGATGCTCGTTACAGAGTTGTGTCTTGGGAAGCAATTTTAGTTAGAGGTAAAAGACCTGTTAACAAAAAAGAGTTTAATGAGCCAGAAGGAAATTTATCTTCATTTGCACAACAAGCTCAACCAGGTGATAGAATCCTGATTGAAGTTAAGCGTGTAATAAGAAGAAACTTCCAAGGTCAAAATGAAGAAGTTAAGTTAGGAACGATTATAATGAACGTTCCATTAACAGATTGATATAGTTGAAAAAAATAAGGATATGAAAAAGCTACTTGTTATTTTATTTATATCGATTTCAGGTTTGGGATTTTCCCAACCTGAAATTGTTAACGGAGTAAATAAATACTCTACAAAAAATATTCATGAATCTGATGTTATGTACCAAAAGTATATTTGGAGAGCATTAGATTTAAGAGAAAGACAAAACGAACCTATCTTCTCAAAAAGTAAAGAAATCACTCGTGTGATTATCGATGCTGTTAAAGAAGGTTTAGTTCAACCATGGAAAAATGATTCTTTAGAAGAAAGTCGAGCTTTAACTAAAGAAGAGTTTTTAGAAGCTATTGAAATACCTTCGACTGAAGCTGAAGTTACTGAAGAAGATTTAGCTTTCATGGAAAATGAAGTTGATGACTGGGGTGATTTTGGTGATGACGGAGGAGCTGGTGGTGAGATGAGCCTGCAGCACCTTTAAACAAAGTAGAGTATTTCTTTGCAAAAGATTTATATCAAATGCAGATTAAAGAAAATCTAGTTTTTGATAAGCAAAGATCTGTAATGTATCATGATATTTTAGCAATAACTATGTTAGTACCTGCTGATCATCCAGACAACATTAAAGGTATTGAATTGCCAATTGCTTCTTTTTCTTACAAAGAATTAAAGCAGAAAGTATTTACTGATAACCCAAATGCAATCTGGTATAACCCATATAATGATGCTGAACATAAAAGTTTAGCAGATGCATTTGAGTTAAGATTATTTTCATCATATATTATAAAAGTGAGTAATCCAAACAATGATTATTTAGTTGATATCTATGGTGGTAATCCTAAAACAGGAATAATGGCATCTCAGTGGAAAGAATTCGAACTATTAGAGTACGAACATAATCTATGGGAATTTTAAGAATACAAGTAGCTTTTTCATTAAAAGGAAATCATTAATTTGATTTCCTTTTTTTGTTTTTATACTCAATGATTAATGAAGCTTTTTTTAATCCTACTTCTTTAATTAAAATTTCATCTGAAAGCAGTAATATTTGTTTAGTGCTTTTATATTTTTTTAGAAGAGTGGAAATTGTTTTACCTCCAATACCTTTTATATTCTCCAATTCACTATTGATCGCTTTATTGCTTCTTAAATTTCTATGAAAAGTAATGGCAAAACGATGTGCTTCATTTCGTAATTGTTGAATTAATTTTAGTGACTCGCTTTTTTTGTTGATATAGACAGGCGCAGAGTCTCCTGGTGTGTAGATTTCCTCGAGTCGTTTTGCAATACCAATCATTGGTATTTTGTTTTGAATTGATAAATCTTTCAATGCTTTTTGAGCAGCTCCTAATTGCCCTTTTCCTCCATCAATAACAATTAAATTAGGTAGTGGTAGTGATTCTTGTAATAGCCGAGAATATCTTCGATAAACAATTTCATACATTGAGTCAAAATCGTTGGGACCTTCTACTGTTTTAATTTTAAAGTGCCTATAATCTTTTTTTGATGGTTTAGCATCTTTAAAGCATACCATTGAAGCAACTGGGTTAGTACCTTGGATGTTTGAGTTATCAAAACACTCAATATGATACAGGTAGGTCTTGAAGTGATAAGTCTTCCTGAAGCTGCTTTAGAACGCGCGTACTGGAACTTTCTGTTGCTTTAGGGTTGTTCTCTAACTTATACTGCAATGCATTCTTTAGTGCTAAATCAACAATTTTCTTTTTATCGCCAATTTTAGGTACAATAAAGCTAAATGGTGTATCAACCTTGATTTCTATATTGCTAATGATTTCAAGTTTATTATCGATCGAATCGAATTCTTTGATAATAATATGAAGTAATATTTCTTCTATAGATTCAAATAGAACTTTTTTAATTTTGAAATTTTTACTTGAGACAATCGTTCCATTAATTATTTCTAAGTGATTGATATATGTCGATGATTCAGATTCTGTTATTGCGAGTGCATGTAGATTAATATCTTAGTACCTGATACAATGGATTTATTTTGAAATTTATTAAGTAAATCTAGTTTGTTTTTATAAAAATGTGCTTTTTCAAATTCAAGAAGGTTAGAGTATTGGATTATTTTATTTTGAAAAAAAGCAAAAGATTCATGAACATTTCCCTTTAATATTTTCCTAACCTCTTCTATTTTTTCTTGATAATCTTACGACTTTGTTTGTTTTCACAAGGAGCTAAACAGTTTCCTATATGATATTCTAAACAAAGCTTGAAATTATTTTTTGCGATAGATTTCTCTGTTAATGCTAATGAGCATGTGCGTATTGAAAAAAGTTTTCTTAATGAATCAATAACAGCATTCATTGCTTTCACATTGGAAAATGGACCGTAGTAATCACCTTCTATTTCTCGGAACCTTCTTGTACCTATTATTCTTGGGTATTCCTCTTTAGTTATGCAGATGTAAGGAAAAGATTTATCATCACGAAGTTGAATATTATATTTAGGTGAATTTTCTTTTATGAATGAGTTTTCAAGTAAAAAAGCATCAAACTCAGAATTTACTAAGGTGTATTCAATTCTTGATATTTGACGGACTAAAGCCCTTGTCTTGTAGTTTATGTTTTTGGAATCTTGAAAATAACTTGATACACGATTTTTTAATTTTTTGGCTTTGCCAACATAAATAAGTGTGTCGTTGGAATCATAGTATCTATAGACACCAGGCTCTTGTGGTATAGTCGTGATGTATTGTTTTAATTCTTCAGCTTTTGTCATTAAAATCCACCGTCATCATCATTGCTGTTCCAGTACACTGGCTCACTCGTTTTGAGTGTATCACCATTAGCATTTACAGTTGATTGTTTGCCAGATTTAGATTTACAGTCATATTCAGAAAATTGTAGAGGTTTTTCAAAGGGCCCTCGTTCTATTTTTAGGTTTTTATCGGCATAAATTTTTTCCATATACTTTCCCCAGATAGGCATTGCCATGCGGGCTCCTTGACCGTCCACTATAGTTTTAAAATGTACTGATCGGTCTTCACAACCTACCCAAGCTCCAGAAACAAGTTCTTTTGTAACACCCATAAACCATCCATCAGAAAAATTTTGTGTGGTTCCTGTTTTTGCTCCAACTTGATTTCCCTCATTAAATACAGAGGGATATCTTCCCCATAGACCTCGTGCTGTTCCACCTTCTTCTTCAGTGGCACCACGTAGCATATAGAGCATTGTATATGCCGCCTCTTCTGTCATTACTGACCGTTTTTCTTTTTTAAATTCCATGAGAGTGTTACCGTACTTGTCTTCTATTCTGGAGATGAAAAATGGTTTGGTATAAGTACCTTTGTTGGCAAATGTACTGTAGGCACCAACCATGTCAAACACTGAAACATCAAATGTACCTAGACACATGGCTGGAACAGCTTCTAAATGACTTGATATACCTAAGTTTTCAGCATACCGTTTAACCATGAAAGGAGTGTTGTCTCCTAAAATTTTCATCATATATGCTGTAATAGAGTTTTTTGATCGTGCCATGGCTTGACGAATAGTCATCGTGTCTCCTGTAAAGATACCTTCTGCATTTTGTGGTGTCCAAGTAGGTTTTTCAGGGTCACCAGTTAAGAAAGTTACCGGGGCATCTACTGCTTTGTAACATGGAGAATAGACATCACCAGCTTCGCCTAATATAGTAGCATATACAATAGGTTTAAAGGTTGATCCTGGCTGACGAATACCTTGTTTCACATGATCGTATTGAAAATATTTAAAGTTAATGCCGCCAACCCAAGCTTTAATTTCACCTGTTTTAGGGTTCATCGACATAAAACCTGTATGTAAAAAATGCTTTACATAGGCTAAGGAGTCGTAAGAATTTAAAACTGTGTCCACGTGGGAAGGTTGATTTGTTTTATAATTCCAAGCAAAAAGCTGCATTGGTCTTTTTGTGTTTAAGAATATCTTGATAGAATCAGGGTGTTCTGCATATCGTTTTTTTGCAGAGCGATAGGCTTCTGTTCTTTTCATGTTAGTTTCTAAAAAGTCTTTATCTTCTTCAAAACCTCCATTAGCTTTTTCAATACTCCATGGGTTTTGTCCTTTCCACACATTGAAAAATGTTTTTTGTTGTTGTGCCATGTGTTCATTTACAGCTTGTTCAGCATAACTTTGCATGGTGCTATCAATGGTTGTATAAATTTTTAAGCCGTCAGCCCAAAGGTCAATACCTCTTTTCTTGCACCAATAAATAAGGTGGTTGCTTAATACAGATTTGAAATAAAGAGCATGACCAGTGTTGTGATCTTCAACCGAATGATCTAGCGCTAAAGGCATAGCTTTTATAGAGTCATAAGCTTCTTCAGTAATGAATTTATACTTCTCTAATTGACCTAATACAGTATTTCTTCTGCGTAAACTATTTTCGGGATTTCTTACTGGGCTATAGTAAGTTGGAGCTTTTAAGACTCCAACTAACACTGCAGCTTCTTCAATTGTTAGTTGGTCTTGAGGTTTATTAAAAAATGTTTGTGAGGCTACTTTAACACCAAATGCATGACTTCCAAAATCCACGGTGTTAAGGTACATGCTAATAATTTCATTTTTAGTATAGGATGATTCTAGCCGTACAGCCGTTATCCATTCTTTGGTTTTAATAATAGCCATTCGAATAATTTTATCAAGCGTGCTAGGATCCTCTTCAAGGTCGTCCATTTACCGTCAAACTCAGCTGAGCGTGTGTCATAGAGGTTTTTAGCAAGTTGTTGAGTGATAGTACTTGCACCCCTTCGTTGACCTCTTAATAAAGCAAAAGGAATTGATGAAAGCCCTTTTAAGTCAATACCATTGTGTTTTTCAAAACGTACGTCTTCTGTGGCTATGAGCGCATCTAACATGTTCTTTGACATGTTTTTATATTCAATAGGGGTTCTGTTATCTCTAAAATATTTACCCATAGATTCACCGCCAGCATAAAAAATTTCTGAGGCAACTGAAGAGGTTGGATTTTCAAACTCATCGAAACTCGGTAAGTGTCCATATAAGTTGTTTTTATTATTAATCACAGCAGATATGTAACCGATGAATAACCAGACCAACAATAGATAAATCACCCACATAGCTATAACAATAATGCGGGGAATTGGAAAATGGTTTTTTAAAGTTGAGTTACTCATTTATAATATTTTTTATAGAAACGGGTGTAGGCATCTATGTCTCTTCTACTTAACAAGGTAGCGTAATTTTTATCATCAATAATATAATAGGTATAATCCAGATTTTTATAATGTCCACTAAATTCATTCCAATGGATAAGTTTATCGATGTATTTTTTGCCCTGAGAAGCTACATCAAAGTCTTTTACCACAATCAAATACCTGGATGAGTCAAACTCAACCCAACGTGTAGTATAACTGGAATCTTTATAATATGTGTTATGAAATTCATAAAATATATCTAGATTTTTTTGGTAGGAAAAAGCTTCTTTATCAAATATAGCGATGAAATAATGCGTAGTATCTGCGTGTTTAACAAAGTTACTATCCGCAGGTACTAAAGCAGTAGGTCCTTTTTTATTTATTTCTTCTAGCAACTCTTTAGCATAAGGCACAAGTCGCACTTTTTTTATGATCTTCTTCAATAAAGCGTTCAAGTGAAGATTTGTATAAAGCCATTTTATCTGTTTTGGCATAAGTTAATATCCGTAAGAATACAAGTTTATCCATGATGTCATTATGCGGATAGGTTTCAATAATCGTATTCACTTCCTTTTGTGCTGCTAAGTATCGGGCTTGATTATAGGTATTGAAAGCTGATTCATACAATTGATGTACTTTTCTATCAGCAATTTTAGTTTCAAGCATGTAGTTAGGGTTCAAAATAGCATGCGCATAGATTGAGTTAGGAAACTGTGTCAAGAGAATGTTTTTGTACTCATCTGAATTACACGTTTGTGTTTTACCACAGAGGATGTATAAGAAGTAATATACTTCCTCATAATTGTCGTGTCCTGGATATCTATCTTGAAGTTCTTGAAAAGTTAAAATTGCATTTTCAGGTTCTTCTAATTTTTGATCGTAAATTTTACCGAGTAGGTAAAACGCTTTTTTTAATTTAGCGTCCGATGCTGCTAAAGCAGTATCAGAACGTGGAATATCTTGATAGAGTGCCTCTTTATCCACCGAAATGTTTTCAATCTCCAATTTCTTTTGCGCTAAAATGGAATCTGCATTAGCTGTAGCTAAAGAGTCTACTAGTGTATCCGTTTCAACAGGTTGTATTTCATCAACAATTACTAAGTCTTTTTCGGACCTCCTCCAGTTGTCTTCAAGTTTTCTATCACCCCACTTCTCCTTAAATTTTGCAAAGGAGTTTGCCAATTCTACAGGTTTATAAAACACAAAGTTGGTGTTTGTTTGTGCATTAGGATCATAAAAACCAGTACTAACCGTTTGTTGTTTTTTTTGTTGCTTTTTTAGGGCTTCTTCTTTTTCAAGTTGAGCTTTAGCAGCTGTTTTTAAACGTTCTTCTTCTTTTATTTTATAATCATCAAGATAGGCGCTTAAAGACGCTTCGTCCATTTTGGCTAAACGTTGAAGACTGTCTTCTTTTTGAATTGTTTCAATTTGTTTTACAAAATCAGCCAATGTTTTTTTACGCTCCACAATAAAGTCATGATTTTCAAAAGCAGAATCCATTTCAGTTACAGTGCTATCGTAATATAACTTGGCTAATGTATATTTTTTGAGTTTTTCCATTGATAGGATGGTTATAATGGATTTTCCCCAGGCTGAGATATGAGTAGGCTTTCATGTGAGGTGTGACTCCTCCTTCAACTGTTAACGATTTATTTAGTAGGGTTATGGATGAATCGCGGTTGCCTTGCTTCAATTCAAACTGGGCCATGTCGTAATAAATACGATCTCTGAATTCTTCATTTTTTAAGTCAACAAGCATTTTAGAAAAGTATTTTCTGATTTTTTTTATCTCGTGTTCTTCCGTTGGGTTAGAAACTTGTGACATGTTTAGCTTGGCAAAAAAAGATAAATCGTAAGGAGGGTTTTTTTTCAATACCATGCTATAGTGGTGGTATGCACTGTCGGGTTGATTTTTTTTCTGATGCAATTGACCAACGATATAATGTAATCGCGATCGATAGTCACTATCTCTTACTAATGGGATTGCTTTTTTGAGCTGTGACAGTGACTTGTCACGTTCTCCAATAGTTCTATAGTAGTATGCGCTAGTTAATAAAAACTCTTTACGTACTTTTGGAACCATTTTCTGACTTAAAAGATAGGTATGGACATCAGAAGCAAATTTCATTTCACCATTTAAAATGTAAGCACGAATAAGCCAAGTAAGGGCGAGATAGCGAGTTTGGTCGTCTTTACTTTTAGAGTTTACATATTTAAAAGCAAAGGTGGCACTGTCTAACCTGTTTTCATACAGCTTTACTTTACCAATAAGAATGTAACTATCATCAACCCATTTGCTGTTTTTATGTTTGGTAGGCGGTATTGATGCTCTCTCAAACATATAATCTAAATCAGCTTTAAGTGTTTTTGAAAAATTAGTGTCAACGAAAGGAAAAATATTTAACAGTCTGTTGTAGTCATCCACTTGAGCATCCCAAATTTTTTCTTCCACCAGCTTAAGTCGCTCTTTCGCTAAAAAATATGCGTTGTACCTTGCGGTGGTATTATGCCACGTCTTACTTATAAGGGAATTGCTCTCCTGTGAACAGGAAACCAAGATTACCGTTATAATTAGGCTGATGAATACGTATAAAAAAACCTTTTTTTGCTTCAATGAAGATGTTTTTTAAAGAACATAAAATTCTAAAAAATATTTTATTTACCGTAACTTAATTCGTTAATTGTTCATTTCGAAGAAAATGAGGAGAAATATACGATAGTGAGAACAAGAAAATTTTACATTTGGATAACTAAGAAATACCAGCTCATAATTCGAAATGAAGAGAATTTTAAGGATCGAGTAACTTTTGAGTTCAATTATGCAAGGGCTTTTTCCATCATATTTATTCTTTTTACCACATTAGCTTTGCTTACCTTCTTTTTAGGAAAAACTATTTTAAGAAAATGGTATGACCCAGGCTATGCGGTACATAAGCAAAATCAACAAATTGTTTTGTTAGCCACTGAATTGGATTCGCTGAGAAATCTAATTCAAATGAAAGATGATTACGAGAATCGATTAAACTTAATTATTTCGGGTAAAGACTCTGTGTTGTTAGCACAAGATGAAGTTGATCTAACAGCTGAAAATACGGCAGCTGCAAATGTTAGTTTAGACATCTCTGAAATGAATCCTGTGGAGTCGGAGTTGAGAAAAGAGTTTGAAGATGAAGATTTACTTACGACACAACCACAGCGTTTTTTTTCGGAAAGGGAGGGTATGTTTCTATTGCCTCCTGTCAACGGATATCAAATTGCCCAAAAGTTTGATTTGAAAAATGATCACTATGGAGTAGATATTGTTTCGAAAGAAAATGAACCCATCAAAGCCATTGCTAACGGAACTGTTATTATGTCTAATTGGACACAGGAAACAGGGTATACCATAGCCGTGCAACATAACAATGATTTGATTTCATTTTACAAACACAACTCAGTTTTACTTAAAAATATTGGAAATTATGTGCAAACAGGAGATATTTTAGGTATTATTGGAAATTCAGGTGAATTGACAACTGGTCCTCATTTACATTTTGAGTTGTGGCATAGAGGAAATCCAGTTAATCCAGAGTATTATATTAAACTGACGAACTAATTATGTTTAATTCAAAAGACAAAAAAGACGTAGCAGAACTTGCGAATAAGAAAAATCAAATTGAGCAAGGCACAAAAATAAAAGGTGATATTATCACCCATGGAAACATTCGCTTGGATGGTGAAATAGAGGGTAACATTGTTTCCGAATCAAAAGTGGTTTTGGGTACTTCTTGTAAAATGACTGGTAACTTAAAAGCACAAAATGCTGAAGTATCGGGCGAGGTGAAAGGAGTGATTGAAATTTCTGATTTGTTAATTTTAAAGCCAACGGCAGTAGTAACTGGAAGTATAATTTCTGCAAAAGTAGTTTTTGACGAAGGTTCAATTTTTAATGGTGACTGTAGAATGGGTGCCAAAATTAAAGATATAAAAGGTGAGTCAACCAACAGACAAGCCGAAAAAACGGCATAATACAATTTTAAAATACTCAGGTATAGGTTTCCAAATGGGGGTGACCATATACTTGGGTAACCTTTTAGGTATCTGGTTGGATGAAAAATATCCTAACGAGGGTGATTTATATACTAAACTGGTTACGCTAGCGGCTGTTTTTCTTTCAATGGCACAAATAATCATTCAAGCAACCAAAGATTCTAAAGAAGCAGATAATGACAAATGATTTCATCAAACGGATTGGTGTTTATTTTTTAATTGCGTTTGTTTTGTTTGGTGTAGGGTTTTGGGCTAATACTACCCTCATCCAATACAACGATACGCCAACACAACTACCTTTATTACAAGTTTATTTGTTTCATGTCTTGTTCTCCATATTAATATATGTGATATGTGAATTGGTGTACTTAGCACTACCAGCTCAAGTGGGGTATGCTTTTTTGGCATCTGTCTTTTTAAAAATGGGGTTTTTTGTGTTAATTTTTAAAAATAGCCTCTTTGGAGAGGTGGAATTAGTAATGTTTGAACGAGTATCATTAATAGTCCCGCTCTTTTTATTTTTAATGTTGGAAGCAATTGCCCTTGCAAGGCTCTTAAATGCAGATAAAATCTAAAACTGCTCATTATAAAAACACAATCTGAAAAGATTCGAAAAAAATGTGTTGTTTTGATTTATTGTGTACCTTTGCACCTCAAATTCAAGGTCGGGTATATTAGTAACAACAATTATGGCGTTAGCACAAGGATTAAACAAGATTTTAACAGCGTTTTTGCTGATGATTTTTTCGTTTACAGTATTTGCTGAAGAAGACCATGCTCATGATCATGATCCTCTCGAACGTGTAGGGGCTGAGGAAGCACATGATAGTGGGCAAATAAATACAAAAGAAGGAATTAACGACTACATCAAACATCACTTACAAGATTCGCACGACTTTATCTTGTATACGAATGGTGCAACAGGTCAACATATCGGATTTCCATTACCTGTTATTTTATGGGACAATGGGTTGAAGGTTTTTTCTTCTTCAAAATTTAACCACGGAGAATCAGTTGCTGAGGTAAACGGTAATTTTTATACGCTATATCACGGAAAAATATATGCTACTGATGCTGAAGGTACAATTACATTAGATGACCATGGACATCCAGAAAACGCAAAACCATTAGATTTTTCAATCACAAAAACCGTAGTTGGAATGTTGTTAACAGCAGTATTAATGTTTGCTATTTTCTCCTCATTAGCAAGAGGGTACAAAAAATCAGCAGTGCCAACAGGATTTTCACGTGTATTAGAACCATTAGTAATTTATGTACGAGACGAGATTGCTCGACCAAACATAGGGGAGAAAAAATACAGACAGTTTATGGGGTTTTTGCTCACTGTGTTTTTCTTTATTTGGATTTTGAACTTATTAGGCTTAACACCACTTGGCTTTAACGTTACAGGAAACATTGCAGTAACTGTTTGTTTGGCATTATTCACGTTCTTTGTGGTACAGTTTAGTGCTAACAAAGACTATTGGGGACACATCTTCTGGATGCCTGGTGTACCCGTTCCAATGAAAATTGTTTTAATGCCAATTGAAGTATTGGGTATGTTTACTAAGCCTTTCTCTTTGTTAATTCGTTTGTATGCGAACATTACAGCAGGTCACTTTGTGGTGATGAGTTTGATTGCTTTAATGATTACATTAAAAGTTGCTTTCGGTCCAGTGGTATCCACGAGCATGTCGTTAGCATTAGCCTTATTTATCACAGTAATTGAATTGCTTGTAGCGTTCCTTCAAGCATTTATCTTTACTATGTTATCTTCTTTATTTATTGGAATGGCTGTGCAAGATCACGATCATCATTAATAAATATTGGAAAAAAGCAGTTGTTTGTTTAACTATATAAATCAATAATTATGTACAACTTAATTGGAGCTGGATTAATCGTAATCGGTGGTGGAATTGGACTAGGTCAAATCGGTGGTAAAGCAATGGAATCTATTGCTAGACAACCTGAGGCAGCTGGTAAAATTCAAACTGCTATGATTATCATCGGAGCACTTCTTGAAGGTCTTGCATTTGGTGCATTAATCTTAGGAAAGTAATTCAAAGAAACTGTATTTGTAACGCTAGGTTGCAGATACAGTTTTAATTTATTGATTGAACAAAACTTAAAATAACAATACAATGGATCAGTTGTTAAATGATTTCTCGCCTGGTTTGTTTTTCATGCAAGCATTTATTTTGTTGGTACTTATCGTACTCATGAAAAAGTTTGCTTGGAAACCAATTCTTGATGCATTAGATCAACGAGAAGGTGAAATAAAAGACGCTATTGAAGCTGCAAATGCTGCTAAAATAGAACTTGAAAGAGTCACTTCAGATAAAGAAAGTCTTTTAAAAGAAGCTAGAGCAGAAAGAGATCAATTGTTGACTCAAGCGCAAGAGTCTGCCAAAGGCATTGTGGCTGAAGCAAAAGAAGCTGCAAAAGCACAAGCTCAAATCGAGTTAGACAAAGCAACAGCAGCAATAGCAAGTGAAAAAAGAGCAGCTTTAGCTGATTTGAAAACAACTGCTACAGCGCTTTCGTTAGAAATGGCTGAAAAAATTCTTAGAAGTGAGTTGAGCAACAAAAAAGCACAAGAAGATTTGTTAGCGAAATACGTAGAAGAAGCTGATTTAACAGCAATCTAAATTATGGCAGCAGCAAGAGCATCAAAACGATACGCAAAAGCATTAATTGGCTTAGCGGAAGAAAGAAATGCAGTAGAAGCTATTCAAGAAGACATGAATGGTTTGATTGAGTTGTGCAAAAACAGCAGAGAATTTGTGGTGATGTTAGAGAGTCCTATCGTAACGCACGAAAAAAAATTAACTGTATTAGAAAAAATCTTCCAAGGGAAAGTACATGAAATTACCATGGCTTTTTTTAAGTTAATTACTAAAAAAAGCCGAGAAGCTTCTTTGTTGGATATTGCAAAAGCATACATTACTTTATATAATGAATATATAGGGTTGGCAATAGCCGAAGTGCAGTCAGCAGTTCCGTTGACGAAAGAAGTGAGAACAAGCATTATTCAGCGCGTAGCTAAAGCCACAGGAAAAGACATTCAATTAAACGAAACGATTAATGAAGACCTTATCGGAGGTTTTGTTCTTCGTTTGGATGATAAACAAATAGACAGTTCAGTAAAAAGTCAATTATTGAGCTTGAAAAAACAACTTAATTAAAACTACTAAACTTTAAATAAATGGTATCGGTAAAACCAGATGAAGTATCGGCAATATTGAGAGAACAACTCTCGAACTTCAAATCGGAAGCTGAACTGGAGGAAGTAGGCACAGTGCTTCAAATCGGTGACGGTGTAGCACGTATTTACGGCCTTAATGGTGTACAAGCGGGTGAACTTATTGAGTTTGAAAACGGCTTAAAGGCTTTAGCATTGAACTTGGAAGAGGACAATGTGGGAGCTGTTTTATTAGGTCGTTCTGAAGGAATAAAAGAAGGCGCTACTGTGAAAAGAACTAAGAAAATTGGTTCTATTCAAGTTGGTGAAGGTATAGTTGGTCGTGTAGTAGATACATTGGGTAACCCAGTGGATGGAAAAGGACCAATCGCTGGTGAAACTTTTGAGATGCCATTAGAGCGTAAAGCTCCTGGTGTTCTTTTTCGTCAGCCCGTAAACGAACCGCTTCAAACAGGTTTGAAAGCAATTGATGCAATGATTCCAATCGGTAGAGGTCAGCGTGAGTTGATTATCGGTGACCGTCAGACTGGTAAAACAGCTGTTGGTTTGGATACCATCTTAAATCAAAGAGAGTTTTTTGATAAAGGAGAGCCTGTATTTTGTATCTATGTTGCAATAGGTCAAAAAGCATCTACTGTTGCTCGTGTAGTAAACGCCTTAGAAAAAGGTGGTGCTATGGATTATACCGTAGTGGTTGTTGCTGCGGCATCTGACCCTGCTCCAATGCAAGTATATGCTCCATTTACTGGTGCTGCTATCGGTGAATATTTCAGAGATACTGGTCGTCCAGCGTTAGTTGTTTATGATGATTTATCAAAACAAGCAGTGGCATACCGTGAAGTATCTTTATTATTAAGAAGACCTCCAGGGCGTGAAGCATACCCAGGTGATGTGTTCTACTTACACTCAAGATTATTAGAAAGAGCTGCAAAAGTAAACTCTTCTGATGCAATTACTTCTCAGATGAATGATTTACCAGAGTCATTACAAGGTAAAGTAAAAGGTGGTGGTTCATTAACAGCACTTCCAATTATTGAAACCCAAGCAGGTGACGTTTCTGCATATATCCCAACTAACGTAATTTCGATTACGGATGGTCAGATATTCTTAGAGTCTAACTTATTTAACGCAGGTATTCGTCCAGCGATTAACGTAGGTATCTCTGTATCTCGTGTGGGTGGTAACGCTCAAATTAAGTCAATGAAAAAAGTGGCTGGTACATTAAAACTAGACCAAGCACAATTCCGTGAATTGGAAGCATTTGCTAAGTTTGGTTCTGATTTAGATGCTGCTACTAAGTTGACAATTGAAAGAGGTCAGAAGAACTTAGAGATCTTGAAGCAAAAACAATTTTCTCCAGAGCCTGTTGAAGAGCAAGTAGCGATTATCTATGCAGCTACTAACGGTTTGTTAGATAAAGTGCCAGTTGATAAAGTGAAAGCATTTGAGTTGGAATACTTGAGAACATTAAGAACTTCTCATAAAGATGCATTAGCTTCTTTAAAAGCTGGTAAGCTTAGAGGATAGCACTATTGCTACCATGAGACAAGTTGCTAAAGACGTAGCATCAAACTATTAATATTTCTTTTCTGAAAACCCATTCCGATTTTAATCGGGATGGGAAAGTAAGGTTTAAGTTTTAAAAAGCCAATGGCAAATTTAAAGGAAGTAAGAGGAAGAATTCAGTCTGTAAACTCGACACAGCAAATCACTAAAGCCATGAAAATGGTTGCAGCGGCTAAGTTGCGTAGAGCACAAGATAGTATTCTTCAAATGCGGCCCTATGCTGAAAAGTTAAATTCTTTATTAGGAAGAGTTTCTTCTACCTTGGATGAATCTTTTGACAATAAGTATGCAAAAGCTAGTGAAGAAGTTAACAATGTACTTGTTATACGTAATTACTTCAGACCGTGGTTTGTGTGGTGGTTTTAACTCTTCTGTTGCAAAAGCAGCGTTGTCATTGATTAATGAAAAATACCCTCAGCAAAAAGCAGCAGGAAAACTGGACATACTTAGCATTGGTAAAAAAGGAGCAGAGTTTTTCCAAAGACGTGGTTACAAAGTGAATACTCAGTTCATGGGTATTTTTGGAAACTTAAGTTTTGGAGCTGTAAAAGAAGCTGCTGAATTTGTAATGCAAGCTTTTGTAGATGGCAAGTACGACAGGGTAGAACTTGTTTATAATGAGTTTAAAAATGTGGCAACACAAATTGTAAGAACAGAACAGTTTTTACCAATTGTAGCTGATGATGACGATGAAAGTTCAGATGGACAACAACAATGTTGAATACATTTTTGAGCCAGATAAAAAAACAATTGTTGAAGAATTAATTCCTAAGTCACTTAAAATTCAGCTTGTACAAAGCGGTGCTAGAGTCTAATGCTTCAGAGCACGGAGCTCGTATGACTGCAATGGATAAAGCAACGGATAATGCTGGGAGAGTTACTTAAAGAATTGAAGTTAGTATACAACCGATCAAGACAAGCAGCTATTACTACTGAAATCCTAGAGATTGTTGGTGGAGCAGAAGCTTTAGCAAACGGTTAAGATACAATAAACATCATATTTAAAGCCTTCGAAATGTATGATTTCGAAGGCTTTTTTATTTTTAGCCTTTTTAAATAAACACACTATTAATAAAAGTTGCAAAATTGCAATCGTAGAGGATACGTTTTCCAAAGTGTACTTCCTTGTAAATGAATCAAAAAAAATGAGTCATTCTAAAATTGTACTATTCTAAGGCTAGAAATTTTTAGGCTATATTTGCCCTCGTTTCAATGTTCTTTTTTCAATATTTTTTCAGTAACTTTGCGCTTCCTTTCGCATAGAAAAAGGAGTCTTACCAGAATAGGGTATTCACCCAGCATAAGATAAGATAGAAGGCATTTATTAGTCATTATTAGACGGGTAAAGTATGAAAGAGAAAAAAAACCAAGGTTTGTACGATCCACAATTTGAGCATGATTCATGTGGAATCGGATTAGTTGCCAACCTTAACAATATCAAGTCACATGATATTGTAGAGAAAGCACTTTCCATGTTGATCACCATGGAACACCGAGGAGGTTGTGGTTGTGATATCAACTCCGGTGATGGAGCAGGTGTATTATTACAAAAACCACACAAGTTTTTTGTTAAAGAAGCGAGCAAGAATGGGTTTGAACTACCAGCTGATTATGATGCTTATGGAGTAGGTCAAGTGTTTTTCCCTATGGATGAAGGGAAAAGAACGGCTTGCAAAACTATTTTAGAGGAAGCAGTAGCGAAGTTTAACTTCTACCGTTCTTGGTTACAGAACCATTAATAAAGACAACTCAACATTAGGTGAAGCACCTCGTTCAACTGAACCAAAAATTCAACAAATCTTCGTTGCTCAAGCCAGAAACAATGTCGGCAGAAGATTTTGAAAGAAAGTTGTTTGTAATTAGAAATTATACTTCAAACCGCGTTAGCAAAGAAGTAGAAGAAATTGGTGATGATTTTTACATCGCATCATTTTCATACAAAACTATCATATACAAAGGACAGTTAAATACTGCCCAAGTAAAAGCATATTTCTCTGACTTAAGTGATGAAAACGTAGAGTCAGCATTAGCAGTAATTCACTCACGTTTTTCTACGAACACGTTTCCAAAATGGAAGTTAGCTCAGCCATTTAGATACATTGCTCATAACGGTGAAATAAACACTGTTCGTGGTAACATCAACTGGATGACTGCCAGAGAAGCAATTTTAAAAACAACGAAGTTTACTGAAGAAGAAATTAACATGGTGTTGCCATTGTGCGATCATGCTAATTCGGATTCAGCAAGTTTAGATAATGCTATCGAAATGTTAGTGTTAAGCGGTCGATCATTACCACACGTGATGATGATGGTAGTGCCTGAAGCTTGGCAAGAATTTCCAGAAATGGAAGAACATAAAAAAGCATTTTATAGCTACTATGCTCACATTATGGAGCCTTGGGATGGACCAGCTTCTTTGTCGTTTACTGATGGTAAAATTGTTGGTGCTACATTAGATAGAAACGGACTTCGTCCATCACGGTATTGTATCCAAGATGATGGAACTGTTATTCTTGCTTCTGAAACGGGTGTTTTACCAGTTGATCCAGCTAAAGTAATTGAGCGAGGTCGTTTACAACCAGGTAAAATATTCGTTTGTGATCTTAGAAAAAGGTAAAATTATCTCAGATGATGAGTTGAAAAAAGATATTTGTTCACAACAACCTTATGGTGAATGGTTAAAAGGAAACGAAACGTTCTTAAAAGATTTACCAGAAGTGAGCAATGGTGTTGCTGACATGGATGAGGAGACGTTATTAAATCGTCAACAAGCATTTGGGTATACTTCGGAAGATCTTAAAGTAGTAATCACTGACCTTTCTAAAAAAGGAATTGAGCCACTAGGTTCAATGGGTATCGATGCTGCTTTGCCAATCTTATCCAAACAAACACAGCACTTATCTCATTACTTTAAGCAGTTATTTGCACAGGTGACCAACCCACCGATTGATCCAATTCGTGAGAAAATGGTGATGTCGTTGTATTCTTATATTGGGTCATCAAAAAACATTTTAGACGAAACACCAGAACATTGTGCTAAAATTACGAATCTCATCACCTGTACTTACAAATAAAGAGTTAGCGAAGTTAAAAGGTATTACAAAAGAAGGGTATAAGTCTGAAGTAATCGAAATTCTATTTGAAGCATCTCATAAAGCAGGGTGTCTTAGAGTCAGCGGTTGATACCATTTGTGAAAAAGCAATTGAGGCTGTAAAAGCTGGAGCAAATATCTTAATTCTTTCTGATAAAAAGGTTGATAGCAAAAATGCGCCAATTCCATCCGTTTTGGCAACAGGTGCTATTCACCATGCTTTAATTCAGAGCAAAGCTTAGAACAAAAACATCTATAGTATTAGAATCAGGTGATGTAAGAGAAACACACCACGTAGCTACAGTTATAGGATATGGTGCTCATGCAGTAAACCCTTATTTGGCTTTTGAATCAATAAGAGGATTGAAAAAATCTGGTTTATTGAAGTCAAAACATCCTATTGAGAAATTGGAAGAAAATTTCATCAAAGGAATTGGCTACGGGTTAAGAAAGATTTTCTCAAAAATGGGAATCTCAACGTTGCAGTCATATCATGGAGCTCAAATATTCGAAGCTTTAGGTATTAGCACACCAGTAATTGAAAAGTGCTTTGCTGGAACAGCTGCTCGAATTGAAGGACTTTCTTTTGATGGGATAGCAAAAGAAGCATTAGTGAAACATGAATTTGCTTTCCCAAAAGAGGGAGAAGAAAAAGTAAATAAATTAGAAGTTGGTGGTGTGTATCAATGGAAGCGAAGAGGTGAATATCACTTGTTCAACCCGACAACGATACATTACTTACAGCATTCATCGCGAACAAACAACTATCAGATTTATAAGAAATATGCTCGTGAAATCAATGATCAAACTCAAAAAGCGGCTACGCTTAGAGGATTGTTAGATTTTCAAGATAAAGAGCCTATTCCTTTGGCTGAAGTTGAATCTGCAGAAAACATCTTCAAAAGATTTGCAACAGGAGCAATGTCTTTCGGGTCTATTTCACACGAAGCACATAGCACCTTAGCGATTGCCATGAACCGAATTGGAGGAAAATCTAATTCAGGTGAAGGAGGTGAAGATCCAATCCGTTTCTTCCCTAAGAAAAATGGTGATTGGGAGCGTTCGGCTATCAAACAAGTTGCATCTGGTCGTTTTGGAGTAACAAGTTATTATTTGTCTAATGCAGATGAATTACAAATTAAAATGGCTCAAGGAGCAAAGCCTGGTGAAGGTGGACAGCTTCCTGGTCATAAAGTAGATGATTGGATTGGTACGAGTACGTCACTCTACTCCAGGGGTAGGCTTAATTTCTCCTCCTCCTCACCATGATATTTACTCTATTGAGGATTTAGCTCAATTAATATTCGATTTAAAAAATGCCAACAGAAAAGCTAGAATCAATGTGAAACTAGTTTCCGAAGCTGGTGTAGGTACTATTGCTGCTGGGGTTGCTAAAGCGTATGCTGATGTTGTGTTAATTGCTGGTCATGATGGAGGAACAGGTGCTTCACCAATTAGTTCTATCCGACATGCAGGTTTACCTTGGGAACTTGGTTTGGCAGAAACACACCAAACGTTGGTGAAAAATAAATTGAGAAGTAGAATTGTGGTTCAAGCAGATGGTCAGATGAAAACTGGTCGTGACTTGGCAATCGCTACACTTCTTGGTGCTGAAGAATGGGGTGTGGCAACAGCTGCCCTTGTGGTTGAAGGTTGTATTATGATGCGAAAGTGTCACCTAAACACGTGTCCAGTTGGTATTGCAACTCAAAACAAAGAGTTAAGAAAACGATTTAATGCAAATGCAGATCATGTTGTCAATTTCTTTGGTTTCTTAGCACAAGAGCTAAGAGAAATTATGGCTGAATTAGGTTTCAGAACTATTGATGAAATGGTAGGTCGTGTAGATAAGTTGAAAATGAGAGACAACATCGATCATTGGAAACTAAAAGATCTTGACTTGAGCAGAATCTTATATAAACAAGAAAATCTTGACCCTAACGAAACGCTTTATAAAACGGTTGATCAGCAACATCATATCGCTGAGCAGTTAGATTGGCAGTTAGTGAAATTGGCAGAGCCAGCATTAAAGCATAAAGAAAATGTTTCGGGCGATATTCCCAATAACAAATATTAATCGTTCAGTTGGAACATTACTTTCAAACGAAATTTCAAAATGGCATAAAGGCGAAGGTTTACCAGAAGACACTATCAAAGTGAAATTTACTGGTTCAGCTGGACAATCATTTGGAGCTTTCTCAGCACCAGGTTTAACCTTGGAGTTAGAAGGTGAAGCAAATGACTATTTCGGAAAAGGTTTGTCAGGAAGTAAATTGATTCTTTATCCATTTAAAGAAACAAAGTATGTTCCTAGTGAAAACATGATTGCTGGAAACGTAGCCTTTTATGGTGCAACATCTGGTGAAGCATACATTAGCGGATTGGCTGGTGAGCGTTTCTGTGTAAGAAACTCGGGTGTAAAAGCTGTAGTCGAAGGAATTGGTGATCACGGATGTGAATACATGACTGGTGGTTTAGCAATTATTCTTGGTAAAACAGGAAGAAACTTTGCTGCTGGAATGAGTGGTGGAATTGCTTATGTGTTATGATGATGATGACACATTTAAAGCAAAGTGTAACCGTGAAATGGTAGATTTTGACTTAATCGAGTCAGAAGATATCCATACGCTTCGAATGATGATTGAAAATCATTTCAAACACACTAATTCAGCAGTAGCTGAAAAAATGCTGAAGGATTGGTATAACACACTTCAAAAATTTGTGAAAGTGATGCCAAGAGATTATAAAGCAGTAATACTAAAAAGAAAAGTAGAATCATTGAGAAATACAGGAAAGGAGGTAGAAGCTCATGGGTAAACCAACAGGATTTCTAGAAAAAACAAGGGAACTTCCAAAATATGAAGACCCTTCAGAAAGAATAAAACACTACAATGAGTTTGGTGAAAAGCCTTCTGAAACATTAATCAATGGGCAAGCTGCACGTTGTATGGATTGTGGTGTTCCGTTTTGCCATAGTGGTTGTCCATTAGGTAATATTATACCAGAATTCAATGATGCGGTCTATAATGAGGAGTGGGAAGAAGCGGTGAAGATTTTATCTTCAACAAACAACTTTCCAGAGTTTACAGGTAGAATTTGTCCTGCACCATGTGAGTCAGCATGTGTGTTAGGAATTAATCAACCACCTGTAGCTATTGAATTCATTGAGAAAAGCATTGTTGAGAAAGGATTTGAATTAGGCATTATCAAACCAGAAGTTCCCGCAAATAAGAACAGGAAAGAAAGTTGCCGTAATTGGAGCTGGACCGGCTGGTTTAGCTTGTGCAGCTCAATTAAACAAAGCAGGGCACACCGTTACTGTTTTTGAAAGAGCAGAAGAAGCAGGTGGTTTATTACGTTATGGTATTCCTGATTTCAAATTGGAAAAGTGGGTAGTACAACGTAGAGTTGACTTATTGAAAGAAGAAGGTATAGAGTTTCGTTTAGGTGTTTCTGTAGGCGAGCAAGTAAAAGGCGCGGAGCTTTTGAAAGACTTTGATGCTATTGCTTTGTGTATGGGTTCAACCGTACCTCGTGATGTGCCAATTCCAGGTAGAGACTTGAATGGAGTACATTTCGCAATGGATTTCTTGTCGCAGCAAAACAGCAGAAACGCTGGTAAAAAAGAAAATAAAACCCACAAAGGTGAAGTAGTTGAAGAAATTTGGGCTACAGACAAAAATGTGGTAGTAATAGGTGGTGGTGATACAGGTTCTGACTGTGTTGGTACATCAAATAGACATGGTGCTCGATCAATTACTCAAATTGAGTTATTGGCAAAACCACCAGAGAGTCGTTCTGAAATGACTCCTTGGCCACAGTGGCCTATGATGTTACGTACTTCATCTTCTCACGAAGAAGGTGCAGAACGTAGATGGGCATTATTTACCAAAGAATTTATTGGTGATGGTAATGGCAACCTAAAGGCTATAAAAATGTCTGAAATGGGTTGGGATGATCCTGAGCCAGGTAAAAAACCTCATTGGGTAGAGCAGCCAGATTCTGAATTTGAAGTTCCTTGTGAATTGGCTTTATTAGCCATTGGTTTTCTTCACCCAGAGCACAACGGTTTGTTGGACGAGTTTGGTGTGGAGTATGATGATCGTGGTAATGTAAAAGACGATGGATCATACAGAACATCAGTAGATAAAGTTTTTGCAGCAGGTGATACGCGCAGAGGTCAATCATTAGTTGTGTGGGCAATCTCAGAAGGAAGAGAGTGTGCTTATAGCATTGACGAATATTTAATGGGTCATTCGAATCTTGAAAAGAAAGACGAAGGCTTCTTAGAAGTTAACGGATAAGTTAATAATATAAGCCTAAAACATACAAAACCCTCAGTATTCAATTGAATGCTGAGGGTTTTTTTATGGAAATGAGCGAGGTTATTTTACCCCCATCAATAAAAAATCGTTTTCTGTTTTTATGAAAGTAAGTCCTATACTTGAAAATTTGTGGTACATACTTTTTCGATATTTTAGGTCAAGGTGGTGAATAGTTGGTGAAAGTGCTTTGTAGTTTCCTAAAACCCACTGGTCATTATTGACGGTGATGGATTGTAGTTTATTACAAAGGCTATCTACAAAATCCTTTTGTTCTTCTTTTGTGTAATCTGCAGGGTGAAAACCATCATAAGTAATGTCAGCAGCAGCATCATAATAACGACCAAACTTTGCAATATTAGTATTAGAAGTATTTACTTTTTCAAATAAAGACAGTAAATGTCTGGCTTTTTGTTTTACAACAAGAGAGTCTACTGGCAATTTAGATTGTGATAAACCTATATTAAACAGCAGAAATGATAGAAAGATGAAGGTTATATGTTTCAAGGTAATCAGTAGTTAGGGTGATTTTTTCTTAACAGTGATTTTGTAAACAAATGCGTGACGTAGTAAATAAAGTTTGAAAAAATCAATGTAGTGAAAATACTACTTAGCACATAACTATTTTTGCAAGTAATACACGATAATTTTTATTTAAAGTGTTTTTTACTATTTATGACCTAGTTAGTTCTCCTAATACTAATACAAAATTTAAGTCGGTGCATTGGGTTAGAGTAGCGTTACTTCTAAGGCATTTTGGGTAGGAGTAAAAATTTAATTCTTATATGACAGTAGGAGAAAAGTAAAACCACATAATTACTTTAATTATGTGGTTTTATAAACTATTCATTCACCACAATCTTATCAATAGCATCACCTTGTTTAATAGCGTCAATTACCTCTAAGCCTTCCACCACTTTACCAAAACACGTGTGGTTTCTGTCTAAGTGAGCGGTATTGTCTCTACTATGGCACACAAAAAATTGTGATCCACCAGTATTTCTACCTGCATGAGCCATAGAAAGCACACCTCTATCGTGGTATTGGTTTTCACCATCTAGCTCACAATCGATATGGTATCCAGGACCACCGTCACCACGTTTGTTAGGGCAACCGCCTTGTAACACAAAGTTTGGAATAACACGATGGAAATTCAATCCATCATAGAAACCCTTTTTTGCTAACGTGATAAAATTTTCAACGGTTTTAGGTGCATCTTTTTCGTAAAACTCTACTTTCATTACTCCTTTAGGAGTGTGTATTTCTGCTGTTTTCATGGTGTTTTTAAGTAATTCCGATTGTATCAAATTGCAAGTTAGCTCATTTTTTAGAAACTAAAGACTTACTGTTAAATTAAATCAAGGTTCCTATTTTCATCAGAATAGATTAAATTGGCTAAGTATGAAAATAAAGGTGTTAGCACGGTATGGTTTTTTATTGGTAATCTTAATTTTTGCTTCTTGTAAGCGAAAAGCAAAAGTTAACGCAGAAAAGCCTGAAACCATAGTAATGGCTCCTGAATTTAAAGGAGAAACGTCTACTATCAACATACCCATTGTGTTGACCATTCCTGAGTTAGAAAAAACAGCCAACCAAGTAGTCAAGGGGATTATCTATAAAGATGAAAGTTATACCAATAATAACAATGATGATTTAAAACTCGTTGTTTCTAAAAGTCAAAATATTACCATTTCGGCAAATAAAAACGAGTTGTTTTTTGATGTTCCTTTATCCATTTGGGCAAAAATAAGAAAAGAAATATTAGGGGTGGAACTCAGTGAGGACACTGACTTTGAAATGGTGATGAAGTTTAAAACAAGCTTAGATGTCACTAGTGACTGGAATTTTAAAACTAAGACCACCTCACTCGGATACAAAATCGTCAAAGACCCAACCATTAAATTAGGACCCTTGGTTATACCAATTACCAGCTTAGTAACCGCTGCCCTCGATGATCAGATAGAAGGAATCACCAAAATATTGGATGAAGAAGTAAAAAAACAATTGAACCTGAGAAAGATTGTACAAGACCATTGGGAATTAATTCAAAAGCCTGTGTTGCTGGATAAAGAATACCGTACATGGTTACGGGTGCAGCCCCAGCAGTTCACTATTTCACCGATTGAAGGCAACAAACAACAAGTCAACTTTAACATTGGAGTAAACTCTATCATTGATGTGTTTTCAGGGGATCAACCAGACTACACCATTAACAAAACAATACCCACACTTATTATTAATGAAAAACCAGAAGATAAATTTCACATATCAATTGCCAGCGAACTGTCTTACGATCAGGCAAATCAATTAATTAAAGACAACATTGTCGGGTTTACTTACCAATATAAAAAGAAAGTAATTGAAGTGGCAGACGCTAAAATATTTGGGAACGGAGATAAGTTAGTCATGGAAGCTCGATTTATTGGTGATGTGGAAGGAACGTTGTTTTTTACTGGTAAACCAGCGTATGATTCGGTTACTCATTCAATGTTTATTGACGACTTAGACTTTGATGTAAAGAGTAAAAAAGCGGTACTTAAAGTAGCTAATTGGTTGTTAAAAGGAACATTCAAAAAACGAATGGCAGAACATATGCGAATTGGTCTACAAGAAGAAATTGACAAAATAACTGATTTAGTAAAAAAGAGCTTGAAAGAAAACGCAATAAGTAATAATGTGAACATTGATTTAGAGGTTGATAAAGTGGTACCTCGCGGAATGTTTGTGACAGAAGAAATGATGCGTATACTGATAGAAATTGATGGTCGTACGGTTGTGCGATATGGGAAATAAAAAAATCCTGAAGGAGAGGTAAACTCTTTGCCCTTCAGGAATTTCAACCAGCTATTACTTGTCACGAATATACTCCAGAATATTAGTTCTGTTTAAATCTTTAGTCCAAGCGCATTTTTTAGCCGTCAATTGGTAGTGTTTTGAGGTTAAACGAAAATGATTGATTGCCTTTGAAATGTGAACTTAAAAAATAGGTTAGGGTCTAAAAACAAAAAACCTAGAGAAAAGAAACGGGTGTTTCTTTATATTCTCTAGGCATTTTCAACCAGCTATGAACTGTAAATCTATGTTATATACTTGCAACGTAAGCTTCGAATTAGACGAAAATTAATTAAAACTCGATGAAATGCCGCTATTTTATCGAATAAGCTAATTTAATCTTCCTCAGAAGAGTTGTTTAATTTCTTGTCCTCCACGTTTTTATTCAAAAACTCATTGATTTTGTCGATATCTATATTGCTTTTTATCTCCCCAAAAGAATTGATTTCAATGTTCATGCCTTTAAGCTCTTCATGAACTTTGGGTTTTTTATCGTCTTTTTTCTTAGCCATAATGGAATGTTTTTAAGTGAAACTTTTCAATGACGCAAGCGCATTTTCAATTCGTGACTTTGTTTCTTTGGCTCCAAACAGCTCCATCATTTTCATTAAATCTGGTCCGCTGCCCTCTCCAGTAAGCGCTAAACGGAGTGGTTGCATTACCTTTCCCATTTTAATCGCTTTTGACTCTAAAAGGTTCACTAATGCATCATGAATATGCTCAGCATGAAAAGGTGTGATAGTAGGCAATATAGCACTAAATGCCTCAAAGGCTTCTTCACATTCAGCTGACCATTTTTTTGTAGCAACCTTATCATCGTAATTTTCGGGTGCATGGAATAAGTAGGGAGCAGAAGTATAAATGTCAGCTAAGAAGGTAACGCGCTCTATCATTAAGTCGATATAGGTTGTTGCTTGTTCAATATCACAGTTGATTTCTTTTTCTTGTAATAGAGGAATAAGTTCTTGCGCCAACTGCTTATGACTTTCTTTTCTTAAATATTGTTGGTTGAACCACTTTGCTTTTTCAATGTCAAACTTCGCTCCTGACTTTACGATTCTATCTATCGAGAAAGCATCAGCAAGTTGCTCGAGTGAATAAATTTCTTGTTCAGTTCCGCCATTCCAGCCCAATAAAGCTAAAAAGTTAATTAAAGCTTCTTTGCGATACCCTTGCTCTTTAAACCCAATTGACAATTCTCCAGAGGTTGGGTCGGTCCAATTTAAAGGGAAAATAGGAAAGCCCATCTGATCAGCAGCACGTTTACTTAACTTGCCGTTTCCATCAGGCTTCAGTAATAAGGGAAGGTGTGCAAATTGCGGCATCGTATCTTCCCAACCTAGATAGCGATAAAGTAGTACATGCAAAGGGGCTGAGGGTAACCACTCTTCACCACGAATCACATGAGTAATCTTCATCAAGTGATCATCGACCACATTGGCTAAGTGATAGGTGGGCATGCCGTCCGACTTCATGAGTACTTTATCATCAATAGCTGAGGAATGTACTACTACCCAACTTCTAACGAGGTCGTTCAATCGAACATCCTCTTTTTGGGGTACTTTCAATCGAATAACATACTGTTCGCCAGCAGCTATTTTTTTAGCGACTTCTTCTTCAGAAAGCGTTAACGAATTTTGCATGGTCATGCGAGAAATCGCATTATAGGTTGTAGCACTTGCACCAGCATCTTGCAAACGTTGGCGCATAGCATCTAATTCCTCAGGGGTGTCAAAAGCGTAATAGGCTTTTCCTTCTTCTAGCAGTTGGTCGACATATTTTTTATAGTGTTCTTTTCGCTCCGATTGTTTATAAGGTCCAAACTCACCTGGTGTAAGCGTGCTTTCATCAGGCGTAATTCCTAACCAACTGAGTGCGTCTAGTATATATTGTTCAGCACCAGGTACAAAACGCGTTTGGTCGGTATCTTCTATTCGCAGAATAAACTTTCCATTGTTCTTTTTAGCAAATAAATAATTGTAAAGGGCAGTTCTAACTCCTCCAATATGTAATGCTCCTGTTGGGCTAGGGGCAAATCGTACTCTTACTTCCTTCATCTCCACATTCTTATTTTGAGGTTGTAAATTTAATAATTAATCCCACGAAAGCACATGGTTAATCTGTTTGAGTGCATCGCGCACATGAACATTGAAATTGCTAAACGCTACAGCGTAGTTTACCAAACACAGTCCGAAGAAAACACCACTCGTAGTGATGTGATCATTTAATAGGTTAACGACTCCAAAACCAAAAAAGAACAAGCGAAGAAAAGAGCAGCATAAACTGGGTGTTGTTGAATAACTTAAATGTCAGGTGCACAATGCAGCCGTTGGAGGTAGAGTCTATCTTACCAACAATGAGTGGCACGAAAGGTTGATAATAGCCGCTTTTTTTTGAGATGATAAATTTGTTAGGTTTTATAACACCCCTAAATTTGTAGAGACCTTGAATTTTATCTTTTTGTTCGAAAAACTGAGGGGATAAATCTTCTGTTTCTGTAACAGAAGAAATTAGATAATGAACTTCGTCAGCCTCAAGTGTCAGGACTAATACCTTATATCGATATGGTATTAGTTTGAGCAATTAAACATGAGCGATACATGAAATTTCAACTCGTACGCCCTTTGGTAACGCACTTACTTCAACAGTTTCTCGAGCGGGAGGACTAGTTGTAAACGACTTGCCATAAATAGCATTAATTTCTCCAAACGAACCCATATCAGTTAAAAAAATGGAACATTTAATTACCTGATCAAACGAAGATCCTGCGGCTAGCAAGATTGCTTCAAGGTTTTTCATCACCTGAATGGTTTCTTCTTCTAACGACTGGTTTACTAACTGGCCTGACTGGGCATCCAGTGCAATTTGACCAGAAACATACAGCGTATCATTAACTAATACAGCTTGACTGTATGGACCTATTGGCTCTGGAGCATGGGGTGTGTAGATAATTTTCTTAGCCATATTACTTGGTGTAATAGATTTTCAGTTGAGGTCTTTTTGATGCATCGGTACAGTTAGGCCCACACAATACCGCTCGGCCCACAGACGATCCATTTTCTAACGGTTGGAGGAAAAAGCCAGATACCTCTTCGTCTCCTAACACTAAGTCTTGAAAATAGGAGGTGAGTGCTATCTTATATGTTTTATTCACATAATCAGGATTGACTTCTGTAGTGAATTTTCGGTCGATTAATATGCCAACTAATGCTCCATTCTCTTTAACAGGTTGAAGCGCGTCAGTTGCTTTTACTAGTGAGTTGATGCGAGTTGGTCGCGTTAAAGCGCCCGTGTAACTATTCGCTTGCATGTGAAAAGTGATTTCTGCTTTGTTGATCACGGCTCCTTTTAATGAATCTAACACTTGTTGTAAAGCAGGAAATTTAAATACGGTACCTAAGCCCGTTCCACTCTGTAAAAACAGGTTTCCGTTGGTGTTTTCATCCATTACAATGTCTCCATCATTATTTAGTACACTAAGTGCTGTACCACTTCTATCTGCAATTACTTGATTAAAACGTTTGGCGTCAGCACTGATAGCTAAGGTTTTTAACCAAGCCATTTGCTTCATCATTATGATAATATATTCGAAGACGTGTGAGGTTGTTGTTTACATTAATACCAAACAGCGCGGCATCCTCACCTGAAGATTGAAAAGACAGACCCTTAAAATTATTTAGCATTGCCGTTGGGTTATTCCAAAAAGAGAAAATTCGTGGAGCCAAATGATTTATCAATGGGAAAAGTGATGAATGCATTTTTTATGGGGTTAAAGGTTTTGTTTTCAAGCGAGCTTAATTCAGTGCTTTCAACAGCGACCATTTCAGTATTAAGGTATTTTTTCGCTGCAATAGACTCGGACAATTCGTAGAGGTAGTAGGAAGCTGACTTTGTGGTGTCTCCATACACTCTAGCTTCGGTACTACTATTGAGAGCTATAAAAAGCTCTAGTTTAACGGAATCACAGACTGGGTTTGTCTCCCAATCCATCTGTTTCAATTTGGCGCAGTTCAAAAAAAGTTTTTGCAGTTACCTTACCTACATAGGGATCGGTGTAGCTACCAGCTAACAACACATTGGTACTGTCAGAAAAGGCATTCTCTTGATAAAGAATGGTGCCTGCCGTCATTGACAGCGTATCAATTAACTTAGTTCCAACTAAATCATCAGGGTTTTGAAGTGCTAAGCCTAAGCTTCCTTCATCTTTACATGAAGTGAGCATAGCGAGTACAGAAAGTATTAAAACAGATATTTTTTTCACTAGATAGTTCATTAAGTCCCAAAAATAAAAAATGGTCGGTATTTATAAACAAATACCGACCATTTCAATAAAATTAAATTATTTTTCTCAGCCCACAAGGTCTGTATACAATTCGAAATAAGAGTCCATGGCATCTTCAGAAGATTCGATCGTGTTCACTTTTGATTTCGATTCGAATAATTCTGCTAACGCTGCGGAGTCATTTTTATTTGTTATTACAACATCGGCATGCTCGCACCCTGTTTTAATAAAACCGTGATAATCTCCTGACTGTAGTGGATCAAGCATTTTCTCCTCTACATCAATCATCATCGCTTTCTCAACTATTTGTGAGTAATTAAATTTAAAGTCGAACTTATTACTGTATGGTGAAAACACAGTTTTAGAGTTCATAAATATTGGATCGTTTTTGTAATGTGATTTGATATAAAGCGGTATTAATGCCGTCATCCAATCGTTACAGTGCACGATGTCTGGTGCCCAACCCAATTTTTTAACAGTTTCTAACACGCCTTTGCAGAAAAAGATTGCTCTTTCATCGTTATCAGCGTAGAACTTGTCGTTTTTGTCAAAGAAAACGGATTTTCTTTGGAAATAATCTTCATTGTCTATAAAGTAAACTTGAAGTTTTGCATTGGGTATAGATGCTACCTTTATAACCAATGGTTTTTCTTCGTCTCCAACTGGAATGTTTATACCAGATAATCTTACTACTTCGTGGAGTCGGTTTCGTCTTTCGTTGATTAAGCCAAATCGTGGGACAAGTATTCTGATTTCCATACCCTTTTCCTGCATTGCTTGAGGCAGTTTTCGTACGAAGTCAGCTACTTTAGTTGTCTGTAAAAATGGGTTAATTTCAGAAGCTACGTAAAGAATTCGGATTTGAGACATAGCTATTTTTTTATTTGTTTTTTTGAAATGCGTTGCAAATATAGTAAAAAATACCGTAAGTTCACAAGTTTTGTCACACTCAACACCCTTTTTGGCTTGTTGTCATACCACTCATGATTTGCTGTAAAACAAAAAAAGAAGCCGCTCAGACGGTTTTCGAATGGAAGAAAAATGGCTTTAAAGTAGGGTTAGTGCCTACTATGGGCAGTTTGCACGAAGGTCATTTGGCTTTGTTGCAAGCAAGCAAGGCACAAGGTTTTAAAACCGTGCTAACAATTTTTGTGAACCCTACCCAGTTTAATGATAGCTCTGATTTTAAGAACTACCCGCGGGATGTCGAAAATGATTTAGCTTTAGTAGGTGACTTAGCTGATTTGGCTTTTGTTCCTGCCGAAGGAGAAATGTATAGTAGCTTACCTGTATTATCTATTGACTTTGGTCAACTCGAAACGGTAATGGAAGGAAAGTTTCGTCCAGGTCATTTTAATGGTGTGGGTATAGTTGTTTCAAAGTTGTTTAATATCATTCAGCCCGATGTAGCTTTTTTCGGTCAAAAGGACTTACAACAGTGTGCTATTGTGGAGCAGTTAGTGGAAGATCTTTCCTTTCCGATTGAAATTATAAAACACCCTATTATTAGAGAACGTGATGGGTTGGCAATGTCTTCACGAAATAGACGTTTGA
>CAWFGW010000023.1:0-29607 GCA_963815495.1 uncultured Cytophagales bacterium
TGCTTAAAGTAATTCACCACATTACTTTTTAAAAACAGTTCTTGTTCACCAATTTTTCCATGAGGCAGTTTTTTCACTAATTGAAAATGAGGCCATCCATCCGAATCCACATGTGAAAAGGAATAATAGCCCGACAAACAAAGCGCAGCACAAGTGCCTACATGAATTAAATCTTGTTTTTGTTCTTTTGAATAGACCTTTTTGCCTTTACCTACTTCTTGCACACCAATTAAAAAAAGCACGGCATTGGTATCCGCGTTTTTCTTTTCTGTAATCCGCTCTACAAAGTCTCTTACCAGTAACCAGTCTTCTAATATGTCTTTCTTTTCAAGGATCATGTTTTCAAAGATAACGAAATAGATATGAGATGTTAGTATTGAGTACAGAGTATTCAGGTGTTAGACAGTTATAAATCAGAAATTAGTAAAAATCTTGATTCTTGGCTCTTGTATCTTAAATCTATTTTTCTGAAAGAAAAATAGTATGCACGCATAACATATTTCATCACCATCCGTACAACCTAACTGTGGAAAATAACAGAACAGTTGGATACGGAATAAAGGCAGCTTGGCACACCATTTCACGGATGTACAATAGCTATGCAGTCGATAATGACATTTCGATTTCGATGGGTTTTGTTTTGATGATTCTGCATAGAGAGCAGGGAATGCCATCCACACATATAGCACCAGCGATTGGTATGGAGTCCCGAAGCTTGACACGCTTACTTAAGTCAATGGAAGAGAAAGGGTTAATAGAAAAAACCAACGATGAAGTAGATAAAAGACAGGTTTTAGTGACCCTCACGAAAAAAGGAGAAGAAAAGAGAGCTATAGCTAAGGAAACCATCAAAAAATTTAATAAACTAGTAGAATTGAACGTTTCAGAGAAAGAGCTAAACGTTTTTTTCAGCGTTTTAGAAAAAGTAAACCAATTAGCGGAACAAAACCATTTAAATACATCACATGAACAGATCGATTAAAAAAGCGGCAGTTTTAGGTTCAGGAGTAATGGGGTCACGGATTGCGTGTCACCTTGCGAACGTGGGGATTGAAGTGCTTCTTTTGGATATTGCTCCAAGAGAATTAAACGAAAAAGAGAAAGCTGCTGGATTAGCATTAGACAATCCACGCGTAAAAAATAGAATTGTAAATGATGCCTTAGCGTTTGCTGTCAAGTCAAACCCGGCACCACTATATCATACTTCTTTTGTTAACCGGATAGCCACAGGAAACTTTACAGACGATATGTCTAAAATTTCTGAAGTAGATTGGATTATAGAAGTTGTAGTAGAAAACCTTGAAATCAAACATAAGATTTTTGCTCAAGTAGAAGAGCACAGAAAACCAGGTACATTAGTAACCTCCAACACGTCAGGTATTCCTATCCACTTGATGAGTGAGGGTAGAAGTGAAGATTTTCAAAAGCATTTTTGCGGCACACACTTCTTTAACCCGCCACGGTATTTGAAGTTATTAGAAATCATTCCAGGTCCAAAGACGGATCCTGCAATTATTGATTTCTTCATGAAGTTTGGTGACAAATATCTGGGAAAAACTACCGTATTGTGCAAAGACACTGCAGCCTTTATTGCTAACCGGGTTGGGATTTATTCGATCATGAATATCCTCAAGGTTGTGGAGGAATTAGGTTTAACTGTGGAGGAGGTAGATAAGCTGACCGGACCCGTAGTTGGCCGTCCAAAATCAGCCACTTTCCGAACGATGGATGTCGTGGGGAATGATACCTTAGTAAAAGTGGCTGATGGTCTTTATAATGGTTTACCAAAGGACGAAGAGCGAGAAATTTTCGCGATACCGACAATGTTGAAAACTATTGTGGATAAAGGCTGGCTAGGCTCTAAGTCTGGAAGTGGTTTTTACAAGAAAGAAAAGGGTGCGGGTGGAAAACCTGTTTTCTTGACGGTAGACTTTGAAACGTATGAATATAAAGAAGCAGGTAAGGTTAAGTATGCTACATTAGAAGCTACAAAACCCATAGAAAATCTCAAGGATCGGTTCCGTGTATTACTCGGTGGAAAAGATGTTGCTGGAGAATTTTACCGCAAAACTTTTTATTCCCTGTTCACATATGTGTCGAATCGCATTCCTGAAATATCAGATGAGTTATACAAGATTGATGATGCAATAAAAGCGGGGTTTGGCTGGGAAATCGGTCCGTTCGAAACGTGGGACACCTTAGACCTTGAAAAGTCATTGGCAAAAATGCGGGAACTAGGTCACAAACCTGCTGCGTGGCTGGATGAAATGTTAGCTTCAGGAGCTAAATCATTCTATAAAGTTGAAGGTGGAAAACGGTTGTTTTATGACATCCCGTCTAAAAGCTATAAACCAATTCCAGGATTGGACGAGTTCATTTTATTGGACAACCTAAGAACTGACAAAGTAGTTTGGAAAAATGCTGGTGTCACGTTATTCGATATTGGTGATGGAGTCTTGAATTTAGAATTCCATACCAAGATGAATACACTTGGAGGCGAAGTTATTCAAGGCATCAATAAAGCAATAGATATTGCTGAAAAAGACTATCAAGGATTAGTGATTGCAAACGAGGGAGCAAATTTCTCTGCAGGTGCTAACTTGGCCATGGTTTTTATGTATGCAGTTGAGCAAGAATATGACGAATTAGATATAATGATTCGCCAATTCCAAAACACCATGATGCGGGTGCGGTATTCAAGTATTCCTGTAGTGGTTGCTCCTCACGGACTGGCCTTAGGTGGCGGTTGCGAAATGACTTTACATGCAGATAAGGTACAAGCAACCCCGGAATTATATACCGGACTAGTAGAATTTGGTGTGGGACTCATCCCAGCTGGAGGCGGTACAAAAGAACTCACCTTGCGTGTTTCTGACGGAGTAGAAGATGGTGACATTTTACTGAATTCCTATAAAAATGCCTTTTTAACCATTGGGATGGCAAAAGTATCTACTTCAGCACATGAAGCATTTGATTTGAACATCTTGAGAAAAGGCGATGGTATTTCGATAAACAAACAACGACAAATTGCTGATGCGAAAAGAGCCGTGTTGGACCTTGCTGGTGCTGGATATATCCAAAAACCGATGCGTAAAGACATTCAAGTGCTGGGTAAACAAGTATTGGGCATGTTCCAAGGAGGTGCAAACTCAATGTATGCTGGGAAATATATCTCAGAACACGATGTGAAAATCTCCATAAAAATGGGATATGTGATGGCTGGTGGAGACTTGTCAGCACCAACACTAGTATCAGAACAATACCTACTGGATTTAGAACGAGAAGCATTCTTGTCGTTATGTGGTGAGAAAAAGACCTTAGAGAGAATTCAGAGTATGTTGACAACTGGGAAGCCTTTGAGGAATTAGTAGTGAGATGTTAGTAGCTAGTCATGAGTAATTAAGACATAAAATGAATAAGTTAGAGGATTTAAAAGTTTGGCAAAAAGGGATTGAACTGGCCACTAAGGTTTACGAAGTGACAAAAACTTTTCCAGAAGACGAACGCTTTAATTTAGTCTCTCAGATGAGAAGATCAGCAGTTTCAATTTCAAGTAATATTGCTGAGGGTGCTGGAAGAAGTTTCAACAAAGAATTCTTACAGTTTCTATCTCACTCCAACGGGTCTTCATACGAATTACTAACTCAAACTGAAATAGCAAAACGAATAAAGATTATTAAAGAAAGTGTAGCAGATGATTTAATTCAAGATATATATGAAGTACAGAAAATGACCTTTGGTCTTCAATCAAGCATTAAAAACAAACTTCAAAACTAATATCTAGCTACTCAATACTAACAACTAAATACTCCATTATGAAACCCGTATATATAGTTAAAGCATATCGAACAGCAGTAGGAAAAGCACCAAGAGGTGTGTTTCGCTTCTACCGACCAGATGATCTGGCAAGTGATGTGATTAAAAAAATCATGTCAGAAGTTCCGCAGTTGGACAAAGATCGCATCGATGATGTCATTGTCGGAAATGCGACTCCAGAAGCAGAACAAGGATTAAACATCGGTCGAATGATTTCGCTGACTGGTTTAAACACCGTAAAAGTACCTGGAATGACCGTGAACAGATATTGTTCATCTGGCTTAGAAACAATCGCCATCGCTCAAGCAAAAATTCAAGCCGGAATGGCTAATTGCATTATTGCTGGTGGTGTGGAGTGTATGAGTCCAATTCCGTTTGGTGGTTGGAAAATCGCTCCTAATTACAAAGTGGCGAAAGAAAACCCTGATTACTATTGGGGAATGGGCCTTACAGCAGAAGCAGTAGCTGAGCAATTTAAAATTTCTCGTGAAGCTGCTGATGAGTTTTCGTATAACTCCCATATGAAAGCCTTAAAAGCCAATGCTGAAGGCAGATTCAAAGAAGACATTGTTCCGATTACGATAGAAGAAACGTACTTGGATGCCAACGAAAAGAAAAAGACAAAAACCTATACTGTAGATACGGACGAAGGTCCAAGAGAAGGTACCACGATTGAGGCATTAAATAAACTACGTCCGGTATTCGCCAATGGCGGAAGTGTCACAGCTGGAAACTCGTCACAAACTTCTGACGGAGCTGCCTTTGTGTTGTTAATGACCGAAGAAATGGTGAAAGAGTTAAACCTACAGCCAATTGCACGTCTTCTTTCTTACGCGGTTGCTGGAGTAGAACCCCGTATAATGGGAATTGGTCCGGTGGATGCCATTCCAAAAGCATTAAAACAAGCAGGATTAACGTTAGATGAGATCGAACAAATAGAATTGAATGAAGCTTTTGCTGCACAATCATTAGCGGTGATTCAAGAAGCAGGATTAGACCCAGACATTGTCAATCCAAACGGAGGAGCAATAGCATTGGGTCATCCCCTCGGTTGTACTGGAGCAAAGTTATCAGTACAGTTGTTTAACGAAATGAAAAAAAGAAAACAAAAATACGGCATGGTGAGTATGTGCGTTGGAACAGGACAAGGAGCAGCAGGTATTTTTGAATTATTGTAAGGGAGAGGCAAGATTCAAGAGCCAAGAAACAAGACTAAAAATGCATAATTATAATGAATTGTTGGTTTGGCAGAAATCTCGAGAACTAGTTAAGGATATTTACCTTTTGACTAAAAATTATTCTCAGGATGAAAAATTTGGTCTTGTTTCTCAAATGAGAAGATCAGCAGTTTCAATACCCTCTAATATTGCTGAGGGTTCTGGAAGAAGCACAGACAAAGATTTTGCAAACTTCTTGTCTATTGCAATGGGATCTTCTTTTGAATTAGAAACCCAATGTTGGTTATCTTTAGATTTGGGATTCATTGAAAAAGAGAAAGCAACAGAAATAATTAAACTGATAAAGGAAATTCAAAAAATGCTTTACAGTTTCAGACTAAAAATTAAATCTTGATTCTTGGCTCTTGAGTCTTGAATCTTTATGAAAACAGATATTAATTATTAAACTAAAGTTACAATGGGAACAACAAAAAAAGGAGGACAGTTTTTAATTAGTGAAACGAATCCACAAGACGTTTTTATACCAGAACAATGGTCAGAAGAGCAATTGATGATTGCACAATCGTGTAGAGAATTTATTGCATCGGAAGTAACACCAAACCTCGATCGAATTGATAAAATGGAAGAAGGCTTGATGCCGAGTCTTTTAGATAAAGCGGGAGAACTTGGTTTGTTGGCTATTTCTATTCCAGAGAAATTTGGTGGTTTCGGAGGAGATTTTAATACAGCATTACTGACTACTGAAGTACTGGGAGCGGGCCATTCGTTTGCCGTGGCCTTGGCAGCACATACAGGTATTGGAACGTTGCCAATTTTATACTTTGGTACCGATGCTCAGAAAGAAAAGTACTTACCAAAACTCGCTTCTGGTGAGTGGAAAGCGAGTTATTGTTTGACAGAGCCGGGCTCAGGTTCAGATGCTTTAGCTGCTAAAACGAAAGCGGTGCTATCCAGCGATGGAAAACATTATGTATTGAATGGACAAAAAATGTGGATTACCAACGCTGGTTTTGCTCACGTGTTTATCGTGTTTGCTCAAATTGATGGTGATAAATTCACTGGCTTTATTGTCGAGCGTGGAGTGGAAGGATTAACCTTCGGAAACGAAGAGCACAAAATGGGAATTAAAGGATCTTCCACACGGCAAGTGTTCTTGAGTGATGTAAAAGTACCTGTTGAAAATGTGTTAGGGCAAATCGGAAAAGGACACGAAATCGCGTTCAACATTTTAAATATTGGCCGTATTAAGTTAGCTGGTGCTGCTTTGGGAGCATCTAAAAATGTTATAAAACAATCGGTGAAATATGCCAATGAGCGAATTCAGTTTAAAATTCCAATTGCTAAGTTTGGGGCTATTCAATACAAATTAGCCGAACAAGCTATACGTACTTGGGCAATTGAATCAGCGATGTATCGTGCGGGACACGACATTGGGGAGATGGAAGAATCACTTCAAAAGGAAGGCAAGCCAATGAGTGAAGCTATTTTGGAAGCTGCTCGGGAATATGCGATTGAATGTGCTTTATTGAAGGTAGCAGGATCTGAAGTGTTGGATTATGTCGCGGATGAAGGGGTTCAAATTTTAGGTGGCTATGGATTCTCAGCGGACTTTCCAATGGACAGATCGTACAGAGATTCGCGAATCAACCGAATTTTTGAAGGAACCAATGAAATAAACCGAATGCTTATTTTGGACATGTTCCTAAAAAGAGCAATGAAAGGCGAAATGGATTTAATGGGTCCAGCAATGGCTGTTCAAAAAGAATTGATGTCAGTACCTGATTTTGGTGATCAGGATGATTCTCTATTCGCTGATCAAGACAAGGCCATCAAAAATATGAAAAAAGCGATTTTGATGACGGCAGGAGCAGCAGCTCAGAAGTTTATGGACAAACTAGCTTTTGAACAAGAGATTTTGATGAACCTCGCAGATATGATTATCGAACTCTATGTAGCAGAATCTTCCTTGTTGCGTGTGAAAAAGAAAATCGGAATGACTAGTGAAGCGGCATGTAAAGAAAACATAGACATGGTAAAAGTATATATCTACGATGCGATGGATAAAGTAAATAAGTCTGGTAAAGATGCGATTAATGCATTTGCTGAAGGCGATGAGCAGCGAATGATGTTGCTTGGTCTAAAACGATTTACAAAAATAGCGGCCTTAAATGTTAAAGAAGCTCGAAGAAGAATAGCTTCAAAAATGATTGAAGCGAACGACTATGTTTATTAAATGAATAACAACTCTCCAGAAGTAATCTTATTTTTGGAGAGTTTGATTATTAGGAAATGTAAAATAAAAACTGGCACCTTTCCCTAATTCTGACTCTACCCAAATTTTACCACCGTGTTTCAAAATGATTTTTTTTGTGATAGCCAACCCCACACCTTTTCCTATGAAATCCAGATCCGTATTGAAGCGTTGAAAAACGCCAAATAACGTACTAGCATATTTTAAATCTATACCAACACCGTTATCTGTTATTGAAAAAAGAATTACGTTTTCACGCTTTTCTGATTTAATGACTATGGAAGGTGAAGTAACCTTAGATGAGAACTTGATTGCGTTGGAAAGCAAATTCATAAAAACCCGTTTAATCTGATCAATGTCGCCACTTATGGGATGTAAATTTTCATTATTTATGTGGATGTTGACACCATTTGGTGGTTGAATTTCGTGTATGATTTTTTCAACGAGTTTCGAAGTGTTTATTTCTTCTATTAAAAGTTCTTTATTAGCCGTTCTTGAATAGTCAACTAGACCTTGAATATGACTAGTCATTATTTCCACATTTTCTTGAATCACTTTAATACAGTGTGTTCCTTCATCATCAAGTGTAGTAAAATAATCTTCTTTTAATATTTGACTAAACCCATTAATGGCTCGAAGTGGGGCCACAAGATCATGGGAGATGGAATAAGAAAACAGTTTCATGTCTTCCTTTACCTCATCAATATGCGAGGTAAGGGAGGTAATTTTTTTCTTTAATTCCTCGTTCTCTTTTTGAAGTGATAAATCTCCTGACATGGGTTAGCTAGTAAAATATTTGTCTATAATGTCATCTAACATTTCTTTAGTAAGGGGTTTTGTTTTAAAGTCTTTTAGTGGGATAGGAGAAAGAGATTTAGCTTTATCCAAATCATCGGGGTTGTCGGAAGTCGTTAACATGATAACGATGACTTTTCCTTTTAGATGTTCATCTAATTGATTGTATTCTTCTAAAAAATCCCAGCCATTCATTTCAGGCATATTTATGTCTAAAAAAATTAAGTCAGGGGGAGTTGATAGGTTGTCTTTAGAAGTATTTTTTAAGAAATGTAGCGCTTCATTACCAGATTGTTTGATAATGACTTCTTTACAGATGTTAGATTTTGAAATTATTCGTTGATGATAAAAATTATCGTTAGCATTATCATCAATGAGCATAACGTGGTTCAATGATTTTTTCATTAGACTAAATTTGCAAGAGTGAAATAAAAGGTACTCCCTGTACCTAGTTTTGATTTGATCCAAATGGTACCCGAATGTAATTCAACAATTCGTTTACAATTAGCGAGCCCAATGCCATAACCATTTATTTGACTACTGACATTTACCCGTTGGAATATATTAAAGACACGATCATAATTTTTAGCATCAATGCCTATTCCATTGTCTTTGATGTAAAATCGTAAATAATCACCTTCTTTTTTCCAACCAATTTTTATTTCAGGAGGTATTTGGTCTTTTGAAAATTTAATACTGTTTCCGACAAGGTTTTGTAACAATTGTCGTAGCTCAACATCATACCCGCGAAGTATTGGGAACGTACCTACAAATGTAATTTTTGCCTTTTTTTTAGTTATGAGGTTTTCTAAATCGGAAATCACATCATTATAAACATCCTTAAAGTCAATCAAGGTTTTTTCTTTGCCTTTTCCAAGGCGGGAATAATCAAGAAGAGAGCGAACTAATTCACTCATTCGCTTAGAAGCTAGGCTAATTGTATCTAGATAATGATGTGCTTGTGTATCAAGATTGGTCGAATAGTCTTCTTTCAGGATTTCAATAAAATTTGAAATAGTGCGTAAGGGTTCTTGTAAATCATGAGAGGCAATATAAGCAAAATGTTCAAGCTGTTTAATTTGCATTTCCTTGGCTTGTTGTGCTTTGTTGCTTTCAGTTAAATCTTTTGTCAGTTTCCCGTACCCAATAATTTCCCCTGCTTCATTATGAATAGGGGTTATAGTAACATCTGCCCAAAAAGAACTACCATTTTTTTTTATTCGCCAACCGATGTCTGTCGCTTTACCTTCTTTTTTAGCAAGCGATAACAACATTTGAGGTTTAGAATTTTCTCTATCTGTAGGAGTATAAAAAATAGAAAAATGCTTTCCAATAATTTCTTCTTGAGTGTATCCTTTTATTTTTTTAGCCCCAGTGTTCCAATGTTTTACATTTCCTTTTTTATCGAGAAGGATGATTGCATAATCCTGCACCTCGTCAATCATTTTTATTAAGTTTTCATAGGTACTGTTACTAGCTGGCTTCATTTTAAAGGATTAAAAGAAAAATTTTAAAAGCTTAAATTTTAATACCTAAAACAAGTATGTCATCCGTTTGATCAAGATTACCTTTCCACTCATTTAGCGTACGATGTAAAGCTTTTTTCTGTTCTTCCATATCAAGGTTTAGAATTGATAATAACAATTTATGAAAACGAGCACGCATAAATTTTTTGTCAGTGGATTCGCCAAATTGATCGATATAACCATCTGAAAAGAGGTAGAGAATATCTTTATGTTCTAACTTGATTGTATTATTCTTAAAGTCGCGGTGATTATTATACTGACCTAATGTAAATCTATCAGCGTTAATTTCAATTAATTTACCCTTTCTAGCAATAACTAATTTAATATATGTGCCCGCATATTGTAACTCCATTTTTTTGAAGTTCATAGAACACAAACCTATATCCATCCCATTTTGGTTGGTGTTATCGTCACAATTATCACTAAAGGTTACCAACAACTCTTTGTTCAGTTCATCTAAAATTGCCGCAGGTTGATATATGTTTTTTTCCCTTACCGCTTGATTTAACAAATTGTTAGCAACAATTGTCATAAAGGCACCAGGTACTCCATGACCGGTACAATCAACGGCAGCAAAAAGGAGTTTATCACCCACTTTATTTATCCAAAAAAAATCACCACTAACAATGTCTTTCGCTTTATTAAAAATGAAAGAATTTGGAAAACATGTTTTAAAAGATTCTATTGTTGTTAATAAAGAAGTCTGAATAAGTTTAGCATATCGAATGCTTTCTGTTAAACGGCTATGCAGTGTCTTAATAAGCTCTTTTTCTTGTGATAATTCCTTTTTAGAATAAGCGTTTATTATCGCAGATGGAAGTCTGGTCAAACTTTTTTTAAGTATGTAATCATTAGCACCAGCTTTCATGCATTCAATAGCAAACTCTTCCGAAACTGTCCCAGTAACTAGAATAAAAGGGATTTCATAATCAACTTCTCTTACAATTTGTAAGGCTTCCATGGAGCTAAATTCGTGCAAAGAATGATCAGAAAGGATGATATCTGGCTTGTTGTATTTAAATTGATTAATAAATTCTGTTTTTGTCTGTACGGTTTTTAGGGTATAATCAAGATTAGATTTTTCTAAAACCCTTGTTAACAATTGAACATCGTAAACATTATCCTCAATCAAAAGTATATTCATTGACCTTTCCATATTGTTAAAAGCAGAAATCATCAAAAAGAGTTATAAAAACATGAACTCTTACAATTTAAAATAAAACCTGTGTTAATAAAAGATAATACTAATTAATAACACGTTCTCTTTGTTTAACGTTTATCCAATATAATATTGACATCAATAATTTTTATGCAAAGAGTATTAATCTAGCAGAGGGTTTGTATTTTTATATTCATAATAGCCTATTAAGACATGTTAGAAAACGAAGAACCAAATTTAATACATATTCAAAACCTCATTGCTGTTGCCTATGCAGATGGCAACATTGATGAAGATGAAGAAGAGTTTTTATTTGATATGGCTGAAGATTATGGCATATCAAAAGGAACTGTTAAAGGGTTATTAAAAAATGCGGATAAACTACATTTTTTGGTTCCAGAAGACCCCATCGATAGAGAAGAACAATTAGTTAACATAATTTTTATGTCTATGTTAGATGGTGAGTTTCATGATAATGAATACGCTCTCTGTTTAGATGTGGCTAAAAAATTGGAATTGACTGAGAAAGATTTGAATGAGGCCATTACTTTGACAAAGAAATTGTGGGAAGAAGCCTAAGAACAATCTTTGTTTTTCTCCCCCTATTATTTTCCTGTAATTTGGAGATTAAAGAACCTCTTGAAGAGATAGAAAAACAATGTACCATTTATGTTCATCGAGTAAATACCATTGAAAAGGCGGAGTCCTTAGTGAAAGAATATAAGGGAATTGAAACGGACATAATTTTTGATTCAAATAATAACCGGTTCTATGTAAAACATGATATGGGGGATGATACTAGAGAACTATATTTGGATGAGTTACTTGAAGCAATAAAGAATATCCTGTTACCAAAATTTGGTTTGATTTTAAAAATTTAGATAATAGTTCTGTTGAAGCTGTAATACATCTCTTTAAAGACTTGGATATAAGATATCAATTAAAAGACCGCAATATTTATTGAGTCATGGAATTATATACGATTAAAATCATTTAGTGAGACGGGTTTTAAAACAAGCTGCTGAACACCACGATTAAATCAAAACAAAGACACATTGAAAGTTGTTAAAGAAGTAAAGGATATATTAATTAAATGCCAATTTAATGCATTTCTAGTCATTATTGTATGTATGAAGTATTCAATAAATATTTTTCCAGAATATCATCATCATTATTGTTTTGAAAAAGGTTGCGATGAAAATAAAAAAAGAATGTAGTAGTTCTAGTACAAAAGTAATTTTAAAAGACATAAATCAAATTCTACAATCCGAATATCTTTTTAAGAAAGAGGCGGGTAATAGTGAAAGGTAGTGAGTGATTTTAAATGATACACTAAAAATTTAATAGTTTAAAAATATGTTCAATAAAAATCAATTTTTACTTCCCCTAGCGTTGATTTTATGTTGTTGTTGTAACCCTAAACCACAACCATCTTTAAATCCCTTTATTGACAAGTTTCAAGTTTTTATGCATCGGGTAAATGATCCCTACGAAGCACTTTTATTACTACCTCATTATACAGGTTTAGAGTTAGATGTTTTTTTTGATTATACCAACCAATGTTTTATTGTTAAACATGATGAAGATGGTGAGTCAACATTGACTCTAGAAAATTATTTTACGGTTTGTCAGGGATATCCAAACGCTAAGTATTGGATTGATTTTAAAAACCTTAAAAAAATTCATTCTTTAGCACCCATTTCACGCTTAAATTATTTAAACGCAAAGTTTAATTTAAAAAACAGAATAATTATAGAATCAAAAGACGCAGAAAAATTACATAACATTGGAAGAGAAGGTTATTTTACTTCTTATTGGATAACACCTCCCTCAAAAACAGACACCAAGGCGGCAGTTAGCAGAGTCAAAAACGATTTAGCTAATTTTCAATTTAATGCGTTATCTGGAAATGAAAAAATAGCTTCATTTTTTCAAACATATTTTAGCGACTACACGCATCATTACTGGACCTCAAAAAAAACCGATGAAATAACGAGTATTTATCAAGCCCAAAAAGATGAAAAATGTAAAATTTTACTTGTTGACGATCGAGAAGTTTTTCAAAAAGTTACAATCCCCAAGCTGTAACGATTAGTTTTCTTCTTCCTCCATGGTTTCGGTGCTCACATAAGTAAATGCCTTGCCATACACCTAAATTCATTTTCCCCTTGGTTATGGGGATATTGATAGAGGCTCCAATTTGAACCGCTTTAATATGAGCGGGCATATCGTCACTTCCCTCTAACGTGTGTTTAAAGTAAGATTCGTTTTCTGGAATATATTTATTGAAGTAAGCTTCCAAATCCTGTCGGACACTGGGATCAGCATTTTCATTAATTGCTAAACTAGCTGAGGTGTGTTGTATAAATATATTAAGCATCCCGGTGTTGATGTGCTTTAAAAAATTGAGATGATTTAATATATCGTCATGCACCAAGTGAAAACCTCTGTTGCGAGGGGCAAGAGAAAATGCTATCTGATGAAAGTTCATGGGATTAAATTAAGCAATCACAAATTTATACCCTACACCTTTTATTGTAGCAATAACGTCTTCCCCAATCTTTTCACGTAATTTTCTTATGTGAACATCAATGGTTCTATCGCCAACAATCACATCCGCATCCCAAATCCTATTAAAAATTTCTTCTCTCGTAAACACCTTTCCTGGTTTTGAAGCGAGGAGATGAAACAGTTCAAATTCTTTTTTGACTAAAGTAATAGGCTCGTAATTTTTTGTAACGGTATATTGGTCTTTGTTGATCACAAATTGTCCTACCACTAAATCCGAACTTTCTTCCTCATTTCTGAAAGCACGTTTTAATAATGCTTTGATGCGGGTAACTAATACTTTTGGTTTAATTGGTTTAGACATAAAGTCATCACCACCAGCTTCATAACAAGTGATTTGTGAAAAATCATCGTCACGAGCAGTAAGGAACGTAATTATGGTGTTTTTAAAATCAGAAAGTTCACGCAGTTCAGCACATACGTCTACACCGCTCATTTTAGGCATCATCACATCCAGAATCAATAAGGTTGGGTGTGTTTTTTTGGCTTTAGCTAATGCATCTTCACCATCAACAGCAGTAACTACGGTGTATCCTTCTTTTACGAGGTTATATTCTAAGATATCACGGATGTCTTCTTCGTCATCAGCAACGAGTATGGTAACTAAATTATTCATTAATAAATTATCACGGAATGATTAATAAAAACCCTAATGTTAAGCCAGTGTTAATTAAATTAGGCTAAACATTATCTAAATGTTAACGCGCGGTTAAACTTCTATCAAGTTACTCAAAATAGTTTTTTTCTTCGACTTCACGCCAAATATTTGCCTCGTCAAATCACAAATGAACAAAAAAAATTACAACAGTGAAGAACAAAATTTCCATTTCGACCTTATTATTATTCTTAAGTGTTACTGCATTCGCTCAAACGATTCCTACTACAAAATTTGGAAAAGGCATCAACTTTATGGCGGCAGATTCGTCCATGACTATGAAGCTGCAATACCGGATGCAAAATTTGTTTGAGGTCGGGTACAATGGTGATAATGAGCAAACATCTGTAACCGCTCAAGTGAGAAGGTCACGATTAAAATTTAGTGGTTATGCCTATTCCCCAAAATTAACTTACAAAGCTGAGTTGGGTTTAACAAGCAGAGATATAAGTACAGGAAGTGAAGATGGAAGAACTGGGGGGGCATCACGGATTATATTGGATGCGGTATTAAAATATGAATTTGTGAAAGGGTGGCAAGTTTGGGTAGGGCAAACGAAACTTCCTGGTAATAGAGAACGTGTGGTTTCTTCTGCTGACTTACAGTTTGTTGATCGGTCAAGGTTAAACAGTCGTTTTAATATAGACCGTGATATGGGAGTTCAATTACATGGTAAAATTAGTTCTGGATCATTTATCATAAAACCAAAATTCGCTTTTTCAATGGGCGAAGGGAGGTCTGTTTCTCAACCCAATGAAGGAGGATTTTGTTATACTGGACGAGTTGATTTTTTACCGTTAGGTGAATTTGAAGGCAAAAAAGGTGATTATGTTTTGTCGGACTTAAAAAGACAGGCTTCGCCAAAAATCGCAATAGGAATTACATATAACTTGAATGATGATGCCGTGCGTCAGCAAGGTCAATTGGGTTCATACGTTATTGATGATAGCACAGGAGAATATATCAACAACACGCTTAATCATTTCGAAGCCGATATGATTTTTAAATATCAAGGAATATCAGCATTGGTAGAGTGGGCAAAAACTTCTGGAGAATCTGGGGTAGCTGGATTTAGAACTGGAGATGGTTTTAATGCGCAAATAGGTTATTTGTTTGAGAACAACTTTGAAATTGCTGGGCGTTACACCACAATCTCACCCGATGAAACTATTTCAAGAATTAATGATGAAACACATTATACCTTGGGTGTGTCTAAATATATTGTAGATCATAAGTTAAAAATACAATCAGATTTTTCAATGGTTGATTTAGCTAACTCAGATGATTTGAATTACTTATATAGACTTCAATTTGAAATGCAATTGTAGTTAATTTATAACTTGAATAAACATAATCTTCGTTGTTTTAAACAACGAAGGTTTTTTGTTTCAATGTTAACTTAATGTTAACCACAGAGGCTTAGTATTAAGTTTTTGTTAATCAATGCAACGCCTATTTTTTGTTACTTCTTTGTCATTCATCTTTGCGGAAATATTACAATACCCACGTGAAAAGAACAACAATTATTTATCTCCTATTGAGCGCTGGTTTATTTACGACCCTTCAAGCTCAAACCATCCCTACAACGAAGTTTGGTAAGGGAATTCATTTTATGGCAGCAGACTCATCTATGTCTATGAAGATGACCTACCGCATGCAAAACCTCTTTGAAGTTACCAAAATAGGAGAAGATGGCTCAACAGAAACCACCGCTCAGTTGAGAAGATCCCGTTTAAAATTTGAGGGATTTGCCTTCTCACCAAAATTAGAGTATAAAGTAGAGCTAGGGTTATCGAGTGCTGATATTAGTACGGATCGTGAAGACGGCAGAACGGGTGGCTCCTCACGGTTAGTGTTAGATGCAGTTATGAAGTATGAGTTTGTTGATGGTTGGGATGTATGGGTAGGACAAACAAAATTACCAGGAAATAGGGAGCGAGTAATTTCATCCAGTGATCTTCAATTTGTTGACCGCTCTTTAATTAATAGTCGCTTCAATATTGACCGTGATATGGGAATTCAAATTCACGGTAACGTGAAATTAGGAAACATGATTTTAAAGCCAAAAGCAGCCTTTACCATGGGTGAGGGTCGCAGTGTTTCTGAAGCTAATCTTGGTGGATTCAATTATACGGGTCGGGTAGATTTCCTTCCTTTGGGAGAGTTTGAAGGTAAAAAAGCAGATTACATTGTCACTGATTTTGAACGTCAATCAAAACCGAAAGTATCATTTGGATTGACCTACAATCTAAATGATAGAGCTGTTCGTCAACAAGGTCAGTTAGGTTCCTATGTAAAAGATGCAAATGGAGAGTATGTGCACAACACCCTTCAACATTTTGAAGCAGATATGTTATTTAAATACAAGGGGTTTTCTTCATTGGCTGAATGGGCATATACTTCAGGAGACGCCACAACTAGAGGGTTTAACACAGGGCAAGGCTTTACTATAGCGATGGGTTATTTATTTAAAAACAATTACGAAATAGCCACGCGCTTTGCTGGGGTGTCAGCTATTGACGGAATAGCATCCCGAATCAACGCAGAGGATCAATATACTATAGGGGTCTCTAAATACATTGTGCGACATAACTTAAAAATCCAAACGGACTTCACCTTGCAAGACCAAGTAAATAAAGCAGTCAACTACATTTACCGATTGCAATTTGAATTGCAGCTATAACTTAACAAATACTTAACATTGATATAAGGCTTAATTCACCATTAAATAATAAATTTGTCCCAGTATTAAACGTAAAATAACTATGAAATTAAAAGCAATCTATCTTTCAGCATTAATAGCATTAGCTTCTTGTGGAGGAAATACCGAAACAACGAATGCTGATGGTTCTGAAAAACTGTCAGGAACAATAAAAATAGATGGTTCAAGCACGGTGTATCCCATAACAGCCGGTGTAGCTGAATACTTTGCTGAAGAAGTACCCGAAGTAGAAGTTTTAGTGGGAGTTTCTGGAACAGGAGGAGGTTTTCAAAAATTCTCAGTTGGAGAAATTGACATTAGTGATGCTTCACGCCCAATCAAAGATTCAGAAGCAGAAGTGTGTGCTGAAAATAATATAAAATACCAACAATTGACGGTAGCTTATGATGGTTTAGCGGTAGTTGTAAACCCTAAAAATACGTGGGTGGATAAATTAACCGTAGCAGAGCTGAAGAAAATCTGGGAAAACTCAGACAATAAAGTAACTACTTGGGCTGATGTAAGACCAGAATGGCCAGCAGATAAAATTACGTTGTATGGTCCTGGTGATGCCTCTGGAACATTTGATTATTTCAATGAAGCAATTATAGGTAAGGGTGGCAGCAGCAGAACGGACTATAACTCAAGTGAAAACGACAACGTGTTGGTAAAAGGCGTAGCTGATGATGTTAATGCTTTAGGGTATTTTGGATTGGCTTACGTTGACGAAAATAAAGACAAATTAAAAATTGTTCCTGTGGATGGTGGTAATGGTCCAGTTACCCCTTCAATGGAAACAGTAATGGATAAGTCGTATGATCCACTTTCAAGACCTATATTTATCTATGTAGCTGATCAGGCTTCTAAAAGAGCAGAAGTAAAAGCGTTCATCGATTTCTACTTGGCTAACGCAGAAGAAGTATCAAAATTGGTTGGTTATATTCCAATGACCGCAAAAGAACAAAAAGAACAAGTGAAAATATTTAATGATTTCTGCACACAGCAGTAACATGTAGTTCAACAATAATAAGTAACTAGGGCTCTGAAAAGTGCCTTAGTTTTCTTGTTAACATTCACTACACGGGGCGTGCAAAGAAAGGAATTGATTATAGATGAAAAAGTGGTCTGAAAAAATTATTGAAAAACTGTTAGCGATAAGTGCTGGGCTAACCATACTAACAACCCTTGGAATACTTTGGGTTTTGTTTTCTGAGTCGATTCACTTTTTTTCTGAAGTCTCTGTTTTTGATTTTTTAACGGATACTGAGTGGCGTCCCTCAGACGATCGTGATTCTCATTTTGGAGTAATGGTGCTATTGAGTGGGACATTACTCACTACATTTATAGCAATTATTATCGCAGTGCCCATGGGCTTGGTAATAGCCGTATATTTAAGAGAATATGCTCCAGATAACTTACGAAGAACATTAAAGCCGATGTTGGAATTGTTAGCGGCAGTGCCTACCGTTGTGTATGGTTATTTTGCGTTGTCAGTTTTAACCCCTTTTCTACGGAATTTTATTCCCGATATGCCATTATTCAATGCGCTTTCAGCAGGTATGGTTATGGCAATTATGATTTTACCCATTATTTCTTCGTTGAGTGAAGATGCGCTGAATGCAGTTCCAAAGGCACTACGTGAAGCCTCTTATGGTTTAGGGGCAACAACTTTACAAACGGCTTTCAAAGTGGTGGTTCCTTCTGCTTCCTCAGGTATCATGGTTTCAATTATCTTAGGCATTTCAAGAGCTATTGGCGAAACGATGATTGTAGCCATGGCAGCAGGAACAAAACCACAGTTGACCTTTAATCCTTTAGAAAGTGTCATGACCATCACCACTTACATGGCAGAAACTGCTTCAGGAGATGTAGAGTTTGGCTCTATTCGCTACCAGTCAATTTTCGCAGTTGGGATTACCCTATTTGTATTCACCTTTATATTAAACAGCATTAGTTTTTACATCAAACGCAAATACCACGCGCAGTATGAATAATACCACTAAAAACAGGTTTTACGATAAGCTATTTAAATATACAGGAATAGCACTTACCACATTAGCATTAGTGGTATTAGCTATTTTTATAATCGATATTGCCAAAGAAGGAATTGCTCGAATAGATTGGAAATTTCTTACCAGTGCGCCTTCTACCTTGTCGTATAAGCGGGCAGGAATATATCCTGCCTTGGGAGGAACGTTATGGGTATTTGCATTAACCGCTATTTTTGCAATTCCTTTAGGAGTGTCTGCTGGCGTATATTTGGAAGAATATACCACCAAAAACCGATACACCAATTTTCTGGAGTTAAACCTCTCTAATCTGGCCGGTGTGCCTTCCGTGATTTATGGCTTACTGGGCTTAGCGTTGTTTAAAGGTGTTTTGCAATTTGAAAGTGCGAACGTAGTCATTGCCGGTGCCTTTACCTTGGCCTTATTGATTTTACCAGTGATTATCGTTTCTACACGAGAGGCCATTAGAGCTGTTCCAAAATCTTTGCGCGAAGCTTCCTTTGGCTTAGGAGCTACGAAGTGGCAAACCATCTGGTACACCATATTACCATCCTCCATCGGAGGCATTATGACGGGAACAATTCTAGCACTTTCAAGGGCAATAGGTGAAACGGCTCCTTTATTGATTTTAGGAACTGTACTTTATATTAAAACACCACCTCATGGTGTCATGGATTTCTTCACGGTGTTGCCCATGCAAATTTACAACTGGGTAGGTGAGCGCGAAGAATTTATGGCGAATGCTTCAGCAGCAATTATAGTATTATTAGTCATTACCTTTATGTTAAATGGCTTTGCTATTTATTTAAGAAATAAGTGGCAGAAAAAAGTAAAATGGTAAGTGAAATGGATGCAACGATGACAGAAGAAAACAAACCAACCATAAACCCTGTTGAACAGCAAGAACAGAGTAAAATAACATTTGAAACAAAGAAATTAGCTATTTTCTATGGAGCTAAACAAGTGGTTCATGATGTAGACTTGGCGATAAGGAAACATTCGGTTACCGCATTTATTGGTCCATCGGGTTGTGGGAAGTCCACCGTGTTAAGAACCCTGAATCGCATGAATGACTACATCGAAATCTTTAGAAAAGAAGGGGATGTTTTACTGGATGGACGCGATATATATGATAAAAAAATAAATGTGGAGGAATTGCGGCAAGAGGTCGGAATCGTGTTTCAAAAACCCAACCCATTTCCTAAGACCATTTATGAGAACGTGGTATATGGTTTAACCATTCAAGGAATAAAGAAGAAAAGCGTTTTAGATGAAGTCGTAGAGACCACATTGAAACAAGCAAGTTTGTGGGAAGAAGTAAAAGACGATTTAAATAAGTCTGCTTTGGCGCTTTCGGGTGGTCAACAACAGCGTTTATGTATCGCTAGAACATTGGCAGTAAAGCCTTCTGTTATTTTGATGGACGAACCGGCTTCTGCGCTTGATCCAATTTCTTCTGCTAAATTAGAAGAGTTAATTGTAAAACTGAAAGAACAATATACCATTGTCATTGTCACTCACAACATGCAACAGGCAAGTCGTATTAGTGATCGAACAGCGTTTTTTTATATGGGAGAATTAGTTGAGTATGGGAAGACCAAAAACGTATTCACCAACCCAAAAGAAGAACGCACCCAAAACTACATTACCGGTAGATTTGGTTGATAATCCTAAAAACAATAAGTTAAGCTTAGATATTAGTTCAAAATGGCAGCTATAATAGAAATACAAGTTCAAGCAATTCGCAACAATGTCATTGAAATGATGGCCTTGGCAAAAAAGCAAGTTGAACGTAGTCAAGAGGCAATTTTAACCTTCAATCAAGAAATCACGGAAGAAATAATTGCAACAGAAAAAAAAATCAACTCCTTAGATCTCAAAATCGATAGTGATTGCGAGCAGACGTTAGCGCTATATAACCCCGTAGCGGATGACTTAAGGTTGATTATTTCTGTGTTAAATATCAATACATTTTTGGAGCGAATTGGCGATAATGCAGAATCAATCGCAAAGTTTGTGAATGATTTTGAACAACAATTTTCACCTGATTTGTTTGAAAAATTGCGGTTGAAAGAAATGTTCGAACATTGCATTTTTATGTTAGACGTAGTTTCCGATTCGTTTGAGGAAGAAGACACACATTTGGCAGCCAAAGTATTTAAGCGTGACAAACTAGTAGATGAAATTAATGATGCAGCAACTAGAGTAATCGCTGATGCCATTCGCGCTGATTTAGAAAACACAGAGAATTATCTTCGTTTAATTTCTATCGTTCGTAAAATTGAACGGGTAGGAGATCTTGTGAAAAACATTGCAGAAGAGACAATTTTTTACGTTGATGCAAAAGTATTAAAACACAAGAAGAAAAAAAGGGATAAATTCATCTCTCAAGACGAAGATTAAATTTTGAAATACGGAGTAACAGACATTTTACAACTGATAGGGAGCATAAGTCTTTTTCTTTTCGCTATGAAAACCATGAGCGAAGGAATTCAGAAGGCCACGGGCAGTGCTTTGCGATCATTTTTAAATGTAGTTACTAACAACAAATATCTTGGCCTTTTATCAGGTTTTTTAATTACAGGGATTATTCAGTCTTCCTCTGCGACAACTGTAATGGTCGTTAGTTTTGTAAATGCTGGGTTGTTAAGTTTAAAACAGTCGATAGGTGTTATTATGGGTGCCAACATTGGGACAACGGTAACGGGTTGGATTATCAATAGTTTAGGTTTTTCAGAATTTGATTTGATGGTTTTTGCTTTATCCGCAGTAGGAATAGGTGTTCCGCTCTTGTACTCAGGTGCAACACGTTGGAAAGCTTGGGGAGAATTCTTAATTGGCTTTGGGTTGTTATTCTTAGGGTTAGATTTGATGAAAAACTCGATACCCATTGTTGAAGATTTTGATATTGAGTTTTTATCTTCCTTAAGACATTACACTGAAAGTTGGTATTCACTGCCCTTATTTATAATTATAGGAACAATTGTAGCTGTTATATTACAGTCGTCAAGTACAGCTATGGGACTCACGATTGTCTTGGTTTCACAAGGGTGGTTGCCCATGACTGCTGCTGTAGGGTTAATTTTGGGCGAGAACATCGGTACCACAATAACTGCTAATTTAGCCTCTATCGTTGCAAATGTAAATGCGAAACGTGCTGCACGCGTTCACACTATTTTTAATCTCATCGGAGTATTTTGGGTCTTGGCCGTTATTCCTTGGTTCATTGATTTGGTGGATTATGTCAACATGGGTTTTTTCGGATCAAAATATTCAGTACATAGTGCTAACCTCTATCATAGGGGAGTAGCAATGACTGGTGCTGTGGCTATATTTCACACCTTGTTTAATGCTATCAATGCCTTAATACAAATTCACTTTATTCCCCAGATAATTTTAATAGCCAAAAGATTAGTACCATCGGAAGAAGGGGATAAAAAAATTGGAGTAGTTGCTGTAAACAACTTTGTGGACATACCAGAAATGGCCATGATGCAAGCCAATAAACAAATTGTTCTCATTGCAGATATTTCTGAAAAATTGGTTAAAAAATACCGAAAACTACAGTTTTCAGAAGTAGAAATGAGCCTCCCTTTGCTTAAAAAGGTAGATAAGTATCAACGAAAAGCAAATGAACTACATACACAAACAGCTACTTTTTTAATTGAAATCTCAAGAAGTAATAACAGCGAAAATGTAGCTGAAAGCGTTATTAAGCTTTTAAGTATCTGTAACGAGTTACAACGAGTTGTTGACAAGGTTCACCAGTTATGCATGATTGAAAAAACGTGTTATAATGAAGGTGTGGAGTTTACCAAAGAAATGAAAGAAGATTTGAGTGAATTGGCTTTAGAGGTCGAAAAAGCACATGCAACCATGAAAAACAATTTAATCAACTGGGACAAAAATATTAATCTGGATAAGTCAGCAGCAGAAGAGGACCACATTAATATGCTTAGAGATAAACTGAAAGAAAAATATCTTAACAAATTAGATGACTTTTCAGGTGACTTTAAAACGGCTTTATATTATCGTGACTCGTTTAATGAGCTTGAAAAAGCGGGGGATTATATTTTTCAGGTCAACAGATTTTTATAATTAGAGAGGGCTACTTATTCAAGTGTATTTTTTGAAAGCTAGTCAAATAACAATAGCTTAGCCTTGTGTTAACATTTAATTAACACAATGGCAACATTATAGCGGTTTAGAATGGAATACGGGTTTTTCAATGTGCTTGAACTTCTGGGTAGTTTAGGTATTTTCATTTATGGAATGAAAATCATGAGTGAAGCAATTCAAAAAATTGCTGGAAAGAGTTTAAGAATGCTCTTAAAAACGCTCACAGATAATCGTTTTGCAGGTTGGTTAACAGGTTTTATTACAACCGCCTTAGTTCAATCGTCTTCTGCCACCACCGTTATGGTGGTTAGTTTTGTAAATGCAGGTTTATTAACCGTTGCGCAATCCATTGGCGTAATTATGGGAGCAAACTTTGGTACTACAGTCACCAGTTGGTTAATAGCCATGTTTGGTTTCAGTAAGTTCAAAATTACGGCCTATGCGTTACCCATAATTGCCGTTGGTTTTCCAATGCTGTTTACCTCTAAAAAGAAGCGCAAATCATTGGGCGAATTTTTATTAGGTTTTGGTTTGTTGTTTATCGGCTTAGAGTTCATGAAAAACTCCGTTCCCGATTTAAAAAATAACCCCGAAGTACTACAGTTTTTATCTGACTTCGCTGACGGAGGCATTTTGTCCATTATTCTATTTGTCTTCGTTGGCTCGGTATTAACTGTAATTGTACAGTCGTCAAGTGCTGCCATGAGTATTACCTTGGTGATGGTGGCACAAGGGTGGGTGCCGTTTGAGGTCGGTGCAAGCATGGTGCTTGGTGAAAACATTGGTACAACGGTTACCGCATATTTAGCTTCATTAATTGGAAATGTAAATTCAAAAAGGGCCGCTCGCGCACACATGATCTTTAATGTGGTTGGTGTAGTTTGGATGATTTTATTACTTGGACCTTACTTAAAGGCAGTTGACTATATGAATAGTGCCTGGTTTGGTTATGGTTCTGTATTCGTGGCCGATGAAGCAATTCGTGGAGCAGCAATGCCGAAAGCCTTGTCCTTATTCCACTCCTCGTTTAACTTTTTAAATGCCTGTTTGCTTATTGGGTTTGTTCCCCTCATTGAAAAAATAGTCACAAAAATGATCCCTGATAGCGAAGGGCAAGCAGGGTTAAAATTGCTTGGTAGAAACCAGTTAGTGGAAACCCCGGAATTAGCCATACTAGAAGCGAAAACAGAGTTAGTTGGCATGGGAGAAATAACCAAAAACATGTTAGCTACACTGAAAGATATGATTGAGTCTGATTCTAAAAAAGTAGAAAAGCAGATGAAAGTGCTTCATGATGGAGAGGATGCAACCGATAAGATTGAAATAGAAATATCGGGTTTCTTAATGGATGTGGCCCAACAGAACTCGGGCAGTGAAACATCAATAAAGATTATTAAAATGATGGAGGTTTCTGATGAACTCGAAAGCATTGGTGATATCTGTTACCACACGGGCGTGTTGTTAGAAAGAAGAATAGAAAAAGAAGTTCGTTTCGGTGGAAAAATGAGAAGAGGTATTTCCGATATGTTTTTACTATTAGAAGATGCTTCACGTGTGATGATTGAGAATTTGGATGCAGAGTTTGACGAAATAGATTATAATTCTGCATTAGACATAGAGTCAAAGATAAACGCTCTGAGAGATGAGTTAAAAAACCAAAATCTCAAGCGGATGGAAAAGAAAGAAGACAAACTACAAAGTGCCATCGTTTTCAGAGATGTATATAATTCTCTAGAAAAAGTAGGAGACAAAATTTTCCAAGTAACGAAAGTACTTGCAGGAAAATAATAACATAAAGTTAACATAGCAGTAACCATAGAGTTACAATCAAAAGCCAACTTTGTAGTATGAAAAACAAGTTGACTTTCTTATTTGCATTCATCGTTTTAGCTACAATGGCTGGAAACAACCCTAAAAGTGTTCAAAAGCACATTGAAGGAAAAGTAATTGATCAAATGACGGGTGAACCGTTGACCGGTGTTTTAATTCATGAAACTGCAACAGGCGAAAAAATTTACACGGATGTAAATGGCGCTTTTGATGTGAATTTTTATGATAACGAAACACATGTCTTGGAAGTAACTTATATTTCTTACGAAGACAAAAAACTAGTAGTAAGTTCTGAAAGTAAAAACGAAGAACAAATAACTATTTATCTATCTGAAAGTTACTTATAATAACAGGTAATTAGTTCTCAATTTTTTTATAAGACGAGAAAATAATTTTCATGTTTTTACGTGTGTTAACATTATGCTAACACACGGTACGATTTTCTTAACTATATTGTAATACAGGCTTAACATAATCCTGTTTCACCTTTAAAGAAAAGCGCCATGAAAAAGATCATCACCTTACTTGTTACAGCATTTATCTTGATGTCATTCACTTCTCAAAACCCAGCGTCAGAACTGGAATTGAGACATGACTCCAAAGGAAACCTCTATGAAGGATTAGAAAAAACGTTTTATGATGACGGGAATATAAAGTCAACGGTAACTTTTATAGAAGGTAAAAGAGAAGGTGAATCCGTTAAATATCATGTAAATGGGTCTGTAAAAGAAAAAGGACATTTTAAAAATGGTTTAAAAGAAGGCATTTGGGAAATGTGGGATAAAAACAACGTGAAAGTTGCGGAGGCACATTATTTGAATGGAAAGAAAAACGGAGAGTGGAAAATTTGGAGCTCAGAAGGAAAATTGCTTCATGAAATGAACTATAAAATGGGAGAGCGAAGTGGTAAGTGGATTATAAGAGATGAAAAAGGTAACATTACTTTTGAAACCGTTTATTAATAGAAATATCTTTTAACAAGAAAGCATCCTGTAAAAGTAGGATGCTTTTTTTATATCCTTTTTTTCTACTTTTAACCCCATGAAGCTTTACAAGCAACTGCAGATACTGAGCATAGATGTAGCCTTTGGTGCAGCAGCAGGTGCCTTTTTAGTTAGTCAGGTGCTTTCTATTCAATTGCCTTTTATCATTTATTTTTCACTGACTATGGCAGTGTGGTTGATATATACCATCGATCATCTTATGGATGCAGCTAAAATGCAGCAAAAGGCGATTACCCCTAGACATGTATTTCATCAGAAGTATTATAAAGAATTGCTGTGGATTTGGCTAACGCTTTTTCTAATCACAGGTTGTTTATGTTTAGCTTATTTGCCTATCACAACAATTAAACTGGGGTTAATAGCAGCAATGCTGGTAGTCGCTCATTTAGTATTAGTCAACTTACTAGGAACCAAAATTTCAATTTTAGTACAAAAGGAATTAGGTGTTGCGATTACTTATTCCACAGGTGTGGTCGTTGGTCCATTGAGTATGATGAAAGCCATACCCCACTATTTGTGGTGGGTATTGGCGCAACTGTTTTTATACGCCTTCATCAACTTGCTCGAATTTTCTTACTTTGAAAAAGAAGTAGATAAAAAACAAGGTCAAACCTCCATCGCTCGAAGTATTGGAACCCAACCTTTAGAAATTATTATTTATACTATGTTGGGGGTGGGTCTGTTTATTAACACTTACTGTTTAGTTTACTTCCCTTCAAGGATTGTCGTTCAGCTTGTTTTGTTTTTAATGTTTGGTGTGTTGACTTTGGTATTTATTAAAAAAAGCACCTTTGCACATAATGAACGCTACCGTACTTGGGGTGACGTAGTCTTTTTGTTCCCCATTATTTTAGCGGTGTTTGTATGAGTCAATCTAATTTTAACTTTATCGCTCCCGTATATGATTTTCTAGCGTATGTTATTTTTGGTTCGCAATTAAAAAAAGCACAAACCATTTTTTTAAACCAAATCAAACACGGAGATAAAGTACTTGTTGTTGGCGGTGGCACAGGGTGGATTTTAGAGGATTTAAATAAACTTAACAAACCGATAAATGTAGTCTATGTGGAGCCGGCTGCAAAAATGATGTCACTCTCTAAAGCGAGGCTAAAGTTAAATAACTTAACTATAGAGTATCTTCAACAACCATTACTCGAAATGGATTCTCATCAACAATTCGATGTGATCTGTACTTTTTTCTTTTTAGACTTATTTGAAAAAGAGCTGGTTTTAAAGTCAATTAATAAGCTTGAGCAATTGTTAAATCTTAACGGAAGATGGTTGTTTGCAGATTTTGTATCAGAAAAACAAAGCCCCATCAGCCACAGAATATTAATTAAAACAATGTTTCTTTTTTTTCGCTCTTGTGCTAATATCCAATCAAAAGAACTGCTGGATTATCAGCAAATTATACTTCAGCTTCGTTTTGAAAAAATTGAAAGTAGACAATGGAAGCGTGGTTTAATTCAAGGAGCAGTTTTCCGTAAAATCTAATTTTTTCGTATTTCTAGTTTCAACCACGGGTTTTCTATCCATCCTTCTAGTTTTTAAATACCTTTGTGCTGTATGAAAAACGAAAGGTTATATCCAGTCCATGTTCGGGCAGTTGTAAACACATTATTATCCATTTTTAAGGAAGGTTATTTGGCTGACAAAGCCATTCAATACACATTAAAATCGAACCCTAAAGCTGGGTCAAAAGATCGTGCGTTTATTGCATCGTCTACCTATGACATCGTACGTTGGTGGCGTAAATATTGGTTTTTATTAGGCAAAGAAGAGCAGCATACCGAAGAAGCTCTTTGGGAATTGTTTGGCGTTTATTGGCTAGAACAAGGCAACTCGTTACCCGAATGGACAGAGTTTCAAAACATAGATAAAGATAAAGTAGTAAGCCGTAGAGGTGCCGCAGAGAAAACCACTGCTATTCGTGAATCTGTCCCCGACTGGCTCTTTGAACTGGGTGCTGATGAATTAAGTCCGGAAAAGTGGGGAGAAGAAATAGCGGCTATGAATGGGGAGTCGACTATTTATATCCGCGCAAACACTATTAAAACAACCATTAAGGAGTTACTTCAAGAGTTGAAGAACAAAGACATTGAGGCAAAATTATTTAAACCGGTAGAAAATTGCATTTCAATTGCTGAACGGCAAAACCTGTTTGGTTTAGAGATCTTCAAAAGAGGATATTTCGAAATGCAAGACGCAGGATCGCAAATGATAGGTGATTTTCTGCGTGTAGAACCAGGGATGCGCGTGATTGATGCTTGTGCAGGGGCAGGAGGAAAAACACTTCAGCTAGCAGCAAAAATGCAAAACAAAGGTCGCATTATTTCCATGGATATCGAAGATTGGAAACTACAAGAACTAAAGCGTAGAACGCGCAGAGCTGGGGTGGGTATTGTGGAGACAAAAGTCATAGAGGGTACCAAAACAATCAAGCGACTAGCTAACTCCGCAGATCGGTTGTTGCTAGATGTGCCGTGTTCAGGCCTAGGTGTGTTGAAGCGAAACCCAGATGCAAAGTGGAAATTAGACCTCTCGTTTATTAATCGCATTAAACAAACACAAGAAGAAATATTGCAAAGTTACTCGCGGATGTTAAAAAAAAACGGTCTGATGGTGTATGCCACCTGTAGCATTCTACCTTCTGAAAATAATAAGCAGGTAGAAAAATTTTTAACGGCCAACCCAGCTTTTGAAATGATAGAAGAACAACAACTTTATCCTTCCACACAATCTTATGATGGATTCTATATGGCGTTGATTAAAAGAAAGTTATAAAAGATTAAAATCGATTTTTTGAAATCGGGTAAAAAAACTTTTTATTTTATTTCACTTTTCGTGTTCACTTCTAGGAGGATTATTCATCTACATAGGTCAACGAGTTATGTTTTAATATCGTAATCTAATAATCGTATCATATGAGAAAAACACTTTACTCCTTAATAATCACTCTCTTTGCACAAAATTTAGTGGCACAAAATATTTCTGGGTTTGTAAAAAACAAAGAAGGAAATCCAATTTCAAATGCATTAGTTACGCTTTCCGATGACTTATCTGTATGGACAAAAACCACAAGTGATGGTTCTTTTTCACTGCCAGGAAATAGCAACAAGGAACTTAGAGTAGCAGCCTTACATTATGAAACTATCTCTGCGTTTAGTTTGTCATCAACCGCTAACGTTACAATTGTAATGCAGCCAGATGTGTTACTACAAACAGATTATTATCATATAAGCTTCGATCATTTGAGAGCTGGTGATTTTTATAGTAAAGAGGAATTAAAAGACGATTTTCCTGTGCCATCTGGAATAGGGTTTTATGAAGCAGAAGACCCTACCTCAAACAGAGCTTTTGTAGATACGGAGATAAGTCTAGATGAAAACGGTCAATCTTTACGGGTCCGGTTTCCTGCCGGTCAATTAAAAACGGCTAACTCTGGGATAGACGCTCGAATACCATTAGCGAAAACATACAAAGACAACGACTTTAATGGCGAAGAAGTTTATTTGTCTTATTGGATTAAGTTTAGCAATAATTTTGAGTTTGATAAATGTGGGGGTAAACTACCGAGTCTGGGAGGTTCTGATGTAGGTACAAGAGAAAACCTATGGAAAGGACGTATCATGTGGCGCAATGGCGGTAGCATTCAATTTTATATGGAACTACCACACGATGAAGATGGTTTTGATAGTGATGCAGAACGATTCTGGGGTGAAAAAGAATATGATGGTGGTGATATTTGCACCAATAAATTTACTTCTTATTTAGCCGCCCCAGGGTGGCATAACATTGAGCTTCACTATAAGTTGGATAATGGTACTCCCACAGGACTTTTTGAAGGTTGGGTAGATGGGGATAAAGGACATAAAATAATCAATTCTGAAGTTTTTGGTTTTTATCGTAGACAAGGGGAGGGACTTGAGAATTTAACTATCAACGCAATTTTGCTTTCAACATTTTTAGGTGGATCATCAGAGGAATACGAGCCTA
>CAWFGW010000024.1:0-23231 GCA_963815495.1 uncultured Cytophagales bacterium
CAACAGCATACATTGTTGAAGGCAAGATTACTTTGGCTTGTAAAACTAGATCCTTCGTTTTATCTAACTTTAAAAGTGTTTTTCCTTTTGTCGGGTTTGGATAAATACTCAATCCCGCATTTACTAATTCTGAATTACTTAATGCCATTATTGAAGAATAAGAAAAATTGCCATCAAAATCCGTTTGTTTCAATCGAAAATAAATTATTTCTACAAATGGAAAAGCAGGGGAACTATCTTCATATACTATAGGTATCAGTGAATTACCAGCTCCTTGTTGTTCTAATAGAACATTGAATGTAATTAAGTCATAAGAATATTCGAGAGTGAAGTAGTCGTTGTTTTCTTCGGTTAAAGTTTCCCAGGTAAAAACAAAATCTTCGTTTTTCAATGAAACGTTAAAATAATTAAGTTCTATAGGTAAAGCTATACCATTGTTTACACATTCTCCTCCACTACCCGGAGCACAAACAGACGCACAATATGTGCCACCAAATCCAATTCGACCACCACCAGAGGTGCCATTACAATCAAATGTACCGCCATATTTATTGACACTTGTGGCATTTGGAAAATTCATGACGCCATCGTTTATAATGTTAGCTTGACCAAAAAGTACTTGCCCAGTACCTCGACTAGTGAAACTACCTAAAGTATTAATATTAAAATTACCAGAATGAAAGCTAGTATTTCCACTTACATCCACACTCCCAGCCACATTAAATACTGTGCCTGTAGCATCATTATTGAAATTACCTGTTACATTAAGGGAACCCGTTGAGCTAATATTCCACGTACCAAGTATCTGCATCATACCATTTCCCACATTCATTTCACCCGATAAATTAATAACACTCCCAGGTGTATTTAACGTAGTAAAAAAACCAGTAACATTTAAAGAGGAACCCGCCTCTATAGTTAACTTACTATTATTTATACTAAAATTTTTATTACCTAAAATACTTAAACTTCCATTATTAGCTATAATAGTGACCAAGTTAGCTCCAGCTAAAGCAAAAGTATAACTAGGGATAGTTGATAGCGGATGATTGATGAAAATAGTATCATTTGGCGCAGAGGATTTTGAGTATCCAGCAGAACTCCCCGGAACAATACCACCTACCCAATTATTAGAATCGCCATACAGACCACTACCTCCAGCTTTAGTATAAAAATTTGCTGCGTTGGTATAAAACATAAAGTTTAAAACAGCGATGAGTCCTAATGAGATTTTTTTTAGCATGGTGTGGGTGTTTTAATTATACACTTTCCTCCTAAAAAACTAAACGTACGATAGTTCCTTAAGGTTGCTTATTAGATTTGACACTTGGATTATTCAAACAAGTTAAACAGAGAAAAATTGAACTAATTTTTCCTGTACTTTACTTTTATCTGTCCAATAATTCCGACTATAAATGTTAGTAAACTTCCATTCCAGTGCCGTCATTCTTAATTGTTTGTATGCATGATACTCTTTTACTCCTAACGTATAATAAAAATTATCGTCAGTATGTATAGTCCCAATTATTCTCCCCTCTTTTTTCAACGTTACATCAGCAAAAGGTAGATTGTTTTCAGTCTTGAAATATTCGGTCAATAAACCTTGAATATTTGAGTTTAAATACCAATCTGATGCTTGTACTAAATTAGGGATTAGTTGGGGTATAAAATTGCCTTCAGAAACAGCGTATGCATAGTTTAAATATTTTTTAAACAGCTTAGGGCCTGTATGTTTTGTCTCATCAACTTGTAGCTGATGTGGAAGAATACTAGAAAAAAGAATAATCCGTTTTTTAGCACGAGTTATTGCTACATTGAGTCTGTTTTCACCTTTTTCAAAATTTAAACTCCCGAAATTAGCATTTACTTTTCCAGCTTTATTAACTGCATATCCAATAGAAAACAAAATAACCTCTCTCTCATCTCCTTGTACATTTTCAATATTCTTTACAAAAACAGCATTTGGTAAAATTATTTGATCCTCTAGAAGTCTTTCATCAATAAGGTCTAGAATTAAGTTTTGCTGCTTATAGTTAAATGTAACAATACCAAGGCTTGTCTCTCCACTTTTTACAAGTTCAAATAAATATTCAACAACAGCAATTGCCTCTATTTCATTTACGCCATTTTCCCACAAACCTTCAATTTTTTTAAATAATATTCCGGGTTTATTGGTATTTATTTGATCAAAATGAGGAATGAGTTGAAGGGTGTTATTGTAAAAATGGCTATTTGAAAAATCAATCAAATCCAGGCTTTCACTCCTATAATGTCCTGTAAGTTGTGTTTGAAGAAAATATTTCGTGGACAAATCTAATAATGAATCAATTTCTAAGTCAGAAGAAATCTCTTCATCCTCCTCAAACCTAACTTGATATAAATCGTTGGGAGCTAATTGGTGTTTATCTCCTGTTATGACTACCTGTTTTGCTCTATAAATTGCAGGAAGTCCTTTTTCGGCAAAACATTGTGAAGCTTCATCAAAAATGACAAGATCAAATTTCATATCCATTGAAAAAATTGCTGAAACTGATTCTGGCGATGCTAACCAACATGGAATTAGATTAAAGAGCTCATCTTTAAATGTTGAAATAGTTTTTCGAACGGGCCATATTTTTCTTTTTTTAGATACTTGATGTTCCAATTCACGATAAGTCGTTCTATTATTTAACCGATTATATTCAATCTCTTTATACGTCTGCTCTCTTGCTTTAAGCAATAATATGTCATTTGATAACGCTAATTTTTTCTTGATACAGTTCTGTAATTCTTTTTCTTCTTTTTCAAATTTTAGTGTAGAAACAGTCTTCAATATGGGGTGTTTCGCCTCTATATGCTCTATCCAAGCAATACGTAAACTGTTTTGAAAAATGTCCTGCGCTGTTTTTGTGTCGACAGCTACTTCAACCAACTTATTGAGTATTGTTTTCTCTTCATTAGTAAGCCCCCTCAATGCCTTATCATAAAGACACATATTATCAAAATGCTCCAGAAGGGTTTTAGACCATAGTACAGATAAGGATGATGTATTCAATAGTTTGCCTAACTGTGTTTTAGATAAATAAACACGCCATACCTCTAATTGCGTTTCAACAACCCCACACCAATTTAATACCTCCACTACAGTATTTTTCAACTCTGTAGGTGTTTGACTTTCGAATGGAAGGTATTGAACAAAACTTCTGAGTTCTTCTGCTATACTTTTTGCTTCTAATGCTCCAAAAATTTCATCAAACCATGATTGAATAGCAGATTGATCTGTAGATTTTGGCGTATCTGCTAACCATTTACACTCTTTTAAGCTTGTTAACAAGTGCTCTAAATTTAACCTATTATCGACTTTATTAATTAATAACTTGATATCTGATTTGTTCCAACCTAAATCATTGGAAATCAATAACCTTTTTATAGCATATTTATCATTACTTAAAAGATACCATTTTAACTTACTAAAAATATTTTTACTTGATTTTGAATAACCACTTAATGCCTTCTGTATCCCACCAAGCTCATCCGCTTTAATATTTTTTACTATTCCATCGTTTTTATAGCACTCTAAAATCTGTTTCTCTTTAATGTACAACCAGTCTTTATCGGTAGAAGTTTTAATAAATTTTTTAAAAAGCGAATATACTTTTTGATGTGAAATTGCTTCTAGCAAGTCTTTAATAACCTTCTCACGGTCAAGAATCCATTTACTATCTTCAATTGATAATTTATGTCCTATCAGTGAATTTGTTTTTTTTGAAAAGTCATCTTGATATAAAGGTATATTTTTTAAAACATTAAGGATTTTTGGCAAATCGGATGTGTTAAAACTTGAAAAATCTAACCGGTCGGATAAATCAAAATCATCCGAGTTAAACAGTTTAGCATATGGAAAAAGCCAATCTAACAGATTACTAAATTCAGAAAGTTTGTGACGATCAAATACGCGATACTCATGGGTTACTGAAAAATGAGTTTCTGAAGGCGAGCTTGTCACATATAATTCCTTAGCAGAAAGCCCACACTCTATGGTATCAAACAAAGCATGTTTAAATTCCTCAAAAGATTCCGTTAATTGGTCAATTCTTCTACAGGCATATAAATATTCTCTTTCAAGATAAATAGTGTCAAGTCCGTTATTCAGTTGCCTATATTTCTCTAGGTTATTAATTTGATTTTCAATTTGACTATAGGTGTGTTTTCTATCATTTTTAAAATCATGAACCACACTCACAAAATCACCTAACTCTTTTTCTTGTAATCGTTTATGCACGACATCGAGGGCTGCCCTTTTTTGAGACACTACTAATATATTTTTGCCTCGAGCGATATAATCAGCAATTAAATTACATATTAGTTGTGACTTACCTGTTCCAGGAGGGCCTTGCACCACTAAAGAGTTTCCTTGCTTCACTGCCTTTAGAGCTGCCTCTTGTGATGCATCAATTTGAAAAGGCGCAAAAGTATGTTCCTCTTTAATACGCGATAGTTGTTTGTGTTTATCAGGGCTAATCTGATTTTTGGATAAGAAAAAATGCTCAAAGGACTCAAATTCATTTTTGGAAATCCAATAATCATAATCTGGCATCAAATAAGAACCAGACTGTGGGTATATTCCTAAATTAGCAATATTTTCAAGCTTAAGAATCCCTGTTTTATAGTCATTTTCAAATTCGCCTTTTTTATAATTAACCGAGTTTCTAAGCCTATTTTCAAACACCTCAGCACTAAAGTTGATATCAATTGGCGAAGATTTCAAAATAGCATACAACTCATTTCTAAAGATTTGGGAATCACTGTAATCTTCAAAAACAGTATCTATAAACTCTTCCTCAAGGGGCGTCTCATTAAAATATGAGTAGGCGAGCAAAAAACTTTTATTAAAACAAATACTTTCGTCTGAACGCTTTTCTAATCTCCATAAACCATTTTTTTGAGACAGGTTGACTGGGAAGAATAAGAGTGGACACCTTGTTGAAGAACTATTTTTAAATTTACCAATGACAAAAGGCCATCCAATATATAATTCTTTTACCCCCCGTTCTTCTAACAAAAACTGAGTTTGACGTTCTATTTTTTTTAATTTTTTTGAAATTTCATTAACTGATGTATTTCTACTATCATTGGTAGAGCATAGATCATAAACTCTTCTATTACTAAAAAGAAAATCTATTATATCAAAAGAGGGAACCGAGTTTAAAAAGTCTACTTCGTGTAAATCAAAATCTTGAGTTGACGAAAAACGATGTTGAAGTATTGATTTATTATTACCGTTAAGATTGGTTAGTTTTTTTTGTAGTGCCTTTAAATCCCTAATCATAAATGGGGTTTACAGCTTAGAACCTCGTCTTAGCGTGTTCAGGTCTATGAAGCGTATATTCAACACCAAAAAACAATGATATACTATAGTTGTGAGAACCATTTCTGTCTTTTTCAATGTTATAGAGCTTAGTTCCATTGACGACTTTATTTGGCTTATCCATATTAGTCAAGCTTAAATCTGCTCTTAAACCACCAGTTAAGTTTATCCATTTAGTAAATTCATAATCAACTCCCATCCCTGCAACAGCATCAATAGTAAATTGATGATAATAATCCGTGCTTTGTTCCGGTAAATCGAAGTAATCGTAAATTTTACCTTCTTTGTAAGCGAGTAGTCCGCCATCATTATCAATTAAATAGCTTATTTGTGGACCTGCAAATAGAATTAAACTTAAGTGTCGTGTGTATGGATGACTTACTTCAAATGTTGGGCTGAATTTTATATAATCAAGCCTCGTTTGACCAGATTTAGTGATTATTTCACTTCCAGCTTTATAATTTGCAGTCCATTTCTGAGAATGTCCTTGATAAATTAAATCAATTCTATAACCATACCGACTATGTTTTCTTGTATCTTTTCTTCCTTTATAAAAATGAATAAAATTCACACCCAATCCTCTAGACATTGTAAAGCTATTTGAATAAAGCTCTTCGGATTTATCTGCGCTATTATATATACCAGTTATTGAACTAAGTAAGTAACCTCCGATTTCATTCTGAGCTTTTAACTGGACAGCAGTCATTAATACGACCGCCAAGAGGATGATTTTCTTTAACATAATATACAAATATAAGTATTTGACTTTTACATCTTCTAAAATGATTCTAAAAGTTTTTTTAAGTTATCTTATTGCCACAGTAATTATTCTCCATTTTACAACTCGTGGGTTACCCATAAAGTTAAATGAAAGTGATACCTTTGTTATATGCTTGAAAAAAAACAAGACATACGATTACTAACTTTAAATCAGATAGCTGATTTTTTGAGCGAAAACGGTGAAAAAGCTTTTAGAAGCAAACAAATATTTGAATGGATATGGAAAAAATCTGCCCGAAATTTTGATGTGATGACCAACTTGTCGCTGCCAACACGCGATTTATTAAAAGCAAATTTTGACATACTACCTGTTATCATTGATGACGCGCAAATAAGCAATGACAGAACAATAAAATATGGTTTAAAGCTTCATGACACACACATAGTTGAAGGCGTTTTAATTCCAACTCCCAAACGGATGACTGCTTGTATCTCTTCTCAAGTAGGCTGCTCTCTCACCTGTAAGTTTTGTGCTACGGGTTATTTAGATCGCAAAAGAAATTTAGACGCTGCTGAAATTTACGACCAGGTAGTCATCATAGCAAAAGAATCAGAATCCAAATACAACCAACCGTTAACAAACATCGTGTATATGGGTATGGGAGAGCCTCTTCTCAACTATGCTAATGTATTAAAATCAATCGAGCATATAACTTCTCCCAATGGTTTAGGCATGTCTCCCAAACGAATTACTGTTTCGACTGCTGGAATTGCCAAAATGATAAAAAAACTAGGGGATGATGATGTGAAGTTTAATTTAGCCATCTCTTTGCACGCAGCAAATGATGTGAAAAGAAATACCATCATGCCTATCAATGAGAGTAATTCGCTAGAGGCATTGTCAGAAGCATTGATGTATTATTATGAGAAAACTAAATCCAAAGTTACTTTTGAATATATCATATTTAATGATTTTAACGACAACATCGAAGACGCTCGAGAGTTGTATGAGTTTGCTAAATGTGTACCGAGTAAAGTCAATATCATTGAATATAACCCAATTAAAGAAGCTACTTATTTAAAAGCTGAAAAAGATAAAATAGATCAGTTCCAAGAATATTTAGAAAACAGGGGTTTGACCACCAAAGTTAGAAGAAGTCGAGGCAAAGATATAGACGCAGCCTGTGGCCAATTAGCAGGAAAGAAATAATGGAATTTGAAGAATATTGTGCATCAAAGAAAATTGACGCTGATCAATTTAAACAAACGGACGAAATGTTGTTTTCTGAATTAAAAAGTGTTTTTTCAGAAATGCATGTTGAAAGTTTCACTACCCAAAAAAAATTTTTAATCAACAACTTAAGAAGAAGGTTTAAACTCGTTGAATTAAAAAAAGAAGTGGAAAACACTATCTCTAAACCAACTGAGAAGAAGGTAGTAATTCCAGGAGTAAGTAAATCACAACCTAAAAAACCAGCGACTTTATTAAAACCAAGAATACCGAATAAATAGGTTAAATCAATCGTCTTAGTAATTTTACTTACTAACCAATTTAAAACTTACTTGGTTAAGAGGTAAAATCACTTATTTTTGTAAACTTCAATATCAAGAATTATGAGTGTACTAGTTAATAAAAATTCAAAAGTAATTGTACAAGGTTTTACCGGTACAGAAGGATCATTTCATGCTGAACAGATGATTGAGTATGGAACTAACGTTGTCGGTGGTGTAACTCCAGGAAAAGGTGGGCAAACACATTTGGGAAAACCAGTTTTTAACACTGTTAAAGATGCTGTTGATGCAACGGGTGCTGATGTCTCTATCATTTTCGTTCCTCCTGCATTTGCGGCAGACGCAATAATGGAAGCTGCTGAGGGTGGTATTAAAGTAATTATAACCATTACAGAAGGAATTCCTGTAAAAGACATGATACCTGCTAAAGAATATGTAAAGAAAAAAGGAATCGTATTAATAGGTCCTAACTGTCCAGGTGTGATAACTCCTGGCGAAGCAAAAGTAGGTATTATGCCTGGGTTTGTTTTCAAAAAAGGAAAAATAGGAATTGTTTCCAAATCTGGTACATTAACTTACGAAGCTGCCGATCAAATTGTGAAAGCAGGCTTAGGTATTTCTACAGCAATTGGCATTGGAGGGGACCCTATAATTGGTACTTCCACTAAACAAGCTGTTGAATTATTAATGAATGACCCGGACACAGACGGAATCGTCATGATTGGGGAAATTGGTGGACAGTATGAGGCAGAGGCTGCTCAATGGATCAAATCAAAAGGAAATCCAAAACCAGTTGTTGGTTTTATAGCTGGACAAACTGCTCCTAAGGGAAAAAGAATGGGACATGCTGGGGCTATCATTGGTGGTGCAGACGACACGGCTGAAGCAAAAATGAGAATCATGCGTGAATGCGGTTTGTTTGTTTCTGACTCTCCGGCAACAATCGGTGATATGATGGTCAAAGCCCTTCAAGAAACAGGGGTTACAGCCTAACAAAAATATTTGTCAATAAAAAAGCCTCTTCTTTTAACAAGAAGAGGCTTTTTTTATGTAATAAGGTATGAATTATGGGAATACATAACGTATCATGAAACCAAAATTTGATTCAAAATCCTGACCTGAATCTATAATGAAGAAACCTGGTCTTACATCTAATCCTAATGCAATTGGAGCCTCTCCAAAATGATACTCAATACCACCAACAGCTTCAACTTTAAAAGGTGTAGAGTTATCATTGATGCCTAAATATGCACCAGGCCCGATATACCAAGAGAAATTATTTTGTATAAGAAATTGCCATTGGTATGAAGCCGCTAGGCCTATATAATCATCATCTAAGGATAAGTCTGCTTGCACACGATTATTTTCACTTAATGTAAATATAGCGTCCAATGCTCCAAACACTCTACCATCGCCTGATGCTAAACGAGCACCTAACTCAAAGCCTTCACTCTGCGCTTGAGATTGATAGATAGAAAAGGAAGAAATAAACAATAATGATAATAGTAACTTTTTCATAATTATATTTTGGTTTAGTTTAGTTGAAGCAATACTACTCAATCCTTATGCCATCAAACAAATGATCAGAAGCTTTGAGATATTTTTTACATTTCTTTTAATATTAAAATCTATATCTACACATAATCCCACCAACACTTCCATAACCTACATCACTATTTAGCCCAAAGGCAGGTCTAAAATCCAAACCAACCGTTAAAGGGACTGGTTGTATTTGATATTCAATACCTATCACTCCGAGTATTGCAATTGATGAGTAAGTGTAACGTTCATCAACATATCTATTTCCTCTATAATAACGATGATCTCTCCAACTATAAAAACCTAATCCAAAACCTGGATAGACCGAAAAGTTTTCCCCTATATCAAACTGCCACTCATAAAGTCCGTCTAAACCAAAGAAATGATTACCTAGCCCAAGATCTAAATGAATTCTATTCATGTCGCTAACTACTGGTAAAACAAAATCTACAGCACTAAACCCTGTACCATAACCTCCCCCTAGACGCACTCCTAATTCTGGACCTTCAGATTGAGCAGACACAAAGAAAGAACTAATTGATACTAAAGCTAAAAGCAATATTTTTTTCATCATTTAATAAATTTGATTCAACACGCAATATACACTTTTCAGTAAATATTCACTTCGGGATTAATGTCTACTCCATATATATTTTTAACGGATTTTTTCACTTCCATCGATAAGTTAAAAATCTCCGTTCCTGTTCCGTTTCCGTAGTTTACTAAAACCAGTGCTTGGTTTTTGTGTACCCCAACATTGCCTATGGTTTTACCTTTCCAACCAGCTTTGTCAATTAACCAACCAGCTGGCACCTTAATCTCCTCTTCTGAAACTGGGTACCCAGGAACTTCGGGGAATTTTTCTTTAAGTTGATCGAATTGCTGTTTTGGAATTTCTGGATTTTTAAAAAAACTACCCGCATTTCCAAGTTCTTTTGGATCAGGTAATTTTGATTGACGGATTTTTACCACCGCATCACTTATCGCTTTTATTGAAAGTTCTGATATATTCATTTCAGCCAAGGTATTTTTTATATCCCCATATTCTGTCTTGAATTCAGGTTGTTTATTCAATTTAAATGTAACTGAAGTAATGATATACTGATCTTTTAACTCCCCTTTAAATACACTCCAACGATAACCAAAATCACAAGCCTCTTTTGAAAACGTTCGAAATTTCCCTGTTTCAATATTTATCGCTTCCAACTCCACAAATACTTCTTTGATTTCCACACCATAAGCACCTATATTTTGCATGGGTGCAGCTCCAACTGTACCGGGAATCAACGACATGTTTTCAATACCTGCCCAATTATTTTCAATAGCTGTTAATACAAACTGATGCCAGTTTTCTCCTGCGCCAACTTTAACTGTTACATAATTATCGTCTTCCTCAAGCTTTTCTACACCTCTGATAGTTAGTTTGATGGCCAATCCCTCAAAGTCTTGAGTAAAAAGTACATTACTTCCACCACCTAATATCAGCTTAGGTAACTTAAAATAGTCAGACTGTTGTAGTGCTTGCAACTCAGCAATGGAGTGAACCTCAACAAAGTGTTTTGCTGAAACCTCAATACCAAAAGTATTGTAGGGTTTGAGGGAAATGTTGTGTTTAATATCCATGACAAACTAAAGCAACAAAAAAGCCTCGGGATTTCCGAGGCTTCTTAATTGGAGTTTTCAACTTCTATTTAATTTAAATCAAAAATTCTAAAAAATTGTTCGCATTAACACAGTCAAACGTAGCGTTTTCATACGTATTTAGCCAAGCTCTTGGGGCTTTTGCTACTTTGTTTTTATTCCACTTAAATTCAAACCCGTGCAATTTACCATCTCTTTCTTCAACCAAGTCCACCTCTTGTTGGTCGTAGGTACGCCAAAAGTAATTATTGGTGTATAGCTGTTGGTATTCTTGTGTTTTCAAACGTTCCATTACACAGAAATTTTCCCAAAGCATCCCCATATCCATACGGGTATCTGGAGTGTTAAAATTTGAAATAATGGCATTGCGCACACCATTATCGTAAAAATAGTAGCGGTGCGTTTTTGTCACTTCTTTTCTAAGATTATTAGAAAAGCCTGACATTTTTTTGATTATAAATGTTTTTTCTAATAAATCAAGGTAACGCTCTACGGTTTGTTTTGCAATACCTAAAGAATTAGAAAGCTCATTTAACGAGACTTCATTTCCGATTTGGAAAGCTAATAGTTTCAGCAAATCAGAAAGTTTAGAAGGGTTGCGTACATTTTCAAGCTCTAAAATATCTTTAAACAAGTATGAATTTCTAAGGGTTACGAGATATTCTTTCTTCTCATCGCTACTTTCAGCAGTTAGTGTCTCTGGATACATGCCATAGAGTAAGTAGTTTTCCAACTGTTGAATAATATGCATTCCTCCAAACTGTTTCTCTATCTCTAATAACGATAAGGTAAACAAGTTCATCACGGTTTGCCTACCTGTAAGTGGTTCACTTACTTGTCCTGACAATTCAAAAGATGAAGAACCGCTAACCACTATTCGTAAGTCAGGAAGTGAGTCTACTAAAATTTTTAACCCCCAGCCTATTTCTGGAATACGCTGAGCCTCATCTATAAATACTAAATCGTAGTTTTTAAATGCTGAAACAATAGTTGACACCCGCTGAGAAGCTAACAAATCACGAAGTTGTATATCATCACCTGTCCCTTCAAAAAAGTTTAGCTGGGTATTTTGAAGACACTTTCTTATCAAAGAAGTTTTTCCCACACGTCTTGCTCCGTACACAAGCAACACTTTTCCAACTTTAAGCTTGTTTTGAAATAGCTCTTCAAAATGTCTGTTATACCAACTCATTGTATCTAGTTACTAAATTAACATTAATTTAGCAAGTTAAGTTGCCGTATTTATCTAAATATGTTAACGAACTTAATAGGGTCACGAAAAAGTGGTAAAAAAATACTCGTATTAATATATAGTCAGGTCTGATGCTAATTTAAAACAATCTTCCCATTCATTCTTTTGTTGTCTTTTGTAATCAGTTCGTAAAAATAGGCTCCCTTTTCCCAATCACTGGTGTCAAAAATCGTTTCATCTCTTTGATTATTTAAGCGCTGTTTCAGAACACCCATTGAGTTATAAATTGATATTGAATAGGAGACATCAAAAGGATAATCAATATGAATGATGTTGTTTGAAGGGTTAGGGTATACATTTGCTGGATTCTCAGCAATTTCCTCGAACCCTACCAGTCTTGGTCGCACAATTACTTTTACAATTTTAGTGGTTGCGTCATTGGTGAAGTTTGGTGGATTAAAATCAAAATAGATGGCTGCTTTGTTTGTGACACTATCGCCAATGGCTAAGGAAGTATCCTTTTTAATGTTAAAACTTAAAAAACCATTACTCGCTGGTTCGTTCACAGTGCTGTCAGGTAATAATATATTATCAAAATACCAGACAAACACATTCCCTGGTTTTATTTCAAGTTCGTATGGATGGCTAGCTTCTACCATGTTAAATGAACTGATATTATAATTGGCACTTATGGTATCAACTATTCTCACATTAAAAGCTGTATCCGTACCTGTGTTTTGAAAACGGATGGTATAGGATAAATCATTTTCTGAGCGTAAAATGCCTCGATCCGGATTGACTAATTTATCATTCGGGTCATAGGCTCCTGTGATACGAGTCATAAAATACAAACTATCTTTTTTATTTGTAGTTACTAACCAAGCGTAAGATTCTAGCCATTGTCCTAATAATGTAACGTCAGCAGGAACTTTTGTTTTGATGGTTATTGGGAAATGTGTATTTGGTTCCAACTCCGTGATTTCCCAAATTAAGGTATCACCTGATTGGTAGTCTTCATCACTCTCTTGCAGAGATAAAATAGGGTCGGGTAAAATTTTCACTATAACATCTCCCGCTATATTTCCTTTGTTAAACGCAGATAAACCTAAATTAAATTCAAATCCGGGTCGTGCTCTTGAACTACTTCTTGGTAATACAATATCTGACTCGTACTTTTTTCTTACACCAAAATTTAATCGATTATCAAGCGTGTTAGACACTGAAAATGTAAAGGTGTCTGCTTGACAATAACTAGAATCAAATTTTTGTTTGACTAGCGAGACCGTATTTGTACCTACAAAAACTTCTGTAGAATAGTACCCATCTTCATTGGTATATGCATACCTGTTGCCTGGTTGAAATTGGATTAACCGGTTTGCCAGTGGTTTATCAGTAGAATCAAATTGGCAGTTCTTGTTGAGGTCTTCATATATATAACCACTGATGTTTTTTTTGTCAATTCGTATAGGAATCGTTTGGGTTCTACTATCACCACATTCAGCAGGAGAAACCCATAAATGTATATTACTCTCACCTTTTACTACATATTGTAGTATTTTACTGCTCCCAATACTTCTAATATATTTATCCGTGGTAGTATACTCTGCCCATGATATATTTATACTGTCATTAGTTGAACTTCTTAAATTTTGAAGTTCAAAAAATATGGTATCTCCCAATTGATAATTTCTTGTTTTGCTTATTTCTAAGTTAAGGTTAATTTCTTGTTGTTCTTGAACGGTAATTATAACAGAAGTTGTATCAGGGAAAGGACATGGAATATCCCAAATTTTATCCTTGATTATAAGTGTTAGAGTATCTCCATCATCAAAATCTTCAGGGTTAAATTCTGGACTTGATAAATAATTTGCATCTCCAGAAATAAAATTTTTATTTAAATACCAATCTCCGAACGCTTCGTATCTTTTAATAGCTATAATCTGAACAATATTTTTAGGACAAATGTTGTTCCCAGAGAAACCCGTTCGATAGCTTACTCTTACATCAGTAAATAAGGTTAAGGAGTCACAATCGCTTTTAAATTGAACAATAAGAGAGGGTGGTGTGATTGGTGTGTTTATTTTAATTTTAAAAAAATAACTGGTGTCATTTTTATATGTTTGGCTTGAGGCTTTAATCTTATTTATAGAGCTAATTGGTAAATCATATAATTCCCATTTTACAGTATCTACATTTGGAAGTATTGGAAAACTGAACAACCAAATTGTATCTGTTTGTTTACAAACAAAATTACCCTCTGGTGTTTTTGGGTAAAATAAACCAGGGAATTCCCACCACGTTGAATACCCTTTAGATGCTAAAACTGAGTCAAGTTTAGTTTCAATATCACACTGCCCATTAGATACCAAACACACTTAAAAACAAACTACTTAGGAGTAAAAATCTTTTCATAACCCAAAAGTAAATAAAAAAGGGAATAACATGCTCTGTTATTCCCTTTTAGTTTGTATAGTTAAAGTAAGTTTAACCTAACGTATTCACATTATTCAAATCTTCGAATGCTTTCGTTAAACGAGCTACGAAAGACTCTTCACCTTTTCTTAACCAAACACGTGGGTCATAGAATTTTTTGTTTGGTGAATCTGGTCCTTTCGGGTTACCAATTTGTCCTTGTAAATAATCGTGGTTTGATGCTTCAAAAGCTCTGATTCCATCCCAGAAAGCCCACTGAAGGTCGGTATCAATGTTCATTTTAACTAGCTCCATAAGAAATTGCTTCTCTAATTTCTTCTACTGAAGAACCTGAACCACCGTGGAATACAAAGTCAACTGGTTTTTTACCTGTGTTAAATTTCTCTTCGATATGCTTTTGAGAGTTATCCAAAATTTTCGGAGTTAACTTCACGTTACCTGGCTTATATACCCCGTGAACATTACCAAATGCTGCTGCAATAGTAAATTTGTCAGAGATTTTTTTCAACTCTTCGTAAGCGTAAGCTACTTCTTCAGGTTGTGTGTATAATTTAGACTCATCAACATCGCTGTTGTCAACACCATCTTCTTCACCACCTGTTACACCTAATTCAATCTCTAGAGTCATACCCATTTTACTCATTCGAGCTAAGTATTTTTTACAGATTTCAATATTTTCTTCGATTGGCTCTTCAGAAAGGTCAATCATGTGTGAGCTGAATAATGGCTCACCATGTTCTTTATAATACGCTTCACTTGCATCTAACAAGCCGTCAATCCAAGGCAATAATTTTTTCGCGCAGTGGTCAGTATGTAATATAACTGTAGCACCGTATGCTTTTGCTACTTGTCTTACGTGCAAAGCACCAGAAATAGACCCTAGAATAGCTGCTTGTTGGTTGTCGTTGTTCATGCCTTTACCAGCATAAAACACACCACCACCATTAGAGAATTGAACGATAACTGGTGCATTTAATTTAGCAGCCGTTTCTAAAACTCCGTTGATTGTGCTTGTAGACACAACATTTACAGCAGGTATTGCAAACTGCTTATCTTTAGCTAATTGAAAAATCTCTTGTACTTTGTCACCAGTAGCTACACCAGGACCAATTTTTGTTAATGTTTCGCTCATTTTCATGGTAGTTTAAAACTTCGAATAAATAGGTTGCTAAGATACCTCTTTTGACTTAAAAAATGAATCTAAAAGGAATAAATAAAACGGTTCTGGTCTTGACTTAGATAAATTACTTTTCAGTACATATAAAAAAAGAGTAATTTAAATCATTCACAATACGTTCCAACCATCTCCAACGCAAGTCGATATTTCAAACTCAATGATTTTTGCCAATCGAAGCAAGCTCTTGGAATATTACCTAGCTCCTCATAGGCAATTCCTCGGTTATAATATGCCTTTCCATTTTCAGGATCAAAAGCAATAATCGTATCAAACTCTTTAATAGCAGCTTCAAAATCAGCCATCCAAATGTATACCACCCCTTTATTCATATAGGCATTGACAAATTTATCATCCATTGAAATTGCTTTGTCTAAGTCGATCAAGGCCTCATTAAATTGTTGCATTTCTGCTTTAGCAAAACCTCTGTAGCTATATAATGTTTGATCCGAAGGAGCTAATTTTATTGCCGCATCAAAATCAATAATTGCTTTTTCATCCAAATTTAACATGGTGTAGCAAATTCCTCTGTTTTTTAATGCTTCTTTAAAATCTTTTTTGATTTCAAGGGCTTTGGTATAATTTTCTACTCCAGAATTAAAGTTTTTTTCACTTACTTTTTTGTTGCCAATTTTGAGATAAACGATGGCTTCTTCTAACGTATTACTTCCGTCGGGATAAATATCAGACACAGGGTTTTTCATCGTGGCAGGCTCAAGATGATCTTGTGCATAAGTAAAAGATACCATAAAAAAAGCCGATAAAACAGCCACTAAGGAAAGTTTTTTCATAAGAAAAGATTAATTAAATATTCCGTACTCATGGCTGAGTACGTGAAAAAAAATATTTTGATTAACTTTTGACAAATTATTTTCATATATGCCATCAACTTTACCACTTGCTGAACGACTTCGCCCTACTTCTTTAGATACCTTTATTGGTCAAAAACACTTGGTAGGAAAAGGAAGTGTACTCAGGAAAATAATAGAAAGTGGTGCCATTCCTTCAATGATTTTTTGGGGACCTCCGGGTGTTGGGAAAACGACCTTAGCAAACATTATTGCTAACACCACCAAACATCGATTTTTTACATTAAGCGCTGTTTCTTCTGGTGTAAAAGACATCCGTGATGTCATTTCTCAAGCGGGTGGCCTAACCAAAACCATTTTATTCATTGATGAAATCCATCGCTTCAGTAAAAGTCAACAAGATGCCTTGTTGGGTGCTGTGGAAAAAGGAATTATAAAATTAATTGGTGCAACAACGGAGAACCCTTCCTTTGAGGTAAACTCTGCGTTGCTTTCTCGCTGTCAAGTGTATACTTTAAAATCACTTAGAAGAAGATGACTTAAAAGGTTTGTTGCAAAGTGCACTTACCACAGATGTAGAACTGAAGAAAAAAAAGGTAACTATCAAGGAATATGAGGCACTTTTTCAAATTTCAGGTGGTGATGCACGAAGGTTGCTCAACCTACTCGATTTAGTAATTGAAAATATTGAGTCTGAAAAAATCAACATCACAAATGACTTGGTTATTGAAATTGCACAACAAGCCACTGTTCGGTATGATAAAAATGGTGACATGCATTATGACATCATTTCCGCATTTATTAAATCGATAAGAGGAAGTGACCCCAATGCAGCAGTCTATTGGTTAGCACGTATGATTGAAGGCGGAGAAGATCCCAAGTTTATTGCCCGCAGATTATTAATCTCTGCATCAGAAGATATTGGCAATGCCAACCCTACGGCACTAGTCATGGCAACTAATTGTTTTCAAGCAGTAAGTGTTATTGGTTACCCCGAAGCACGAATTATTTTATCGCAAACCACTACTTATTTAGCTTCTTCACCTAAAAGTAATGCAGCATATCTGGCTATTAATCATGCTGTAGGACTTGTAAAAGAATTAGGCAATTTGGAAGTCCCTTTACATTTACGCGGAGGTTACACCAAATTAAATAAAGACATGGGATACGGGAAGGGTATAAATATGCACACGATTACCCTAGTAGCTTTGTAAAGCAGGAGTATATGCCCAAAGCACTCGAAGGAAAAAAATTGTATAACCCGAAAGCAAACGCTCGAGAAGATGAATTAAGAACGCGATTAAAGCGATTGTGGGAGGCTAAGTATGGGTATTGAGTAGAGTAGTGAGACTTTTACAAAGTGTTGGGAGGACATAAAGTTAGCTTTAATCTAAAAACTAATACCTAACAGCTCAAAACACTAATCTTCCTCTTCATAAAGAAACGTCAGCATTCTTGAACGTGAGTCGAGCCGAATCTAGGTTATCATGCATTTTACCATCTACAGCCAGAGACATCTTCCCATTTTCTTCAGAAACAACCACAACCACACTGTCTGTTTCCATGCTCAGTCCCACCGCAGCACGGTGACGCATTCCAAATTCTGCTGGAAGGGATTCATCATCTGAAACGGGAAAAATACATCGCGCAAATTTTATTCGCCCTTTGGTAATAATAATACCGCCATCATGTAAGGGGCTTGTTTTATTAAAAAGTGCCACTAACAATCGCTTAGAAAGCACTCCATCAATTAAATCTCCACTTGAGCCGTATGAATCCAGTTCATCATCTTTTGAAAAAGCAATCAACGCCCCTGTTTTGGTGATTGATAATTCCTTGGCTGCCTTAATCATGATATTGATGTCGGCATGTTCTTCCTGAATGGTTTTTTGGAATAAATGTTTTAAGTTTTTATTCCCGAAGATGGTATTTCGACCTAAAATGAGGAGAAACTTTCTTATTTCCTGTTGAAAAAGAATGACGGTGGCTAACACGCCTGCACCCACAAATTGCCCCAAAATGCTCGTCAATAATTTCATCTGAAAGACATCAACTAACCGATACATCAAATAAATAATGAGCATCCCCGTAAAAATATTAATCGCAACCGTACCGCTAATCAATTTGTACAACTGGTACAATAAATATGCTACGAGTAACACATCTAAGATATCTACCACCGAAAAATGTAAGAAGCCGATTTTTAATAAAAGGATCATAGGATTGTTGCTTGCACTAAGGTAATAGTTTCTTTGGCCTCTTGCACATCATGGGCTCTTAAAATATTCGCGCCTTTTTGTATCGCGATGGCATGAAGTGCCGTTGTGCCATTTAATGCTTGTGCTGGGGTTATTCCTAATTTTTTATAAATCATGGATTTACGAGAAATTCCCACTAGTAATGGAAAACCCAACTTCTTGAACTTCTCCATTTGCGCTATTAACTTATAATTCTGTTCCAATGTTTTAGCAAAGCCAAAGCCTGGGTCAATAATTATTTTTGAGGTATCTCCAGAAAATCTATCCAACTGCACGTTTAATTCCGTGATTACATCTTCCACCAAATTATGATAAGAGGTTTTTGTTTGCATGTTTTGTGAGGTGCCTCGCATGTGCATCAACACATAATACACTTTTGCTTGCGCTACAACATCCATCAAAGCTGGGTCTTGTGTACCTCCCGAAATGTCATTGATTATGTCCGCCCCTGCTTCAATAGCTACTTGAGCTACTTTCGAACGAAAGGTATCTACAGAAATATGTGTTGTTGGAAAAGCTAGTTTTACCGCTTTCAGAACGGGAATTACGCGTTTAATTTCTTCTTCTTCAGGTATATTTGTAGCCCCTGGCCGCGAAGAATATCCCCCAATATCAATAATGGTAGCACCTTCCTCAACCATTTTTCGCACTTGAACTAAAGCTTTTTCTAGCGAATCAAAATTTCCACCATCAAAAAAAGAGTCTGGGGTGGTATTTAAAATCCCCATGACTAAAGGTGAAGAGAAATCGATTGTTTGCATGATCAAATTACCTCATTTATGAATAAAAAAGCTAATTTAGCTCATGCATCATTTGCGTGTTAATTGATAGGAAAGTAAAATACACCTTTATGAAAAACGATACCGTTGCGGAGTACCAAGAAATAATCAATCAGTGCCGTGATATTTTTGTCAAGAAAACAAAAGACTATGGTACCGCATGGCGTATTTTAAGGTTACCTTCTATTACGGACCAAATTTTCATTAAAGCACAACGGATTCGTTCAATTCAAGAAAAAGGAGTGCAAAAAGTGCAAGAAGATATCGGTGGTGAGTTTATTGCGATTGTTAACTATTGTGTAATGGCTCTAATACAACTTGAGCTTATCGGTGACGACCGAATGGAATTACCTGTAGACGAGACACAACAACTCTACGAAAAACATGTTGGCTTGACCATGGATTTGTTGATGAATAAAAATCACGATTATGGTGAAGCCTGGAGAGATATGCGCATAAGCTCAATTACAGATATCATTCTGATGAAGCTATTTAGAACCAAACAAATTGAAGACAATCAGGGTAAAACGCTCATCTCTGAAGGGGTTGATGCTAATTACCAAGACATGATTAATTATGCGGTCTTTTCTTTAATTAAGTTGAACAACGGAGAAAAATAACATGAAAATATTAGCAAATATTTCACGAGTAATTGTAGGGTTATTATTCATCATTTCAGGGTTTGTAAAAATTGTTGACCCCATAGGCACAGCCATCAAACTGGACGAATATTTTGTTGTTTTCAGTGACAACTTTTCTCCCATTTTCGAAATTTTCATTCCACATGTAGTGACGTTGAGTGTATTAATTACCGCTTTGGAAATCATTTTAGGTGTTGCTTTATTGTTTTTATTTCAGCCTAAAACCACCATCACACTACTTTTTGCTCAGATTCTCTTTTTTACCTTCCTTACTTTTTATTCTGCTGTAACGGGTGAAGTTACAGACTGCGGTTGTTTTGGGGATGCAATGCCACTAACTCCTTGGCAATCCTTTTATAAGGATTTAGCTTTACTGGTTTTAGTCATCATACTATTCATTTATCGAAAAAAATTTAAACCCGAATTTGATAATAAAATCGGTTTTGGTGTGGTCGCTGTTACCACCATAGCTTGTTTGATTTTTGCAAAATACAACCTTGATCATTTGCCCGTAATTGACTTTAGACCTTATAAAATCGGGAGCAACATTTCACAAAAGCGAAAAGATGGTAAGCCTGGAGTCATTCATTATCGCATGAAAAAAAACGGGGAAGAAAAATTGTTTGAAACATATCCTACAGAAGGTGGATGGACTTATGTGGACTATGTGACTGTGAAAGAACCTGAGCTTCCATCGATAAGTGATTTTAATATATTTGATGCTGATGGCAATGAAACTACGGATGAAGTTCTAACTGGTAATCAGATTTTAATTATTTCCCAAAAAACGGATGCCATCACAAAAGAACAACTAGCTGATTTGACGATTCTTGCGAAAGATGGATTAGCAAAAAATACAAAAATAGCCTTATTAACAGGCTCTGGGTTTGAAAAAGGCAATGCCCTTTTGGAAAAAATGGGCTTGGAAATGCCTGTTTATGTCATTGACGAAGTAGTTATTAAAGCTATGATTCGCTCAAATCCTGGAATTATGATTTTAAATGATGGTGTCGTTCGAGGTAAATGGCACATCAACGATACACCTGCCCTAACTGATATTGAAGTATTATTTTAAGTGATAAAATTCCTCTTCAAACGGCTGATAAACGGACTTTCCATTGTGTTGGGAGTAATATGCATTGTCTTCTTTTTATTTCAAGTTTTGCCAGGTGACCCCGTAGAAATGATGATGGGTCAGCGTGCTGATGAAGCCACTCGTAAAGCTATTATAGAAGAATACCATCTCGACAAATCAAAACCGACACAGTTACTTTATTATATCAATGACCTATCCCCATTAGCTTTTCACGAAGCAACTGAAGCTAATCAAGAAAAATACAATTACACCTCATTGATTTCTTTTGGCGAAACAGATTTTGTAGTCAAAAAACCCTTTTTAGGAAAATCATATCAAAGCAATCGAGTTGTCAATGAAATAGTCGTGGAAGGCTTTCAAGGCACCTTTTGGCTAGCCATTTCTGCCATGTTATTGGCCTGTTTATTGGGCATTACGATGGGGATTTTCTCAGCGCTTTACCACAACACCTGGATTGACCGTGTGTTAGTCACTGGTTCGGTTGTAGGAATTTCTGCTCCCTCTTTTGTGGCTGGTACGTTGATAGCTTATGTATTTGCCTTTCTATTACACGATTATACTGGATTAAATTTAACGGGTTATCTGTTTGAGATAGACCCTTTCAAAGGGGAAGTATTACAACTTAAAAACTTGATTTTACCCGCAATTACTTTAGGGATTCGTCCGTTAGCAATTATAACGCAACTTACTCGCAGCACCATGTTAGAGGTGATGCAAGCAGACTACATTCGCACTGCAAGGGCAAAAGGCTTGTCAGAAAACACTATAGTCTGGAAACATGCTTTGAAAAACGCTTTAAACCCAGTAATAACTGCTGTCTCTGGTTGGTTTGCTTCACTATTAGCTGGTGCTTTTTTTATTGAATATATTTTCAGTTGGAAAGGTTTGGGATTGATTACAATTAATGCCGTTTTCAAACTCGACTTACCCGTGATTATGGGAAGCACCTTATTCATCGCCTGTATTTTTGTAGTCATCACCGTTTTTGTTGACATACTTTATGGAATTGTTGACCCGAGGGTGAAGTTGGGGTAACGAGTGTTAAATGGCGAGACAGAGTCTCTCCTTTCATTGTTCATCCGTAGAGCGCTTCGCTAACTCTACGGATAGGGTATATATAGAAAATATGAGAGTAATAATTTTGTTATTACTATTATCGTTTCTTTTATCTTTTTTATTTCTGATTTGGCTAATTGGGTGTCAGAATGTGGGGTTGGAATCAATTGATATATATGTTAATGGTGTATATTTCGTAATCCCACCATTTCAGATCTTTACTTATCTTTATTTTTTAAATTTAACTATCATTTTTCTGATCAAGAAGCGTTGGAGATCTAGTAAGTCTAGTATCGATCACTATATATTAATTGGATCTTTTGCTATAATTTTATCTGGGTTATTTTATACAATAGTATTAATCTCTTCGTAGAGTTCAAGAAGTGGCTCTACGAAGTTCCAATGAAAAGATAGACTCTGTCTCGCCTACCAGAAACCAAATTTTTAACTTAAACTAATTTTTATGTCTACCGAAAGATACCAAATTAGAGACCAATACGCCATTCATTTTGTCACATTTACTGTGGTGGAATGGGTAGATGTTTTTACAAGAAGAGAATATGCAGACATCTTAATTGATAGTCTCATTTTTAGCCAAAAGAACAAAGGTTTGAAAATTCATGCTTGGTGTATTATGAGTAACCATGCCCATTTGATGCTTTCAACCGATGGAAGAAACATCTTGTCTGATGTTTTAAGAGATGTAAAGAAATTCACTTCTACCCAAATCACCAATGCTATTGTGACTAACAAAAATGAAAGCCGTAGAAATTGGATAGTTTGGATATTTAAAAGTGCTGGAGAGAAAAACTATCGAAATAACACTTTTCAGTTTTGGAGACAAGAAAATCATCCTGTAGAATGTTCAACGAAAGAAATTTTAGACTCCAAACTGAAGTACATTCATGAAAACCCGCTCCGCGCTGGTATTGTTAGAAATGAGTGGGATTATTTGTATTCCAGCGCGATTGACTATTACTGTGATGGAAAAGGATTGATCGACATCGATTTTGTGTAGGTTTGAAAGGTGAGAC
>CAWFGW010000025.1:0-110149 GCA_963815495.1 uncultured Cytophagales bacterium
TTCATTATTCATTATACATTATACATTATTCATTATTCATTATTCATTATTCATTATTCATTATTCATTATACTTAATACTCTATACTCTATACTCAAATCTCGCTACTCCATACTCAATACTCAGTACTCCCATCCTCTGGAATCCATCACAATCGTTACCGGACCGTCATTCACGAGACTGACTTGCATGTTTGCTCCGAAAACACCTGTTTCCACGGGTTTTCCTAACTCTAAGGATAACAACGAAGTGAATTTTTCATACAAAGGAATCGCGACCTCGGGCTTCGCTGCTTTAATAAATGATGGACGGTTGCCTTTTTTGGTACTCGCATGCAGCGTAAATTGAGAAATTAATAAAATCCCTCCTTTTACATCTTTCACGGAGAGGTTCATTTTCCCTTCTTCATCAGCAAAAATCCGCTGGTTAATGATTTTTGAAGCCATCCACAATAAGTCTTCTTGTTGATCGTGTGCCTCAAACCCCACTAACACAAGTAATCCCGTTTGGATTTCACCATTCACTTTACCTTCAATTTTTACCGCTGCTTCACTAACTCGCTGTACTACTACTCGCATTGTCAACTATTCGTTAAATTGCTCAAAATATGAGCGGAAACTATAATTCTATAAAGTTAAGATGACTCTTCCCTTTTCCAAACCCTATCCAGAACTTGTCATCACGGTAGCAGTGTTTGTTATGGCCTTGGTTTTTTTTAACTTTTCACAACCACATATTTCCTACGAATCGGAACCGCTGTTGGATGCTCACCAATATGCAAAAGGCTATTTGTTTTTTAATAAAGACCTCTCCCACTATAGTGTTAAATTCCCATACAACACCCGCATTGGCATTCCTTTTTTAGCTACCCAAGTGAGTAAGGACGATTTAATTCTCAACTTTAAATTGGTGAATAGTTTACTGTTGTTATTAGCCATTCCTTTTTTGTTTGAAACAATGAAACGGTTACACCTACCTAAGGTCACTCGATATGTCTTTTGGTTTTTTATACTTTTTCACTGGTTAGGTCCTGTTCGCTATCTTCACCATGAGCCCATTCAAGTAGACAGTGCTTGTTATCTTATTTATGGATTATTTTGCTGGATCCTTGTTTCCAAAAAGTACCGTTGGGTGTATTTTGTAACCCTCTTATCCGTGTTATTTAAGGAGTCATTGTTTCCTTTTTTGTTAGTGACTTCCGCCTTCTTTTTTTACAACAAGCAGAAAACCGAAAGCTTTCATTTTTTCATCAGCTTCTTAGTCGGTTTATTCGTCTTGTATGGTCTTCGTTATTTTTTCCCTCCAGTTATAGAACACTGGCAGCACCATGGTGCGATTACTATTTTAAGAATATTTAAAATGATTCTTTTAAGTCCTACTATTCTCATCCGATGGTTTGCTTCCATTGTAGTCACCTTTGGATTTTTGCTCGTCTTTAAGAACTATTCTAAAAAAATTTACACGAAACTATCAGCTTGGCTTTTGGGTACAGCGCTATTATTAGGACTAATTGCAGGCGGTGACCACAGCCGATTAATTTTTACAGGAATCCCCTTTCTGCTACTTTTCTTCCATGACTTTCCCTTAACAAAAAAAGAAGGCATGTTCTTCACTGTTTTCTCGCTTCCTTTCTTTCACCTATTCAGTACTATCCCCGATCTCACAGCTGGCTCCGTTTACGACAGTTGGCATCCCGAATATGCTCCGTGGCAATTGTTAATGCTTGCTTTCGGCTATACAGGTGTTTGTTATTTCTTATGGAAAGTGTTTTCAAAAATGGAGTTTACTCTTCCCAGGTGGCTTCACAAAAGACTTTAAAAATGCGGTAGCCCGTTTTTGGTACCCAAATCATGTTCAATGAAACCGTTAACTCGTCATTTTTCCACACTTGTTTGCGCTTCCACATATCCAGCATTTCAAACCGTTCTTTCTTTAAATGACCATCGCCCTCAGTTGGTAAACCATATTGCTCGGTAAGCTGATTGGCTATTTGGTCATATTTATTGTGGTAAACATTAATGTTATTGATCTCCCCCACCATAATGCTATCTAATTGTTCTGGAGTCAAGTTTGGTACAATCTTACTCCACTCATACATCACTTTTTCAACTTTGTCTGCTTTGGAAAAATAATAGCGCACTTTCAAGGGTAACGTTGCTGAGGCATCACGCATGTATACCTCCGCCTCTTTTGTCAGGTCACTTTCATGCAAGGTGCCACCCTGCACTTTTTCATGAGCAACTACTGCAGCTTTTGTTGCTTGTTCAAACCAAAGTTCCGTGTCAAGTTGATCATCAGAGCAAGAAGAAAAACCAATAACCGTCAATAATATCAAAATTAATTTACAGACTCTTCGCTCTCGCTCTGAGTGACATTTGTTTTTAAGAATGAACATCTACGCCTCTAATTTTGTGTTATAAATCTGTTTGGAAGGGATTTGTTGCAATAAGAAAAACCCGAGTACAAAGAACAACGCTAACGCTGCTGCAGAATTATTTTGCGTACCAGTAATTAGTAAGATTAAGCCATAGACAAAAGTTCCCACCGCAGTTGATGATTTTTCTAAGACCTCGTAAAAACTGAAATAAGAAGCATGATCTTCGGTATCTACAGGCATTAATTTGGAATACGTACTTCGGGAAAGGGATTGCACTCCACCCATCACCGCACCTACAAATACGCCCAGAATATAGAACTCTAACTTCATTCCTTCTTTCATGAAAAAGGCAGCAATACATACTCCTATCCAAATCAATAAGGTGATAGAAAGTGAATAGACATTGCCTTTTTTAGCAGAGATTTTTGCAAACACATACGCACCACCAATAGCAACAATTTGAAGAATTAAAACTAAAATAATTAACTCGTTCATTTCCATGTTAATGACTTCTTCACCAAAGATGGTAGCCATGTACATGACGGTTTGCACGCCCATGTTGTACAAGAAAAAAGCAACTAAAAACTTGCGAAGCAGAGGCAACCTTTTGCTTTCCGCCCACACTTTTTTCAGCTCTGAAATACTTTTCGAAAAAATGTTTTCTTTTACTTCCTTCTGAAACACATTGTTTGGCAAACGTGCAAAGGTGATTTGTGCAAACCCCATCCACCATACGCCTACGCTTAAAAAAGAAATGCGGGCCGCCATACTTTCCTCCATACCCAATGCTTCATGGAAGGTAATCATTGCCAAGTTGGCTACTAACAAGATCACACTACCGATGTACCCCAATGAAAAACCTTTAGCACTTACTTTATCAAAATGTTCTTCAGTAGCGATTTCAGGTAAAAAAGCATTATAGAACACGATACTTCCGGCAAACCCGATAGCCGCTAGCGAAAAAGAAAATATGCCAAGTTCAAGGGTGTCTGATTCAAAGAAATAAAGGGAAATGCACGATATACTGCCCAAATAACAAAAGAACTTCATAAACGAAAGTTTGTTGCCTTTTGTATCTGCAATGGAGGATAGCAAAGGATTTAACAACGCTACTAATAAAAACGAAAACGATAAGGTATAGGAATACAACACGGTGTTTTTAACTGTAAACCCTAAAAAATTAACCATATGATCTTTACCACCTGTCACCCCAAAAAAGTAAGAAGGAAAAACGGCTGTGGATATAGTCAATGAATAGACCGAGTTGGACCAATCGTACATACACCACGCATTAATGGTTCGGGGATTGTTTTTTTCGAGTGCTGTTTTCAATTTTTTGCTGATTTAAGAACTCAAAGATAAAATAAATTATGAAGGATGGGTTTGCAGATGATATCAAATGCACATACTTTAGTTGATTGAAAAATTAATGAACTAAAGTGACAGTTGGTAGGATGCTGTTTCGTTTGATCAATTCAATCGATATTAAAGAAGCTTTTTATTTAAAAATAATTAACTTGTTGTTAGCTATTATCTATTTTAAAAATTGTCAACCAGTTTGAAACAGTTTCTTTTTCTTTTTATTATAGTTTCGTACATCTTTATATTTAGTTGGCAACCAATTTATGGGCAAAAAAATACTGCTGAAAATGATTCAATAAATAAATTATTCGATTTAACTATTGAAGAATTAATGAATGTTACGGTTGTTTCTGCTTCCAAAAAAAACGAACCCACGTTTAATGCTCCGGTAACAATTAGCAGCATCTCAAAAGACGAAATACTTCATTCGGGTGTGACAACCATCCCTGAAGCACTAAGGTTGGTTCCTGGTGTGTTTGTTACTGAATCTACGAACGGAAATTTTGAAGTTCAGATAAGAGGAATCAATAGTGCCCCACCGGCATCTACACTCTACAATTCATCAAACCACATCACGCTGGTGATGATTGACAACAGACCCGTATACAATTATTTCAATGGGGGTACTTTCTGGGAGACATTGCCTATAGGACTTCATGATGTAGAACGAATAGAAGTGATTAGAGGCGCTGCTTCTGCTTTATATGGACCAAATGCTGCCGCTGGTGTCATCAATATCATTACCAAAAAACCCACCAAACAAGGAACACGAGCCTATTCAAACATCATTATGGGTACTTACAAATCAACGATTAGTAATGCCGCTATCTCCTACAGGAAAAATAACTTTAGCGCGATAGTATCTGCTAACTTCCAACATAGGGACCGGACTCAGGAAACTTATTACAACTGGGTCGACAACTCCTATACCGTCAGAGATTCTATTCGTACCCACATTCCGCAACAAAAAATTTTAAGAGACACAGAATTAAACCCTAATGCAAAAACAGCTTATCCAGATCCTTCAAAAGCTTTGCAAAAACTAGGTTATAATGCCTTTCTGGAATATAAATTAGCAGATGACAACTATTTAAACCTCACATTTGGTGGTCAAACTTCCGAGGCACATGTGGCTTTTGCAGACAACCTTGCTACTCCACTTACCTACCGCACATCCACTACCCAATATATCGATGCTAAAATGAAGTTGGGTGGACTCAATATTCTGCTCGCAGATAATTTTGGTACTCAAAACATTGGGAAAGGACTTACCGGTTATAAACTTGATTTAAACACCTTTGATGCTGTGACTGAATATGATATACATGTAGGGAAACTTTCATTGAAGCCAGGATTAAATTTCAGACATGCTACTTATGATGACTCCAATTATTGGGATATAGAAAATAGTGATGGCTTTATAAACGGGAAAAAACAGTTACTAAACTATGCAAGTTCCTTACGAGCAGAGTATACGATTGCCGACCGTCTAAAACTCGTTGCCGCTACTCGCTTTGATACCTATGATTTTACAGATAAAAAATACTTATCCTATCAATTGTCCTCGAATTATGCCATTAATAACAACAATATAGTACGTGCGCAATATGCAGTAGCTTACAAGGGGCCTTCATTTTATGACACGTTTAACTCCCAGTCCATCCTTATTGACTCCTCTGAAGCTTCACCGAATGTTTATTACGACACTTATGCTGATTTGGAAGGAAGCACTTCTATCGATCAACTACAAATCACTTCCTATGAAGTGGGTTATCGGACAAAAATCAACAAGCATTTTCATTTTGAAATAGATGTTTTTTACCAGGAGCTTAAAAACTATATCCTACCCATGAATATTTATGGAGTCATCGATTATGAAAATGAAACAATCTCAGCAAAACAAGAAATAATAAACATTGATTTACAATCACAACAACTCGGAAGCACCATAGCCTTAAACTTTTGTACCGAAAAATTCCAAATTAAACCATTTCTTACTCTTCAGAAAACGTGGTTTAAAAACGCTACAAAATACAGAAGAGATACTTCATCTTTTTCAAAACCTGATTTCAATACTAGTTTCCACAACACCTACGATACCATTTCATCCCTTCAACCCAAAGCCTTTGGCGGTCTTTACCTCAACTATTGGCTTTCTTCAAAATGGAATATCGCTTTAACTACCTATTTCTATTCTAAACACCAATATGACAACATCATGAGTGCCATAACTCGAATTAATGTTGACCCTGAAATTCAAAAGACCTACACCAACGGTATTGGTACCATAAGCGGTAAAGTGCTCTTCAATTTAAAAGTAGCTTACAAGCCTACTCCTAAAGTGGAATTGTCCCTCTTATTAAAAAATCTATTGAATCAAGACCAATTTGAATATACACGTACGGATAAAGTTCCATTTATGGCATTCATTGGGGGAAGTGTAAATTTTTAGTTTTACCTTCAAGCTATCTTCCTATTTATAACCCAAATGACAGTTATATGCCTACTCGTATAATGAAAGCAAAAAAAAGAATCGCTTTAGTAGCTCACGATAACAAAAAACCAGAATTAATAGAATGGGTAAACAGAAATATAGACAACCTTACCCAACACACCCTTTTTGCTACGGGAACTACAGGAGGTTTATTAGAGGAAATACTTAATATACCAATCACTAAATTTCTAAGTGGTCCGTTAGGCGGTGACCAACAGATTGGAGCAGCAATTTCAGAAGGTGAAATTGACATTTTATTTTTCTTTTGGGATCCTATGGCTGCACAGCCTCACGACCCTGACGTGAAAGCACTTTTACGATTAGGTGCTGTATGGAATATACCCATCGCCTGTGATGGTGCTTCGGCTGATTTTTTAATTTCATCTCCATTGATGAATCAGGAATATGAGATTGTAATACCTGATTATAGTACTTATTTGAAAAGGGTCATTTAATTAACCACAGAAACTATTAAACTTTTTCAGGTTTTTCATGATCCTTTTGCTCATATCGCGTGATTCTTTCAGCATGGTGGGACGGTTTAATATAATATCCATACCTCCTACCGAAAACCAATGTGAACTCTGCACCAAAAAACACAATGATGCATGAATAGGAGATCCATAATAAAATTAAAATAACTGCACCACTGGCTCCAAAACCTGAACTTGGGTCAGAAAAACTCATATATAAGGAGATCAGACTTTTACCTATTGTAAATAAAACGGCTGTGATAAACGAACCCAACCACACCATTTTCCATTTAATTTTTACATCGGGCAACACCTTATAAATCGCTGCAAAAAGCACTGTAGTTATCCCGATTGATAGGATGAAATTTGCTACCTGTGAAAAAACAACTAACTCAGTCCCGAAATGAGACGACAACCAATCGCTTATAATACTAATAATGGCACTGATCACTAAAGACATTAACAATAAAAAGCCGACAACCACCACTATTCCCAAGGAAGTAAACCGATCCTTTATGACTTCTTTTATACCCGCATCTTCTTTTTTTCTGACGTCCCAAACGTTATTTAAAGCATTTTGCAATTGAATAAACATACCTGTTGCTCCGAATAATAGTGTACCAATACCTATTATACTTGAAAGTAACGATTGATCTTCAAACCGAATGCTCGAGAGTATATGTTTTATGTTTTCACGGGAATCTTCTCCTAAGAATGACACCAACTCATCAGTCATTTTATTGGTGGTTGTAGCACTGTCTAAGAAAAACCCTAAAATTGATAACGTAATAAGTAATAAACCAGGCAAAGAAAACACTGCATAATAGGCAACTGCTGCCGCTTTAGTAAAAGGGTCATCTTTCATCCACCCTTTAGAAGTTTCTTTTAATAAGCTTAATGAATCTCGAAGTTTAAATTTGCCTTCCATTTATTACTATTTTAAATCGTTGTTTTATAGCTATCATATTAACTAACCACCATGGTTGCTTATCAAAAATTATGCTTAGTAATTTTAAGTGATTAGTGACTGCTATAATTGATAATTAGCAAAATTTTAACGAAAAAAGTGTTGACTGTTGGGGAAAAAAAGAAACACTTCAAGAGTAACAATTGGAGGTTTTTTCTGCTAATAATTTTTTTTGAGTTCGACTATTCAACTTCTCACAGTATAATATCTTATATTAATGGTTTCAACTGGTACAACATTACAACAAAACTATGTTCGCTAAAATCTCCCCTAAACTCATTGCCATAGCAATAGGTACAATTACCCTTTTTGCCGTAGGTTTCTACTTTTTAAACAAAACATCATCCACCGACTCTGAAGCCTATGTTGAGAAAGAAGTTAACGAAGCCTTTAATGAATATATCGCTGCGTATACTTCGGGTAATATCTCCATCAGTTCGACTATTCAAATTCGTTTTACACAACCTCAAATTGTAGAAGATAAAATAGGTTCGGCAGAAACGCGGGAGCTTTTCAACTTTTCTCCCTCCATTAAAGGTGATGTTAAATGGGTGGATATTTTCACTCTTGAATTTCAACCAACAGAATGGTTAAAACCAGACCAAGTGTATGAAGTCAAATTCCTCTTGTCTGATTTGATGGAGACAAAAAAAGGATTAGAAAAATTTGAGTTCAACTTTCACACCCTTAAACAAGATTTTGAAGTCACAATTGGCAACTTACTAACCTCTGCCGAAAACATGAAAAAGGTGGCTTTATCGGGTAAACTCATTACTGCGGATGTAGCACAACAAGAAAAAATTGAAGCGACCTTATCCGCTACTCAAAATAATAACACCTTAGAAATCACTTGGAATCACTTAGGCGATACCGAACATGAATTTACAATTGCCAACATCGACCGAAAAGAAACAGCCAGTGAAGTAGTTTTAAATTGGGATGGGGCAAAGATTGGCGTTGATAAAAAAGGGGAATCCAAAACTAAAATCCCTGCCCTGGGTGACTTTCAAATTATGAGTGTCACACCTCAAGTTGGAACCGAACAATATATACTCATTTCCTTCTCTGATCCGCTTGACCCTTCTCAGGATTTAAAAGGATTAATTACCACCAACCAAAACTGTGACCTGAAATTCATCATTGAAAACAACTTTATTCAGGTTTACCCGAGTAAAAAAATTATTGGCTCTTTTGAATTAACCCTCCATCCAGGCATCAAAAATGTCTTAGGCTACAAGTCAAAAAAAGAACAGAAACATATTCTAGTCTTTGAACAAGTAAAACCTGCTGTACGTCTTATAGGTTCTGGGGTAATTGTCCCGGCTTCCAATGGGCTCATCTTCCCTTTTGAAGCAGTAAGTTTAAAAGCCGTTGACATTACCATCACCGAGATTTTTGAAAACAATGCGATTCAGTTTTTCCAGCACAACAACATAGACGGAAGTCATGATTTAAAACGTGTGGCTCGACCGATTTTTAGAAAAAGTCTAGTACTCAACAACAACAAACTACTCAAACTCAATAAGTGGAACCGTTTTTCTATTGATTTAGCCAAACTAATTCAACCCAACCCTGGTGCAATCTACCAAGTAGAAATAGGGTTCAGACAAAGTCAAAGTGTCTATAGCTGTGGTGGCGAAGCAGCGCAGGATGAATTAACACCCATCAATGATGAGGCGTGGACAGCTGAGTCGTACACCGATTATTCGTATTGGGATTATGCTGAAGGAGAATATTATGAAGACTACGACTGGCAAGAGCGCGACAATCCGTGCCATTCAACCTATTTTCGAAGCAACGACAAAAGTTCCACAAGAAACATCATCGCCAGTAACTTAGGGATCATTTCTAAAATCGGGAAAGACGATAAAGTATTCATAGCGGTCACAGATATTAATACCACCAATCCTATTGAAAATGTAACCATCGAAGTCTACGATTTCCAACAACAGCTCATCACCCAAGGAGCAACAGATAACAACGGGTTTTTAACGCTCAAAACTAATAGAAAATCATTTCTGATTAAGGCCACTAAAGAAAACGATATCAACTACTTAAAGGTAGATGATGGGTCTGCGCTTTCCTTAAGCAACTTTAATGTGGGTGGTACAACCATTCAAAAAGGGTTGAAAGGATTTATCTATGGCGAACGTGGTGTTTGGCGACCAGGCGACACCTTGTATATGACCTTAATTTTGGAAGATAAAAATCATGTGTTACCCAAGAACCACCCCGTAATTTTTGAACTCCGCAATCCTGATGGGAAACTAGAACATAAGCTCGTTAAAAAATCTAACGTGAATGGGTTTTATACCTATCAACCCATCACCAGCAACGAAGCGATGACGGGCAACTGGCGGGTATATGCAAAAATTGGGAACACCTCATTTTCTGAGCGTGTGAAGATTGAGACCATCAAACCCAACCGACTGAAAATTGATTTAGACTATGGAAAAGAATACCTCACTGTAAATGATAAAAACCTCAAGGGTGATTTAGAAGTCAAGTGGCTGCATGGCGGTATTGCTAAAAACTTAAAAGCTGAATTTGAACTCGTTTTGACCAAAGCAAACACCACGTTCCCAAAATATGAAACGTACACCTTTGAAGATCAAACGCGACAATTTACTCCTGAGGTCTTCTCGATTTTTGAAGGTGAACTAGATAGTGAAGGAAAAGCTCAAATCCCGGCTAGCATCGAAATTGAAGGTGATGCTCCAGGTAAATTAAACGCACACTTTAAAGGGAAAGTCTATGAACAAGGCGGTGACTTTAGCATCAACCAATTTACAATCCCTTATTATCCTTATAATTCATTCGTAGGTGTTCGTTTGCCTGAAGGTGATCACCGAGGCATGTTATTGACGGACAAAGAGCAACCGGTTGACATCATTTGCCTAACTCCGGAAGGAGAACCAACTGGTAACAAATATGTGACTTGCCAAGTCTATAAGTTAGATTGGAAATGGTGGTGGGACCAATCGTCTAACAGTTCTTCCAACTACATTGGAGTTAGTTATCGAACACCTATTGCGGAACAGCAAGTTAAAATAACGGATGGCAAAGGGACTTTTCCAATGAAAATCAACTACCCGGAATGGGGACGATATTATGTAAAAGTCACCGACAACAAGTCAGGACACTCAGCAGGTAAAATTGTCTATTTTGATTGGCCAGGTTGGGCAGGAAAAGCCAAACGCGATTTACCCGATGCAGCTTCGATGTTAACTTTCTCGGCTGACAAAGAAAAATACAGCGTGGGAGAAACGATGAAACTGACCATTCCTGGAAGTGGTGAAGGAAATGCATTGATCAGTGTAGAAAATGGTACGCGTGTAATAGAAACTTATTGGATGAAGTTGAACAAAGGAGACAACCAGTTCACAATCAACATCAACAATAAAATGACTCCGAATGTGTATGTGCATGTGACCGCATTACAACCCCATGCACAAACAATTAATGATCACCCCATTAGAATGTACGGTGTAATTCCAATTGATGTGGCTGATGAATCAACCCATCTAAATCCAGTAATCTCGATGCCTAAGAAGTTAGCGCCTAATAAGAAAGTTCCGATTACGGTAACAGAGAAAGAAGGCAAACCGATGACCTTTACCCTCGCTGTGGTGGATGAAGGTTTGTTGAGTTTGACCAACTACACCACCCCGAATCCCTGGCCTAACTTCTACCAGCATGAAGCCTTAGGGGTAAACACCTGGGACATTTACAAATATGTATTAGGGGCTTATGGTGGAGAAATAGAAAAGATACTATCCGTAGGTGGTGATGCTGCTATCCTTAATGAAGAAGGAGCAAAAGCCAAACGATTCAAACCTGTTGTGCGTTTCTTCGGACCTTTCCATCTGGACAAGTCGGGTAAAAAGGATATCGAATTTGTGATGCCTAACTACATTGGCGCGGTGCGTACAATGGTGGTAGCTGGTTATGAAGGTGCTTACGGTGCTGTGGAAACAGAAACTCCTGTGCGGCAAGAACTCATGGTACAGGGGACCTTACCTCGGGTGCTTTCTCCAGGTGAAAAGTTAAAATTACCCGTGAATGTGTTTGCCTATGAAAACAATATTGGCGCCACAACCATCAAAGTTAAAACAAGTGGACCCGTAAAGGCATTGGAAACGACCAAGTCAATTACTTTGACCAAAGAAGGGGATCAAATGCTGTACTTCGAACTAGAAGTTGAAAACAAAATCGGGATTGCTAAAGTAGAAATTGAAGGCAGAGCTGGGAATAAGCTCTCTACCCATGTGATTGATATTGAGGTAAGAAACCCCAACCCGGTGGTTACTGAGACCTTTGAAAAAGTCTTGAAATCGGGTGAGTCGATTAGCTATACCTACCCTACGTTGGGCATGAAAGGTACCAATGGTTATTCATTTGAAGCTTCCACAGTTCCGCCATTAAACCTTTCCAAGCGGCTGGAATACCTGCTTCGTTATCCGCATGGTTGTGTCGAGCAAACCACTTCGGCTGCGTTCCCACAACTGTTTTTGGGTGAGTTAACGGATTTGACCAGCGAAATGAAAAGCAGAGTGGAAATCAACATCAAAAAAGCGATAGACCGTTTGTCAAGTATGCAAGTCTCGGATGGTGGTTTCAGCTACTGGCCAACACATAGCTATGCAAACACCTGGGGATCTAACTATGCAGGACATTTCTTAATCATCGCTAAGAAGAAAGGATATTATGTCAATACCGATATCATTAATAACTGGAAACAGTACCAGAAAAAAGCGGCAGACAACTGGACTCATAATACCAATTATTATAACAGTGACTTAATGCAAGCTTACCGCTTGTACACCTTGGCTGTCGCGGGTTCACCTAACAAAGGCGCAATGAACCGCTTGAAAGAAAAGCAACTGAACAAAACTGCTCAGTACATGCTAGCCGCTGCCTATGCGTTGGATGGTCGCAGTGATGTTGCCAAAACCTTGATCGCCTCTGCCCCACCAACCATTAAAGACTATCGTGAATATGGGTACACGTATGGTTCACAAGAACGAGACGAAGCTATGTTATTATTAGCTTTAAATGCTATGAAAGATGTAGAAAACGGGATGGTTGCTGTGAAAAAAATTAGCGACCGACTCAATGCCAAACGCTGGATGAGTACGCAGGAAACGTCCTTTTCGTTATTGGCAATCAGCGATTACATGGCCGGACAACCGGTTTCTTCAACCGTAAACTTGGATATGAATTTGAACGACCAAAACGTTTCCATCTCCTCGCAATATTCCGTGTACAAACAAGAATTTCACGAGGCAGAATTGACCAATAAAACCATCAAGGTTACCAACACGAGTAATGGATTGTTGTACCTCAACACAAGCTCTTATGGCAAACCTTTGGTAGACAAAAGAGAAAGCTTCAATGAAATTATTGATATGGAAGTGAACTACCGTGACAAAGAAGGTAACGCAATAAATGTAAACCAACTGGCTCAAAACAAAGACTTCCTCGTATCGGTAACGATCCAAAATGGTGGACTTCGAGGTGACTTAAAGGAAATGGCTTTGACCACGATCTTCCCTTCTGGCTGGGAAATTCAAAATGCACGCATGGATGTAGTTGCGGAACAATACCAGTCAGACAAACCCGACTACCAGGACTACCGCGATGACCGTGTGTACACCTATTTCGACATCAAATCAGGAGCTTCAAAGACATTTACCTTCCTGATTAATGCAAGTTATGCGGGTGAATTTACCCTACCAGCCACCCAATGTGAAGCAATGTATGATAATGCGGTGCAGGCTTATGTGAAAGGTGGGAAGACCAAGACGGTGAAGTGATATGAAAGATAAAATAACTGCAACCGAATTTTGGGAAGAGTTATTAAAAACTGGCTCGGTTAATAATAAAGAATTAACTGAGGGATTTGTTTTTAAAAAACATGCACCGCTAGCGCAAGCATCCTTGCTTGTGCTAAATAAATAATGGGTAGTCCAGCGATGTAGCTTTTTTGTTTAATCTGTTAATTTTTATTAAATAGTATTTTTAAACATTATTTGAATGAGCAGGAAGTATAAATTTTTAAATAAAGAAGGCTTATATTTTGTCAGCTTTGCCACGGTCTACTGGATAGATGTTTTTACAAGGGAAGAGTATTTTGAGAAAGTTGTTGAAAGTATCAGGTTCTGCCAGAAGCAAAAAGGTTTAGAACTTTTTTCATGGTGTATAATGACCAACCATGTGCATATGATATTTAGAGCTAAAGACAATAATCCATCAGAATTAATGCGAGCATTAAAAACATTTACATCAAACGAATTACAGAAGATAATTGCTGAACATAATCAAGAGAGCAGAAAAGAATGGATGCTTTGGTTGATGGAACGAGCAGCACAAAAATCTAGTAATGTAAAACACAGGCAATTTTGGAGGCAAGATAATAAACCAATAGAACTTTGGAGTGCAGAAGTAATAGATCAAAAATTACAATACATCCATATGAACCCAATAGTAGCAGGATTTGTCAATGAACCAGAACATTGGAGGTATAGTAGTGCAATTGATTTTTCTGGAGGTAAAGGTTTGTTAGAATTATATGAATTGTAAATTGAGTTATGAATTAAAATTTGCACAAGCAAGGATGCTTGCGCTAGCGGGGAAAATATCCCTATGTTGGAGGTACAGTAATACCTCCAACAAAAATTATTGTTAAACGACCTTAGATATGTCTGTATTAGAAATTGATAAAATTGATGCTATTGGAATAGATAAAGAACAAGGTAATGTTGTTTTGACTATTTCTGACCATTTAGATTGGGATGATGTAAATAGTCATCTTCATATTCTTCAAAAGAAAATCAATAATTATTTAGAATTTATTGAGGGGGGACAGATTTATGAATCATATCCACTTGCGAATAATAAAAATATAGAGATTCATGTTAAATATCAATATGAATTACCACATTTGGCTCTTGATTTTTATGAAAAAATAAAATCTGTTTTGATTTTAGAAAACATAACACTTCTTTATAAGAATCTTTAACTTAATCCCGCTAGGTCGCATATAACGAAGTGAAATGCGAACTGATGTTACCCCCGCTAGGTCGCATATAACGAAGTGCCATGCGAACTGATGTTTTATAGCATTTGTAATGCGGTTATAAGAGATACAAATCCTATAGCGCAAGGTTAAGCAAAGCGGTCCTTGGGCTTACCCTTTATTCGACATTTGCAATGTCAAACTACAGATAAAAAAGATTTGTAATCAGCTCTGCCTTGGTTTGTGTATCCAAAACCAACGACAGTTAGTCAGTGAGGACACTGACTAAGGCGAGATGAAGATTTGTTTTCAAGATGAAGAGATTCCAGACAATCACTCATTCTTCGTGATTTCTGATGACGTGTTGCTCATTTTTTATCGTCATTCTAAAAAATAGTGTTTACCTATAGGTGTACACAAGTATATAAAAGCATATTAAATCTTGTAACCTAACATTACCTTTTAGACGATGAAAAAACTACTACTACCCTTGATTTTAATTTCCGCAGTATTTCACGCATATGCCGTTGATGAAATTCAGTTTGTTGACACCGTTTATGTCGAGTACCACCCACATTGTGACACCATCGCAGCTGTTCACATTGAAGGATGGTTTCCGGCAAGTAATTATGTCATTGACAGCATAGCAAATAAACCTATTGTCCACACAGGCCCTGGTCCAATAACAATTGCTGGACCTGAAATTCAGCTTTACATATCAGAAACCGGGGGTGTTGGCACCCAATCTCCTGTTCCGTTTAAATCCGTTTATTACCTTCTTACCAAGGGTAGCAGCAACACATTCACGACACCCTATAGGTTTGTACCATTGATAGTTTACACCTACTTAAATCAGGATCTGTTGGAGGAGGTGAAACAGGCTGACTATAAATACAGAGGACAGACAGGTTGTGTAAGTGTAATCCCAGCTTGTGACAACATCACCACTTATGAAGTATCGCTTGGCTGTCCGAGTAAACCCATTACAAATTGCGATTCTTTGCAAGTTCATATCTCTACTGATTATGTTCCTTGTATGGGCTATACATTGATAGAAACCACTCAAACATTCAAAAACGACACGGTTATCATCAAACATCAATTTCTGTACGATGACAACGGCCCTATTTGCATCGACTATTTTGGACCTTCATTTCAATTCACTAAAATAAAACCTCTAGATGCCGGAGATTATGTCGCAAAGGTAGAAATGCATTTTACAGGTGAATTGATATTTAAAGCTCCTGAATATTACTACAAAGATTTTACAGTAAATAAAGAGACGTGTCTCATCACAGGGATAAATGAATTCAATCAAAAATCGATGGTTTATCCGTCCGTGGTAGAGGATTACCTGAATCTAACTATTTCAGCTGAAAAAGTGCAAATTTATGATATGCAAGGCAATCAAGTGATGACAGCTCAGGGGAAAACGGTGCTTTTAAATAATTTACAGCCAGGGAATTACATTATAGAAATACAAACCAAAAAGGGGTTGTTTAGAGAAAAAATCATCAAGTTATAAATTAAGAAGAGCCACTATAAAGTGGCTCTTCTTTTAATGATTGCTTTACATTGCACTTTTTACTGGCTTAAGTTTAGCTTGCGTAACTTTAGTCAATGATAAACTCAAGAATTCCTCATTTTAGATCTATGATTCGTTTTCAAGATTGTTAGATTCCAGACAATCACTCATTCTTCGTGATTTCTGGAATGACGTATTGTTTATTTTTTATCGTCATTCCGTAAAATGTGAAGCATGAGCATTTGTACGGAATCTCTTTGTTGAAACCTCACCGCTAGCGCAAGCATCCTTGCTTGTGCTAAATAAATAATGGGTAGTCCAGCGATGTAGCTTTTTTGTTTAATCTGTTAATTTTTATTAAATAGTATTTTTAAACATTATTTAAATGAGCAGGAAGTATAAATTTTTAAATAAAGAAGGCTTATATTTTGTCAGCTTTGCCACGGTCTACTGGATAGATGTTTTTACAAGGGAAGAGTATTTTGAGAAAGTTGTTGAAAGTATCAGGTTCTGCCAGAAGCAAAAAGGTTTAGAACTTTTTTCATGGTGTATAATGACCAACCATGTGCATATGATATTTAGAGCTAAAGACAATAATCCATCAGAATTAATGCGAGCATTAAAAACATTTACATCAAACGAATTACAGAAGATAATTGCTGAAAATAATCAAGAGAGCAGAAAAGAATGGATGCTTTGGTTGATGGAACGAGCAGCACAAAAATCTAGTAATGTAAAACACAGGCAATTTTGGAGGCAAGATAATAAACCAATAGAACTTTGGAGTGCAGAAGTAATAGATCAAAAATTACAATACATCCATATGAACCCAATAGTAGCAGGATTTGTCAATGAACCAGAACATTGGAGGTATAGTAGTGCAATTGATTTTTCTGGAGGTAAAGGTTTGTTAGAATTATATGAATTGTAAATTGAGTTATGAATTAAAATTTGCACAAGCAAGGATGCTTGCGCTAGCGGGGGAAGTAGTATAAATTTGATAATTGAATGATGTGTCTCAACTATATAATTAAAATGTATCGAGCGGACGCTCTACAAATAATTGGTCGTAGAAACGCTTCGCTAAATCTACGACCAGATGGGGTTATAACTTATTAATAAAATGACTCTAATAGCAGCATATATTCATAAAGGAAAAGCACATATCATAGCAGATTCTGCCGAAACAATGTCTTTCTCTACACCTTTTAAAATAAAAAATTCTCCAAGGGATAAGGATTTTTCATCATTATTTGAGCTACCATACTTTAATGAAAAAGAACAAAAAATAGTTATGGAGGCTACAAATAAAATTTACTGTCTTAATAATGAACTTATATTAACATTTTCGGGAAGTGTCTCTGAAGGAGAAGATATAACTAAACAAATTAAATACTCCCTAGAAAGAGATAACATTGAATCAATACCATCATTAATCTTATCAATATTAAAGAAACTTCAACCCACTAAATCACAATATATAGTAGGTGGAATGGAAAACGATTATCCATTTCTTGTTTATTATTTTGATGATAACAATCATAAAATATTAACAAAATTAGATCATTTACCATTATGTATAGCTGGTTATGGTACACAAATAGGATTTTCTCACTTGATAGAACAGACTATAAAGGACATCATAAAAAATCATGAACTGACATGCGAAGAATCATTAGTAATGGTTTGTTCCATTTGTCAATTTTTTTCACTGAAAGAATTAACTCTTAAAGATGGTGTGGGAGGATTTTTGAATGGCGTATTAATTTCCAAAGATGGAATCGAATGGGTAAGTGACACTACATTTGTACAATATTCAGCAAAAAACCCTAAAGGAGATAAATATGTTTCACATAAATATAACAGGGATAATTCCGTCTTTATAATTGCTCCACATTTTAAAAGTTGTTTTACAAACAGTTTGGAAACCTACAAAATGAATGATTTAGTGAAAAAATGGCAAGATGATATAGTTAATAAAAGTAATAATATTCCATCCATTTATTTTGTTATGATATCTTATGATACTGCAACAATGGTAATCATCAGCAACAAGCGTAATAAAAAAAACAGAATAACCCTAAAAAATCTAAATGGGGATAAAATATTTAATTTTACATCAGAAACTATTAAGCATATGACTTCGTCTTATCATTCAGATAATATAGAAGAAATTGCACCTTATTTTTACACAAATTTTTTAAGTTGGATTAATTAAGTCACTTCCACTGGTCGTAGGTTTAGCGAAGCGGTCCTTGTGGCTTACCCTCTGTTCGACATTTGCAATGTCAAACTACAGATAAAAATGATTTGTAATCAGCTCTGCCTTGGCTTGTGTCTCCAAAACCAACGACAGTTGGTCAGTGAGGACACTGACTAAGGCGAGGTGAAGATTTGTTTTCAAGATGAAGAGATTACAGACAATCACTCATTCTTCGTGATTTCTGATGACGTGTTGCTCATTTTTTATCGTCATTCTAAAAAATAGTGTTTACCTATGGGTGTACACAAGTATATAAAAGCATATTAAATCTTGTAACCTAACATTACCTTTTAAGACGATGAAAAAACTACTACTACCCTTGATTTTACTTTCTGCTGTATTCCACGCTTATGCCGTTAATGAAATTCAGTTTGTTGACACCGTTTATGTCGAGTACCACCCACATTGTGACACCATCGCAGCTGTTCACATTGAAGGATGGTTTCCGGCAAGTAATTATGTCATTGACAGCATAGCAAATAAACCTATTGTCCACACAGGCCCTGGTCCAATAACAATTGCTGGACCTGAAATTCAGCTTTACATATCAGAAACCGGGGGTGTTGGCACCCAATCTCCTGTTCCGTTTAAATCCGTTTATTACCTTCTTACCAAGGGTAGCAGCAACACATTCACGACACCCTATAGGTTTGTACCATTGATAGTTTACACCTACTTAAATCAGGATCTGTTGGAGGAGGTGAAACAGGCTGACTATAAATACAGAGGACAGACAGGTTGTGTAAGTGTAATCCCAGCTTGTGACAACATCACCACTTTTGACGTATCGCTTGGCTGTCCAAGTAAACCCATTACAAATTGTGATTCTTTACAAGTTCTTATCTCTACTGATTATGTTCCTTGTATGGGCTATACATTGATAGAAACCACTCAAACATTCAAAAAAGATACGGTTATCATCAAACATCAATTTCTGTACGATGACAACGGCCCTATTTGCATCGACTATTTTGGACCTTCATTTCGATTCACTAAAATAAAACCTCTAGATGCCGGAGATTATGTCGCAAAGGTAGAAATGCATTTTACAGGTGAATTGATATTTAAAGCTCCTGAATATTACTACAAAGATTTTACAGTAAATAAAGAGACGTGTCTCATCACAGGGCTAAATGAATTCAATCAAAAATCGATGGTTTATCCGTCCGTGGTAGAGGATTACCTGAATCTAACTATTTCAGCTGAAAAAGTGCAAATTTATGATATGCAAGGCAATCAAGTGATGACAGCTCAGGGGAAAACGGTGCTTTTAAATAATTTACAGCCAGGGAATTACATTATAGAAATACAAACCAAAAAGGGGTTGTTTAGAGAAAAAATCATCAAGTTATAAATTAAGAAGAGCCACTATAAAGTGGCTCTTCTTTTAATAATTGCTTTACATTGCACTTTTTACTGGCTTAAGTTTAGCTTGCGTAACTTTAGTCAATGATAAACTCAAGAATTCCTCATTTTAGATCTATGATTCGTTTTCAAGATTGTTAGATTCCAGACAATCACTCATTCTTCGTGATTTCTGGAATGACGTATTGTTTATTTTTTATCGTCATTCCGTAAAATGTGAAGCATGAGCATTTGTACGGAATCTCTTTGTTGAAACCTCCCTTAGCTCAAATTACGCTGAAAAAGCAATCGTTTAGCCAAAAATCGCAGCATTAACCTTTATTATTATCTACCAAAAACCCTTCAGCCCTCAACTTCACAATGTCAAAAAACTCAGTAAAACCATCTTCCAATTCGTTGTAATGTTTCTTTAACTCAACCACAGCTGAATGCATGGTGTTTTGGTAAGGCGTTCTGCGCGACATGCTTTTCAGGATCTGATCAATACCATCAACTGTTGGGTATGACTGAATCCAATTCCGTTTTTTCATGTAATAAAAGTATTGTCCTGCTTTGTAATTAAGCCAGCTGTGATGTTGGTCAATCATTGCATAATAAATACTAGCCGCGTCTATCAGTGGGAGTTCGGAATAGGCCCTCCAGTTTTTGGCTAAAAAATGATCATATACTACATCTATAATTACACTGGAATAATGTCGATGATTTATAAAGACACTTTTACTCGCTTTTGAAACTTCGTGATTGTCCATCAAAAAATCAATTTCGCGATGCAAATCTATACCTTTTTGAATCCGCAAAGGTAAAGCGTCATATTCTTTTTTTGTCACAAAGTCACCTAAGAAATTTCCCGTTAAAATTTCTGAATCGTTAAACGAAAGGTAGAAGTGTGCTAAATAGTTCAAGGCCGTGAAATTGTAAATATTCTTATTACTTAAAGTTAACCTATAATTATTTTTATCATAACACGAATTGTCTTCCATTGCGCTTTTTTTATACTAGAGTCAAACAGTTTCAATATAAAATGGTTAACTAGTGAGATAGGTAAATTACAGGCATGAAAATTCTACTCACAGGTTCAACAGGTTATATCGGTAAAAGGGTCCTTTTATCGCTGGTTAAAAAAGACTACCAGATTGTTTGCTGCACGCGGGACAAAAAGCGATTTAACCCACCAAAATCTATCGTAGATAATATTGAAGTCATTGAGGTTGATTTATTAAAAAAAGAAACCCTAGCCAATATTCCCAAAGACATTGATGCTGCCTATTATTTAGTCCATTCGATGTCATCCTCCAAAGACTACACAAAACTAGAGTTTGAATCAGCTTGCAACTTTAGAGAAGCCATTGATCAGACTTCAGCTAAACAAGTAATCTACCTTAGTGGTATAGTCAACGAAGATGAGCTATCAGAACACCTCTCCTCTAGAAAAAATGTAGAAACAGAGCTTCAGAAAGGAAACTATCACCTTACCACACTGCGTGCAGGAATTATTATTGGTTCCGGCAGTGCTTCCTTTGAAATTATTAGGGATCTGGTTGAAAAACTACCTGTAATGGTGACCCCAAAATGGCTATTGACCAAAAGTCAGCCGATTGCCATTACCGATGTAATTACTTATTTATCCGGGGCTTTGTTAAATGAAAAAACCTATGATCAAAGTTTTGACATCGGTGGACCTGATGTAATGACTTATAAAGAAATGTTATTGGAATTCGCACGGGTTCGAGGATTAAAACGGTACATCATCACGATCCCTGTGATGACACCAAAGCTTTCCTCCTACTGGCTCTACTTCGTTACTGCAACTTCATTTAAGTTAGCTACGGCACTGGTCAATAGCATGAAAGTAGAAATTGTTTGTAAAGACAACCGAATAAAAGACTTGATAGCATCCGAAAACATCACCTATACTGATGCATTAAAAAATGCCTTTGCTCGTATTCAAAACAATGAGATCAAGTCCAGCTGGAAAGACTCCTTTATCAGCGGAGGATTAAACTTCAGCCTATCTGACTTCATAGACGTGCCTGTTCATGGCTGTTTTGTAGACAAACGAAGTGTGAAGGTTAAAAATCCTGAGAAGTGTCTCGAAAACCTATGGCAAATTGGTGGGGAAACAGGTTGGTATTACGCCACTTGGTTATGGAAAATTAGGGGCTACATGGACAAAGTCGTAGGTGGTGTTGGCCTTCGAAGAGGAAGAACTAACCCTAATAAGATCGCCTCAGGCGATGCAGTAGATTTTTGGAGGGTATTGTTTGCTGATAAAGAAAAGGGACGCCTGTTGTTATTTGCAGAGATGAAATTGCCTGGTGAAGCCTGGCTAGATTTTAGTATCGAAGACGGTAGGCTGTACCAAACCGCCACATTTAGACCTATCGGGGTGATGGGTAGACTTTATTGGTATGCTGTTTTGCCCTTTCATCACCTTATTTTCAACGGAATGATTAATAACCTCAATAAATAGACTTTACTTAATTAATGAGTTCGGACACGTTTTGCCCTTTACATAACAAGCAAGATTTTGAAAGGTGGTGTCGGCAATATTTTTCAAAGCAGTATGGGTCAAAAATGCTTGATGGCTAGTTATCATCACATTAGAGAAGGTTAGCAAGCGAGCAATATCATCATCTTGTAATATTTCATCGGAATGATCTTCGAAAAACAATCCTTTTTCTTCTTCATACACATCCAGACCGAGGTAACCAATTTTACGCTTTTTTAACCCTCTAATGACTGCTTTTGTATCTATTAAAGCCCCACGAGAGGTGTTTATAATCATCACACCATCCTTCATCTGATTCACCGTGTCATCATTAATCAAATGTTTATTATCTGCTGTCAGCGGAGCATGTAATGAGATGATGTCGGACTTGCTACACAACTCTTCTAACGTTACATAACGTATTCCTATCTGTTCAAAACTCGGGTTAACTACAGGATCTAAGGCAATTACTTCGCATCCCATACCTAACATAATATTAGCGACCTTCTTCCCTATTTTACCTACACCTATTAAACCCACTGTTTTTCCATGAAAATCAAAACCGGTAAGCCCATCCAAGGTAAAGTTTCCCTCACTCACTCTGTGATGCGCTTTAATAAGCTTTCTATTTAAAGCCATCATCAACGCAACGGTGTGTTCAGCTACGGCATAAGGTGAGTACTCAGGCACGTTTGCCACAAACATCCCAAGTTCTTTGGCCTTGTTTAAATCTACATGATTAAAACCTGCTGAACGAAGTAAAATAGCTTTAACACCATATTCGCTTAGCTTGACAATGACTTCTTCAGAAACAGTATCATTAACAAAAACACAAATCACTTCAGCCCCCTTAGCTAAAACAACAGTATCCATGGTTAATAATACTGGCAACAGATTTAGAGAAAAGCCATATTCTGACGCGGCATTCTCTAGAGCGTTTTTCTCAAATTTATGCGAACTAAAAACGGTAATTTCCATAGGTTCAAATAATTAAAAGTGAAGGGTTATTCCAAATTGTAAAATGATTTCCAGAAGTGAAATGCTTCATTTTCTTTTTTGACTATTAACAAGGGGATTGAATGATTTTTTTCGACTAGTGATTCTGACACAGAGCCTAATAATACTGCACTTAAATTACTTTTACCTTTTGAACCACACACCAACAAATCGGATTTATTTCTCTTAGCTGCATCCAATAACGTTTTACCAATGTCATCGTGTTCATCCAAGGTATAATGTACTGAAGTATCTCCATTTAAATTCATCTGTGCGTGAAAACCTTCGTAGGCCTTTTGAGCATTTGATTTCATAATTGAGGCAAACTCTGTATAGGATTTCCCCGTTTTATGGTAGCCCTGAGGCACTTCATAGATGTGTTCGAACACTAATTCTGCCTTGGCTTTATTCCGTAAATAAATTGCTACTTCTGTAGCCAAGGCGGTATGATCAGAAAAATCCGTAGCCACCATCATTCGTTTAAAAGCTGGCTTAGCAGTTTCTGGCACCACAAAGACGTGACAAGGAACTTTTCGTATTAATTTTTTATGAATCACGTGTCGTGCCTTCCGTTCATCTTTTTTTCCGATAACTAATAAATCAACTTTTTCTTTCTTACAAGTCTCTAATATTTGAGGCAACACATCACCTTCCAGTGCTAAAAACTCAAGTGTGGTTTCATACAAATTTAACGGGGTTGTTTCAGCAACCATTTCCTGCACAAATCGCTTGTTAATTTTTTCTTTAATATTGGAAAACTCTCTTGCTACATCGTTAGGTAAATCAATTTCGGAATGAACATTTAGAAAAATTATTTTCTTTGGTTTCACAAACGTATTTAATTGCTTCACATATGCCAGGAGCGTAACATCCGTTACAGAAAAATCTAACGCTACTAAGATAGTTTCATAACCTTTCATAAATTGCTCTTCACCAGATTGATAAGTAAACATAGTTCAAAAGTACTTTTATTGTTTATAACCAAACATGAACACAATCAAAGACATGGCTGACATTTATCAGGTTTTTTCATAAGTTTAAGAGTCAAATTTGAACCTAATGGGGAATACAGTTAAAGCCGATTTACTTTTTGATTATAAAGCGATATGTGAAGCGATTTTTAATCACTCCACGGAAGCGATAATTATTGCCGATGAAAAAGCAGATGTTCTTCACGCCAACCCAACTGCATTAAAATTATTTGAGTATTCGCTTAATGAATTAATCAATCAAAATGTTAGTACACTTGTTCCTCATGAGTACAAAGGGGTACATGAAAAACATGTACATCAATATTCTGCCAATCCCCATCCCCGGTCCATGGCCGAAGGGATGGAACTATTCGGCTTAACAAAATCAGGCAAAAAAATCCCTATCAGTGCTAGTTTAAGCCCTGCAGTCGTCAATGGTAAAAAGATAACCATTGCCTTGATAATAGACATCAGTGAATTAAAAGACAGTAAGGACAAACTTAAATTGCTAAATCTAGAGTTAGAAAAAAAAGTGCATGACAGAACTCGCGAGCTGGCGAGCATGATTAACAAACTTGAGAACGCCAACACTGAATTAGAGTCTACTCAAAAAGAATTAGAGGCTGCGTTAGAAAAAGAAAAAGAGCTCAATGAATTAAAAACACGTTTTGTTTCCATGGCATCCCATGAGTTTAGAACCCCGCTTAGCACAATCTTATCCTCCATTTCCTTATTGAAAAAATATGGTACTGATGCGAAGTTTGATGATAAAAGAAGCAAACATTATGACCGTGTAAGCTCTAATGTAAGAAGTTTAACCAACATTCTAAATGACTTTTTATCACTCGATAAATTACAAAACGGCAACATCACCTGCTACCCAACACATTTTAATTTAAAAGAACTTTGTCTGGATAGTATTGATGAATTAGAAGAACAATTGAAAGAACAGCAAATCATTAATTTCCGTTTTTCTGGAGCCCCCATGGTATGTCTTGATGAAAACCTCTTGAAAAACAGTTTTCTAAATTTGCTTTCGAATGCAATCAAATATTCTGAAAAAGATATTCATTTCACGGTAGATGCTGTAGGAGAAGAAATCAACATCTCAGTAAAAGATCAAGGAATTGGCATTCCAGATGAAGATAAACCACATATGTTTGAACGCTTTTTCAGAGCTAAAAATGTCACTAACATTCAAGGAACAGGGCTAGGGTTAACAATCGTTAAACGCTACATCGATTTGATGGACGGATCTATAAAATTTAAAAGTGAATACGAAATAGGCACTGAGTTTATCATCATGCTTCCTCGAAAGCTTTCTGAAAACAATTATTAAATACTATGAGTAAAAAAGTATTAATTATAGAAGATAATTTAGAAGTAAGAGAAAATACTGCTGAGATCTTAGAATTAGCTGATTTTGAAGTGATATCAGCCGAAAATGGAAAAGTGGGTGTTGCTTTAGCGAAAGAACATCTTCCAGACATTATTCTATGTGACATCATGATGCCTGAACTCGATGGCTATGGCGTGTTGCACATACTCTCTAAAAACGAAGCTACTGCTGCTATTCCATTTATTTTTTTAACAGCAAAAGCTGAAAAAAGTGATTTTAGAAAGGGTATGAGTTTAGGTGCTGACGATTACCTCACCAAGCCATTTGATGAAATGGAGTTAATGGAAGCCATTGAAAGTCGCTTAAAAAAAAGTATTGCCATGAAATCGCACTTTGAGCAAACAATTGATGGCTTAAATGACTTTATTTCAGCTGCTAAACAAAGTTCAAGCATTGAACTCATTATGGCTGAAAAAAGAGTGCGGGCTTTTAAGAAAAAAGAGGTAATATATCACGAAGATGATTATTGTAACCATGTCTATTTCATTAACTCAGGAAAAGTAAAAACCTTCAAAATTAATGATGACGGTAAAGAATTCATTACTGGTTTACACCATGCTGGTGATTTTTTAGCTTTTCAAGATGTACTCAAAAACCAGGATTATTCAGAATCAGCAGCCGTGTTAGATGATGCTGAAATTTGTAGTATTGACAAAGTGGAATTTTTAGAGTTAATGTATTCCAATAAAGACGTTGCTGATAAATTCATTAAAATACTTTCCAATAACTTAATTGAGAAAGAACGTGAACTAATCGATTTAGCATACAACACCGTTCGTAAACGCGTTGCTGATGCGTTAATTAAATTAAAAGATAAATACCAAAATGAGGGTGACGCGTTTGAAATTAGTATCTCGCGAAGTGATTTAGCCAGTATTGTTGGTACAGCACAAGAGTCTGTCATTCGAATACTATCAGAATTCAAGGACGAAAACTTAATTGAAGTAAAAGGTAGTTCTATTAAATTGGTACAACCTGAAAAAATTGCTGCTATTCGGTTTTAATCTTACACCTGAGAACATGTTCTCAGGTCTTTTCCTTTTTAAAATTTCTAGATCAGAAATATCAAAACACTTCGCTTATTCTTTCGACTTCGCCACACAAACATCGCAAATACCACAATCTTCTTTGAGGTACTCATCAAAATAGGCTGCTAGCTGATAAGAACGGCATTGTTTACTTTTATTCAAATATTTTGCTATCTCATCCAGCCGGTGACTATCCTGTGCTTTGAGGCGTTGCATTACTTTAAAATTTAAAGGTAGTTTTTGTGCATCATAGCGATAATCCATAAAAGTCAATTGGGGTTTGTCTTTTTGCATTAAATAATGAACTACTCCAAGCTTACTCAACTTCATCAACTTTTTTCTTACCTCATATACATTCGTTTTTGCTTTGGTAGCAATCCGCTCTTCATCCACTTTAGTATAATGACCAAAACCTGTTGCACCATAAATCCGCAAAACGTGCTTTATAAATTCATCAAACATGGGATTAGCTACTTGAAAGCGATATAAATCATTTCCTTCTAAGTTAAATTTCAACTTCGAAGGTTCATAAAAACCTTCAGTTAACTTCACAAAACCATGTTTTTCTAACAACTGGATTGCTCGAAAGGCTTCTGCAGACTTAAAGCTATACCGTTGAATAAATTGATCAAAGTTAAAGTCGTAACTCGCATATTGGTTTCCTCCAATTGCAACTGCAAAGAAGTTGGCCAATGCTTGGTAAATCCTTCTGAGGTATTCTTCATCTGGATAATTAGTCTCGAGGTTTTTATACTGCTTTTCTAGGTCTGACTCATCATACAGCGCCACCGCATACGCTTTCTTGCCATCACGCCCTGCTCTACCCGCTTCTTGATAATAAGCTTCAATAGCAGTTGGTACATCAAAATGAATGACCGTGCGTACATCGGGTTTGTTAATACCCATTCCAAAAGCATTGGTGGCAACAATTACCCGTGTTTTACCTTCTTTCCAGTTCTTCTGCTTGAGTTCGCGCTCTTTGTTATTCAGTCCAGCATGATAAATATCTACCCCTATTTTCTGAGCATGTAAATATTTGGCAACATCAACAGTGTGTTTTCGGGTAGAAACATATACCACTGAGGATCCATGAACTTTGCTTAGTATGTGTAATGTTTTTTCGTATTTGTTTTCATCCAAAAAAACGGAATACGATAAATTCGAGCGCAAAAAGCTACCTCGAAACACCTTTGCATCCTCAATTTGAAGTCGCGAAAGAATGTCTTCTTTAACTTCCTTGGTAGCACTAGCAGTAAAAGCCAGCATTGGAATTTCTTCAGGTAAGTGCTGACGTATTTCCGCTATTTTCAGATATGCAGGACGAAAATCGTATCCCCATTGTGAAATACAGTGTGCTTCGTCAATCACTAAAAAATTGATTTTCATCTTTGAAAGACGCTCTAAAAAAGCACTAGAATACAATCGTTCTGGTGAGACATATAAAAACTTCGTATCCCCATAAGAAGCATTATCTAATATAACATCAATCTCCCGTTTGGTTAAACCCGTATAGATTGCCTCAGCTTTAATTTTTTGAGCTTTCAGGGTCTCCACTTGGTCTTTCATCAAGGAAATAAGTGGCGAAACGACTAAACAAATTCCCTCTACGCATAAAGCAGGAACTTGAAAACAAATGGATTTACCTGCACCTGTAGGAAGAATAGCTAAAAGATTTTCACCACGTAACGCAGCCTCTACTATTTCCTTTTGATTGGAACGAAAAGTGGTGTACCCCCAGTTTTTATGTAGTATGTCAAGTGGTGTGATTGGCATTAGATGCGAAAATAAGAATAAAAAAATAGCAAAGAGAATGATTTCCCTTTGCTATTTCATCGCCATCACTAGAATTGAAAATTGGATAACTTACCACTTATTCTTCCACATCATCGACTCTACTGGCCTAAGAGTTCTATTGGTATATTTAGCATTGCCTTTCTCATTGTACTTCACACTCACGTCACCCTCAATCTTAAAGTAAATTAATTGCCCAATCGGCATTCCATAATATACTTTCACGGGCTGAGAAACGGAGATTTCTAAAGTCCACGTGTTGCAAAAACCCACATCCCCTTTACCAGCAGTGGCATGAATGTCAATTCCTAATCGACCGGTGCTTGACTTACCTTCTAAAAAAGGGACTTGTGCATGGGTCTCTGTATATTCTTTTGTTACTCCCAGATAAAGTTTGCCTGGCTGCAATACAAAACCTTCTTCAGTGATTTCAAAATGCTCTATTTCATTGTGCTTTTTGGCATCCAACACTTCGTCTTTATAAGTAGCGAGGTATCGTCCTAAGTGTACATCGTACGAATTAGAACCAAGGTTTTTGGGATCGAAAGGCTCGATAAGGATATTACCCTTATCGATCTCTTCCAATATTTCTTTATCTGTGAGTATCATTTAGCCTTTCTCTATCATGTCTGATAATTCACCCGCACGTGTTTGTGCTGCCTTCACGCCTTTCATAATGCCCTCTCCCACACCATTCTCACGCATCGTATCCAATGCTGCTATAGTTGTTCCTCCTTTTGAAGTTACAGAGTCAATTAAATCCTGGATGGACTTATCACCTTTTTCTTCAATCATGTGGAAAGCACCTTTCATGGTGTAGTTCGCTAAGCGCTCAGCAACTTCTAATGAAAGACCTTGCTCAACACCTTGTTTTACCATTGATTGAACATAGTAATAAAAATAAGCAGGACCACTTCCACTTATGGAAGTTACGGTGTCTATATCCTCTTCTTTGTCTACTTCGACTAGTTGTCCTGTACTTAAAAGTATTTTTCTTACATCATCTAGACTCTCACTACGCTTAGCCCCTCCCGACACATAGATTCCTGTCACACCTTCATTCAACATACAAGGTGTGTTAGGCATTGCTCTAACAATTGCCGTGTTCATTAAGTGTTTTTCAATCACACGAGCTTTTACTCCCGCCATAATTGACACCAACACTTGACTGTTGTGAATAAACTTGCCTGCTTTTGACGACATATCAGCAAAATATTGTGGCTTTACTGCTAACACAACAATGGTAGCTTCAGAAAGAGTAGTGTTAAATTCTGTGAACGAATTCGTGAAACCTTCTTTCTTTAATGATTCTACGCGATTCTCGCTTACATCAAACAAAAGAACATCTTCCTTCTTTGCAATTCCTTTTTTTATGACTGATTGAACATAAGCATACCCCATGTTCCCTACTCCTATTACAGCTACTTTACTCATATATCACTTTATTTAAACATTTGGGTTAAGACTTTTCGATTAGCCTCAACGATTTTATTGATTTCTATTTCTTTGATTTCTGTTGAAACGAACAAGGTTTCAAATTGCGATGGAGGCAAATATACACCTTCATTTAACAAGCCCCTAAAATATTTACCAAAGAGCTCTAAATCACATCCTTTCGCTTCATCAAAGTTAGTCACTTTAGCTTCATTAAAAAACAAGGTGTACATAGAACCCAATCTGTTTGAAGTAAATTCCAGACCTAACTCATCTAAAACTTTTCGAATACCATTGTCTATTAAAGCCGTAGTTTCTGCTAAGTAGTCATAAATAGAAGGGTTATCCATTAGATCAGTCAACATGGTTACGCCAGCTGCCATAGCTATTGGGTTCCCTGACAACGTTCCTGCTTGATAAACTGGACCTTGAGGGGATACATAATCCATGATTTCTGCTTTACCACCATAAGCCCCAACAGGCATTCCACCTCCTATAATTTTGCCATAAGTCACTAAATCAGCCGTTACACCATAAACCTCTTGTGCACCACCTAAGGCCAATCGAAACCCTGTCATGACCTCATCAAAAATAAGCACAATACCCTCTTGATTACACAAGGATCTTAAACCTTCTAAAAAGCCTTCTTTAGGTAAAATGCAGCCCATATTACCCGCTACAGGTTCTAAAATTATAGCTGCAATTTGTTTTTTATTATTTTCAATTAAAACTTTTACTTCATCAAGATCATTATATTTAGCTGTAAGTGTATCATTCGCAACACCTTGGGTGACACCAGGACTATTGGGTGAACCAAACGTTACTGCTCCACTCCCTGCAGCTATTAAAAAAGAATCACCATGGCCATGGTAACAACCTTCAAACTTGATGATTTTATCGCGTCCCGTGTATCCTCGCGCAAGTCGAACTGCTGACATGGTGGCTTCGGTACCGGAGTTGACCATTCGCACTTTTTCGACTGAAGGTATAATTGATGTTATTAACTCTGCTATATCAACTTCACGTTTTGATGGCGCACCAAACGACAATGAATAATCACATGCTTGCTTTACTGCTGAAATAATTTTAGGATTTGCATGCCCCGTGATCATTGGTCCCCACGAATTAATTAAGTCAACGTAATTATTCCCGTCTTCGTCATACATGTAAGCTCCTTTTGCTTTTGTAATGAATAACGGATTACCACCAACAGCTTTAAATGCTCTTACAGGACTATTTACCCCTCCAGGTATAACCTTTTTAGCCTGTTCAAATAAGGCTTCACTTTTCTCAGTCATCATGATTTTATTGCTGATTTTCCCAAACAAGTTTGTATTCCTTGTCTAGCTTTAAAACAGGTACAATAGCATTACTATATCCATTGGAATAATTCACACCAGTAAAGTTGTACCCTTTAACATATCCTTCTTTTGCCATCTCGGAAATAAACACGTTCCCATATTTAGATAGCCACTTTCCATACTGGAGCATTAGGTCATACCCCACTGCTGCATAATCATTTGAGGGTTTTATACCCAGAACTTCCCCAATTTGTTGTCTAAATAAGAGTGGTTCTTTTCTATTGTAATCAATATAATCTGTATTGTAAAAATGAACATCTCTTCTAATAAATTGCTTGAATTGTATAATATGAATATCCAACCACTCTACTGGAGCTATTATGGGAATATAAATTTTATCTCCTTTATAATTTTCATCTGATTCAATTGATGCAATTTTACTTTCTAAAGCACTCATAAAAGAAGTTGCAAACAAATCTTCTTTATTGAATACAGCCACATGACTTAATGAGTCAAAATTAAATCTTTTCACTATTTTATCAAGTTCAGCCGAATTTTGTCTCATAATGGATTTATAAGTTACAATTTTCTTACCTGATATCTCCATTTGTTTTTTGTAAGAATCAGCTATTAAGGAATCGCGTAAGTTTGAGTTATAAAAAATTGCTACCCATCTTTTTTTAGGCAAACTATCCGTTGCAAACTTTGCAAGTTGTACTCCAACTTCATCGTAAGCTGGTTTAAATAATTTAGCGTATTCTGTTATTAAAGAAGGGTCACCGTTTAAAGGATTGACATAATGAATCTGATTTAATTCAGCAAAGCGAGAAACCAGCTTACCCGTTTCTGATACCGATGCCCCTATGATTAAATCCATTTGACGCAACTCTGGTAGTTGTAGTACTTCAACTACTTTTGCTGAGTCTTTGCCCGTATCGTATGCATACACTTTAAATTTAGAAGTCGTCTCTTTTTCTAGCTTTCTTGCAGCTAACTTAATTCCCTCCAACATCTCCAGTTCTTTGCCAGATTTACGCCAATTAGGGGTGCCTTCTAACTCAAAAGGTAACAATACTGCAATGTTATAAATCGGTTTCTTCACTGATGTACGTTGAAGTACATTTGTATATTGCTTAGGATTTAACTCATAATCTTGAATCAAATATTGTAACAGATTACGATGATAAACAGTATTGGCAGATGTCTTTAATCGATCAGCGAGTGCTTTCGCCAACGTGAAATTCTCAGGAAATAAAACCTGCTCTTGAATAATTATATCCAAATGAGGGGTGGTTAATACTTCTTTCCTTATCAACTTGACAACATCCTCTTGAATATCTTTTTCAAAAATGATTTCAGACAACAACTCGAATGCCCGGTGATAATTTTTTTCTGAAAGAGCGATGTTAGCCAAAAGGTATTTGATTTCATATACCCGTTTCCATTCCGGAAATTCAGTCATCGCCTTCACCAAAATGAATTTGGCATCTAATAACTTATCGATTTTAAATGCCGCATAACCACAATAATAATGAGCTTGTTCTTGAAACTCGTTGTTCTTATGTGCTTGTGTTAATAACCTAAATCCTTCGTAAGCGTGAGTAAAATCCCCAGATTTAAACAAATCGAGTGACTCCGCATATTTACGCTGAAAGTCTCCCTTCGATTGTGAAAACCCCACAATAGAAAGAAGACTTAAGATGAAAACAACTAGTATTTTTTTATTCCCACTCAATGGTTGCTGGCGGTTTAGAGCTGATGTCATAAACAACTCTGTTTACTCCTTTCACTCGGTTAATAATTTGATTTGATATTTCAGCTAGAAAATCATACGGTAAACGCGACCAATCGGCTGTCATTCCGTCTGTGCTACTCACCGCTCGCAAAGCGACCACATTTTCGTATGTTCTTTCGTCTCCCATAACTCCTACTGACTGTACTGGCAACAACATTACACCCGCCTGCCATACTTCATTATAAAGGCCTTTTTCTTTTAGCCCATTAATAAAGATATGGTCGACCTCCTGCAAGATGCGTACCTTTTCTTGTGTAATATCACTCAATATACGAATAGCTAATCCTGGACCTGGAAATGGGTGTCTACCTAAAATAGTTTGTTCTAAACCTAAAGCAGCACCTACTTCTCTTACTTCGTCTTTAAATAGGGCTTTTAATGGCTCTACAATTTTTAGCTTCATATAATCGGGTAATCCACCTACATTATGGTGTGACTTAATAGTTACAGAAGGCCCGCCCACAGATACTGATTCTATAATATCGGGATAAATTGTTCCTTGCGCTAACCATTTCACATCTTTAATCGCATGAGACTCTTCATCGAACACATCGATAAAGACTTTACCTATTGCTTTCCGCTTCAGTTCAGGATCTCTCAAACCTTTAAGCGCATCGTAAAATTTATTTTCTGCGCTAACTCCTTTTACATTTAACCCCATGTGTCGGTATGACTCTAACACATCTTGAAACTCATTTTTACGGAGTAATCCATTATCAACAAATATGCAGTAGAGATTTTTACCAATTGCTTGATGAATGAGCATGGCAGCAACAGAGGAGTCTACTCCACCTGATAACCCCAACACCACCTTATCATCGCCCAGTTGTGCTTTTAATTGTGCGACCGCCTCATCAACAAAGTGTTCTGGTGTCCAATCTTGTGAACAGCCACACACATCCACAAGAAAGTTTTTGATGACAGCTTTACCATCTGTAGAATGATATACCTCAGGGTGAAACTGCAAACCGTATATCTCTTTGTTTTTAAATTTATAGGCTGCCACTTTTACTGATTCAGTACTGGCAATTAAATCTAACTCATCGGTAAGTTCTTGAATTGTATCTCCATGCGACATCCACACTTGAGAATTCAAAGGCATATTGATGAGCAGGTCATTATCCTTTTTAACATATGTCAATAAGGCACGACCATATTCCCTTGTGCTTGAAGGTTTTACTTCCACACCTACCTTGTGCGCCATCAATTGCGCACCAAAGCAAATACCCAAAATCGGAAACTTTCCTTCAAATTGAGTAATATCTATATCTGGAGCAGCAGCATCTCGAACAGAACAAGGACTTCCTGATAAAATCAACCCTTTTACGGATTGGTCAATTTCGGGAACTTTGTTGTATGGATGAATTTCACAATACACATTTTGCTCACGTACTCTTCTGGCTATCAATTGAGTATACTGTGACCCAAAATCTAAAATCAAAACCTTCTCATTCATGTCGGCAAAAGTAATAGATGAGGATAAGTTTTACTAGCTAGGGCTATGATTGTTTTCCACTTAAAAGGTCCACAACTACTTTTTTAAATTTTTACTGGTAGAAATACATTTTTTTCTATCTTTGCAGCGGCAAGTCGGTACGACCAGCTCCTGCTGAATCCCCCAGGTCGTGATTGAAGCAAGGGTAAGTGGTTGAGCGGTGCGATATTCGATTTGCCTTTTTTATTTTACATTCCTCCTAATTAGACTTATAATAACCTTCACATGAAATTCTTTATTGATACTGCTAACTTAAATGAAATAAAAGAAGCTCAAGCATTGGGTATTCTTGATGGAGTAACAACCAATCCTTCATTGATGGCAAAAGAAGGTATTGCTGGTGAAAAAAACATCATTGACCACTATAAAGCAATTTGTGCTATTGTAGATGGTGATGTTAGTGCAGAAGTAATTGCAACTGACTATGAGGAAATGATTAAAGAAGGTGAAACCTTAGCTAAACTTGATGATAAAATAGTTGTTAAAATTCCAATGATTAAAGATGGTATTAAAGCCATAGCTTATTTTTCAAAAAAAGGAATTAAAACAAATTGTACTTTGATTTTCAGTGCTGGTCAAGCGTTGTTAGCCGCAAAAGCAGGAGCAACTTACGTTTCTCCTTTTATTGGTCGAATCGATGATACAGGTCATGATGGAATGCGATTGATCGAAGACATTGTTACCATTTATGATAACTACGGTTTTGAAACTGAAATATTAGCTGCCTCTGTACGACATACGAGACACTTGCTAGATTGCGCAGAGTTAGGAGCTGATGTAGCTACTTGTCCATTAAGTGCAATTTTAGGTTTATTTCACCACCCACTAACTGATAGCGGACTAGCTAAGTTTTTAGCAGACCATAAAAAAGTTAACGGATAAACAATTTTATGGAACGTTAATACGTTAATCCTAAAGAGATTTCACCAATCAACAACCTATGTCTTTTTCAGACGAACCAATTATAAAAGTAGAAAATACGAATATTTATCAAGAAGAAGATATCGTATTGGAAGACATCTCATTTTCTATCTATAAAGGTGAGTTTGTTTATATGCTTGGACGAACTGGTTCAGGCAAAAGTTCTTTACTTAAAACACTTTATGCTGATTTATTTTTAGATAATGGATCAGTAGAGGTTGCTGGTTATCAGATTAAAGGAATTGCTAGCAAAAACATTCCCTTGCTAAGAAGAAAATTAGGTATTGTTTTCCAAGATTTTGAGCTATTTACAGATCGATCGGTTACAGAAAACCTTGAATTTGTATTAAAGGCAACGGGCTGGACCAACTCAACTAAAATGAAACAACGTATCGTTGAAGTTTTAATGCGAGTGGGTTTGGATGGTGTTGGAAGCAAGATGCCTCATCAATTATCTGGTGGAGAACAACAACGAATTGTAATTGCACGAGCCTTATTAAATGAACCCTTGTTATTAATTGCAGATGAGCCTACAGGAAATCTGGATCCAGAAGTAGCAGAAAACATACTCAATTTGTTTATCGACATTAACAAAAGTGGTACTTCAATCTTAATGGCTACACACAACCATGGATTTTTAACCAAACATCCAGCAAGAACATTAGTTTGCAAAGACAAAAAATTGACAGATAAAGCAAAAGGAATCATAAGTGAAGAATAAGGGACTTTCAATTCTTATACCTATTTATAATTTTTCAGTAGTTGAACTAGTAAATAACCTAGTCAATCAGGCATCATTATTAGATGTACCTTTTGAAATTCGTTGTTATGATGATTTTTCCTCTGACTACACAAAAGAGAACAGCTCAATAGAATCATTTACAAATGTTGTTTATAAAAAGCTCCCTGCTAACCAAGGTCGATCAAAAATCAGAAATTTACTGGCTTTTGAAGCAGAATATAGCACACTCCTTTTTTTAGATTGTGACTCTAAAATAAATAATTCTAATTATCTTCAACAATACCTTAATTACATCGATAAAGATTATGTGGTTTATGGAGGCCGCTCATATCAATCTTCCCCTCCTAATAACCCAGACAAACTTTTACATTGGAAATATGGTAATACGAGAGAAACTGGTAAAGCAGAAAAACGATCCAAATGCCCCTACTACTCTTTTATGTCCAATAATTTCATCATTTCAAGAAAGCATTTTCTTCTAGTTAAAATGGATGAAACTTTGAAAGGATATGGTTATGAAGACACTCTATTTGGAATCAGCTTAAAAACTCATGATATTAAGATTGTTCATATCGACAACCCTTTATGTCACATAGGCCTTGAAGACAATTATATTTTTTTAAAAAAGACCCATGAAAGCATAAAAAATCTTGTCACATTAACCTCCAACAACATAAAGTTCAATACTAAATTATATAGGTATTATAAATTTATATCGAAAACTCGGTTAACTTTTATATTTGAGTTCATTTATTCAATTTTTAAAACAGGAATAGAAAAAAACCTAAAAAGCCTTTCACCCTCTCTCATCTTTTTTGACATCTACAAACTCAATCTAATTTCAAAAGAACACAGAAGCCTATAGTGACTAAAGTGATTCATTCAGGTTAGTTAGTGCTTTTAAAAAGTCTTCTCGAACTTGTTGAGCATACGGGTTTTCTTTTTCAATTGTGTAAAACAAATCCAACGAATCTTTTCCCAACGTTTGTTTAATTTCCAACAAAAACTGATAGGCTTTAGTTTTCTGTTCTACATCAGGAATATCCATCGCATTTACCGCTCTACCAATAAAATGTGTTAATGCTTGTACATAAGCCATCTGTTGATCGTGTACCTCAGGAGTTCTTATTAAAACATTTAACTTCAATTTATCTTCAAAAAAGTGAACTAGCTTTAAATCGATATCTCTTTGAGAAGGACATATGACCATATTTAACCCTTCAATTCCGTTTTTACCACTCATAGGCCCAAACAAAGGGTGCGTTCCAATAATTTGAACATGGTTAGGTAATATTCTTTCCATCATTTCTAATGGACGAACTTTTACAGAAGAAACATCCACTACCCAAGTACCTGGCTTTAAATTAGGAGCCATTTCCACAAGAAGATTTTCTAAAAACTGAACAGGTACACAAGGAATCACTATTTCTGCATTGCATGCTTCCGCAACAGAAACTTGTTTTACACCAAGTGAATTTGCTTCATCAGGACGAGGGGACCGGTTCCAAACCACTACTTCAAAATGCTGAACGAGGTGTTTCACCATAAACTGTCCAAAACTTCCAAATCCCAATAAGCCAAGCTTCCTCATCTCTTTTTTCATCAAATATAATAATATCTCTTTGGTAAATTTGAACACCACCCATTTCTTATTCCCATAAGTGTGTTTAACATAAGCTTTCCTGCGACTGGTAATTCATATACTTTTTGTATGAGAAAATCTCTCAAAAAAGGGTATTGTTTATCACCCTGAAATATTGGAGTTATCAGCCTGGAAATGGTTTGATAATAATGTACTTGCTGTGTTCTTTTTTTTGAAAAAACAGGCAAAGCAAGAAGTAAATCTTCATATTCTTTGATACATTCACTCAACATATAAGCATCAAGAAGGGCTAAGTTAGTACCTGAACTAAGCTGAGGACTCATCGCATGAGCTACATCCCCAACAAAGGCTACTCGACCTTCATAAAAATGAGAGAGTTGAGAATCATAATAGGGAGCAAAAGTTAGTTGTTCAGGATCAACAACTCGGTCAACAATGGGTGAATCGCCATAATATACTTTTATTTTTTCTCTTAATTTTCTAAAATCTGCAGTTGATTTAATGGGGTTTTCTTGTTGATTTACACCCCAAAAAAAGTTAACTAACTTAGAATCTACATCTCCCTCAATATGCGAACCTGTGGGCATTATCCCCGTCAACACTTTATCTCCGTAATGTTGTGTAAGTGTCGTTTCATCTAATTCTCCTTTTTTATAAGTAACCGTTGTCCACAGTGCGGAATTAGGTTGCTGAATACTTTTTTTAGTAACAGAAAAATTATCCCTCAACATTGACCGCGAACCATTGGAGATGATTACAAAATCATATCCCTCAAAAACTTGTCGACCAGAATATAAAGTTACTTTTTTTTCATTTTGGTCTATGTTATCAATGGGGGTGCCTTTTAATAAGTTAACATTTGAAATATTATCTAAAGCTTTAATTAAAGTTGAAAACAGAAGCCCTCTATGCACTCCTCTACCACAAGCTTCAGGAAACAAATCTCTAAAATCGATATCAATGACCACTTCATTACTTCGATGATGCACGCCCTGAAATTTATAGATAGGAGTTGAATTCTCATCTATTAAATTTTTAAAACCTAATAGAGTCATCATTTTGTAGCCAGTAGGCTGCATCATTATTCCAGCACCAAGGGGCCGAGGATTTTCTTCCCGCTCAAAAACAGTAATATGATGTCCTTGTTTTGCTAAAAAATTTGCAGCTGCCGAACCAGCAATACCACCACCAACAATTCCAATTTTAAGTTGATTCAAAGGGATTTATCTTCTGTTTAATTCATCTCTAATCCGTGCTGCTAATTCATACTTTTCATCTTGTAAAGCATCTTCAAGCATCACCTCTAGTTGTTGAACAGAAAACTCATCTAAGTTGTTTGATTGTATTTGAGTTTTTGCCTCCTCTACAGCCTTTTCCATCTCTTCCTCCTCTAGTTCCTCCTCTGCCTCACCAAACTCAGCTTTTTCTTCTTCCTCTGTCAACACTATTCCTGCTTCTGAAAGGATTTTTTCGTTGGTAAAAATGGGTACTTTAAAGCGTAAAGCAATGGCGATAGCATCAGATGGTCGAGAGTCAACTTCTACCGATTTAATTTCATCAGCACACACTATCCTGGCGTAGAAAATACCTTCCTTCAAATCAGAAATCATGATTTCCTGAATATCAAAATTAAACCCTTTCGCAAATTCTTTAAAAAGGTCATGAGTAAATGGGCGATGGGGAGTTATTTTTTCTATTTCAATTGCAATCGCTTGAGCCTCAGCCATTCCAATAATAATTGGCAATCGTCTTTTACCACCCACTTCACCCAATACTAAAGCAAACGAACCAGTCTGCGACTGGCTCGATGATAATCCCAATATTTCTAATTCAATCTTACTCAATTGTCTATCGCTATTTATTAAGCATTTTTCAAGGCTTCGGTTAGTTTCGGAACTACTTCAAATGCATCTCCCACTATGCCATAATCAGCCGCTTTGAAAAAAGGTGCTTCTGGGTCAGTATTTATAACAACTATGACTTTCGAAGAACTTACCCCTGCAAGGTGTTGAATAGCCCCCGAAATTCCTATTGCAATATACAAATTAGGACTAATTTTTATACCTGTTTGACCAACATGTTCATGATGAGGCCTCCAATCAACATCAGAAACTGGTTTAGAACACGCTGTTGCGGCACCTAAAACTTTGGCTAAATCTTCTATTATACCCCAGTTTTCTGGACCTTTCAACCCTCTTCCTGCTGACACAACTAAATCAGCTTCAGGTAATAAGATATCACCTTCTTGTTTTTTAGTGCCAGTGATTTTTACTTTATTATCTGCTTCAGCAACTGTAATAGCAACTGCTTCTACTACTGCAGATCCACTCCCCTCTTCCACATCAAAACTATTTTTCTTTATTGTCAACACTTTATTAGCTGTCTTAATAGCTACCGTGCTAAAAGCTTTACTGGTGTAAATACTCCTTTTTACCTTGTCACCATCAAGTAACCCTATTACATTAGTCACTGCAGTACCATCTAATTTTATAGCAATGCGGGAAGATATAGCTTCTCCCAATGATGAGTGAGCCATTAGCACGGTATCAGCGCCCTTATCTTTAGCTACATGGGCAATGGCACTTGCCAAAGGTTGCACCGCATCAGCAGCAACACCAGTTAGTTTGTATACTTTAGCAACACCATATTTTCCAGCTGTCGTCAGTTCATCATCACTAATCACGTCACAAGCCAAACCATGGGCCTCTGTACCTAACTTTTTAGCTAATGCACTTGCATAAGTTAATGCCTCGAAAGATGATTTTTTGATGGTGTTATTATCGTTTTCTATAAATACTAATATCATGATTGTCGTGTTTAAGGTGATTAAATTACTTTAGCTTCGTTTTTTAGCAGATTAACTAATTCCCCTACATTATCAGGAGAAATCATTTTACAAGCTCCCTTAGCTGGTGGCAATTCAAAAGAGACTACTTCACTGCCTTTTACATTAACTGAAGGTTCGATTACATTCAGTGGTTTTGTACGAGCAGACATAATTCCACGCATGTTGGGGATTTTCCATTCAGCAATTGGCTCTTGACAGCCTGCTACAAATGGCGTCTCTACCTCAATGGTTTGTTTACCACCTTCAATTTCCTTCTCCATAATGGCTTTTGTTCCTTGAAGCTCTAGCTTCATAACGGGCGACACAGAAGGAATACCTAATAGCTCGCCAACCATTCCATGCACAACACCACCATTAAAATCAATGGACTCACGGCCCATTAAAATCATATCATAACCACCTTCTTTGGCTACGTTCGCTATTTCTTTCGCAACAAACAAGGAGTCTGTAGGCTCAGCATTGACACGAATTGCATCATCTGCTCCAATAGCTAATGCTTTTCTAATTGTCGGTTCTGTTTCGGCAGTCCCTACATTTAAAGCGGTAATCGTTCCACCGCTTTGCTCTTTAAGCTCAACCGCGCGCGCTAAAGCGTAATCGTCATATGGACCTATAATATATTGAACGCCAGTTTTATCAAATTGTGTGTTGCCGTCTGTAAAAGCTATTTTTGAAGTAGTATCTGGCACATGAGTTATGCAAACTAATATTTTCATGGTTAGGTTTTAAAGTTTAGAAATCAGAATTTAGAGATTTGAAAGCAGAACTTAAAATTGTGAAGTCACAATTCTTTAAATTTCCTTTTTCATCACTTATGACATATACTTAAGAAGGATGAAAAATGTTATGCAAAACGAGTAAATTTTCCTATTAAATGTCAACAGAAAGACTTAAAAGCCTGATTTCCTTTTTGAAAGAAACTCCAGAAGACCCATTTTTAAAATATTGTCTTGCTTTAGAATATGTTAAAAATCAGGATAAGTTAGCTCAGAATTATTTTGAGGATCTACTAACCAATCACCCCGACTATTTAGCGACCTATTATTCCGCGGGAAAATATTACGAATCACTGGATGACTTTGATCAAGCAGAGGAACTCTTTGAAAAAGGAATTGTTTTAGCCAAAAAAATAGGAGACACCAAAGCCGCAGGAGAGTTACAAACTGCTTTGGATTTACTGTAAGAACCAACTAGTTAATGAACACCTCCCTTTTATCACGAAAACATACAATTTTACTAGTTGTGATAGCTGTATGGGCAGTTCATTTTTATTTTTCATTACCTAACAACCTGTTTCAGGTCAGTTATAGTAAAATTCTTTTTTCAGCAGAAAAGCAAATTCTTTCAGTAAAGATAGCTGACGATGAACAATGGCGACTACCGTTAACTGATTCACTTTCTGACAAATACAAAACCTGCCTTATTCAATTCGAGGATGAGTCTTTTTACAACCACTTTGGTGTAAACCCCTTAAGTTTATTTCGAGCAACATACCAAAACCTTACAAAAGGATATGTTAAAAGTGGTGGTAGTACCATTACCATGCAAGTAATTCGGATGAGTAAAAAAAATCCTCCGCGAACTGTGTGGGAAAAGTTAAAAGAAATTTACTTAGCTACCCGATTAGAATTATCTTTCAACAAGGAAGAAATTCTTAACCTATATGCGGGACATGCACCTTTTGGAGGAAACATTGTAGGGATTACTGCTGCGGGTTGGAAATATTTTGGTCGGCCATTAAACGAACTTTCATGGGCTGAAGCTGCGACACTTGCTGTTTTACCCAATAGTCCATCCCTCATATTCCCTGGCAAAAACAATCATTTATTAAAAATCAAACGTGACTTCTTATTAGCTAAACTTCATAAAAACAACATTATAGATGCTCAAACATTATCACTTTCCAAAGAAGAACCACTTCCAACAAGGTTTTTAGATTTTCCAAGAAACGCGCCCCATGCATTAGAGCATTTAGTGCAACAAAATCCTCAACAAAACATTTTCCAAAGTACCCTCAACAAAAAACTACAACTACAATCAAATCAGCTTCTTAACCATTACATCAGTGAATATGCCCACAATCACATTTACAATGGCGCTATATTAATTATAGATAATTATACGAACGAAGTTGTTTCGTACATAGGAAATAGTGAACCATTAAAAGGTAACTTTCACGAAAATTATGTGGACTTAGTGCAAGCCCCACGAAGTACCGGAAGTATTTTAAAACCATTTTTACATGCGTCAGCGTTAGATGAGGGGTTAATAATGAGCCAATCATTACTACCTGATATCCCTACAATTATTCAAGGATTTGCACCTCAAAACTACACCAAAACCTACGAAGGGGCTGTGAAAGCGAATGTGGCTTTGGCGCGATCACTCAACATTCCTGCGGTGCGTTTATTGCAACAATATGGTTACCCAAAATTTCATTCAAAATTAAAACAATTGGGGTTGACTACTATAAATAACGAAGCTGACCATTATGGTTTATCTCTTATTTTAGGTGGTGCCGAAGCTACTTTATGGGATTTAGGAAAAATGTATTCAGGAATGGCTACTACCTTAAATAAATTTGAAAAAGCACCTTTAAACAAACCCTATTCGACAAGTTACTTTAATGAGCCACTTCTACTCAAAAAAAAGACAACTACTGACCCTATTTATACTCAATATCCTATCCTCTCTGCTTCGGCAACTTTTGAAACATTTGAAGCATTACTCGAATTAAAACGTCCTACCGAAGAAGGTAGTTGGAAGCTGTTTGAGAACAGTAAAAAAATAGCCTGGAAAACGGGTACCAGCCATGGTTTTCGTGATGCGTGGGCTGTTGGGGTCACTCCTCATTATACAGTAGGAGTTTGGGTAGGTAATGCCACAGGTGAAGGAAGACCTAATTTGGTTGGCGTTCAAATGGCCGCACCGATTCTGTTTTCAATCTACAATTTATTGCCAAATCAAGGTTGGTTTTCAGCTCCCAAAAGAGAAATGTATCAACAGCAAATTTGTTTAAAAAGCGGTTTAAAAGCTGGATTGGATTGTTTTGAGATAGACACTTTACTAACTACTAATTCGAGTAAACAAGCTGGTATTTGCCCTTATTGCAAGAGGGTCTTTTTAAATGAACAAGGCTTACGGGTCAATTCTTCCTGTTATGATGTAGCTAAGATGCGGAAAAAACATTTTTTTGTATTACCTCCTGTAGAGGAATGGTATTATTTACAAAAGTCCGCTAACTATCAAAAGCTCCCTCAATTTGCTTACGAATGTGATCAGCATGAAACAGACTCTCCCATTGATTTCATCTACCCGCATCCACATGCAAAGCTTTATATTCCACGTCTTTTAGAAGGGGAACGGGGTCAGTTGATTTGCCAGGCCACTCATAAAAATAAACAAATGCAGTTATATTGGCATTTAGACGAACTGTATTTGGGTGCTACTTCGGATATTCATCATATGACGATTGATTACAAAAAAGGCAAACATACCATCACCATTCTTGATGAAGAAGGGAATAAAAAAAGTGTTGTTTTTAAGATTTTGTGATTTTATTCTAATACTATTTCTTTATTAAATGTTGCATAGCCAACAAACACACCTAACCCCCCTTCAATATTTGTTGCTGTTGTAGTTGGTTCTGAAAAAGGGCTTTCTTCGTAGGTATACGAGTACTTCAAAAATTCATAATAGGGTTTTGCTAGTTTTGTAATGACGACATTAATAGTATCATTCTCACCCAATCCATCATTGGAACCATAGTTGTCATATAAATATAATTCACTATTGCTCACTCCTAACTTTCCACCATCCTTTCCTTGATCAGATACTAAAAAATTTAACCTCTCACCTGAAACATAAAATCCCTGACAATCATATTCTAGACAGTTCACAAAAGCTAATCTATAATAATTATCCATTCCTTTTTCATCTATCCATGAAACTGAAATATTATAAAAGTCATTTGTCGAATGAGCATCTACCTTATCTACTTTAGTTTCTATATCTGAAAAATAACCTGTAGGAATAGTAGTTATAGCTGAAACCTCTTTACCATCTTCTGTGGTTACATTTAATGTATAGGTCTGCCCATATTCGATGGGAAACAATTTTGCATCGATAGTATATTTCCCTTTTTCCTCATCAAAAACCAATGTTATAGCTGAAGAATTTGCTCTTGACAACAATACTTTAGCGTTTTGAATTACTTTTCCATTACTATAGTAATTATCGTAATCATAATCGCTATCCTGATCACTATCTGAAAAAAGAGGAGATGATTCTAATAAATAAACTGAAATTAATGTATCAGTGGGAGAAATATAAGCACTCACCACCACCCTGCTACCATCTGTTGGTAAATCAACTTCGGACACTATATCTTCACAACCAAAAAGACCTATTACTGCAAATAAAACAACAAATAGAATTTTCATGAATTAAAACTTATAAGTGTATGAAAACGAAGGAATAATCGGAAATAAAGAGATTTGCTTCAGCACTGTTTTTCGATTCTCAACATCTACAAAATAGAAATAAGGATTTCTTCTATTATAAACATTATAAATACTTATTTCCCACGTTCGTGATCGTTCTTTTTTTAGCTCTTTATGAAATTGAATAGATACATCCATTCGGTGATAAGGTGCCATTCTAAAAGAATTTCGCTCTCCATAATATGAGAAATTTTCGACAAAACTATAATTATCATTTCCTGAAGGTGATACCACAGAATATTCTCCTAAAGGAAGCGTAATTGCGTTACCTGTGCCATAAACCCAAGTAGCAGAAAGAGTGATCTTTTTATCTGGCTTGTATATTCCTACTATTGAAACATCATGTCTCCGATCATATCGTGCGGGAAAACGTTTTCCTGCATTTAACTCAGTGAATTGTTGCTCTGTTTTTGATAATGTATAACCTGCCCAACCTGTAAACTTCCCTATCTTCTTTTGAACTAAAAACTCCATTCCGTATGACCAGCCAATCCCACTAGTAACTTGACTTTCCCAATCTATTGCTTTACTATCTTCAGGTTCCTCGATAAGCAAAAAACTTGCTCCTTCTTTGTAAGACAAAATATTGTTCATTTTTTTATAGTATCCTTCTAAGGAAATTGTCAACCGTGGTTTTTCAAAATCCTTTGCCAGGCCAGTCGCAATTTGCCATGAACTTTGAGGAGATATTCGATCAGTTGCTGGAACCCATAAATCAGTTGGTAAACTGATACCTGTATTACTTATTAAATGTAAATATTGATTCATTGATGCATAAGACGCTTTCCAGGCTAAGTTTTCGTTTATTTTATATGCTAACATCACACGCGGCTCTGGTTCGAAATAAGTTTGATCTGCATGATTAAAAGAACTTACTCGCATCCCTATATTAATTTTCAGACGATCAATTGGACTATAAGTATCTTCAAAATAAACACCTGACTCTAGTCCATAAAAAGTATCTGTAGATAATTCATCCTCAAAATCGTTTGATGATTCTACAACTATAGCACTAGGTCTAAATCTGTGTAAGGTTGAAATCAATCCAAACTTAATGTGATGTTTAGGATTTGGGTGATAATCAAAGTCTGATTTTATTGCAAAATCACGAATACTAGATGAATAATTTAAATTGAAAGAATCGTCATCAAACTTACTGTCGGCTGATACAAAAAACTTATAATTACTAAAAATGAAAGAAGTGTTTGCAAATAACTTATCTGAAAAAAGGTGATTCCAGCGAGTAGTTGCCGTGTTGTTTTTCCAGCCAATCCCGAACTTCTCTTCGCTGTTATAATCTTTATAACCTCCATATATTTTATCTTGGCCGCTATAGGTGCTGAAATATATTTTATCTTTTCGACTAAATTCATGATTTACTTTAGCATTAAAATCATAAAAATAATACCCTCCACTATTTCCCTCAGGTATAAAAGGCTTCGCTAGTAAATCAATGTATGTTCTACGACCTGAAATCAAAAATGAGGACTTGCCTTTTTTAATTGGACCCTCAAGTGTAGCACGTGACGAAATTAATCCAACACCTACTTCTCCCTTTACCTCTTCCTTGTTTCCATCTTTCATATTAATATCTAAAACGGAAGATAGCCGTCCGCCATATCGTGCAGGAAAACCACCTTTAGTTAACTCAATACTCTTTAAAGCATCTCCGTTAAAAATTGAAACGAACCCGAATAAATGCTGGGCATTATAGACAACCGCATCATCAAGAATAATTAAGTTCTGATCAGGACCACCTCCTCTAACATATAAGCCTACGCTACCTTCACTACCTGATTGGACTCCAGGCATGAGCTGAACTGTTTTCAAGACATCTTTTTCACCCAGCAAAGCAGGGATGTCTTTTACTTGACCAACAGGAATTTCTATAACACTGCTTCGAACATCATCACTAATTTTTTCGCGATATTTATAGTCATCCATAGAAATTTCTACTTGGTCTAACTTAACAATATCACGTTCCAAGTGTATGTCTAGTGAAATATTTTCATGCAAAGATAATTGTCGGGCTTGCTTTTGATAGCCCATCATTGAAAAAACGAGTTCTAAAGAGTCTGATTCTGGCAATGTAATGGAATAAAAACCGTAGGTATTTGCCACTGCTGTGACCTTTAATTTAGGGACAAAAACATATGTTCCGATTAGTGTTTCGTCACTTCCCAATTCATATATATAGCCACTTACCGTATAGTTATTTTGTCCTATAACAGATAGGGAACAAGCTATAGATAGTACTAAAGCACTAAGAAGATTTTTCATTATAATTATAAATAATAGCTAAAAAATAAAGCTGTCATAAAACAAGAACACAAAGATAAAGGTTTGAAGCATTAATTAGCATCAAACCATTCATTTAAAAAGCCAGTTTTAGGGTATCTGTTTTATTAACACACCTCCTGTTTTAAATATTTTTTATAAAATAAACTCACTCAAATCTCTATTCTTCAACATGTGATTTAATCGTTCTTCTACCATCTCTTTTGTAATAACAATTTTGGCATTTGCGCCAATCACATCTGGAACATCAAAAAGAATGTCATTCAATAATTGTGACATCACTGTTTGCAAACGTCTTGCCCCAATGTTTTCAATTTCTTCATTTAAGAAAAATGCTATCTCAGCTAACTTATCTAAAGCATCATCATTAAAAGTCAACTCTACCTTTTCAGTATTCAGCAATGCCTCATATTGTTTGGTTAGTGCATGTTTAGGCTGTTTCAAAATTTTGTAGAAGTCTTCCTTTTTAAGGCTGTCTAACTCTACACGGATTGGAAAACGTCCTTGCAATTCAGGGATTAGATCGGAAGGTTTCGCGACATGAAACGCACCTGCTGCAATAAATAAGACATGATCAGTTCTCATTGCACCAAATTTAGTATTAACCACACTACCTTCTACTATAGGTAATAAATCGCGTTGCACACCTTGTCTACTGACATCGGCACCACTGCTGTTTGAGCCACTAGAAGCTACTTTATCTATTTCATCAATAAATATAATCCCAGAATTTTCAGCTCTATGAATGGCTTCTTCTTTTACTTCGTCAAAATCAATCAACTTAGAAGCTTCTTCTTCTAATAATATTTTACGGGCTTCGGCAATAGATACTTTACGTTTTTTAGAACGCTTAGGCATCATACCTGAAATCATTTCTTGAATATTCATCATTGATGCTTCATCCATTCCAGGGCCCATAACACCTACTCCAGGGTTAGCCGACTGTTTGACATCAATTTCAATCTTTCGATCTTCTAATTCTCCATTTCTGATTTTTTCTCTAAAGCGGTCTCGCGTACGCAGGTTTAACTCTTCATCAGACTCTGGTACTGTGTCTCCATCTCCCACCGCTGGGACAGTCATTTTATGTGAGTTTTTTAATGGAGGGATTAAGGCATCTAAAATAATCTCTTCTACAGCTGCTTTTGCTTTTTCTTCTACAACAGCTTTTCGCTCTTTTTCAACTAAGTTAACAGACTGCTGCACCAAATCGCGCACCATGCTTTCAACATCACGACCAACGTAACCTACTTCAGTAAATTTAGAAGCTTCTACTTTAATAAAAGGAGCTGCTGCTAAGGTAGCTAATCTGCGAGCTATCTCGGTTTTACCCACACCTGTCGCTCCAATCATTAAGATATTATTAGGCATAATTTCTTTTTGAATATCCTCAGGAGAGTTCATTCTTCTCCATCGATTTCGCAAAGCAATGGCCACATTTTTCTTTGCATCTGCCTGACCTATAATATATTTATCCAGCTCTTTTACTATTTCTCGTGGAGTCAAAAATTGCTTCATTTGTTTATATCTCGGTTACTTTTACTTCTTTCTTCTTTAACAACTTACCTGTATCTAATGTTAAGGAGATAACATTAGTTCCTGTTGATATATGATAATTTACTTTTGAGTATGAAAACTCTAACCAACCCAGACGAATCATTCCACCAAATGAAAACCCAGCTAAAGCACGTCTTTCCTCTACCCTCAATTCCTGTCTGCGCATAAAATTATAGCCTGCTCTTAAATGAAAACCTTCCATCAACATGAATTCACCCCCAAAAACAAAATGCCGCATTAATTTTTGTCCAAAGCTTTTTTGATTAGGCACTTCTTCCCCATCACTATCAAAAGAAACATCGCGGGTGGGATCTAAATACTGAATATCCCACCGATGTAAATTATGCGCTGTCATAGAAAATCGGAATGGCATATGGTCCAATTTATAACTCCATCCTAATTGAAGATCAAAAGGAGTGGTTTTTCGCTGATTTTCTGCATAATTTTTCAAAATAAAGCCTACATTTTTAAAAACTAACCCTGCTTGAAACCCATTATCTGGATGTTTAAAGTTTGCCCCAATATCAGATGCAATAGCAAATGCAGAATATCCTTGAATTTGTGAACCTATTAATTTCAAATTAGCCCCCATTGAAATATTACCTTGTTGATGTGCTACTCCACCAGTGATGGCGTATTCGTTTGCAGTAAACGTACCAATATCCCTACCGGCATCGTCTGTTTCTTGAAAAGCACCATAATTTATATATTGCACCCCAAGCCCCATTCCTTTAAAATTTTGGAAAGGCATCACGTAACTAAAATCTCCTTTTTTGATGTCAGCTTGAAAAGGTAAATAATTCACTGAAACTTTATGAAATTGCTCTGAATTAATGTTTGCTGGATTAGTTAAAAACATATTAGGATCCCAATCACTAGACGAAACATTTTCGCCACCCAAAGCAGCAACACGGGCATTGGCGTTGAAGTTTAAAAAATCAAAGGTTGTTCTTCCGCCTATTTGAGCAACTAAGTCAAATGATAAAAAAATCAGAAGGCCAAGGAATAGCTTTTTCATGTATAGATTAATTAAACGTTTCGATACTTATGTAAGTCACAACTACCGAAACGTTAAATATACTTCTTTATTTATTCTCGGACTCTTTTTTTTCATCTGGAACAGAAATAGGTACTGGCCGTGCTACTTTGTCTTTCAATAAAGCAATCTCAATAACCTCATCAACATGCTTAACATAATGAATTTTTAATCCTTTGGTATATACTTTTTCGATTTCATCTATGTCTTTTTTGTTTTTGTAACACATGATGATTTCATTAATACCTGCCCGCTTGGCTGCAAGAATTTTTTCTTTGATTCCACCAACTGGCAACACTTTACCACTTAAAGTAATTTCACCAGTCATGGCTATTTTTTCTTTGATTTTACGTTGAGTAAATACCGAAGCTATAGAAGTATACATTGTAATCCCAGCTGAAGGCCCGTCTTTTGGAACTGCTCCAGCTGGAACATGAATGTGTAAATCGTAATGGTCAAAGATTTTGTAATCGATATCTAATTTCTCGGCATTAGCACGAACATTAGAGAGAGCAGCAATCGCAGATTCTTTCATCACATCACCTAATTTACCCGATAAGGTTAACTTACCTTTCCCACGACTTATTAGTGATTCGATATTCAAAATCTCCCCTCCAACTGGCGTCCAGGCTAAACCAGTAACAATACCTGCTACTTCATTGACTTCATACTCTTCTTTATCAAAAAACTCTGGTCCAAGAATGGAGACAATTTGCTCTGTATCGATTTTCTTTTCATACGATTCCTCCATCGCAATGGACTTAGCCACATGTCGCATGACAGATCCAATTTTCCGATCTAACCCTCGAACACCCGACTCACGGGTATATCCATCAACCAATTTTTCGATAGCGGCTTTGGTAAATGAGATATCATCTTTTGTCAATCCGTGTTCATCTAATTGTTTTGGAATCAAGTGACGTTTTGCGATTTGTACTTTTTCTTCCAGCGTATAACCATTAATTTCAATGATTTCCATTCGGTCACGCAAGGCTGGTTGAATTGTATCTAATGAGTTGGATGTAGCAATAAATAAAACTTTGGACAAATCGTATTCTACTTCTAGATAATTGTCTACAAACGCGTTATTCTGCTCTGGGTCTAACACCTCTAACATGGCAGAAGATGGATCACCTCTGAAATCGGAAGCTATTTTATCAATTTCGTCTAATACAAAAACAGGGTTTGACTTGCCAATTTTCTTGATATTGTGAATTACTTTACCTGGCATAGCGCCAATGTATGTTTTTCGATGACCGCGAATTTCAGCTTCATCTCGCACTCCCCCTAAAGCCATCCGCACGTACTCTCTACCTAAAGCTTTTGCAATGGACTTCCCTAAAGAAGTTTTACCAACACCAGGAGGACCATAAAGGCACAAAATCGGACCTTTCATAGTTCCATCATTATCGCCCTTAATTACATTTTTAAGCTTAATTACTGCTAAGTATTCAAGAATACGTTGTTTCACTTTATCTAATCCATAATGATCTTTATCCAAAATCGTTTTGGCACGCTTTAGATTAAAATTATCTTTTGAAACTTCACCCCAAGGCAAGTCAACTAATAACTCTAGGTAATTGATATGAACAGGGTAATCAGCAGCAGCAGGGTTCATTCGAGATACTTTGCGTAGCTCTTTTTGAAAATGCTCCTCAACCTCTTTGGACCAAATTTTATCTGCACCACGCATGCGAAGACGGTCCACTTCTTTTTCAACACTTTCTTCTCCAAGTTCATCTTGAAGCACTTTCATTTGCTGACGCAAAAAATAATCCCGCTGTTGTTGGTCGATATCGTGATGGACTTTTGAGTTAATTTCTTGTTTCACTTGTAATAGCTGAACTTCATTATTCATGAACTCCATTAAAGTGGTCACACGATTTTTGCCATTATCATTTTCTAACAGCCCTTGTTTACTCTCTACCGAAACACTGAGATTAGAACACAAAAAATGTGTCATAAAACCTAACGTTTCAATATTATCAATCGCAATTTGAGCTTCAGGTGGTAATTCTGGATTCAGTTTGATAATCTTTTTGGCCGTATCTTTTAAAGAACCGATTAAACCTGTTGCCTGTTTTTTGGATATTTTATCGAATGTCTCTTTCTTAGCCACTACTTTTGCACGCAGATAAGGATCATTAGAGACTTCTTCTAATAATTCAAACCTTCTTTTGCCTTGAATAATAATTGTAGTATTCCCATCAGGCAGTACCACCATCTTAAGAATAGTTGCAACTGTGCCGATTTTATACAAGTCATCATACACAGGTTCGTCAGCTTTTTGATTTTTTTGAGCTACTACACCAATAATTCTATCACCATTGTACGCCTCTTTTACCAAATCAATAGATTTTTTTCTTCCCACTGTAATGGGAATCACAACACCTGGAAATAATACAGTATTGCGAACTGGTAAAATTGGCAAAGTATCTGGCACACCTACGTTATGTATCTCTTCTTCTTCCTCCGGTGATAAAAGTGGAATCATCTCTTCTCCCTCATTCCCTATAAAGTGTACTGGTCTTAATTGATCTTTTTCTTCAGTCATAAATATTTTTTAAAGAAACAACTGTCAGCTTGACATTAAAAATGACAAACTAACGTTCTGTTTATAGCATATTTTAGGATTGACTTATGTTGCAAGTGACGTGCCAATACCTAAATATTTCAAAAATCAAGTATTTGATGTAAATTGCTGACGTTTTAACATAATTAATGAAAAAACTAATATACATACTTCTATTTTCTATTCTATTAGTTAACACTATTACTGTTTTTTCCCAAGACACGAAAAAAGAGTATAAAGAACAATTAAAAGACGAAGAAGAAGGTTATATCGCAAAAGAAATATCTGAAGAGTTAGCTGTTAAAAGTGAAAATTCCAATGATTACCATTTTATTTTTAACAACATTAATAAAATACAAGAATATCACAGTCAAAGTGATATAGACCACATCCAAAAGTTAGCTTATAAGGGCGATGACCTGAAAACTATTGATGCTTTAGAAAAATACATTAGCAATTTCGGGATTTTCAACTTTGCTATCGACTTAGATTTATTTTGGCAACTAGCACAATTGTATGAAAAAAATAATATGATGCCGCAAGCACGTAGTGCTTATCGACTTATTTTAAAGCACCACTCTGCGAAAGATCAAGCAGACATTGCTCAATATCATAAGATATATGAACATTATGATTCTTTGACAGAACTTACAAAAGATTATTATGTCCCTTTAGAATATTACTACAAACTAGTCGACTACCGTAAAAACATAGATACCTTGAGACCTCCAAAGAGTGTATTAATTAACATGGGGAACTTGGTAAACAAAAAGAACACTGCGGACTACGGTCCTTCAATTAATTCCAATGACAAAGTGATGCTATTTACAAGAAAAGAGAAAGACCATCACTCGTTTGGAGTAAGAAATAAATACAATGAAGATCTATATCAAACAATCAACTATGATGGTTTTTGGGATGAGGCCACAAAGTTTCCTTATCCTGTAAATTCACGTTGTAATGAGGGTTCTGCTTGCATATCAAAAGATGGGAAAACATTAATTTTCTCACGTTGTATAGTGGAAGAATATCGACTAGACTGTAGTGACTGCATGGGAATGTGCGACTTATACATCTCTACAAAAAATGAGAAAGAAGAATGGAGTAAACCAATAAATCTCGGACCAGAAATCAACACTTCCCATTGGGAGTCACACCCTTCATTCTCACAATATGAAGACACGCTGTATTTTGCATCTGACAGAATTGGTGGATTTGGCTTGTCAGATATTTGGTTTACAGTAAGACTAAAAGGTGACAAATGGTCTAAACCCCAAAATATGGGTCCTGTTATTAATACTAGAGGAAATGAATATAGTCCATTTATTCATAAAACCACTAATGTGTTTTATTTCAGTTCGGATGGGCAAACCTTTAATTTCGGGGATTTAGAAAACAAAAAATATAACAGAACTATCGATATTTATAGAACTTGGAAAGACAACAATAATTGGGTTGAGCCCAAAAACATTGGTCCTTTGGTGAATGGCGAAGGAAGTGAATTTTATTTCTCGATAGATTCAAAAGCTGAGCAACTTTTTTATGCAAAAACTGAAGAAGGAAAAGATGATAATTTGACTACCGATTTATTTTCTTTCCCCGTGCCCATGGAGGCACAACCGAATGCTACAGTACGACTTTCAGGTACCTTGAGGGATGAAGCTACTGGAGAACAATATAATGGGATTATATCAGTCATCGACTTGCGAAATGGCATCGAGGTTGCCCCAAAAAACACCCGTCCCGATGGTAGTTTTGATTTTGATTTAATTGATCATAATGAATACTTGTTGATTATTCAAGGGGATGAATTTTTCAGAATTGAAAAACTGTTTGAACTAGACGGAGATACGACTATTAATGTTGAAGCTAAAAACATACGAAACAAAAAGTTAAAATTTGCTTCTATTGAATTTGAAAATGGCAAATGGGACATACTCGAACCAATGGAAAAAGACTTATGGGACGTCATTAACTTTATGGTTGATAACCCGCAATTTGATTTAGAAATTGGTGGGCATACGGATTCAGACGGTATTGCTGCTAATAACATTACCCTATCACAAAAAAGAGCGGAAGCTATTAAGCTTTTTATTGAGGCAAAAGGTTATGTAGACTCCAAACGTGTGACTGCTGTTGGTTATGGAAGCAAAAAACCTATACGCACACCTGAGGTTACAAAAGAAGACAAAGCCATCAACCGAAGGGTTGAATTTGAAATTAAGCCTAACAAAGAACGAAAAAGTGGTGAGTTTTCAGACGATGACTTCAATAATCAATTTGAATCAGAAGACTCTTCCTCAGACGATTGGTAAACTTAACTTATAGTCTAATTAAGAAATTCATCGTATCTATTCCATCAGCAAAATCATCAATTTCGGGACATTGAGCACTTCCAAAAGGAATGTACCCTTTCCCTACTATACACTGGATTGCTTCCTTTTCCTCTTCTAATCGTGCTTCCAAATCGCTTTTAGAAGTATATTCCTCATAATAAACAACAGAAATAGGCGCTCCCCAGCTTGTTTTTTTAGTAAACAATGAAAAGCCCGTATCTAAATGAGGAACCCGATCAACTAAATAAATTGATTTATAATAATCATAATTGTTGCTATACTTGGTATGGTCAGTGATGTCAGCATAATTCTTTGACAACTCATCCAAGAAAAACTGAAAAGAATATCCTTGAGGCACAAATAGCTTGGTTACACTGCGACACCCTTTCCCAAAATAATTAGTAATATCTTCTCCTAAAGCTTTTATTTCCTCTGCTGTTTCTTCACCTGTTAATACGGCACAAGAAGTTCTACTCTTTCTAATAATTGTGGGAATATCTTTAAAATAAACCCCAAAATAACGAGCAGTATTATTACTTCCTGTAGCAATTACCGCATCTAGTTCCTTCAAAATCAACTTAGGCACAAATTTAATTCTGCTTTTAAGCTCCTCATCCATTAGTTCATACAGATAAGGAATCAATACCGCATCATCCGAGCTAAGTTTGACTACCGCTTTGTTTCCAGATAAAACCACCATTAATAAATCATGAAATCCTACTGCGGGGATATTACCAGCCATGACTATTCCTATATTTTTATCTATATCTCCTTTCTCATATTTATTAAAAAAAGATTCAAGTGATTCTTGTATCAAAATGTTGGCGATGCCAGACAATGCCTTGTCTATAAATTTCACATCAAACCATGGGTTATTTTGCTTGGCCCTATAATATAGGTCATCTTTGGTCTTAGGACTTATTTGCGTGATTTTTTCCCCAAGCGAAACAAAAGAGGAGATCATTGTGTTATTATTCATGTTACGAAAGTACCAAAAAAGGTAAAAAATTTGTGCATAATAAGATAATACCTATTTTTGCGACTGGTAGAGTGAAGTTTAGACAAATAGTAATAAGATGGCTATCATAATAACTGAAGAATGTATTAACTGTGGAGCATGTGAACCAGAATGCCCTAACACTGCTATTTACGAAGGTGGTGCAGAATGGGCTTACTCTGATGGCACAAGTTTATCACAAATTGAACTAGAGGATGGTTCATCGCTTGACGCTTCTGAAAAACAAGAACCTATTAAAGAAGGTGCTTTTGGAGCTGATGGTGATCAATTTTATTATATCGTACCAACGAAATGTACGGAATGTACTGGTTTTCACGAAGAACCACAATGTGCAGCGGTTTGTCCAGTAGATTGTTGTGTGCCTGATCCTGACAATGAAGAAAGCGAAGAAGAATTATTAGCCAAAAAAGTTTGGTTACACGGAGAATAAATTTTAGAAATTTAATAACTTGAAAGCCCTGACGTCTGTTAGGGCTTTTTTTATGTATTGAAACAATAAAAAATATGATAACACTTAATTCGTACAATTTTAAAGGGAAGAAAGCAATCGTAAGAGTTGACTTTAATGTACCCCTAGATGCTGATTTTAACATCACTGACTTTACTCGTATCAATGCTGTAGTACCTACAGTAAAAAAAATCTTGAGTGATGGTGGCTCTGCAATCTTGATGTCTCACTTGGGTAGACCAAAAGATGGGCCTACGGATAAGTATTCATTAAAACATATTGTGAAAGCCGTTTCAGAAAAACTAGGCGTACCTGTAGCATTTGCTGATGACTGCATTGGTGAGGAAGCCAAAAAGAAAGCTGCTGAACTTAAAGCTGGCGAAGTTTTATTATTAGAAAATCTTCGTTTTTATAAAGAAGAAGAAAAAGGTGATGCTGATTTTGCCAAAAAATTAGCTGATTTAGGTGCTGACGTTTATGTGAACGATGCCTTTGGAACTGCACACCGAGCCCATGCTTCTACAGCTGTTATAGCTCAGTATTTCTCTGACAAAGTTTGTGGACTAGTGATGGAAGCTGAACTTGTTAATGCTGATAAAGTATTAAAACAAGGCGTGAAACCAGTTACTGCTATTATGGGTGGTGCTAAAGTTTCTGACAAAATTTTAATTATCGAAAAATTATTGGACGTAGCTGACAACATCATTATTGGTGGTGGTATGTCATATACTTTTGTAAAAGCTGCTGGTGGTTCAATTGGAAAATCACTTTGTCAAACCGACCAGTTGGACTATGTGTTAGAACTTCAAAAGAAAGCAGAAGCTAAAGGAGTAAAAATGATTTTCCCTTTAGACACGGTAATTGCTGATGATTTTAGCAATGATGCAAATATTAAAACAGTAAAAAGAGGCCACATTCCTGATGGATGGGAAGGTTTAGACATCGGTCCTGAGACTAGAGAACTTTTTGCAGATATTATCAAAAACTCAAAAACTGTTATTTGGAATGGTCCAATGGGTGTTTCTGAAATGTCTAATTTTGCCAACGGAACTATTGAGATTGCGAAAGCGGTAAGAGCTGCTACATTAAATGGTGCTTTTTCTTTAATCGGTGGTGGTGACTCTGCTGCAGCTATCAACAACTTAGGTTTCGGAGATGATGTTTCTTACGTATCTACTGGTGGTGGTGCTTTGTTAGAATACATGGAAGGAAAAACACTTCCTGGTGTTGCTGCTTTAGATTAAGCCGTCATAATTTTAATTTATTTAAATGCCATCTCAAGAAATTAGGGATGGCATTTTTTTTATATCTTTTGTGGAATTTATTCTAAAATTACATCTAGGCTACTGTTAAACATAAAAACCAAATCCATGAAAAAATATTTGATTCTACTACTTGTCGCGTTTTCAGTTTCTTCATTTGCACAAATGGTCATGCCAGAAGAAAAACCCTACATCGAAATAACTGGTGAGGCTGAAAAAGAAATTACCCCTGATGAAATTTATATTTCCATAACACTTTTAGAGAACCAGGATGGAAAAGACAACCGAAGCATTGAGACACAGGAAAAAGAACTAAAGAAAGAGTTAGCACAAATTGGCGTTGATTTGAAAAACTTAACCTTATCAGATGCTAGCTCAAATTACATCAAAGTATCTTGGTTAAGAAAAGATGCGGTTGGAAGAACAGAATACCAGCTAAAAGTCACTGATGCCAGTATGGTGGGTAAAGTATTTGAAAAATTGGATGAGTTAAAAATCCAGAACGCATACATCGCAAAAGTAGACCACTCTAAGATGGAAGAGTTCGAAAAAGAGATTCGAATAGAAGCCGTTAAAGATGCTAAATCAAAAGCTGATTATTTATTAACCGCTATTGGTGAAACAACTGGAAAGCCATTAATTATTAGAGAAAACTCTAACAATTTTTATCCACAAGTATATCGAGCACAAGAAGGCATGATGTATAAGTCTAATGCAAATATGGACGCACCCTCAGACACAAGCTTAGATTTTAAGAAAATAAAAATTAATGCTTCAGTCTATGTGAAGTTCGCGATTAAGTAAATTGTTCTTTCTTAAAGCACTCTGAATTTTTAGAGTGTTTTAAGTATTTTATTTAAAACAACCAGTAATATACCTCATTGAACTTAATTACTAGTTTATACAGAATCCCCTTAAAAGAAAAGCCCATTCTATAACTTTCCATATTCCACAAAAGTAAAAAAGTCAGGAAAACATAGATTTTAAGATTGACATACCTAAAATTAAACTTATAAACTTTCTCTGTTTTGTTTTTCCTGTTTAGAAATAGAGTGATTATTAATAAAATAAGAGTAAAATGGATATATAGCCACCTTCCCCAATCGACTGCTAATACAAATACAGGGATGGTAAATAAGCAACACCCCAATATCATCACAAAAAAATATCGAATAATTTTTTGTTGAACACCCAACTCTTTTAATAAAAAAAATACATGGAGCAGTCCCAAAATAAAACTCACCCCGTAAAGCGAATAATTTTTTAAATAACTCTTGTAGTAGGAAAACGTGTCAAAGTAATTAGGCCATTCTATAATACCACCTTTAATAACCACTCCTTTTTCCACAAGTATCCTCATGGTCTCCCCTTGATTAATATCTCCTCCAAAGAGGCCAATCAACACTAAAGGAATAAATGCTGCAAAAAAATATAAGCTACATCTAATCCAATTTACGTGATTCCTAAACAATACTAATGCAACTACAAAATAAGGAACATAAAAGAATATTATTTCATGAAAAAAACAGGAAACAAAAATCAATACCAAAACAACAGCTTCCCTATTTTTAGACAGTCTATCACTAGATAGACAATAAATAAAGTAAGAAAATAACGAAAACAGGATTACCTCTTTTCGTCCTACTGATGTTAAGTTATTTATACAAAACATAAAAGTTAGTGGTGACAAAATGAAAAACAGATAAACCAAGCTTATCTCCCTATCTATTAACAACTTACACCAATAAAACAGAAAAAGAAGATAAAAAGTAAATTGAGCCAAAAACACCAATAACTGGAGACGTATACCCGTTAAGTTATACAAACAAAACAAAAGACTGCCAGAGATTCCTCTCCGTTTGAAACCACCATCCTCATAGTTAATAAGCCAATCACCTAATATCCATGCATGATTAGTAATGTCATAAATAAATATTCTATGTATTATAACAGTCAGCCATGCAAAAAAGAACAAATAAATCAGTGTTCTATAGCTTCCTAAATAGTCCATATGTATTTGAGAGAATTTAATAATAATAAAAATTAAAAATAGTTTACTTAGGTATATTCTTATATTTTTAAAAGACTAAAACCTCACTAATTTAATTGTTTAATTGGATCCAACAAAGCCAATTCCAAGTAAAAAAGTAGTTCTAGTGGGTACAGTTGTAATGCTATAAAATCTGGCTTAAACCTTACATTATCTTTAATTAAGTTCATTTTTCACAATTTAAAAGATAAAAACAATTAACATTAACTTTATATCAATTTAATTATTGAAATGGCTAAGGTAACATGTGCTCTTTGTTTAGAATTTTTCAATTGTGGAGCACTCTGTGAAAATTGTTTGTATTTTTCATAACCCATAATTATAAGCTCTCTAATTTCTATTTGTTAGTGCGAAACTGTCTAGCGCAAAAAAGTGAACCAACTAATAGAAAAAAATACTTTATATGTTAAAAAGAACAAATATGAACTACGCTTCAGTTTTAAGAACTCGCCTCTGTTAAAAAAATACAAGTTTGGATTTAAAAAAATAAAAAAAATCAACGATCCGGTATATGTGGAGTTTTCAATTAAATAAAATATTTAACCCCACCATATTTTATCAAGATTGCTTCAACAATAGCTGGAGCAATCTTTTATTTTTTTAACCCTTTCAGAACATCAAAAGCAAATGAAAAGTCTAACCTTATTTCTGGATAAGCAACCATTTCTCCATTAACTTGTTGAGCATGTAAACTACCATCTAATTTTATAGCTACTTCAGGTTGTGGTCGATATAGCAAACCTAAAGAAGGTTTATAAAATACTCCATCATCACTTACTCCTACCTCATTATCTCCTCCAAATTTTTTGTTTTGAATAATTTCGGGATGCGACATGTAATCAAAAAACACATAAGGTACAAATTGTCCAACTCTAGTTTGAATATCATAACCTAGTCGTATATACCATGTTTTGGCTATATAGGAGGTGTGTTTAACAATGTCTGACTCCGTCAAGACCTCGTTAATTTTATCACTATTTTCACTTAAAAACCTCTTTCTTTGTTGTTCAGATATTGTCGCATTTTTAACAATATCAAGTGTTTTAGTAGCATCTCTAATGGCATCATGAGGAGATAAATACACCTCACTCTGCAATAAAATATTCCCTATTTTTTTTTCTACGAACAATCCAAATACATAAAATCGATCAGTCTGCATCCAGGATAACACCCCCCCTTCAGATATTGGATTTAGATCATTAATTATTGGAGAAACATTACCTCCTGATAAAAAGCCGGAAGTTCCAACAATCAGATTATTATCATCGGATTTGAATCGAAAATCCCAACCTAAAGGTATTACAGACTTACGGGGGCCTCCTTCACCATTTTCTGTACTTAAAAAATAACTGATTTGATTTCCTTTTATAGGCATTGCACCATGTAATGCGAAAGAGGTAGTTCGGGTTAAAAAAAGATGGTCGTAATCAAATAATTCTGGAGGTTCTATACCAATGAAGGTAGGAATCTGATCTAGTTTACTATTATAGAGACCAAAATTTCGATACATTTTTCCAATTCGAATTTGAAAAAAATCTTTTATCAAAAAATTTCCATAGGCATTTCTAATTTCCAATACTTCGGATCCATTATGAGCGAGATTAAAAAAAACACTGATTCTATTCGATAAGTTTTGACTCCCGTATATGTGAAAGTTCTGTATAGGTGACCAATTAATTGGCCCATTTTCAAAAATTCTATTTCCTTCTTCCGTAATTTGGGGAGCATCGAAAACTTGTTCAACATTGGCATTGATAAATCCATAACAGGCAAATACCTTGTCGGTATTTTCGATATTCAATTGTAACAACTCATCGAGAGTCATATCAAAAAGATTATCTAGTTCAAGATTCTCAGCGCTTGTATTGATATCAGATTTGTTATTTTGACCATATAAAAAAAATGAAGTTAAAAATATCGTGACCATGGTTAGAATATTTTCTCTCATAGCCGCTTAGTTATGTTCGCTTTTATAATCAACAAAAAATTCACATTTGACCTCATTAACTTCATATTTGTAAAATGAACAACTGCATTATCTGCCAACAAAATTTTGAGTGTGAAGTAAATAATAAAAATTGCTGGTGTCTATCATTACCTCGTATTTTAGAAATTTACACTATTTCATGTTTATGTAAAAATTGTTTAGATAAAAATATTCAAAATAAAATCGCTACTATACTTCAAAAGTTCAAACAAACAAATTGTAATGAAGCCGTTACATTTAAAGATTTACCTGTACTCCAGCATTATGACTACACAATAGAAAATGGTCTTTGGGTCTTTACTTCCTGGTATCATTTGCGAAGAGGTTATTGCTGTGGCAACGGGTGTCGAAATTGTCCTTATGAAAAGAGCATTGAGTAAAGAGATTTTAGTAATGAGAAAAGTAAAACCAAGACAAAAAGTATAAGGAATAAAGTACAATGAATAATTTAAAAAAGTCTTATGACATTGTACTTTGTACTTAATACTCTGTACTCAATACTAAAAGCATGCATAAATCACTATTTAACTGGAGCGGAGGAAAAGACTCTTCTTTAGCACTATATCACCTTTTAAAAGACCCCTCCTATTCCGTTGAAAAATTATTAACGACTATTAACAGTAATTACAAGCGAATATCCATGCATGGAGTTCGGGAAGAATTACTCAATGAACAAGCCAAACAGATAAATCTTCCACTTCATAAACTTTATTTACCCGATCAACCGAGTATGGCAGACTATGAAATACTCATGTCAAATACTCTGGACAATCTTAAGAATGAAGGTTTTACTCACAGCATTTTTGGAGATATTTTCTTAGAAGATTTAAAAAAATACCGAGAAGATAAATTACACGCGAAAGGCTTTCAAGCACACTTCCCTATTTGGAAACGAAATACAAAAGAACTGATTCATGAATTTATTGACCTTGGTTTTAAAACAGTTTTAGTATGCATAAAATCTAATGTACTTCCAAAAGAGTTTGCAGGAAGAATTATTGACAAAGAATTTCTAAAAGATCTACCTAAAAATGTAGATCCTTGCGGTGAAAATGGCGAGTTTCATACCTTTGTGTTTGATGGACCAATTTTCAAAAACCCAATTCCGATTGAAATTGGAGAAACTGTTTTCAAAACCTATGATGCTCCTAAATCCTCGGAAGATACCTGCGATAGTAGCACTCCCAAAGATATGGGGTTTTGGTTTACTGAATTAACTCATTCTAAATTAAATACATCCAAATAATTCTGGCTTTTCTATAGTTAAATGTAGACATCAGTACAATTAAGCCTACTAACAAATAGATCACATATTCCAATTGTATTTTTATCAATAAACTCAAAACTAAGACTATTGCCATTTCAGCAACACCAAGTCCATAACTTACATACATAGCTCCAATAAAATAGCCTGGTTCTTTTTCAAACTTATACCCACATTGAGCACATACCGTATTCATGACTGGTGTTTTAAATAAAAAAGCATTTCCTTTAGATTGGAACACTTCTCCATTTCCACATTCAGGACATTTTTCATGAATTACGCTTTTTATTAATGTTGCCATTTTATCCCTGTTTATTTATACAAATATGGTATTTTGACTTACATTTTCTTTTATAATAAAGTTTCTAATATTTGTATTATTCAGACATAATTGACAAATGAAAAAAATAGAGGTTTTAAAAATAAATCAGTTTAAAGATGTTACTAAAACTGAAGGTTTTTATTTTAACAACTTTAAAGATCATTTTCACATCCATCAAAAAGCTATTTCAATTCCTCATAAGCATGACTTTTTCTTAACCGTGTTATTTACCAAAGGATCAGGAATTCATGAAATCGATTTTAATAGTTATGAAATAAAGCCTGGAAGCATATTTCTACTTAACCCTGGACAAACCCATTATTGGGAACCTTCAGAAGATACTGAAGGGTTTGTGTTTTTTCATTCAAAAGACTTTTTTGATATCGGCTTTAATAAGCATTCTGTTTTTGATTTCCCTTTTTTTTCCTCTTTACTTAACCCTTCGGTTTTGTATCTACCCCCTTCAAATGACGAAAGGATCAAATCTTATTTTCAAGAACTACAAATTGAATATGCCCATGAAAACAGCTTTAAAAAAGAAAAAATAATTGCTTTATTAGACTTAATCTATATTGAGTTAAGTCGAGTTTACCCTCATACACTAAACAACTATGTTTTAAAATCAAACACCATTACTCAGCACTTAAGGCAATTAGAACAACTCGTTGAAGAAAAGTACAAAACAGATAAATCTCCCGCTTCTTATGCTGACATGTTAAACATTTCTGCCAGGCACCTCAATAGACTTACACGTGAATCGCTTGGCAAAACGACTACCCAACTCATCACTGAACGTGTTATTTTAGAAGCAAAACGTATACTGGTACACAACAACGATTCTTTAGCCAATATTGCTTATACACTCGGTTATGAGGATTATGCTTATTTTTCACACCTTTTTAAAAAATGGACGGGGTTTACTCCTTCTGAATTTACTCGTAAGTACAAGTCTTCTAAAACTCTATCGTAACACGAAATTCGAACCTAATATTTAATAACAAAGACACCTCTCCAATCCTGAAGAGGCGCCTTTTAGTTCACAGCAAAAAAATTAATTCTTTACAATTCTGATTGTTTGAACATTACTTGAAGTATATACTTTTATAAAATAAACTCCTCCCGAATAATCATCAAGCATTAATTGACTGGTATCGCTATTTTTAGTGAATACAATTACTCCATTTGCTGTTAGCAATTCTAGTTTTACAATATCTTCTTTAGATTGTAGATTCAATTGATTGGAACATGGATTCGGATAAAAAGAAACTCTTTCCTCATCAAACGAATAAGTATAGGTTCCTGTAATGGTTTCATCTACATCTATTTCATTAAATGTGGCTTCATCTAGTCCGCTTCTATAAACTAAAGTTGGACCAGTTGCTAATCCCTGAGCGCCACTTTTGAAGGTCATAAATGTAGGATCATACAGCCCTAAATTATTAACATCATGACCCCATGTAAGTCCACCATCTAGCGAATGAAAAACTTTCTCGTTGCTTCCTCTTCCATCGGCATCCATTATAAAGATTTCGTTTTCATTTTTAGCTGTCAACATATCCCAATGTTGCATTCTGATACTAGGAATAGCTGTGGATTGATTGGTCCATGATGCACCAGCATCAGCAGTTCTGTATAAAAAACCATTGCTTCCATATAAAAAGCCTAGGTTTTTGTTAAAAAAAAATAGTTTTGTTCCGTTATCTCTATTCGCAGGTAAATTAGTAGTAACATCCAGAAAAGATGTTGCTGTATCGCCACTAAACAGCACCTTATTGTTCCCTAATATGTAAATAGCGTCTATACTTACTGCAGATATAGCTAATGGTGTGGTAATTCCTGTCACTTTTGAAGTCCAAGTAAGTCCTCCATCAGTCGAATACCTCATTTGACCATTACCCACAAGTAGTAGATTGTTTCCACCTACATGTTTAAAATAATAATACTGTGGATTAAACTCTGGAAATATATGTGTTAAGGAAAAAGTTTGACCTCCATTTTTACTTAAATAAAAACGTGTATTACTAATTACAAAGATACTATCTAACCCTTTTGTAGCATAAGAGTCATAATTTACTTTACCAATATCAATTATTTGATTTGTTTTTGTCCAAGTTACCCCACCATTGATTGATTTATAAAAATAATTTTCAAATGGAGCTAACAAAATTGTGTCATTCAAAAGTGATGCTTTAGCAAGATTATTTGGAATATAATTTTGTGGTGTTGAAACAGCAGTAGACAGATCAATAAGGTAGGTAGTGGAATAATCCGTCATAAACAATTTACCATTAACCTGATGTAAATGTTTAATTACACTTGGACCTAGAAATTCTCCTTCATTCTGTATTTTTTTCCAAGTTACTCCACCATCACCAGTATATTGTACGGTATTACCACTTACAGTAATAAATCCTTCTGTAGGAGAAATGAAAAACATGTCATAAACAAAGTTACTCCCAGGGTAATCTATTCCTGTAAAATTAAGCCCTCCATTGGTAGTTTTATAAAAAATACGATCATTCACATTGATGAAAAAGTTTTGTGCATTGATAAAACTGATATTTTCATATCCCTTTTTATTTACATTATTAAAATTATTTCCTGCTAAACCCGCTGGCGGAAATGCTATAGTATCATAGGTTTCACCCATATTGGTACTTCTTAAAATAGCAAGGGCTTTGGTAAATCCATAGGGGGGTACTGGAAGGTGATCTAGTCCTATTAAGGTGTCGTTTACCTGAAACAAACTCTTCGGTTGTTTGTATTTATAATAAGACCAGCTAAGGCCATTATCAGTAGTATAAAATGTTTTAGCATTTGCTTCAACCGTTTTCACGAAAGCTTCTGTTTCAGACAAAATGACTATTTCTGTAAGGGAAAATATTTTGTTCCCTAATGAGTCTTTTAAAATATTTACAGACCACGTTTCACCGGCATCACTACTAAGTACAACTTCTGAATTTGAATTAATACCTATGAAGTGTGTATTTGAAAAAGCTTTAAGGCTAGTTACACCACTTTTACTTCCTAAGTTTTTTTCTTTCCAGCTTATCCCTCCATCAGTTGATTTTCGAATCACACCATCCTGCGTTGATACTAAGATCATGTTAGGATTTGTAGGAGCATAAGCTACCGAATAGATTGACCCATTAACTATTCTCCATTGTTCTGGTGTTTGAGCTAAAAGCTGAATAACCATCATTAAGATACAAATTGAGAGTACTGTTTTTTTCATGTGCAAATTGTTTTAAAGTTTCGCACAACATTAGCCATTCACACGCTTAAATGTGTCGCAGCTTAGAAAGTGAGACACATTAAACAAGCTTAAAAGAAGCTATTTAGAAGTATTTATAAATTGCTGAGGAGTTTCTCCTGTATATTTTTTAAATGCCCTATAAAAAGATGAACGACTATTGAACCCTGTATCATAAGCGACACCTTCAATTGTTTCATGGGGTAACATCTCAAGCAATCTGATTTTTGCAGCTTCGATTCTACGTGCATTAATTAAATCAAAAAATGACTTTTTATAATAATAATTAATAGACTGTGACACTACATAGTCAAGTTCGCCTAACCGGTTGGATATAGTTTTCACAGATAAATCTGACTCACAATAGATGTGTTCTTTATCTAGTAATATTGATAATGCCTCGTATACTGATTGATGTTTATCTGTCGGAACAAAAACTTTTTCCTCCGAATCAGGTATTGATTCATTCCTATTTATTTCATCGTTTACTTCGTTCAATTTTTCGAAAGTTACAGCAGTAAATACTGCATTATGATGATAGCTAAAGTAGAGAAGAAAAAAGTATAATACATTCACTACAATTGGCATTAACAAGTAATCAACAAGATACAAAGGCAATAATATATATAGAACCACTAATAAGGTGTTGAAAAACCATAGAAAAAAAACAAACCGAACCAGAAAAAAAAACTTAACCCGATCCATGTTTGAAAAAGTAGCCTCTAACCTATGTTTATACTTTATTATTTTCCACGTGATCACTGAAAAGTATACCGATTGCCACACGTAGAAGAATACGGTATATAGAAAAAGATCCAGCGGATAGTCCTCTGTGGATAGGTTGGATATATATTCTGATTTCTCTGATTTGGATGAAAAATAAAACCGAATAGCCAAAGCAATGATATATAAGAGCAAAACTCCTGAACCTATAAACAATGTTTTATGTGCTCTAAATCCTTTTCCTAACAAAAGATTAAAATAATAATACACCATTACAGGAAAAAAAACGGCTATCATTTGCACGAAAAACAATGAAACAGGAATCCATTTTTCAAACCCTGCTAGAATGAATATGGTATTGATTAAATATAAACCTGGAATTAAAAAAGCAACTGCTAAAATCTTATTAGGTAATGCATTTTCTTTTCTGAAAAAAAGTAAGATGAATATGATGAAAATATTAGTTAACACTAATATATTGACAATTAACATTCTTAGATAGCGGGCTTTGAGAGGTTTTAACGAGGAACAAAATTAAAAGTTATCGGATAAGAACTTATTCCTTTAAGAATAAAATAAAGGTTTCCCTAAATATACCTACCCTTAATAGGGTAAATCAATATACCCTTCAAAAGCTACCTTTTTACCCTGTTTAGGTGATTGTTCACCGTACCATGCTCTTCTACTTTTGCAGTGTTTAAAACATTTCTGAAGAATGGTAGTGGAAAAAATACTTCAAAAAGTATTCGTGGCGTTTTTATTAGTAGTAAGCACAGTGTCAAATGCGCAATCTATTTTAGGTATCGTGAAAGATAATTCCGGGGAACCAATTCCCTTTGCTCTAGTCACACTGGATAGTACTCAAAAAACTACTACAACTGTTACTGGAGAGTTTGAATTCAATAAAGTACCTCCAGGCAAACATAAAGTAAAAGTTCAGTCCATGGGGCTTGTGACTCAAACGCAAGAAGTAACTGTTACCACTGTTCCGACCAACCTTACTTTCTCACTGAAAGAAAATATTAATGAGCTGGAAACGGTCATAATTAATGTTCAAACAGCAGCTGAAAAAGTAACTGAACAGAGCTATACTGTAACTGTAATAGACACAAAAGAAATTGCTAATCAGTCATCGGATATTAACAAAGTATTAAGCACTTCTCCAGGTGTACGCATACGTGAAGAAGGTGGCGTAGGCTCAAGATTTGACTTCTCCCTGAATGGATTCAACGGCAACCAAGTTCGCTTTTTTTTAGATGGTATTCCGATGGAAAATTTTGGCTCATCGCTTACACTCAACAACATCCCCGTGAATGTTGCTGATCGAATAGAGATTTATAAAGGGGTGGTACCTGTGTGGCTAGGTTCAGATGCCTTAGGGGGAGCTGTGAACATTGTGACAAACCAACACAAAAAAAACTACCTGGATTTGTCTTACTCCTATGGTTCATTCAACACCCATCGCACTTCGCTTAACACAGCTTATACGAATAAAAAATCGGGCTTTAGTGTACGAACAAACCTCTTTCAAAATTATTCGGATAACAGTTATTGGGTTGAGGTAAACAAAAAAGAAGGCTCTAAGATATTATCAGAAAAAACAAGGGTAAGGCGATTTCATGATGACTATGATTCCAAAACGGCTATTGTAGATGTGGGCTTTGTAGACAAAAAATTTGCCAATCAACTTTTGGTGGGTCTGGTGCTTTCAGGTAATGATAAAGCCATACAAACAGGAGCTACCATGGAAAAAGCATACGGACAGAGACGACAAAAGAGCACGACTTTGATGCCGACCTTAAAGTACAAAAAAACAGATCTTTTTGTAAAAGGATTATCCCTCAACACCTATGCTTCTTATAACTTAGGTTATACTCAAATCATAGACACAGCTTCTAGAACCTACTTTTGGGATGGCACTTATAATGAAAAAGCGGACCCTACGGATGGGGAATTAAATAAAACACTTTACAAGTACAACGATAACTTAGCTCTTGTCAATGCCAACCTCAGTTATGTATTATCCAAGAATCACTCGTTTGTGGTGAATTACTCACTCAATAGTTTCAATCGAAAAGGATTTGATGAAGCCAATCCGCTAAACATTTCCAATCGAGAACCTAAACGACTCAATAAAACGGTGATTGGTCTCGGTTATAAGTTTGACTGGAAAGAAAAACTTTCAGCCAGCATTTTTGCAAAACAATACATTTTAACGGGCGCAACTTATTTCACAGAAAATATTTATACCGACCGAACACGAAGAAAACGAAGTCTCAATAAAGATTATACAGGTATTGGTTCGGCTGTCTCATATCGGTTATTAAAAAACCTGCAATTAAAAGCTTCCTATGAACATACCTACCGCATGCCTGAGGGGAATGAATTATTTGGTGACGGGGCGAACTTAAGTGAAAACGCTCAACTGAACCCCGAAGAAAGTCATAATTATAACATCGGGGCAATTCATCAATTTACTATCAAAAAGAACCACGATATCACTACTGAAGCTTCTTATTTGTTTAGAAATGCCAATAATTTCATAAGAGCTACGGTATCAGACCCAACGTCTAAATTTACTAACGAACCCGCTGTACAAGCTTCTGGAATAGAAGGTAGCATCAAATACACCTATAAGACTTTATTTAAAATCTCTGCCAACGGTACATATCAGGTTTTAAAAAACATGGCTCAATACAATGAACAAGGGAAAGTTAATTACACTTATCTCAATCAAGTACCCAACATCCCCTACCTGTTTGCTAACCTTAATACAAGCATTCATTTTCAAAATGTACAATATAAAGACGATCATTTAACCATTGGATACGCGGCAAATTTTGTAGAAGAATACTTTTTGAAGTGGGCAATTTATGGGAATGCTGATGAAAAACTCACTATCCCTCGTCAGTTATCTCACGACTTAAATATTGGCTATTCATTGAAAAAAGGGACATACAACATCTCTCTTGAATGCAGAAATATTTTTGATGCACAGCTATTTGACAATTTCTTACTTCAAAAACCAGGACGAGCATTTTATGTAAAACTCCGCTATTTCTTCAGAAAATACTAAAACAACTTATATAAACTAAACACAATGAAAAAACATCTAACTAAATGGATTTTAGGAGCATGTGCTGCTTCGATAATTATAACTACAAGCTCATGTAAAAAAGACAATGAGACAGTAAAAAAAGAACAAACAAAAGGTAATTATGTACTAGCTGTACAAGCTGAGGGAGATGCTGAAGTTTCAACCGATTATTTAGTAACAACGGATAACCTGACCGAAGGACAAGTCTCCATTATTGGAAATGGTATTGAACAATCGGCATATCACTTTTATCAGCAAACGGGTAAATACTTAACGACTGTCACCTACACGGATGCAAACACCGCTACTGTTTACGCATTAAATGATAAAGGATCACTTGAAGAGAAAACAAAATTTTCCATCGGAAGAACCCACTTATTTTATCCTTTAAACGGTACTGAATTTATTGCAATGAACATTCCTCGAGGTGGATCGGAAAACGCAACATTTTACCAAGTAAATGTGGTCGCAGGTAGTGTGATGGAAACAGCTACAAGTGTTTATACTCCTACAAACGGTTCAAGTGAACAGGCTTACTTTTCTGGTATGACCCTTAGAGGAGATAAATTATTTGTCCCTTTCTTCCAAATCGCTAGTAGTGCTTTTGATTCTGAATTTACTGATACGGCTTATGTGGCTGTATATTCTTATCCAAGCATGCAATATGAAAAAACGATTACTGATTCTCGCACAGGACCAATAGGTGCTTATGCCGCTCAAGGTCATATCTTTACAACCGAAAACGGAGATATCTACACTTTATCGCCTTGTTCCATTGCTTCCGGTGCGCCAAAAGAAACCAAACAATCGGGTATTTTGAGAATTAAAAATGGAGAAACTGATTTTGATCCTGACTACTTTTTCAATGTAGAAGAGACTACAGGCTTTAAAATTTGTAATGCGGATTATTTAGGTGACAACAAGGTTTTAGCAAGTATTTTAACTTATAACAATGCGACTGATGCAGATAAATGGAGCCGCAGAGATGTAAAATTAGCCGTAATTGATGTAGTAGCAAAAACTGTGAATTATATTTCAGGTGTGCCAATACACTACGGAGGACCAACGGCTACTTTTGCTAACCATTACTTAGTTGATAATGGAAAAGTGCACATCAAAATCACTACCGATGAAGGGACTTTTATGTACGAAGTAGATACAGATACTTATACAGGTACAAAAGGAACTGAAATTATCGGTGGTAAAGCTGTCTACGGTGTATTCAACTTGCAACAATAAATAACAATAGAGGTTGTCTTCAGTTTGACAACCTCTTTTAAAGAACTCCTTTTCTTTCAATCCAATGCCATCAAAATTTAAAAAAGTCAATAATTGGTTGCACAAGTGGCTGGGTCTTATCAGCGGTATTGTGGTTTTTATTGTATGTATCACTGGTTGTATGTGGGTTTTCCAAGAAGAAATTATCCAACTAACAGAACCTGAATTAAACATTCAAACAGAAAACAGATCAATCGTATCTCCGTCACATCTTCATGCTGTTGCGCAACATGAGTTTCCTGAGAAAAAATTATCCTCCGCCTATTACAAACAAGGCAGAGCAATAGAAGTTACACTCGGTGAGCGTAGACAAGCTACCTCACTATACCTACACCCTTATTCCGGAACTGTTATCGGTAAAAAGGAACGAAAAGAAGGTGAAACAGGCTTTTTCAGATGGGTGCTCAATGGTCATCGGTTTTTATGGCTTCCGCATGAAATCGGACGACCACTCGTCAATTATTCGGTGCTTATTTTTGTCTTTATTCTTATGTCAGGGCTTGTTTGGTGGTACCCTAAAAAATGGTCAAAAAAAAGTGTAAAAAGAAGTTTTAAAATTAAATGGTCTGCCCCGTTTAAACGGCTTAACATCGACCTGCATAATGTACTGGGCTTCTATGCTTCCTTATTTCTACTTGCTATTGCGTGCACAGGCATGGTGTGGGGCATAGAATGGTTCAGCAAAACCTTATATTGGACTACTTCAGGAGGAGAATCTCTACCTGACTGGAACAAAGTAACTTCTGATACCACAAAAGTAAACACCTTATATTCTTTTGATGAAGCTATTGATAAAGCCTGGGAATTTGTTGTCGCTGAACACCCGAATTCCGAAGGTTTTTATATCAGTTTTTCTGACACGGCTGATGCAAAATCTACTTTATTGATAATCATCTATCCATCTGCTTCACAAATTTATAAAAGCCAACGCTATACGTTCGATCAACATACATTGGAAAGGCTCTCGGTAAACCCTATTTATGAAACAACCTTTAAAGCTTCATCTTTCGGAACCAAGCTAAGAAAAATGAATTTCGAAATTCATGTAGGTAGCATCTTAGGCTTCCCAGGAAAAGTACTCGCCTTTTTATCCAGCCTGATTGGTGCTTCATTACCTATCACTGGATTTATAATTTGGTGGAAAAAGCGTAAAAAAGATACTAAAATGAAAAAACAGCCATCCTCTAGCAAACCAACCTTAAACTCAAGACCACAAATCAAAAAACCTAAAATACCCATTCCGGTAAAAAAACAACAACCCCATTAATCCCATGAAAAAACAGACCCTCTTCGTAATCATCTTATTATTAACAAGTATCAATCAACTATTTGCACATGCTCTTTGGATTGAAACAGAAGAAACAAGCAAAAAAAACAGCTCTCATGAAGTAAAAGTGTTTTATGGAGAATATAAACATGGTATAATTGAAAAAACTGCAGACTGGTATTCTAATCTAAATGAATTAAAACTATGGCTAACTACCCCCCAAGGCGAAAAATCATTGGTGCCATATGAAATGAAAGAAAATCATTTGGTTGCTCAGTTTACGCCTAAAGCCAATGGTTCATATCTTTTATCTATCAGCCACACTGCAAAAGATTTAGGTGGAGATTATATCTATCAATTCAACACAACGGCAAAAGTATTGGTTGGAAAATCGACTACAAATCCCGTGATGAGTAATGACGTTTATGTCACAATTAACAACAATTTAAATAAAGGAAACGATATAATAAAGGGTACTGTCTTTATCAAAGGAAAAATTGCACCAAAAGAAACGGCTGTAGAAGTTGTCAGTCCTGAAGGATGGAGCAAACAATTTACAACCAACGAAAGCGGGGAATTTGAATTTCCAGTAATGGAGAAAGGAACCTACTTTTTTGAAGCCTCTACCATAGAAGATGCGTATGGCGAGCATTATGGAAAAAAATATAACCATATCTGGAGATGTGGCACTACAACAACATTAGTTGAATAAAACATAGCATTAAACCCGTTTTATTTGAATTATAAATAATGTAATCTTTATTACCCATTTAAATTATATTTACATTTTGTAAGTCCTCAAGTGTTTTATATTTTCATAAAGTTTAGTGAAACTACTATTTAGTCATTCTTTTAAGCTCCATTAACTATATGAACTTAACTATTGAAAACATTTTACTTATAGGTTCTTTATTGTTGTTCATTAGTGTTGTTGCTGGAAAAACATCTTACAAGTTTGGTGTACCTACTTTAGTCTTATTTTTAGTGGTTGGTATGTTAGCCGGATCAGACGGACCGGGTGGCATCCACTTTGATGATCCAAAAATTGGTCAATTTATTGGTATTGCATCGCTCAATTTCATTCTCTTTTCTGGTGGGTTAGATACCAACTGGAAGTCAATACAACCCGTTCTATGGCAAGGGGTTTCACTGTCTACACTGGGGGTTTTATTAACTACGGTATCCGTTGGTACATTTGTTTGGCTCATTACCGATTTCACAATTTATGAAGGTATGTTATTGGGTGCCATTATTTCATCAACAGATGCGGCTGCAGTGTTTTCTGTGCTACGGTCACAAAAATTGGCCCTAAAAAGCAAACTACGGCCCACCCTAGAATTAGAAAGTGGAAGTAATGACCCTATGGCTTATGTTTTAACCCTCGCTTTCTTAGGATTGGTTATCAATCAGGATCAAAGCATCTATTCAATTATTCCTCTTTTTTTAAAACAAATGATAATTGGTGGAATATGCGGTTTTTTATTTGGCTTATTAAGCAAATATGTCATCAACAAAATCCGACTTGGATTTGATGGATTATACCCGGTATTGGCAATATCACTTATGTTTATCACTTTTTCCGTGACTGATTTATTGGCTGGAAATGGTTTCTTGGCAGTGTACTTATGTGCGGTATATTTAGGTAATCAGGATATTATTCATAAAAAAACAATCCTTAAAATGTTTGACGGTTTGGCTTGGCTCATGCAAATCGTCTTATTTCTTACCTTGGGGTTATTAGTTTTTCCTTTAAAAGTATTTGCTGTAGCAGGTTTGGGATTATTGATTTCTGTTTTCCAAATTTTAATCGCGCGACCTCTCAGCGTTTTCTTAAGCCTTTTACCTTTTAAAATGTTAGGGAAGAAAAAACTGTTTCTATCTTGGGTAGGTTTACGGGGAGCTGTACCAATTGTGTTTGCAACCTATCCTTTGATTGCTGGTATTGAAAAAGCTGAAATGATTTTCAACATTGTCTTTTTCATCTCCGTCTCTTCTGTACTTATTCAAGGAACTACTTTATCAATAATTGCAAAATGGTTAGGTGTAGCACTACCAGAAGAAGCTAAATTAAAAACTCCGCTGGATTACATTGTTAATGATACTGCAAAAGCCATTATGATAGAAATTGATATTCCAAATCATAGCTTCCCTGTAAATAAAAAAATTGTGGATTTACACTTTCCTAAAACAGCAATTATTGCAATGATAAACCGAGACGATAAATTTATTACCCCCACGGGCTCAACAGAGGTTTTAGCAAATGATACGCTTATTGTCTTATCTGAAACTCAAAAAGGATTAAATAAAGTATATGAGTGTTTAGACTTAAGTCCTGTGTTGAGCTGAGACAGCATCAACACTCTAGAAATACTTTTAGCAAGATGTAAATAGGTTTTATATTGTTTCTTTTTAGTTTCAGAATGCTCTCAATGAACCCTTTTTTTACGCCCCCACCACATCATAAAGCCAGTGATGGGAAGTGATGCCACAATCAAACAGGAAAAAAAACATTTAAATAAAGAACTAAAAAAACACCCTCTAGAGGGTAGTAGAACATTTAAAAAACGAGGTAATTATCTTACTTTCTCTTTCTCCCCCACCAAAACAAAAAACCCGTAACAGGTAATGAAGCAATAAACAAACTGATAAAGAAGAATAAAACTTGGGTGGGAAATCCCCCTATTTGCCCCACATGAATGTCGTAGTTCATGGCTGCGAGTTTATCCCCATTGTTTTTTCTCTCAAACGTTTGTTGGTATAACACTTCACCGGAGTATTGATCAAAATAGTACTCTTTTCGTTCTAATTCCAACTCACCACTATTGGCTCTCACACTAATTGGTGCTAATGCATTTCGGGGAAGTTTGATTAACACATACTTTGTGTCGGGGAAAAGAGCGAAAGTTGTATTTGTGATTTTATCTAAAACATCGGGTAATGCTACGTTTGTGGTGTCTGACATCGGGTAATAAGAAGACTCCACCTTTTCGCCTCCATTGGCTAACCTTTTAGAAAAATCCTGAAAACTGTCCGATGCCCAAAACAACCCTGTACAAGCAGATAGTAAAGCTAAAGGCAATACATAAAAACCCACAATTCGATGTAAATCATAGTTTTTGCGTTTCCAAGGAGTAGTATCTTTCCATTGAAATTGAAAATAGGATTTCTTTTTTTTCTTTCGAGGCCACCACAGATAAAGCCCGGAAAGAAGCATAACTATAAACAAATAAGTGGACCAAGTAACTAAAAAATTTCCGGGTTCATAGCCCAAAAGCAGGCACATGTGTGTCCACATGATGACATTGAAAAATTCCCATTTTGTGTTTTCGATGTAGCTGATTTGAGCGGTATAGGGATTTACATAAACCGTTTTATGGAATACTTTGTACCTCTTATAAGTCCAAGCTTCTCTGTTGATCTTTTCATACACAAATTGTACTGCTTCTGTGGAGTCGCTAGGAATATACATTCGAACACAAGAAATACCTGAAGGCATTACCTGATTGGCCTTTTCCTGAAGCAGGCTTACAGGTAGACGATGACCTTTTTCAGGCACCTTTATTTCATAGCGGTCTTTGTAAAAAAAGTTTTGAAGTTCGTAACTAAACACATAAATACAACCGGTAATGGTAACAATAAAAACGACAAACCCAGTGGTTAATCCTAACCATAAATGCAGTTTTCCAATGATTGTTTTTAGTGTCATATACAACTAAATAAAGAGGCTGTTGAATAACTCAAACAGCCTCTTTTACTAACCTAACTATAACTAATTAATGTTTGAACATACTACCAACCAATACACTTTCTCCATCTATTGTAGCTCCTTTGGTAAAATCGTTAGCTCCCCCGTTAATTTCAATGGAATAAATGTTTGATTCCGAGCCTAACATACTTACAGGCACATAGAATTTACCATCTGCCACAGCTCCATTTTGAAGGTAAAATCCTAAAAACGTTGGAATATTAAGCTCAATAGCTGTTTTATTGTATAAGTCCACTTTCACCAAAGTTACAGTGTTTGAATTTCGTAGAGGGCCCCACCCTATTCCGTCATCACCAGCAGTAATTTTTGCATACGCAATTCCATTCTCTGCATACAATATACTCCATAAGCCAATTTGCTTACCAAGTGCTTGGGATAAATTAAATTTATAGCTGTTATCGTAAGCACCATTTGATAACTTTAAGATATATGCATCTTCTCCAGAATAGCCCCAATGTTTACTGTTGATTGGAGCTTGATAAATGTCTCCAGTTTCATCTGCAATATTAGAAAGCCCCACGTATCCACCTGTACTACCACCAGCAGCATCAGAAAAAATACGTTTGCCATTGGTAAATGAAGGATAGTCGTACACATAAGTGATGATTGAGTCTGGATAAAGTGTACCGGAAGTATCGAAATAAGACGTTCCCAAATAGGCTTTGCTACCAGCCACAACAAATTCTGCGGTTTGTGGTCCATATATTCCTAATGAATCCAACGGTAGATTTCCTTTTTTTGACAGACTAAAATCAGGTAATGAAATAAGTGCATAATACACATTGCCTTCTGAATCTGGCCAGCTGTTCAAAATCAATTTATCGTCATGGGTAGCGCGCATTACTCGCGGTCTTTCGTCTGGCAATAAGGGAGGAACCGCAATACTGGTTACTTTTGTAAACGAGGTACCTTGAGCTTTAAATTGATCAACGGTTGATTCTGCACTATTCCATACATAATAGTAACCTTTGTGTTGAATTACAGACACTCCATAAGTATTCAACTCTATACCATTTCCTTTAACTGACACGGTTCCTGAATCTGCAGATTCTACTCCTAACAGATAACCAAAATCTCCTATAAAAGAAAAAAGAGATAGTGTATAGTCTTCCGGTGTTTCATGGGGATCATCAATGGGGTCTTTTTCATCTTTTTTACAAGATGTAAATAGGAAAGCAACTGCGAGGAAAGCTGTTGCTATTTGTAATAAATTGAATTTATTTAATCGTTTCATTTTAAATTATTTTAAATTAAGAAAATTTACATTTTACTGATTCGGTAGGTTAACTTCACTGCAAATGCCCTCCCGGGTTTTTGTAGCAGAAAGTTGTCATACACTTGTGTGTCTAGTAGGTTGGAGGCATCAAAACCAATAGACAACGCTTTACTAGGTAAGGTATAACTGAATCCTAAATCAAGCACAAACTGTGTAGGTACTACACTTTTGGTTTTCTTATCTCCTAAGCTAGGCCAGCCCAAATAGTACTCGTGGACGTACCCTGCCTGACAATAAAAAAGGCTAGCGGAATTTTTCTGAATCAAGCCATTTTGCATAAATGATACCGTTGCATTAGACATGAAGTAAGGCGCATTGCGAAGTCGATCCCTATAGGTTACATTTTTTACACCGTAGAATGATTCTTGTAGATTATCGCGAATATCCAAATAGGTAACATTGTAGGTAAACTCAATGGATTTTTTGTATTCGTAGTTTATTTCAAATTCGCCTCCTTTACCTAGAATTTTAGCAATGTTTTTAAACTGAATTTCACCTCTTCCTCCCTGAATTTCAGGATAAATAAGATCTTTAGTGTTTCTATAAAAACCATTTACCATTAGTTTAAACGAATGATTTTCTCCTACTAAGTACTTACCTAGCGTAACTCCAATATTTACATTGAAGCTTCTTTCGGGTTCTATTTGGGGGGAGTTATATACATTTACCCCATCGCCTAATGCTTCTCTGGTATCGGGCAAACGAATGGCGTTTTCGAACGAAATTTTTACAAGTACTTTTTTAACAGGCTTAATCGCTGATGCTATTCCTCCACCAACATTGCTTTTTTTATTCACGACATCCACCACCCCCGATTCGTCATTACTCGTGCTTACTTCCGTAATAAATGCCTCGTATCCATAGTGTTTCAAAAACACATCTGTTTTTAATCGGTCTTTTAAGAAGCTGGTATTGAGGGATAATCCGGTAAAGCTGGTTTTAAGAGATTGCGGTTCAACAAATGGAGTTGTGTACCAGGCTGTATAATCATCCGCGCCTGTTCTATTCACTCCTTTATACATGAAATTAGCCACTACTTTATAGTGTTCATTAATTTCGTAACCGGCATTGATACTTGAAATCAAGGCTTTGTCCCACAAATAAAAGAGTGATCGCTGGTTTCTGCGCTCACCTCCATCCAAATCTACACTTACAACATCACCTCTCCAATTGTAATTATTTGTACTAGTATCGATTGTAGTTCCATTGGTAATGGCATAAGAAGAGAATAACTTAATATCTAAACCGGTAAGCAAAAAATCGTCTTTCGAATAGCTTACATTTGGCATATAAAACCGCTCTGTGTAGCGCATATCCCCAAATGGGTAGGCCATTGTTTGACCATGTTGCACCCCCCTATTTAAGTCTGAAGCCAACAAACCAACAAAAAATTTATCTGTCCACTTTCTGTTGATAAATCCTATGTCTGCTTTAACACACGCTGAGCGATAATCATCATTAAAACGGGTAGCAGGGTTTTCTTTTGTAAACTCAACCGGACGATATCCTGTAGATTCATCATAATAGGTAACTGTTTTACCCCAAACTTTGTAGTTGTTATCAGAATAATTGTAAAAAGTGGACAAGCGAGTCGTAAGTCCACTTGTAGAGTCGCTCCATTGCCCTTGAACCGCGACTCGATGGGTATTGAAAGAACCAAAGGAATAACTAGCCTCCAGAAAATCTTTTGGTTTGTTAATAGTAATTAGGTTCACTGCACCACCCAAAGCATCGGCAGCAAGATATACAGGAACCACTCCTTTATATACCTCTACCCGGTCGATCAATGAAATAGGAAAATTGTTGATATTATAAACGGAACCAAAATATTCGACAGGAATACCATCTACCAAAAACCGAATGGAATTACCTGTCATGCCATCCAACGTGTACACAAAATCAGAACCTAACCCACCCGAACGCTTTACTCTTACTCCAGCTGTGTGGTCCAACACAGAATTGACATCTATAGATTGCGAAGATAGTTTTTCCATCTCTACTACTTCAACACTAAAACCTGTTTTTTCTGTTAACTCGCCTTTAGAATAGTATTTATTTGTATTTAGTACTACTTCCTCAAGTTGATGTACCTCATGCTTCAACTTAATTTTGATCGCTTGAACTTTTCCGCTCTTTACATCCACTTGTTGTGAATATTTAATAAAACCCAGACTATAGGAGGTAAGGGTGTATGTTCCGCTTGGTACATTTTCAAATTCAAATTCTCCTTCAAGTGTTGTCAATACTTTAAGATCTAATTCCACTACATGAATTATGGCGTAGGGAATTGGTTCTCCATCAGAATCGATAACCCGACCGAATACAGTATTTCCCTTATCCTGAGCTTTAGCAACCATTGAAAATAGAGAAGCACAAAAAAGAAAAAGCAACCGAACGATTAACTTATTATAACCCAACTGGATATATATTTTAAAGATAAATAGGTAGACCCGATATGATTATAAAGCAGATTCTTCTGACGGCTTATAAATCATTTGGGGTTCATAATTATTATTTTTATTTAGAATAATTATAAATTACACACAAAAGTCTTAATAAATTCCAAGCATCAAAGTACTAATCTGTGAATAACCAAAATAATAGGATAAACAACATACCCTTGAAAGGGTACGCACGCAATAAAAAAATTTTGCAACTCTTTAATTTTGTGTCATGATTGTGCTTCGAAAAAAATTAAAATCCGGCTATAAAGAGATACTGTATCAATCCCTAATATCAGTAGTGCTTTTTGTGTTTTTCTCTTATGCTCAAGATTTTTCAAAAGTGTCAGTTTCTTCGCTTATGGCCACACATAAGTTTGCTTTTTTCGGCAATTACCTAACTGCGGCTATGATGATTAATTACCTTCTACTGCCCCAATTTTACTATAAGAAAAAGCAGATTTTATTTTTTTTATCTGTGCTGATCTTAATTACCCTTGTGATTTTAGCAGATGAATTGGTACTTGAAAAAATCTATTTTCCAGATACACGAGGTACTTATTTCCCAGGCCTGTTTTATACATTGATAGAAACGCTACCCATCATCATTATCATCGTCACCTTTAAGTTTGCCTGGGATTTCCATCAAAAACAAAATGAAATAGAACGACTAAAAACGCTAGTAAAAGATAGTGAACTCCAATTTTTAAAATCTCAGATTAACCCGCATTTTCTATTTAATAATCTTAACAACCTCTACTCCTATGCTATTGAGGATTCCCCTAAAACTCCGTCCATTATTTTAGAACTTTCATCCGTTCTCCGATATATGCTTTATGATTGTAAAGGAGATTTGGTACCTCTTGCTAAAGAACTAAAACATCTAAAAAACTTTACTGCCTTAAATGAATTGCAAATAGAAAATCGCGGAACGGTTCGGTTTACTGAAAGTATACAGTCTGCTGAGTATGCTATTTCTCCTCTAATTTTGGTAGTATTTATTGAAAATGCTTTTAAACACAGTACCAAAAGTCTATCCAAAAACATCTTAATTGAAATAGCTCTTGATGTATCTGAAACAGGATTCTTGAGATTTGAAATTACCAATAATTTTAAATCGGGTCATATATCAAAAAGTGAATCTAGCGGAATTGGGCTGGAAAATGTAATTAAAAGACTGCACCTCCTTTACCCTAAAAAGCATAACCTCAACATACAACAAGATGATAGTGTATATACTGTCACCTTAACCATGCAATTAAATCCTCATAATCAATGTTAAATTGTATCATTATAGAAGACCAACCACCGGCTCAACGTATATTACAAAAATATATTAATGACACGGATGGTATAAACTTAAGAAAAGGATTCTCCGATGCTGTTGAAGCAAGTTCATACTTAGAAACAAACACTATTGATCTTATTTTTCTTGATATCAATTTGCCCGGGATTTCCGGTATGGAGTTTCTAAAGGTGGTGAACAATGATGTGCAAGTAATTCTTACAACCGCTTTTTCAGAATATGCTTTGGAAAGCTATGAATATAATGTAACCGATTATTTGCTTAAGCCTTTTTCATTCACACGCTTCTCTAAAGCAGTGGAAAAAGTACTTTCAAAAATACAAGGCGTTGAAAAGCAAGATGAGTCGGAAAAAAAATCTGATGACGATTGTGTGTACATCAAGTCAGGATATGACATTCTAAAAATAGAATGTGAGCGTATTTTATTCATTAAATCCGATGCTGATTATACAGAATTGATTACTTCTTCCACCAAATATTTATCACAATACACTTTAAAAGATTGGATAACTAAACTGAATGATAATTTTTGTCAAATTCACCGTTCCTACATTATTAACCTAAATCATTTACAAAAAATAGCGCAGAATAAAGCTTATATATCTGAAAATCATATACTCCCAATAGGAAGATCCTATAAAAAAGATTTTAAGGAGCGGTATTATACGGATTGATTTGGTAAACTGATTGACATGACTCGGGATAAAACGAACCCTTGTAAGGGTACTAAATCATAACAACCCGAATAATCAAAATATCCCCGACATTGTTTTTCGGTTTTCAATAGACTACATTTGCGCCTCATAAGTTCTTTACTTTATTTCTTTATCAACCGATAAGGGTTTTACTTAGCTGTAGATTAATAGGGAATCGTGTGCAAATCACGAACTGTCGCGCAACTGTAAACTCGTCTGTTTCATTCATTCTAGAAATAGAAATCGTTTTTGTTCACGTATGCCATTGCTCCAACGTGGGGTGAGAAGGCGAACAAAAATCGAGTAAGTCAGGAGACCTGCCTTTATCGAATTGACAATGCTTTCGCGGATTGGAGCAAGTGTCGAGGTAGATATTCGTTTTATATTTCAGGGTGTGGTATGCCTTTTTTAAAACGATGTATCATCCTAAACTCTTTTTCTTTTCTCACCTAAAGCATTGCGAAATGCTGCAAAGAGCTTTTAACTAATTGTTTTACTTAAAGTTAAAAGATCATGCAAACACACATTTTAGGCTATCCGCGTATTGGTAGTCAACGTGAACTCAAAAAAGCCTGCGAAAATTATTGGTCGGGCAACATTACCCTGCCACAATTGCTCAAGGCAGGTGAAGACATTCGCTTACACAACTGGAAATTGCAACAGCAACTCGGAATTGATCTCATTCCCTGCAACGATTTTTCCTTTTATGATCATGTTTTAGATATGGCTCTTACGGTAGGTGCCATTCCTGAACGTTATCATGAAGTGATTCTGGAAAAAGAAAATACAGAAACAGATCTGTACTTTGCAATGGCTAGGGGTTTTCAAAAAAATGGACTGGATATTACTGCCATGGAAATGACTAAATGGTTCGATACCAATTACCATTACATCGTGCCGGAGTTTCAGAAAAACCAGCCCTTCAAACTTTTTTCCACAAAAATATTACAAGAATACCACGAAGCGAAAAAAGCCGGAATAAATACTAAACCAGTAGTTATAGGCCCGGTATCTTTTTTATTACTTGGAAAAGAAAAAGAAACCGGATTTCACCGGATCAGCTTACTTGAAAATTTACTTCCTGTATATTTTGATCTGTTTGAAAAGCTGGAAGAGTCCGGTGCTACCTGGATTCAAATTGATGAGCCCTGCTTAGCTACTGACTTATCAGCCCAAGAGCAACAAGCTTTTCAGCATGCTTACAATAGAATCAAAAAATATTTCCCAAACCTAAAGTTAATTTTAGCCAACTACTTTGACTGCTATGGTGCTAATCTGGGAACGGCTTTATCACTTCCTGTACACACCTTGCATATCGATTTAGTTCGATGTCCTTCTCAATTGCAAGACATCTTGAATTCAGAAAAGCTATCTCCTCAAACCCATCTGTCACTCGGTGTAATAGATGGACGCAATATTTGGATAAATGATTTTCAAAAAAGTATCCAGCTTGTGACAGATGCTATAGAGAAAATAGGAGAAGAACGAATTAGTTTATCTACCTCTTGTTCTTTGCTGCACGTGCCTTGTGATTTGGATTTAGAAACAGACACAACATCATTGACTCCTGAAATCAAACAATGGATAGCATTTGCCAAGCAAAAAGTAACCGAGTTGGTGATACTGAAAAAAATACTGGAAGGCGAAGAAAACACGGATGAATCCCAAGAGAAAAATGCTTTGGCAATAGAAAACAGAAAAGCCTCTCCCCTTATACATAACTATGAAGTGAAACAGCGAGTAGCAGCTACTGCTAACAAAGTAATTGCTAGAAAAAGTAGATTTGAGAACCGAAAAGCCATCCAAAAAAAGGAATTGGAATTACCGTTTTTTCCAACTACTACCATTGGCTCGTTCCCACAAACACAGGAAGTGAGAAGCTGGAGAGCGAGTTATAAAGCAAGGAAAATTACCGAAGAGCAATATGTACAATTATTAAAAAATGAAATAAAAGAAAGTATCGAATGGCAAGAAGCCATTGATATGGATGTATTGGTACATGGTGAGTTTGAGCGAAACGACATGGTTGAATACTTTGGAGAGCAACTTGCCGGCTTTGCCTTTACTAAAAACGGTTGGGTACAAAGCTATGGTAGCCGATGCGTGAAACCACCTATTATTTATGGTGATGTACATCGTCCGAAACCGATGACGGTGGCTTGGACTAGCTATGCACAGTCCTTGACAAACAAGTTGATGAAAGGTATGCTGACCGGTCCGGTAACTATTTTGCAATGGTCTTTTGTGAGAAACGATCAACCACGTTCCGAAACTACTGCTCAACTTGCCTTGGCGATACAAGATGAAGTACTGGATTTAGAAAAGGCAGGTATAAAAGTAATTCAAATAGACGAACCTGCTATTCGCGAAGGGTTGCCCTTGAAAAAGACAGACTGGGCAAACTACCTCCACTGGGCTGTACGTAGTTTCCGAATTGCTTGCCATGGTGTGAAAGACGAAACACAGATTCACACGCATATGTGTTATTCCGAGTTCAACGATATCATAAGCAACATTGCCGAAATGGACGCAGATGTAATCACTATCGAGACCTCTCGGTCACAAATGGAGTTGCTGGATGCCTTTGTTGATTTCAAATACCCCAACGATATAGGTCCAGGCGTATATGACATTCATTCCCCAAGAGTTCCATCCAAAGCAGAAATGGTACATTTGCTCGAAAAAGCATTAGCAGTAATTCCTGCTGACCAACTGTGGGTCAATCCCGATTGTGGTTTAAAAACTCGCCATTGGGAAGAAACCAGATCAGCTATAGCCACTTTGGTAGAGGCCGCTCAACAGCTACGTAAAACTGTAGCAGAAAAAGTGACAGCAGAATAATTTTATTATTATTAAAATACCCAGGAGGCTATAGCCTCCTGGGTATTAATCAATATTGATTGTTACTACTTATAATTTATTACATCTAATCATTTTAGTAGTTGATTCAGATTTCAGTTCTATCAGATACATTCCAGTATTTAAATCACCAATGTCTATCTTCATTTCACTTCCATTATAAGCTAACTCCGCTTTTGAAAAAGTTCGGATATGTTCTCCACGACTAGAATAAATACTTACATCAGCTGCTTCTTGCATTTTTATTTGAATAAATTCTTTAGCTGGATTTGGGTAAGCCGAGATCATTTCATTTACATTTTTTTTTCCTTTCACACTAGTAACCATTTTATTCGTTTTTAATAAAATAAGTCTATTCGGAGACTCTGTTAATGCATACAGCTTTCCATCAGGAGCAACTTCTACATCTCTAAATCGAGCATACCCTTCCATAAATGAATATGTAGCAATATGCTTGTCATCCTGAATCTTTACCCATTGAATTTGTTGGCCTGCTAGTGCACCGATTATAAAATTTAACTCACCTTCTTCTTGGTCTTCTAAGGGTACAATAGCCATTCCGCAAGGTGCAATTGAAGGAACCCAATAACGAATAGGTTGTTCCATGCCTTCTTTGGCTGTATCTTCTGTAATTATTCCACCTCCATAATTAACTCCAAAGGTTATTTCTGGCCATCCATAATTATTGCCTGCTTCGATTATATTTAATTCATCGCCTCCTTGCGGGCCGTGTTCATGTGCATATATTTTATCATCAGGTGTAATTACAAGCCCTTGAATATTTCGATGTCCGTAACTAAATATCTCTGACTCTGCATTTCCGATACCTACAAATGGGTTGTCATTCGGAACAGTACCATCATCGTTTAATCGAATTATTTTACCGGAATGGTTAGTCAACAATTGCGCATTATCTTGTTCCTGACGATCACTGGAAGAAAAGTAAATATGGTTTTCACTGTCAAAAGCTATTCGACTCCCAAAGTGGTTTGAACCACTTCTAAAGGGTAATGCACGGAAAATCTCTGTAAAATTAGTTAATTGATTACCTGATAACACGCCCCTACCCACTGCTAAGGTATAACCTCCATTTCCTGAAATAGAATAGGAAAGATAAACATAACTATTGTTTTCAAAGTCAGGGTGTAACGCTACGTCTAAAAGACCGCCTTGCCCAGTGACAGCAATGGAAGGCAAACCAAAAATTTCGGTTTTAGAATCTGTCGAAATTATGTATTTAAATAGTTTTCCGCTTTTCTCAGTAAAAAGCAATTCATCGTTAGATATAAAGCTCATGCCCCAAGGTTGCCCCATATTGGTGCTTGATATCAGCACATCGTCTAACTCTAAAGTTGGTGCTTGACCAAAACTGAGATAGCTTAATGCAATAAAGATAGGTAGTAATAGTCTTTTTTTCATAGCGTTCTTTTTTTTAAAACATTATTTATCAATAATATACATACAATTTTTAAATTTACTAACTAGAACTTCCCACTAGCACTGCTATTATTTTTAATATATGGGGTTAGTGTAATATTTAAAACTTCTGAGTACTCTAGTCAATTTTTATTCCACTAAATAAAAATGGGAAATGATTAATAATTAGCCAAGGATTAATTGAAATCATCTCTCTCTCTTACATTTGCCTCTTCATTACTTCCACATAATGTGGCATTTACGCAACAACTAGCGGATTTATAGTGAAGCATTTACCATTAACTAAACATACCCCAATCAGGGTACTAATTTACCCTCTCCAAGCGATTTTAGCTCTAATTATTTTATCCCTCTTTTGAAATATAATTAAAACATTAAACGAAATGCTAATGAAAAACTGTCAAAGCGAAATAGTATTTAGCACCCCTCATGGTAATCTTTTTCATCTAATAAAAATCAATCTGTATCAATTAGATTTTGGTAATATGGTTATCACACTTAAAAAGGAAAACATAGTGACGCTATATAATTTTTTGAGAGGTACTAACCCCGCTCAATTTGATGATTTAAAATCACCTCCTAGTAATAAAATATTAATTCAACCCTGTGGTTTTTGGGGGTGTTATGCCTTTACTGAAGGTCAGTTTTTAGAACTAAGAGAACTGGTGATTGGGGGGTATAATTTAATTCAATTAGAAGAAGAAATTCACGCAGCACTAACACATAAATAACGATGGATAAAATTGGTTTGTTTTACGGCTCTGATACGGGATGTACTGAAGCTGTAGTAGAAAAAATTAAAAGTCAGTTTGAAGAGGAAGTACTTGACTGTCACGATATGAGCGGGATTCATAACATGGAACACTTTCTAGTATATAGACACATTATTATCGGTGTGCCTACTTGGTATGATGGTGAGTTACAAAGTGATTGGGATGATTTTTTTGACACCTTCAAAGACATCGATTTTACTGGTAAAACAATAGCCATTTTTGGCTTAGGTGATCAGGTAGGCTACAGCGAATATTTTGTCGATGGGATAGGAACTCTGGGTAAAGTGATACTTGAAAATGGTGGAAACTTAATAGGTGCCTGGTCCACTCAAGGATATTATCACACAGAATCAAGTGCAACTTTTGAACATGAGGGACAACACTACTTCATGGGACTTGCACTGGATGAAGACAATCAAAAAGACTTGACAGATGAACGAATAACAGAGTGGCTTCAAGACGTACTTGCGGAATTTGATATTGAACACAGCTATGCACAGTAACAATAACCACGAACTTGAAACAATAGCTAAAGGAGTTTGGGGATGCATTCAGCGATGTAGGAGTTGTCGATTTATTCAAATTGAATACGGGAATTTGATTCGAAGCTTTAACGAAAAGGAATTTCTTCAAATGATGCAGACACTTACTTTACATTTGAATGAGTTAGTGACCTTCTCCCTGCATAACCATCATCGGACAGTCATCTTTCGTTTTCCTGATATTGACGGTTTTTATTGTTTTAATGAGTTAGAATGGATTCAATTTCACCAACTATTAGATAGCCTAAAAGAAAGTATTGAAGTGGATGTCTTTCTTCAAAAGCATGGATTTTTAACTAAATAAAACCTATGAAAGATTATTTTGATATTTACACCCTGTTTGAAATTAAGCAAAATATAAAAGCTGCTAACAATTTCTTTGAACGTTTTGATTCCGATGTAGCCAATCCACTTTATACCTTGATGGACTTAGGAAAACTTAATAAAATATCACCTTCGTTATTGGCTCTAATTTTATTGAGATTTGAAAAAGAGACAAAAAATGAGCTTGAACATGACTCTTCTGAATTTGAAGGCTTCACGATTAATGAGATCCTTAACTATGTAGAAATCACTCACCTGTTTTATCGAAATGAACGGATGAAACGGATAGAGCGGATAATTTTTAATTTGGAGAAAGAAATAGGTGGTACGAATTCATTCACTGATTTACTTTACCAGTCTTACATTGAATTTCGCCAATTTCTTTTTCATCATCTTTCACAAGAAGAAGAAATACTTTTCCCTTATGCGAAAAGTTTAATAGAACTCGCTACAAATATTTATAACGATGAATATACATTTTTAAAAAGTAAACTTCCTGAATGTTTTTTGCATACCCACACTAAAGAAACGGAATTTAATCTTTTTCGAATATTTACACTTGTTCCATCCCAATTCTATCAAATGGAAACTACCGAAGAATTAATGAATTTAGAAATGGAGTTAAAATCATTTAAGGTTGATTTAGATGTTCATTCATGGATTGAAGAGGAAGTCCTCATCCCCAGAATAATAACACTCAGAAAGGAGTTGTTTAATCAATAATACCTATTTCTTTCACATAGATGGAAAGCTCTAGTGCTGAACTCACCCCTAATTTTTTCAGTATATTTTTACGATGAGTATGGATAGTGTGAGGACTCAAGCTTAGCTCTTCGGCAATTTCTTTGTTTTTCTTTCCCGCAGCTACAAGTTTAGTAATCTCAAGTTCCCGCTCAGTTAAGTGCTGAACTGGCTTGTAATCTTTGTGTTCTTCACGTGTCACGTTTTGTTCCATCAAAACATTCAACACATAACTACAAAAGAATTTCTCTCCTCTTGCTGTGCTTCTAAGTCCTTTTAAAATTTCTTCCTTAGAACTTTCCTTCGTTAAATAGGCAAATACATTAAGCTTAAGGGATTTAATGATGTCCCATTTTTTTTCCTGACTAGATAAAATGACAACACGACAAGAGATATTCGATTTTAGCCAAATCAATAAACCATTAGAATCAAAATATTTAGGATTATAATCTAAAATCAAAATTTGGGGCTCATATGATTTAAGTTTTGGAATCAACTCTGCGGTATCTTTAGCTTCCGCCACAATTACCAAATCTTCTACTTCTTTCAACATGGCTTTAATCCCTTCTCTATATAGCGGTTGAGAATCTGCTAGCACTATATTGACCTTATTCAACACTCTTATCTTTATTTAGATTAATTCTAATTAGATACAAAAGTAATCTAAAAATCATATCAGACAATTTTTCACAACTATGGAAAGTATTAAAAACAGAAATATACCCTGTGTAGGGTATATTTAATAGAGAGCATATTACTTAAGAAAATTCTACAAATACAATTAAGAAAAAACAAAACAATACATCAAAATCAATTTTAAGAAAGCTTAATCAATAACTATCTCTTACACTGCTCCATTAACTCAATTTGCTTTTCCAGTAAACCATTCATTCTGTCTAACAATTCTATATCTTTAGGTGTTGGTATTGTAACATCTTTCGGATCTTCTGCTTTTTTTCTTAAAGAGTGAAAAAATTTAATCACTAAAAAAACTGTAAAACCAATAATAACAAAATCAACCATGGATTCGATTAGTTTACCATATCCAATAGCTATTTCTTCAGGTCGGGAAACTCCATTTTCAGTAACAGCTTCCCTCAAAATCCATTTTTTATTTTCCCAATTAATGCCATTGGTTAAAAAGGATAATGGAGGAAGAAAAATTTCCTTGACTAAAACATCTACCACCTTGTTGAATGCTGCGCCAATAATTACTCCTATAGCTATGTCAACCATATTCCCTTTAACAGCAAACTCTTTAAACTCTTGATATAATTTTAACTTCATATTTTATCTTTGAACAAAAAATTCCGACAAATACTATCCCAATAGACAATTAAAAGCGTGTGCTCATTATCAAATGCAGATTTTCATATCATATTTAATAATATTTCACTAATCAAATCGAGGCTATTTACTTTCTCAACTCGCTTGTATAAATAAAATGTAGAAAATTATACACCTACTTGAGAACCATTTAACACAATTAGTTTATTAATTGTTGGCAATTGAATTAATTAAGAAAAAAAGCGCCCTATCCAGCTGAGTTTAACAAAAAAAAACCACTCAATTTACCAAAGTGGGGTTTAGTTCTTTGTTGTAATCCCGTTCCGTATTTTAACGGATGCCCTATCCAGCTGAGTTAAACAAAAAAACCCATACTATTTTTAGTATGGGTTTCTGCTTTCTGTGATCCCGTTCCGCCTTTGACGGAAGACCTTCCCGATTAGCATCGGGATGCCCTATCCAGCTGAGTTAAACAAAAAAACCCATACTATTTTTAGTATGGGTTTCTGCTTTCTGTGATCCCGTTCCGCCTTTGACGGAAGACCTTCCCGATTAGCATCGGGATGCCCTATCCAGCTGAGTTAAACAAAAAAACCCATACTATTTTTAGTATGGGTTTCTGCTTTCTGTGATCCCGTTCCGCCTTTGACGGAAGACCTTCCCGATTAGCATCGGGATGCCCTATCCAGCTGAGTTAAACAAAAAAACCCATACTATTTTTAGTATGGGTTTCTGCTTTCTGTGATCCCGTTCCGCCTTTGACGGAAGACCTTCCCGATTAGCATCGGGATGCCCTATCCAGCTGAGTTAAACAAAAAAACCCATACTATTTTTAGTATGGGTTTCTGCTTTCTGTGATCCCGTTTGGATTCGAACCAAAGACCTACTGCTTAGAAGGCAGTTGCTCTATCCAGCTGAGCTACGGGACCATTAACTGCCTGAGCAGTATGTTTTAATGAAAACCTATCATTTATAAGGCTATCAAACATTGTAGAAATAAATCGTTACCTACTCCTAAAATGCGGCTGCAAAGAACGCAAAATAGTTTTTAATATGCAACCTTCTTAAAAAAAAGTGGTCAGCCCTATTAAACTTAAAACCTCATTTTAATCTATAGATAAATCAGTCCTTTGATGCGTGAGTAAATTTGCACATACAAGTAGCATAATATCAACATCGTTTGAAATAAGAATCAAGGTATTACAATGTAACTAGCTTTTATCATTCTGGATAGTATTACTTTATATTCAATATCAACAATACAAATCTACACTTGTAAAGTGTAGGAATTTTTCGAGATAAAATTGTAAAGGGGTTGGCATATTTTTTTCACCAACGTATTACGCAAGAAAAAACAAGTAACTATTTTAAAATTCACAGCCATGATTATTAATACTAACAAACAAAAAAAAGATCCTCGAAAAAAATTTAAACAAGCACCATTTCCTAAGCAAAAGCAAGAAATCCCAGGTCACTTTTCCAAAATGGATCCTTTGCCCGATCATGGAGAACAATCCTATGTTGGAACGGGTAAATTGGAAGGAAAAAAAGTAATCATCACAGGAGGTGATTCAGGAATTGGCAGAGCTGTCGCGATCGCTTATGCTAGAGAAGGTGCGGATGTGTTAATTTCATATTTAAATGAAGACAATGATGCAAAAGACACTGCTGCGTATATTGAACAAGAAGGGAAAAAAGCAGTTTTAGTAAAAGGAGATATTAGCAAAGAAAAACATTGTAAAAAAATAATTGAAAAAGCGATTTCCACCATGGAGACCATTGATATTTTAATCAATAATGCAGCCTTTCAACAATCACGGCCTTCACTGCAAGATATAGATAGTAAAGAATGGGAACATACATTTGAAGTGAATGTTCATGCGATGTTTTACTTATGCAAAGCTGCGGAGCCACATATGAAACCTGGTAGTTGTATAATAAATACAACTTCAGTAAATGCATATAGTCCTGTAAAATCTTTACTAGCCTATGCTACTACAAAAGGAGCTATCCAAAATTACACTTCAAATTTAGCTCAACTATTAGCAGAAAAAGGAATTAGGGTCAACTGTGTCGCACCTGGACCTATTTGGACCCCTTTAATACCCGCTACCTTAGAAGAAGAAAAAGTAGAGAACTTCGGAAAAAACACGCCTTTAGGAAGAGTGGGGATGCCAGCTGAACTAGCTCCCGTATATGTTTTACTAGCTTCGGATGAAGCAAGCTACATTACAGGTGCGACTATTCCAGTAACAGGTGGGATGACCACAATTTAATTAAGCCATATAAGCCATAGTTCATAATATTATGAACTATGGCTTATATCTTCTTTATGCACTAAATAATCAGTAAGTTTTTTCCATTGAAACTCTTGAAAACCAGCCCACCCACCTTCTGCTATTAGAGTGTTTATCACTTTTCTATCCCCAGCTTCACTAGAATGGTTGTTAATCCTTTCATTTTTTCCTATTTCATAAGCGTATACTGTTAACCCTTTCACTTCTACCTTAAAAGTGCTAGTCGCTTCGCTTGTAAAAAAATGTTGAACTTCATCAGTTTCACTTAAAGGCGGGCTGCTCGGTTGCACGGTAAATTCAGCACAATCTAATACTTTTTTTAGTGCAATCACTTTTACCCAATTTTCAGGACTTGGTATCGGAAGATTTATCTTTATATAATCACTCTCCGAAATAGTTAAGCCTTGTTTTTCTATTCCTTTGTTATCATACAATTGAAATGACGCTGTAGCTTCTGAAAGGTTGCTCCATTTATTAACATCAAATAATTTATTCACCGACTCATGAAAAGCCTCTTCAACTAAAACTTTATTTTCAAATTCCTGATGGCTACTATAAGTTTTATCTTTACTTCTTTCCCCTTTGACCACCTCTTTCTCTTCTTGTATTTTTTTTTTAATATTCATATCCAGTTCATTTAAATGAATTTCGTATCACTTTCGCCCCTTTTTTAACAAAAAAGAGAAAAACGTTATTGAAATAACCAAATAGAATACCAATGCATGTGACGGATAATTAGCGATATATAGCCAGTGAAGTGTTTACTAAAATCAACGAAAAGCGGGAAAAACATCTACTCAAAAATCATTAACCTATAAAAAACTTCCTCACAGCAAAAGGGAGAAATTAAATGTCGAAAAGAAGAACTTCCATAGCCTCACATCCCAATTTAAAATCGGAATATGCTAACAATCCCACCCCCTTTTAAACCTAGATTACCAAAAACAAAAAAACCCTGCCATTTCTGACAAGGTTTTTGATGTGTCGGGGCGGCAGGATTATAACCACCACCTCTAATGTCTTATATACCAATTAGTTAGACTAATCAATTCAACTATGGGGCACCGAATGGGGTACATTTTTATTGATTCCCATTGCTTTTATATGTGCCTCAAATGCGGGTCAACATGATTGCAAAGAACTATTTTCTTTCTATAAATATACGCAAAAACAGTCAAATTTTATGGTTTTGAGGCAGTAAAATCTTCGATTGGAACCCTCAAATTTGAGTCAACCGGTGATGTATTTGCGGACCAGGTCAGGACAAATACCTGTGTATGAAGCGAATTCATCTATTGTGATAAACTGGTGATCTTGTTTGCCCAGCTCTTCTTTTATCTTCCGAAGGAGCCTCCTTCCTGATCGCTCGCTTTTGCCTGTAATCCGCTGCACATCTTTAGGGTATATGCAACTTCTGTTTAAACGCATGACTCATACTCTATCTATACTTTATATATGGCTTTAATATACGGAAACCATACCAAACTGATGGACATTTTCTGACAGTTCAGACAGGACGACCATAGCCGGAAGTCACTTTTTGTCTCCTTTGTCTACGCCTCATACTTTGGTGACTTCATCAAACAATTTTAATTATGGCAAGACAAGCAGGAATTATTAAACTGAAAGGCAAGGTCGGGGACCTGTCCTTCTACAAAACCAAAGATGGCTACCTGGCCAGAGAAAAAGGTGGGGTGGATAAAGAGCGGATCCAGAATGATCCGGCCTTTCAACGTACACGTGAAAATGGGGCTGAGTTCGGGCGTGCCGGTGCTGCTGGTAGAACATTGCGAACAGCTTTTCGTCCCTTGCTCCTGAGGACTTCAGACGGCCGTGTTACTTCTCGATTGACTAAGGAGATGGTAAAGGTCATCAAAGCTGATGCTACCAATGCCAGAGGGGAACGAAACGTTCTCGATGGAGAGCTGGAAATGCTTCAAGGATTCGAGTTTAATATCAGTGGCCGTTTAGGTGCTACGGTATATGCTCCTTTTGATGTAAGTATCGACAGGGCTTCTGGTGAGGCTGTGGTAAACGTTCCGGATTTCATTCCTCAAAACACCATTGCTGCACCGCAAGGTGCTACGCACATGAAACTGGTTTCTGCCGGTGCTGAAATCAATTTTGAGGAGGATACTTTCAACCTGGTAACAGCTGAGAGTGGAGAGATCGAGATAGGACCACAGACAGAAGCAGCCGTTAATCTAACCAATGCCTTACCTGCAGGGAGTGTTTCTCCCTTGTTCCTGGTATTTGGCATTGAGTTCTACCAAGAAGTGAACGGGAACTTCTATCCATTAAAAAATGGGGCTTACAATGCATTGTCTCTGGTAGCTGTGGATGGAGGTGCTTAATGGATTTCATCCTGAAAAGGACATATCATCCCAATGGCACTAATGGGGAGCTCTGGATCAACGGTCAGTCTGTTGGCTATACCATTGAGCTCCCCTGGCTTCACAATCAACGAAATATCTCATGCATCTCTGAAGGTAGGTATGAGCTTGTAAAGCGATATACAGAAACGAGAGGCTGGCACATTCAGGCGAAAGATGTTCCTGGTAGATCATGGATTCTTTTCCACCCTGCCAACAATGCCCTGAAGGAACTGAAGGGCTGCATTGCTCCTGTATCGAAGCTTAATGGTCCGGGTAAAGGCATTGAGTCCCGGTATGCGACAAAGATGCTTGAGAAGTTCGTTTTTGGAGCGATAGGTCAACAAGAGAAAGTTTTTATCACGATTAAAGAAAATAGCAATATGAATATCATTCAAAGGGCGAAAGCCCCAACTCCAAAGTTTTTCAAAGTATTACGCACTATTGGTCTTGGGCTGGCTGCTGCAGGTGGTGCTTTACTTGCTGCTCCTGTCAGCTTACCAGCTGCATTGGTTAGTCTGGGTGGTTATCTGGCCGTAGGTGGCAGTGTGTTGACCGCAGTTAGTCAAGTGACTGTAGAAGATGGCCAGGAGGTCAAAACGTCAAAGAACGATGGCTAGCCTGATTAGCGACACAGGTACTAAAGCCGGTACGGCTGGCGGTACTTTGTTGACCATATTGGCCAATATCAGTACCGGAGACCTAGTTCACACATCAGTATTAGCGGCTGTGGGAGCTTTGGTCAGCTTTACGGTGTCCATCATACTAAAATGGCTGATCAAGGCTCTGAGCAAAAGAAATCGGCCGGAAAAGCCCGGTTGATACCGATCCGAAAGTCGGTTACTGTGTCCAAAAAAGGTTCCGTGATTCACGGAGCCTTTTTTCATTCCAGAAGTATTCGAAACATAATCGCTCTTTTGACCCGCTTTACGAGCTCCACTTGTTTTTCCAAAATCTTACTTTTCTTCTCAAAGTCCTGAAGCAAGGCCAACGATTTCAAATATTTGGTTCTGTCTTTCAAAGCCTTACTAGCCCCTGCCAACAAGACTGCTTTGGCATCACCAATTCTTAAAAAGGGAATAGCCGAACCAATTAGGTGAGGATAAAACCCCTGAGCCTGCCATAATCCATAAGCCAGCCAGAAATAGAAATTCCTTTCTTCCATTGTCTCGGTTGTTATCATGAAACAATTTGGACATGGGTTTTCCAATGGTTTCCCCGAATTGCTTCCTCTGGAAAGCATGAAAAAGTGAGGCTTTATGGTGGTCAGTCCATCCTTGTAAGTTTTGATTTGGAAATTGTGCATAGTACGAGCATTTAAAGTTTAGCTCGCTCCGCTTCGCACACATTTCAAAAGAGAAAAGAAAAAAGGAAAAAAAGAAAAGAGAAAGCCTTTGGTCAGGCGGGCATAGCCAGAGCAGTCAAGGTTTTTTGGAAAAATACTTCCGCCAATTGGCGGAGGAGATTTTTTCAAAAACCCGAAGGGCTTGACCTTGACAGTTCTGGTCAGGGTTGGCCTTGAGGGGCCCGCCTAACTTAGCTGCACTCTTTGTTTTTGTTTCGGGTTATTCAACCGATATGATTATTAACTTCAATATCATTGAGATGCCGGTTCAATAACTCAAACCTCATTTCTTTAAGGTCATTAGTTTTTCTTAACTCGTCAATCATTATTCTGAGAGATCTTTCTTTGCTATCCTTTGCAACCATTTTATTGAACCATTCAACACCCTTGTAATTGGGCTGATCAGACTTTTTGCGAGTAAAGGTAATTATGCTTTCAAGACCAGACTCTGGAATAATATCCCAGGTAATACAGAGCATATTGATAGCCGTTAGCAATTCTTGATTAAAGGGGTGTATTCTTTGCATGTTAATACCTGAACCAGAAGAATTACCACCACCACCTGTATTTGAACTTTGATCAAGAGTCATTGGATTAAAAAGGGGAAGTGAATCATGATTAATGATATCCAGGAATTCGTTAGCACAATGTGTACCTACAAAAAAATACTTTGCCTGAGCGTCATAATCACCTTTAGGTTTATATGAAAACGTGTAGTATTTATCGTCCAGTGGCCCACAACACCCCTCTTTATTTTGGCCATTTAGAAGTTTGATGTAGTTGACTGGTTGAATGTAATACTGATTACAAAATTCTTCTTTTCGTTTCCTAGTTCTGCAATTCATAATTGTGATAGTTGTTAACTGTGTGATTGAATTTAGTGCGAGAACGCAGGAAAACCAAAAACGGCTGGCTGGCGGATGCAATGAGCGGAGTGCAACGGAGCGGGTTGCAGCCCGACAGACAAGCTTCGCGAGCCGTCCTGCGAGTGGAGCAAAGGTGCCTGGCCGGGAATTCCGCTTTGCGGATGAAGGCCTGGGTATGTGTGAAGTGGAATGCAGGGCTTTTGTATTTTGCATTTCAACAAAAGCCCGGAATGGAACGGAACTACACAAGGGCTGGCGTGATTTTTTGCTTTTGAGCATTGGCAGGTATAAGCGATTGCCGATGTGTTGGGATACCTTAGCGTTGTTGCAAAAATCATGACAGCCCGCAGCCCGCAGCGACCCGCAGGCGAGCAAAAACACTGGCAGCCGGTGGATTTTTAGCTTTGCCACAAAGGAACGACTGGCAGTGCTAAAAAGACAGAGTAGGCTGCCGTGAGGATGACAACCGAGCTGCAAGCAGCATGACAGGCTGGCGATAGCCACCCGAAGGGCAGCATAGCTTATTTTCTGACCTTTAAACAAACAACCCTTTCAGAAAATAGGCTGTGATGGCCTGGCATGATGCTTTGCCGAGGGCGAAAGACGAACACCGCTTTTCCTGCGTGTTGGGGTGCGGTGGGAAAAAGCAAGTGTGGCACGGTATGGAGCGGAGAGTAACGGAACGCAATAACGGGCTACTCTTGCTGCGGGTTGACCGGAAGTGGGTGAATGGAGAGAGGGACGAACGAAATGAGCCGACTGGAGGGAAGTGAATGAGGGGTGGACTATATTTACTTAAAATTATACCAATGGATAATTCCCATATTGAGATCAATAAAAGTATCTATCAGTTTGTCATAAACAACATTTATAGCTTTAGAATAATTATTCCCAATAGAATTTACATGAATGTCAAACCTATCAAGATTAGATTTAAACAACTCATCAGAATTATTCTTTCTATGAGCGTCTAATTGCCTAAGATCATTTAGAGCAAATACGACTGGAATTAATTGTATCAATCCCTTTTCACTAAGTATTTGAACAATTGTTTCATTATCATCTATAGGGTGCAAGAATTCATCATGAGAAACTTTTAAATAGTTTAATATCAAGTCAAGCATTTTTAAGCTTCCCCATTCTGATTTTGCAATTTCTTGTAAGTTAAGTGACTTGATGGTTTTTCTTAATATCTTTCTACCACCATCAAAACCCTCATTAATAACTTTGGCTAGATTTTTACATCTTATGAGAAAATCATATCGAGAAAAATGATTATAGTTGACATGATGTGTTACAGGCTTCACAACTTCTAGGTCATAAATGGTATAATTATCTAAAGAAGATTGCTCAAAAGAAACCAGTGATTCCGGATAAATATCAAACGGCATTATTCTGTTCAACAATTCAGAAAGCACACGAGCAAAAAGCATGTATTTCATTATAAGTCTTTGACTCTTTTCAGCGATGCTAGTGTCTGTATAATCTACTTCCCCCTTAAGAATTGCAAAACTTTTCCAGTGCTGGATTTCCTCGTAAGGTGTTCCCTCGTAAAGTTTTTTAAGGTCGACTTGGATAGCATTTCTTCCCTCTCTTTTGCAATGAGTAACTGCCCATTGGTTGCCATAATGAACAGAACCATACTCAATATCAACCTCAAAAATGTCATCACGATCTTCATATTTTTTCAAAACCTCATCCAGAACGTAAACATATTGGATATCCGGTTTGAAGTGCATACCGTAGTAATTGACTCCTTGATCAATACCTGGCCAAATATCACCTATCGAGTCTGATTTTTTCTTCCTTAGTTTTTTAGGATCAATCAAAACACGGTAGCCATTGACTTCTAATCGTGCTTGATCTTTCTCAGAGTCATGTCTAGACAGCCTTACTTCTAAGTTCTCATTTTCAAAAATGTAATACCCTTCTGAAAGTAATGGCTCTAAGTCTTTGGATACATGTACCCAGCGGATTTCCTGAAAAATTTGAACCACCACTTTATTCCTTTTGACAGCATAATCTTCGAGATAATCCCGATGCATTCTTACATATCCATGGACATCATAGGAAGGGTATTGATAGTGTGCCTTGGGCGAATTTTCAACTACTGTTTTAAAAGGCCTTGAAAGATCATCCCAATAGATTTTTGAACTATCAATACGGGAGGTAAGTCTGTAGAATTCTAAGTATAGAATACTGGGTTGTAAAGTGATATGATTATTCTGACTCCAAGATATGGCTAAAGGATCAACTTCATTAAGCCCTTTTTGATCAGAGAGGTACAGATAGAATTTCGAGTTTCCACTTCTGGTGTTTTTAGTTTTTACTGGAACATTAATGTGGGAAGGCTTTATTAGTCTAACATGATTTTTTGAGAGAAGAATAGTATTAATGTCCCTATTGCTGGTAACTCCATTCGCATTGTGCGAACACACCTCTGCAACAGTAAGCATACCTTGGTTGAGAGCTTTGTAAGATAATATGTCACTAATGAGATCCTTTACAACCTTTTCCACTCTGATCTATATTATAATTTTTCAGCCAAACCTTCAATTAACCACTCAAAAGCCTCCTCCTGGTTGTATTCCAAATTAGGACTTAGAAGCCCTTGCATGTCTCCCGAAAACTGTGCTGACTTTTTCTTTTGCTCCATGTTGAGGAGGAATTCTTTTTGAGTGGGTGGCTTGCCCACCACGAATTTCATGTATTCATTGTAACAGTGAATAATCCTGTCAAAATCCAGCTTTGCGTGTTGGTTGGCATAATAGAGATCGAATAGATCTCTGCCTTTCTTGCGTTGGTATAATGCCCGGAGCTTGGTTCCCAGAAGCTCGTCCAGGTGGTAAGTGGTTATGTCGCATTTTCCGGTAAACCATTCGCTCTCTACAGAAAATGGAAAGGAATTCCAGCCGAGTAGATTAAAATGCTCCCGGCAATTGATCTCGATTTTTAGCCTTAGTCGAATATCTGGTGAATATTCTGAATTGAAGCGGTACAAGAGTGTGTTATTATTTGCTTTGACCTTGACTACTCTTGCTTCTTCAAAGAAGGTAATGACTTCATTTATTCGTTTTAAAATAGGTTTGATGGGCCCTTCCTTGATCTGGACCAGGTCAATATCTTCTGAGTATCTCGGGGCTGGAGTTAGATAGAGTTTGTGCAATGCAGTACCTCCACGAAATGCCAGATTTTCGCTAAGGAATTCATCAGAGAAAAGTGTTACCAATGCTCTACAGATGATCAGGTCTTGCTCTACTTGTTCGTTTATTGGCCATGGAGCTGTAAACTTCCATTCATCTATGTATCGTTTGGGAATCATAAGTCGCTTTCTATGTCGATATTTACAATTACTTTCCAATCCTTATCCATCTCTCCTAAATCTGGCTCACCTTTCATCAGAAGTATTTTGGATAGAGATCTATTCTTCGTTAGTTCTTTTAAGGGTGTTGCTAAATGCTGCTGATCGAGTTCTTTTTCCAGTAAATAACCTAATCGTTGAATGGTAGCCGTTGGGAACCTTTCAGCAGCTACTAAGAGTTTGTCAGGTTTCATTTCTTCTACCAATTCTTCCAACACTGTAAATACTCTTCCCAGGCTAAAATCATAGGTCATCAAATCAAATGCGGTGAGTTCAGGGCTTGAAACTTTAATGTATCCCGCATCTGATTTTTTCTGGATAATGTCATCGGGGCTCCATTCTTTTTTGACATAGAAATTCAAGCTCAGTTTGTCACTCTTCAAGTTTCTGAGTGCCGGTTTTTGTGTGATGACATAAAAGGTCATCGGTTGTTGGTGTGCTGCACCGTAGTAAGCAGCTGCAGAAAAAAAGCTACATAATAGTCTCTACCCAATGATTTCATCAAATCATCAATAAAGAGGTTGGCTGGTAGCATTCCTCGTTGTGAGTATTCAGGAGGTATAATGGCATAGAATCCGGAACGGACTTTGGCTATCTTTGCCTTTGTAGAATATCTAAATAAGGTCTGGTTTAATGCTTTTTCAGAAAGCTCCAGGTTTTCTTTGGCTTCCTCTCTTGAAAAGGAATACCTTCCTTTTGCCCTGAGGACATTGATGAAAGATTCAAGATTCTGATGTTTAAAGTCATTAACCATTTGCGTAAATCTACGAAAAACGTAGAGAAACGCAAACAAAGTAATTGATAGTTCATCTTTAAAATTGAGATGCGTAATCATTATCATGATAGTCAAACTCTCTTATCCTCCACATCCCCATCAAAGGCAATCACATTCATCATCTGCCTCAACCTGCTCCGGACCCGGTTACCGTATTGTTCTTCTATTTCGCTGGCGGAAAGATTGGTGGTGGCGTGGGTGAGCATGTGCTGGCTGATGAACATATCATACCTACTGAGGAGAATTTCGGCCATTACATTGGTTTCATTGCCATAATATTTGATGTTGGACTCTACTCCCAGGTCATCGAAGCAGTAGGTTTTTGATGTCAGCTCTCCACCTTTGTGGTGGAAGGATGCTTTTGAGTATTTGTTGATCACGGTATAACCGTCCTGTATAAATTCTAAAGTAATGTCTCTGGTGGATTTCATGATGTATTGTTCTTTTGGTGCCAGCATAAACCGAAACAGGGTCATCAGCGAGGTTTTACCACAACCGACTGGACCAGTGAGTAAAATGCCTTTGTGGAGATCGATGTTGTATTTTTCTGCATTGGGTTTATCCTGATAGAAGTAAACCAGTAGTTTAAATAGGATCAGGTGATCTTCTTTCCATATCCTGAATTTTGGACTGATGTAGGCTTTGCCTGCTTTTTCGAGGAATTCGAGGCATTTGTCGAATTGGATGATTTTACTTTGGTGTTCCAAATCGGGAGACCCCGGATCAAGCCCGGGGTGACGTGGTTGTGAAGATCTAGAGCGGTTCCCCATAGTCTTTGTTTTGATTGGTTTGAAGTTGGCCAGGCTGGCTTGCCTGATCTTTTGCCTGGGCATATGTCTCGGTGTTTAGCATCCAGTTGTGGGCTGCTGCTTCCCAGTCTTCCATAGGTTTGTTTTTACCTACTTTCCAGCCGACAGACCGGAAGTAGTTGTAAAACTTTCTAGCTTCCTTTTCCGGATAGTTTTCAGATTTGAAAAAATGCATTACTGCCGATTCCTCCGGAGGGACTTTTTTGTCCGATCCGGGCGGAACATTTTTCCCGTTCTGCAGGGGGATTTCATCAGCTGTTCGCGTCTTCAACTTTTTTTCTATATCCGTTTCAGAAGAAAAATTTTTATCATCACTTTTTTGCTTGCGGCTGTTTAAGCTCTTTTCATTGTTTGTACTGTTTATATAGTTTAATGAAGGGTGCAGTGCTTGTTCACTGCTTGTACCTTTTTTATCACTGGTGTGGTGCATAGCTTGTTCATTACTTGTACTGAAATTGAACATGTGTACATGGCTTCCTCGAAGCGGATTGTGAGAAGGCACATACTTCAAATACCCGTATTCATGAAGTTGTTTGAGACACTTGTGATAGGTATGCTTAGAACCTATTTTACTGATCTTCATGACCTCCTCCCGATTGATGGATATCGGGTTGTCAAAGCGGTTCAAATTCCATAGGGTAAATAGGGAGATGTACAGGCTTACATGCGTAGCGTGAAGCCTGTCATCCATAGTGATCTTGTTCATAACTTCCAGATAATGTTTGATGAAGTTCATTGACTGGCATCTCTTCAATAGTTGTTTTGAACTCTGTTTTCAGTAAGCATTTTATGTATATCCTGATAGTCATAATAGATCACACCTCCAATCTTCGTAAAGGGAAGTGTGCCATTGATGCGGAGGTTTTGAAGAGTGCCTGGTGAGATGTCCAGTATTTTTCTGACTTCCGGGGATTTGAGCCATTTCTTAGTTGGCTGACCGGAATGTTCTTTCAATAATTTTTTGAACTCATCGAGCAGTTCCAGTTTAAATTCTCTAAGGTCGTCTGTAGTAATAATCTCTGTTGCCATAATTTTTGATTTTGTTTAGTATGGTGACAAAGCACGCCAACCAGACAATCATAAAACAGTCACAGGGGTTACAGGACCCCTTTCAACTAATTGATAATCAGCAATAAAAAAGTTTAAAGAAATTCTATACCGGGAGTTTTAAAATATAATTCTGGATACGCTGGTCTCAAATCATTACCTTTGGATTAGAAAAAGACATATTGAATTAAAATACTATAGCGAAAGCTATTTTCTAGGGTTTCAGAAAACCGCCAATTTTCAAACCACACTCAGAAAATATGCTGATTGCTCACGTTATGCGTGGGCTCAGTTTATTGTGTGTGGTGGGTGCTTGGCGGTACCTCTGATACCGGTGATTGATGACCCACGCTACTTTTTTGTGGCAGTGGGAATAAAAGAGGAGGAAGAATGAGTACCGCCATAAAGCAATTACAAATGCCTATAGAAAGCCTTGACTTAAGTGTTGAGTTTAAAAACATGGCAAGGGTAAATCATTTTACCACGCTTTCTCAAATGCTGGAATTACCAATAGATATTCTTCTTGAGCATCCTTTATTCGGTTATCGCATGTTGGCGGAATACCTTTCGTTTTTAACTTATAATGAGCTCGATGAACTGATAGAAGATTAAGGTTTAGGTTATTAATATTCAGCTATATGAGACCAAAAATGATTTCAGGTGATATAGTCACTATCCTAGAGCATAAATCAAATACAGCAAAGGGCTATGCTTTATTTTTTGAAGTGGAAGGTCAGGGCTATTTATTACTCAAAAGTGGTGATATCATAGAATACTCAAGCCTTGAGCCGCTTAATATCAAGTTTGTTTGCCACTCAGGATATGTTCATTCTGACCTGTTCAACTCGCTTGAAGAAGTAAAAGAAAATTTTTTGGCTGGAAAGTATAACTTGATTTTTCAAATGAAGGAAGTCATTAAACGTTAAAATACACTTTTCATTTTCAGTAGGCAGGCTATTTGAGGTTTTGCAAAAGCTACCCTTGTTTAATTCAAAATGTTAGTAGAGTACTTTCTTATTCATCAAGGCATGGGCTTGATGATTTGGTAGAGGATTGATGTAGCAACTCTGAACTTAACAGCAATTATTTCTTTCCTGAATAGACGGACATTTTACTGTTCCATAACTGCAATACACACAACAGTCTCCCGCTTTTGGTTTGATTACCTGATGACAGTTTTCGCATTCATAGAAGTACTGGCATGCATCAGTAGGCATGGTTTCTTCTTTTTGGTGTCCGCAATTCGGACAAGTAATAATTGATTCTGATATTATTTCTCTTTCCATATTATTAGTCTTTAGATTCTCGTGCAACCTTGTATCCCGTGGAGTTGATCGTTTGTTCTATTTCTTCGGATGAGGTTTTTGTATTGTCATATTTCACTTTTGCACTTCCTTCTTCATACGAGGCAGACACCTCCAATATCCCGGTTAATTTGTTCACTTCATTTTCAACGTGCGAAGCACAACCATTACAAGTCATTCCTTTAACATCAAAGGTTACCGTTTGAATGTCAGTAACATTGACGATTACCTCTTCTTTGTTGCTGTTTGAAGCGTAGAAAATATGTGCATAATGTGGAAAGGCGAGCATCAAGGCTGCAAACACGGTCACAATTCCCAAAAATGTTTTGGTCTGCATAAAAGGCTTCTTTCTGGCCTTGCCAGCAGGCAGGTCATCTTCCCCGCCTGCGGATCGGGCAGATTCACAATCACATTGGATTTCCTCTGCTGATCGTGGTTTCAGTTTCTGATACCAAGCAAATCCCAAGACCAAAACGGTAATCCCAATAAGATAAGGTCTTGCCGGTTCCATCCAAGAAAAAGCGGAAGCTACTCCTGATGCCCCTGAAATAAGTGCCAATACAGGGGTGATGCAACAAAGCGATGCTGCTACTGCAGAAAGCACACCCGCTCCGACAAGCCTGACTGACTTTTTGGCGGGTCTGTTGTTTCCCTTGTTCATACTATTTCATTTTTGGTGATTTGTTCAAAGATTGGTGTTAAGAATATCGAGGCTTCATTTTCTAATGAATAAAACATAGTTTGCCCGGCTCTTCTTGAAATAATGACTCTGGCATCTTTCATCTTTCTGAGATGTTGGGATACGGCAGGCATACTCATTTCGAGAATATCCGAGAGGTCACAAGGGCAAAGTTCATTTTCCCTGCTCAGCATATAGAGGATTTTTAGTCTCACTTCATTACCTGCCAAGGCAAGAATTCCGCTAATACGCTCAATAGCTTGAGCATTTTCCTGCAATTCTTCCTTACAAGATGCAATTTGTTGCTGGTCGGCATAGACTCTGATGCAGGTGTTCTCATTCTTCATATCACTTCGTTTTGTCCTGTAAACGAAGAGCGTAATTACTTAGTTCATTATTTTAGCAAATACTTAAATATTATCCTCTTCTTATATGATTCAATAATCCAATTAATACGTCTTTTACAGTTTCTTTCGTATTCTCTTCCACATTGTAAAACTTGCTTCTTAAACTTTCTGCTGAAATATTCTCTGCTTTTTTGGTCCTTACAAACTGAGCCAGAAACTTTAAGACTTCCCTTTGGTTCCGATTCTGTAACACACCGCTTTCGATGAATATTTTAGTCAGGTAAGCCAACTGGGGGACCGATAATTTAGTATTCAGTTTAAAATCATCGGGCAGGCCCTCACTAGGTTTAACGGCAATATTTAGCGTTAGCTGTTGTCGTTTCTCGAGGAAGCTCATTTCCTCGTCTATCCATTCAATAATGCTCTCTTTCAATGATTTGTACTTGGGCTTATAAGCAAATCCTGGTTTTTCTTGTGCCTGATTGATGTTTTTGTAATACCACGCAAGCTTTTCAATCTGTCCACACAGCGTATCTTCCTGTTGATATTGAGCCTTGATGTGTTCTGTACAGAGTGTGAAAAATTTATACGAATTGTAGTTGAGGTACACCATGGCACAGATTACCTTCTGGTTAAGGTCATCTTTTTCAAGATCAGATTGAGACCACTCTGACAGTTCTTTGAGTAAGTTTTTGAGATAAATTAATCTTCGAAAAGAGATGTCATCAGCGTACTTCCCTTTTATGTACCGTTTTAGTGGAAGTAATACTAAAAACAATAATCTCTTATGCAGTTCTTTAGCTTTAAAGGAATTTTCTACCGTGTGTAATTTTTCTTTGATATCACGAACGGCTATGATGTCATAGCTATCGGGTATTTTAGTTTCCTGATTAAAGTACTTCGAGAAGTGCTTTTCGATATAGGCAATCAATTCTTCCAGGCCAACATATACAGATTTGTAGAGGTTAGTGAGACTTGGGTTTTCATTGATCTCATAGACCTTCAGTTTTTCTTCTTCAGAGATATATCCCAACAAATGATCCGTTAATCTGATCAATTCCCTCTGGTGCTGCTGAATGTATATTTCAATGTGCTTTTCTTTTTTGAGACTGAACACTTCCTTGATAAAAGCTCTTTTGATTCGTTCTGTTTCTGTTTGTGCAATGGATTTCCAGTACCCAAATTTCTTTGAATCAAAAGAATCAGTCTGGAATTTTGAAGGTGGTATATCACAAAAAATAAGTGTCTCAAGAATTTCTAATTCGTAGTTCACTGGTCAGCTTAGTGTAAGGGTAAATAAATACAGTTAGGTCTTAGGTTGTTCCAGATTTTAAAAATGATCAACTACAGAACATATTTTGGTTCTGTCTATTTATATACATTTGAATTATCGTTTACATATGGATTTTAATCTTTATTTTGCTCATTTCACTTAATCACCCTATGATGATATCGGTCTCCTTCTCCCCTTTTATTACAGCAGTTGATTTGACTAGTGCGTATGCGAGTGTCAGGGGTCCAAGTCTTCCAATAATCATACTAAGCATAATTACGGTTTTACCTATATGAGAAAGTTCAGGAGTGATCCCCGTAGAAAGCCCTACTGTGCCAAACGCGGATATTTCCTCAAAAAGTACATCTACAAAAAACTTATCCGGTTCAACAATGACTAAAATAATGGTCCCAATGGTAATAACTGCTATGGAATATAATAGTATTGAAACAGCCTTTTTTACAAGAGGAATTGTTATAAAAGATGTGCCATAATTGTCCTTTTTATCTTTTCTTTTCCAAAGAGCAGTTAAAAGAACCGAAAAGGTAGATGTCTTGATTCCCCCACCCGTAGAACCTGACGAAGCTCCTACAAACATAAAGAACATTGAAAAAATCAACACTACTGTTGTAAGACTTCCAAATTCTACTGTATTAAAGCCTGCTGTTCGGGTAGTTATAGATTGAAAAAGGGCAGTCATAATCTGTTCTGAACTATTCTGACTGCCCATCGAATTATCTCTTTCTGCAATATAAAAGAAACCCGTCCCTATCAGGATTAGTATTGCAGAACTAACCAAGGCAATCTTACTTTGCATGTGCCACGCATACCCTGTTTTTCTGAATTCGCTCATTCGTAGGGTATCTTGTATTGTCGTAAACCCTAAACCACCCAGCACAATCAAAACAGCAATGGTCATGTGAATTGGAAACACACCCTGAACTCTATTATTAGTGAATCCATCCGTAAATAATGTGAATCCAGCATTATTAAATGCTGATACAGCATGAAATACTGAATAAAACAGTTTCTCTGTATTGCTTACAAAATTCACTTCAGCACCCCATTGCAAATAGATCACCATAGTGCCAATCAACTCTATAGTAAATGTTGTTAGCACAACCATTTTTACCATATTCTTTGTGTTATCCAGGTCTTCCGTGTGTAGCAATTCCTTTACAGTTGCTACATTCATTTTACCCTCTATTTTTCTTCTTAAGAAACTGATAAAGTAGGTGGCAAATGCTATTATATTTAAGCCTCCTAATTGAATGAGTAGCAATATGAGTATTTTTCCTTTTAGGGTAAAGTAGGTTGCGGTGTCTACTACAATCAATCCAGTCACACAATTTGCACTTATAGAAGTAAATAATGCATCTATAAATGTTATCCTATGTTTATTGGTCATTTCAGGTAACATCAACAGGGAACTCCCAATAACAATGAGTACTAAAAATGAAAGAATGAAGAGTATTGGAGGAGATAGCTTCCATACTGTACTTCTGGTTGTTGCTTTACCTAACTCAATACCAACGATGAACAATAAAAGAATATGCAAGAAAAGCATAAAAACATGATTATGGTTCTCAATCCCAGTAAACGACAGCAGCCAACGAATTATTGAGAACTCTACCAGTCCACTCATTAATAACTCTGTAATCAGAAAGGAGAAAAAGAAAAACTCCAGCCTGTTTCTATTAAAATATTCCCTAACATTGCCAGAAAACTTACTTCTAAACACAAACTGGAGTAGATAAAATCCAAGACAGATATACAGATAAAATAAATGAGGGTGCAAGTAATGAGGCTGATACTCATAACCGTGCCACCATACCAATGTCCCAATCACTGAAAGTGAAACCAGTAAATTGAGCAGGTTAAATATTTTGCGGGCACCCTCCAATTCTACTGTTTAATCTGTTTCTTAAGTAGTTGTGCATTAATGGCAACTATCACAGTACTTAAACTCATAAATACAGCTCCTACTGCTGGGCCTAAAACAAAACCAGCTGAATATAATACTCCTGCAGCCAAAGGAATAGCAATCACATTGTAAGCCGTAGCCCATACCAGGTTTTGTATCATTTTTTTGTAAGTGGCTTTTCCAAATAGTATGAGGTTAAGAATATCCTGCGGATTACTATTGACTAAAATAATATCAGCTGTTTCAGCGGCAACATCTGTCCCTGATCCTACTGCAATACCTACATCTGCCTGAGCCAGTGCAGGAGCATCGTTTACACCATCACCTGTCATGGCTACGAACTCTCCTTTGCTTTGTAACTCTTTTACAATCTCCACCTTTTGGTGAGGTAAAACTTCGGAGTAATAGCCATCTAAACCTAATTCATTGCTGACGGCTTTTGCTACCACTTCATTATCACCGGTGGCCATCATCACTTTTATACCATTCTCTTTGAAGCGTCTTATGGCTTCTTTTGATTCAGGTCGTATTTCATCTGATAAGGCAATAAATCCAACCAGTATTTCATTGATCATTACAAACACTACAGTTTCAGCTGCACTACCATAGGCATTATCCGGAATGTCGATTGACTTGTCTTTTAAGTAGCCTGGACTAACTACTTTCACATCCTTTCCTTCTACTTCCGCTTCAACGCCTTTACCTGTGATGGCATTGAAGTTTTCAGCATTTGGAATATCCGTTTTTAGCTCCTTGATTTTTTTGATAACACCAAGAGCTATTGGATGCTCTGAACTTTGCTCCAAAGCACTGGCTAATCGCAATACTTCATCCTTAGTATACTTTTCATTAAAAGAGTCGTAGCGTGTAACACCAAAATCTCCTTTGGTCAATGTGCCTGTTTTATCAAATACCAATGCTGATATTTTACGTGAATTTTCAAAAGCTGTACGGTTGCGTATAAGTAATCCATTTTGAGCAGAAATGGCTGTAGAAATAGCTACAACTAGTGGAATGGCCAACCCTAAAGCATGTGGACAAGCAATTACCATAACAGTAACCATCCGCTCTAACGCAAAAACAAATGAAAAACCAGCAATAAGCCAAGCAGCCAATGTTCCAAAACCAATAGCCAAAGCAATATAGGTCAACCATTTTGCAGCCTTATCTGAAAGGTTTTGCATTTTTGATTTGGACTTTTGTGCCTCCTCTACCAACTTAATAACCTTATTTAAATAACTATCTTTCCCAGTATGCAAGACTTTTGCATTGAGCGATCCGTTACCGTTTATTGATCCACCTATCAACTTATTATCAACCCCTTTCTTTACAGGTTTTGACTCACCTGTTAGCATTGATTCATTAAGATAGCTTTCA
>CAWFGW010000026.1:0-19821 GCA_963815495.1 uncultured Cytophagales bacterium
ACAAAAAGGTATGCGCGCCTAACATTTTTCTATAATCTACGTAAGCTACAAAGAGCATAACCCTAAACTATTATTAATATGAATTTTCAATTAACCGAAGAACAAATCGCTGTGCAATTGGCCGCTCGTGACTTTGCCCAAACAGAACTTTTTCCTGGCGTAATTGAACGTGACGAACTTCAAAAATTCCCCACTGAACAAGTTAAAAAAATGGCCGAGTTGGGATTTTTAGGAATGATGGTTGACCCAAAATACAACGGGAGCGGTATGGATAGCATCTCTTATGTGTTAGCGATGTCAGAAATTTGCAAAGTAGATGCATCCGCAGGGGTAATTATGTCAGTAAACAATTCATTGGTTTGTTGGGGTCTTGAGTTATATGGCACAGAAGCACAAAAAGAAAAATATTTAAAACCCCTAGCCTCTGGTCAAAAAATAGGGGCTTTTGCTTTGAGTGAGCCAGAAGCAGGTTCTGATGCCACTGCTCAACGTACCACAGCGGTTGAAAAAGAAGACCACTATTTGTTAAACGGTACCAAAAACTGGATTACGAATGGAAACACGTCTTCTTATGTCATTGTGTTTGCTCAAACACACCCTGAATTGGGTCACAAGGGAATTAACGCATTCATCGTTGAAAAAGGTTGGGATGGTTTTTTAGTAGGAACAAAAGAAAACAAGCTAGGCATTCGTGCAAGTGACACGCACACATTACTTTTTAACGATGTGAAAGTGCCCAAAGAAAACCGTATTGGTGAAGATGGCTTCGGATTTAAGTTTGCCATGAAAATATTAAATGGTGGTCGGTTAGGAATCGCTTCACAAGCGTTGGGCATTGCGATGGGAGCGTATGAGTTGGCTTTGGCTTATTCAAAAGAACGGAAAACATTTGGCAAACCGATTTGCGAACATCAAGCTATTCGGTTTAAGTTAGCAGACATGGCTACACAAATTGAAACGGCAAAGTTACTTTGTCTGCAAGCCGCATATTTAAAAGATCAAGGGTTACCTTATGAAAAAGAAAGTGCGATGGCAAAGTATCACGCTTCAAAAGTAGCGATGGATGTAAGTGTTGAGGCAGTACAAATACATGGTGGTTATGGTTTTGTAAAAGAATATCATGTAGAACGCATGATGAGAGACGCAAAAATCACTCAAATTTATGAGGGAACTTCAGAAATTCAACAGATTGTAATCTCTCGAGAAATTTTGAAATAAAATCATCCAACATTGGACACAATTTAAATTGTGTCCAATGTTTTGTTTTTCTACTTTTGATAGTCTGTGGTAGGATTTATTCACGCCACAATACACAATTTAAATAGCCTACTCAGGCTGTCTAATTATGGAAGACTATAATAAAATCATTGAAGCAATTGGTGTTAAGTTCATCAAATCAAGGCACATTGAAGTGTTGCGTACAGTAGGCGTAAGTGATTTTTATGATGTAGACAACACCATGATGCTGGTGAACAAAGGAGGTATTTCTTTCGGTGAAGAGAAAACCCCATTAGCTAAAGGTGACATTTTATTTATTCCAAGTGGTAGGACTACTAGCATTACCTTTGGTTCAGACGAAGAAGCAAAAGCAACGGGTAATGCTGGATTAGATAAATTTTTTCATCAAACGTCAACAACTTCAGGTAAAGACAACTTCAGTTTAATTTCTTTTGAAGCAAAAGTGTTTAATTCAGTTAACTTTTTTCAGTCGTTAGACATTCCTGCTTTTAAAATTGAGCAATGGAAAATAATGGCTAATTTAATCAATGAGATTATTGAAGAAAGTGATTCTTCTTTAATAGGCAAAGAACGAGTAGTTACCTTAGATACCGAACGGTTAGTAGTCGAATTAATTCGTTACGTTCTTGATAAAGGTCTTTTTAAAGAACAAATAAACACCAACGCCACGTACTTTAAAGACCCTCGATTACTCGATATTTTCTCTTACATCCGAGAAAACTTAAATGAGGATTTATCGAATAAAACACTTTCTAACGTAGCCAACGTTTCAGAGGATTATGTGGGCCAATATTTTAAGATGCTGACAGGCATCAATCCACAAGATTACATTGAATACCAACGCATGGAGCGAGCAGTCTTTTTACTTCGAACGACCAAAAAAAGTGTGCGAGAAATTGGTAAAGAAGTCGGCTACAAAGATACCGCTTACTTTTGCAGACGCTTTAAGTTAATGTTTAAGGTGTCTGCTGGTAAAATGAGAAAAAAAGACACGTTAATTAATGTGTAGAATACCAGCATTTCAAGTTCATTTATAGTTATAGTAATTTCTTATCTTTATTTTCTCTTGTTAAGCTATGAGAAAGTTTGTTTTTATTTTCAGTCTACTTTTTTTCTTCCACAAGACTATTGCCCAGGATTCCCTTGCTGTTTGGGAAAATGTATTTGTTCCGAACATGTTTAGTCCAAATAATGATGGTGAAAACGATGTATTTAAAGTATATGGAGAAGGTTTTTTATCCTTAGAATTACGCGTATACGATCGATGGGCTGAAATAGTTTACCAGAGCAATGATTTAAATGAAATTACTGAAGTAGGTTGGGACGGCACCACCGGAAATAAAGAACAACCAGCCGGTACCTATTTATGGGTGATAGCTGGTTTTTTTGAAAGTGGAAAAAAAGTCACCATAGAAGGTAATAACAATGGCACCCTGATTTTATATAAGTGAAAAAGGTTTGTTTATATATAATCACCTGGTTTTATTTTAGTGCTTATGCTCAAGACATTAATTATTCACAACACTGGAAAACGCCCACTCAATTTGATGTCGCGAAGCCAGCCTCCATTAATTATTTGCAAGCAGGTGTTCAATACCGCAACCAATGGCCTGAAGCCCTAAATTCGTATCGAACTTATGCAGGTCACTTTGTTTATCCTTTAATAAAAGAGCAGTTGAATAATAATTCTCAATTTGGAGCTGTGGCTTTAGAGTATGCCAGTGATGCTTCAGGGTTGGGCGGGATTTACAAAAAAAATTTAATTAAAGGAACAGTCAATTATAAAACAGCCTTATCGCAATACTATGATTTATCGTTTGGGTTGAGAGCAGGGAATACGTGGAGCTCTTTATCAACGGAAGGATTAACCAGCGGTAGTCAATATCAAAACGGGGCTTATCAATCGGGAAGTGATTTAGGTGAAGCGTTTAAAAATGTGGATGCTTCCATGTTTACTCTTGATGCAGGAATTCGATTTTCTAATAAAAATCGAGAAAAAGAAAATTGGTATATCAGTGCGTCTTTATACAACATAGGACAATCAAAATATGGGTTTAGTGCTAAAGAAAGTTACCCCTCACGATTAAGTATATCAGGAGGTGGAGTACTTGTAGAAACAAATTATTTTAAAATCCTCCCAGGTTTTCTTTATCAACGTCAAAACACTAGCGCGCTCACAGTAGTAGGTTCAAATTTTTACTACAAAATAAATACGATGAGTCAACGAGGTTATGGAAACACAAGCTATGTGGGGGGAGGACTATTCAGCCGTTTCCAACACGACATTATTGTAGCAGCAGAAGTTAAACAAGAAAATTTTTCTGTAGGTATAAGCTATGATTTTCATGCAAATAAAAACTCGTTAAGACCAACCTCTAGCTTTGAGCTTTTTTTGTCTTATAACATAGCCGTCAAGCCCAGAAAATGGAAACTTTTTAACTTTGACAAGCAACCGAAAGAGGAAGTATTAAGTTATTCTCCCGATTTGAAAATGCGGAAGGATTTGCCTCAACCTGCAATCAAAAAACCAAAGCTTGATTCCAATTTAACCATAGTAGAACTCACACTATTGGACCCTGAACTTGAGATAAATTCGATGGACACGGAAATCCGCTTCAAAAACTTAGATGATACCACAGACCTCCACCATGAAATCTCCTACAATAAGGACAGCACTTCATTTATAGCCTATCTACCAAAAAATACGCATTTTGCTATCTCCATTAAACGAACAGGCTTCTATAACAAAACATTAAAATTTAATACCGGTAAGCGCGATTCTTTAGAGATCCCGAATAAATTAAAATTAATCGTACTAGGAGAAGTCCTTGTCTTAAGCAAAATTCATTTTAAAAGTGGTGTTGATGAATTAGAACCTTCGAGCGAACCCGAATTAATTTCCCTAGTAAATTTTTTAACTGAATACCCCAATATCATAGCTGAAATTTCCGGCCATACTGACAACCTGGGTTCAGCAGACTTAAACCTGTTGTTATCTCAAAAAAGAGCAGAAGCAATTATCAACTATCTTGTCATCAGGGATATTGATAAAAAACGGTTAGTAGCCCGGGGCTTTGGCGAAACAAAACCTCTTGTACCCAATGATTCTGATGAGAATAGAGCAAAAAACAGAAGGGTAGAATTTAAGATTATTGGTAAATAAATATGCGAATCAGTTATAATAGTCCGGTAATTTTAAATTTTTCATTGGTAGCAGCCGTCATCTCAATCATTAATTTTGTAACGAGATCACCTAACACCTATGGTCTGTTAGACCCTTTTACTTCATTGGGTGGCACTTTTCACTTTGATTATCTCCCCAATTATTTCGGCTTCTTTCTTTACCCCTTTAACCATGCGGATTTCACTCATCTCATTGGGAATCTCACCTTTATTTTATTACTGGGACCTATATTGGAGGAAAAATATGGAGCACGAAAGCTAACTGAAGTTATGTTGCTCACCATTATTACTACAGGAGTTCTAAATATATTTCTATTCTCTACAGGAATTATAGGGGCAAGCGGCATCGTTTTCACCTTAATTATTCTGATTTCCATCACCAATAGACAGCGTGGGAAGCTACCCCTTACCTTTATAATAATTTTTCTTCTCTATGTTGGGAAGGAAGTTTATATGGGATTGTTTGAAGACCAAATTTCGCAATTTGGTCATATTATGGGCGGTATAGTAGGGAGCATTTATGGCTTAAAAATGAATAAAGATCATTCTGTTAAAACAAAAAACCCCTAAATGATTATATTAAGGGGTTTCGGTGCTGTAGGGGAAGGAGTCGAACCATTCACGGTGCAGTTAGCCCCAAGGGATTTATTCTGTACTCACCACCCTCGAGATAGGAGGGCGCGTCTGCCAATTTCGCCACCCTACAGTATGGGTCTTGATTTTTAAAGCTGTAAGAGAGGGAGTCGAACCACTCACGATGTAGTTAGTTCCGAGTATCGGAATTTATCCTAAAACCACCACCCTCGAGATAGGAGGGCGCGTCTGCCAATTTCGCCATCTTACAGTATGTAAAGTTTCAAACTTCTGTAGTATTCCTCTTGATTACTTTGACAAATCTATAACGTTTTAGTCTTTACACAAAGAGATTTGTAATAAAATATGTTATTATTTCGATTACATTCAATATTATAACAAATATTTAAAATTTTTGTAATTATATATCGTAATAGTCCGTTTCATTTCATTTTTTTTAAACTTTGAGCCTTATGAATAAAACCGAGTACCATAACCGCATTATTGACTATTATGAAAAGGCGGAGATTTCTTATAAAGATGTGTGGGATCTGGACCATAGTATGGCATTTCATTGTGGTTTTTGGGGAAAAGGAATCACTTCTATTCGACAAGCATTACTTCATCAAAACGATATGATGGCCGGTTGGGCAGGTATTAAACCTCATCATCATGTATTGGATGCCGGCTGTGGAATTGGCGGCAGTGCGATTTACTTGAGCAAAAATTACCAATGTAAAGCTACCGGTATCAGCATTGTGCCCCATCAAATTGCAAAAGCTCAAGTCAAAGCAAAAGAACATGCTGTAGATGAAACCACTGCGTTCGTTGTTGCCGACTATTGTGATACGCCTTTTGAAGATCATTCATTTGATGTCGTTTGGGCAATAGAGAGTGTCTGTTATGTAGTAGATAAAAGTGACTTCATTAAAGAAGCTTACCGTGTTTTAAAACCAGGAGGTAAATTAATTGTGGCTGATGGATTTAGGTTAAACCAGCAACTGAATGGTCGAGATGAGCAAATTATGAGACGTTGGGAAGAAGGCTATGCAGTTGAACGGCTAGGAGTGGATGGAGAATTTGAAGAATCAATAAATCGCCAAGGTTTTGTGGGGATAGAAATAAAAGATGCCACTAGTTTAGTGATGCCTTCTGCCCGTAGACTCTATTATTTTGGCTTAGCAGCACACTATTATCGCAAACTTTTAAAACTTTTTGGTAAACAATACGGTAATGAAATCACAATTAAAAATACACAAGCTGCAATAAACCAATATTTAGGCTTGAAAAAAGGGTTGTGGAAATACCTTGTTTTTATAGCTGAAAAAGAGAAATAGATAGTAAATTTGGTGGTTTGAATTGAAAAAATGATTTCAGTAATACGTTTCTTCTTTATTTCACTGGTAACTATTATAGCGATTACCTCTGCTGTAATTTACAGAATAGTAAGTGGTAGCAGCAAAGGTCCTCTAAGTTGGGCTCGAACATGGTGGTCACCCACTATTCTGTGGTTAGCTGGTGTAAAACTAAAAGTAGAGGGAAAAGAAAATATTGACCCAAAGAAATTTTATGTGTTTATTTCTAACCATCAATCATACATCGATATCCCGGTAATTTTTAATGGGCTACCCACTAACATTCATTTCGTAGCCAAAGAAGAACTTAGAAAGTTTCCTTTTATAGGTCAATACATGGCGATGATGGGTATGATTTTTATTGAAAGAAATAGCTCAAAAGCAGTAGAAAGTCTAAAAAAAGCAGGTAAACTAATTAGTAAAGGAAAAAGTGTGATCACTTTTCCTGAAGGAACCAGAACTGAAGACGGTTCGATAGGTCGGTTCAAAAAGGGTACCTTTTTATTAGCAGCAGAATCGGGTGTAGAAATTGTTCCGATAAAAATCACTGGTGCGAGAGCTGTTTGGCCAAAAGAACGAGTCCATCTTACCCCTGGAACTATTACGTTGAAAATAGGTGAACCAGTCCCTTCAAGTCATATTTCAAAAGAAAACATTAATGAAGTATGTGTTGAGATGAGGGCTTTGGTTGATGCTTTATGATTTATTTATACTTATGTGTTTTATAATTAAGCCGTTGTTCCTCTGAAAAATCATAATCTTCAAGTTTAATTCTCTTTGAACAGGAACTACCGCTATATTCTGGCGCAAGCAATTCACTTTTAAAGTTGCTTAAAGGCGTTAGTTTATACCATAATTTTTCTTCATTTACTAAATTCATTAGACAAACTTGGTTAGTACTATAACAAATCTCTGCTACCCAAATTATTTCATTTTGATTATTATAAACAAGAATTCCATTCTCTGAAGAGAAAGGGCAGCCAAAAAAATCTTTGCGTTGAAGTGCTCCAATTTGAGAAATATCGTTCATAAATAATTGAAAATCAGATTTTTTTAACTCTTTACCTTCACCACAACCTTGGACAAAATTATTGTTACTATCCAGTACGCTGTATGTACAACATTGATTTTTAAGAGAATCCAAATTATAGTCAATCAATTTGTATACAAATGAATTTAAGGGTACACTTGATAGCATTTCATTCATTTCAGTATCAGTTAAAAAGCACTCAGGAAAATTTATTTTTTCAATCATAAGTTTTTTTGCAACATCAATTTTTAATTCTTGGGACCTAGTTAAGGTGGGCAAGCTATCCTTATTATTTGAATGGAAATCGAAGTCATAAAATTGTAATAAGACCTTATTTGACAAAAATTGCAGTTTAAGTCTATAGGAAACATCTAATATTGGGTTCTTAAAAAAAACAATGAGGAAATTTTTCTTGCTTTTTTCAACTTGGTTGAAATCAATTGTTGTTTCTAAATATTTCTTAGTCTCTTCAAGACTTGGTATTACTTCATATGATTCTTGATTCCATTCAACCTCGTCAAATGGATAACCTTTAAGGATTTCGATATTAATTTTATGTTTTGGATTGTCATAAATTTTTTCAAACTCTTGACTGATTTTTTGTGCGAACAAAAAATTAAACGGAAAAAGTATAATTATAATTGTTAGTAGTTTACTGTTCATATTCTGATAAATTTTAGTAACGCATATTAACAAGATTTTAAGTCGCAATACAAAACACGTGAATTAATTGTGCAAAAACTCTCGATTTAAGCTTCGGTATTAGAAGGTCAACACCTATCTTTGTGGGATTTTGAAATTCAAGAAAAAAAGAGGAGAAAAATGCCGAGAGATAAAAGTATAAAATCCGTTTTAATAATTGGAAGTGGTCCTATCATCATTGGACAAGCGTGTGAGTTTGATTATTCAGGTACACAAGCAGCGCGCTCATTGAGAGAAGAGGGGATAGAAGTAACCCTAATTAACTCGAACCCAGCAACTATCATGACGGATCCAGTGACAGCAGACAACGTCTACTTGCTTCCTCTTGAGAAAAAATACATCATCCAAATTTTAGAAAAGCATAAAATTGACGCAGTACTCCCGACCATGGGTGGCCAAACAGCGCTGAATCTGGCAATCGATTGCGACAAAGAAGGCATCTGGGAAAAATACGATGTGAAAATCATTGGGGTAGACATCGCTTCTATCAACATGACTGAAGACCGTGAGCTTTTTAGAAAAAAAATGATTGAAATCGGTATTGGTGTATGTATCGGTGAAACAGCTACTTCTTTCCTTCAAGGTAAAAAGATTGCACAGGAAATTGGCTTTCCATTAGTAATTAGACCTTCATTTACATTAGGTGGTTATGGTGGCGGTTTTGTTAATACCCCAGAGGAGTTCGACAAAGCACTAACAGCCGGCTTACACGCCTCTCCTTCACACGAAGTGTTGATTGAGCAAAGTATTTTAGGGTGGAAAGAATATGAACTCGAACTATTAAGAGATAATATTGGGAATGTTATTATTATCTGTTCGATTGAAAATTTTGACCCAATGGGCGTTCATACAGGTGACTCCATTACTGTGGCACCGGCTCAAACTTTATCGGACACTACCTATCAAAAACTAAGAGATAGCGCCATCTTAATGATGAATGCTATCGGCACATTTGCTGGGGGTTGTAACGTGCAGTTTTCTGTAAGTAATGACGCAGAGGAAAAGATTATCGGAATCGAAATCAATCCTCGTGTATCTCGTTCATCAGCATTAGCTTCAAAAGCGACTGGTTATCCAATCGCGAAAGTTGCTGCTAAATTGGCTATCGGTTATAATCTGGATGAATTAAAAAACCAAATTACTAAGACTACCAGTGCTTACTTTGAGCCAGCATTAGATTATGTAATTGTAAAAGTGCCTCGTTGGAATTTTGATAAATTCCAGGGATGCGATAAAAAACTAGGGCTTCAAATGAAATCGGTGGGTGAAGCCATGGGTATTGGAAGAAATTTCCAGGAAGCGTTACAAAAAGCCTGTCAATCGTTAGAAATTAAGCGAAATGGGCTAGGTGCTGATGGCAAAGAAGTAACTAATCAGGATGCTATTCTTGATAGTTTAGCCAACCCATCATGGAATCGCTTATTTCATATTCGTGATGCGTTTGCTATAGGTATTCCAACCAAAACCATTTATAAACTCACTAAAATCGATCCGTGGTTCTTAAACCAAATCGAGGAATTGGTGATGCTTGAAAGAGAGATAGCCAAGTTTAGCATTTCCAATCTACCAACGCAGTTATTAATAACAGCGAAACAGAAGGGGTATGCGGATAGACAAATCGCACACCTGATTAAATGTTTAGAGAGTGAAGTTTTCCAAAAGCGTCACGATGAAAAGATTCAACGTGTATTCAAATTAGTGGATACTTGTGCCGCAGAGTTTGAAGCGAAAACACCTTACTATTATTCAACGTTTGATGGTGAAAACGAGTCCGTTTCATCAGACAAAAAGAAAGTAATTATTTTGGGTTCTGGCCCTAACCGAATTGGTCAAGGTATTGAATTTGACTACTCATGTGTGCATGGGGTTATTGCTGCGAAAGAATGTGGTTACGAGACAATCATGATTAACTGTAATCCTGAAACAGTTTCTACAGATTTTGATACAGCGGACAAACTTTATTTTGAACCTGTTTTCTGGGAGCACATTTACGATATCATTTTACATGAAAAACCTGTTGGTGTTATCGTACAATTGGGAGGTCAAACAGCTCTTAAATTAGCTGAAAAGTTAGAGCGTTATGGTATCAAAATCATAGGGACAAACTTTGCTGCGTTAGATTTAGCCGAAGACAGAGGTCGTTTCTCCGATTTATTAGTTGACTTAGATATTCCTTTCCCTCCATACGGAGCCATAGAAACAGCAGAAGAAGCACTTAGCATCTGCAAAGAAATTGGTTTCCCTATGTTAGTTCGCCCTTCGTATGTATTAGGCGGTCAAGGGATGAAAATTGTGATCAATGAGCGGGAGCTAGAAGAACATGTTGTCAATATCTTGAAAGAAATACCAGGCAACAAAGTGTTATTAGACCGCTTTTTAGATGGTGCTATTGAAGCAGAGGCCGATGCTATTTGTGACGGAGAAAATGTGTACATATTAGGAATCATGGAGCATATTGAACCTGCTGGAATCCACTCAGGAGATTCTTATGCTTTGCTTCCTCCATTTAGTATGGGACCATTAGTAATCACTAAAATAGAGGAGTATACTAAAAAAATTGCGGTCGCATTGGAAACCGTTGGTTTAATTAATATTCAGTTTGCTATAAAAAATGATGAGGTTTTTATCATTGAAGCGAACCCAAGAGCCTCTAGAACTGTTCCATTTATTGGAAAAGCTTATCAAGAGCCTTATGTGAATTATGCTACCAAAATCATGTTGGGTGAGAAGAAAGTGACTGACTTTGAGTTTAAACCTGTTAAGAAGGGATATGCAATAAAAATACCTGTATTCTCGTTCCATAAATTCCCTAACGTGAATAAGGAATTAGGCCCAGAGATGAAATCAACAGGTGAAGCCATTTACTTCATAGATGATTTGAAAGACGAGTTTTTCCAAAAAATATATAACGAACGAAACTTATATTTGAGTAGATAGTGGGTTCTTTGATTCGAACGATATTAATCTTTGTTATTGTATACTACCTTATTAAAAAGGTAGGTGGTTTCTTTTACCGTACAGTAGCAGGTGGTTCGGACAATAACCAGGGGAATTCATCTCAACAAAGGCCTTCACGTCATCAACAACGTGAAGGCGAAATTCGTGTTGAAAAAGGTCCTAACAACAACAAAAAATCATCCTCTGACTTTAAAGGGGGTGAATATGTGGATTTTGAAGAAGTAGAGTAACCCATATGGTTACTCTTTCTTTTTTCCTAAGCTCAAACTTGAGACACACCTGACCGAAACGTATGTCACAAACCGTACAATACAAATTCAAACCCGAAAACCTCCAAAATTCGGAGCCAAACTTCTTCAAAGAGGAAGATTTAAAATCGGGTGAGATGATTGTAAACATCGGTCCACAGCACCCTTCTACACATGGTGTATTGCGATTAGAAGTGATAATGGATGGTGAGATTGTAAAAAAAGTAGTGCCACATTTGGGCTATTTACACCGGTGCTTTGAAAAACATGCCGAAGCTCTCCCCTTTAATCAAATCATTCCTTTTGTAGATCGTACTGATTATTTAGCTGCGATGAATTGTGAGCACGCTTATGCAATGGGCGTGGAAAAAATGTTAGGCATCACGGATAAAATTCCCAAACGAGTAGAATATATCCGCGTTCTAGTCGCTGAATTAAATCGAATAGCTTCCCACTTTTTAGGTATAGGTGCATACGGGATTGATTTAGGTGCTGTTACGCCATTCTTGTGGATGACCCGTGATAGAGAGCACATTCAGCGTTTATTGGAATGGGTTTCTGGTGCACGAATGCTTTATAACTACATCTGGATTGGCGGTTTATATTATGACTTACCCGTGGGTTTTGAAGAACGTTGTTACGAGTTCACAAAATACTTGCGACCAAAACTGAAGGAACTAGAAGACTTATTAGAAACCAACTCAATCTTCATCCATCGAACAGCTAATGTTGGAGTAATTCCATTGGATTTAGCTATCAACTATGGTTGCACTGGCCCTGTGTTAAGAGGTTCTGGTCTGAAGTATGATTTACGGAAAGTGGATGCCTATTCTGTTTATCCTGAGTTAGAATTTAACATTCCAGTGGGTGAAGGCTTAATGGGTACAGTAGGTGATTGTTGGGACCGAAACCATGTGCGTGTGCGTGAATGTTGGGAGTCAATTAGCATCATTGAACAATGCCTTGATAAGTTAACGGGAGAACATAAACGTACCAAAGACTTTAACCCACAAGAGATGGTTCCTAAAAAGATCATGCCGAAGGAAATGGAGTTTTATGTGCGTGCCGAAAACCCCAGAGGTGAACTTGGTTTTTATTTTAGAACTACAGGAAAAAGTGACATACCTAGTCGTGTTAAATGTCGTTCAGGTTGTTTTTCAAACCTTTCTATCTTACCTGAAATATCAAAAGGCATGATGTTGACAGACATGATAGCTACAATGGGATCACTCGACTTTATGTTAGGTGAAATAGACCGCTAAGCCAATGGCACAATTAAAAATTTTATCGGTTGACCAAATTAGAGCACTCGATGCTCATACTATTCAACACGAACCAATTTCCTCTCTGGATTTAATGGAGCGAGCTTCTCGCATTGTTTTTAATTGGCTTTCCAATAAATATAAGGCGGATACTACTTTTACGGTCTTCTGTGGACAAGGTAACAATGGTGGTGACGGTTTAGTCATTGCTCGCCTACTACACAAACACGGCTATAGAACTACCTGTTACTTGTTAAGTACCTCTGATAACTATTCTGATGACAACCATATTAATCAAGAGCGTTTAACCCTCGTTAAGCCTTTTGAATTGATTGTATCTACCGATGATCTTCCTGAAATAAACACACCTGTGGTTATTGATGCCTTATTTGGGTCAGGTTTAAACCGACCAATTGAAGGTTTAGCTGCTGAATTGATTGACCACATTAATAAATCTGAAAAAGAAATTATTGCTATTGATATTGCCTCAGGTTTGTTTGCAGATAAAAAAAGTGAAGGGACAGCAATTATTCAGCCTACTTACACACTTACTTTTCAACTACCAAAGTTAGCTTTTTTATTGCCGGAAAATGAGCGTTTCACTGGTGATTGGAAAGTGCTAGACATTGGCTTGTCTCCTGCATTTATTGCCGAGGCAAAGACTAATTATTATTACACCACTTCTGTAAGTGAATACAATAAAAAAGCAAAAAAATATGCACATAAAGGCAATTTTGGTCATGCTTTATTGATCGCTGGAAGTTATGGTAAAATGGGCGCAGCGTTACTTGCCTCAAGGGCTTGTATGAAATCAGGAGTAGGGTTATTGACTACACATGTTCCCAAATGTGGTTATCAAATTATGCAAATTGGTTTGCCTGAGGCAATGGCTTCAGTTGATACACATGAAGAACTATTTTCAACTGTCCCTAAGTCCCTGGACAATTTCACCGCACTTGGAATTGGTCCCGGTTTAGGAACAGATCCACAATCAGTCTCAGCATTTGAGATTTTGCTGTCGAATTGGAAAAAGCCTTTGGTAGTAGATGCTGATGGTTTAAATATACTGAGCCAGCATAAAGAACTTCTGAAGAAACTACCCATCAACAGTATTTTAACACCCCACCCAGGCGAGTTTAAGCGGTTAGTTGGAGATTGGAAAGATGATTTTGAACGACTGCAATTACTCAAAGATTTTTGCCAGCACTATCATGTAATAATGATTTTAAAAGGAGCTCATACTGCTGTATGTAATTCGGATGGAAATATTTTTTTTAATTCGACAGGAAACCCAGGGATGGCAACTGCGGGTAGTGGTGATGTACTAACTGGAATATTGCTTTCTTATTTAGCCCAAGGACTTGACCCCCTCATCGCTGCAAAAAGTGCTGTTTTTAATCACGGTGTGGCTGGAGATGAAGCACAAAAAAACACCAAAAAAGGCAGATTTTTAGCTGGTGACATCGTTAATCATATCGACTAACAATTATTCTTCTACAATCTCCTCTTCTTCTTCAACGGTGGATTGAATCTTCAACGAATCGTGGATGGAATAAATTTCTTTATAAATCGTTTTATGAACGGAGTCATATTTCGCAACAAAATCATGAAAGGAAAGTTTATCACACTCTTTGTATAAGGTCGTACCCTCCATAAATTCATCGTAGCTGGTGTAACCATCTTCCGATTTAAATTGATAGCCTATAGCATTTCTCCCCGTGAACATATAAGCATGATTTCTTACATGTTCGAACTTATTAGGTAAGTTATTCACCCTTATAAACTCAAGTTCAAAACCACCCATGAAAGAAGATTTCAAACTAACATGAGCATGTTTTTCATAGACTGTTATATCTACAATACTTCCTTTAAAAGTTTGTTTATCGGAGTAAACGGAGTCTCTGTTGAGAATATACTTTTCTGGGTCAATTTTACTATTCCATGCCATGTTAACTGGTACAATTTCTCCATCATACTTGGCATAAATTTCTAAATTGGCTAAGGAGTCTTTTATCTCCAAGTATCGCATATTTGTTATGATGCATCATACCGCTTCTTGCAACATATAATACTGTTTCACCCTCCTCAAAACTTTGGTTTAGAAGAGTAAGTGAGCTCAGAGAAAAGAATATTATGAGTAGACTAAGAAGTACTCTCATGTGTTTTTATAAGGGCTCCAAAGATACGAAAGTCCTTGATAATGTAAAAGTTATTAACATTTGAGTGCTCCTTAGTCTAAAGATTACTAAAATTCACAGTTTTGAGGCGTTCTCGGGAAAGGGATTACATCCCTAATATTAGTCATTCCAGTAACGAAAAGCACTAATCGTTCGAAACCTAAACCAAATCCTGCATGAGGTGCTGTTCCGTACTTACGAGTATCTAGGTACCACCATAGTTCCTCGGTTGGCACACCCATTTCATTCATTCTGGTGGTCAGTTTTTCCAAATTAGCCTCTCTTTCTGAACCACCTATAATTTCACCAATGCCTGGGAATAAAACGTCCATTGCAGCCACCGTTTTACCATCATCATTTTGTTTCATATAAAACGCTTTGATGTCTTTGGGGTAATTGGTAATAATAACGGGTTTCTTAAAATGCTTTTCAACCAAGTAGCGTTCATGTTCACTTTGTAAATCTACACCCCATTCCACCTCATATTGAAATTTTTTCTTTTTATATGGTTTCGAGTTTTTAAGAATTTCAATGGCTTCGGTATAGGTTATGCGTTCAAAACTATTATCAAGCACTAGCTTTAAACGCTCTAACAGAGGTAGCTCACTTTTTTGATCGTTTGGAAGTCCTTTTTCAGCTTCTTCTTCTCTTTTTTGAAGAAAATCTAAGTCATCTGCACAGTTGGTTACTGCATAGTTAATCACATTCTTGATAAACTCTTCCGCCAGATTCATGTCATCATGAATGTCAAAAAAGGCCACTTCAGGCTCAATCATCCAAAACTCTGCTAAGTGACGAGTGGTGTTTGAATTTTCAGCTCGAAAGGTTGGTCCAAATGTATAAACAGCACCTAAAGCCATAGCACCCAACTCACCTTCTAGCTGTCCAGAAACCGTTAAGTTAGCTGCTTTTCCAAAGAAATCTTCTTTATAATCAACTTCACCTGCTTCATTTAACGGTGGTTTTTTTGCGTCTAATGTTGTTACGCGAAACATTTCACCCGCACCTTCAGCATCGGAAGAAGTAACAATAGGGGTGTGTAGATAGTAAAATTCTTTTTGATTGAAAAAGCTATGAACGGCAAACGCTAAAGCATGACGGACACGCATTACAGCACTAAAGGTGTTGGTACGCATTCTCAAGTGTGCGTTTTCTCTTAAAAATTCCAACGAATGTTTTTTAGGCTGAATAGGGTATTTCTCTGGATCGGCCTCGCCTAACACTACAATTGTTTCAGCTTGTAGTTCTACTGCTTGACCACTTCCTTGCGACTCATTAATAATTCCAGTGACACGAATTGCCGCACCAGTAGTAACTTTTTTTAAAGTTTCTTCGTCAAACTGATCTACTTCGACCACCACTTGAATATTATTGACCGTGGAGCCGTCATTTAAAGCAATAAAATTCACCGCTTTACTGCCCCTTTTCGTGCGGACCCATCCGTTTACTGTTTGTTGCGTGCCTACTGGTTTTGAGGTTAGCAAAGATTTAATTCGTAGTCGTTCCAAGTTTGATATATGTTTTTAATAAAATAACTTTACAAAAAAACGCTATTTACCTATTTTATCAAAAGTTTAAGTAGCTTTCGTATCAAGTAAATATATGATTAAGTTAGGATTGTCCCAGAACATGCAACAGAAGCTGTCTCCACAACAGATTCAGTTCATAAAATTGTTGCAAGTACCAACCATGGAGTTGGAATCTCGAATAGAAGAGGAAATGGAAGTCAACCCTGCTTTAGAAGAAGGGCAAGAGGAAGAGGAAAACTTTGATAGCAACGAAAATGATGAAGAAGCTAAGAAAGAAGATGAAGATTTAAACTTAGATGACTACCTCGCACACGATGATATCGGTGGTTATAAAATGGCTGGCGACCGCGGTGGCGATGAAGAAGAACGTGAAACACCAATTGTTAGTCAGGAGAGCTTCATTGAATCACTCATGGATCAAGTGGGTTTTTTGCGCTTAGACGACCGTAAAAAAAATATTGCAAAACAACTTGTCGGTAGCATTGAAAGTGATGGTTATATCCGAAGAGATTTAGAAGCAATCGTTAATGATTTGGCTTTCGGTCAAAACATTGAAACGGAAGTTGAGGAATTAGAAGAGTTATTATACAAAATACAATCCTTTGACCCCCCTGGAATTGGTGCTCGCAGTCTTCAAGAATGTTTAATGATTCAATTGGAGCGTAAGCCTCAAGAAGACATCATAGTCATTTTAGCACTCAAAATTTTAGATCAGTGTTTTGAAGAGTTTACCAAGAAACACTATGATAAAATTTTAAAGAAACTGGATATTGATGAGGAGAACTTAAAAGAGGCTATTGAGTTAATCACAAAGTTAAATCCGAAGCCAGGTAGTTCTCAAGGTAACAGTGCGCGTGCGCAATATGTAATTCCTGATTTTATTCTTACGAATGACAATGACAAATTACATCTAGCACTGAATGCTAGAAATGCACCTGAATTACGTGTAAGTAGATCCTACACGGAGATGATGGATACGTACAACAGAGCAAAGGACAAAGACAAAAAAATGCGTGAGGCGGTGTCTTTTGTTAAACAGAAGCTCGACTCAGCAAAGTGGTTTATTGATGCGATTAAACAGCGTCAGCAAACTTTGTTAAGAACAATGTCCGCAATTATGAAACACCAGCATGAGTTTTTCATAACAGGTGATGAAGCCTCTTTACGTCCCATGATTTTAAAAGATATCGCTGAAGAAATTTCGATGGATATTTCCACAGTTTCTCGTGTGGCTAATAGCAAAGCTATTCAAACAGAGTTTGGTGTATTTCCACTGAAGTATTTCTTTTCTGAAAGTTTAACCACAGACAGTGGTGAAGATGTAAGTAGCAAAGAAGTAAAATCGAAACTGAAAGATTTAATTGAAGCGGAGGATAAAAAACGTCCCCTTTCAGACGATAAGTTAGAAAAGGAATTGAAAAAAATGGGATACAATATTGCTAGACGTACCGTTGCAAAATATCGTGAGCAGTTGGACATTCCAGTAGCCCGTCTAAGAAAAGAGTTATAATGCAAATAGGTTCAAAAATACTTTCGTATGTAGTGAACCCACTATTTCTGACTACTTTTTTGTTTTATCTGTTGACGGTGCATTTTCCAGTAATCATCGTTCCGAACCCAATACTTACAAAATTGCTTTTGGGCGTTTTGTTTATCGTTACATTTATTTTGCCTGTAGTTTCTTTCGTGTTCATGAAAAAAATGGGGGTCATTTCTGATATGATGATTCCTATTCGAACCCAACGAATGCTTCCGCTGTTGTACACCGCTGCAATATACGTGGCTGCCGGGATGATGATTTTCAGAGATAATAAACTAAATGATTTTCGCATTTCAGAACTGCTATTTCTTGTGGCAGGGCTTATGATTGTAGCTGGTGTCATCACCCTTTACTGGAAAATTAGTGCGCATGCATTAGGTGTCGGTGGAATCGTTGGCGTATTGTTAAAGTTAGTATTTAGTTTCTACGGAATTGAATATATTTTTGCATTAATAGTGGGAATTATTGTCAGTGGGGTTGTTATGAGTGCTCGTCTCTATTTAGGCGCACACACCTTAGCGCAAGTAGTAGCAGGATTTTTTCTAGGAGGGCTATATGCTTATATAGCTTCGATATACATCTTATGAGGTTATATGGATGGATATTGATTTTCAGTTGTACGATAATAGCTTGTTCACGAACTGAAAATAAAATAGCAATACAACCATTGGGCAATGTACCCACTGAAATTTTAGATTCAATACAACATGCTTTAAAACGAGAGACACATCATCAAATAGTGATGTTTAAACCCATAGCAGTACCTAATAGATTTACTACTATGGTAAAATCAACTCGCTATCGTGCAGATTCTATAATACATCATCTAAAAAAAATTCAACCTGATTCTATAGATTATACCACAGGTGTTACTCCAAAACAAATTTCTTGTACAAGAAAAAAACATGGGGAGATCAAAAAACCTACGTCCAAATACGCTGACTGGGGTATTTGTGGTTTAGGCTTTTTAAATGGTCCTACTTGTGTTATCTCTACTTTCAGAATTAAGCATAAGGATAAATCCACCTTCTATTCACGGCTACAAAAATTATCGGTTCACGAGATTGGTCATAACGCTGGACTACCACATTGCAGTAATGAAAATTGTGTTATGAGGGATGCGGCAGAATCAGTTTCAACAATTGATAATGTAAAGTCTTATTATTGCTTGAATTGCAAAACAGAACCTCAAATTAAAATATTTATCTGCTCAACTTCTTTTGATGCTGAACATGGTGCAGTTATATTACTCAACATCATCTCGTCAATAACCCTAAATCATAATGGAACCACTTAAAAACCAGTTTTTTAATTTTAGTTTCTACAGTCAACTCTCCCAGCATGTTAAAGATGTTTATCCGAAGCTTAACGTAACAGATTTTAGGTGTGCGTTTGATGCGAGTGAAAAGCTCGAATTGATGGACCGCGTCAAGCAGGTGGGACATGTGCTCTTCGAATTTTTGCCTGGTACTTATTTAGACAAACTCTACTACATTAAAGAGTTAGGTCCAAGAATTACGGGCTTTCCAGGCATTTCACTTCCCTACTTTGTACAACAATACGGTGCTGACTATTTTGATGAATCAATGGGTGCATTACATTATTTGACACGATTTTCTACTGCAGAATTTGCCATTAGACCTTTTATCAAACAGGATCTTGAAAGAAGCATGGCCTTAATCTATACGTGGGTCTCCGATGAAAACAATCATGTAAGACGATTAGCTTCTGAAGGAACTCGCCCCTCATTACCGTGGTCGTTTAAGTTTGATGCGTTTATTAAAAATCCTGCGTTAACACTTCCTATTATTGAAGCCTTGAAAGAAGATAAAGACCTCTATGTAAAAAAATCAGTTGGTAATCACTTAAACGATATTTCAAAGCATCACCCACAGTTGGTGGTTGATACTGTAAATGTTTGGGATAAAAACAATTTGCATTCTCAATGGATAGCCAAACGAGCGGTCAGAACACTTATTAAAAATGGTTTTCCTCCCGCTTTCGGAATTATGGGTTTTGAAGCTA
>CAWFGW010000027.1:0-11726 GCA_963815495.1 uncultured Cytophagales bacterium
CGGGCGGCAAAGTCCACCGAGAGCTCCAGATGGAGATGGCGCGTGGTTCCCTGAAGTCAGATCACTGAAGCTGTGGGGGTCGCGGGGGCATGGGTCCTCCTGGGCTCGGTTGCACCTGTATCCGCTCGGCTACTCGCCCCGTCCGAGCGACCGGAGCATCGTCAGCGATGCGCAGATCCGCACGCAGTGGGCCAGGCTCTCGAACAGCTCGGATCCCTCGGCGTAGGTCGGCCGCGCCAGGTTCTCGACGCGCTGGTCGGGCTGCTGTTCGTCCTCGGCATCGAAGTGATCGTCGTCGTCGACGGCGATCGCGAACCCTCCATGGCTCTCGATGAACCCGAACGCCTGCAGGTCGGACTGTCCATCGCCGACATAGACCATCTGGTCGAACGGCACGTGCCGGTCGTGCTCGTCCACATGCTGTCCGGCCTGACCCCGGCCATTCGCCCCCTCCCGTCCGTCCGGGTCCAGTCCCTTGCCGAGGGCCTCCAGGTACAGGGCCTTGTCCGGATGCGACACCAGCCGCTTGACCGTGACTGCACGACCGTCGTCATCGTAGTGGAAGGTACTCGCCCAGATCCGGTCCCACGTGTCCTCGATCGCTGTCGCGCTGATCAGGTCGGCGTATCCGGAGGACAGGACGTGGAACTCGAGCTCGATGTCCTCGGAGATCTCGTGTGCGATGGACCGCAGACGTTCGGGCAGGGACGTCACCTCGTCGTACAGCTCGATGCGCGCGGCCGCCCGGGAGAGCAGGTCGGCCGAGATGGGGTCGTCGTGCGCTCGGCCGGCTTCGATGAGCGCCCAGCCTCGCCGGAGGATCCCGTCCCAGCGACCGCCGAGCGGCTCGACGAACCGGCTCTCCCACTCCTCGCGCGACGTGCCCCATTCCGCCACGATGGCGTCGATGCTGTCGCTGCCGAGTGTACGATCGAAGTCGAACACCAGGAGGATTCTGGGGATGTGGGCGCGGGTGGCTGGCATGGGGCGACCTCCTGTGAGACCGGGTTCCGTTAACTCTCCGCCACTGGAGATCGAATGCTGCTGGTCTTGTGCTGCCTTCCCACGGCCCTCGCGGCCGACCCGAGCGATCGTTGGTTCTCGCTGGACACCACCGCCGACCAGGGACTGGCCCCTCCGACGCGCGCCCTGGACCTCGAGACCCCGCAGTCCGCTCTGGAGAGCTTCGTCGCGGCGGCCCGCTCCGGACGGCCGGGGGATGCTGCCCATGTGCTGGACCTGCGGGACATCCCCCGTGGCGACCTGCCGGACCGGGCGATCGAGCTCGCCGAGCGGCTGGATGCCGTCCTCGACCGTCGGGTCTGGAACCCCTGGGATCGGCTCCTGGACCGGCCCGACGGGATGCCGACGGACTCCAAGGACAACCCCATGGCGGGAAGTCCACGCCGCTCGATCCGCATCGCCCTCATCGACATCGACGGCGTCCCCCACGCCATCCGGCTCAACCGCGTCAAGCCCACCGACGGACCCGCCGTCTGGCGGTTCTCGCGCCAGACCGTCGACAACATCGACCCCTTGTTCGAGGCCTACGGGCCGACCGCATTCGAGCTGTGGATCCCCGATCCGCTACGCGGCAGCGCTTTCTGGGGCCTGAAATGGTGGGAGATCATCGCCATCCCCGTGATGCTGTTGCTCGCCCTCGGCGCCGCCCTGCTGGTCTTCCGGGGCCTGGGACGTCTCCGCCGACGGGACGACACGCTCGGGGACTTCGCGGACGGACTGCGGGTTCCAGGCGCACTGGCAGCAGCGACGGTGGTGCTCTGGATCATCACGACGGTCGTCACCTTCTCGGGCCCTTTCAACGTCGTCTTCGACCCTGCCATCGCCACCCTCCTGATGGTCGCCATCACGCTGGTCGTGGTTCGCCTCATCGATGCCGGCGTCCAGGCGACGCTCACCGATGGGGTCGATGACCTGTCCGACGTCGAGAACGCCGATGCGCGCGAGACCTACACCAACCTGTCCGCGTTTCGCCGCATGCTCCTGCTCATCGGGATGACCGCAGGCCTGGGCGTCGTGCTGTCGCAGACCAACCTGTTCGCCAACCTCGGCCTGTCGCTCGTGGCCTCGGCCAGCGTGCTCGGCATCGTCCTGGGATTCGCGGGCCGGACCGTCCTGTCGAACATCATGGCCAGCCTGCAGATCGCGTTCTCCAAGAACGCTCGCCTGGGCGACCAGCTGATCTTCGACGGCTACCTGTGCTACGTCGAGAAGATCCACTTCACCTACGTGCAGCTGCGCACCTGGGACGACCGACGCCTGATCGTCCCGGTCACCGAGCTGACCTCACAGACCTTCGAGAACCTGTCATCGGTCACCCCGGAGACCATCCGCTCGATCCGATTCGAGCTCGACCCGCGTGCCGACCCGGAACTCCTGCGGGACGCGTACGAGAGCTTTCTCGATGGAGAGGAGCGTGCCGACGACCACCGGGAGTTCATCATCGTCGACCACAGTCCGCATTCGGTCACCCTGCGGGCCGAGCTTCCGCTCTCCGTCGGCGAGCATCGGCTGGGACGTCCTGGTCGCCCTGCGCGCACATCTCCTGGCCGAGGCCCGCAAGCTGGAGGACGGTGGACAGGTGATCTTCCCGACCCAGCGAGAGAGCCACATGAACTACGCCGACCGGGCGAAACCGGAGCCCTCCTGACGCGACATCGCCCTCACGGGGGGGGTGGTCGATCACACTCTCTCAGAGCATCCGACGGCTGCGGAACCACAGGTACTCCATGATCCCGAGCACCACGAGCAGCACCGTGACCATCGAAAACGCGATCGGGCTGTCCACACCCGGCATGCCGCCGACGTTGATGCCCAGCAACCCCGTCAGCAGCCCCAGCGGCAGGAAGATCGCCGCGACGATCGACAGCATGTACATCGTCTGGTTCATCTGCTCGGCGACGCGATTGGAGAGCTCCTCGGCGGTCACAGCGGCTCGCTCCCGGCTGCTGTCCAGGGTCTCGAGGTAGCGGGTGACCCGGTCTCCCGTCTCGCGGAGATGCGCCCGATGGACGTCGTTGAGCCAGGTGACCCGCTCCGCATGGAGTCTGCCGATGGTCTCGCGCTGTGGCGCCAGGTAGCGCCGCAGTGCGATGGACTCCCGGCGCAGATTGGACAGCCCCGTCCGTAGTTCGCGGCTGGTCGCGTTCAGGACCGCATCCTCCAGACCATCGGCGCGGTCTTCGATGCCCTCGACGTGCTCGCCAATCCGGATCAGCATGCGGTCGAGGATGTCGATCAGGAACTCACCGGTGTCCTTGGGCCCCCCACCGCTGCCGAAGGACGCCAGGATGTCCGACACCGCCACCAGCTTGCGGCGCTGGATGGTGAGACCGGTCCCCCTCGAGCCACATGCGCAGCGCGACCATGTCCTCCGGGTCCCCCTCGTTGGCGACGTTGATGCCACGCAGGATGAGGAACAGTCCGTCTCCGGAGACCAGGCTGCGGGGCCGGGTGTCGTCCGCCAGCAGCGCCTCGGCGAGGACCGAATCGATGCCGCTGTCTTCGTACAGCCACCGTCTGTCGGCGGGGTCCTTCTGGTCCAGGTGCAACCAGAGCACACCGGATCCGGAGACATCGGTGGTACGCCCCTGGCCGTCGAAGATGTTCTCGTGCAACGGGCTCATGGATCCCCTCCGAGGTACGCTAGGCTATCCCGTGCGCCCACACTCCCACGACCTGATCCCTCGCGTGTTGCAACCCTCCGCACCCGAACTGTCGATCGTCGTGCCGGTACGCGACGAGCGAGACGGTCTCGCCGCGTTGGTCACGCGGTTGACGGCGGTCCTCGATGCCCTGCCCGAGACCTGGGAGCTGCTGTTCGTCGACGATGGCAGTCGGGACGGCTCGGTGCCGGAGATGGAGCCGCCTGAGAGCGATGGACGCCCGCATCGGAGGTCCTGCAGCTGTCTCGCGACTTCGGGCGTCAGCCGGCCATCACGGCTGGAATGGACCACGCTCGGGGGCAGGCCGGTGATCGTGATGGATGCCGATCTGCAGGAACACCACCCCGAGCTCCTCTCCGTCATGGTCGCCCACTGGCGAGACGGCGTGGACGTCGTCTACGGGGTCCGGTCGGCCCGTCTCGCAGAGTCACGCTTCAAGCGCTGGACGGCGGCGGCATTCTACCGACTGCTCGCCAGCCTCTCGCCCATCGACATCCCGGTCGACTCCGGGTGACTTCCGGTTGATGAGCCGTCGGGCGGTCGATGCGCTGCGCATCGACGATGCCGGAGCGCGGTCGGTACGGTCCAGGGGATGGTCGCCTGGGTCGGCTTCCGGCAGATCGGCCGACCTTCGAACGCGACCCCCGGACCGAGGGGCGCACCAGTACCCGCCGATGAAGATGCTGGCGTTCGCTGCGGGACGCGATGTTCGGCTTCAGCACGGTCCCACTGCGCCTGGCCACCACGCTCGGGTTCGCGATGGCGCTGCTCGCGACCTGTCTCTTCGTTCGAGCGGCCGCCCTGAAGCTCTTCCTGGGGACGGGTCTGCACGGGTGGACGTCGCTCATCGCGGTCGTCGTGCTGATCGGCAGCGCGCAAGCTCGTCTGCCTCGGCATCATCGGAAGAGTACGTCGGACGGGTGTACGAGGAGGTGAAGCGGCGGCCCCTGCACCTGGTGAGCGGGTACGACGCGCCGAAAGTCATGGAGCATGCTCGCGATTCCCATGGCGTCCAAGGGTCAGACTCCGAGAGGCGCCGATGACCCCCTTCCTGATGCTGTTCGCCTGCTTCCCAGAAGTGACCGCGCCCCCCACTGCGGAGGGCGACGCGGATGCTGACGCAGACGCGGACGCCGATGCAGATGCAGACTCGGACGCAGACGCGGACGCGGACGCTGATGCGGACGCGGATGCCGATGCCGATGCAGACGCGGACGCCGATGCAGACGCCGACGCCGACGCCGATGCAGACGCGGACGCCGATGCGGACGCGGACGCCGACGCAGACGCGACGCAGACGCCGATGCAGACGCAGACGCCGATGCGGACGCAGACGCCGATGCGGACGCCGACGCCGATGCAGACGCCGACGCCGACGCCGACGCAGACGCCGATGCGGACGCCGACGCCGATGCGGATGCGGACGCCGACTGCCCAGACGACAGCCAGGAGCCCAACGACACCAGAGCCCTCAGGTGCTCTCGCTCCCGCCGGCGGTGGATCCTGGGTCATCACGGGATCGAGCGAGGACTGGTGGGCGACCACCGTGCAGCCGGACGAGCGAGTGATCTGGACCATCGAGTTCGATCACGACATCAGCGACGTCGACATGAGACTCTTCGTGGAAGGCGAAGCGGACTCTGTGGACTCGTCCGCCTCGACCGGGGACCTGGAGGTCGTCGAGTGGCTCAACACGACCGGTGCTCCCGCGACCGCGCAAGCCCGGGTCTACCACTACCAGGCCAGCCCCGACGACTGCATCTCCTACGAGATGGACATCGAGTACGAGACACCGACCTGTATCGATCAACACGGCTTCTCGAACTCGACCCAGGACACCGCCGTACGGGTGACCGACGACAGTCAGACGATGAACCTGTTCCATGCCCTGGATGTCGACGACTGGTTCGTCTGGGAGGTGCCGGCCTGGGGCGTGATCGAGTTCGAGACCCGGCTGCCCGACGATGCCGACTTTTCCCCGCTTTTCGTCGACATCGATGACAACCTGCTGATCAGCGGAGCGGCCGTCGACGACATCCCCGGCCCCGACACGATCCGGACGAGCAGGTACTACAACCCCACGAGCCAGCCCGTCGACATCTACCTCCAGATCGGGAGCTACTCGGGTGCCACGGTCGAGTGCTCCGACTACGACGTCCAAGCCACCGTTTCCGCGGGCGCCGACTGCAGCACCGACGAGGCCGCAGACAACGACGACCCGGATTCGACCGTACGCTGGCGGGCCATCTGGAACCTGGACCCTGACCGACGGGGACCTCGACGCGTTCACCGTGACCGTCCCAGCAGGCGAGTTCGCTCGCGTCGACTTCGAAGAGACGGTCGACCACTCCAACAGCGGGCGGAGCCGGGTGTACACCGCGGATGGAGACCTCATCCACGAAGACTCGTGGTTTCTGTCGACCCACGTCCGCAATCCCGGGAACACCAGCGAGACCTACACGTGGTGGGCGAGACCGCGACCCAGGATGAGCCCCAGTGCGTGCTGTACACCGTCGACATCGACTACTCCTCGGCGTCCTGTGACGATGATGCGCAGGAGCCGAACGACCACCAGGGTCAAGCGCGTCCGCTGGCTGGCAACGTGTTCGGTCTGAAGCTCGGCGGCGGAGACGTGGACTGGTTCGAGTTCCAGGTCCCGGCCGGCCAGACCCTGACGGTCGAAGACGACAGCAGCCAGATCCGCACTGTCTTCTACGATGGACAGGACCGCGTGTCGGGCTTCCCGAGCCTGGGCGTGACCAACACGTCGAACAGCACCGTGACCTGGACGATGTCGGCGTTCCGGTGGAGCGCCGGCTGCGAGACCTACGACCTGCTGGTCACGCTGCAGTGAACGTCGCGTACCTCGCGTGACGGGACACACAGCGCGACTCGATGGGACGATGCCCTCGAGCCCGACCCGATGACGGGACTGTTGCAGCCCGCATCCGATGCCGAGGCGATGGCCCTGTCGGAGCCCCTCTGCGACGAGCCTGCTGAAGACTCGGCCGACCGGGCACCCCCACCATCTGGCCCGACACTCGCAATGCCGTCGCCGACGTGTTCCGACCGTGGTCCACCGGTGACCTCGTCTACGAGGCCGACGTCGCAGCCGCCGCTGTCGTTCATGTGAGTCGACGGGACGCTGTCACACCCGCTCCGCGAGACGCCGAACGCGGGTGACTGCCGGATTCAGAGCCCGTCCGGTGGAGTCGACCACCCCTGTGCCCCCCAATTCAGCCGACCGTGCCGCGGCACAACGTCCACAGCAGGACGCCCGATTGGGTGGACGCTCCCGACCGACCCCGGGTTCAGAACGGACCCGCCTGACCCCCGCCGAGCTCCTCGACCGCAGCGGCCACCTCTGGACAGTACTCCTCGATGCACTGCGGATAGTCGGCGACCCATCCCAACAGGTACCCCAGCACGTCCTGGGCCTCGTCGGGAGGAAGCCCCCCCAGCTGTCCGATCTCCTCCAGGATGCCCATGCACTCCATCGTCAGGATGTCTTCCGGTGGACAGGGCTCCCCGTCCGGTCCGAAGTTGTCGGGAGCCCCCGCCGCATCGTTGGAGCCGGATTCTATGCTGTCGTCGAAGTCGGGATTCCCGTCACAATCCCAGTCGCTTCCGACGTTTCCGTAGTACCCGATGTGCAGCGTGGCAGCCGTCTCGTCCGCGCGCTGCATCCAGGCCTCCCACGGCAACTGGCAGAACGGCCCCGGAGCGACCTCGATCAGATGGAACCCACCGGTGGGGGTCCACAGGGGCCCCGGGGGCTCGGTGACCCTGGGGTCCTCGGGATCCTCGGGATCGAAATCGGGGTCGTCGTCGGTACCGGACGGAGGTGCGACAGCGGGCTCGGCCTGGTCTGGAACGTACGGCAGGTCCGATCCCGGGACGAAGAGCACGGCCGCGTTGTAGGCGCCCCCGATCAGCGGCTCGGTCTCGGTGTCCCAGGTGCCGCTGCCGTCCAGGTCCTCGAACAACAGGATCTGCCCGACGCTGGCCTCGAGGACCTGACCGCCCGCGACCCGCAGCTTGCTGGCTTCTGGAGGCGCCTGGTAGATCTTCAGCGTGTACCGCGCTGGAAACTGGGTCTCGACCACCACCGCCTGGGTCGACAGTTCCACGGCGGTGTCGTTGGCCCACAGCAGGGCGACCCCCACCTCGCCCCGCAGCTGCATCGCCGCGTCCGACTGCACCACCCCTTCGATCTGGAACAGGGGCTCTCCCTTGTAGTCCTTGCCCGCCAGCGAACCGCAGCCCGCGAGAGCCAGCATCAGCGCGAGGGTGAAGGGTTCGATGACTCTGGCTGACCTAGCGAACATAGCGGGCGAGCTCCAGCTGCAGGGTGGGAACGACGGCGGTGTCCAGGGCCGAGGTCTCGGTGGCCGCATCGTATCTGTCGTAGAGCTGAACGTCAGTGCCGAAGCCGATGACGGCGAGATTCCGTCCGATGGGCACGTCCAGGGACAACACCGGACCGATCCGCGCGGTCGCCCCGCTGCGTGGTGGGGCTTCGCCGGGGGTGTCGAACCACTGCAGGACCCCATCGCCCCCGACCCGCACGCCCAGCCCGAAGGCCGTCGGTCCCAGGTCGATCTTCTTCACACCCGCCAGATCCGCGCCGAACCGCGACTGCCTGAGCGTCAGCTGCGCATTGTCGGACTGATGCCAGCTGCCCGTCACCCGCGTGATCAGCGTCAGGGGTTCGAGATCCGCCATCACGCCGATCGACCCCGCCGGCCCCAGTCCGATGCCCGGAGAGGTGGCCCCCACGATTCCACCACCGACCAGCACCGCGACGGCGGGCCCCCGCTGCACGGCCAGCCCCTTGCGCACGCTCTGCCCGGGCGGAATCAGGGTCATCGAGCGCACAGCCAATGGGGTCGTCTCCCCGCGGGCCACCGTGAGCTCGGACTCGCGGATGCCGTGGGGATCCCGATGGCGCACCAGGTAGTCCCCGGGACGCACGGCCAGCAGAGCCTGGTCGGTGACCGACACCTCGGCGACCAGATCTCCGCCGTCGCCCCCCTCCATGACCCACCACTGCCCCGAGCCCGACAGCGCGAACATCGCATTGCGTCCAGGGTCGCCGACGCGGGTGAGCACCAGATCGTTCTTCCCCGACAGCTGCATCCCCACCTTGGGGTGCTGGACGAAGCGGGCGCGACTGGTGGACTTGACCGTCTCCGCGTAGCCGTACTGGTAGGCCTCGTTGAGCGTGATCCGGTGATCGCCCGAGGCATCGGCCGCGCCCTTGAGGCCCGCGACGAAGTGGTGCGTGAACACGCCTCCCTGCAGCCGGTCGGACTCCTGGGCATCCTCGCCGATGCTTCCGCTCGTGATGATGGCCATCCCCTCGGTGTCCAGCCGGTCGTCCACCTGGATGTCGAAGGGCTCCGCAGGCCTGGCCCCCTTGAGTCGCGTCAGCTCGCCGGACTGGCAGGCGTCCACCACCAGCACCTGTACGTCCACGGCCAACCGACCCAGGGCGTCCACCAGCCTGGGGAACGGCAGCTCGGTTCCCTTGGTGTGCAGCCCGTGCTCGTCTCCGTGGCCCGAGTAGTAGAAGAACAGCAGCGTCTCCCCCGCATCCTCCCGCCGTGCGATGCGTGCGCCCAGGTCCTCGATGGCACTGACCATCCGGTCCGCATCCACGTTGCGCAGGTGGAGCACGTCCTCGGACCGGACGTCGCCGTAGTCGACCAGGACCTCGGCCACCCGGTCGGCATCCGCCTCGGCGAACACCAGGGACTCATCCCTCTCCAGCCCCTCGTTCGCGCCGACGACGATCGCGTACCGATGGACGTCCGCGGCGAACGCTGCGGCGACGAGTGCGATCACCGCTTCACCAGCGACATCTCGTCCAGCACGCATCCTTCCGGCTCCCGACCCTCGTCCAGCGCATCGACGAGCTCGGACATCTCGATGGGCGCATCGCACAGGGCCGCGACCAGACGTTCGGAACCGGGTGTCGCGTCCATTCGGATGGCCTCGGGAAGCGGCGTGGGGGTCGGAGACGCATCGATCCCGATCGAGGTACCGCCCTGGTCTTGAGGGTAGCAGACGTAGCGCGAATCGGCCGCGTCGATGCCGATGACCAACAGGTGTCCCGGGCGCCGGTTCCGTACCCGGAATCCAAGTCGATCTCCCGCCGAGATCTCGTCGCCGGAGCGCAACCGCTCGCTGTGATCGCCCGCATCGCGGAACACCTGCAGCGACAGCCCCGACCCTCGGACCCGGATGCCATCGTCCAGGCCCGTACCGCGCGAAGCGACTCCGGCGACGAGCAGCGCAGCCGCAGCGAACGCCACCGCTCCCCAGATCCAGGAGCGATTCGCGGGCGCCGGTGCCACGGGTGGGGTGCCGAGACTCGCGGCCAGCGGGATCCTGGGGAGTTCCAGCGCGGGGAGCTCGACCGCGTCGGCAGCGGTCACGCGCTGGCGGCACAGTCCACACTCCGCGAGGTGGGCGTCGGTCTCGTCGAGGGAGCCCCCGTCGAGGTGGATGTCGAGGGCCAGGTCCGACAGGTGACCGTCACGTCGGAAGGGGCTCATGCGGCACCTCCTGCGGCGTTCCGCGCGAGCTGCTGCAGCGTCAGGATTCGATTCGAGATGGTGCGTCCGGTGACGCCGAGGAGCTCGCCGATGTCGGCCTGGCTCATGCCGTCGAGGTAGTAGTGGACCCCGATCTGCGCGAGGTCGTCGTCCACCGTTGCCACAGCTGGCCGAGGAAGACGCTGGCCTCGGTGGCGTCGTGGTGACCGGACAGCTCCAGGGGATCTCACCGACCTCATCGAGGAGGTCGGACCGTCGACGTTCGTCCCGCAGGCGCTGCAGGCAGTGACGGGTGGTCATGCCGTAGAGCCAGTGGAGCGGAGGAGCATCGCCGCGGTAGGTGCCGGCGTGCTCGATGGCCTTGATGAAGACCTCCTGCAGTACGTCCATGGCGACCTCCTCGGGGTAGAAGCGCGGATTCGACGCAGCACGGCCCGGCCGTGGCGCTGGTAGAGCGCGGAGACGTCCAGTGTTGCGGGGGGTCGGGTCATCAGGGCACGGGGAGGATGGCGGGCTCGTCGTATCCGGCGCACGCGTCGAAGCCGAGCTCGCACTCGAGAGGGTCGACGCCGCTGTCCAGGCACTCCTCGAACTCCTCGCGCACCATTCATCCGTCGGCGGCTCGACCGGCATGTGGTCGTCCCAGCACTGGTCGTAATGGATCGAGCACTCGTCGTCGGGCGGCGCTCGGAATCCCGGCTCGGTCTGCCCCGGGACGGGGTCTCCGTCATGGCCCTGGCCGTCGAAGCACTCCTCCAGCTGCTCGTCACAGGGGTGGATGGGAGGCGGGGGCGGTGGCTCGTTTCCGGTGCACTCGTCGTACTCGATCCCAGCAGTCCTCATCGACGGGCAGGATGGCGGGCTCATCGGGACCCGGCTGGTAGTCCGGCACGATGGCGCTGTTGTCGAGACACTCGTCGAGCTGCTCTTCGCAGGGGTCGACGGGCGGAGGCTCGATGCAGTCCTCGTACATCTCGTAGCACTCGTCTTCGTTCGGGTTCCAGAGGTCCGCCTGTCCGTCCAGCGCGGGCGCCCCGTAGTCGACGTACCCGTTGAGGCAGTCCTCGAGCTGAAGCTCGCATTGATCGACCAGGCGGCTCGATGCCGAGGCACTCGTCCAGCGAACGGCTGCAGATCTCGTCGTCGATGCCGGCGTCCAGACACTCCTCGAACTCACTCTCGCAGGGCTCGACGATGGGCGGGGTGGGCGGGTCGATCTGGGTCAGGAAATCGATGAGATCCTGTACCGAGCAACCGGAGAGCATGGTGCCCATGGACAGGGCGAGTACGAGGTTTCGGGGTTCGTTCCACATGATGGCCTCCTTGGCGTCTTTCACAGGGGTTGATGCGTGAGGAGCAGGAACTGGAAACCGGCCGGCATCTTTTTCCGAAGTTTCTGGATTCAGCCCGTCGTCACCGAGCAAAATGGACCGATGATTCCCGACGTTCTCTCGCCGCCCATCTCGAAGGCGGGCTGCTG